>JAIKLF010000009.1 GCA_019753405.1 Murdochiella sp. Marseille-P8839 | reverse complement strand
TCGAAGGAAAGCTCAAAAAGATGCAGGCGACCAAAGCCGATATCAAGTTCTGCCTGAAGCAGCTACAAAAACAAGACAGGCTTCTGCAAACATTCGACGAACAGAGCTTCTGTGCTCTTGTAGATCATATCACGGTATTCAGCAAAGAAGATATCCGCATAACCTTCAGAAATGGCAGCGAGATTTGCTCTTAGCCGCCGTTATTTCATCATCTGCTCAAAATAAGAAATGAGCTTATGATATTCTGCCGTCTGTAAATCAAGTTTCTCATATCCATCTTGTTTGATCAGAAGGACCGTCCGGCAGACTTTCAGTAATAGTTCGATGTCATGCGTAATAATAAGTGTCGGGCGACCTTTGGCAAGTTCAAAGATAAGCTCGGCGATTTTATCCATGTGCATGTAATCCAAACCGCTGGTCGGCTCATCCAAAATAAGAATTTGCTTTTCACTCAAAAAAGCATTGGCGAGAGCCAGCCTTTGCTTTTGCCCGCCGGATAAGTTTTGCGGATGCTCGCTGCGTTTATTCCAAAGATCAATATGCTTAATGATCCAAGAGACCTCTGCCAAATAAGCATCGCTTATTTTTTTGCCGTTCGCGAGCGCCTCGTTTTCTACGGTATCAAAAAACAGCTGGTAGTCTACATCCTGCATCATGTAGTAGGCATTTTTCAGTCGTTCTCGCTGAGTTTTTCCCCATGAAATATTTTGCTTCTTGCCGGCAAGTCCGCAGAGAACACGACCTAAACTGCTTTTTCCGATACCATTTGTGCCGACAATCCCCATGATTTCATCGGAATGTAAGTCAAAGGATAAATTCGAGATGAGTTCTTTTTTGCCTACAGAGACATGAACATCCTTCGCAGAAAAAACACGCTCACCTGTCTTTGTCGTGTTGTGCGGAACAAGTGCGGAAAAATCTATCGTTCGAAGTCCCAAGTCTTTGCAATCGGATGATTTCAGTTCGCCCGCATCAAATTCTTTGATAAAAGTTCCGTCTTTCATGACATAGAGCTTATCGTAGAGATCCTCCAAAAAATATAGTCGGTGTTCGGCGATGATGATGGTTCTACCCGATGCTTTGAGCAATTTCAGGATGCCTTGCAAATCTCGGATACCTTCTTGATCAAGGGAAGCTGAAGGCTCATCAAAGAAAATAATCTTTGTGTCATAAACTAAGGTAGAGGCAATAGCTACCCGCTGTTTTTCTCCGCCGGAAAGTTCATTCAAATTTTTATCCATTAAGTGAGCAATGCTCATGTACTCAAAAGCTTTCTTCACCCGTTTTCTCAGTTCCGCCTGCGGCATGCCGAGGTTCTCTCCGACAAGGGCGACCTCATCTTCTGCCTTGCGGGTAAAGAATTGATCGGATGGATTTTGAAATACGTTGCCGATGACCTTAGCCAAGGTACCCGTCTTAAAATCATGCAGATTTTGATCCAATAATGTGACTTTGCCATCCAGTGTGCCTTCATACTGATCCGGTATGAGTCCGTTCATCACTCTGGTAAGCGTTGTTTTTCCGCAGCCGGAATTACCGGTGAGTACGACCAGTTTTCCCGGTGCGATCGCAAAATGAATAGCATGCAAAGATGACTTTTCTGCTCCTTGATAGGTGAAGCGCTCAATATTGACTTTCATGATGTCCATAGTGCAACTCCCAAAAGCGCCACGCCGGCAAACAGGCTGATGCCATCTGCGAATTTAAAGCGCATATCATAATAACTGGTTTTTTCTCCTTCATACTCGATACCTTTGGCAATAATTGAAGAGACAAGCGTTTCGCTGACATGCAGACACTTATATACCAAAGGAACAAAGTACAGCTCAAAAGTGCGGACGGGATGCAAAAGGGAAGCATGAAAGCCGCGGATTTTCATACCGTTTCGAATCTCATGCAAGCGCAGGCCAATTTCATCCATAAAACGCAAAGCTGCAATCATGGCTACACTAACGGTGTTGGGCATATGAAGCTTGCGAAAACAGGCTAAGATTTTCGATGGGCTGGTAAGAATCAATACAATGCCAATATTAAAGATCGGTATGAAGCGGGCAATGAGTGCAAAAAGTCCTATAAAAATGCCTGTGACATATCCCAAATCAGCGAAGGCCAAAAAATACATCATGCCATAGGAAACAGAAAAAACAATAATCTGTCTAAGGAAGAGACCTGTCGAGGCATTTAAAGCAATCAACAACGTCAGAACAAGCACAGCCCAATAGACCGTTTGATTGCCAAAAAAGACCTGGAAGGACACCAGAATCGTAAGCGCGAAGAGCGTAAACGGATGCAGCTGTCCTTCCTCCTTTTTCTTTAGAGCTGATTTCTTTATCATCAGCTAAGCCTGCTTTGTTTACTATTCTTTTCAAAAAACTTGTTATTGATGAAAAGCCCGAAGCGGCCGGCGATAAGCTCCAAAACAATGTTTACCAAAACGCAAATCACTATTACATTTCCGGTATAGCTGGCCACCATCATTTGCGCTTGCTCTAAACTCATGCTGCTGACAAAGCGTGCAATGTTTTCGGCACCCAACAACACAACAAATAGAATCGGATGCATGGCGTAAATAAACATTGATGCGCTGAAAGCCATGGCAATACGGTTTTTATTGCTGTAATCACCTACAATCAGTTCAGCTATGATACCGGCAACAACACAAATCGGTGTTGCAATCCAATAGCCCATTGCAATGTATAAGAGACCGATAATCAGCCAAAAGAGAAACGATGCACCTCGTTTTTGCACCTTGCGTGCCATGATGACATAGACCGGCGCGACAAAGAAAGCGCCAAATCCTGCGGATACATAAAGTGAAACCACGCCTAAAAGTCCCGTCAGCATACCGATGCCCATAGCCAGAACAAAGCCAATGACTCCAAGCACTGCAATTTGTACCACATTTTTAAGTTTCATAAAATCCTCCTTAAATGATTTTTATATCTTCCAAGACTCAGCCGTTTTCCGAGCCTGAAGGAACCTGGAATAAATACCGTCTTTGGCGGCAAGTTCGTTATGTGTGCCACTCGCCACTACTTTGCCTTCATCAATCACTAAAATTTGATCGGCGTTTTCAACTGTTTTCAAGCGATGAGCAATCATAATGATGGTTTTATCTTTCATTAAGCTGTTCATAGCCTGCTGAAGCTTATCTTCGTTTTCCGGATCGACATTGGCTGTTGCTTCATCGAATATGATGATGGGCGCATCTTTGAGGATGGCTCTTGCAATAGAGATACGCTGTTTTTCACCACCAGAAAGAGATGCACCGCCTTCTCCGATTACAGTTTTATAGCCTTCCGGCAGACTCATGATAAAATCATGGCAAGCTGCTTTTTGAGCAGCTTGAACGACTTCTTCATGCGTGGCATTCATGTTTCCAAATTTGATATTGTTTTCAATGGTGTCTTGGAACAAATAGACGCTTTGGAACACCATAGAGATCTGATCCATCAAAGAGGTCAACGTATAGTCCCGAATATCATGTCCTCCAATTTTGATGCTTCCTGCATTGACATCCCAGAAACGGGCAATTAAATTACAAACCGTTGTTTTCCCGGATCCAGAAGGGCCTACGATGGCCGTGGTTGTTTTTGCCGGAACGGTAAAGCTTACATCATGCAAAATTTCTTTGCTTCCATACGAAAAGTCAATATTTGCTACCTTTATGGAGGCTTTTTTCGGACGGATGTCTTCACCATGAATATCCATAACCGGCATCTGTTTTAGGTTTTCTACCTGATCAATAGAACTGGATACCACACGCAAAACAGCCATAGATGAACCGGCGGAATCAATCTGGGCAAAAATCATAAAGGAAATGATAACGGACATCAGAGCATTTTCCGGAAGCATAGTTCCTTGCACGTAAAGGTAAATAGCTACAACGATAATCAAAATGCTAAAGAGCTTTAGCACAAAATCCTGGGCCATATTGTAAGGCGTAAACATTTTTTCAATAGCAAGGTTGGTCTTCTTGTTACGACGAATTGCCGCATGAACCTTTTTATCACCTTTCCCTGTCAGATTAAAGGATTTAATAATGGACATTCCCTTAATCTGTTCAAGGACGGCTTCCACCAGTTCTGCTTGCGCTTCTTGGCGTTTCGGTGCAAGATGTGCCGTCTTTTTCTCCATCGCCGAGGTAACCCACAAATAAATCAGTGTACCGACAATAACGATGAGACCGATACGCCAATCCCAGATCAAGGTTATTAAAGTAAACACAAAAGCATTGAGAAAGCCTCCCATGATATTGATCAGCACAACCGGAGCTGTGTTTTCTACATCACCGAGAACCGTAGTAAGCGTTCCTACAATATTGCCGGTGTTTGCTTCATCAAAATAACCCATAGGCACGGTCTTCATTTTGTTTGCGACCGCAAGTCTCTGCCGAGCCACCATGAAGTAGCCGGCATGTGTTTGCTCGAGCTGAGCAAAGTAGTTGGTAAGAGCACGTCCGAAGATGCTGATAAGGAGAAAAAGGAGTGCCAAAAGAGCAGGGTTTGTGCCGATATCTTTTCCCAGCATCCCTAAGATGACAAAGTAAACAGCACCAATTTGAAACATATAGAAAATGGCAAAAAGAAAGGAAACGGCGATGGACTTTCTAATATTGCCCTGTTCCTCTCCGGCAAAATGTCCTATTTTTTTCAGTGCGTTCAACATGTTATTTGCCTCCTTTCGCGCCTACATGAGCAAGCCACATACTTTGATAGAGCTTTGACTTTTCAAGCAGCTCTTGATGTGTGCCATGATTTTCGATTTTTCCTTCTTCTATGACGAAGATTTGATCAGCTCCCGTGATGGTGGAAAGTCTATGAGCGATTGCGATAACGGTCTTCCCCGCAACAAGTTGTCCCAGTGCTTGCTGCATCAGCACTTCATTCTCGGGATCAATGTATGCTGTTGCTTCGTCGAAAATGACAATCGGGGCATCTTTAAGCATGGCGCGCGCAATAGAAATCCGCTGACGCTCACCTCCGGAAAGATGAGTGCCTCCTTCTCCTGCAATCGTGTCATAACCGTTTTCCAGATTCTCAATAAAGTCATGACAGCCCGAAAGCTTCGCAATGTGCTCCACGTCTTCATCCGTAGCACTCAAGCAACCCATACGAATGTTGTTGCGAATGCTTTCGTTAAAGAGAAAATTATCCTGAGATACAAAGGAAACGCTGTTATAGAGTTGTTCTAAGGGAACCTTTTTCGCATTGATGCCACCGATAGCGATGCTTCCTTTTTCCACATCCCAATAGCCGGCTATCAGTTTTGCTAAGGTCGATTTGCCGCCGCCGGATGGACCTACAAATGCATTAAAGCTCCCGTCTTTTATGCTTAAAGAAACATCATGAATAATTTCTTTGGCATCTTCACCGGATTCATAGGAAAAGGAAACATGATCGAGAACAATGTCGTGTTTGTTGAACGATATCGGGTGTTTTTCATGCTGCTGCTCTTCGGCAGCTAAGAGCGCATCAATCTGACCGACAACCGTTCCCACCCGAGCCAAACTGTCCACAAAATTCATGGCAGCCATCAAAAGGCCCGAAAGGGAGAAAGAGAGGATCACCGTCGTCAAAAATGTGCCTCCGTCCAAACTTCCACTTTGATAAAAAAGATATCCTGTCGGCAAAACAGCAAGCAGCGTTGTAGGAAGTATCGATTTAGACAGCGACATTAAGAACTGAACGCTTTTCATCCAGTCGTAGTAGTATTGGGCATTTGCGAGAATTTTCTCGGAAAACTTGTGATAGCTGCTCTCTCCTTGATTGAAAGCTTTAATAACTTCAATGCCTTCGGCATATTCCGCAATAGCGGCATTCATCTGAGCGCCAACCTGGACCGAGCCGGCATATTGCTTGCCGTAGCTTTTCATAATGATACTCATAAAAAACATTCCGATCGGGATGGATACCAAAGATAACAGTGCCATGCGCCAGTCCAGCACAATGAGATAGATCAAAATACAGAGCGGCCCCACCATATTTGCCGTCATTTCCGGAATAAGATGAGCAACCGGACGCTCCAAACTTTCCACCTGATCTACAATGAGCTGCTTCCATTCACCGCTGGGTGTCGCTGTTACTTTCCCCAGCGAGAGTTTTGGAAGCTTGTGCAGCATTTTTTCGCGCAGTTCCTGTAAAAGTTCAAAAGTGGCTTTATGGGAAACGGAAAGCGACAGTGAATATAGAACGGATTTCACGGCATAGCCTAAAAGCCCGACAACGCAGGCTTTCATATAAGCACTGAAGTCTGTCACACCATTAAATAAGTTTGTCAGAACCTGTCCCGCAGCCACGTAGGGAACGATACCACCTAAAACTCCAAGTACCGCAAGACTCACAGAGAATTTTAGTCCGGCGTGCTGACTGGCAGCCAGGTCCCACAGACGCTTTATGGGACTTTGTTTTTTCATGTTTTTACCTCCTCACGATCACATATAAAGCAAATTAGATAACTAAGTCATCTCCTGGACAAAAAAATATAGAGCTACTGGCTGCGGTACTTTTCCCAACCCGCATTGAAAAAATTAGACATCGTCTTTGCCATACTGAGAAGCTGTTCTTTATCGGATGCGTGTACAACGAGTTCAGAGATGGCGTTGAAAAATGCATGATTGATGATATGGACACTTTGCTTGGTCATAATGGAATCCGCGTTTTCTTTCCCATGGATCATCTCTAAAATCGACCAGTCATTACGATCCTCAATTTCGATGAGTTTATCTAAGAAATGCTCATACTTTGTGCCATAGGATTTAAAAATAAGAAGCTCAAAGATATCTTTATGTGCATAGAAAAACTCAACACTTTTAAGCGTCCCTTCTTGTTTGAGTTCAAGAACTTTTAAGATTTTTTCTTTGGGAACGGGAAACTCCGTGCCGTAGGTGGAAAAACTTTCTTTTTCGTAGTAGTTATAAATTTCATTGATCTTATCTGCTAAAGGCTCTACCAACTTTGCAAACAAATCTTCCTTATCTGTAAAATGCTTATAGAAAGCTCCTGTTGTCACGCCAGCTGATTTACAAATTCTTCTCATATTTGCTTTTTCATAGCCTTCCTCCAAGAAGGCATCCAGACCACTTTTTAGTATGTTGGCATGAGTTTCTTCAAAATTACCTGTAGTCATAGATCCTCCCATCAAAAATAGTTCTTGTTTAGATAACTAAGTTATCTAAACATTACACCCAACTGTTGCTATCTGTCAAGAGAAATATTTTTACCTCAATAATTATGACCAGAAGAAGGCCTAGTTTTATATGATCGTGATGCTATTTGTCCTATCGAATTGTTTTCGTGCCCCCCATACCTATTTTTCGTACCCCTGAGTATGAGTTTCGTACCCTAAGCGGCTGTGCCGTTAAAATGTATCAAATATGGCGTTTTGTTCTCTGCAACTTTAATTTTCTTGATCGCTTGAGGTGCTTTATCGTGGCATACCAACGACATAGTTTTCTCAACCATGTATTTAACTATCTCGGTAGGTGTGGTAACGACAGATCGATTGA
>JAIKLF010000008.1 GCA_019753405.1 Murdochiella sp. Marseille-P8839 | reverse complement strand
CGCAAAGCTCTATGCCGCTTCGCTGCTCTTCGAGCATGTAATCTCTGGGGTCGGGCGTATCGGTACCTTCCATCTCAGGAGGATCCGGCAAGTCAAAGATTTCTAATGCTCTGCCTCCGGGATTACCTGTTTCCAGTTTTTCTTTCAGTGCTTTTTTTGGTCTCCCTTGGCCGAATCGCTGCCCTCCGCGGGCAGTTCCATCTTTTGCCATTGGCTTTCGCCTCCTTCCTTTGGGCTATTCCCTGTTTGTTTTCGCTCTTTTTGTACGCGTGACCCCGCACCGTTTTCCGGAGAAAAAGGTCGTAGAGATTTTGACCGCCCTACCGGTCGCCGCGCTCGTGGTGAATCTTCTCGTGACACGAGCGACAAAGGCTCATCAGGTTAGACTCGTCATTCGTTCCACCCTCAGCCAGCGGCAGGATGTGGTGGACTTCCTCGACCGCGACGTAGCGTCCTTCCTTTAAGCATTGCTCGCAGAGCGGATGCTTGTGGACGTAGCGGTCACGGATTCGTTTCCAAGCTCTGCCGTATCGTTTGCCGGGAGAGTAGCCGCGCTGGAACTTTTCGTAATGCCGTTCCATTTGCCTTGTGTGCTCCTCACAATAAGCGCCGTCCGTCAGGTTAGGGCAGCCGGGAAAGCGGCACGGTCTTTTAGGTTTTCTTGGCATCAGCCGCGCCTCCTTTCCGGGCATAAAGAAAGCCCTGCAGGATTGTTCCCGCAAGGCTTGTGGGCTGCGCGTGCAGCCATTCTTTATTCTGGTTTGCTGACTATATACTAACATATTGGGCGGGTGGACATCTTAGGACAAAGCAGGACATTTCGGGCGCATTTTTATATTGTGATCGGATCATCCGGCAGTGTCACATGAAGGAGCGCCTTGCCGTGCCAGCGACGGATGGTGCGGGCATCTGCACAAAGCTCCATGCCGATCTGTTCCCATGTATAGTTGTGGATGTACCGGTACTTCAAAACCATGCGCTCGTCGGTGTCCGGAACCGCCTCAATGACCTCCCGTATCTGCTTCTTAAGGTCAGAGAGCATTTCAAGCTCACCGGCGATTTTCTTTTCCAGTGCCCAGAACTTTTCCAGTGTCCGGACAAAGGGTGCCTCGGTATTTCTGGATGTCTGCACGCGGTCTTTGTGATATTGGATAGCCGACACGCTGCCTGCCATCTCACGCAGGTTTTGTGCTTCCATCGTGTCGGACTTGACTCTCTGATCAAGGCGGTAGGCCTGATGCAGATATTCTTTTATGGTCATAGGCTTTTTGCCTCCTCTCGTAGTTTTTGTATGAGATACTCGTCGTCCACACTCGTTAAGGCCTTGTACCAAGCGGAGCGGAAGAACCGTTCACATTCCATCGCATCCGACATGGCAGCTTGATTACTGGGTTTCTTTTTCAGGCGCTTTAGTGCATCCCGGTAATCCTTCACGGCCTGCAGCACGATGGCGTTAGCGAGATTTTCATAAGGATCAAGCATTAGGTCGCCTCAAGGTCTGCCTTGACCGCATCAATCAGCGCAGTCTGTGTCATTTCCTTTTTGGATAGCGCCTTTACGATCCTCTCGTCGATAGTGCCCTTGGTGATGATGTGCTGGATCACTACAGTTTGGGATTCTTGGCCTTGCCGCCAGAGACGCGCGTTCGTCTGCTGATATAGCTCCAGCGACCATGTAAGCCCGAACCATACAAGGGTGGAGCCTCCGGCCTGAAGGTTTAAGCCGTGACCGGCAGAGGCCGGATGGATGACTGCTACAGGAATCTTTCCCACATTCCAGTCAGCAATATCGCGGCTCGTCTTGATCTCTCGGACATTGAAGCGGTTCTTGATGCGGCTAAGGTCATGCCGGAACCAGTAGGCCAAAAGGAGTGGTTTTTCGTTGGCGGCCTCGACAATATCCTCCAGAGCGTCCAGCTTCCTATCGTGAAACTCAATGACCTCACCGGTATCGGCATAAATGGCTCCGTTTGCCAGCTGAGAGAGCTTACCGGTGAGCGATGCGGCATTGGCAGCAGTCACTTCGCCGTCAGGAAGCTGCAAGATGAGCTCCTGCTTCAAATCCTCATAGCGGCTGCGCTCAGAATCGGATAATTGGACTTCATATTCCGTAGAAACCAGCTCCGGCATCTTCAGGTGATCGGTGGACTTCATGGAAATCGTGATATCTGAGATTTTCCTGTAGATGACGTCCTCCGCATAGGGCAGTGGCTTATAGGAGTAGATGATCTCGCCATTTCGCTTGTCCGGCATGAAGTAATTTGTCCGGTACTGCGTGATAAAGCGCCCGAGGCGCTCACCCATATCCAGCACCTTGAACTCTGCCCACAGATCCATGAGACCGTTGGAAGAAGGTGTGCCGGTGAGTCCGATAATGCGATGGAGCTTCGGTCTTACCTTCATCAGAGACTTAAAGCGTTTAGCCTTGTGGTTTTTGAAGGATGAGAGCTCGTCAATAATCACCATATCGAAGTCGAAGGAAAAGCCGGACTCGCCAATTAGCCACTGCAGGTTCTCACGGTTGATAATTGTGATGTCCGCTTGCTGCATGAGTGCAGCTTTTCGCTCCTTCGGTGTCCCGACTGCGACCGCATAGGTCAGACCGCCAAGGTGCTCCCATTTTTTAATTTCCGCTGGCCAAGTATCACGGGCGACTCTAAAGGGTGCTACCACCAGAACGCGGTGGACTTCAAAGCTGTCAAACAAGAGGTCATTTACTGCCGTCAGGCTGATGATCGTCTTGCCAAGTCCCATATCGAGTAGGACTGCGGCCACAGGGTGCTTTTCGATATAGCGGATGGCATAGTCCTGATAATCATGTGGCTTGAAGTTCATCGATCATCCCTCCAATCTGCTCCGGGTCGTCAATGACGTATACCGGAAAGCCCAGCTCCCGCAGCAGCTTGTGACGTGAGAGCTGGAGCGGGCGTGGCTTTTTGCCGGGTGCCTTCAGCTCTGCGAAGCCGATATGGCCGTCAGGGAGTAAAATCAGGCGGTCGGGCATTCCTGCGAAAGAGGGACACACCAGCTTTAGCGCAATCCCACCATGTTTTTTAACCGCCAGAGTTAACTTGTTTTCTATCTGTTTTTCTATCATCGATAACCTCCGTCAGGCGTTAATTTCAGGGGAGTGCAAGGTGTATCAATGGTATTTACAGAACTTTTTCTTAGAGCTATTTTTTAAGGCCTAAGAGAGTTTTTATATAAGACCTTGATACACCTTGTCATAAGTCCCTCATTACTGCAGAAAATCTTCCTCTGCGCCTGTATCCTCACGAATCCTCAAGCCCTTGAAATAACGCTTCCGATTCAGTGTCAGCCGCTCAAATCCGGCTTTTTCCAGTGCAAAGTAGAAGTCTGCCGTGCTGCGCACATACTCATTGCAGTCCAGCGAATAATTGCGGTACGCCTGATAGAGTGCCGAAGAACTTTCCTTAAAGGACCCATCCACTTCGCACTTCTCATCCAGAAAATGTCCGAACCAGTCGTTCTGGCTGCGGTATTCCTCGATTGCCTTTGTCACGCAGTCCGGCACCGGAATCTGGTAGTCGAGCTCGATGACCTTCTTGGCACCTTCGATGATCCACGCCAGAATGCTTTCACCGGCATTCTCATACAGGTACTCACCGTAATTCTTGATGTCGGCCTTGCCCTCGATCTTGGCATTGAACGGGATCACAATAAGCCTGCGCCAGATACCATCATCAGAGGCGGAGACGCGAGGCAGGTGGTTGGTATAGAGCACCAGCGTGTGGCAGGGCTTGAAGGAAAACGGGTCTTTATACTTTTTCTCCGCGAATACATCATCCGTGGAGCAGAGCTGCTTGACGGTGGAGTCGTTAAGGCGTGCGCCTTCCTGCATTTCCGCAGCGATCAGCAGGCGCTTTCCCTTGACCTCGGCCATTTCCGGCTTGATGTTTCTGCGGCAGCCGACGGTCAGGGTGTCTGCGGAGATATTTCCGCTGTAAAGTCCCAGCACGCGGGAGACCGCATTCCAGAAGGTGGACTTACCGTTGCGGCCATCGCCGTATGCGATGATGAGCGCCTCAACATAGACCTTGCCGATGACGGCCAGACCGCAGATCATCTGCACATAGTCGATAAGCTGCTGATCCTTCTGGAAAATTAAATCCAGATTGTCCTGCCAAAGCTGCGCTCCCTTGCTGCCGGGCGAGACCGATGTAATCTTCGTAATAAAATCATCTGCAGAGTGCTCGCGGGCACCGGCCATTCCTTTGCGAAGGTCGTAGGTTGCCCCCGGTGTGCAGAGCAGGAAGCAGTCCGCGTCCAGATCCCTCGGAGAGATTTCCAGCATCGGGTGCGACTCCTTGAGGGTCGATGTGATGTTCTTGGAGTCACGCCTGCGGACAGCAAAGCTCTGGTAGGCCTTGGCGGCAAGGAACTCCTGATACGCTTTCATCTGCTTATCGTTCATCAGCTGTTCGGCCTTGGCCTTTGATGTGTTATCGAGGATTTCCTGCGCACCACAGTTTTTTAGCTTCTGCAGCGCTTCAAACATCATGCGGTTCGACTCGACCAGCTGCCTGCGGGTAAGCTCATGGGCGACGGCCTGAGCGCCGGGCTCCGTTTCCTGCCAATAGTGGTCGCTGTAGCGGATAAAATGGGTGGCCGGTGAGTAGCGCAGCTCGTTTGCAAAATACTTTGATAGCACCTCGGCCTGCCCGACGTCAGAGAAGTCCTCCGGCATATAGCTGTTCTCGTCGTTATAGACCTCCGGAGGGACATATCCGTCCTCACGGCTGATCTTCGAATAAAAGCGCTGGGCGCTGTGCCAGATGGTGTCGAGCTCGTTTTGGTCGAGAGGTGGCACGCAAGTCGCGGCCTTTTCCAGAAAGCTCTGGTAGGCCTTTTCCGTGTCGCCATACTTCTTGATGACAATTCCGGCAAAGCGGGACATGGTGGCGTTGCGGCTTCCTTCCGGGATCGTAGTATCCTTTTCATGACCGCTGGGCAGGCCAGCATCGAACTCGTCATCATTCAAAAATTCCGTGAGGTTCATGCGACCGGGATAGAGCTCCACATTTGGCTCCTGTGTACCAAAGAAGAAGCGAGCCGAATCCAGCGCGTTCGTATCAAAATACGGGAAGATGGAATTGACCAGCTTCTTCATATCGCTGTAAAGGGTAGTGTCCGTCACGCGCTCAATGGGAAAGAGCACATGAAACTTCGGCCTTGCGGGCTTGCCGTTTTTCTCACGCTGGTTGAAACGGCTGTAGTGGATAGCAATGCTGACGCCGGGAAAGGCCTCCAATACATCTGCCGGTGTGATCCAGTCTTTCGGATCTTCCGAGTGGTCGTTGTCACAGTCCACGGGAAGGCAGTTAGCGGAGAGAAAATTGGCACCGTTGCGGTAGTGGTGTTTATATTCCGCACACACATAGTCGTGGCCGACGGCAGCTCTTAAGCTGTCCGCATCCATAACCACGGTTTTGTGCGGATAGGAGCAGTTTCCGGGATTGCCGATAAAATCGGCGCTATACAGGGTAAACATCAGTCGTACACCTCCTCCGATTCTTCCTCCAGTACCTTCGTGATGAATTTCAGAGCGCGAATCATGGTCTCCAGCTCGCAGTCGCCGCCAAGGGTAACCTCAAAGCCCTCACTGCCGAATCTATCCATGAAAGGCTTTATATCGATGTCTGTGCCGCCTTCGTCCTTGATACGAAAATAGGTGCGGCCTCCATGACCCGTATCGCCACCCATGTATCCGGTTGTTCCGGCCTCGACCTGCAGGATGTTGCAGCTGACCACATCGCGGGTGTATGTGGTGATCTCGGTGCCATCATCGAGTTTTCTGCGTCTTTCTGTTACTTCATACATAGCGTTAAACCTCCTGACATTCTTCTGTGAAATAACGCAAGCGATAGTCCTTCCACTTGGCGCGGTTGATTTCTGCTTCCATACCGGATGAAATGCGGCTGCCGAATACCCAGACCTCGGCGCACTTGCTCATGATGGCGTTCCCGAAAAACAATCCCAGTTCACGTTCTGCAGGATCGTTATCATCAAGGAACTGTGGAAACAGAAGGTGCGGTGCGATAGGGATATATCCCTTGTCTACGGCAAAGCGGCTGTAGCGTCTGGCATTGGCCACGTTTGTCTCCACATCTCCAGAAAACGGAGAGCAGATGTAGACGATAGGCCGGAAAGCTCTGAGGGACTGCTTTTCATTTGTGGCAATCCGGGAGAGCGCTTCACCGGCAGTGGGGTCGGGATAGCCCTCGCTGTTGTGAAAATCGTTACTCAAACCTTGCGTCCTCCTTTCCGGGCAGACATAAGGCGTCCACCTCCAATTTCCACTGGAGATGAACGCCTGATTTGAGCGGACGATTTTTAATCTTTTTTGTAGAAGGGTGTGGTGTAGCCGTCGGCGCGGAGCTTCAGGCCTTTTGCCCACGGCGGAGTCCTGCCCATCTGTTCACAGAGCGCATCAAGGGACATGTGTGGGTCGGCTTCGATGACCAGCTCGTCGTGGATATGCATGACAATTGAGCAGCAGCGCAGCGTCTTCATGGCATAGCAGAGAATGTCGCGGGAAGTCGCCTGCACGATGTTTTCCACAAATTTCGGGCCGTAAGAGTCGAGCCGCTCCCATTTTTTTGTGCTTCCAATGCCCTCGTAGGTGATACACTCGCCGCCGAATTTGTTTGTGCCGACCTTGGGCTTCACATAGGCGAGGTTCCGTCCGGAGGGCAGCGTGATAAAGAGCATCCCGGAGCGGCAGGAAAAGGTGAGGCCGTAACTACTGGTCGTGTGCTTATGCTTTACAGCTTCCATGACAGCGCGGTCGACGTCCCACCAGAATTTCACGATATGCGGATTCGTCTGCCTCCAAGCATCCACCAGCGGAGGAAGCTCATCTTCGGATAGTCCCATCTCGATGGCTCCCATTGCCTTGAGGGCACCGACCGAGCCGCCGTAGCCGAGGGCTAATTCCGCAATCTTGCCTTTTTGCCGCAGGTTGCCGTTGACACCGTGCTTCTCAACCGGGACATGGAACATCTGTGAGGCGCTGGCGCAGTAGATATCGCCTCCGTTCTCGAAGACCTTCTGCCGCCACATCTCACCGGCATACCAAGCGATGACTCTTGCTTCGATGGCGGAAAAGTCTGAAACATAAAACTGCGTGCTATCCTTCGGAATGAAGGCCGTGCGGATGAGCTGCGAGAGCGTGTCCGGCACATCTTCATATAGGAGCTTCACAGCATCGAAGTCGCCGGATTTTACAAGGGCGCGGGCATCGGCCAGATCCTCCAGATGATTTTGCGGGAGGTTTTGTAATTGGATAAGCCTTCCTGCCCATCGACCGGTGCGGTTGGCTCCATAAAACATGAACATGCCGCGAGCCCTGCCGTCATCACAGACTGCACGTTCCATCGTCTGATATTTCTTGACGGAGGATTTGGCAAGCTGCTGGCGAAGCTCCAGTACATTTTGCAATTCGGGAGGCGCTGTTTTGATGAGTTCTGCCACGACCTTTTTGCCGAGGCTGTCGGTTTCGAGGCCGTTGTCGGAGAGCCACTGTTTCATTTGCTGGACACTGTTCGGATTATCAAGATCGGTGATATCCTTCATGGCAGCAGTCAGTTCTTTGCGGGAGCGGGTATCCATCTCGATGGCTTCCTTCACCAGATCCATATCAAGCCGAACGCCACGGTCGTTGATTTCCTGATCGATGTGATATTCCTCCCAGACCGAATCCGGCACCGGGTAATTGGTAAGCCTCTGCTGAATCGCCATTTCGACCTCGACGTCCCGTTTGTTATATGCCTTAAAAACAGACCACTTTTCCGGATCGTCGGCGGGCAGGTTACGGGTGCGGCCACCATTGGATTTGGTAGGAGCGCAGGGCACGGAGAAATATTTGATGAGCGCCTTGCCCTCGTCCATCTTCTGATCGTCGAGTTTTAATACTGCGCCGACACCTTTTAAGGACAGAGGCAGTCCCAGCGTAGCCGCCCAGACCATAGAGCAGCGCCAGCTTTCTGGATTCAGGAACTGGGCGCACTCCTGCGAGAGTGGGTGGTTATCGTGGAAGGGGTCAAGGCTGATGCCACGGTCTGAAAGATAGCGAGACAGGCAGACGCGTTCAAATGAGACATTAAATCCCCACTTGATAACAGAATCGTCCGTCAAGGCAGACAGGACATCTTCCGGTATCTGTTCTCCTTGAGCCAGATCCACCACATGGACTTTGCCGCCATCAACTGCATAACCGAACAGCAGAATCTCGAAATTTGGAGACTCCGCATACTTATATAAGCCACATTTGGCAAGGTCGATATCGCTGTATGTTTCGAGATCGATGGACAGCTTTTGTATTTTCTCTTGATTCATAGTATTTTCACCTCAATTCAAACAAGCGGCAGAGAATGTATCCCTGCCGCCTGCCGTTTCTGATTTACTCCAAGGACTTCATGCGCTTCTCGTGGTACTCACGTTCATGTTCGGCCTGTTCCTTTTCACGCTGCATGCGTTCCTCATGGTACTTGAGGTCGCGGGCGGCAGATTCCTCCTCGCGCTTCTCACGCTTGCGGTCGTTGATAAAGCTCTGGATGGACGAGATCAGGAACACGATGCTGAATACCAGCCAGATGGCGATCAGCGCGGTCAGCAGGATTGTCTGTAATGTAGTCACTGTCATGGTCGCACCTCCTTAGTCCAGAAAATCTTCATCGTCGTCAGTCGCAAAGTCGGACTCTGCACTTGCCTTGCCGCCAAGAGGCTCACCGTCACGGACCTTCTGCAGGTTGTTAAGCCCGCAGGCGATGCCCTTGTTGCCAGAGCTGTTGAAGGCGTAGAAGGTGATGCTGGCACGGCCATACACACCGGAGTACACCTCCGAGCGGGTGAGGATCGGGTTCAGGTCTGCGTCCACGATGCCGGGAGCAGAGGTGGCGTTGGCATTGACGAAGTAGGCGTTCTTATATGCCTCGTCGTCCGGGCGCTCCGCATCGCCGTCGCGCAGAGGCGTCTTCAGGACAGAAAGCGCCGGTACGGACTTGCCGTTGCCCTTGAGCTTGGCCTCGCCTTCCTTGTAGGCAGCCTCGATGGCGACCTTGATCTTGGCGATGGTCTTGGTGTCGGACTTCGGGATGATGAGGCTTACGCTGTACTTGGGCGTGCCGCCGTTGATGGACTTCGGCTCCCAGACGTTTGCGTAGCTCCAGCGGGTATTGACTCCGGTGATAACCTTCATGGGATTGCTAATTTTTACATTCTTACTCATTGTCGTTTTCCTCCATAAAATCATTTTTTGCTGTATTCATGGCCGGGCGCTTGTCGCTATCCGGCACAAGTGTGGGTTTGCCCTGCGGCTTTTCGATGTAAGCCGTCAGGAGTTCATCAAAGCGAGACTTGCCGAGGAGCTTCTGCATGGCGGTGATGCCTAGCAGCTTCTTCTCATACGGGTCAAAGCCCGCTTTTTCGACCGCATCGATAACGGCGGCCTCGTTGCTGTATCTACGGTTGCTGCGTCCCTCGACGAGCTTAAAGCCTGACCACTCTTTTCCGGAGAGAGCCTGCTGCAGGGCGTATTCCTTGATGTCGGAAGCCCAGCTGACCAGCTCATCCACCTTGCCGAGGATGATCTCGATCTCAGTGTCCGTAAGTTGTGGCGGGAGCTTGAAATCGTGCTGAGCGAGCTTCAGGTTTGCCTCCGCTCTGGCACGGCACTCGTTCTTTGCCTTACAGAAGCCGCACCACTCGCCGCACAGGAAGTTTCCGTCACCGGCAAAGGCCAGTTCTGCGGTGGGCTTTAAGATCTCGTTCGCCCAGCGGTACAGATCATCCTTACTGATCTCGTAGGTACTGACGTTCTGGCGTCTCGGCTGGTAGATCGTCATGGAGACCGTATCGATGTCGTAAATGTCATCGAAAAGCTCCAAAGCGCCGAGAGCGTAACACTGCATCTGAGGGTTCTCGTCGGCAGAGACCAGAACGCCAAGGCCGTGCTTGTAGTCGATTACCCTGAGCGTGCTGTCTGCGATAATGATGCAGTCGGCGGTGCCGAAGCCCTGTTCTACCCAACGGGAGAAGTCCAAACGCTGTTCGATAAGGACTACCGGATCAACGCAGGTTTCCTTGGCGGCCTCGACCTGCTCCAGAACGTATTCGGCATAGCCGCTGGTGCAGTTCTCCATCTCCTCGGAATACCATGTGAGGCTTTCGGTCGGGTCTTCTGCGGGCAGTCCCAGCGCGGCTTTTAGCTTGTACTCGCCAAGGGCGTGGGCGTCGGTTCCTTCCGCAGCATAGTCCGATCCTTTATCCTTGTAGGTTTCGCAGAGCCTTGCCGATGGCGGGCAATGTAGCCACCTGTCGGAGCTGGATGCAGAGAGGATCGCGTGTGCTTTAGCTGCCATTTCCGATCACCTCCGCGTCCTTGAGCAGGGCTTCATACTTTGCCGGGTTGATCTCTGAGAGCTTGTCGGCACCATGCTTCTTAAGCAGGGCACGCACCTCTGCGGTATGACCGGCGCGGGACTTCTCGGCAAGGACGGCTCTTACGTCCTCCAGCTTCAGCTGCGGCTTCGGCTCCTTCTTGGCGGGTGCCTTAGCAGGCTGCGCCTCAGTGTCGTCACCGGAAAACTGCTGGTAGAGCCAGTCAGTTGCGGCATTAATAGAAGCAGCAGCGCTTCGGAGCTCTTCGATGGTCTGTGCCATTTCTGCCATCTTTGACATGTTCTTTTCCTCCTTCCTCGGATTGGCTTGCGGCAAGGAGTGAGAGGTTCCTTGCCAGTCTGGCGCTAACGTGACTGATGGAATTTAGGAGTTTGATCTCCTCGTTCACGTTGCCGCCGGTGTCTGCGTAACTGCGGTACATACTGTTCACCTCGCTTTCTGAAGGCGTTTCTCTCTGTCCTTCAAGTTCCACTGGAGATGAGCGAGCATTTTGAGCGGAGGATGTTATAAAAAAATTTCCGACCACCATCCGAGAGAGGGACAGTGGCCGGAAAGAAGGCTTGTATTATATAAGTAGATTAGTAACCGCGAACCTTGCGAAGCTCGGTGCGATACTTCTTCATTTGGTCAGCAAAGGTGCGCTGCGGTCTGCCGAGGGCTTCGGCGATCTTACGGTCAGAGATACCTTCCGAGTGATCCTTCCAAAGCTGAATGATGGTATCGGCCTCCGGGTCGAGCTCACGCAGGCGGGCAAAGAGCTGCTCCAGCAACATACGGCCTGCGATGACTTCATCCATCGGCTTGCTGCGGTCGGGGATATAGTCGCCGAGGGTGCCGTTGCCGTCCGGAAGCGGTTGATCCAGCGAAGTGACGTCGCCCGCCGCGTGATATTCGCAGCCTATGCAATCGCCGTCGCATTTCCAGATGAAGCGGTAAGGGCACATGCACCTGCCGTGATCCTGCTCCTTGTGGCGGATGCGGTCGGCTTCCTTATAGAAAGCGTCGTGTTGCGCCTTGGTGACTGGCACTTTCTCGCTGGTGCTGCGAACGTAAATGAAATAGGTCTTCTGATTGTCGTTATTTTGCATAATGAAACCTCCGGTTTTCGAGTGGTTCCCGAACCGGAGGTCTCATGAAAAAAGAGCGTGGAAGGCCGACCGGAACAGGAAATAATCCGTTTCAGTTGCCAACCACGCTCGTAGGTTGGTGTTTATTTACTTGTGCCCGCTATGTCCGTTCGAGCCACTCTGCATGCCGGGTGAGCGTCCATAGCGGCGGGTCATTTAGGAAAAATATATTTGCGTTCGCAAATTTCTTATCAGTGAAAACTCGCAAAGTATTAAAAATCGCTGAGAAACGTGGTACAATATAAAAGCGGTTTTTATCAGTCGCCCAATGACTGCTTACATTGTACAAAATCTGGTCTTTTCGGTTATGACCGCCGATGACTGCGGTTTGACCTAAAAGGTCAAAAGGAGGTGGAGCGGAGTGTACTTTCATGAGATAGCTGGCGAATTGAAAACATATATGAGCCCGACCGGGCGCGGGGGCGATTTTGTGATTACACTCGTTGGCGAGACTCTGCGCGATCCAATGACTGAGGAAGAGGAGCGGATGGCCGCGAACGATGAGTTCAATCCGCTCGCCAGCAGGATGTCGATCAATATGCTTAACCAGATTCTTGAAGGAAAGAAGTTCATATCCAAAGCACGCGCTGGTTTAATTTGCAGTCGGTACGACGGACAGGACTTCGCGGAAGAAATAGATAATCTCTACGATGCAGAAAAGGATCACCTACAGCAGTTTCTGAAGCGTCGGAGACTTACGGTTGAGATAGATGAGCTCGGATCAGCTGTACAGGATATCCTGAATCAGATTTTTCATGGGCTGTCCAAGGGAATACATGATGTCGATATTGTTTTGACCATTCATGATCCCAAGCCCAGCATTAAGAATCTGGCCGGAGATCGTATTTATTGCGAAGATGGAAAGCTCTATATCGACGGTGACATTATTGAGCTGCCTATCAGGTTAAGCGATGCACAGATTTACGATTTTGAAGCGGACTATATCTCTGCACTTTGTGACGCCTACGCCGAGGTCTTATCTCGTGATGAAGTAACGGTTGATGAGGTATCTTCGCTTCCTAAGAAATACCAGACGAATTTCTATGACCAGCGGAAGGCCTACTTGAGTGCAGAGAGCATTCAGCGATCCATCAGTGAGGTCTATGAAGACGGTGAGAATCAGTTTGACATATTAAAGGCTGATGCTTTCGATGGGATAAAGACCACATATTTTGATGATTACGACAACGGATACAGACGCCTGCTGGAAGTGCTTAAGAAAATCTCGGATATTCAACTTACAAAGTCGAAGTTGTCGCTGATAAAAAACCTGATAGGAAATTTAGAAAGGCTTGGCATCGTTCACATTCTGGTGAATGACAAGACGATTATATCGTGGGTTGATCCGTATGCGGAGTAGGGTTTTTAATACAGTGTTCGAGAATATGCTGCGGGTTCTATTGCTGGCAGACACGCTGAATGTGTCTGCAAATGCGGATAGACTTGCGGCACTGGATTTCATCTGCATTTATGGAAAGAAGTGCAAGGTGCTGGATAAAAATCTCCACGGAGATAACGAGTTTGGATTTGCCGAGTTTGCCAATAAGCGCGAAAAAATAACCGAGGCAATAAAGCTCTCGGTTAGAAATGATTTTGTAAATGTAGAGCATACAGCTCAAGGGTTCTTATATAGCATCAATGATCGTGGCAGATCCGTTGTTCAAAATATCCAGTCCCCATACGCGAGATCGTATGTGGTTGGAGCAAAAATAGTGTGCAGGAGATTTTCTGACTATTCAGATGATGGCATCCTGCAGTACATAAGCGATAAAGCGACAGAGGCAAAGGAGGCGTAAGGATGCAGAAATTCATGATCGAAAAGTTGCGCGTGTCCGGAGCCGGAAAGATTGATGGTGTCGTTACCTTCACTGACGGACTGAATATCATTCAGGGCAGGTCAAACACAGGGAAAACATGGATACTCAAATGTATCTATTACCTCTTTAGCTCTGATACAAGGCCGTATTCACCTCTGACCGGATACACGGATATCGAAGGGGTGTTTATGACTGAACGATATGGCCGGATCACGATTTCCAGAAAACTTGACGAAGAGAAAGTGACGGTGACAGCCGAAAGCACTAAAGTGGACGACGGTGAATACGATACAAATTACAAGAAGGACAATTCGAGATACTTAAACGATCTGTGGCTACGCATCATTGGTCTGAATGAGACGATTGAGGTTCCAAAGACAGCTCGGTACGCAAGGGAGCGGATGTCATGGACAAATATCGCCAGCGTTTTCTTTGCCGATGAGAATGAGATCGATAAGTCAGAATCAATTGTGATAAAGGACTCTCGCTACGAGACGCCGCTGATAGCGTCCTTGTACTTCCTGTTGACCGGAGATTATAAGAAAGGAATACCGGAAATAACAAAGCCGGAAGTGGCGACGGCCAAGAAGAAGGCTGTCGTGGACTATATAGAGGAGCAGGTATCTGCCCTTACCGAAAAGCGCATCAGCTACATCATGCAGCTGGAAGAGCTGAACGGAATGGATATCGATAAGGAGATGCAGGAATTCACAGATCACATCCAAGAAGTCCAGCAAGAAATCAGAGACCTGATGGACGAGAACACGGCCATTGTCAGACAGATGGCCGAATACCAGCAAGAGGATGCAAATTGCCGAGTTCTTTTGGATCGCTATGAGTCCCTGATCAGTCAGTATAAAGCTGACCTGCAGCGGCTGGACTTTATTTCAAAAGGCGAACAGGCCGTCAATGCTCAGCCAACTAATGGCGTTTGTCCGTTCTGTGGGGGAGAGTTACATCCGGAAGATGACGACAGTTATGTTGAGGCCATCAATGCAGAGATAAAAAGGATCGCCTCGGAGCTTGCTGTGATCGCTGCCACAGAAAAAAGTGTCCGTGGTGAGCAGGAAACGCTGCAACATAGAATCAAAGAGTTGCAGGATCGCAGGGCAGAAATAAGCGATGCTCTTGAGGAAAAAAATCAGGAAATTCAGAACTATCGCTCTGGAATGCAGCGGTTTAAGGATTACACAACTCTCCAGAACGGTATCGACTTTGTAAATGATCAGCTGGCCATACTTGGAAAGAAGAAGGTCGCCGAGCTACAGAAAAAGAAAAATCCTCCTCTTTACCATGCAAAGCAGGAGTTTGAGGAGAAAGTAGGTACAGGGTTCAGTGTAATCCTAAACAAGATATTGAAAGAGTGCAATTATCGCTCGGTAGGATATGCCAGCTGGGATTTCTCATCTTTTGATATCCTCATGGATGGTGTCCCAAAGTCAGAGGATCAGGGCAAGGGCTATCGCTCATTCCTGAATTCGGTAGTAGCGCTAATGCTTTACGAATACTTCAATACGGATGATGTTTTCATAAAGCCGGGTTTTCTGATGGTGGACACGCCGCTTCTTGGATTTGACGAAAACGAGGAAGCCTTTGATGGTGAAACCATAAAGAATGGCCTTTATCAGTATTTCCTGAACCATCAGGGCGATGGGCAGGTAATTATAGTGGATAACCTGAATGTTATTCCAACAGATATAGATTTTGCAGCACGAGGAGTTAATGTAATCACGTACTATAAAGACGAGAAAGATGGTCATGAGTATGGCTTTATGCCGAGCTGGAGAAAAGATCTTCCGAAGGAGACAGTGTGAAATTATCTTACAAAAAATTATGGGTAATGCTTGTAGAACGAGATATGAAAAAAACTGAGTTTGCGAAAAAGGCGAAGATAAGCTCCGCCTCTCTTGCCAAACTCGGTAAAGGCGCTAATGTTACGACGGATGTGTTGGTGAAAATATGCGAAGAGCTAAAATGTGACATCTCGGATATCTGTGAAATAGTTCCTGATGAAGATTCAGATGTCGGGAACTAATATTGAGTATCGAATAAGAAGGTTTATGGACAAATGAACATAGATATATTGAAAGATTTGGTAGAGCGGTTTGATCGTAATTTGCATTATTACAAAGATGCAAAGAACGCTTACAATGAGCACTCTACACGTATTGAGTATATTGATCCTCTATTGGAAATCTTGGGGTGGGATGTAGCTAATAAGAAAGGATTGGCTCCTCAGTATCGAGAGGTGATTGCTGAGAATTATTCGACCAAGACAGATAGGCCAGATTATTCTCTAACTTTAAGAGGAGTCACAAAACTCTTCGTTGAAGCAAAAAAACCATCTGTCGATATATCCACTACAGTAGATCCAGCTATTCAAACAAGAAAGTATGGTTGGAATGCGGGACATAAAATTGCTGTGCTCACAAATTTTGAGTATCTGATCATATATGATACTACAACACTTCCTCGTGTTGATGATCATGCCGCTGTAGCCAGATATAAAATATATCAGTATACGGATTATGAACAGAAATTTGATGAGATATATAATTTGATTTCTCGTGATTCTGTTTATTCGGGAGCTTTCGATGAATATTTTGGAGAGCGTTTCCCGGATGGGCAAAATAAAACACAACAGGTCGATGCGTTCTTCTTGTCGCAGATTAATGAGTGGAGAGTCGCACTAAGTAACGAGCTGTATTCAAAAGGCGGAAGATACTCTTCTCTTGAAGTCCTTAACGATGTTGTTCAGGAATTTATAAACCAAATTGTATTTTTACGGATCTGCGAGGATAAGAATCTGCCACTTTATCATAATTTGTTGGATACAGTTGCGGATGAAACTGCATTACATGCAGAGCTTGAAAAGCTATTCCGTTCTGCAGATAAAAGATATAACTCCGGAATGTTTTCTGGTGAAAATATTATCTTTGACTTAAACAGCAATGTTATCAAAGAAATGGTTGAGGGTTTGTATTATCCGAGGAGCCCATACCTTTTCAATATTATAGAACCTAACATGTTAGGAAAAATATACGAGGTGTTTTTGACCGAACAACTAATACTGAATGACACCCGCATTATCCTCGGGAAAAAGAAAGATTGTGTCAATCGATCTGTCGTTACCACACCTACCGAGATAGTTAAATACATGGTTGAGAAAACTATGTCGTTGGTATGCCACGATAAAGCACCTCAAGCGATCAAGAAAATTAAAGTTGCAGAGAACAAAAC
>JAIKLF010000007.1 GCA_019753405.1 Murdochiella sp. Marseille-P8839 | reverse complement strand
GAGCTGGTTTTATACCTTGAGGATCACCGGTCAGAATACGCGAAATTCATCCTGACCGGCGAGGCGTAAAGTACACAATTTAGGCCTCAAAACTTCCCGCAGGATTGTCACATATATTTCGAGAAATAACTTGCTATTACAGGCGCTTAGAGTGATATATGTACATACCAAAAGGAAAAACAACCACAAGGAGGAACCACCATGAAGTACACAATCGAAGCCATAGAAAACGCAAAGCCCGGAATGCGCTGGGAAGAGATCGGATGCCAGTGGACGCTGGGGCAGGCCTACCTTTACAGCAAGGAAGCCGGAAACGACCTGCCGAACTTCGCCGAGGTCATTTGGGACGACGACATCGAGACGATCCTCGCAGACTGCAGAAAGCTGGGAGTGAAGGAATTTACGATAAGCTCCACCTTCTCAAGCCTGATCCTCACCATCGCCAAGTTCGAGGAGCTCGGCTGCACGCTGGACGGGATCGTAAAGATCAAGGAACGCTACACCCACTTCGGCAGCGACGAGCACGCGCTCATCCCGGCCTTCAAGATGACGGTAAAGGAGGCGTAAAGAGAATGACAATCAATGAAGCAATGAGAACCTTAAGACTTCCGAACCCGACCACACCGGAGGATCTGGAATGCCGCTGGAGCAAGACGCTGCGGTTCGGAGACAAAATCCTGATGGCAGGCTACTACTACAACGGAGTGAATAAGCCCTGCTACTTCGGAGCAACCTACGAGTTCTTGACAGACGACACCAGCTGCGAAGGAACCATCGGACTTCACTCGGTAAGCGAGGTTGAGTTCAAGGATGATGGCCATGCCATAGCATGGGCGATGAGCCACGCAGAATAAGAAAACCCTGAGAATGAATATTCCGGAAGACTGAGCCGAATGGCTCTTTCTCTCGTACTGATACCGGATCGCATGCCGAACACGTCGGCTGGCGGTCCTTTATTTTGCCCTGAAAGGAGGCGGCACCCGTGCCAATGCGAAAACTGAAAAACTATAAGCCGACCAAGTTCATGGCAGAGACTTCTCACTATGACAGGAGAAAAGCCGACTATGCCGTCTCCTTTATCGAGTGCCTCACGCACACCAAGGGCACATGGGCAGGAAAGTCCTTCGAGCTGATCGACTGGCAGGAACGGATCATCCGCGACCTGTTCGGTGTACTGAAACCCAACGGCTACCGCCAGTTCAACACCGCTTACATCGAAATCCCCAAAAAGATGGGAAAATCCGAGCTTGCTGCAGCTGTAGCACTTCTTTTATGCTGCGGGGACGGTGAACAGCGAGCCGAAGTCTACGGATGCGCCTCCGACCGTCAGCAGGCATCGATTGTTTTTAACGTGGCAGAAGATATGGTGAAGATGTCGCCGGCTCTTGCCAAGCGCGTGAAGATTTTAGCCTCACAAAAGCGGCTCATCTATAAGCCGACCAACAGCTTCTATCAGGTACTCTCCTCTGAGGCCTATACCAAGCACGGCTTAAACATTCACGGCGTGGTCTACGACGAGCTTCACGCCGCTCCGGACAGAAGGCTTTTCGATGTCATGACCAAAGGCTCGGGCGATGCCCGCATGCAGCCGCTCTACTTTCTAATTACCACGGCAGGAACCGATACCCACTCCATCTGCTATGAACAGCATCAAAAGGCGCTGGATATCCTGCGCGGTAAAAAGCATGATCCGAGCTTTTATCCGGTGATCTACGGTGCTAAAGAAAACGATGACTGGTCAGATATTGAGGTTTGGAAGAAAGCCAATCCCTCCCTTGGCATCACGGTGGGACTGGATAAGGTGAAAGCCGCCTTCCTGCAGGCTAAAGAAAACCCTGCCGAGGAGAACCTGTTTCGTCAGCTTCGCCTGAACCAGTGGGTAAAGCAGTCGATCCGCTGGATGCCGATGGACAAATGGGACGCCTGTGCCTTTGATGTGGATGAAAAGGCACTCGAAGACAGAATCTGCTACGGAGGCCTTGACCTTTCATCCACCACCGACATCACCGCCTTTGTGCTGGTCTTTCCGCCCCGTGATGAAGACGAGAAATACACTATCCTTCCGTACTTTTGGATTCCCGAAGAAAATGCAGAACAAAGAGTGCGCCGTGACCATGTGCCCTATGACATCTGGATCAAAGAAGGTGCGATGCAGACTACGGAAGGAAACGTCATCCACTACGGATTTATCGAAAAATTCATCGAGCGCTTAGGCGAGCGTTTCAACATCCGGGAGATCGCCTTTGACCGCTGGGGAGCCGTTCAGATGGTGCAGAACTTAGAGAACATCGGCTTTACGGTCGTTCCTTTCGGTCAGGGCTTTGCCTCCATGTCGCCTCCCACCAAGGAACTGATGAACCTCGTGCTTTCCCATCGCCTCGCACACGGCGGACAACCCATCCTTCGCTGGATGATGGATAACATCTTCATCCGAACCGATCCTGCCGGAAACATCAAAATTGATAAAGCCAAATCCACCGAGAAAGTCGACGGTGCCGTTGCACTTGTAATGGCACTTGACCGAGCGATCCGCATGGGATGCGACACGAGCGAGTCAGTCTATGACAGCCGCGGCATTTTATTTTTGTAAAGGAGATTTTGCCTATGGGATTTTTACAGTCACTTTTTCATTCAAGAGATAAGCCGAAAGATCAAACCGCCGGCTCTGCCTTTCGCTTTTACTTCGGGCACACCACATCGGGAAAAGCGGTGACGGAGCGCTCTGCCATGCAGATTACTGCCGTCTATGCCTGTGTAAGAGTTTTAGCTGAGGCGGTCGCCGGTCTTCCGCTTCATCTGTTTCGCCTCAAAGGAAATGCCGGCAAAGAGAAAGCGACGGACATCTCCCTTTACTTTTTGCTGCACGATGAGCCGAATCCGGAGATGACCTCATTTATCTTCCGAGAAACCCTCATGTGCCATCTGCTCTTGTGGGGCAACGCCTACGCACAGATTATCCGAAACGGCAAAGGTGAAGTTGTCGCCCTATACCCGCTCATGGCCAACAAAATGACGGTTGACCGGGATGAAAATGGCACTCTTTACTACGAATATCAGGTCAGTAAAAGCGATGCTCCAACGCTTAAAAACGGACGGGTAAGGCTTTCTCCTTCTGAGGTACTCCATATCCCGGGCTTGGGCTTTGACGGTCTTGTCGGCTACAGCCCGATTGCGATGGCGAAAAACGCTCTCGGCATGGCAATGGCCACCGAAGAATACGGTGCGGCATTCTTTAAAAACGGTGCCAACCCCTCCGGTATTTTGTCGATGCCAGGCGTGGTGAAAGACCCGGAAAAGATCCGACAGTCTTGGGAGCAGGGCTTTGGCGGATCGCAGAACTCCAACAAGGTCGCCATTTTGGAAGAAGGCATGACCTATACGCCGATTTCCATCTCACCAGAAGCCGCGCAGTTTCTTGAGACGCGTAAGTTTCAAATCGATGAGATTGCCCGCATCTTCCGCGTGCCGCCCCATATGATCGGAGATCTCGAACATGCGACCTTTTCCAATATCGAGCACCAATCTTTGGAGTTTATGACCTACACCCTGCGTCCGTGGCTCGTGCGCTTTGAGGAGTCCATGCAGCGTTCGCTTCTTTTGCCCGAACAAAAGAAAGACTATCTCATTCGCTTTAACGTGGACGGGATTTTGCGAGGCGATTATGAGAGCCGCATGCGAGGTTATGCCACCGGCATACAAAACGGCATCTTCTCGGTCAACGATGTGAGGCGCTTAGAAGATATGGATCTGCTCTCAAAAGAAGATGGCGGCGATTTGCATGTCTTAAACGGCAATGTCGTGAAGCTTGCCGATGCGGGATCGGCTTATACGAAAAACAAGGAGGATACCGATGAACCGACAGAAGAAATTTTGGAGATGGACGAAAAACAAAAGTCCCGATCCAAACGAAAATGAAACACGAACTTTATACCTGGACGGCGTGATTGCCGAGGAGAGCTGGTTTGACGATGAAGTCACACCGGCTCTTTTTAAATCCGAACTTGATGACGGCACAGGCAACATCACCGTCTGGATCAACTCACCGGGAGGCGACTGCTTTGCGGCCGCTCAGATCTATAACCTGCTTTTGAACTATCAAGGCAAGGTGACGGTCAAGATTGACGGTCTTGCGGCATCCGCCGCATCAGTCATTGCGATGGCGGGAGATGAGATTCTCATGAGTCCTGTTTCCATGCTCATGATCCATAACCCATCCACCGTGGCCATCGGAGATACACAGGATATGCAGCGTGCCATCGGGATGTTATCCGAGGTCAAAGAATCCATCATCGGTGCCTACAAGCAAAAAAGCGGTCTTTCTCATGCAAAGCTCGCTTCACTCATGGATGAAGAGACCTGGATGAACGCAGAAAAGGCAGTAGAGCTGCACTTTGCCGACCGCATCACATCAAGGCAGGATCTCTATCCGCAAGGCGAGAACGAAGATCCTACAAATGGTGAGAGTGCCGTGCTAAACGGAAAAGAATCTGAAAGTCTCACGGAGACACCGATGCTCTTTTCACGCCGCAAGGTCGCAGCCGCCATCAACAAAAAGCTCTGTGACTATGTGGTGGCCTGTGAGGCAAAAACGCCTGCCCAAACGGCAGAACCGATTACCCACCGCTACAAAGTCAAGGACTTGGAAACACGCCTTGATCTTATCAAACACTTTATTTAAGGAGGACACCTACCATGACGATTACTGAACTTTTGAACAAACGTGCCAAGACCTGGGAGGCTGCAAAGGCTTTTCTGGAATTCCATCGAGACAAAGACGGACTGCTTAGCGCTGAAGACGGAGCGGCTTACGACAAGATGGAAGCCGAGATCGCAGCCTATAGCACAGAAATTGAGCGCATGTGCCGTCAAAAGGACATCGAAGACAAGATGAGCAAGCCGCTCGGTACGCCGCTTACGGCAAAACCGTCCGTGCTTTCCACAGAGACGGAAGAAAAGCACGGACGTGCCTCCTCTTCCTATGCCAAGGATATGCTCGTTGCCCTGCGAAGCGGCTTTAAGCGCGTCTCGAACATCTTGGAAGAAGGCAAAGACGAAAACGGCGGCTATCTGGTACCTGAAGAATGGGACAGCCGCCTCATTGACAAGCTGACCGAAGAAAATATCTTCCGAAGCCTCGCCACGACCATCACCACGTCTGGCGAACACAAGATCAATATCGCGGCTACCAAGCCTGCCGCGGCATGGATCGAGGAAGGTCAGGCCTTAAGTTTCGGCGAGGCGACCTTTGATCAGGTGGTGCTCGATGCCCATAAGCTTCATGTAGCGATCAAGGTTACCGAAGAACTGCTCTACGACAATGCTTTCAATTTGGAAAGCTACATCATCGACCAGTTCGGCAAAGCACTCGGTAACGCGGAAGAAGATGCCTTCTTAAACGGCGACGGCAAAAACAAGCCGCTTGGCATCTTTGCCGCAACCGGCGGGGGAGAGGTTTCCGTCACACTCACGGGTACCGCGCTTAAAACTGACGATATCCTGACGCTCATCTACTCTTTGAAGCGCCCATACCGCAAAAACGCCGCGTTTATCTTAAATGACGCAACGCTTGCCTCCCTTCGAAAGCTCAAGGATAACAATCAGGCCTACATCTGGCAGCCGAGCTATCAGGCGGGAGAACCGGACCGTCTTTGCGGCTATCCGGTTAAGACCTCTGCCTTCTGCCCTGTTTTGGAGACGGGAAAAGCAGGCGTAGCTTTCGGAGATTTTTCGTATTACAACATCGGAGACCGCGGAACCAGAAGCTTTCAGGAACTTCGAGAGCTTTTTGCCGGAAATGGCATGGTGGGCTACGTTGCCAAAGAACGTGTGGACGGAAAACTGATCTTGCCCGAGGCCGTACAGATTCTCAAAGCAGGTGCGTAAAAATAAACGTCTTAGCCATAAGGCGGCTCTCTTTATACGAGGGAGTCGCCTTTTCCTTGCAGGAAAGGAGGAAGCATGCTGAGCCTTGAAGACGTGAAAAACTATCTCCGCGTGGATTTTGACGACGATGACGCACTCATCGAGTCGCTCATACCCTCTGCCACCGAGCTGGTCAAAAACGTGGCACGAACCGAAGATCTCTCTTCTTTTGAAAACGGGCGCATTGCCGTGCTTTTTACGGTGGCCTATCTCTACGAACACCGAGAAGAAGCCGATCACCATGCGCTCACCTTGACGCTTCGCGCTCTTCTTTTTGGAGAAAGGCAGGTGAGCTTCTGATATGGATATCGCTCTTCTCAATGTCACCGTCACCTTCCAAAAAAGAACCGTGGAAAGTGATGCCATCGGAAACCAAATCGAAACGTGGAAAGATGACTACACCTGTGCCGCCACCATCTCAGGAGAAGGCGGGCGCGAAGTCTTTATCGCAGCTTCTGAAGTGGATAAGGCGGACATGGCGGTGACGGTCAGGTGGTGTACGGAAACGGCAGCGATGAACACGACAGACTTTCGCATCGTCTTTCAGGGCTGCGCCTACGACATCGAAAAAATTGACCACCTATCTTTCAGGAAGCGGGCGATCAAGTTTTTCTGCGTAAAGGAGAGAACCTGATGAGCCGAAAAGTCAAAATCTCCGGCCTTGCTGATGCCGTGATGGAAGAACTCAACGCCTATGCCAAAACGACAACGGAAGGCATGAAGCAAGCCGTCACCAAAGCGGCAACGACCACCAAAAAAGAAATCAAGGCGCATGCGCCAAAAAAGCACGGCGACTATCAAAAAAGCTGGACGCAAAAGAAAACTTCCGAGTCCTCCCATGCCCTGCAGGTGACGGTCTACTCTCGTAACCGCTACCAGCTGGCACACCTCTTGGAACACGGCCACGCCAAACGGAACGGCGGCAGGACGAGGGCAATTCCTCATATCGCTCCCGCCGAGACAATCGGTGAGGAGCAGCTTATGAAAGAGATCGAAAGGATGATCAAAGATGGATGAAATCATAGAAATGTTGACAGAGGTCGGACTTCCCTTTGCCTACGACCACTTCGAAGAAGGTCAGGCACCTGATCCGCCCTTTATCTGCTATGTAACGCCGGAGTCGCATAACTTTGCGGCAGACGGTCAGGTGTATTTTCCCGTGAACCGCTTTTATCTGGAGCTTTACACCGACAAAAAAGACCGTGCGCTCGAAAAAAGAATCGAAGACCTTCTTATCCGCCACGATCAGTTTTTCGACAAGGCCGAAGTCTATATCAACGCAGAAGACCTCTACGAAGTTTCCTATTCATTTGAGCTGAAAGGATGATGAAACATGGAAAATAAAAACAACAAAGTCAAATACAACATTAAAAACGTCTATGCCGCCAAGATGGCAGAAACCGTCTCGAACGGCGTATCCACCTTTACGTACGAAACACCAAAACCCATCCCTGGCGCGGTTTCGCTGTCGCTAGACGCGGAAGGCGAATCTTCTCCCTTTTATGCCGACGGCATTGTCTACTTTAGAACCGTCACCAACAACGGCTACTCCGGGGATCTCGAGATTGCTCTCATCCCTGAGTGGTTTCGCACCGAGATTTTGCAGGAGACCCTCGATGCCAAAGGGGTGCTCGTGGAAAACTCCAACACAGCAGAGTCTGTGAAGTTCGCTTTGCTTTTTGAGTTTGACGGCGACATCAAAGCGATCCGCCATGCCTTATATAACTGCACGGCCTCTCGTCCTTCCATCGAGTCGGAAACCAAAGAAGACACCATTGAGCCGGGAACGGAAACCCTGTCTCTTACCGCAGATCCAAGATCGGACGGCCTTGTCAAAGCCAAGACCGGAGATAGCACTGATGCTGCAACCTATGCGAACTGGTATAAGGCGGTCTACGTGCCGCAGGCAGGCACACCAGCAGGAGGAAAATAACCATGATTGAAAAGACCATTGACGTTTCGGGTGTACCCGTAAAGTTTCGCTCGTCTGCTGCTATCCCGCGCCTTTACCGAGCCAAGTTCGGACGAGATATCTTCAAGGACTTAGCGAAGCTCGAGAAAAGCTATCAGGGCAAGAAAGATGAGGACGGCGGCTTTCCCGTTGAAGACTTAGAGATTTTTGAAAACGTCGCCTACATCATGGCGCTGCACGCAGACAAAAGCGTGCCCGCTTCCATTGAAGAGTGGCTGGACGGCTTTGAGATGTTTTCCATCTATCAGGTACTTCCTGAAATCCTCTCCCTTTGGGGTGAGAACTTAAAGACGGAGGTCTCACCAAAAAAAGGCAAATAAGAAGCGAGCGGCCCATGACAACGCCACTTCTTATGCTTCGTGCCTGTCAGATCGGCATTCCCATTGTGGACATGGATCTCATTTCCATCGGGCTGCTTCTCGATATGTGGACGGAAAAAGCAAACGACAGTGCAAGTTACAGGCGGCTTGCCACACAAGAAGATTTTGACCGCTTTTAGCACCCGATGAGGTGTTTTTTTATTGTTCAAGAAAGGGGGACGCATGGCATCACGCATCAAAGGCATCACCGTGGAAATCGGCGGAGATACTACGGGACTGGATAAAGCCTTAAAACAAGTGAACTCCACCATCCGCACAACGCAGTCCTCCTTAAGAGATGTCAACCGCCTCTTAAAACTCGATCCGAAAAACACGGAGCTTCTGGCGCAAAAGCAGAAGATGCTAAAGGACGCGATTGTCACAACCAAAGAGAAGCTCGACACCTTAAAGACAGCCCAGGAACAAGCCAAGGCACAGCTGGAATCGGGAGACCTCGGCCAGGACAAATACGACGCCTTGCAGCGTGAGATTGTCGAGACCGAACAAAAGCTTAAAGGCCTGCAGCAGGAAGCAATCAACACCAACGCAGTCTTTTCCAAGATGGATGCGGCAGGAGCCGCTTTCACCAAAGCGGGTGATGCTATCACGGGCGCGGGGCAAAAGATCATGCCGGTTTCTCTTGCCGTGGGAGGACTTGGCGCACTGGCGGTCAAGACCGCAGGTGACTTCGATGAAGCGATGTCGAAGGTCTCTGCAATATCCGGAGCTACCGGAGAGGACTTTCAGGCCCTGCGCGATAAAGCACGTGAGATGGGCGAAAAGACGAAGTTCTCCGCCACCGACGCGGCTAATGCCATGAACTACATGGCGATGGCCGGCTGGAAATCGAAAGACATGATCTCCGGTATTGACGGCATCATGAACCTTGCCGCCGCATCCGGAGAAGATTTAGCCCTCACTTCCGATATCGTGACCGATGCCTTAACCGCCTTTGGGCTTTCCGCGAAAGACTCCGGACACTTTGCCGATATCCTCGCCGCGGCGTCGTCCAATGCGAACACCAACGTCTCCATGATGGGTGAAACCTTTAAGTACTGCGCCCCGATTGCAGGCGCCTTGGGCTTTAGCGCTGAAGATACCGCAGAGGCCATCGGCCTTATGGCAAACTCCGGGATTAAATCCACACAGGCAGGCACCGCCCTTCGTACCGTCATGACCAACCTCAGCAAGGACTTCACCATTTCAGGAAAATCCATCGGTGAGGTCACAGTGGCCACGACCAATGCGGATGGTTCCATGCGCTCTCTTTCCGACATCTTAGGTGACTGCCGGGAGGCCTTCTCGGGACTTTCCGAGTCCGAAAAGGCACAGGCGGCAGAGTCATTAGTCGGAAAGCACGCCATGAGCGGCTTTCTCGCCCTCATGAACGCGGCCCCTGCCGATATCGAAAAGCTGTCTTCCGCCATCGACAACTGTGATGGCTCGGCAGAAAAGATGGCAGAAACCATGCAGGACAACCTTCCCGGACAGCTCACCATCTTAAAAAGTCAGCTGCAGGAACTTGCCATCTCCATCAGTGATGCCTTAATGCCTACGATCCGAAAACTCGTCACCTGGCTTCAAAACTTCGTTGACAAGTTAAACGGCATGGACGAAGGAACGCGTAACACCATCATCAAAATCGGACTTTTTATCGCCGCCTTGGGGCCTGCACTGATTGTGATCGGCAAGCTGACCTCATCGATCGGATCGCTTATCACGACCTTTTCAAGCGTAGGGAAAGCGGTCACCGGCTTCATGGTCAACATGGGCGGCATGTCCGGTCTCATGAGCAAAATAGGAGCTGCCATCGGCGGCATCTCCGCTCCCGTGGTGGCGGTCGTTGCCATCATCGGCACACTGGTTGCCGCTTTTGTGCATCTGTGGAACACCTCAGAAGGTTTCAGGGATTCCATTATCGGCACGTGGGACAGCATCAAGGAGGCTTTTTCAAACTTCGCATCCGGCATCACCGAACGCATCAACGCCTTAGGTTTTGACTTTCAGTCCTTCGGCGAGCTGGTATCTGCCATTTGGAACGGTTTCACCGAGCTTTTGGCGCCGGTATTTGAGAACGCCTTTTCAGCAATTGCCGCGATTTTACAAGGAGCCCTCGACATCCTGACGGGCATCTTTGATATTTTCGCAGGGCTTTTTAGCGGCAACTGGAGTCAGCTGTGGAACGGCATCAAGGAAGTCTTCTCCGGCATCTGGACGGCCATCTCCGGAATTTTCACGTCTGTCTGGGAAGTCATCAAAGGCGTGACGAACACCGTGCTCTCCTGGTTTGGCACGAACTGGAGCGAGGTTTGGACGGCGATCAAGACCTTCTTTGAGAACACCTGGAATGGGATCGTCTCCTTTTTCACCGGCATCTGGGAAGGAATCAAGTCTGTTGTCACGGGAGCTGTAAGTGCTGTGTCCAACACGGTCTCCTCGGTCTTCACGGCCATCAGCACCACGGCATCCAGTATCTGGAACGGCATCAAAAACATGATTTCCGGTGTGGTAGGTGGGATTAAGTCAACCGTCTCAAATGTGTTTAACGGCGTGAAGTCTACCGTGACAAACATCTTTAACGGAATCAAGAGCACGGCCACCTCCGTGTGGAACGGCATCAAGTCCGCTATCACCGCACCGATCGAAGCGGCCAAAAACACCATCAAAGGCATTATCGATAAGATCAAAGGCTTCTTCTCCGGCCTTCACATCGAGCTTCCGCATATCAAGCTGCCGCATTTTTCGATCTCCGGCGGCTTTTCCATCGTGCCGCCCAGAGTTCCGCACCTTTCCATTGACTGGTACAAGGAAGGCGGAATCATGACGAGACCGACGCTTTTCGGCATGAACGGAAGCGCCCTTATGGCTGGAGGCGAAGCGGGATCGGAGGCGATTTTGCCGCTCAAGTCTTTCTACGACAAGCTCGAAGGCATGCTTGCCGCCCGGGACACAACACTCATGGAAAAGTACCTCGCCATTATTGCCGGAAATTCGGAAAAAGACATCGTACTGGACTCCGGTGCGCTGGTCGGAGCACTCACACCAAAACTGGATGGAGCCTTGGGAAGACGCGCCGCTTACGTAGGAAGGAGGATGAAATGAACCAAAACATAGGCTTTGGAGCCACTCTAAACGGCAAACACACGTGGAAGAATTACGGGCTTGTCGTATCCAACACCGACGTGGTCGGTATGCCAAAGCCTAAAACACTCATCGTTGAGATTCCCGGATCATCCAAGCGCCTCGATCTCACAGAGGCTCTGACGGGACGATGCGAATACGAAGGACGCACGCTCTCCTTTACGCTTGGCGGCATCGGAAAGATCGAAAGCTGGGCAGGAAGGCTCCGAGCCTTCCTCGACGAAATACATGGAAAGCATGTCAAGGTCATCTTGGACTCCGAGCCGGAATACTACTTTGAAGGCCGAGCCGAAGTAAAAAACTTTGAGCGCACCCGCGCTTTGGGACAAATTGAACTGGAGATCGAATGCGATCCCTATAAATGGGAGCTTGCCGCAAGCGATGAGGATTGGCTTTGGGACTCGTTTAACTTTGAAAGCGGCATTATCCGAGACTATCGGGATGTGAGCGTAAGCTATTATACCGGCCTTCTTGTTCCCGGATCGCACGTTCCGATGGTGCCGACGTTTCATGTCAGAAACTACCAAGAAACCGAAGGCAGAAAAAGCTACGTCTACTCCATCAAGCTGAGAAAGTCGTGGACGCTTCATGCCGGCACAAATCGTTTCGCCGACCTTGTCATTCCTGAATCCGGCGACACGCTGCGCTTTTTTGGAACTTACACCGTCACCGTATCTGTGAGAGGAGGAAGCCTTTAATGTACCAAGTGTTTTTAGATGAGCACGTGCTCTATATACCGGGCGATGATGAGGCTGTTCTTATTGATCCGGTGCTGGAGCTGGCGCTTGGAAAATCCGGCACATTTTCTGCCCGCGTACCGAAGATCAATCCGCTCTACGAAAAGCTCAAAGCGCTGGACTCCACCGTTCGTGTGGAGCGTGACGGTGTGGCACTCTTTTACGGCCGCATTTTATCGGTTGAGCGGGACTTTTACGGCACCAAGAGCATCACCTGCGAAGGAGAACTGGCCTTTCTTTTGGACTCCGTGCAGGAGCCTTCCGAATTTCATGACATCTCGCCCCGCGCTTTTCTTGAGACGCTTATTGCCAAGCACAACAATCAGATGGCAAAAGACGGCGCGCACAATAAGCGCTTCACGGTCGGGCAGGTCACCGTTACCGACCCCAACGACTCGCTTTACCGCTACACCAACTGGGAGACCACCTTGGATGCCATCACCGACAAACTCGTCAAACGCTTGGGCGGCTTTCTTCGTGTGCGCCATGTGGGAGAGGTTCGCTATCTGGACTATCTTGCAGAATCCGATAACACCAACACACAGGTGATTGAGTTCGGAGAAAACCTCCTTGACTACACCGACACGCTTTTGGCAGAAGACATCGCTACCCGTGTGATTCCGCTTGGCACAAGGCTTGAGACATCAAGCATTGCCGCGCTTGAGGAATATACCACCATTAAGAGCGTCAACAGCGGCAAGACTTATGTGGAGTCGCCTTCCGCCATTCAAAACTTCGGTATCGTCACCAAAACCGTGAGCTTCGAAAATGTCTCTGTACCTGCCAACTTAAAGAAGAAGGCGGAAAAATATCTTAAAGACAGCCAGTTTGCCGATGTCACCCTGACGCTCACCGCTGTCGATCTGCATCTTCTGCATGCCGATATGGAAGCGATGAAGATCGGAGATCGTATTCGTGTCATCTCGCCGCCTCATGGCATGGACAGGTTCTTTCCGCTGACGGAGCTTACGATCGCTTTGGATCACCCTGAATTCTCTACGGTGGTACTTGGAACCGAAGTGAAGGCGGGTCTTTCTGAGCGAAGCATCAGCGAGAAAAAAGAACTGGTCGAGCGCATTGAGCGGCTTCCCACACAGTCCGACACGCTTCGCCTTGCCAAGGATAACGCCACAGCCCTTATCACCGCAGCCACGACAGGTCACGTCGTGACCCGCCCGAACGAGATTCTCGTCATGGACACGGCGGACAAGGCGACGGCAAAGAAGGTCTGGCGCTGGAACTTAAACGGGCTCGGCTACTCCAAGACGGGCTACAACGGCACCTACGGCACGGCGATCACCATGAACGGCGCCATCGTCGCCGACTTCATCACGACCGGCACCTTAAACGCTGACCTCATTCGGGCGGGAATCTTAAAAGACAAACAAGGAAACATCAGCTGGAACATGAGCTCAGGAGCACTCACAGCAAAGAAGCTATCAATCGACTCCCCGAACTTCAAGCTCACGACCTACGGTTACATGACGGCAAAAGGCGCAAGCATCGACGGCTCCATCACGGCAAGCTCTGGAGACACCAAAGTTCGTGTGGGCTATGGACACCTTTCCATCTATTACAACGACAAAGAGATGGGACTGATTGGCGGAAACAGCTTTGCGCAATCAAACTCCATTGCAGGGCTGAACTTCGACCTCGAAAACACCGGAGACTACATGACCTGGGCCGCACAGCCTGCCTCAGGTGGAAACTACAACATGGTATGGACTTATGCCAGATCCTCGTTCAGCGGATTTACCGGAGGAGCCTTAAACGCCGGCTGCGACATCGACATGCACAACTACACTTTAAAAAACGTGAACTTTGAAGGCGGCGGCATCTCCGGCACCGCAAACTTCGTGAAGATCAACTCGATGAGCTCGGACGGCACAGCCGCGAACTGGTCGAACAACTGCTACATGACATTCAAAAACGGAATTCTTATCGACGGAAGATTCTAAGGAGGAACAGTCAAATGGAAGAACATGAACTCATCAACGGAAAACCCAACGAACAGGAAGCCGAAAAACCGTCCGAGACGATTTTTCAGATCAAAGACGACGAATGGAAGAAAGCTGTCGAGATCATCTTGGGCATCGACAAACACGAGGAAATCTCAGACGAGGACGCATCTGATCTCATCACGGCAGCACGTAATTTCAGAAAGATTATCGATTTCTTCGTGAAGCTCTTTGGAGGTGGTATGTGATGGAAAAAGAGATGCCCCTCATCCTGCGCCTTGAAAAAGCGCGAAACGAACTGAGATACGCACTCAACCAAACTGCCGGAAAGTATGAGCTTCCCGGTTTTTTACTTGACCTCATCATAGAAGCCTTGCTCTCAGAAGAAAAAGGTCAGCGCATAGCCCTTATGAGCGAGCAGATCAGCACAACAGGTGGAAAGGAGGAAAAAGAACATGGCCAACGTGAAAACCTATCTCAGTAAAATTTTATCGGCCGTCTACGGCAAAGACGTGCGCGGAGCCATCCACGACTCGATTGCCGCCATCAATCAGCAGGTTGAAACCACGACATCTGGCGAAGCTAACCGTGTTCAGGCGGAAAAAGAAAGAGCATCCGCTGAAACATCCCGCAAAAATGCTGAAACAGAAAGAACGAATGCCGAGGCATTACGGCAAAATGCAGAAAGTTCACGAAATGAAGATGAAAAAAAGCGCGAAAACTCTACCAATGAGTTGAAAAGCCGTATGAATGAAAAACTGAACACGGTTGACCAGAAGATCAGCGAAATGCAAAATCGAGTGCAAGAAGCTATTGACGCTGTTCCTAAATCTGTTCTCACACTTGATGCAACGCTTTCCAAAGAAGGCTATGCGGCGGATGCCAAAACAACGGGCGATGCGATCGCAGTACTAAGAAAAGGAAAAGAGCGAAAAATTTTTCCTCTGACAAGTAGCAATCCAGCTGTAGCATTCGAAAAAGAAAGTTATCTGATCGTTGAGGGACCTTTCGCTACCCTTTATTTCACGGCTTCTATTCGCTCCCTTACAGATAATTCCTTCGGACCACTGTTGACTTTATGTGTTTCACCAATTAAGCCTGCTTCTGCAATCGTTGGAACAGCATTTATCATGGAGGAGGAATATAGTCGTCCTCTTATCATGCTTGAAACAGGCACTCTTTGCCTGATGATAAATCCTAACCAATCATCTGCCACTGCAACCAATGCACCTGTTCTTAAGGAGTTTGAGAATCTGAATACCCAGGACACCCCGGTTTCAGATAGGCCACCTAAGCCGGACCCAAACGGAACATATACACTAACAGGAAGTATAATCTATCTCGCCACAGAAACTCAAGAATAAGCACCTATCCACTATTTGTTCGCATAAAGCCGTACTGACGGTTTTTTTTCATGTTCAAAATCAAAGGAGGAATCTATTATGAAAGAATTCTGGACAACCATTCAACTTATTTTTGTTGGCATCGGAGGCTGGCTCGGCTATTACTTAGGAGGCTTTGACGGACTTCTCTATGCGCTGATCGCCTTTGTCATCTGCGATTACGTGACAGGCATTATGTGCGCCGTCTCCGATAAAAACCTCTCAAGCGAAGTCGGCTTTAAAGGCATCGCCAAAAAGGTCGTGATCTTCATTCTGGTCGCCGTTGCCAACATCATCGACACTAACGTCATCACACAGGGCGCGATTTTTCGCACGGCCGTCATCTCCTTCTATCTCTCAAACGAAGGGCTGTCGCTTGTAGAAAACGCGACTCATCTGGGACTTCCTGTCCCGGACAAACTCAAGGCGGTCTTGGCACAGCTTCATGACCGCGTAGAAAAGGAGGAAAAATAACTATGACTATAAAAGGAATTGATGTATCAACCTGGCAGGGATCGATTGATTTTAAGCGTGTAAAACAAAGCGGGATTAACTTCGTCATTATTCGTGCAGGCTACGGCTCGGCACTTTCTCAAAAAGACAAGTGGTTTGAGACGAACTACGCCCGCGCCAAAGCGGCAGGTCTTCACGTAGGAGCCTATTGGTACTCCTATGCGGGAAGCGCCGGAGAGGCACGCGAAGAAGCACGTGTCTACAAACAGGTGCTCTCCGGCAAGCAGTTTGACTATCCCATCTACTTTGACATCGAGGAAAAGTCACAGCTTTCCCGTGGCAGGGCCTTCTGCGATTCGCTCATTCGCGCCTTCTGCAACGAGATGGAAGCGGGCGGTTATTACGCGGGCTTTTACACCTCGCTTTCGTCCGCGCTAAACAACGTCTCTTCTGACGTACGCAACCGCTACGCCTTCTGGATCGCACAGTGGAACAGTTACTGCACCTATCAGGGACAGTACGGTCTTTGGCAGTATTCCTCGAGCGGCTCGGTGCCGGGCATCGCAGGCAGATGCGATATGGATCTTGCCTATGTGGACTATCCCTCCATCATCAGGAAAGGCGGCTTTAACGGCTATGGCAAAGGCACAAGATCCGCCCCCGCAAGAAAGTCTGTCGATACGCTGGCCCATGAAGTCATCTCCGGTGCTTGGGGAAACGGAGAGGACAGAGTAAATCGTCTTACCAAAACAGGCTACGACTACGACGCGGTGCAGGCACGCGTAAATGAGCTTTTAGGCATAAAGCCGAAAAAGTCCATCGACACACTTGCCCGAGAGGTCATCCGCGGCGACTGGGGGAACGGCGCTGATAGAAAGAAGCGTCTTGCTAAAGCCGGATACGACTATAGGGCCATACAGAAGAGAGTAAATGAGCTTTTGAAATAAAATAACCAGCTTCATTTTTGACCCGTGGGTATCTTCGGATTCTCACGGGTCTTTTTTATTTTTTTCTCCGCTCAAAACACTCTCCCATCTCCAGTGGAAACTGGAGGTGGATATGTTATGACAGACGAAATCGAAAATATTCAATCTAAATATTTCACAAAGGAACGGATTCAGAGCAATCTGGACTATTTCCGGGCGCAAACAATCGCAAAGAATATGCTCAATGACAGCCTCATTTCTATGGAGGAATTCAACAAATTAACCGCCATCAATCGAGAAACTTTCTCTCCCTTGTTCTCGGAAATAATGCCAGAAATACCTTGATATGTAGTCGCTTTAGAGTGATGTATAGACGTACGGAAAGGAGGGACTTCCCTTGAAAAAAGTAACGAAAATCGCGGAAACAGCGAGCTCGAAGGTCAAGCTCAAAAAGGTCAGGGTAGCCGCCTACTGCCGCGTCTCTACGGATTCCGATGCACAGCTTGAAAGTCTTGAGGCACAGAAAACCCACTACGAAAATTACATCACAGCCCGTGATGATTGGGAGTTTGCTGGCCTCTACTACGACGAGGGCATCACCGGCACCAAGAAGGATAAGCGCCCGGAGCTTTTACGGCTCATCGACGACTGCAAGGCCGGGAAGATCGATTTCATTGTCACGAAGTCCATCAGCCGCTTCAGCAGAAACACAACGGACTGCCTGTCACTGGTGAGAGAGCTGCTTGCCCAGCACATCCCGATTTATTTCGAGAAGGAAAACATCAACACCGGCTCAATGGAGAGCGAGCTTTTTCTGGCAATCCTTTCAAGCATGGCCGAAGGCGAGTCAGTTTCCATCTCGGAGAACAGCAAGTGGTCGATCCAGAAGCGTTTTGAAAATGGAACCTTCAAGTGCAGCTACCCGCCCTACGGTTACGAATGGGACGGTGAGCAGATGATTATCAATCCGGAGCAAGCGGCTGTAATAAAAGAAATCTTCGCAGACCTGCTCTCCGGCAAAGGCACCCACGCCATCGCTGACAACCTGAACCGACGCAGCGTTCCTTCCAAGCGTGGCGGACGCTGGACTGCCACTACCATTCGCGGGATGCTTTCAAACGAGAAGTATGTCGGCGACTGCCTTTTCCAAAAGACTTACTCGGATTCACAGTTCGTCCGGCACAACAACCACGGCGAACAGGCGCAGTACATGGTCAAGGATCATCACGAGCCAATCATCAGCCGGGAGGACTTTGAAACAGTACACGCTCTTATCAGCCAGCGGGCAAACGAAAAAGGCATAGCAAAAGGCTCTGATAAATACCAAAACCGCTACGCCTTCTCTGGCAGGATCATCTGCGGCGAGTGCGGCGACACCTTCAAGCGCCGGATTCACAGCTGCACCGGGTACAAATATACCGCATGGTGCTGCAACACCCACATCGAGGACAAGAGCAAGTGCCACATGCTGTTTGTGAAGGACGAGGCCTTAAAACAGGCTTTTACCACGATGGTGAACAAGCTCATCTTCTCTCATCGACAAATCCTGAAGCCCTATCTGGAGGCCATAAAGAAAACCTCGGCAGACGATTCCTTGCATCGCATTCAGCAGGTACAGACCTTGCTGGCGCAGAACACCGAAAAACGCGAGACGCTGACAAGGCTCCTGACGCAGGGCATCATCGACCCGGTGCTCTACAATCAGGAAACAAACGCGCTGCTCTCACAGGCGGACAGTTTTCGGGATGAGATTGAAGCCCTGGAGAATGAAGTCTCCGGCGATGTGACGAAGGTCACCGAAACCACAGCGCTGATCCACTTTTGTCAAAAGAGCGCCATGCTGCAGGAGTTTGACGAGGACTTATTCGAGAGATTCGTAAAGCGCATCATCGTTCATTCCAGAGACGATATCCGCTTCGAGCTCAAATGCGGTCTGATACTCAGGGAAAGGACGTGAGGACATGGGACATACACCTTATGGATACAGAATCGAAAACGGCTGCGCGGTCATTGACGAAGAAGCCGCAGCGAAGATCAGAAGGCTCTACGAGAATTACTTCGCCGGGATGTCGCAGTCAAAGGCCGCTATCGAGGCAGGCATCGAAACCTACCACAGCTCGGCAAAGCGCCTGATGCAAAATAGGCATTACCTCGGCGATGATTTTTACCCGCCCATCATCGATCAGGAGACCTTCGACAAGGCAGAAGCCATTCGTCTGGAACGTGCCGGTAAGCTCGGCCGGCTGAACCGGGTGAAAAAAGCAAAGCCTCTCACGGTGCCGACACACTTTCGGTTTGCAGAGGCAGAGGAACACTATGACAATCCGAGGCTACAGGCAGAATACCTCTACAGCCTCATTGAAAGCGAGGCGATCTAATGGGAAGCGTTATGGTCATCCCGGCCAAACGGCAGGTCGGGAACACAGTAAAACAATCCGAACAGAAAAAGCTCCGGGTGGCAGCCTACTGCCGTGTCAGCACGGATTCTGAAGAACAGGAAACCAGCTACGAGGCGCAGGTCACACATTACACGGAGTACATCCAGAAAAATCCGGAATGGGAGCTGGCGGGCATATTCGCGGACGACGGCATCTCCGGTACCAATACCAAAAAGCGTGACGAGTTCAACCGCATGATTGACGAATGCATGGCCGGGAACATCGACATGATCATCACCAAGTCCATCAGCCGATTTGCCCGAAACACTCTCGACTGCCTGCAGTACATCCGACAGCTCAAGGACAAGAATATCCCGGTCTATTTTGAAAAGGAGTCCATAAACACGCTGGATGCTAAGGGCGAGGTGCTCCTTACGATTATGGCGAGCCTTGCCCAGCAGGAAAGCCAGTCCATGAGCGAGAATATAAAGCTGGGACTTCAGTACCGCTTCCAGCAGGGAAAGGTACACATCAATCACAATCGTTTTCTCGGCTACACCAAGGATGCGGACGGTCACCTGATCATCGATCCGGAGCAGGCTGAAATCGTAAAACGCATCTACCGGGAATACCTCGAAGGCTCCAGCATGGACAAAATTGCCGCCGGACTTATGGCAGACGGAATCCTCACCGGCGCGGGCAAGGAAAAGTGGCACACCAGCACCATCAACAAGATTCTCCGCAACGAGAAGTACATGGGCGATGCCCTGCTTCAAAAGACCTACACCACGGACTTCCTGACGAAAAAGCGTATCAAGAACAACGGCATCGTGCCGCAGTACTACGTCGAGGACGACCACGAAGCAATCATTCCAAAGGAGCTGTTCATGCAGGTGCAGGCCGAGCTTGTCCGCAGGCGAGTCGTCCACACGAGCCCTTCCGGGAAAAAGCGCACATTCTCCTGCAATCACTGCTTTGCACAGATGGTTTTCTGCGGCGACTGTGGCGAGCTTTACCGGCGCGTCCACTGGAACAACCACGGCTGCAAATCCATCGTCTGGCGCTGCATCAGCCGCTTGGAAATCACCCACGCAGAAGTGCCCTGTGAGAACCGAACGGTCAACGAGCTCCTGCTGCAAGAGGTCACGGTCAAGGCCATCAATCGGATTCTGACGGAACGTGGCACCTTTCTGAAGCAGCTGCAGGCGAACATCGCAAAAGCCGTAGTCAGCGCCGACACCCTCTCCCCGGACGGCATTCAGGCAAGACTGGAAGAGCTGCAAAAAGAGCTCATCAAGAAAGCCACCAACAAGCAGGACTACGACGCCATCGCTGATGAGATTTTCCGGCTCCGGGAACAGAAAGAACAGTCCGAGGTCGATAGCCACAACCGGGAAGAATCCATGAACCGGATCAAAGAGCTGCAGGACTTCATCGCTAAACAGAAAACTGACATCACGGAGTTTGATGAGGCTCTTGTCAAAAAGCTCATCGAGAAAATTACGGTCTATGCCGACCACTTCACCGTGGAATTCAAGTCCGGCCTCACAATCGAAATCGAAGCATAAAAAGGCTCCTCGCCACTGAACCGAATCAGTAGTGAGGAGCCTTGGTCTGTCCTATATAAGCTGACAATTCACTATCATTCAGTAAATTTGATGATCTGATTATCCACATCAACAACCGCTTCAATGCCAAACGGGATGATGCACCGAGGCATTGCGTGTCCGATATTCAGGTTGAAAACTACCGGAAGGTCAGGTTTATTTATAACCTGAACCAGCAGCTGTCGATATTCCTGAGCATAAGTCTCATCCATAGGCTTTCCAACCAATACACCTGAAACCGCCTCAAACACTCCTCTTTCCTTAAGGTATTCAAGCAACTGCTGATACTTTTCCGGAGAAGCTTTTTCTTCGCTGGATTCCAGAAGCAGGATACGTCCTTTCCAGTCCTCTGTATCAGGGAACAAATGATATTTTTCACACAAGATCGGCATGTCCTCATATCTCTCGCCATTAAAAAAATCATACATGGAATCAATGCATCCGCCGAGTATTTTACCTGAGAATACAGGAGCCCCTTGCAATAGTTCAAACCCCGCATTAGGATGAGCTATCAACGTTTTTCCAACCTGATCCGGCTCAAAACTTTTCCGTTCTTCATACCAGACATCGCTGGGTGTTATTTCCTTTACAGTTCCGGTGGAAATCAGCTCCTCAAAAAATTTCCGCGTATAAGGATGCATTTCCGGGCTCAATTCACAGATATCCGGAAGAAACGCCTGTCCATAAAAAGTATTCAGTCCAACCTTGTGCAGCATCAAATGGTTGATAGTTGTATCTGAAAAGCCGAGAAAAACCTTGTCTGTCACAGCATCCGCAAGTTCATTATGATCGAACAAATACGGTAACAGACGGTAAGTATCATCTCCACCTATTGCACACAGAATCATATCGATATCCGGATCACGAAATGCCTGTAATAAATCCTCGGCTCTTTTTTCCGGGTGTGCTTTGACATAGTCAAGCCCCATAAGAGCATGCGGCATAAACTTTACATTCAAACCATATTCCCTCAGTCTGCGAACGCCTATATCCGTTTCAAAACGGATAAATGACTCACCGATAATTCCGCTCGACAAACTTACAATACCCACAGTTTTAATCATGCTTCCTCCTAAACTATCTCATTTCTGACATCTATCTCGAACACCCGACTACCACGACATCTAATCCACGAACTCCACTTATTGACATCTATCTCGGCAACTCCACTCTCACATTTTTCCGACCTTGCCGCCGTAGATAAGTTCTCTCAGAGCGTTCACCGTCTCCACCTGCTCGAAGCTGCCGGAAGCCGAAAAGTGCCTGAAATCAAGGGCTTTCGAGCCTATTTTCCCTCGACTCTTGACATCAATACTACCGTCTCGACATGTGAATGTTAGGCTATTTCAAATATATGCCACAAACCCTTAGTATTCAATGCTTCGTATGCGTTCCGACATCCATCCTGTAGTCTCAGTAAGGTAGGCTATTTCTCTTTTTTGAGCTATACTT
>JAIKLF010000006.1 GCA_019753405.1 Murdochiella sp. Marseille-P8839 | reverse complement strand
TGCCTCTTCCACTACGCGTTTTCGAAAAGATTTCGTGTATCTCCGTCGTGTCATGTCATCCTCCTTAAGCCTTTCTTCATTGTATCTTTTTGCTCTTTAAGGCTCTACTTTTTGGGGGACATGTCATCAATCCCTTCCGACCCTGGCTGGAGCAAACGAAGTGCCATGGCCAGGGCTTTTTACGTCTGTAAAACCCTGGCAACGACCAATAATGCATACCAGCCAGGGTTGATCCGAACCTTTCCGACCCTGGCTGGAGCAAACGAAGCGCCATGGCCAGGTTTTTTTACGACTGCAAAACCCTGGCAACGACCAATAACGTGTACCAGCCAGGGTCAGCACGCTGTTTCGAACCCTGATTACCGGCTAATAATTTCGCCAGCCAGGGTCGGAAATGCGTTTTGGTCCTAGCAAAACAACCAAACATTCCTCAGCCAGGGTCATTGAAAAGCAGTGCCGCTACACCACTGCCAAAAGGCGTCTACAGAAGAAGCGCCGTTGTGACCACTATTGCTGCTGGGACTACAGCAGTCCCAGAAGAGGCACTCCAACTGCGGTTACCGGTCGATAGCAGCTCTTCGACCATCGGCCAAAAAACAACGTAACCCCACAATTTCACCGTATACTAATAAAATCGCATTTCCTTATGCGTAAAAAGGGTAACAGCATGAGGAAACGTAGCGATAGAAAAGAGGTGTACGGTGAACTCAGACGGAAACAATAAGAAAAAACCGATTATTTATTACTATTTATCTGTATTTCTCGTGCTGCTGATCATTCAATTGATTATCAGTCCGATGATTACAGAGTCACGTGTCAAGGAAGTGTCCTATTCCGCCTTTACCAAAATGGTTGAAGATGACCAGGTAAAGAAAGTGCAAAAGAGCGCAACGGGCTATACCTTTGAAGTTAAAGCCAATAACGGAGAAATAGTCAAGATGAAGACCGGCCCGTGGGAAAGCGACGAACTGACTGCGCTCTTGAATAAAAAAGGAGTGGAGTACAGCGCTGAAATCCCGAGGACGCCGAATCCACTACTGGGCTTTCTGTTAACCTTTGTCATTCCCTTGGCATTTTTGTGGTACATGGGACGACGCATAATCACGCAAATGCAGGGATCCGGAGCGATGAGCTTTGGTAAATCCAATGCAAAAGTCTATGTGAAAGCCAAAAGCGGAAAAAGTTTTCACGACGTTGCCGGACAGGATGAAGCCAAAGAGTCGTTACTGGAAGTCGTGGATTTTCTTGCCAATCCGGAAAAATATCGAGAGATTGGCGCGGTATCGCCAAAGGGCGTGTTGCTTGTCGGCCCTCCGGGGACAGGAAAAACCTTGTTGGCACAAGCTGTTGCGGGTGAAGCCCATGTACCATTCTTTTCTATTTCTGGATCGGAATTTGTGGAACTCTTTGTTGGCATGGGTGCGGCCAAAGTTCGCGACCTTTTCAAAGAAGCCAAGAAAAAAGCACCGTGTATCGTTTTTATTGATGAAATTGATGCCATCGGTAAGCGCCGCGATACGGCTGGTATTGGCGGAAACGATGAGCGTGAACAGACGCTTAATCAGCTATTGAGCGAAATGGACGGCTTTGAAGGAAACAGTGGCGTCGTGATTTTAGCGGCAACTAACCGCCCGGAGATTCTTGACCGTGCACTCACGCGCCCTGGTCGTTTCGATCGGCAAATTCGAGTGGAATTGCCCGATATTCGGGGACGTGAAGACATTTTGCGCGTGCATGCCCGCAAAATCAAGACTGATGCTCAGTTGGATTTTCTTCAGGTCGCTAAAATGACCGCGGGAACCTCCGGGGCGGACTTAGCAAATATTATTAATGAAGGCGCATTGCGCGCCGTGCGCGAAGGGCGAAATGCAGTGACAACCGAAGACCTGATTGAATCGGTCGAGACGGTCATTGCCGGACAGCAGAAAAAGAATGCCGTCATTACGGATCGCGACAAACGGATTATTGCGTATCATGAAGTAGGCCACGCCCTCGTTGCCGCCATCCAAAAGGGGACGGCGCCGGTGACGAAAATTACGATCATCCCTCGCACCTCCGGAGCCCTCGGCTATACCATGCAGGTGGATGAAGAAGAAAAGGTCATCATGACCCATGAGGATATCTTCCGGGAGATTGTTACATTAACGGGTGGACGCAGTGCGGAAGAGTTGGTATTTCAAACGAAAACAACCGGTGCGTCGAATGATATTGAGCGCGCCACCAAGTTGGCGCGTGCGATGGTCACTCGCTTCGGCATGAGTGAAGACTTCGATTTTATGGCTTTGGAAACCGTCAACAGTCCCTATTTAAGTCAGGATACGTCGTTGATGGCGGCGGATGCCACGGCGGCGGATGTGGATAGACGCGTTGCAGAAATCCTGAAAGACGCACATCAAAAGGCCTTAACAATTCTGAAAGAGAATGCCGTGGAGATGCACGCCATTGCCGACTTCCTCCTGGATCGAGAGACGATCACCGGCGAGGAATTTATGGAGTTGCTCAACAAGACCCTCGTCGAAAATGGAAAACCTGCTTTACATGAAGAAGATCCTGCTGTCTCTGCAGAACCGAAGATGACCGATGACACCGAAGATGGTGAGATTGCGTCGCTACAGGAAGAGAACAGTGGTGAAGCAGACGATGTTGTCCCGAAGCCGGAAGAGGAGGAATAGCGTGGGAGGAAAAGAAATTCTGTATATTTCCGGACACCAGGTTCCGGATACGGATTCGATTTGTTCGGCCATTGCGTATGCCGAATTAAAAAATCGGACGACCGATTATGAGGCGGTACCCATTCGTCTGGGAGATGTGAATGCGGAGACACAATTTGCGCTTAATTATTTCGGCGTGAAGCCGCCGGCTTTTCGCGACACGATGCAGGCACAGCTTTCGGAAATCGATATTGATACCAGTTACGGCATTTCGCCCATGACGACGCTCGCGCGTGCGACGCAGATCATTCAGGAAAACCATCAGAACTCGCTTTCCATCGTGGACGACGACCAGAAGCTGATCGGCGTGATTTCCCTTTCGAATATTACCAACTCGTATGCCACGGTGTGGAACGACAACATCCTCGGCCGCTCAGAGACGCCTCTGGAGAATATTGTGGAAGTCCTTTCCGGTCAGGTGGTGTATCTGCCGGAGAATCCGCGTGAACGAACCGGTTCCATCCACATTCACGCCATGGACCATATCAATGAAGTGATTGGCGAAAACGACATTGTCGTGGTGGGTGATCGCGCAAAAGCACAGGAAGAAACCATACGCATCGGCGCGTCGGTGATCATTCTGACCAACAATGCGCATTTGGCGGAAGGAATGGAGGAACTTTGCAAAACGTACCGCGTGACGGTATTGCGCACACCGAATTCCACCTATTCAACAGCCAGACTCTTGCCCCAGGCGGTTCCTGTACGCTTTTTGATGACCTCGGAAGGACTTGTCACCTTTCATCGGTCGGAATACTTGGATGAAGTGCGGGAAATTATGGCGTCAACCCGTTTCCGCTCCTATCCCGTTCTGGATGGACAGGGACGCGTCGTCGGCTCCATCAGCCGTTATCATTTGATCAATACGCCCAAGAAAAAAATCGTGCTGGTGGATCACAATGAGTCTACGCAATCCGTTCCCGACTTGAATCGGGCGGATATTTTGGAAATCATCGACCATCATCGCGTGGCGAACGTCAATACGCCAAGCCCCATTTATTTTCGGGTGATGCCGGTGGGCTGTACCTCGACGATTATTTCCCAGATGTACTTTGAGCAGGGTGTTCGTCCCTCTCGCGAGGCAGCCGGCATGATGTGTTCCGCCATTATTTCCGATACGCTCTTATTGCGCTCGCCGACGACTACGGCGCTCGATCGCTTGGCGTTGGAACGTCTTGCCCCCATTGCCGGCATCAATGTCGAAGAATACGCGATGGCTATGTTCCGTGCAGGAACCGATTTGACCGGCAAAGATCCGATCGACCTGTTAACGGCTGACGTCAAGCCGTTTGATATTGAAGGCGAAAAGGTAAAAGTGGCGCAGGTATTCACCTTGAACAGCCAAAGTCTGGTGAATATGGAATCTGCCCTTATGGAGACCATGCAGCAACTGCGTCGTCAGCAGGGCTTAAGCACCTATCTTCTCGTGGTAACGGATATTTTTGCTGAAAATTCGCTCATCTTTGTAGACGGCGATCATGCCAAAGAAATCGCCGAAGAATTCCATGCCACGTTAGAAAAGAACTGCTTTTTGGGCGTCGGCTTGCTTTCTCGTAAAAAGCAGCTCGTGCCGAAGTTGACGGCGGCCATCGGTCGGGCGAAGGAGAAGACACGATGAATCATGTGATGGATTTGGAACCGAACGGAGATGACGACACGTTATCGGAAGGACGGTATACGACGCAGGTAATGCCTGCCGTCAATGCCGAAGCCCCTGCCATTACCGAAGCGGCCAAATGGATTCGCCGGGGCGAGTTAGTCGCTTTTCCGACCGAGACGGTCTACGGCTTAGGCGCAGACGGTCTCAACGAAGAGGCGGTAGCAAAGATTTTTGCCGCAAAGGGGAGGCCGCAGGATAATCCGCTTATTTTGCATATTGCGACACTGGATATGCTGGATCCTTTGGTAAAAGAAATTCGTCCGGCGCACTATAGCGCGTTGCAGCGTCTGTGGCCGGGTCCTATTACCTTTATCTTTGAAAAATCCGATCGCGTGCCCGATCGGGTTACTGCCGGCGGATCTACGGTAGCGGTTCGCATGCCGACCAATGAAGTGGCGCGCTCACTTATTGCTCAGGCGGAGACGCCCATTGCAGCGCCTTCAGCCAACCGAAGCGGACGGCCGAGTCCAACCACGGCATTTGACGTATTGGAGGATATGAACGGACGCATTCCGCTCATTCTTAACGGTGGTGCCTGTGATATCGGCGTCGAATCGACGGTGGTCGATTTAACGGAAGACACTGCGGTCATTCTGCGTCCGGGCTATTATCCGCCCAGTATGCTGGAAAACTTTTTTCCCGGCGTGCATTTGGATCCTGCACTCACGTTGGCGACAGGGAAGGCGCAGGATCCGGAAAAAATGCCTACACTGCCGGAAGCACCAATCGCTCCACCAAAATCGCCGGGCATGAAATATCGCCATTATGCCCCACGTGCACAGGTGACGATCTATCTCGGCTCCGAGGAAGCGGTTAAGTCGCGCATGATCAGTGATTTTCATACGCAGAGTGCAGACGGGAAAACGGTGGGCTTTATGGTGTTTGACAAAGCGGCACAGGAACTTTCGCTGTTGCTTTCGCCGGAACAGGCGATCGTGCGTTCGCTGGGAAAAGAAGGAAGATTCGATACTATGGGACAGCGAATTTTCCGGCTCATGCGCGAACTGGATCGTCATCATTGTGATGCCATTTTTGTGCAAGGTGTTGAGCCGGTGGGCTATGGCATCGCGATCATGAACCGATTGATGAAAGCAGCCGGCGGAAATTGTATTCACGTATCATAAGCCCTTTTGACGGGTTTCATTCTCGTGCCGGTTCTGTGGTAAAATGAAGAAAAATGCCCGGAAAGGGGGACGAGATGGGAAAGCTGGTTGTATTAGATCATCCGTTGATTCAACATAAGGTATCAATTTTGAGGGACAAAAATACCGGAACGAATGAGTTTCGTCATCTGGTGCAAGAAATTGCACTTCTCGAGGCCTATGAAGCCTTGCGGGACTTGCAGTTGGAAGAATATGCACTGGAAACGCCGATGGAGCAGACGACGGGCTATCGACTGACAGGAAAGAAACTCTGCATCGTTCCGGTTTTGCGTGCCGGCTTAGGCATGGTGGATTCGTTCTTGGACATTGTGCCGACGGCGAAGGTGGGGCATGTCGGCCTTTATCGCGATCCCGACACGCATCTTCCCGTGCAGTATTATCTCAAGTTGCCGCAGGATGTTTCCAATCGTGACGTCTTTGTTCTTGACCCGATGCTGGCGACGGGCGGATCCATGGTTGCTTCCATCGACTTTTTGAAAAAAGCGGGATGCAAGAAAATTACAGCCGTCTGCATAATCGGTGCGCCGGAAGGCGTGAAGTTGGTGCAGGAGAAACATCCCGACGTGGATATCATTATGGCCGCTTTGGATCGGGAATTGAATGAGAACGCCTATATTATGCCGGGTTTGGGCGATGCCGGCGACCGCCTTTTCGGCACGAAGTAAGGAGTTTTTATGGAATACATTCGCGTACGCAATCGCGGTCCGTTGGAAGGACGCGTGACCATCAGCGGCGCAAAAAATGCCGCTCTGCCGATTCTGGCTGCATCGTTGCTCGGCACGGAAGAAATCGTGCTGGAACAGGTGCCTCCGCTGAAGGACGTGGAGGTGATGGTTGAGGTGCTGCGTGCGCTGGACGTCAAGGTGGACTATTTGGATGCGGAAACCATCCGCATTGATGCTTCACAGGTGACCAAAACGGTGACGCCGGGAGAGCTCATGAACCGCATGCGCGCTTCTTTTGTCGTGATGGGGCCGCTGCTGACCCGTCTGGGACGGACGTTTACGCAAATGCCAGGAGGTTGCAACATCGGGAAACGACCGGTGGATTTGCATCTGAAGGGATTCAAGGCGCTCGGTGCGGAGATTGACGAAGAACCGGATGCCGTTGGGGCAAAAGCGCCGGACGGCGGGCTGGTAGGTGGTAAAGTCTATCTCGATTTTCCCTCGGTTGGAGCAACGCAAAACATTATGATGGCTGCTACGTTGGCACGCGGCGAGTCCATCATTGAAAATGCGGCCAAAGAACCGGAAATCACGGATTTAGCCAACTTTCTCAATAAGATGGGCGCAAAAGTGCGCGGCGCGGGCACTTCAACCATCACCATTGAAGGTGTGGAAAAACTGCATGGGGCACGGCACATCATTATCCCCGATCGTATTGAAGCGTCGACCTTTATTGTCGCCGCGGCGATGACCGGCGGGACGGTCGAAGTGCAAAATGTGCTTTCCGACCATATTCGTCCGATCTTGGCGAAGATCCAGGAAGTCGGTGTTCGCATCGAGGAAACCGATGACGACTCAATTCTCGTGCAATCAACCGGAAGGCTGAAAGCGACCAAGATTCGTACGCTTCCGTATCCGGGATTCCCTACGGATGTACAGGCGCAATTCATGGCGCTCATGTGCATTGCCAAAGGCCAGAGCTATGTGGAAGAAACCGTCTTCGAAAATCGGTTTATGCACGTGGATGAACTCAACAAGATGGGCGCGCTCATCGTCACGGACGGCAATGAGGCGGTCATTCGCGGTGTGGAGCATCTGGTCGGTGCAAAGGTGAATGCGACCGATTTACGTGCCGGTGCGGCGCTGGTGTTGGCCGGCCTGGTGGCGGATGGGGAGACGCAGGTGCATAACGCCTACCATCTGGATCGTGGCTACTATCGCTTTGAGGAGAAGCTGAAAGGATTGGGCGCGGACGTCGAGCGTTTCATCGAATAAAAAGAAAAGACCCGGTCGAATGCTTGCCGGGGTGGTGAGGATGTCGTCGGGCGTTTTGTATAAAACGGCTTGTGCTCAATGCGGGATGTCGTGTGCTTAGCGCGGATACTCTGAGCTTTGCGCAGACACCACCGGAAAGCTTTTTGAAAGACATCGAAATGAGGTGTTCTATGCAGGTTATGGGGACGGTTTCCACCGTACGCTTTCATAATGAGGAGAGCGGGTGGACCGTCTTTGTGCTGTCCACCGAGGACGGCCCCCTAACCTGTGTGGGCACTTTTTTTTCGTTGGCAGAAGGAGAAGATCTGGAACTTGGCGGCGAACTGGTTTTCCATCCTAAATACGGCGAGCAGTTGCAGGTGAAAATTGCCCGCAAAGTGGAACCGACGTCGGCAGAACAGCTTATCCGCTATCTTTCTTCCGGGGCAATTCCCCATATCGGTAAAAAGCGTGCCACACAGCTGGTTGAAGAATATGGCGTCAACGTATTGACCATCCTTCGTGAGGAGCCGGAGGTGTTGCTCACCCTTCGCGGCATCGGCCCCGTCAAGGCAGCTGAAATTCAGGAGGCGTTGATTGCGCAGGAAGCGTCTTCGCGTACCATGATGGCGTTGCAAAATCTCGGTATCGGCCCGAAAACGGCCCAGGAGATCTTGCGCGTTTTCGGTACCGACGCCATAGAGGTGATAAAAAAGAACCCCTATATTCTAGTCGAGCAGGTGGAGGGCATAGGGTTTCTCACGGCGGACGCAATCGCAAAAAAGTTGGGCATAGAGGAGGATTCGCTTTTGCGAACGAAGGCGGCCATTGCCTATTTTTGTGAGCATGCCGCGCTGTCGGACGGCGCCTGCTTTGTGACGGAGGAAGAATTGGATCGCGGCTTGCAGCGTTTGCTGGGACATGTGCCGGAATCCTGTCCGGAGGCGATTTTTTCATTGACGGTGGATGAGCGTATCGTCCGCGATCCGGCCAAGAAGCGGATTTATCTGCGCCGATACGATGTCGCTGAGCATGACGTCGCCATGCGCTTGGTTTTGCTTCGTGAAAATGCAGAAGAGCCGCTTACCGTGAATTTTCCTGCGATAGAAGAGAAGATCGGTCTGGTGGCAGATGATCTGCAGAAAGCCGCCATTGCGCAGGCGGCACGGGAACGAGTCGTAGTGATTACCGGCGGTCCGGGAACCGGAAAAACGACTATAGTACGTGCGATTCTGGAGCTGTTTGATCAGAACGGATTGGTGAGTGCTCTTGCGGCACCGACGGGACGCGCAGCGAAACGATTGGAACAGTCGACGGACAGAGAAGCCTTGACCGTGCACCGTTTGCTGGGCTATCGTGGAGGAGAAGAATCTTCCGGACCGAGTCGTAATGCGGAAAATCCGCTTGAGGCGGACGCAGTTATTGTAGATGAGCTGAGCATGGTGGATTTGCCTTTGATGGCAAACCTGACCGATGCCCTTAAGGACTCGGCACGTCTGGTTTTGGTGGGCGATGCGGATCAGTTGCCGTCGGTTGGTGCCGGCAATGTACTGCACGATCTCATTGCTTCCGGCATTATTGAAACGGTGCGTCTGGAGCATATTTACCGTCAGTCTGAACAATCCGGCATCGTTCGCAATGCGCATCGGGTACGCCATGGAGAGATGCCGGTAGCGAATGAAAAAGACGGCGATTTCTTCTTCCTTCCGACGAACAACGCGCGTGATGCGGCGGATCTCATCGAAGACCTGGTTACGCGCCGTCTTCCGGACTACTACGGGCTTTCTCCGTTTCAGGATATTCAGGTGCTTTCGGCGATGAAACGGGGGGAATGCGGGGTGATCAGTCTAAATGCGCGTCTTCAGCGGGCGCTCAATCCTCCCCGTGAAGCAAAGCGCGAATGGGAGGTGGGTGAGCGGCATTTCCGGGAAGGGGATGCGGTAATGCAGATCAAGAATGATTACGACCTGTCTTGGACCACAGTAGCGGAGGAGAAGGGCGAGGGCGTGTATAATGGCGACTTCGGAGTGCTGTCGACGATTGATGAACAGGGTGCCTTTTTCGAAGTGGATTTTGACGGCCGCCTGACACGTTATGAGCCAAAACAGTTTCATGAACTGGATTTGTCGTATGCCATTACGATTCACAAGTCGCAAGGTTCCGAATTTCCCTGCGTAGTGATTGCCGTTGTACCCGGCGCACCGATGCTGCTGACGCGCAATATCCTGTACACGGCCATGACGCGCGCGCGCAATCTGTGCCTTTGCGTCGGTGATCCGCAGACTCTTAAGCGCATGGTCGAAAACAATCATATTCGCCGGCGCAATTCCTCGTTGGATGAGCGATTAATACAGGCATTGGCGCTGCGTAAGGAGCTGTTTTAAGGAGGTAGGGTGTCCTTTTTATTTGTGGACGCGGATTGTTGTCCATTTTGCCATCGTCCGGCAGATGGGCGTTTCGGGTTATGTCGCGATTGCCTTGATGAACTCGAAACACCGGGCGCCTGCCGCCTCCTGACCCCTAATTTTTCTGACGAGAAAAGCAGTGCGCCGGTGGATGATGACGTACCGTTTCTTGACCGCGTGCCGATGCCCGACGAGATGTCCTTGGCCAACGATAGTGCATTTTCCGACGCAATGTCGGTTGATGACGACGTACCGTTTTACGCCTATAGTGCGCTGTTTTATAATCGATTCTTGCGCCATTTTTTTGGAGCCTATAAATTTCAGCAAAAAACGGCTTATGCATCGGTTTTTCAGGAGATTTTGGCTGCCTATGTGATGCAGCATCCCGTACTTTCACAGGCTTCATGGGTATCGTATATCCCGCAGACGCATCGTCGTGAAGTGCTCCGCGGTTCCCATCCGGCAAAAGCGCTTGCAGAATCCGTTGCTTCCACATTGCACCTTCCGTTGATTTCGCTGCTGAAAAAGGGCATGACGCATCGGGCACAGAAACGAATTTCCGCATGGGAGCGCCGGACGAATGTTAAGGGTGCATTTTCATTGTCTCCGTCGGCTTTGTACGATCCTCTCGTGGGCGTAGGCATTATTTGCGATGATTTTTTAACCACGGGAAATACCTTGTTCGAGGCGATGCAAATCCTTAACGAAGTGCATTGGTATGCTGTAGGGCTTACACTTGCCTGCGTGGATTATCCCTCGCAGGAGGAAAGTGAAGGTGGCTGGTTGTAGAGTAAGGAGGAAAGATGAAAACGGTACTTGTGGAGCCTTTGGCGATTTCGTCAGCGCGTTTGAATGAATTGTCTGCTCCGCTTCGGGAGAACGGTCATTCTTTTGAGGCCTATGATACGAAACCGAAGACGGAAGAGGAGTGGCTTTCGCGTATCGGGGATGCGGAGCAGGTGATTTTGGCGAACACGCCCATGCCGGAAAGCGTCATTGAGCGTGCGCCAAAGCTGAAATATATCAATATCGCCTTTACCGGGATGGATCATGTGCCGGTAGAAAAAGCTGAGGCGAAGGGTATTCGCGTCATCAATGCAGCGGGCTATTCGGACGAGGGAGTCGCGGAGCTGGTCATCGGCTTGACAATTTCCCTTTTGCGAAAACTCAAAGCGGCTGATGAAGGGATCCGTCAAGGCGGAAAGGCGGCGGATTTTTGCGGGGCGGAAATTGCCGGTCGGACAGTTGGCATCATCGGCACCGGACGCATCGGTGCGCGTGTAGCGCAGCTCTTTCATGCTTTCGGTGCACAGTTGATCGGCTTTAATCGTTCCGAGAAGGACGAGTTGAAAGCGCTTGGCCTCACCTATCTTCCGTTGGAAGAGGTGCTTCGCCGGGCAGACATTCTAACCGTGCATCTACCCAGCACACCGGAAACCCGAAACTTTCTTACGGCACGTGAATTTGCGCTCATGAAGCCGACGGCTATACTTCTGAATTGTGCACGCGGCCCGATTGTCCATTCCGGCGATTTGGCGGATGCGCTACAGCGTGGAGTCCTTGCCGGTGCAGGGGTGGACGTTTTTAATGAAGAGCCGCCACTTTCTGCGGAAGAACCGCTTCTTTCTGCGCCCAATGTGCTTCTTACGCCGCACATTGCATACTTTACGAACGAAGCGATGGAAAAGCGCGCGGAAATTGTTTTTCGCCATGCAGCTGCCTTTTTGGAAGAAGAGGCTTAGCAAGGCGGATGGGAGAACCGTGGTGATAGGAGACGGTGGTGATGGGAGGATCGTGGATAAACTGTGGAGAGCAGGTGCGGTGAGGGAACGGTGTGGCGTTCAGGCCGTGATGAGCACGTTGTGGGTCCTCATTCGGCTTTAATATGGCTCCTCATTCAGTTTTATGTGGGTTCTCATTCAGTCTTAATCAGATAACGCGAAATCAGGCGCTGTGCCCAACGAAAGTCTAAGGGCGTGGCGCCTGTTTCATAGGTGAGGATGAGATTTTCCCCCGGATAAATTCCATGACGATCATAAAAAAGTATCTTTTGTATGGCACGGGAGGCATACTCCTCTTCACCCATCATGCCCAGATGTTCCCAGTACACTTCTTTTTTCGTGTAAGGGCTGAGGAAGGTAAAGTCGGGATAATACCAGGTTTGTTCTAACCAAAGCGGACATTCATATTTATAAGGAATGTTTTGGTCATAGAACATATCGGCCAGGATTTTTTCTGATTTTGAGCGCAACTGTTCGCCGTTTTTACTGTAGATTTCCGGTCTGGGGAAGGAAGGCGGTTCAACAGGATAGGGCTTTTCGATCCACTGTTTTACCAACGCCTCCCAGCTTGGAATCGACGGTGTAATGAGTTTTTTGCGTTGTGGACTTAAGGAGGAATAGAGGTTTTCCAATTCCTCATCGTGAAAATCACGGCATATTCGATCAAGAGTGCGGAGCCTCTTTTCCAACAGTCGTTTTAATTTTTGATCATAAGATTTTTGCGCTAATTGCCGAATGAGGGTGGTGTCGTGTCGAGAAAGATAGATCCTTTTTTGGGCTTTAATAGTTGGATCGTAGAAGCCGTGATAATACCGAAAGTGGTTGTTTCGTTGTTCAATTTTGAGATATCCATTCACATGAGGATTTTCTTTCTGCATCAATTTTTGCCACTGCTCGCGATAGAAATCTCGTAGTGCGAATAAGACATCTGCAGTAGTACGCATCGTTTTCTCCTTTTTTACAATTTTTATAGAATGCTCTTTCCGTAGATGCTAAAAGCATTCTTCACCGCTACCTATATTCTGACAAACTTTGATTCTCAGTGATTCTTAAAATTCTGACTCAGCATACCAATGTATTCCATGCATGTCTGATGCTGGTCATGCTTTCGCTTTTGCATTTTTCTCAACATGCTGTTTTTTGGAATTGTATTACTTGCCATTAGCTCTTCAGGGACCCAAAATAAAGAAAGGCAATTAAAGGCTCCTATGTAGCTATCGAAAGAGCATAAGAAAGAGCCCAAAATAGAAAAAATGAAAAAAAGGCTCCTTCGCAACCATAAAACATCTTCTAAGAAGGAGCCCAAAACAAAGAAAGACAAAAAAGGGCTTTTGCGAGGTAGTGAAAAGATCATAAAAAAGCAGCCTAAAATAAGAAAAGATGAAAAAGGGATCCTTATTGGATGTTGATTCGCTTCTGAAAAGGATCCCAAAATAAGAAAAAGTGAAAGTAGGCCCCTTTCCAGCCATCAAGAGGATCTAAAATGGGAGCCTAAACTGAAAAAAGGTGAAAAAAGGCTCCCATCACACTGCAATCTTTGCGGAATGGAAAAAGCAAAAATAAAGAAAGGCAAAAACGAAGGCCCAAAAACTTTTAACAGGGAGCATTAATTGAGGAATAATACACTAAATCGGGTGCAACAAACCTACTGCTGCAGTCTATTTGACATATACCGCAGCAATCAACAAATTAATGCGAGGGATCACCCTTCTTGTCCGGAACTCTGCGCACTTCAGCAATGATTTCCGCGCCGATAATGAGGATGAGACAGGTATACTTCAGCCAAAAGAACAAGCCGAGAAAACCGGTAAGGGAGCCGAAGTAGAGAGAAAGACGTGAAACGTTATCGAGCACGTAACCGTAGATGATCGTCAGCAAAAAAATGCCGACACCGGCAATGATTCCGCCAAAGGCAGCTTCTCGCCAAGTGACGTGCCCATTGCTAACGATAGGAGCCGTGCGATAGAAGAGCACCAGTGTAAAAAGAAAAAAGAAAAGCGGCAAATAATGAGCGAGGAAGGAATTAAGCAGGCCGACAAGCGCCTCCAACTCGCGAATGCCGAATTCATGAATGGCACGTTCTGCGACCAAAATCAGGCTGCGGGAAAAGACAACCAACACCAACAAAAGGACAATGGCGGTTAAGAACAGAACCGTATAGATAATAGCGAAAACACGGCGCATAACACTTTTTCCACGTATGCGAAAGCCGAGAGATGTATTGACGTCCAGGATGAGTTTATTAAACCCGTTGGAGCCGAGCCAAACGGCGGTAACCAAACCGAATCCGACGGTACCGGCGTTGACGTTTTTCATCAGTACGTTCAGCACATCCGAAAGAATGTCGGCAACCGCTTGCGGAAGAAGGCGAAAAAGCGAATAGAGCGAAGCCGTCGGTTGAGCGAAGAAGAGTGAACCCACAACGATGAACAGGAGAAGCAAAGGAATACTCGCCATCAGCAAGTCGTAGGAAAGAGAGGAAGCGCGATAAAGGAGATCCTGATTGTGAAGATTCATGATGAGCCCAATCAGGACGCGCTTAATCTTACCCCGTTTTCGTCCCTGCTTTTTCGAACGGCGAGCCTCTTTCTTCCGACGAGTGGGCAGGGTATCCGGTGACGTTATAGAGGGCGTTTCGTCGGAATGCGGCAAATCCACTTTTTCCGCATCCAAGACCGGCGTTTGCTTTTCCAAGACCGTTCTTTTGTCCATAGCGTCCTCCTTTCTTCCTGTTTTTCAACCTGCCTCAGTCGGCTATGCGGGGCGATCATCCCAAGTGGTCACCCCTTCCACCATAGTCGCCTAAACCGGCAATCTACGCTAAAACCGGCAACGCATGTCCTACCAATCGGTTGACAAGCAGGTCGGCCCGGCGCCTCCTCATTCCATACAAAAAGAGAAAAACCGGGTCGGCAGGTATGCCGACCCGGACCGTTCTTACTTTTCCAAATCGAAAAGCATGGCAATCGCGTCATCGGGCAGGCGATTCAATCCTTTTTGTTCCTGGAGGAAAATCGTGCGATTCTCCAGACTGTGATGCACCTTGGTACGATAGTCGTCATCATCCGGAACATCGAAACCTTCGATATCCGCATACTCCAGCCCCTTCATCGCTTTCAGCGGCTTCCAGACCGTCGAGCCATCCACCAGACTTTCGATCGCGGCGATCGTGACTTCCTTCGGCACCTTCTTATCCAGGAAGAAGCCGGTGTTGAGAATATAGCAATCCACACCTTGCTCAAAGAGAGCCAGGAACTTGCGGAAATCATCGTTCAGCGGATACGTGCGGAACGGGTTGGCGTAGGGCTCAATGACCAGTTTGTTTGGATCCACACCCTTTGCTAAACGCTCGGCATTGCTGCGTTTCGTTGAAAGCGTGGCGCCCATTAGCGCAGCAACGTTCGGATCATGTACACGAACCAGCGGCGGAAGAACCGGATCCTTCATAATCCAGGCAACCGCAGTCATCGGCTGATGCAATACATCCACGCGGTTCGGCGACCAGAGACGTGACTTCACCGCACGACCATTGCCATTACGAATGTCTTCTGAAACAATGATCTTCTTTCCATCCTCATCCAACGTGACACCACAGTTCTGGACAGTCAACAGATACTTGTTGTCCGGGGACGAAGCGGGATAGTCTGCGGTCTTATCAAAATAGGAGGGTTCAAGAGCAACCGAGCTGAAGTCCTTCGTCGAAATGATGAAAGCATCATCATGCAATACGCGAATGTCGTATTTTCCATCGTGTTTAGCATGGGTCAATGTCGATTTTCCTGACCCAGAAAGACCGAATACGGCAAGCGTATAGGGTGAATCACTGTTCGGATTAAAGGTTTTGCAGCCACCATGGCAGCAGGCATAATCATGACGATTGGCAATGGACCAAGCTAACGTCAACGTTCCTTTTTTATGCTCGCCAAAATATTTCATGCCCAACAAGGCAGCACAGTTGTGTGCCGAATCAAAATAGGTCAGACCCAGGGGGTGTTCCTCATGTGCCCATTGCGGATCGGAGAAAACATAGATGTCCCCTTCTCCGTGAATAGCCTTGGATTTTGCATACCTTTCTTCATATTCCGGCGTGCAGGGCTGGAAGTTCAACATCCAATCATAAAGAATGTTTTCTTCCCCCTCCGGAATGAGCAGATGCGCACGCACCATAAAATCCTCATCCAGACCAACAAAGACCTGCGCATGATACATCGTGTTCCAGCGCGTATCATATACAGCGGTCATCACCTTGCGGTTGAGATCTGCACTGTCTACACCTTCATCCCCAACGATGCGGCGCGCAGCAGCGGTACGTCCGGTAACTCCGCCGTCGTTAAACAGCAATACCTTCGCATCTGCAGGAAGACCTAATTTTTCCGGCTGCTCAATCGGCAGATCCGTGACCACCGTACCGGTGGAATGTTTGGCCATCTCATAGGCTTCGGCAAGCGTTTTTACCTCCACAACATTGTTGCCGTAAAACGGCGTTTCCACAATGGTGCGCAGAGCGCTCATGGCCGACAGGGACGGTCCCAATTCTTCACGTGAAAATCTGGTTTTTGTTGACATAGCACACTCTTTCTATTGCGTAACGCAAATTCGTTTCTTTTGTTCGGCAAGACGCCGTTTTCTCTGTCCACAACTATATCGCATGCATCACGTTTTCCGCAACCGATGGGCAGCCTCGTGTTCGTTTTTTACGTCATCCGCGTCTGCAACAACGCGATTTTACGTAATCATCATCGGCAACGCTTCGTTGTTTATTTCATCAATGGCTTACTTCATCAACGGTTTGCTTTATCAACGGTTTATTTGATCAGCGCCTGCAACGCTTTAAAATGCGGATTTTTCGCATCGCCTAATAGATCGAACAGAAGCGATTCCGTAGACGTAACAACGGCGCCCATTTGCGTGAAGAGAGCTAGGGCACGCTCTTTGTTTTGCGCATCGCGGGAACTGACCGCATCCGCCGGAACAAATACATGGTAGCCTTCCGACAATAAAGTGCGCACCGTTTGAAACACACAGATATGCGCCTCAATACCAGTGACAATGACCTGTTTTCTGCCGGTAAAAGGTGCCTCGCTCAGCGCCTCGTGAATGGCGGGCGTGATGGCATTGAACACCGTTTTTTCCGCATATTTTGAATATTCCTGTTCCTTTGCAGATTGCAGCGCCGACACCGTTGCGCCGAGCCCCTTGGGATACTGCTCGGTTACGATCATCGGTAAATGGAAGGCCTTTGCGGTCTCCAACAACACCTCAGCATTTTTGGCTACGTGATCCGCATCGGCCATACTGGGCAGCATTCGTTCTTGCAGATCAATGAAGAGGAGGAACGTATCCTCCGGAGTAACACGATAGAGATTCATTTTGCACCTCATTTCTTTCCTATGCATGTATGCGAGTTTCGTCTATGCGACTTTTCGACATCCCGGAGGCCGGCGAATACCGAAAAGCGTGTTCGCGACGAACGACAAAGCGCATTCTCAGCGAACAACCTTCAATATAAAAGTTACGCTTCGATTATAGCAGGTGTTTCTCCTTCGGCATAGAACAGCGGCAAGCGGAATGCGGTACAATACCCGGGAAACGAAAGAAAACATAGAGGGTGAGGAGACGGATGACAAACAAGAATCCGGAATTTGGTCAACATATTGCGATGGATCTGGTAAAACAGGAAAACGGGGAAGCCGAGGTGGAATTGACGGTGGAAGATTACCACTTGAATTCCCAGAAGATTGCGCACGGCGGAGTGCTTTTAGCCATGATGGATTTGGCTATGGGCGCAGCGGCGTCCTCCTTGGGGGGATCCGTCGTCACGATGGACTTACACTATCGATTTTTTCGTCCTGCACGACGTGGCGAATGCATTTGTGCGAAGGGAAAGGTGTTAAAAAAGGGAGACACCGTCATTGTCACGAAGGGAACCATGTATAGTGAAGGGCAAATACTCGGCGAAGCATCCGGCCAATTTTTCCGTCGAAAAGCCGAATAGAAAACCGAACAGAACGTCCAGTAGGAAGCCAAATAGAACGAATAGAAACAGAAAAAAACAGAATGGAATGCGCGGAAGCGAGAAAAGAGTTGACAGGTTGTAACCTATTTGTTACATTTGTTGCGGAAATCATTACAAATTCGTTAAAGATTTTGTTGCCGTCGCCTGTTTGCGACGACCAATCGCTCGACAAGGCACTGAATCCCATGCGCCTGAGCGATTGCAGAAAGGTGGTAACATGAAAAACCGAACAAAAAAAAGACATCTGCTGACGCTTTCCGCGGGACTGCTTTTTGCGCTCGCATTACAGACTACCCCGGTCAAAGCCGATGAAGCGGAAGTTCCCCAAGCCAATGTACAAAGCGAAGCGGGAAAAGAAGAGGTATCCACACAGGAAGCTGCGTTGGGCTGGATAGAACAGGACGATCAGACAAAAGCCTATCAAACAGAAGAAGGCCTGTTGACCGGCGTCCAGGAAATTGACGGCGTTCTGTATCTCTTTGACGATAACGGAACCCTTCATCAAGATAATGCTTGGGTGCAATACCAGGGAAAATATTATTTCCCCAATGCGGAAGGCGTGTTGTATCGCGACCGTATGATTACGTTCGGTCCCTATCGGGCCTATTACATGGATCATGACGGTACGCTGGGAACCGGCTTTCGTGAAATCGGCGAAACATTGAGCTTCTTCGATTACAAAACGGGTAAGCGCCATCAGGACAACGACTGGGTGAACACCGAGCGCGGGTGGATTTTCCCCAACGCGGAAGGTAAAGTGTATCGGGATCGCCTGATTACGTTCGGTCCGCAAGTTGCCTATTACATGGATCATGACGGTACGATCGGAACCGGCTTCCGTGAAGTCGGTAAAGATTTAATGTACTTCAACGCCAACGGTATGCGCGACCAGAGAAACGGCTGGATGAGTACCGAGCGTGGACAAGTTTTTGTTAATGCAGAAGGAAAAATTTACCGCAATCAATTTATTACCTTTGGTAATAAACTGGCCTATTATATGGGCAACGACGGCGTGGCCGTTACCGGTGCGGTCAGCGTGAACGGCACGGTGTATCGGATGACCGGTGCAAACGGTGCACGTTTAGTAAGAGAAGGCGAATACGCCGCCGAGGGAAAGACCTTCTATGCCGATGCCAATGGCGTACCGGTACGCAATCAGATCGTCACTGTTAATGGTGTGCAGTATTACCACGGAAAAGACGGCGCTCGTTTATTCAAAAACTTTACGTTGGGCGACTATGATTACACTGTCGATCCTTCGACAGGAGCGATTCAGGGACGGGAATCCAATGTGCCGAAAGCGGTCGGCAAAGGTGCACCGAAGCTCTATAGTTTGCGCGATCTTATTTTCCAAGGCATCATCTGGTGGAATGGATACAAATTTACGTACTACTCGCAAAGCGTGTTGCCCGGAGGCGGATTGCGCATTCCCGGACGTCACGTCAATGAAGACGGTTATGTGGCGGATGGTGACGGCTATATCGTGTTAGCGAACGATGCGCCGAAAGGAACCGTGATTCCGACGCCGTTCGGCTATTATGGAAAAGTGTATGATCGTGGAACCGTAGGCAACCACTTCGACGTTTATACCAAGTAAGCACGCAGGTCCAATGCAAGCCTGTTTACTGCAAAAGAAAACTACAGAAGCGATGGAGATTGATCTTCTCCATCGCTTTTTTCTATTTTGTGGTTCGACTTTGTGCCATTTTGCGCTGTGCACCCGTCTGTGCTGCAGGCAAGAAAAAAAGCGAGAAGAAAAGGAACGATAGGATAGGAGTGGACGCGGACAGTATGGTACAATGTAGGCAAAATTATTGAAAGAGTATTGATTTGTTTTGCAAAAGAAAGGAAAGAAGATGACTAGGAATAGAACGAGTTCTCGACGCCGTATCTGGCTGAGCCTAGCCTTGGCGTGTGTACTGTTGCCTCTGGGTACCGTTTTTGCCGACGGAACGGCGGATACATCGGTTTCCGATGAGGAATCAATCTCGTCTTCTGCACAGGAACAGACACAGGAACAGACGCAGGAAGAGGCACCGCGCGAAGCTGTGCTTACCAGTGAATCCGAAAGCCACAAGATTCGTTATTCTCCGGAAGATGATGCGTTTTATCAGGGCGGAAAACTGCTTCGCGAACAATGGGTGGATTATCTGGGTGAACGCTACTTTCCCAATGCCCAAGGCCATCCCTATCGCAATACGTTTTTGCGCTACCACTCCACTGGAATTTCCTATTATGTAGGGCCTACCGGCATTATGCAGACCGGCATCACGAAGATTGCCGGCGACTACTATTACTTCCTTGAAGATGGCGATCAGAAGGGCCAGCTTGTCAGCCGTATCGGCTGGCAGGAAACGGGAAAAGGCACCGTGTTTGTCGGCCCGGAAGCCAAATTGTATCATGACCGTTTTATCACCTTCGGCCCGAAAGTCAAATACTACATGGGAGAGGAAGGGGTCAAGCAGACGGGCTTCGTGGCCGCAAAAGGGACCATTTACGATACCGATGAAGATGGCCGCGTGAAGATGCATCCCCACGGCTATACGTATGAAGGAAAATATTATTATGCGCCGGAAGGTGGCGATCCGTATCGCGACATCTTCCTCAACTTCGGAGGTGGACGCATCGCCCTTATGGGTGAGGATGGTGCACGACAGACGGGTATTGTGCTGTATCGCGGTGTAGCCTATCGCTTTGATGAAAATGGCTTTTTGGTTAAAAAATCTTCTTCGTATGAATACAATGGAAAAACCTATTTTGCCAAACCCGACGGCAAGCCGTATCGTAGCCGTGTGCTTACGTTCGGCAGCAGCTATGCTATGTACATGGGCGCGGACGGCACGAAACAGTATGGCCTTGTGTCGGAAGGCGGAAAAGCCTATTATGCCGATCCGAACACCGGAAACCTTATGCGCAACGGCGGAGCCTTCAAAGTGGATGGAAAAACCTATTATAGCGGGAAAGATTTCGCTCTGACCAAGGGGTGGCAGAAAATAAACGGTGAGTCCTACTATTTTGACCCCGATGCGAAATATCCGGCACGCCTGGAAAATACCATGCGTACGATTGACGGCTATTCCTATCGCTTTGATGCGAATGGCAAAGCAAAACGGGAGACCCTGTATGAAGTCAAGGGCGAATGGCGTTATTCCGGCGGTTACCTAACCGGACCCGCCGTCTATGATCGCTATGTCGGAAAAAATTTCGCCGTGATCAGTCTCGACCATCAATATATGTGGGTTTTCCATAATGGAAAACTTGCGGTAGAAACGCCGATTATCTCCGGCAAGCCTTCGTCACCGACCGTCATGGGAAATTTCTCGGTACAGGAAATGGCTCAAGGCACCTATCTGATCGGCCCGACATGGAAATCATGGGTTGATTACTGGATTTCCTTCAGCGGCGGTTACGGAATTCATTACGCATCATGGCAATATTTCGATAAATTCTATTACAACAACCGTTCCTATACCTGGGTAGGCAGCCATGGTTGCGTGAATGTGCTTCCCTCGGTAATGCCGCGTGTTTATGACGCACTCTACACAGGCAGCGCGGTTACCGTTTATTAATAACGTTTCGTGGCGGTCGGGATTGTCGTCACGTGTTGACCGGCGCTTGGCGAATTCGCTAAGCGCCGGTCGTCTATGTACCAATCGGTTAAGTGTCGATCGGCGCAATACAAATTGTACGAGTAGCGTGGCAAAGATAAGGCTTTTCGTCCTCGAACCGTACTTGCGCGCGTCGCACAAAGTTGTTATGATTGGGTTGTCACTGTTTTGTAACTTTTTTGAAAGAATCCCTGTTGAAGGGTGAGTAGTGGGGAGCATACTATGCAAGAGAAAAAATATGAACGTTCGCTTGCAAAAGCCTTATTGTTAAGTGCCGGTGTTTTGGCGTTGCCCATGGGTATTGCCCATGCGGAAACGGCAGATCTTCCCGTTGTGCAATCCGAAGTGGATACGCAATACGATGTCGGCCGGTTCGTCGATGATGTCGTGGAAACGACACAAGACGCGTCCAGTGAAGAAGTGAAAGCTGCGCAAGGCAGCGAAACGGAAATGGCGCAGGAAAGCGCGGCGGAAACCGAACAGAAACAAAGCGAAGAAAAACCGGAGACGTCAGCGACGGAACAAGGCAAAGAGCAAGAATTAGCAGCAGCGGCGCAAGAAGCGTTGAAGCAAAAACAACCGCTGTTTGCCGAAGGCATTGGCGACGTCATCGAGATTGCCGAAGAAACACAACAAGAGAACGAAACGGAAAAAAAGAATTCGCAACAAAACGGCGAGAAGAAAGAATACGAATCCTCTGATGTTGCCGTCACCGCAAAATCAGCGGAACGCAAAGAGGCGGTCGGAACCAAATATATTTCGCGTATCGCGCCGCCGGATACCTGTCGTACAGCGCATCTGGTCGAAGGGCAGTTTTACGATGCGGACAACCAACCGATCCTTAATCGTTGGGTCGAACATCAAAATCAATTTTATTTTGTCAACTCCAGAGGGTACTGCTATACCCGGCGCTTCATTTCGTTCGGAGGCAATTCGATTTACTATCTGAACGGACAAGGTCAGCAAATGACGGGCGTGCTGGCATTGGGTGAAAAGAAGTATTTGTTGGATGAGAAAACCGGCATTCTTCGTCGCGACAACGCATGGGTCGATCAATCGGCCGGACGCTATTTCCCCAATGCGGACGGTGAGCTGTACTATAATCGCTTCATCTATTTCGGTGAGAGGGGCACCTATTTTATGGGTGAGGACGGCACAAAACGTACCGGAACGGTGCGCTTTCAGAACAAGCTCTATCAGTTAAACAACGTCACCGGGAAGCTGGAGCAGGAGTATAAGCCCGGCTATCACATGATCAACGGGAAACGCTATTATGTCGATGAGCAAGGCAACATGAAAGAAGCGAAGGGAACCGCCGGTTGGGTAATTAAGGATGGAAAAAATTATTATGTAAAGGCGGATGGGACGGTTTATCGTAATCGACAAATCAGTTTTGGAGATACTTATTACTATATGGATGAAAATGGGGCCAGCACCGACGGCATTCATGAGGTGGACGGAAGATATTATTTTTATGACCCGGCCAACAACAATGTTCGCCGCCATACGAAAGGCATTCTCTCGTGGAAGGGAAACCGCTATTACATCGGTACGCGCGGCTACATTGTCACGAATCAGCCGGTACAGGTCGGCGATGGGCTCATGGAAGCCGATGATACCGGAAAACTGGTTCCGACAAATCGTCTGTTGGTGATCGATCTTTCGACGCATCAAAAACCGAAGAACTTTGATTTCGATGCCTTTTGTCGAGGCATTTCCGGCGTAATTCTACGTGCGGGCTATACCGGACACGGCACGGGCGATTATTACGAAAAAGATGAAGAATTCGAAAGATTTTATAAAGAATTTAACGCCCGGGGCATCCCCATCGGCGCTTATTGGTACTCCTGTGCGAACGAAGTAAAAGAGGGCGTTGCCGAAGCAAAATTCTTCCAGAAGTCCATTGCCGGAAAAAAATTCGCCCTTCCTGTTTATTGGGATACGGAAGATGAGTATCATCAGCGCAAGACCGATAAAAAGACAATGACGGATACGGCTCTGGCGTTTTTGGAGGAGATGGAAAAAGCCGGGTACTACACCGGAATCTACGCTTCCTCCTCCTGGCTGCGCGATAAGTTGGATATGTCCAGACTGAAGAAATACGATGTATGGGTAGCCCATTACGGCGTCAACACCCCGTCATATACCGGTGATTACGGAATGTGGCAGTTTACCTCCACGTACGAAAAAGATGGCTTCCCCTATGGTGTGGATGCCAACTGGATGTTGGCGGATTATCCGTCAATCATTCGCAACGCGAAAAAGAACGGCTTTTAAGGCTGTAAGGAACGGCGTTTAACCGTGTATGGAACAGATTTTAACGGTATCAGACAAAGAAAATCGTCATAACGTGACGGATAGGGCGAAGGCAGACAGCCATTCGCCCTTTTCCTATGTTAGAATAGGGCGCTATGTTAGAATAGAGCCCAAAGAGAATAGCGCGCAAAAGGTATAAAATAAAGCGCATAGAGCAAGGAAAACAACGAGCGGAAGGAATACAAAAAGGAGATAGAGCGGCTATGGGATTAAAACAGGAATTGCTTAAAAAAATTGAAACGCGATCCATTCGCGTCGGCGTGGTGGGACTAGGGTATGTCGGCCTACCGCTGGCGGTGGAAAAAGCGCGCGCCGGATTTGAAACCATCGGATTTGATGTACAGGATGAAAAAGTCAACATGGTTAATGCCGGCCATAACTATATCGGCGACATTGTTGACGATGACTTAAAGGCGCTGGTTGAAGCAAAGATGCTTCGTGCGACGACCGATTTCAGTTTTATCCAAGAGGTGGACTTTATCGCGATTTGCGTACCGACTCCGCTGGATGCTCATCAGCAGCCGGACATCAGCTACGTACAGACGTCCGCCGAAAACATTGCAAAACATCTGAAGGCGGGAACCATGGTGGTTTTGGAATCCACAACGTATCCGGGAACGACGGAAGAACTGGTGAAGCCGATCCTGGAAAAGGGCTCCGGTCTTCGCTGCGGGGAGGACTTTTATTTGGGCTTTTCTCCCGAACGCGTCGATCCGGGCAACAAACAGTTTAAGACGAAGAACACCCCAAAAGTCGTAGGTGCCATCGGCAAAGATGCAACCGAGGTTATCGCCAAAATGTACTCTGCCGTATTGGAAGGGGAAGTCTATCCCGTTTCGTCGCCGGCCGTTGCAGAGATGGAAAAGATTTTGGAAAACACCTATCGCAACGTCAACATCGGGCTGGTGAACGAATTGGCTATTCTTTGCCATCGCATGGGCATCTCCATTTGGGAAGTGATTGATGCGGCCAAGACGAAGCCGTACGGCTTCCAGGCGTTTTATCCCGGCCCGGGTCTCGGCGGTCATTGCATTCCGTTGGATCCTTACTATCTTTCCTGGAAAGCGCGTGAATATGGCTTCCATACGTCCATGATCGAGTCCTCCATGATGGTGAACGACAAGATGCCGGAATATACGGTGGATCGTGCAGCACAAATGCTCAACCGTCATAAAAAGCCGCTCAACGGCTCCAAAGTGCTGGTTTTGGGCGTTGCTTATAAAAATGATATTGACGACTATCGTGAAAGCCCGGCCATTCGCGTGCTGGATATTCTTAAGGAGCGCGGTGCGGATGTACAATTTTTTGATCCCTACATCCCGTCCTTCCGTCATCAGGGAAAAAACTATACCGGCATGACGTCCTTGACGGAAAAGGATGTGGCGGATGCGGATCTGGTTCTCATCACCACCGCGCATCAAGCGTACGATTATCCGATGATTCTCCGCCAGGCCAAAGCCATTTTCGATGCGCGTAACGCCATCCCCAACGCGGAAGACTACGAGAACGTGGAAACACTTTAAGGCAAGGATACGAATGCGCATCTGGATTGTGAATAATTACGCGATTCCGCCGCGATTCGGCGGTTTAGTGCGGCATTTCTATTTTTCCAAATATCTGCGTGCCCGGGGGCATGATGTGCGCATTCTGACCGGAAGTCAAGTGCACAACACGACCTATAATTTCGTCGAGCCCGGTCAACTCCTCAACGAGGTGACGTTTGACGGCGTGCCCTACACGTACGTGCGAACCATGGGGTACACGAAAAACAATTGGCGTCGCGTGGTGAACATGGTACAATTTTCGTCCCGTTGCAAAAAAGCGATGCGAAAATTGATGGCGGAAGGGGAACGCCCGGATATTATCTACGCGTCTTCTCCCGTACCGTTCTCTTCAAAAAGTGCGATGTCGTTTGCCAAACGCTATGATATTCCCTTTGTATTTGAAGTGCGTGATCTTTGGCCGCAATCGCTCGTTGAGTATGGCAATTTAAACAAGAAACCTTACTTGAAGCCGATGATCGCGCCCCTTTATGCGTTGGAGCATTCGCTTTACCGCGGGGCGGATCGCCTGCTGTTTACCATGAGCGGCGGGCCGGATTATTTGCGGGATCGCGGATGGAACGATGTTGACGTGACCAAATGCATTCAGGTCAACAACGGTGTGGATTTAGCGGAGTTTCGTCGAAATCAGGAGAAAGTCCGTTATAACGATCTCGATTTGGACGATCGGTCCACCTTTAAGGTGGTGTACATGGGTTCTATTCGCATGACCTATGGTCTGGATGTGATGTTGGATGTAGCGAAATGCTGTCAAACCGAGTTGCCGAATGTGCGCTTTCTGTTCTATGGCGGCGGTACCGAATTGCCGCATCTTAATGAGCGGATTGAACAGGAACACATCACGAATGCACAGTTCAAAGGTCGAGTCAAAAAAGAAGAGATTCCGAGTATTTTGCTGCGAGCGGACGTGACGCTTGCCCATAATCGCGCAACCGCCATCACGCGCTACGGAACGAGCAACAATAAACTTTTTGAATACCTTGCGGCCGGTGCGCCCATTCTTTCCACGGTAAAGACCCATGGTTCTCTTATTGCCGAACGAAATTTAGGCGTGGAAACGGAAAACCAAAACGTGGAAACCATCGTTTCCGCATTAGCGAAACTGACGCGCCTAACACCGGAAGAACGAGAGACGATTCGACAGCGTGAGCAGGCTCTTGTGCAGGAGTACGATTATCGCGCGCTGTCGTTAAAAATGGAGCGTATTTTTGCTTCTCTGCTCGAAGAGAAAGGCGACCGTTGAAGGAAACCGTATAAAGCAAGTTGGACGACACGCTCGAGTCGGGAAAAAGTGGCGAAGGAGACGGTGTGAACATAAAGAAAAACATGAAAAAATTAGCGGAGACGGGCTTTGTGCATATCTTCTCCTCGCAAGTCCTCAACAAGGTGATTTCCTCTTGCAGCGGCTTGTTGGTCGTCAACTTCCTGACGAAAAATGATTACGGAGTCTACAGTTATGCGATGAACATTCTCTCCACCTTTCTTCTGTTCAGTGGGTTGGGATTAAACTCGGCCATTCTTCAAATCGGCAGCGAAGAAATGCAGGATCCCCTGCGCCAGGATGCGTTTGCTCGCTATGGCTACCGCCTGGGGATGCGATGGAATGTGCTTCTCTCGCTGAGCATCGTTCTGTTTTGCGCCCTCTTTACCTTTCCTATTGAGCAATCGCGCGCCGTACTTCTTTGGATGGCGGGCATGCCGCTGCTGTACTTTACCGTGGATGTGTTCCAGAGCTATTTTCGCATTCAATTGATGAATAAGGCATTTTCCTATCTCAGCACCGGCATAGCGCTCTCCGGAGCGATATTTTTAATTATCGGCGCCTATTTCAACAGCCTGAAGCTCATTGTGGCGTTGCGTTATCTCGCATATTTCGCCGTGATTTTTCTTTTTGCCCGTCGCGCGAAACCGAGTTTTTTGCCTTTACCGCGGCAGGCGGAGCAGGAGAACCTTGCACCCCTTACCGCCAAGGACAAAAAAAACCTGCTTTCGGTCGGCTTGGTCAGTCTCTTTAACAACAGTATTTCCAGCCTTCTTTTTTTGATTGACGGTTGGCTCATCGGCTCCATTCTTACCAGTGCGGTCATTCTGGCGGAATACCATACGGCAACGCTCATTCCGATGGCTATGCTTTTTGTGCCTTCGGCGGTGGTGACCTACGTGTATCCCTACATTGCTTCCCATCACGAAGATCGTGACTGGCTTCGTGTCAACCTGAAGAAGCTCTATCTCATTATGGGCGCCTTGAATGCCGTAATCAGTGTTTTGCTTTTTGTCACGGCACCGCTCATCTTTCGCTTGCTTTTTCCGCATTATCTGCACGCTGTGCCGATTTTCCGGGTGCTGGCCGTCGGCTATTTCTTTGCCGGGACCTTTCGGATGCTTTCCGGAAACATCCTCGTGATGTTGCACCGTCTGCGGGTCAACAGCGTCGTGGCGATTATTTCCGGTGTCATGAATGTCATTTTGGATGCCTGGTGGATTACGAAATTCGGCGCGATCGGCGCGGCGTATGCCACTACGGCCATCTTCATACTTTCCGGATTGCTCAGTACAGCCTATATCGTCTATTACATGCGACACCATGAATGGGCAAGTGCGGTATAATGAAACCGTGTATGAAACAGAAAGGAACAATCATGAATTACGCGTTAATCGGTTGCGGACGCATTGCGATCAATCATGTCTATGCGGCAAAAAATAATCACCTGAACTTCGTCGCCCTCTGTGATGTGCGTCCGGAAAAAATGGATGCGCTCTTAACACGTGGAGAACTTGATCCTTCCACAGTGGCACACTATACAAACTATAAAAAAATGCTGGATGAACATCCGGAAATCGAGCTGGTTTCCATTGCGACCGAAAGCGGCTATCATGCGGAAATTGCGCTGGAGTGCATTCGTCGCGGCATTCACGTCATTATTGAAAAGCCCATGGCCATGTCGCTTGCCGACGCAGATCGTATCATCGCCCTGGCGGAAGAAAAGCATGTCAAAGTTTCAGCATGCCACCAGAACCGGTTCAACGTGGCCATTCAACACGTGCGTGATGCCATGGATGAGGGACGTTTCGGACGCCTTTCCCACGGCACCATCCATGTGCGCTGGAATCGTAACCGTGACTATTACGAGCAGGCGCCCTGGCGCGGAACCTGGGAAGAAGATGGCGGTGCGCTGATGAATCAGTGCATTCACGGCATCGACTTGCTGCGTTGGATGTTGGGCGATGAGATTGTGGAAGTCGTCGGTCGCACCCGTCAGCAATTTCACGACTATCTCGAGGCCGAGGATTTAGGCACGGCCATTGTTTCCTTCAAAAACGGTGCCATCGGTATTATTGAAGGTACGACGAACGTTTATCCGAAAAATTTAGAGGAATCTCTCTTTTTATTCGGCGAAACGGGAACCGTCAAGGTGGGCGGAAAATCCACCACCGATATTGAGGTTTGGGACTTTGCCGACCATCGTCCGGAGGATGACGGCCTGGTCGGAATGAAGGAAGCAACGTCCAATATTTACGGTAACGGACACACCATGCTGTTCCGCGATGTTATCGAAGCCATTCAAGACGATCGCGCACCGTATGTGGATGCTCATGCCGGCCGTCGAGCTTTGGAACTGGTCTTGGCCATTTATAAGAGTCAAAAAACAGGAGAAGCGGTCAAGTTGCCGCTGACGGATTTTGCCTCGACCGACATGACCGGCATTTTCGGCGAAGGATCATTGGAGTATGATCCGCATGCGCCGATTGTCGAAGCGGACTGAGACCAAACGAACGAAACGAAGCGTGAACGCGTAATCCGATGTACATGAAGGGAAAGCGCGGAGATTGATCGAAGGACGGAAAGGAGGACCCATGCCCGACTATTTTGTTCATGAATCGAGCTATGTGGACGAAGATGTCGAAATTGGTGAAAACACGAAAATTTGGCATTTTTGTCATATTCAGTCCGGTGCGCGCATTGGAAAAGGCTGCAGCTTCGGCCAAAACGTCAATGTCGGCAATCGCGTAATCATCGGCAACGGCGTGAAAGTGCAAAACAATGTCTCGCTGTATGAAGGACTTCATCTGGATGATGATGTGTTTTGTGGCCCTTCCTGCGTCTTTACCAATGACTTGAATCCGCGGGCGGCATATCCGAAGGGAAGCGCCGGCTACCATCCGACGCACTTGGAAAAAGGGGTTACGCTGGGCGCGAATTGCACGGTAGTTTGCGGCCATACGCTGCATACCCAGGCCATGGTTGCTGCGGGTGCAGTGGTGACCAAAGACGTCCCTGCCCACGCGTTAGTCGCCGGCGTGCCGGCAAAACGCATCGGTTGGGCATGCACATGCGGTCACATTTTTTACGATAACGAGTTGGATGCGCAAGGCGCCTATCGCTGTCCGGAATGCGGAAGACTTTTGGAACAGGACGGCGAGGGCTTAAAAGAAACGCAAGCATGAGGAGGATCCATGCAGTTTATTGATTTGGGGCGGCAATATGAAGCCGCAAAAGAACGTATTGATCAGGCGATCCGCGATGTGGTGGACGGCCGCCATTTTATTATGGGACCCCAGGTGGAAGAGCTGGAAAAACGGCTTGCCGACTATGTCGGACGCAAGTATTGTCTGACCTGTTCGAGTGGAACCAGTGCGCTTTTTCTGCCGCTTATGGCCTATGACGTAAAGCCGGAAGACGCGGTATTTGTATCGAGTTTTACCTATTTTGCTTCCGCGGAAACGATTCGTCTGGCCGGCGCTGTGCCGGTGTTCATTGACTCGGATGAGACCTATTTAATGGATCCGGATAAGCTGGAAGAAGCCATCGAGAAGACGCTTGCCGAAGGGAAATTACGTCCTCGCGGCATTATGACCGTGGATCTTTTCGGCTTGCCCTGCGATTACGATCGTATTGAGGCCATTGCGAAAAAGTATGACCTGTTCCTGTTGACGGACGATGCTCAGGCATTCGGCGGCACCTATCAGGGCAAGCAGAGCTGCGCCTTCGGGGATGTCTCCGCGACGTCCTTTTTCCCGGCCAAACCGCTGGGCTGCTACGGTGACGGCGGAGCAATCTTTACCGATGATGAAGAGCTGTATACGCTGATGCATTCCCTGCGCGTACATGGCCACGGGGAATCCAAGTACGACAATGTCCGCATCGGAATCAATGCACGTCTTGATACCATTCAGGCCGCCATTTTGCTGGTGAAACTAGATCTGCTGGATGAAGAAATCAAAAAGAAGAACGACTTGCGCAAACGATACGATGCCGTGCTGAAGGACATGTTTGCTACGCCCATTATTCCTGAGGGACGAACGACGTCGCTTGCCCAGTATACGATTCTGACGAAGAGTCCGGAAGAACGCGCCTATTTACTTGAGAATATGCCGAAAGAGGGCGTGCCCGTCATGGTGTATTATCCCATTCCCATGCATGAACAGCGTGCCTTTACCGACTTGGCGCATGCACCGGACGATTTACCCGTATGCCATGATCATAGTCAACGCGTATTAAGTCTTCCCATGCATGCCTACATGACGGAAGAAGAATTTGAGAAAATCACGTCCACGTTGCTTCGCCTGACGAAGCAAGCGCGCGCCTGACGCGTGAACAAGGAGAACGCATGAAAGCGAAACCGATCAGTACCTTTTCCTGGCGACAGCTTGCAGCCATCGTTTTGGATATTCTTTTTATTAATATCGCCTATTTCGGCTCGATGTGGATACGCTTTGACTTTCGCTACAGCCTGATTCCGTATGAGTTGAGCAAGAATCTCATGAAAACGGCGCCGCTGTTTACCCTCCTGGCGCTCGGCTTTTATTGGGTGTTCAAGCTGTACCAATCTCTGGCCGCCTATGTCGGTTTTCCGGAAATCGTGCGCAGTTTTTTAGCCAATTTGTCCTTCGTGCTTGTTCAATTCGGTATCATGCGCTTGACGTTCGGTGATCTTTGGATTCCCAACGGATTTTATCTGATCGAGTTTTTCCTGTTGTTTACAGGCGTGACGGCGCATCGCTTTTTATATCGCTTTCAGCTGCTCATGGAACGCGCGTTGCAAAAGACCGCAAACGAGGACAGCGGGATTCCGACGCTCATTGTCGGAGCCGGCGAGGCGGGGCGTACGCTTATTCATGAAATGAATGTATCGGAAAAGGTGCGAAATCACGTGGTGGCGCTCATCGACGACGATGTTACCAAGCATGGTCGAACGATTGAAGGCGTGAAAATTTTCGGCGGCCGGGACCAGATTGAGGAAGTGGTCCGGCACTTCGGCATTCAAGAGATTATTTTGGCGCTTCCGTCGGCATCACGCCAACAGCAGCGTGAAATTCTGGAAATTTGTCAGCGCACCGAGGCCAAGATGAAGATTGTTCCCGGAATCTACCAGATTATTTCCGGGGAGGTGTCCGTAAGCAAGGTACGTGATGTTTCACTTGACGACTTATTGGGTCGCGAGGCGATCCAGATCAATACGTATGAAGTGGGCAATTATTTGAAAGGCAAACGTGTATTGGTGACGGGTGGTGGCGGCACCATCGGCAGTGAACTCTGCCGGCAGATTGCCCGTTTTCAGCCGAAGCAGATTCTCATTTTGGATGTCAATGAGAACGGCTCCTACGATGTGCAGATGGAAGTGAAACGCCATCATCCGAATGTGGATATACGCATCCTGATCGGCTCCATTCGCGACAAAAAGCGTCTCGAGGATATTTTTGCGACCTATCGTCCGGAGATTGTTTATCATGCCGCCGCACACAAACACGTGCATTTAATGGAAGCGGCACCGCATGAATCCATAAAAAACAATGTCATAGGCACCCGCAACGTTGCCGAGATGGCGGATCGTTACGGCGTGAAGCGCTTTGTGCTGATATCCACCGATAAAGCGGTAAATCCGACAAGCATCTATGGTGCCGGCAAGCGCATTTGCGAAATGATTATTCAAGCGTTCGCGGATCGGTCCAAGAACGATTTTGTGGCGGTGCGCTTCGGAAACGTGCTAGGATCGAGCGGCTCCGTGATTCCATTATTCAAGAAAGAAATCCAGGAAGGTGGTCCGGTAACGGTTACGCATCCGGATATTGTTCGGTTCTTCATGACCATTCCGGAGGCCGTTTCACTGGTGCTTCAAGCCAGTTGCTTTGCTAAAGGTGGCGAGATTTTCGTCCTCGATATGGGAGAACCGGTGCGCATTCTGGACATGGCCAAAAAACTGATTCGTCTTTCGGGCTATAAAGTCGGAGAAGACATTGAAATCGTATTTACCGGTCTGCGTCCCGGTGAAAAGCTATACGAAGAAGTGCTGATGAGTGAAGAAGGCTTGCGCGAGACAAAGAACCGGCGAATTCGCGTGGCAGAGCCTCTGCGCTTCGATCGCGACCGCTTTGAAAAGCAATTAGACGAGCTGGAAGCGCTCATGGCCGATGAGAAAACGAATGTATACGACGCCGTGGCGGATATGGTGGACACGTTCAAGGTGCCCATCGAAGGCATTCCCATCGACTACAAGGAATATCGGGAAGAAGGAAAAGACGCCTTGGAACAGCGCGTGCGGGAAGAAGCGCACAAATACGATCGTTTGCCGCCGCAATAGGCCTTGGCGTTCGCCTTGCGGAAGTGCATTTCAGGTGAAAAATTAGCGTACAGGTGAGGCATGCTCTTCAGGCGAAGTGCGGCTTTCAGGCGAAAGAGAGAAAAGAGGAACCGATGGAGCAAAGTAGAAAAGTGGCTTTTTCCCCGCCGGATATTCGGGAAGAAGATATCCAAGAGGTGATTAAAGCGTTGCGCTCGGGCTGGATTACCACCGGTCCTGTGACGAAAGACCTTGAACATAAACTGGAAGCCTATACCGGCGCAGAACGTGCCGTGGCGCTCAACTCGGCGACTGCAGCGCTGGAACTCACGCTTCGTGCGCTGGGGATAGGCCCCGGTGATGAGGTGATCGTTCCGGCATACACGTATACGGCTACCGCTTCGGTGGTTACCCACGTGGGTGCGACCCTCAAAATGGTGGACAGCTTGCCCAATTCGATTTTTATGGATCCGGCCGGCATTGAAGCCGCCATCACGGCGCGCACGAAAGCGATCATCAGCGTAGATTTGGCAGGGATTATTGCGGATTATGACGCCGTGTTTCGTCTGGTCGAAGAAAAGAAAGCGCTGTTTCATCCGACGTCTCCTCGGCAGAAAGCTCTCGGCCGCATCGCCGTGATTGCGGATGCGGCGCACTCTTTGGGCGCGCGCCAAGGGGAAAGACGTGCCGGCGCAATTGCCGATTTCAGTTGTTTTTCGTTCCATGCGGTTAAGAATTTGACAACCGCGGAAGGCGGCGCACTGATGTGGCGCAAAGGGCTGCCGTTTGACACCGAAGAACTTTATCATGAATTACAACTTTGGAGCCTCCATGGCCAGAATAAAGATGCCTTGGCCAAAGAAAAACTGGGCGCCTGGGAATATGATATTGTGATGCCGGGATACAAGTGCAATATGCCGGATACTTTAGCGGCACTCGGCGTTTCACAGTTAGCGCGCTATGAAGCGGTTCTGGATCGACGTCATGCGATTGCTGCACGTTACCATCGCGAGCTTGTGGAGCCCTTGGGCTTGCAAGATCTTGCGCATACGGGTGCGAAGCATCGGTCAAGTGCGCATCTGTATCTGCTTCGTCTTCCGGGCTACTCGGTTGATGAGCGCAATGCGCTGATTCAACGCATGGCGGAATATGGCGTGGCTACGAATGTGCATTATAAGCCGTTACCGCGCATGAGCGCCTATCAGAACTTGGGCTTTTCCATTGCAAAGTATCCCCATGCGGACGCGCTGTATCAAAACGAGGTCACGCTTCCCTTGAATACGGTGCTGACGGATGAGGACGTCGAATACGTGATCGACACCTTTCGGCGGGTATATCGTCCCATCCAAAACGCATAAGCCGAAGAAATGCGTGTAACTTTTGGAAATGTGTGTAACTTGATGAAATGCGCATAACCCGAAGAAACAAAGAAACATCTGCTGTACAAGCGTAATTCGACAAGCGATCGCCGTAAAGGCGGCGCAGAGTCGGTTGCGCAAGAAGAAGAAAACGAGAACCATGAGACTAAAACCCTTTGCCGAGCTTCCTTCCGCCTTACAACAGGAAGAAGTTCGCCCTTACTACGACATTCTGGCGAAAAAAGGATTTCAGCTGACCATCAAACGGATAGTGGACATTTTATTGGCGCTGCTTCTTTGCCTGCTGCTTTCTCCATTTTTGCTGTTGACGGCACTGGCCATCAAGATCGATTCGCCGGGACCGGTGCTCTATCGCCAGGAACGTGTGACGCAGTACGGACGCCATTTTTTCATTTATAAGTTTCGTACAATGGTAGCCAATGCCGACAAAATCGGCGCGGCAGTAACCAAGAGCGACGATGTGCGCATCACGCGAGTGGGGAGGGTGTTGCGCCGACTGCATTTTGATGAGTTTTCACAACTTTTTAATGTGATTAAAGGAGACATGACCTTCGTTGGCGTTCGCCCGGAAGTGCCTAAGTTTGTCGCGCATTATACGCCGGAAATGTGGGCAACGCTTCTCCTTCCAGCGGGTCTTACCTCACGTTGCAGCATTGCCTATCGCAATGAAAATGATAAACTGGAAGGCGTAGATGACCCGGAACGGGTGTATTTGGACGAAATCCTTCCGGATAAGATGCGGATCAATTTAGAAGAAATGCGCAAATTCTCGCTTTTGCGCGAAGTGAAAACGCTCTTTGATACGATTTTATGTGCCTTTCATTGAGTAAAACGGACGGAACACACGAAAAATTGATGGAATAGAAGGAAGACGAACCCAGACAAAGCGAAAGGAGTCCTCATGAAAAAGTTGACCCGGCTATTGATGACCGGCATGCTCGCGGTGCTGCTGATTTTCGGCATGACCGGCCAAGCACACGCCGATGAGCCGAAAGAAGGCAATGAGCCGACAGAACAGGAATGGAATTGGTCCGTGGTGGTCAAAATTGCTGCGCAATCCGATGCGGATAAATACAAAGTGCTCACCATCGGCGGAGAAGAGACCATGCACTACGTTCCTTACGACGCGAACGGAGAGATCGTGTTCACGAAGGAGGGATTGGCTGAGCAGATTACTGCTACGCTGCAAAACGTCGTTAACGATGAAGCGGAAGACATTCCGCTTGCCGTTACCTCCGTGGATGTGCAGGAGGGGGAATCGGGGAAGATCGCCAGTCTTTCTCTGGCACCGAAAAATCCGTTGCCGGATTCCGCGAACGGTCTCTATTATGTAAAGGCCGTTTTGCCCGGCCAAACCGTGGCGAACATTTATGGCTATGCCGTCATCAATCCGAAAACGACTACGGCGGCAAACAATATTCACGTTCGTGTATATGACAACAACGTGTCCGATCGGGTGCGTCCGAAGTTTTTCACTAGCGATCCGTTAACGGTTTCGTATACCGCAAGAGAATCGCGCACCCCGTTTTCGGGAGACCTGATTACGTATCCAACGGCGGTAGATGCTTTACTTGCCGCGCAAGCAACAAACACCGGTTTGCAGGCGGTTTATACGCGTCCGTACCAGAATGACGTTCAGCGCGCCATTGTGGTGGACATGCAGATTAACGACGTAAATTATGTGGAATCTTCCGCACAATCCGGCTTAAAATGGCGCTTTGCCATCTATAACAGCGAGGGAAAACGGCAAAAACAGTTGATTCCCGGGATTGCAGATCTCTACCATTTAGCTGATGGCGACACCGTGGTTTGGGCGCTGAGCTCGCGTAATTTCCCGGATCAGTTGCCGAATATTCCGGACAAAGACGCGAGCGTGACGCCGGGTGAACTTCCCGGTGATTCGCTGGATATCCATCGTTGGGCCGGAGCCAATCGCCAGGAGGTCGCGGCGAATGTGGCAAATGCTTTCTTTGCCGACACAGATCGTGTCATTCTGGTTAATAACCTGGCCTTTGCGGATGCCATCAGCGCCACCAACATTTCCCAGGGACGTTATCCCATTCTGTATACGCAGGCGGGTTCGCTTCTTCCGGAGACGCGTGCAGCCTTGAGTAAAATACAGCCGAAACAGGTCTTTATTATGGGCGGAACGGGAAGTGTCAGCACCTCCGTGGAAGCGGCGGTCAGCGGACTCTTAGAAGGTACAAAAGTCATTCGTATTGGTGGAAAAGACCGTTTTGAAGTGAATGCTAAGGCGGCTGCCGTGAACTTTGCATCGGGTACGAGCCACGCAGTGGTCACGACCGGCATGGTCTACTCGGATGCACTCACCGCGACGCCGCTTGCGATGGTGAAAAATGCGCCGGTGCTCCTAGTGAAGGGGAATGAATTACCGCCCGCAACCAAAGCCTATCTCCAAAAGCAGCCTTCTCCGAAGCTCACCATTTTAGGTGGAACCGGATCCGTCTCCTCCTCGGTTCAGCGTGCAATGGAGTCGGTTACGGGCACAACGGCAGAGCGTTTCGGCGGCGCGAATCGTTATGAAGTCGCTGCGAACGTGGCGAAGACCTACTTCGGTTCGGCAAATGCTGCCATGGTAGCCAGCGGTGAAGTTTTCTCCGATGCCCTTGTTGCAGCTCCGCTCAGCCAAAAATTGAGCGCGCCGATTCTGTTGGTTCAGAAGAACAACGTGAGCGCGTCTATTCAAAGCTATATGAAGCAGACACCGACCATCTCGCTTCTGCACGTTCTCGGTGGAGAAGGGACAATCTCCGCTTCGGTGCTCAAGACCTTCGGCGAATTCGGTCGGCCGACCAATTCCGTCACCAACCTGGATAAATAGCCGTTTTATAGGGTTATTCAAGCCGTGTATAGACGGCAGTTAATAAAACCGTGTATGGCTGAAAACCGTGCATGGCCGTTCGTGTGCACATTGGGTCACGGCTGTGCGCCGGTTGTATAGTTGTTGATGCAGCAATCACGCGTCAAACCATTGCAATCACTGACTTTGAGGCCGTGTATCTGTTGAGTAGTTGTTGATACAGCAGCAGCCTGTACAGCGATTCGTATCATTGCCGGTGTAGCTGTGCAGATGTTTGCGTAGTGAGGGATTAGCACTTGCACAGGTGGTTTCAGCGTGCTATACTCATAAAGCTATGCACTGAAGACTGATAAAGAGAGGTGATCACATGAAACAAGGCATTCACCCGGAGTATTACGACAACGCGACGGTTACCTGCGCTTGCGGTAACACGTTTACGACCGGTTCAACCAAAAAAGAGCTGCGTGTAGACGTTTGTTCGGCGTGCCATCCGTTTTACACGGGCAAACAGAAGACAGCAGAACGTGGCGGTCGTGTCGAGCGCTTTAAAAAGAAATACAACATCGACTAACACAAAAAAAAACGGGCTTGCGCAAAGCCCTGAAACGAAAACCGACCGCAGACGGCCTTTGCCGTTTGCGGTCGGTTTTTTGCGTGGACGTTCAGAGGAGATTTGCCCCGTCACGGCTGAACCTTGTGTCCCTAATTTCAATTATTGAAATTAGGGACACGGTTTATCGGTTAAGTGATGTAGAAGTGTGTCCCTTTTTGTGCATTTTGAAATTAGGGACACGGTTTATCGGTTAAGTGATGTAGAAGTGTGTCCCTTTTTGTGCATTTTGAAATTAGGGACACAGTTTATCGGTCAAGCGATGTAAAAGTGTATCCTTTTTTGAGCTTTTGGAAATTAGGGACACAAATTTCACGCTCTGGCGGAGTAACAGTGTGTCCTTTATTTCATTTCTTGCATTTTCGGACACAAGCTCCACTGAACATTCATCATTTTCGATAACCGCGCCGCCAACAGCACTTCCGGCGGCGCTCCGCCTAAAAACGCGCGGCGACGCCATTCCAAGCAGCGTTTCGTTTCGCCGACTCTGGATTGCACAAGTTATTATTCGTAGCCAGGATCTGGCGGAGGCAACTTGACCCTGGCTGGTGAGCGTTATTTGTTGCAGCCAGGGCTCGACAGGGCGTGCTTGACCCTGGCTGGCACGCGTTGCTTTCTGCAGCCAGGGTTCGGCGTACACAATACGGCCCTGGCTATCGTACTTTGTTTTTTGCAGCCAGGGCTAAGAAAAACGTGTTTGACCCTGGCAGGCACGCATTAATTATTGCAGCCAGGACTTTGCAGACGTAAAGAAACCCTGGCTATGACATTTCTCTTTCTCCAGCCAGGGCTCGATAGAGCATGCCTGACCCTGGCTGTCGATTTTTTTCTTATCGGCCAGGGTTTGAGCTAAAAAATCAATCCTGGCTTTGACATTTTGTTTCGCCCAGCCAGGGTCGTGCATTTTTTGAGTCCAGCTGCGCTGCTAACGGTATTCCAAGCGGCGCACTTTATGCCACCACACTGCCAACATCATCTCCAACGCCACTCCATATGGACGTTCCATCCTGAATGCATTGAGCATTCGCAAAAAGTAGAGCCGCATACCAAACATCGCTACAATGAAAAGAGAACGATGCGAAGAGGACGGGACAGGACAAGTCGACGAAAGTTGGAGATGTTGCGTAATAATAGTGCGCAGTAATAGGAGGAAGGATGAAGACCATCGCAGAATGGGCGGCGCAGTTGCCGGGACAAGAAGGCTATCTGGCGTTATCCTATTTGTTGGATACCACGCCGGGAGCATTGCGCGCAAAATGCGAAGAAAGCCTTCCTGCGGAAATCATTCGGCGCTATCAGGAACTTGTGCAGCGTCGCCTTGCCGGTGAACCGTTGCAATACGCCATCGGAGAATGGGAGTTTTACGGCCATCTGTTTCACGTCGATGCGCGTGCGCTCATTCCAAGACCTGAAACGGAGCGCCTTGTGGAAATGGTTCTTCAGGAGAATCTGGCCGGCAAGATCATTGCCGATATTGGCACGGGGACGGGCGCGATCGCCCTGAGTATCGCGCTGGAAGCGCATCCGCAACCGAAAAAAATTTATGCCACCGATTGCTCGGCTGATGCGCTTGCCCTTGCCAAGGAAAATGCTATTCGCCTTCTGCCTTCGGGAGGGGGCGTCCACGCGCAGCCAGCGCCCGCACAACCTGTGCCCGAGCAGCCTGCGTCTGCGGAACCTGCGTCAGCACAATCTACGCCGAACGATGCGTCGGCAGCAGCGCAAAACATGATAGAATGGGTGCTGGGCGACGGACCTTCGGCTCTGCCGGAGACAGTGGACATATTGGTTTCCAATCCGCCCTACATTGATCCGCAGGAAAAAGAGAGCCTGCAAGATGAGTTACGTTATGAGCCGGCATCCGCTTTATTTGCCGGAGAGCCGGGAAAAGAAGGGCTTGCGCTGTACCAGGCGTGGATCCCCATGTTTCCGGCGCTGTTAAACCCGCAAGGCGTGGTGCTTATGGAAATTGGTGACCGGCAAGGTGAAGCCGTTTCCAACCTGTTTCGCAAGGCCGGATTTTGCACCGTCACGGTGCATGCGGACTATACCGGCCGTGACCGCATCGTGCGCGCAAAGCGCTAGCCGTCCGAACCGTACTGCGACCGCGCCGCGCACGCGCCACCGTGCTCCAATCTGCATCGTACGCGTTAGGCGATAGTCGTTTCCCCGCGACGCCAAGAATCAAATCCGCTCCCAACCACGAACCGAAGAGGAAAATCATGTTTGAAAGTTTAGAACATATTGAAAGCCAATTGCGCGAGATGGAACAGCAACTTGCTGATCCGGCGCTGCTTAGCGACATGGATGCCTGGCGTAAAGTCAACCGGGCGTATGTCGAGCGCAAGCCTATCGCAAAGGCCTATCAGGAATATAGGAAAGCTATGGAAACGGCCGAAGAAGACCGCGAAATGCTGAAAGAAGCACAGGATGCGGACATGGAGGCCATGCTCAAGGCCGATCTGGCCGAGCAGGAAGAGACCGCGCAGAAAAAAGAAGAAGAACTCAAGCTTTTGCTTGTGCCGAAGGATCCTAATGACTATAAAAACGTCATCGTGGAAATCCGTGCCGGTGCGGGCGGGAATGAGGCCGGGCTCTTTGCCGGCGATTTATATCGCATGTACCATATGTATGCCGAAAAAGAAGGGTATACGACGGAAGAACTGGATCGCACGGAACAGGGCATTGGTGGCATCAAAGAAGCTACCTTCATGGTGAAAGGCGAGGGTGCCTATTCAAAGCTCAAATACGAATCCGGTGTGCATCGCGTTCAGCGCGTGCCCGAAACCGAATCCTCCGGGCGCATCCATACCTCCACGGCGACCGTGGCGGTATTGCCCGAAGCGGAAGACGTTGATGTGGAACTGAATCTGAATGACGTGCGCGTGGACGTATACCGTTCCAGTGGGCACGGCGGCCAATGCGTCAATACCACCGACTCCGCTGTGCGCGTTACGCATATTCCGACGGGTATCGTCGTGGCTATTCAGGATGAAAAGAGCCAGCTCAAAAACAAAGAAAAGGCTCTGCACATCCTTAAGACCAAGCTTTATGACCTGGAACTCGAAAAACAAAATCAGGAAATCGCCTCGGCAAGGCATTCCCAGGTGGGAAGCGGTGACCGAAGCGAGCGCATTCGCACGTATAATTTTCCGCAGGGCCGCATCACGGATCATCGCATCAACCGCACGATCTACCAGATTCATGAATTTCTGGATGGGGATATCGCCGAGATGATCGAGGCGCTGCAAACCGAAGATCAGATGAAAAAACTGGCACTGGTTACGGATCAAACCGAAGGCGATCAGGCCTAACGTCATCGGCATCGATCAGGCTGTCCGAGCCTGATTCCGAAAAGGTACGTGGGTTAATGATAACACCGCCGTGCCCCCGGAACCGACCAAGTCAACACGCATTGCAAGCTCAAGCCAAGTAGGAGGAACCATGGACAAAGAGCAGTTTCTGAAGCAGTGGAACGAAAGTGCTAAGCACTTGTTTTGCAAAACGATTGAAACGGCATCATCCTTTGAAAAGTATGCCGCTCTTTCCCAAACCATCATGAATCAGATCACCGATTCCTGGATGGCGACGAGGGAAAAGACGAAGAACATGCGCAATGAATACTATTTTTCCGCCGAATTTCTGGTCGGCCGAGCGTTGGGCAACAATTTACTTAACTTAGGTATTCTGGATGAAGTAAAAGCCGTACTGAACGACTTGGGCATCGACTTTGAACAGATCGAAGACGAAGAAGACGATGCCGCTCTCGGCAACGGCGGCCTCGGACGCCTTGCCGCCTGCTTTATCGACTCTGCGGCAACCGAAGGATACCCCGTGCAGGGCTATGGTGTCCGCTATAGTCAGGGTATTTTTGAACAGAAATTCATCGACGGCTTTCAGCGCGAAGAAGGCGACGATTGGACGAAAAAAGGTGACTTCTGGTCCCGACGCCGGGAGGAAGATGCCAAAATCGTACGCTTTCGCGACGAAACCGTGCTGGCTGTTCCCTACGATATGCCCATCATCGGCTACAAAAACGGCGTTGTGAACACATTGCGCTTGTGGCAAGCCGAACCGCTTGAGTCCGGTTTTGATTTTGATCGCTTCAACAACTTCCAATACGATGACGCCCTGCGCGAATTAAACCGTGCCGAGGACATTACCCGCGTGCTCTATCCCAACGATATCCAACGTGCCGGCAAGTTGTTGCGTTTCAAACAGCAATACTTCTTTACCTCCGCCAGCATTCAGGATCTTCTCGCACGCTACAAGGTCAATTTCCCCGAAGACACGACCTTCCGCTCGTTCTCGGCGCTGCATTCCATTCAGCTTAACGACACCCATCCCGTGATTGCCATCCCCGAATTGATGCGCATTCTGATTGATGAAGAGGAACTTTCTTGGGATGAGGCCTATGACATAGCAACGCACACGTTTGCGTTCACCAACCATACCGTCCTGCAGGAAGCGCTGGAGAAATGGAGCCTCGACATTGTCGACGAGGTCTGCCCGCGCTGTCTCGAACTCATCAAAGAAATCAACCAGAAGATGATTTCCGTGTTTCGTCAACAGGGCATGCCCGAAGAACAGATCGACACCTACCGCATCATCCATGACAATGTCGTAGAAATGGCCTATTTAGCTGTTTGGTGCGCTGTGGCGGTCAACGGGGTCGCGAAAATTCATACGCAGATTCTTCAGAATGAAACCCTTAAGCAGTGGTATGCCATCATGCCGGAAAAATTCAGCAACAAAACCAATGGCGTCACCCCCCGTAGATGGCTGCAGTATGCCAATCCCGAACTTTCCGCTTTTATCACGAAAAAACTGGGCAGCGACGCCTGGCATCATGACCTGACCCTTCTCAAGGGACTCGAACGCTATGCGGATGATGTGGAAACGTTGGAAGAACTTAACGCGATTAAGGCCGAGAAAAAGCGTCAACTGGTGGATTACATTGTGCGTACCGAAGGTATTACGCTGGATCCCGACTCCATCTTTGATGTCCAGATCAAGCGTCTTCACGAATACAAGCGTCAGCTGCTGAACATTCTGCATATTCTTTACCTGTACAACAAGCTCAAAAAGAATCCGGGACTGGATATGGTGCCGCGCACCTTTATCTTCGGCGCGAAAGCAGCGCCGGGTTACTTCCGCGCGAAAGCCGTGATTAAATTCATCAACGAAGTCGCCCGGATGGTGAATGCTGATCCCGACACGCGTAAGAAACTGCGCGTCGTCTTCGTTCAGAACTATCGCGTCAGCTCTGCCGAGAAGCTCTTCCCGGCGGCAGATATTTCTGAGCAGATTTCTACAGCAGGAAAAGAAGCCTCCGGTACAGGGAACATGAAATTCATGCTCAATGCCACCCCCACGCTTGGTACGTATGATGGCGCAAACATCGAGATTTTTGCGGATTCCGGGGAAGAGAACAATTTCCGCTTCGGCGCAACCGTGGAGGAATTGGAAAGCGTCGCTTCCTCGTATAACCCGCGCGAATACTACCATAAAATCCCCGAAATTAAGGAAGTCGTTGACTATCTGTTGGATCAGCGTCTGTCGGATCACGGCACCTATATGTTCTTGGATGTCTATAATTCGTTGGTTGCACCACAACATGGCGAACGCGGGGATGAATACTATTTGCTCTATGATTTCGAACGCTACGTTGAAGCGCAGGAGCGCGTCGATGCCGCGTATCGCGACCGCCTTGGCTGGGCAAAAAAATGTCTTATGAACCTGGCCAACAGCGGCGAATTCTCATCCGATCGAACCGTGCGCGAATACGTGCGTGATATTTGGAAAGTGGATACGATAAAGTAAGAAACATTCGAAAAACCATCACACGAAGTCGTTCATCACAAAAAAGACTTGCCGGGAAGATAGAGCGGCAAGCCGAAAGAAGACACAAAAAACCGTTACACGAATCAAAACCGTCACACGAAAAGGAGGAAAACATGCTGGTATCGGCCAAAGAAATGCTCATTAAGGCGGCGAAGGAACACTATGCTGTCGCACAGATTAACATCAACAATTTAGAGTGGACGAAGGCGGTGCTGGAAATCGCCGAGGAGCTCAAGTCGCCGGTTATTTTAGGCGTCTCCGAAGGCGCCGGCAAATACATGGGAGGCCACACCACCGTCGCCGCCATGGTGCGCGCGATGGATGAGGCCCTGGGTATTACCGTGCCTGTCGCGTTGCACTTGGACCACGGCACCTATGAAGGCGCGAAAAAGTGCATCGAAGCCGGCTACACCTCCGTCATGTTCGACGGCTCCCATTTCCCGCTTGAAGAAAATCTGGAAAAGACCACCGAAATCGTGCGCCTGGCGCATGAACATGACATTTCCGTGGAAGCCGAAGTCGGAACCATCGGCGGTGAGGAGGACGGCGTCGTTGGAATGGGTGAGATCGCAGATCCCGCAGAATGCAAGCGCTTAGCGGATCTTGGCATTGACTTTTTAGCCGCCGGTATCGGCAACATCCACGGCGTCTATCCAGCCAATTGGAAAGGCCTCGACTTTGATGCCCTGCAACGCATCAAGGACGCAACCGGCGATATGCCGCTCGTCTTACATGGCGGTACCGGCATCCCCAAAGAGATGATTTTGAAAGCCATTTCGCTTGGCGTCGCCAAAATCAACGTCAACACCGAGTGCCAGTTGTCCTTTGCCAAGGCGACGCGTGAATACATCGAAGCCGGAAAAGATCAACAGAGCAAAGGCTTTGATCCCCGTAAACTGTTAGCGCCCGGCGCGGCCGCCATCAAAGAGACGGTCAAAGAAAAGTTCGAAATGTTCGGTTCGGTCGGCAAAGCAGAATAACGACGGAATGCAAGACAAGAGTGTAGAATAAGTGTTCCGCTAAAGGGACAACAAATCAAATGGTAAAGGAGTCGGCAAAAGCCGACTCCTTTTTTTGTTGCCGTTTGCTGCAGCTCGCAAGGGAGGCGACGAGGATGCGATGGCGTCGTCCGGTGGGAAAGGGATGAGATTTCCATGGCGTGATCGCGTCGTCCGGTGGGAAAACGGTGCGATTTCCATGGCGCGATGACGTCCTCCGATGGAGATTGCATGTCAATTTGCCAATTTGGAGAAATTTGGCATTTCGTCTCAAATTGAGCATTTGCTCTAAATTGACCATGGTTTCTCGTTTAGGGCTATGCTATTTTGTTTGGCACGGGAACGAACGTAGACAGGAGGGAGTGTAATGAGAAAGTATTCCCAATTTATTGCTAAGCATCCCAAAGGGGTTCTTCTGGTCATGACGTTGTTGGTGATTGCTTCCTATTTCGGCTATCAGCAAACGACCATCAACTATGATATTCTCACGTATCTGCCGCAAGATTTGGAATCGACAAAAGGACAGAAAATTCTGGATGAGCAATTTCATAATGCCTCTACGGGAATGCTGATTTTAGAAGGGACAGATCAGGATGCGGAAAATTTGCGCGAAAAAATCCTGATGATCGACGGTGTGGAAGATGTCCTCTCCAAGTCCTCACTGGTAGGCGAAATGGTGCCTAAGGAAATTTTGCCGGGGCGGTTGCAGGACACTTTCTATGCGGATGGAAGCACCTTAATGGTGGTTAAATTCAAGGACTCCGCATCGTCCATGTCGACAATGGCGGCTATTGATCAGATTCGTGCGGAAGAGTCCAATCCCAAGTATTTGAGCGGAATTTCCGCTCTGGTCAAGGATACCAAAGATGTCATTGACCGAGAGACGCCCATCTATGTGCTGTTGGCCGTGGTGCTCGCGTTGATTGTGTTATCTCTGACCAATGAATCTACAGTGATTCCTTTCGTCTTTATTTTGACCATAGGTTATGCGGTTGCCTATAACTTCGGCACCAACTTTTTTCTGGGTGAAATTTCCTATATTACGAAGGCCATTGCGGCGACGTTGCAGCTGGCGGTAACGATGGATTATTCGATTTTTCTTTATCGTCGCTATGTGGAGGAAAAGAAGAAACGGGAAACGAAACAAGAGGCCATGGCGCGCGCCATTGAGAATACGATCTCGTCCATCTTTGCTTCGTCTTTTACGACCTTTGCCGGTTTCATCGTTTTGGTTTTGATGGAACTCGGGCTGGGCAAAGACATTGGTCTGGTGATGAGCAAAGGCGTATTGATCGGTCTGTTGACGACGGTGAGCGTGTTGCCGGCAATGCTGTTGGTGACCGAAAAACTGGTGACGAAATACAACCATCGGGTGCTTCTGCCTTCCTTCGATAAACTTTCCGACTTTAGCGTGAAGCATAAGAAGGCGCTTTTTACGCTTTTTCTGGTTCTTTTTATTCCGGCCATTTATGGATCGGTGAATGCGAAGGTGTACTACAACCTGGATCGGTCATTACCCCAGAACCTGGATTCGATTGTAGCGCTGAATAAGATGAAAAAAGACTACAACATGGCGACTACGCATTTTGTCGTGGTGAAGGACGACGTATCGGATGCGGCTCTTAATGCGATGATCAGTGAAATGGAGGACGTCGAAGGGGTCACCGGGGTGATTTCCACCAATTCCGTTCTGGGGGTTACTGTGCCGGATACATTCCTGCCGGAGAAGATCAATCAGAATTTTGTGCAGAACGGATACAAGATGATGATGATCAATTCGCAGTATCAAACGGCATCCGACGAGGTGCGCAGTCAGATTCATACGCTACGTGATATTTTGAAAACGTACGATGCAGAGGGTTATTTGACCGGGGAAGCGGTTCTTACGGATGATTTGACCGTCATCTCTAATTCCGACTTTACACGCGTTTCGTTGGTGTCGGTTGCGATGGTTTTCCTCATTCTGGTCTTCGTGTTTAAGTCTTTTGCCTTGCCGGTGATTCTTATTGGCTCAATAGAATTGGCCATTCAAATCAATATGGGCCTTCCATTTTATATGGGGCAGACGATTCCCTTTGTCACGTCCATCATCATCGGTGTGATTCAGTTGGGTTCCACGGTCGACTATTCCATTCTGATGACCGACCGTTTTCTGCATGAATATCGAAAGTTAGGCGATGTGGACGGCGCATTGCGCTTGGCCACTCGGGAGACGGCAAAATCCATTGTGACCTCGGCATTGTCTTTCATGGCGGCCACAGTCGGCGTGGGTCTGTATTCCAAGATGGAAATTGTGTCAACCATCTGCACCTTCCTAGCGCGTGGCGCCATTATCAGTATGTTGGTTATTCTGTTCATGTTACCGGCGCTGTTGTCCATCCTGTTTCCCTTTATTAAAAAGACAACCAAGGCATTGTAATAAGGAGGATATGATGAAAAAAAACGTACAAAAGGCATTGACCTTTGCCGCGGTTTTTTCGTTGCTGGTTACGGATACGTGTTTTGCGGCATCCGCTCCCATCCAAAAAAGTGAGACCGTCTATGTAACCAAAGAGGCGGATGAGGTAAAAGAACAGGTGGTTTCCGTCTGGCTGCATAGCGACCAAAATATTCAAGGCAACGACAAGACGGATCTTCGCGAAATCAAAGACCTGAAAGCCGATAAAGAAATTGCGGTAAAAGACGGCATGATTTCTTGGCAGGAAGAGAAAAAGGATGTTTACTACCAGGGAAAATCGGACAGAGAGCGTCCCGTCGATGTGCATATTACTTATACGCTCGATGGCAAAACGATCACCAATCAGGAACTGAAAGGAAAGTCCGGACGGCTCAAGATCACCATCAGTGCGGAGAACAAAACCTTTACGACGAAACAGGTGAACGGAAAAGAGCAAAAAATCTATGCGCCCTATGTTGCGGTGGCCACGATGACGTTTGATGAAGCAGTAGCGCATAATATCGAGGCACCGCAATCAAAAATCGTGAAAGATGGAAAGAATCAGATTCTGACGACAATATTAACCCCGGGAATGCATGATAATTTCGGTTCGGTTCTGGATACAGAGCAGTTGGACACGTTCCGCGATGAGGAAGTGGTGGAAATGGATGTTCAGCAGTATAAGCCGATCGAAGCTTATGTGGTGATTTCGAACGAGCTTTTTCGGGGCGATGCCCCGCTGGAGCGTCTGGATGATTTGAAAGATGGGCTTGATAAGCTGGAAGAGGCATCCTCACAGCTGGTGGACACATCGAAGAAACTCGCGGAAGCCCAGGACAAACTGACCGGCGGCGTCACGGAGCTCGGAGAGGGCGTTCATAAGCTGCATGCCGGCGCACAGGAGCTCGACGAAAAAACGAGCCTTTTGGAAGATAGACTATCCCCGGCCTTAGGGCAGTTGGCGGCGCTTCCGGGTGCCGTGCAACAAATGGCACAAGGGGGAGCTCGTCTTTCTGACGGCGTTGCCCAATACACGGCCGGTGTGTCAACTATTCAGGAGAATATGCCTGCATTGGTGCAAGGGACAAAGGCGTTGCAGCAAGGTGCTTCGCAACTGGATCAGGGCATTGGTGCCATCCGGACGGCGACAGGAAAAGACGGCAAAGGAGAATCGCCGCTGGAGACGCTAAAAGCGCTTCGCGATGGTGTTGCAGCGCAGATGGGCGATCTGGAACAGGGACTATCCGGACTTTCCGCCGGTGCCAATGCGCTTCACGAGCAAATGGGCACGGCAGCGAAAAACGCCTCCTTATTGGCACAAAAAGAGGAAGAAATGAACACCCCCCTTCAGGCGATGAATACCGCCATCCAAAACCTGCCTCTCGAAGCACTTGCCGATCTCCGCGATGGTCATATGGAGGATGCACTCAAGAGCATGGGTGCGAATGTCACCGCGATGGAAGCGGCAACCAGAGAGCTTTCCCCATCGATAGAAAGTTTGGAGGCCATGGCGAAGGAGTGGGAAGCTTCCGGACATGCGGAGGAAGCCGAGCGTCTTCATGAAATATCCGCTCAACTGGCCAAGACGGCAGAAGAGCTTGGCGCCAGCACGGCAAATCTGGGACAAACCACCGAAAACCTGAGCGCTTCTCTGGCGCCGATAGCAAGCCTTTCCGAACAGCTTCCCAACGCGGAGGAAAGCCGAGCGTTTAAGGAAGGCATGAGCGAATTCGCTGCTGCTTCCGGCGGTATTGCCGCGGCCTCTCGACAACTTGCGACCGGATTGGAGACGTTGGAGACGGGCGCCGGAGAGCTTGCCAATGGCGCGACAAAGATCAGCGTTTCCGTGGAAAATGGAAGCAAAAAAGTGGAAGAAGAACTCGATCCGTCCAAGCTCGAGGCATTTATGCAGTCGTTCAGTCAATTGGATGAGGCCCTCGGCAAGCTGCAAACGGGAGCACACGCTTTGGCGCAGGGAAGCGAGCAAACGGTCGAAGGCGTTGATCGCCTTGCCGGCGCGCTTAGCCGATTGGACGAAAACTCGGCGTCGCTAAATGAAGGTGCCGCGGAACTGGCCGGTGCGCTTTCTCAGGCGGAAGAAAAAATACAAGGCGTATCCGCTTTCTCTTCTTTACAGGAACAAGGTCTTACGCCCATGCGAGCGGGCATTCGCCGCTTGACGGACGGATTAGGCGAATTGGAACAGGGAAGCGACAAGTTGCAGTCGGGAAGCGTCGTTTTCCGGGATAATTTGCAGACGTTCTCGAATAAGATGGGAGAATTTAAGGAAAAAGGCATTGACGAAATCAAGGATAAAACCGAGTCTCTGCCGGAACTCAAAACCATTTTCGACACCATGTCCACGTTGGCAAAAGAGGACTCTTCCTTTACCGGCGTCAGCGAAGGTTTTGAAGCGCACTATCGAATTATAGAGAAAATCAAATAGTCTGCAATTGAGGTGATTTTTGAAGGGGCGCGGGTTGTTTTCTGCAGCTAGGGCTGGGTGAGGCGCTCCGACCCTGGCTGGTGCGTGCTATTTTCCGCAGCCAGGGTTAAATGTGTTCAGCTCGACCCTGGCTGCGACGTTTTGTCTCTACCAGCCAGGGTTCGCCATCGCATGGCTGACCCTGGCTAGCTCGCACTATTTTTCACAGCCAGGGTTAGGGAAAGCGTCTACGACCCTGGCTGTAGCATTTTGCCTTTGTCAGCCAGGGCTTGATCTAGCATGGTTGCCCCTGGCTAGCGCGTGCTATTTTTCGCAGCCAGGGCTTGGCGAGGGGATCCGACCCTGGCTGTGGCGATTTGCTGTTGCAAGCCAGGGCTTGATCTAGCATGGTTGCCCCTGGCTGGCGCGCATTATTTTCCGCAGCCAGGGCTCAATGCGTTCAGATCGGCCCTGGCTATCAAACTTTGTTTTATCCAGCCAGGGTCTGTGCCAAAAAATCGCCCCTGGCTATGACATTTTGTCTCGTCCAGCCAGGGTCGTGACATCTTGCGGTCCGAAACTGCCTTGTCCGCAGCGAATTCAAAAGGAGCCGGCCTACGGCCGGCGGTTTGAAAACGCCGCCGAAGGCGGCTCCACTTTAATAACCGCGCCGCCAGCGGCACATTGAGCGGCGCTCCACATATAACCGCGCCGCCAGCGACATATCGAGCGGCGCGCCACATAAAACCGCGCCGCCAGCGGCATATCGAGCGGCGCACCGCATGGAATCGCGCCGCACTTCATCGGAGAATACAATACAAGCGGAAATCAAAAAGGCATAACCAAATATTTGTCTACACTGTTTTCGTGCTATACTTAAGCCAGTCCATTTCGCGTGCTGATGAGGTACGTATTATTTTATTCATTTTTTTCGGAGGACCCTTTGGATCGCTATTATTCAATGAAAAGAACAGAGCTAAAAGAACTGGCGGAATCGCGCGGCTTGAAAAAAGCCTATGCTTTTCGTAAAGACGGCTTGATTTCCTGGCTTCAAGAGCAGGATGAGCGCAATGCAGCCAAAACAACAAGCGGCGAAAGTACTCTCCGTAGTGAAAGTTCACCCCTTGGCGACAGCGTCACGCGCAGCGAAAGCTCACCCCATGATGAAAGTGCTACCCGTAGCAAAGGCTCTACCCGTGGCAAAAGCGTTAGCCATGCTGAAACGGACACGCTCAAGAAAAAAACAACAGACAAATCGACAGCGACCAGGAAAACCGGCGCAAAAAATGTCGCAGTAAAAGATGCTACTGCTTCAGAAGCAACAAGTGAAAAAACGACACAGGAAACCGCGCAGAAAAAGACGACACGGAAAACTACAAAAAAGAAGATAACAGCAAGAGCTGCATCGGCAAAAGCCTCGTCGGGCGCGCAGAAATCGAAATTGGAAACGGTCACCAAGAACGCCTCAAAACGTTCAACAGCGACCGATAACGCCTCAAAACGTTCAACAGCGACCGATAACGCATCAAAACGTGCAACGGCGACCGATAAAACATCGACATCCACGACCGTTGACGCAGAAATGAACGTGTCAACGAGCGCACCGGCCGACGTACCAACAAACGAGGAAACGAATGCGCTGACAAACGCAGCGACCGAAGCATTGACCGACACGCTGACCGAAGAGACGTCCCGAATTCCGGCGTTTGATACGCCTGCGTCGACGGATGCCCAACAGGAAGAAAGTTCTTCTCCGGACGGCAACGGCAAGAAACCGCGTCGCGAGCTGCCTGCAGATACCGGCGTACTTGAAGTCATGTCGGACGGTTACGGCTTTTTGCGTGGCGAAAAAGAAGACGGTACCCGAACGGATTATTATGTGCCGGCGGTACAAATTAAGCGCTTCAATCTGAAAAGTGGCGACATCATCGAAGGCATCGTCGGCGATGCCCACGATAAAGATAAGTATGCCCCCATCATCTATATCAATGCCGTCAACGGAACGAATCCGACGAGCTACGTGCGGCGTATGGAATTTGATGACTTAACGCCCATTTATCCGGATGAACGTCTGCGATTAGAAACCGTTCCGGAGGGAATTTCCAACCGCATCGTCGATTTGGTTGCGCCGGTGGGGCGTGGACAGCGCGGCCTCATCGTTTCGCCGCCAAAAGCCGGCAAAACGACATTGCTCAAATCCATTGCCCAGGCCATTGAGGTGACTTATCCGGAAGTGTATCTGTTCATTTTGCTCATTGATGAGCGTCCAGAAGAAGTGACGGACTTCGAGCAGAGCGTCAACCGTATGCGAAAAGCCGACGATGCAATTCGCACTGAAGTCGTCGCCTCCACTTTTGATAAACAGGCACAGAACCACACCCGCACGGCGGAGGAATTGTTGGAACGTGCCAAGCGCCTGGTGGAAAGTGGTCAGGACGTTATGATTCTGCTTGATTCCCTGACGCGCCTTTCGCGAGCCTACAACATTACAACAACGCCTTCCGGGCGGACACTTTCCGGTGGCCTTGACCCGGTAGCCCTCTACCCGCCGAAAAAGTTCTTCGGAGCCGCCCGCAATATCCGAGACGCCGGAAGTTTGACCATCCTGGCCACCTGCCTGAAGGATACGGGCTCACGCATGGACGACATGATCTATGAGGAATTTAAGGGAACGGGCAACATGGAAGTACATCTCTCCCGCAACCTTTCCGAAATGCGCATTTTCCCGGCCATTGATATTTTCTCTTCCGGCACACGCCGAGAGGATTTGCTGCTGACCAAAGAAGAACAGAACGCGATGGTCGAAGTGCGCAAACAAGGGCGCAATGCGGATGAAACCGCCGTCATGGAACAGTTTGTGCGTCTGATGAAAAATACCGAAACCAACGAAGAATTTTGCCGCGTCATTCTTGGCAACTCCGCTGCCGCCGCATCGGCGGGACGGCGAAGGACAGCGCCTGTCACAAGACGCAGTGATCCGGCTGTCCGGGAAGGAAGCACGTTTTCGCGCGTAGCTGCTTCAACGGAAAGGAAAGAAGAATGAAAAAACGTATTGCCTGTCTTGCCCTTGTTGCCTGCGCACTCCTTTTCACCTCCTGCGGATCCGGAAAAAAGCTCAAGGCCGGAACGTATGAAGGAACCGGACAGGGCAATGCGAAAGAGACGCCGATTCGTTTATCCGTAACGATTGACGAGAGCGGCAAGATCTACGAAATGAAGATTTTGGAACACCAGGAGACCCCGCAAATCGGTGGAAAAGCGCTGGATAAACTCGTAGAACAGGCAACCAAAGAAAATACGGCAGATGTGGATACCATCTCCGGAGCGACCCGCACCAGCGAAGGATTCCGGGATGCCCTGCGCTCCGCCCTTGCCCAGGCGGCCGGCGAAGAATCCGCCCAAAAAGACGACGGCGAGTCGCAACCTTCCGCAAAAGATGCCGGCAACACAACGAGTGCCCAGTAGCGCAAGCAGAAACAAAGTCAAGCAACGACAGCCGGCAATCGCATTGCCGGCAAGAATCGAGCGGCCTGACCCCAAAAAAGACGAAAAATAGCGGGAAGCAGGGTGAAGTGTTGAACTATCCCGTTTTTCGCATTATAATGACGCTATATGTGTAGTATTTAAGGAGGAAGCATGACGGAGTACAAATTAAACGCGATGAAGCGTGAAGGATCCGGTAAAAACCGGGTGGATAAATTACGCGCGGCGGGACAGATCCCGGCGGTCATTTACCAAAAAGGGGAAGAGAATGAGCTGGTTCAGGTCAAAGACCTGGAGTTTGCCCATGTTTATAACAAAGCGGGCTCGTCCAGCCTGGTAGACCTTGTCGTCGATAGCGACACAAAAAAGGTTCTCATTAAGGAAGTGCAGAGACATCCGTATCGTAACGAAGTTCTGCATGTTGATTTCCAGGGCGTCCGCATGGATGAAGCCGTTCGCCTGATGGTGCCGGTGGTTCTGCTGCATCGCGACGAAATCCGCGTTCAGCCCTCCATTCTGTTGCAGATGATCGACGAAATCGAAGTCGAGTGCTTGCCGGGTGATATTCCGGCACAGGCCGAAGTCGACGTCGAGAATATGCAGATCGGTGACGTCATTACCATCGCCGACCTTGATGTATCCAAGAACGAAAAGGTCAACGTTCTCGTCGACGAGAACGAGCCGGTAGCCTCGCTCAATGAGCCGCAGGAAGAAGTTGTGGAAGAAGAGACAGAGGAAGAGTCCACCGAAGCGGCGGATGTTCCGGTTGTTGGCGAAGAAGAAACAGAAGCCGAAGAAGAATAACCAAAACGAGTACACGAAGCGGACGGAGGCGGGAAATCGCCTCCGTTTTTCTATTGGAGCGAAAGGATGACCATGAGCGCAGAACACAGTATTCCTTCCATTTATATGGATTATGCGGCGACCACTCCCATGCCGGAAGAGGTGGTGGAGGCGATGCTCCCGTATTTTCAGGATCGCTTTGCCAACCCAAGCAGCACCCATCCCATGGGAAGCGCCATCCATTGGGATACCATTAAGGCACGCGAGCAGCTGGCCTTTCTGTTTAACGTTGAACCCAGGGAACTGGTATTGACGTCCGGCGCCACGGAGGCGGATAATCAGGCGATTTGGACGGGGCTTCGTTATGCCGAAGAGTTCTTGTCGACGCAAAAACCGCATATCGAAGAGCTCTTGTCGACGCAAAAACCGCATATCATTTCGACGGAAATGGAACACGAAGCCATTCTTGCGCCCCTTCAGTTTTTGGAAAAGAGACAGCTGGCGGACGTGACTCTTTTGCATCCGGGGCCTTCCGGCATTATCACGCCTTCTGCGCTGGAAGCGGCACTACGCCCGGAAACCGTCCTGGTCTCCATCATGGCCGTCAACAATGAAGTGGGAACGATTCAGCCCATTGCCGAGCTGGCCGAGACGATTCGTTCCTACAAGGGAAAACGGCGCATACTTTTCCATTCCGATGCTGTGCAGGCGGCGGGGCATTTGCCCATCGACCTCCAACAATGGGACGTCGATATGTTATCGATTTCGGCGCATAAATTCGGCGGCCCGAAAGGCGTCGGTCTGCTGATCGCCCGACATCCGGTCATTCCGGCACCCTTCCTTCTCGGTGGTCCGCAGGAGCGCGGGCTTCGCGCCGGGACGACCAATGTGGCTGGTCTCATCGGTATGGCGAAGGCAATGGAAGCCAGCCGTTTGCATCGTCGTGAGGTGGAGAACCGGCTGAGGGAGTTGGGTGACGTGTTGGCGGACGGCCTTTCCTCCATTCCCGGGGTGACGCTTACAGTTGCTCGTGAAAATTGCCTGCCGAGTATCGTTCACGTCACCGTTGCAGGTATATCTCAGGATGTGCTTCTTGCACAGCTGGGACGGCACGGTGTCTCCGCTTCTGCTGGCTCGGCCTGTCAGGCAGGAGCCAATGTCGAAAGCCACGTCCTTCGTGCACTGGATGTCGCACCGGAACGTCGTCGTAGCGCCCTGCGCTTTTCGCTCGGCGCGCAAACGACGCGCGAAGAGGTGGATTATGTTGTGGAAGCGCTTCGCGCGTGTTGTGCAAGGAGAAACGCATGAAAAAGCGTGTTTTGGTCGCCATGAGCGGCGGTGTAGATTCCAGCGTGGCAGCAGTGTTGTTGCAGGAAGCGGGCTACGAATGCGTTGGCGTAACCATGCGCCTGTATGAAAACGAGCTGGTCGCCCATTCCGGTCATACCTGCTGCAGTCTGGACGACGTGGAAGATGCCCGTCATGTTGCCCACACGTTGGGCATGGAATACTATGTGTTTGATTTTTCTCCGGAATTTGAGGAAAAAGTCATTCAGAAATTTGTCCGCTATTACGAACGAGGATGGACTCCAAACCCGTGTATCGACTGCAACCGCTACCTCAAGTTTGACCATTTGCTCAAGCGTGCCCGGGAACTTGACTGTGAAGCGGTAGCCACCGGACATTATGCACGCGTGGTGGAGGAAAACGGCGTGTACCATCTGAAGCGCGGTGTAGATCACCACAAAGATCAAAGTTATGCGCTTTATTCTTTTGATTCGGAAACATTAGCGCATACGCTGCTTCCGGTGGGGGTATATGAAAAGCAGCGTGTACGGGAGATTGCTGAAGCGCACGGTTTGATTAACGCACGAAAGCACGACTCCCAGGACATTTGTTTCGTTCCGGATGGCGATTATGTTTCGTTTCTTTCGCGTTATACGGGGCAAACCTATCCGGAGGGGGATTTGGTGGATTCCGAGAGAAACGTCCTCGGCAAGCATCACGGTGCGGTGGGCTATACCATCGGTCAGCGTCGCGGCCTCGGCATCGCGGCTAAAGAACCGCTCTATGTGATTGACAAGGACATGGCGACAAATCGCGTCTGCGTCGGCACAAAGACGCAGTTGATGGCGGATTCGCTTCTTGCGGTGGATTGGAACTGGATCGGGGAAGTGCCCCGTGAACCCATCCGCGCGACAGTTAAAATACGCTACAACGCCAAAGACCAGCCGGCGGTTCTTCGTATCCTGTCACCGAACGAGGTGAAGGGCTTAGGAAAAAAGGATACTTCCGGATCCATCGCTCGCATGGGAAGAGGCAACGAGTCGGCTCCGTATGAAGAAGACGCCTCTTTTGGAAGTGCCCTCGGTGAAACCGCCTTCGGCAGTGTCGTTGCGGTTACGTTCGATGATCCGCAGCGTGCTATTGCGCCCGGTCAAGCAGCGGTAGCTTATCAGGGAGATACGGTACTTGGCGGAGGAACCATTGTCCGGGTTTTGCCGCCGTCAGCAAGATAAATCCTTCGGCGTCGAGTTTGCGGTGTGAAAATCGCGACGCCGAAAAGTTAGCATGTGGAGTAGATGCGATGCCGGAAAAGTGCGGCGTCATGTTTGTGGCATTGGTAGAAAAAACGAATGTCTGAATAAGGAGGGATCTATGCAGGTCATTAAAACCAAGGATTATAACGAAATGAGTCATGTGGCCGGGGTCATTGTGGAAGCGTTAATTCGGGAAAAACCGGATGCCGTTCTGGGTTTGGCGACCGGATCTACGCCGATCGGCCTGTATGAACATCTGGTGGAGGCTCATCAGAAGGGTGGCCTTGATTTTCAGCACGTGACGACGTTTAATCTGGATGAGTATCTTGATCTGCCGAAGGATCATCCGCAAAGCTACCATACCTTTATGTACGAGAATCTTTTCGGTAAGGTAAACCTTTCCCCGAATCGCATTCATTTTCCGGATGAGGAGTATGATGCCATCGAAGAAAGCGCAGAATCTTATGATGCGCGCATTCGCCGTGCCGGCGGAATTGACCTGCAGATTTTGGGCATTGGTCGAAACGGCCACATCGCCTTCAACGAACCCGTGGAGGAACTGTCGTTTTTCACATCGACGGTATCGTTGACGCCATCCACGCGCGAAGCCAATGCACGCTTTTTCTCTTCCATTGAGGACGTGCCGACACGCGCCGTTTCCAGCGGCATGGGCACCATTATGCAGGCAAAGCATCTGCTGATTTTAGCCAATGGCGCAGACAAGCGCGAAGCCGTTGCACGCCTGTTGGACGGCCACAAGGTGACCACCTCCTGTCCCGTAACCCTTGCGCTACTGCATCCCAATGTAACGCTCATCGTGGATGAGGCTGCGGCAGGCTGTTAAGTAGGCTGTTAGACAAGCCGACGCAGGTTGCTTAGGCGGGTCACGAAAGATATGAAGGCTGTTCGACAGTCTACGCAACATACGCAGGTTGCTCGATACGCGCAGGCAAACAAATATCCACAGGCCAATGAAGATAAAAGGAGGACTCCATGAACCGATTAACCAACCGTCCGCATCGACGCTGGCAGCAGATTGCACGCAGTATTCCGAACCGTGCGAAGGAGGCAGAACGGCGTCAGGATCTCGAGCGTTTTCATGCCGAGGTCAGTGATGAGAAGGCGTGGCTTGTTGCACGCCTTGATGAGGTGGATGTGCTCATTTCCGAGTTGAGCCAAGAAATGGAGCGTATTCAGGAAAGCCTGGATCGTCCGCATCGTGTTGCGGCTTCCCATCTGTCGCCGCTGACCAATGCCGGCAAGCAGCACTTATGGCGCAAACGTATGCTGCGTCATGCAGCAAGTCTGGATGCCGTGCTCGGTGAAATCCATCGGCATCCCGTTTTTCGTGATATTGTGGCCGAAATGGGGCACCTTGATGTGCCGGAGGTGACGTTACCGGCAGAGGAGAAGGATCCCTTTATCCTTTCTCGTACGCTCATGCCCATGCTTGAGCAAATCCATCGCCTTCTGGACGGCCTGTATCGTCTGCGCCGCCGTATGCGTCGTGAACTACTTCGATTGGCGCGCTAGGTAAAGCCGCCCCGTCCGCTCGTCGCTCGCTTCTCCTCGTATAGGCAAAGCTGTGTTGTCCGCTCGTCACTGGCTTCTCTTCGCCGCCTCGCTGTATCGCCTATTGCAACGGACACGACTCGTCGAAGAGGCGACTCGCGGACGGGCGGCTTTGCGGTGGATGTGGTGGGCAAAAGTTCTTTTGGAGACGGAAACGCTGAGGTTTTTCCTTATACGCTCATAGCGATGGTGGTGGTTTGCCGAAAATGGGCTTCCACCACCATCGTTTTTGCGGTTGGCGATGGTGGTGGTTTGCTGAAAACGGGCTTCCACCACCATCGTTTTTGCGGTTGGGGATGGTGGTGGTCTGCTGAAAACGGGCTTCCGCCACCATCGTTTTTGGCTTTGGAGATGGTGGTGGTTTGCTGAAAACGGGCTTCCGCCACCATCGTTTTTGGCTTTGGAGATGGTGGCGATTTGCTGAAAACGCGATATCACCATCATAGAAAGGCGGTGCCGACCTGCGGTCGGCGGTTTGGAAACGCCGCCGAAGGCGGCTCCACTTCTCAAACCGCGCCGCCAGCACCGGTTCAAGCGGCGCTCCACTTTGTTTTTCTTTGCGTGTCACAGAAATCGTGTTTATTTTGCAATTATCGCGAAACCACTCTACCGATGTTTGGACGGGTGTAGAGTGGTTTTGCGTTTTTCGGTCATTCCACTCTACAGGATGACGAAAGGGTGTAGAGTGGTTTCACCTTTTTCGACTATTCCCTCTATAAGATAAGGAGCCGGCCTCCGGCCGGCGGTTTGAAAATGCCGCCGAAGGCGGCTCCACTTTCCTTCGCGCTGCTACCGCTGATTCGAGCGGCAAACCGCCTTCCAACGCGTCACTTTGTGTACCAATGATGTAACATATTTTCTTCAAAGCCGTTCGGTAGGCTACCTAACGAAAAGGCTACAAACAAATAGAAAAAAACGTGACGCACGTGGCCGAACGCGAAAAGCAGGCCGGTTGCCGCCGCGAGAGAAGGAGGAAACACCATGAACGAGCAGGATCGTTTTGAACACAACGAACAAGCGTACGAAGACACCCACCGCGCCGCCGACCACGAAGAAGCTACGACACGGCGCATTGTGCGCGAAGAAATTGCACGCAACTACCGGCCGAAAGGAAGCGTGGCGCGCACCCTTGCCATAGTGCTTTGCAGTGCATTGTTGGGCGCAGGCGGCGGCGCGGCACTCGTGGCATCGGGTAATGTACCCCTGCCCAAGCAGGAAGTACAGACAGCCGGCACGGCGGCCAACAGCAACGTGAACATCTCTCTAAAGGAAGGAAGCACCACCGTCGAGAATGCCATCGCGGCCAAGACCATTCCTTCCATTGTGGGCATCACCACCGTTTCAAAAAGTTTCAGCGACAATCCCTTCCTTTATGGAACCCCGCAATATAGCGAATCCGTAGGCTCCGGCGTCATCGTCTCCCCGGACGGCTACATTTTAACCAATGCCCACGTCGTCAACGGCGGCAACGCCAAAACCGTGCAGGTTCGCCTGTCCAACGGCGAAGAGGCCGAAGCGAACGTGCTCTGGGCTGACCCCACACTCGACTTAGCCGTCATCAAAGTCGAAAAGAACAACCTGCCGGCCATTACCTTCGGGGATGCCAAAACAGTGCAGGTAGGGGATAAGGCCGTCGCCATTGGCAACCCGTTGGGTCTCGATTTGCAATCCACCCTGACGTCTGGCTACATCTCCGGCCTCAACCGCTCCATCACGCTGCAGGACGGCAACATTATGGATGGCCTCATCCAGACCGACGCCGCCATCAATGGCGGAAATTCCGGCGGTGCGCTGTTGAACGCCAAAGGCGAACTCATCGGCATCAACACCGCCAAGCCTGCCTCCGCCGACGGTATCGGCTTCGCTATTCCGGTTTCGACGGTAAAGCCCATCGTCGAGAAGATCGTTGCCGACGGCACCTACACCCCGCTTTATATGGGCATCAACGGCACCAATACCAAACTGGTCGCCGCCAGCGGCGTACAAGGCCTGCCGACCGACAGTGGCGTCGTTGTGCGTGATGTGGTCGCCGGATCTCCTGCCGCCGCCATGGGCATCGAAGCCTACGACATCATTGTGGCCATCAACGACGAACCCGTTGAATCCATGAACAACCTCAAAACCCTCTTGCTCAAGTACAAAAAAGGCGACACCGTCGACGTCACGTACTACCATGGCAAGGAAAAGAAGACCGGCAAGATGACCTTTACCGACTTCCTGCCGCCGACGATGCGCCCGTAGTTGCCGGCAACATAGGACGCCGGTCGTACATCCCCTATAGAAGTCGGCAAGCCTGTAGTCGCCTGTAACAAGGACCCGGAAACGAACAAAAAGTAACGAAAAACAAAAAAAGTCGCCTCTGCCGTTACTTTTTTGTAATATAATTGCCCCGAAACGTGCTTTACCCGTTGACAAGGCTACAGTGAATTGGTATCATCAGCTTGTAAATCAAGAAGTTTCTGAGATTTCGGGGCTTCACGGATTACATGCACAACCATAGCAGTTGATGTGTAAAGCAGGTTGAACTTATTACGGAGGAAAAACTATGAAAACGAAACGTATTGTTGCTTTGGCACTGGCCAGTGCATTGGCATTAGGCGCAGTAGCCACCCCGGTTTTGGCAGCCCCCACCGCTACGGAGGTAAAGGGTCTGACCTCTTCTGAGGCATATGCAAAGATTATCGCTGCGCAACAAGAAGTGGTTAAAGAAGCGCAGAAGAAATTCGACGATGCCAAGAAGGCCGAAAAAAAGAAAGCAAAAGATTGGGCGGATGCTAAAGAAGCAGTAAAAGATGCAAAGCTTGAGGTTATTGAAGCACAGCAGGCGATTGATGCTGCCAATAAACAGATTGATTATTGGATGGAAAAGCAAACAGAAAATCGCAATAATAAGGATATGTTAGAGCTTGACTATGCTGAACAGTTTGATGGACTCGGAAATATCCTTGAAGATGATGCAGCATATATTCGTGCCATTGAGATTGCTGAAAAAGAGGGCAATGCTGAACTGGCGCAAAAACTTAAGGATGCTCAGCAATGGGTCAAAGATAATAACATTGAAAAACTCAACCGTGACGATAAATGGTATGCGAAGAGCATCGAACTCAAAAAGGATGAGTTAGTTCAGTTGAACCAGACGAAGGCTTATAAGGATCTTCTGTTGAAAGAGGCGGAAGCTGCAGAGAAAGCTGCTCAGCTTGCTTGGGCTCAAGCCTTCCAGGATATGGAAATGCTGGAAGACGAACTCAACCTGAGAGAGGTTGAGCTGAATAAGATCAAGACCTTCCAGAGAAAAGCGACGGAAGAAATGATCAAGGGCGAAACCAATCCGAAGCTGGCTGAACTGGCCGCGAAAGATTATGTCGCTTACTGGCTGGCAAAACTGGTTTATGATGAGGAAGTTCTCCTGCCGGAGACGGTGAAGAAGCTGAACCTTGGCGAAGAAATCCTGAAACAGTACCATGATATCCTCGGCGACGAAGAGACAATGGAACCGAAAGACTCCGAATCGCAGAATACGGAAGCTCCGAAGCCGGACGACACGCAAGCTCCGAAGCCGGATACTACGGAAGAAGCTCCGAAGCCGGATACGAAGCCGGAAGTAAAACCGGAAGACAAGAAGGAAGAGAAGAAGGACGACAAGAAAGTCGCTCCGAAGACCGGTGACATCGCTGTTCTGGCTTATGCCGGATCCGCTGTACTTGCTGCTGGCGCCTTTGTTGCCTCCAAAAAACGCAAGTAATCAGGGTTGAATAACGCACTGCTATTGGTGTGAATGAAGAGGGTTGTCCAATACGTGGAGCAACCTCAAGGGGGAGGTTCGAAAGAATCTCCCCTTTTTTATCGAAGAGTGAAAGGAGAGTCCATGCAAGCAAAACGAAAAATAAGCTTGTTGGCCTTCGCCTTGGGCGCGGCACTGACGTTAACGAGCGTCTTTTCGCCGAGCGCGGGTGCGGTGGCTGAAAAATGGCAGATTCAGCGTCTAGATGGCGCACGCCGTGAAGACGTGGCGAAAAAGGTAAGCGACACCTTCTTTACGGAAGGAAAGAAAGCGGATAAGGTGATTTTGGTCAATGATATGGCGTTTGCGGATGCCATCAGTTCGACCAATATTTCCCAGGGCAAGTATCCCATTCTCTACACCAAAAAGGACGCCATGCCGGCGGCTACCATTCAGGTGTTGAAGAACCTAAAACCGTCACAGGTCTATATTATGGGCGGTACGGGATCGGTCAGTGAGAGTGTCGCTGCAAGTGTACAAAGTCTGACGGGGACGACGCCAATTCGTGTCGGTGGACGTGACCGTTACGAAGTAAGTGCCAATGCAGCGAAATATTGTGGCAAGGTCGATCGCATTGTGGTGACGACCGGTCAGGTCTATTCCGATGCGTTGGTGGCGGCGCCGTATGCGCATAAAAAGAACGCGGCCGTTTTACTGGTCGGCGCACAGTTCCCGACAGCGATTCAAAACTACGTCAAGACGCTGGGCAACGTGGCGTGCGAAATCATCGGCGGTCCGGGCTCCGTTCCGGAGTCGTATGCCAATACGCTTCAGCGCTTAACGGGTTCGACGCCGACGCGCATCACGGGCGCGAACCGTTATGAAGTCAGTGCGGCGGTGGCGAAGCAGAATTTTGCCGATGCCAAGCAGGCATTCCTGGCGAGCGGTGAGGTCTTTTCGGATGCCTTGTCTGCGAGCTCGGCTGCGCAGCAGCTGAATGCGCCGATTCTTCTGGTGCGTAAAGATCAGACTTCCAGCGATGTGGCAAGCTATCTTAAGGATAACAAAGTCCTTGCAACGCTCTACACCATGGGCGGTTTTGGCACCATCAGTGAAAGCAATCTGACGAGTCTGAAGTCGACGCTGGGTGGTCAGGATGAAAATCCTGGCTATCCGCAGGAAAAGAAGCCTGGTCGTGTGGTTGATGTAACGAAACTACCGACGGTTGTGCAAGAGGCATTGAAAACGCTTGAATCGGATATGTCGACGGAAGGCGCAACCGAGTTTGTCGCTAAACTCAATTCGCTGCGTAAGGATGCCGGCTTAAAACCGTTAACGTATGATCCGAACTTGAGCATTGAGGCGGCGTATCGCCTAATGTTTGCGCAGAAGACAGGGATGTTGCCGACGGGCGGACAGTATTGGTCAGGCGATGAGTATTATCGCGTATCGGGCCTTTTCGGCTATGATCCGGATTTGATGGGCAACCTGAATCGCGTATATCTCAACAATGGCGGATCGGGCACGATTACCGCAATCGGTCTTGCGAAGTATAACGGTGCGTGGAGTTTCTACTTCGGCGGTAACTTCAACGATCCTAACATTGATAATTCCTATCGCCATATTCTCAAGGGAACCTATGAAGATGGGCAGATTGATCGCGTGTTGACGCTGTTGAATGAGCAGCGTGCGGCATATGGCGCAACGCCGGTCTCTATTGATCCCGTTTTGGCGAAGTTGGCGAAGTCGCGTGCGCGTGAAGCGACGGGACTGATGTCACACATCCGTCCGGATGGGTTGAAGTATACGGCAGAGTTCCAGAGAAAGGGCATGTATACCGCCATGGGAGAATCGGTTGCTTCGGTTCCCTCTGCGCAGGACTTCATTGATGGATTGATGAACCATGCTCCGCATCAGCATACTGTGGTAAACCCCAAGTATACGCATGTTGGTATCAGTGTGTTTTCGGCGGAAGACGGACGTCTCTATTGGGAAGTCGTCTGGGGTGCTAAGGATACGAGCTATGATCCGAACTTTGAGCTGAAGGATCTGTCGCATCTGTATCGCTAATCACGCATTGCGCATCCGCGCAAAAGCATAAGAAAAAACAGCACGGTCACTCTATGACCGTGCTGTTTTTTGATTGGTTAACGGATTTGCCCAGTTCCCATCATCTGTTCCAGGTGCTTGCAGAATGCTTGTAACCGATGCATGGAAGAGCCGCGTAACGCGCTTGAGATAGCGCAATCCCTTGCCGGTTACCGGCTATTGCAGCGTTACTCGACGATGTTCGGCACAAATTCGGAGACTTCGGGCGGTGCGGGCTCTTCGGTTCCTTGAGGCTCTTCGGTCTCCTGAGGTTCTTCAGGTGGTGTAGGTTCTTGCGTCTCGTTCGGCTGAGATTCGGGTGGCGTGGGTTCTTCGGTCTGTACCGGAGGTCTGCTTGAGGAGCGCGGTTTGGGCTCTATCGGTTTTTCATCGGGATCCATCGGGACAATGCGAATGTCGGGAACGCTCGACGATTGCGCCTTCGAGGAAGACGAACGCGAGGAGCTTTCGTCCGCATTTCTGTCGTCTTTTTCGAGCGCTTTGTTGTCGGCTAAGATGCGCAGAACCAGCTCAGACGGCGTGGAGGTCGTGGTGATGACGGCCGGTTTTACGTATTTATCCGCTTTTGGTTGAGAATAGCCGATGATTTCGCGGGCGCCGATTTCGTCATGATCCGGCGTGGGCGCAATCTTCACAATGGCCTCTATCGGCTTTTTCAACACCTCTTCGGCACGCGCTTTGCGCCCGACTTCACGGCCATCGCGATATTGCACCTCGTAGGTGATTTTGCTTTTTCCGCGTACGCCTTTTTGCACAATCTTATATTCGCCCGCCGGGATGGATGCGTCCACCTCGGTGGTAACCGGAAATTCCTGTTCCATGATTTCCGTAATCGTTTTGGTTTCTTCTTTGCCGGCACTGCTCTCTTCTCGATGGACGTCGACCAGCTCAAAGCCGGGATTGCTGGTGCAAGCGGTAAGCACGACGCCACTCAGTGCCAGGGCGAGGAGTAATCGTTTTTGTTTCATCTGTTCCTCTCTCTCTTTTCGGCGCCCATATGAGCGTCGCTATGCACTAAGTATACACGATGAGCGCACCCTGTGCATACCTTCTGTGGTCGTAACTGTGCTGTAACACTGTCTTTGAAGCTGGCGCTGTTCTACTGCCTTCGAGGGGGTGCTGGCCGCACTGTGTCCGTAGAAATACGGTTTATTTTGTCTCTATTGCGAGGACGTCTTCACTGTCTCCGAAGCGGTACTTTCGTCATTGTCTTCGAGGAGGTGCTGGTCTTACTGCCTTCGAGCGGTGCAGTTCACATGACAAAAAAGGAGCCTTGCTTTGCATTTTGTGAATTTGGGCTCCCGATTTTCGACTATCTTGCGGCGTAAAGAAGCCCATTTTTATATTTTAAGATTTTAGGCTCCCGCATGGCGTTGTTTTGCGAAAGAAAAAGGAGCCTTTTTTTAAGCTTTGGATTTTTGGGCTCCTAAAAATAAAATGCTGCGCGCATTGCGAGGATCCCTAATTTGTATTCTGCAATTTTAGGCTCCTTGAAGGGAAAATTCGACCGCATTCCGAGGAGCCCTTTTTTGATGTTCATGTTTTTGGGTGGTCGAAGACATCAAGATGACGTGGGGTGTTGCATCAGAAAGGAATGGCAGTCTTCATATGTACTCTTTAGTAGAGGAGTGTGGCTGTAAGCGCCGATGAAAGAGTCGATGGAGGCACGGTTAGAGGAAGGAGCGCAGCTGGGAATGACGTTGGTGGCACGGCTTGAAGAAGGGGCGCCGCTGGAATCGTCGTTGGCGGCGCGGTTTGAAGGCGGAGCGCCGCTTGGAATTGCCGTTGGCGGCGCGGTTTTGACTAATAAATTATGCGCGACCCTGGCTGAGCGGAGTGAATTGCCTTTGCCAGGGCCGATTTTTTTGGCTAAACCCTGGCTGGAGAGAATGAAGTATTATAGCCAGGGTCGCTTCATGTCTTCCAAACCCTGGCTGCGAAGAACAACGCATGCCAGCCAGGGTCAGGCACGCTCTGTCGAGCCCTGGCTGAAGAAAACACCGTGTCGTAGCCAGGGTCTCTTTAGGCTCGCCAAGCCCTGGCTGCGAAGAACAACGCGTTCCAGCCAGGGTCAGGTTTGCTATTACGAACCCTGGCTGGAAAAAACAACGTTTCGTAGCCAGGGTCTCTTTAAGCTCGCCGCGCCCTGGCTGTGAAAAACCACGCGTTCTAGCCAGGGTCAGGCACGCTCTGTCGAGTCCTGGTTGGAAAAAACAACGTGTTCCAGCCAGGGGCGAAGAAGTGGAGCGCCGCTTGGAATCGCTGTTGGCAGCACGGTTTGAAGAAGGAGCGCCGCTCGGAATGCCGTTGGCGGCGCGTTTATCAAAGAGGAGCCGCCTTCGTCGGCGTTCTCAAACTCGCCGGCCGCAGGCCGGCTCCTTATGGCGCCTCAGCGCCATGATGTTATAGAAACGTCTATTTTGTTTTGATTCCTCATATAGCGGTTAGGGAAAGACTGTATATTGTGTCCGAAACCTCGAAAAGTGCAAAAAAAGGATACAGTTTTCAGGCTTGATTGGCAGAAGAGTGTCCGAAAATACGAAAAAAGCAAAAAAGGGACACAAGTTTCGAATACGGAAGCTTGAATTTGTATCCGTAATTTTAAAAAGTGCTAAAAAGGGACACGCTTTTTCGGCTTGAGCGTGTTAAGTTGTGTCCGAAAATGCGAAAAGTGCAAAAAGGGACACAAGTTTCGGCTACGGAAGCTTGGATTTGTGTCCGAAATCACGAAAAGTGTAAATAAGGACACGATTTTTCAACTTCAGTATGTTAAGTTGTGTCCGAAAACGCGAAAAATGCAATAATGGACACAGTATTCTGGCTTGATCGGGTAAAACGGTGTCCGAAATTACGAAAATCACAAAATAGGGACACAAATTTCGGCTACGGAAGCATGAATTTGTGTCCCTAATTCTAAAATGTGGAAAAAGGGATACACTTTGCTGGCTTGAAGGCATAAAAGCCGTGTCCTATAATCCGAAAAGTGAAATTACGGACACAAAACACTTCTTTTGCCATGCGTCGGCGTAGAAGAAACCAGCCTCCGTCGTTGCCCGCTATGCGCTCCGCGACCTCCTGTCGCCCCGCCGAAAAACTACGCTGCTTCCTTTACCGCTTTGCCATACGCCGCCACGTCATTCCAGCCGTGCGGCCAAACCTCGCACGCCGCGATGCCACGTCATCTCACCGCCCCGCAATGCACGTCATCCCACCGCATCACCATGCCGTCCCACCATTCCGCACCACACTGGACTCCATGCCACGCTCCATTCGCTTCGCGCCCCCTCCCGGATTTTCTCGACGGAGAGTCTTGCGAATCCGCTATAATGGGAGGGAACAGGAAGGAAGGGACGATGACGAAGAAAAAACATCCGGTGGTGGACGTGCGAATTGAAGAGCTGGCGTATCCCGATCGTGCGAGTGGCGTGGTGCTGTCGCCGATTCCGCATGATCCGGTGGGGGAGATGTTGGAGCTGCCCGTGGATCACAGTAAACGCGAAGCCGTCGCGCCCATGCGCATGAAGGGCGGCTTGCCGGGGCAGATTTGGCGTTGCCGCGTGAAGCGCTCGCATGCCGGGGTACGCGAGGTGGTGCCTTTGCAACTGTTGGCACCGTCGCCCATGGAACATCGTCCGACCTGCCCACAGGCAGGGATCTGCGGAGGATGCAATTACCAGACGATCAGCGTGGAAACAGAGCTGCTGCTGAAAAGTCGGCAGCTGCGGGAGTTATATGCGCCGCTGGGGCTTTCTTCCGCCATTTCCCTCTATCGCAGTCCGTTGCTGGAAGGTTATCGCAGCAAGATGGAGTATACCTTCGGCGACAGCACGCCCGGCGGACCGTTGACGCTGGGACTTCATCGTCCGGGCCATTTTTATGATATTTTGCCGACGCCCCTGTGCAATATCGTTCCGGAGGACTTTAATTCTTTGCGCAAGGCGGTGGAGCGTTTTTGTCGTGAGCGCGAGTGGACATTCTATCATCGTGCGAAGAAGAGTGGCTATTTGCGCCATCTTGTGCTGCGTGCAGCCCTTACGACGGGGGAACTGATGGTCAATCTTGTAACGACCTCGGAGCACGACTGGACGGCACTCGACACGACGGAATTTCTGCGCCTTCTGCACAGCCTTTCCCTTTCCATGCGCCTCGTCAGCGTCTTCCACACGACCAATGATAGCGTTGCGGACGTGGTGCAGGCGGATGCCCTCGATCTTTTGGAAGGACGTTCTTATCTTGAGGAGCGCCTTTTTGACCTCTCGTTTCACGTGGGGCCGTTTTCCTTTTTCCAGCCCAATGTTATGGGCGCCAAGAACCTCTATACCAAGGCACTTGACCTGGCCGGCGATCTGCGCGGCAAAACCGTCTACGATCTCTATTCCGGCACGGGAACCCTCGCGCAAATTGCCGCTTCACGCGCCCAGCGCGTCATCGGCGTCGAGATTGTGGAGGAAGCCGTCGAAAAAGCCCGTGAAGCCTGTCAACGCAACGGTCTTGCGAACGTGCGCTTTGTCGCTGCAGATGTCCTTGCTGAGCTTACCCGTCTTGCCGACATCGGCGATCGTCCCGACGTCTTCCTTCTCGACCCGCCCCGCCAGGGCATTCATCCCAAGGCCATCGCCCACCTCATCGCTGCCGCTCCCGAGCGCATCGTATACATCTCCTGCAATCCCACCACCCAAGTCCATGACCTTTCTCTCTTTACTGCCGGCGGCTACCGCGTAGAGCAAGTGGTTGCCTTCGACCAGTTTCCGCGGACGAAGCATGTGGAGACAGTAGTATTGATGTCACGCAAGATGTAGTGTTTTGCGAATGTTTATCCCATATATGTTGTAAAAACGTGACTAAGAACTCCAAAATAGACTACTGCACATGTCTCACAAATTTCGATATAA
>JAIKLF010000005.1 GCA_019753405.1 Murdochiella sp. Marseille-P8839 | reverse complement strand
CCATTGTGCAAAATTCCCCACTGCTGCCTCCCGTAGGAGTTTGGGCCGTGTCTCAGTCCCAATGTGGCCGTACACCCTCTCAGGCCGGCTACTGATCGTCGCCTTGGTAGGCCGTTACCCCACCAACGAGCTAATCAGACGCAAGACCATCTTTCACCGAAATTCTTTGACCTTCCTAACATGCGTCAGAAAAGTATCATCCGGTATTAATAGCCGTTTCCAGCTGCTATCCCGGTGTGAAAGGCAGGTTTCTTACGCGTTACTCACCCATCCGCCACTGTCCTGTGCTATCTTCACCCGAAGGATCCGTCAGCACATTCTCGTTCGACTTGCATGTGTTACGCACGCCGCCAGCGTTTATCCTGAGCCAGGATCAAACTCTCAAAATAATGTTTTGAGAGCCATTATCTTGACTCTAAATTTGTTGTTTGAATTATTAAACTCAAAGTTATTCACGTATTCACTTTTGAAGGTTCGCGCTCTCCCTTTTTGGGAGTGCTTGAATAGTTTATCACGCCGTAAAGGGCTTGTCAAGAAAAAGTAAACTTTATTTTCACTTTTCTCGTCGCCTGTTCTTTTTGGCGCGACTTGAGTATATTACCACCCCATTTTGTGTCTGTCAACACTAATTTTTATTTTTTTGAATATGCCGTTTCGAAGGCGCCTGTGGAGGCGTTATTCGTCGCTTCCTGTCTCATCTTGTATCAGAGCTACAGAAGTGTCTTTCGGTCGATCAAAACGAATCATGCTCAGGATCAGGGTCAAGCTCATCATAAGTGCTGCAAAGAGCCCATAAACAGGAACTTCTTGAAGGATATTGAGCTGAATCAGCGCAGCGATGCAATAGAGATAAAGGGCGCCCCACGTGAATAGTAAGACTTTATCTTTTTTCGCTTCCCACGTTATGTTTTTTCGGTGACGCACCAAATAAAGGACGATACGAAAAAAAACGGTCATCCAAATGAGCACAAATGCCAGAAAGCTAAACCACTCATCGCTCCATTTATCCAGCCATAAGGAAATGGTGGAGGCGATGCCCACAACACCAACACCTGCAACGCCAATCAACACGGCGCTACCCAAGGCACGAAGAACGGATTTTCCGCCTTTTTCCTGCTGAGCAAGCCAAAGGTAAACAATGGTTGGCGTTTCAAAAAGATAGCCAAGAAAATTAACCCAAATAACGCTCATGAACAGATGGTGACTGATTTCTAACGTGATGGGGCGGCCATCCCAGACCCAGAAGCCGCCATTAAGACGAATAGCGGCCACGTCCAAAAAAAGATCCAACGAAACAATCAGCCAGCCGGATAACAGAGCCGTCCTTCTCTTCGATAAGGAAAACTTCTTTGCGATCCGCCATGCACATACCGCCAGAGCACCCCACATCAGGCCTCCGAAAAAGGGAAATTGGTATGGCTTCGGTCCGATCTGAATGAAAAAATCATTGCTATAATGGTAAATTCCGGTAAGGCGAACCGCCAGTAATTCCAAAGCAAAGCCTGCAAACGCCGCAGATAGAAATAGAAAAAACTCATTCTTTTTGTTATTTCGAATTAGATCCACGAAAAATACAATGGCAATGGCATAGCAAAGAAGTTCAAACGATTGAATCCAATTCATTTTTTGCCCTCCTTCTAGAAAACAAAAGGAGCAAATAATTCATTAACCAACTCCATTGTTCCTTCGCTGTCGACGACATAATAGCTGACATCGTCAATCATTTCCCCGTCGCCGGGGATGGTATGCAGTTCCATGTTGGATAATCCGGAAAGCATCATGCCGGGCAACTTCGGCAGCATCGGAAGCGCCGGAAGATTCGTCTTGACATTTGTGCGGAAGGCGTGAAGCACAAACGGATAGCGATAGAAATGAAGCGGTGAAGCTACCTGCTTCGCCGTTTCCTGAAGAAAGGCCTGTTGCGCTTGAACCCGGTCAAGATCTCCATTCACATAGCCTTGACGATGCCGTAAAAAGCTGAGCGTTTCTTCCCCATCTAACACATGATCGCCAACGCGATGCACCTCGCCCCTTACAGGTGCCGCCTCCTCGGGAACGGTATAGCGCACGCCTCCGGCTGCATCCACGACCGCCTTCACCGTTTGATAGTCCACCTCAATATAATAGTCCAGGTCAATGCCGAGAAAATCGCGTATGGTCTGCATGGTCAATTCGATGCCGCCATAAGCATGCGCATGGTTAATCTTATCGGGTTCTCCATCAACATAGACGCGCGAATCACGCGGAATAGACAATCCAATGATACGGCCTTCCCCGAAAGCAAAGCGCAGCAGCAAGAGAGTGTCCGTACGTTGCGGTTCACCGGTTCCGGTGTCATCCACGCCGGCCAAAAGAACCAGAAGATCATCCTGAATCGGTGCAAGCGTATTGCCTTGCTCCGCTGCCGGTATCGGCAGGTTTTCCTTCTCCTTGTCCCACAAATAAAGATAGACAACGAGTACGATGACCGCTGCGACAAGAAGAAGGAGAAACAGGCGCAACAAACGACCGAGACAGCTCTTCTTTTTACGTGGCTTTTCGGCATCGCTATAGTATTCCTCCGGATCCGCATCACGATAGACGCGATGCGCTTCCGACTTCTTCTGCTTTTTATCCGCTTGGCGTCCGGCCTTCTCGGCACGCATGGCGCGACGCACGTCCTCAACCGTTAACGGCAACGTATCGTCCTCATCATGCTGTCTATACGCCCGGTTTTCCACAAAATGCGGATTTCCATTTCTCCCCTGAGCACGCTGTGTGCGGGGTTCCTCTTCGTTACGATACGCGTTCATTTTTCCTCCAGCATAGACGCTTCTTCGAGCAAGCGACGCATACGGTGCATGACGCCGGACTTACTCAAAGGCGGATTCATGCGCTCTCCCAGTTGCCTAAGATTAGCCATGGGATGTTCCAAGCGCGCCCGCGCCACCGCACGCAACGATTCCGGCAAACTGTCCAGTCCCCGTTTTTCATCTATATAATGGATGGCGCGAATCTGTTCCAACGCTGCTTGATACTGCTTGTCCAAGTTTGCTGCTTCGGCATTGGATTTCCGATTGATTGTGTTTTTGAGCTCTTTTTTGATCTTGACGTTTTCCAGCGCCAACATGGCCGCCGAGGCGCCAATAGCAACCATCATGTCGGAGATCGCCTCGGAATCTTTAAAATAGTATACCGTAAGCGCACCTCGTGTGGTCTGCTTGACCGGCAAGGAAAGCGTATGAAAAACGTGCGCTAAAATTTTCCCATCCAAATCGTTCTTCGTCACCACTTCCAAGTGGTACGACTTTTCCGGATCGACAACGGAGCCGGCCGCTAAAAATGCGCCTCGCAAGTAGGCTCGTGCATTTGCCTCAACGCGAAGACGACCGAAAATAGCTTCCAGGCTTTGCGTCGCATGACCGAAAAGATCCACCCCGCTCTGCGCTAAAAGTACTTCCGTCTCTTTTTCCGGAAGATCCATATAATAGACCGGTTTTTTTTGCAGACGATCATCCTGCTGGGCGCGAATCTCGCCTTCCGTTTCCAATAAAAAACGCGACAAGCCGGCTACACAGCCAATCACCTCAGGATGTTCCGAAAAAAAGCGAAGATGATGTCCGTCGCGATTAATCACCATGGCCGCGTTTAGGCGCGCCATAGCCGATAGTTCAAGAAGCGCTTCTATTTTTGAATGCACAGGCAAACGAGCACACTCGGTTTTGGTATCGTAAGAGAAACTCATGATTCCGTCTCCCGGGAAGGAGGAGTCTTCTTTTTCGAACTCGAAGAGCCGCTAAAAGCTTGGCGTACCATGTTGCGTTCGGAATCATGCCGCAACAATTTCACTGCTTTTCGCCAAGGCATGAAGGCCGAGTCGCAAAACCCCTCTTCTCGTTGCGGCTTCATGGTGCCGCCTTCTGCCGTCATCGTATAATAATGAACGGTTTTATGTACTTCTACGCCGTTCGGTTTGGAATAGTTGTAGCGCACAAACCCGATATAGTCTCCTACGCGGCAGGCAAGACCGCTCTCTTCATTAACCTCACGCAGGGCTGTCTGTTCCAGCGTTTCACCTTCTTCGATTCGACCTTTTGGCAACACCCAATCTCCACGGAATTTGCGCAGCACAAGCACTTCTCTGCCCTTGATAATGACGCCGCCGGCGCTCGTTTCCTTCATCGCAGCCCTCCTTTCTGTGCGGATTCTTTCCAATACCGACGATCACGGTGCGATACATTGACTCCCTGATACCGCTCACTGAGTTTTTGGCCCAGCATCTCCGCCATCACCACCGAACGATGGCGTCCGCCGGTGCAACCCAACGCAACCGTAAGTGTTCGCTTTCCTTCGCGTATGTAGAGGGGAATTAAGAAGGATAACAAATCCAGCGCTTTGGTCAAAAACTGCGTTGTCTCCGGGAATTGCAGCACATAATCCTGTAACGACGCATCCAGTCCCGTCAATTTACGCAAGTCCGCGACATAGTATGGATTGTTCACGAACCGCACATCAAAAACCAAGTCCGCATCCAGAACGATTCCGTGCTTGTATCCAAAGGAGATGACGGAAATCAACAGGGCAGGCTTTTCTCCTGCCGGCAGGAACAAATGGTCGATCTGTTCCTTTAGTTCCCCTAACGTTTTGTCCGTCGTATCGACCAGAACATCCGAAGTCTGGCGTAAATGCGCCAAAAAATTTTTTTCTCGCTGAATGCCGTCAAAAATATTGCCGGCCTTATCCATGGGATGCGGCCTGCGCAATTCTTTGTAACGACGCACCAGAGTCTCGTCGGAAGCGGTGAGAAACAGGGTGGTGACCTCCATATCCTTTTCTTTTTTCAGTGCTTCGACGGTAGATTGCAAGTCTTCAAAAAAAGCACCACCGCGAATATCCACGCCCAGGGCGACCCGCGTCATCGGCTTCGAGGCACTTCTGGTCAAATCGAGAAAATTGTTAATGAGACGGGGAGGAATATTATCCATGCAATAGTAGCCCATGTCCTCAAACAAGCGCAGAACAGAGCTTTTTCCCGCACCGCTCATACCGGTCACAATGACCATTTTCATGATGTCCACCTCCTTCCGCCGTTTCTTTTTCTTTGCCGGCACAAATCACAAAGCTTTTCTTTCGCTTTCGCGCCGGATTCCTATTTTTTCTATAATCTACTCTTTTCCAATAATCCGTACTTCCGGTTCCATATCTACGCCAGAAGTGTTCTTCACCGTTTCCTGTACATAGTGAATCAGATCCAGCACATCACGAGCTGTCGCTTCGCCGTTGTTAATCAAAAATCCACAATGTTTTTCAGAAACCTGCGCACCACGAATGGCATAGCCTCTAAGCCCGGCTTGTTCGATGAGTGCCCCGGCAAAGTGCCCCTGCGGACGCTTGAACGTAGATCCCGCAGAATATTTATCCAGCGGTTGCTTCGTTCGACGGCGCAAAGCATATTCTGCCGCTCTTTCCCGAATTTCTTTCGGATCACCCGGTTGCAGCTCAAAGGTCGTCTCTGTAACCACCATGCCCTCGCGCATCATTCGTGACGTACGATAACCCATGTCCATTTCATCTCGCATTAGCGTACACAGCGTATTATCTTGCTCTATCGCATGCAGAGAGCGCAACACGTTCTTCATTTCGTGTTCATAGGCGCCCGCATTCATAATGACACCGCCGCCCACCGTTCCCGGAATTCCCGCAAGTGCTTCCATTCCGGTAAGACCGGCTTCAAAGCTGATCTGTGCAACTTTAGCTACCGCCGCACCCGCCTGAGCCGTGACCACATTGCCTTCCACCGTCACGTCCGCAAACGCCGGCCCCATCTTCACGACAACGCCATCAATCCCGCCATCACGTACCAACAGATTTGATCCGTTTCCGATAACCATAAACGGGATGGCGCTGCTACGCAAATAGCGAATGGTGCGTATCGCCTCCTTCTCGGAAGTCACTTCGATTAGCAGATCGCACGGGCCGCCCAAATGAAATGTGGTCAGCGAAGACAGGCACACTCCCTCTGTCGCAATGCCATACGCCCCCGAACACAACTCCGCACGCTGATTCTCCTTGATCATTCCCTTGCCTCCCTATACTCATATGTCATAAGATTACCCTAAAAAGAGCACCAAACACAAGATTTGTGCTTGGTGCTCTTTGCAGGGTTGGAGGGAAAGGTCAACGCGATTGCAGAAAAGCAAACAGACAAGTATTCGGTATTTACGCTGACCAAATACTTGCCTGTATGCATCTATCCATTTAATAATAAGCAATGGCTTTTAAAATCGGTTACCTTATTTTCCGAGAAATTCACAATTCGGTACACCATGATTTTCAAAAACCGATTTTAAGCCAATTTTGCAGTCCTCTGTCGCAAAGACGATTTCCGCTGCTTTAAGCTCAAGAGCCCGTGCCTCTTCAATATTGTTTTGTGTGGCCTTGCGAACACAGTCTTTGTAGTATTTTACTGCAATGGGTGCAGCTTTAGACATCTTCTTTGCGGTCTCGAGGCCGACTACCTCAACAAGCTCATCTGCAACAACTTTGCTGGCAAGACCAAGCTCATAACATTGCCGTCCCGTAAAATCTTCATTTAAAAACATATAATCAAGAACTCGGTTTCGTCCAATCCACATTGGAAGGCGTAAAGAGCTCATTCCCCAGGAACCGACGGTACCATAGTAAATATCCCCATCATGCATACGGAAGTTTTCGCCAACAATACGGATATCAAACGCATTAAACATGGCCGTAGAACCGCCTATACAACGTCCATGGGCTGCGACCAGTGTTGGTTTAGGGCAGCCGTCTATGCGTTCAACTAAGCGATTGCCCAATACGGAAAAGCTCTCCGGAATCTCCTCTTTCTCTCCGCGAGCCCCCTTCTTTGCATCCTCAGCATCCGCTCCGTACGAAAAATCCGGTCCATCTGCTTTCATCATGATTGCACGAACGGTATCATTTTGCTCAAATTCATCCAAAGTCTCCATGATTTCCACCATCATTCGTTTACTTACTGCGTTCAGTGGTGGATGATCCAACGTAATTACGCCAACACGATCTACAATCTCTGTTTTTATCGTTGAATATGCCATAATTATTCCTTTCTGTCCTTATCAGCCAACGGGTACAGGCGTCTGTTTTCATCAAAAGTAATGATTAAAGCGTTTTTATTTTATTTCTTCGCCCTTTTTCTCTTGTGTAGAAGTTTGAATAACTTCAGCAACTCTGGCTGTGTTTTCAGTAGGAGCGTGTTCTGTACATAAGCTAACAACAATGAACGCCACTATTCCGGGTACAATGGGGAAAATGCTGGCAAAAGGAACGGTGATCACACCAAAAATGCTTAACATCGCGGTAATAATTCCCGCTGCCGCCGAAGCAGCTGCACCTTTAGTTGTTCCCCGTTTCCAAATAATGCCGCCAAGAAGAGGAACTAAAGTGCCCGAAAGCATAATTGTATAGCCCACAGCGAGCAAATCAATAACATTGCTAAATGCAGCTGCACAGAGTACCGCAGCGACCGAAACAACAACATTGACAATCAGAGTTAAGCGTTTCTTTTGTGCTTCCGTTGCATTTTTATTGATAAACCCACAATACAAATCGTGAACAACCAGCGCATCCGTTGCAACCAGTGCACCGCTGGCAGTAGACATAATTGCCGCCAATATGGCGCAAATCATCACCGCACAGACAATTGGAGATACCTTATTCATCAGCAAAAAGATGAACGCATTTCCACCGGCTTCGGGAAATTCTGCGCCACTCCACATACCAATATAGACCATCAGCCAACCAAAGAGAAAGAGCGGAATACAACTAAGTAACGATCCCCAAAAAGCGGTCCCTTCTGTTTTTGCTGAAGATGCACGTTGAACCGAAGTTTGATCCACCAGAACCGATAGAACCATCGGCCCCACAAACATCATCCATAAATCAGGAGAAATGTTAAACAGGTCGAATTTTTCCACCGGATAGAAGGCATGGACCGTTTCAATACCACCCTGTACAAACATAGAGCCCCCAACAACCAATACGCCGACAATAATCACCCCCACTTGGAAAACTGCCGTCGCATAAGAGCCCCAGAGGCCCGCAAACATCGTATACACCAGCATTACTGCGGCAGTGATGGCCAGGCCGACAATCGGATTAATGCCAAAAGATTCAAAGATAACTTTGGCTGCCACCAACTGGCCACCCATAGCAGCGGCACAGGCAAACGGTCCGATGCCGCTATATAGCAGAACAATAAAGTTACTGTCATAGCGTCTCTTAAAATAGTCTGAAAACGAAACCAGCTTGTTGCGATAGATAAATCTTGTCATGACAAGCGCATGAACAATACAGGCAATTCCACATCCAATGGCATACCAAGCACCGGCAACGCCAAGTTTAACAGCATACTGAGTGGTTCCAATAACTACACCGGATCCAATGCTGGCTCCTACAGCAGAAGCAATGATAAACCAAATTCCGGATTGGCCTGAAGCTGTGAGAAAGTCCTGCGTCGTACTGGCGTGTTGTCGTCCTCGAAGACCGATCAATACGTTAATTGCCATAAAAATGACAAAAGTGATAATAATTAATGTGTATAGACTCATATTTATTTATCCTCCTCATGCGTTATTCGTACTGGCCAAAAGGGAATCTAAATTACTGCTATTCACCTTTTAAGGCATGCCCCCTACAGAAGCAGTTATAGCTCGTCATAGAATGTTTTTGCATTTTTATATAGGATATGATCCTTTGCATCATCGCTAAACGGGAGTTGCTCCACCGCTTCGATCACCTCTTCAACCGGTCTGCTTTGCGTTCCCCAGTTAGAAGCAAAACATATCCGCTCTTTGAGTGATGTTTCTCCGTAAAACAGATATGGTTCATATCCGGAACCCCGCATAGCTATCTTTTCCGGCTCATGTGTCTCAAAGTTTAAATAAACATTTTCATGTCGAACAGCAAGACACAGAAAATCTAAGACCCAAGGCCATCCACTGACGCCGGCCATAATCTTTAAATCCGGAAAGTCTCTTGCCACTTGATCGATATAGCGCGGGTGGCCAATATCATAGGGAACCGCTTTAGACAGGTTCAAACTGCTGTAAATATGTACCGGTATGCCCAGTTCGCTAGCCTTGCTGTAGAGAGGATAATTTCTCCTGTCCGCCGCGTTTAATTTTGTGCGAAATGCGGTCAAATATAGAGCATGAAGCCCATATTCCTTCACACAAACCTCTAATTCGCGGACGGATTCCTCTCCCTTGTGCGGATCGACAAAAATAAATCCTTTGAATTTTTCAGGGAAAGAATGAACCAATTCGGCTGTTTTTCGATTATCATGATTTCCATCACAGGTAATGCCCCATTCGACGCCCACTTCATCAAGATGATGGACGAATTCCTCCGGTGTGACGGCATGCTCTTGCGCAGCAGCGCGAATCACATTCAAAAAACCTTCTCGTCCCTCCTGTTCATAGATTTTATCGATCTGCTCGATAGTCAAGCCCACCTGCGCTGCAATTCCGGCGCCATACGTTTTTTTGTAACCGCGGTAGAGCGGATCCAGGCACATTGACCCCAGAGTGCTAGTTAGCGCCTCTGCGTCCATAGGCATGTCTAAACATAGATCAATAACTTTTCGCATACATGTAACCTCCAATTCTTTTTAAATTTTGTCGCATGTCAATATTGACTACTGTCAAATTATGACTTTTTATGACTCTAGTCAACTACCAAAGCAAACGTTTTCGATACAACAAAAAAAAAGAGGAAAAAGCATCAGCTTTTTTCCCCTACTTTGTAAAATAAAATGCTATGGGTCAAAACAAACGTATTTACCGAAAAATAGAATCTCAGTTTAGCATTATTTTATATTCTTGATCTGCTTTTCAAGTTCAAAAGTGCGATTAAGAATTGTTTTAAATTGCTCTTTCGTTAAACCAAAAGTTGGCATAATCGCCCGCTCTCCGAAAAGCGTCAGCAATTCTCTATCCGTAAGATTTAACAATCCACGAAATGTCCCTACAATCAATCCGCGAGCGATACTTTCAACCATTAAAATATGAAGATAAAATTCATTCCCATCTGTCGGTTTTCCGTAATAGACAAATGCATCACGGCTATCGCTATAATAAAGCATGATTTGATTTTTTGTAGCGGTTTAGCCACGTGCTACGTACTCCGGAGCTGTTGCAACATACTCATTAAATAAAGGATCGCACACGATCATCTGACGATACAACAAATACTTAAGCATCAAACGCACCAAGGGTTCTTCTCCGCGTGGCAGAACTGTTTTAGCCAGCTCTTCTGTCTTGTTGAATTGCTCATAATAGAGCACGTGCATAATATCATCTTTGTTTTTGAAGTAATAATAAATTAGAGAACGTGGTATTTCCAAATAGTCAGAAATATCCTTGATACTGATTTTGGTATATCCATTCTTTCTGACAAGATTTTCCAACGCCTGCACAATACTTCTTCGCGTCTCTGCGCTTTTCTTGTAATTTGCCATAATCTCCTGCTCTCCATCCGTTGTCGATAGTATCATTTCCCACTTCATCGGTCAACGCGTGTGCAAAAAGAACACAGCATAGGTGTCAGACCATGAAAATCATAGTATTGCTTTTCATGTGTCAATAATTGTTCCATCGTCTTGCTGGAACATCGTTTTTTTGAAGCACAGCAAAAAAACACCGAGCGTATCCTTTTTGGATACACTCGGTGTTTTCGTTTCTTTGTCGATCACAAATGTGATGCGCGTCTTAAGCTTAGTACTCAATCGCCGCTAAGCGCTTGTAATGCTCGTAACGCTCTTTGGCTGCTTTTTCCGCTGCGATGTAGAGTTCGTTGGCGGCATCCGGGAAGTTGCGTTTGAGAGAGGAGTAACGAACCTCGCCCATCAGGAATTCTTGGAAGTCGGCCGTAGGCTCTTTGGAGTCAAGCTGGAACGGATTCTTTCCTTCCTGTGCGAGCAGCGGATTGTAGCGCCACAGATGCCAGTAGCCGGCTTCAACCGCCTGCTTCTCGCGTTCCTGGCTCTTACCCATGCCGATGCGGATGCCGTGGTTGATGCACGGTGCATAGGCGATGATGAGGGACGGACCGTCGTAGGCTTCTGCTTCACGCAACGCCTTGATTGTCTGGTTCTGGTTCGCGCCCATAGCGATTTGTGCAACGTACACATAACCGTAAGTGGACTGCATGAGGCCGAGATCCTTCGATTTGATGCGCTTACCGGAAGCGGCAAATTGCGCAATCGCGGCGAGCGGCGTAGCTTTCGAGGACTGACCGCCGGTGTTGGAGTAAACTTCGGTATTCATAACGAGGATATTGACGTCTTTGCCCGAAGCAAGGACGTGATCCAATCCGCCGTATCCGATATCAAATGCCCAACCATCGCCACCGAAGATCCACTGCGACTTCTTGGTCATGTAATCTTTAAGATCCACAATTTCATCGAGGAGTTTTTGTCCCTCGGCATTGTTCACGCCGGCCTTGGCTGCCTCCAAGATGTCAGCCGTAGCGGCTTTCGAGGCGCGATAGTCACCCTTGTCTTCCATCCAAGTCTTAAACAGGTCGTTAAGTGGCGAGTCGATCTGCAAATCAAGGAATTGTTTCATCTTGGTTTCCACCAGATCGCGGTTGGATTCCGTCGCCAGCAACATACCATAGCCATATTCCGCAGCGTCCTCAAAGAGCGAGTTGCCCCATGTCGGACCGCAGCCGTTGGCATCGACCGTATACGGTGAAGACGGTGCCGAAGCGCCCCAAATGGAGGAGCATCCGGTTGCGTTTGCGATGAGCATACGGTCACCGAAGAGCTGCGTCAAAAGACGTGCATACGGCGTTTCACCGCAGCCTGCGCAAGCGCCGGAGAATTCCAACAGGGATTGTTTGAACTGTGATCCCTTGACCGTGGTATCCGGCATAACATCTTCTTTATAGCCCACCTTCTCGTGCGCATATTCCCAGAAGCCCTTTTGTGCTTCATATTGCTCCTCAAACGGCTTCATGACGAGCGCTTTGGTCTTGGCCGGGCAGACATCCGCGCAGTTTCCGCAGCCCGTGCAGTCCAGCTGAGAAACCTGAATGCGGAAGTTGAGTCTTTCCATTCCCTTACCGATCGCTTTCTTGGAAACAAATCCCTCCGGCGCGTTCTTCTGGTCTTCTTCATTTAACAGGAACGGACGGATGACTGCGTGCGGGCAAACATACGCGCACTGGTTACACTGGATACAGTTGTCAATCTGCCATTCCGGAACATAGAGGGCAATGCCGCGCTTCTCGTATTGCGAAGTACCGGCATCCCAGTGTCCATCTTCACGTCCGACAAAAGCGGAAACCGGAAGATCATCACCTTCGTTGCGAAGCATCGGGCGGACCACTTTCTTAAAGAAGTCGGGCGTACCCGAAAGATCTACTGCTTCGTCCTCGGCTTTCGCCCAAGCGGCCGGAATGTCCACCTTCTCGAGCGCTTCAATACCCAGGTCAACAGCTTTGTTATTCATGTTCACAACGTCGTCACCCTTATGGCCGTAGGCTTTGACGATGGAATCCTTCAAATGCGCAACCGCTTCATCAATAGGCAGAACACCCGAAAGTTTGAAGAACGCCGATTGAATAATCATGTTGGTGCGGTTGCCCAGGCCGATATCCTGCGCCAGTTTGGAGGCATTAATAATATAGAACTGAATGTCCTTTTCAGCCAAATAGCGCTTCATCTGTCCCGGAAGGTGTGTTTCCAGTTCGTCCTTCGTCCATGTACAGTTGAGCATGAACACGCCGCCCTGTTTAAGGCCACGGAGCAGATCGTATTGATGGACATACGCTTGTTTTGAGCAGGAGACAAAATCCGCTTCATCCAAAAGATAGGTGGAACGAATCTTATTTTTGCCGAAGCGCAGATGCGAAATGGTCAAACCGCCGGACTTTTTCGAGTCGTAGAAGAAATATCCCTGCGCATTCTGATCGGTGTTGTCGCCGATAATCTTAATGGCCTGTTTGTTGGCGCCGACCGTACCGTCGGAGCCGAAGCCCCAGAATTTGCAACGTGTGGTTCCCTCTTCACGAATGTGTAAAATTTCCGACTGATCCAGGGAAAGATTGGTCACATCATCTTCAATGGAGATGGTGAAGTGGTTCTTGGGTTCATCTTTTTCCAGGTTGCGGAATACCGCAAGAAGATGCGTCGGAATCGTGTCCTTAGAGCCCATGCCGTAGCGTCCACCGACGACCAGCGGATGAATATCCGAATCGTAAAGCGCAGCACGAACGTCCAGATAAAGCGGTTCGCCCAGCGCACCCTTTTCTTTCGTGCGGTCCAGAACGGCAATTTTCTTCACGTTCTTTGGCAGCGCTTCGAGGAAGTGCTTGCGGCTGAACGGACGATAGAGACGTACTTTAACCATACCAAGCTTATTGCCCTTTTCCGCCTCGGCATCAATGACTTCTTCCATAGCCTCGCAGGCAGAGCCCATCAGCACCACGACGTTTTCCGCTTCGGGATCGCCGTAGTAATCAAACAAATGATAGGAGCGCCCCGTCTTTTCGGAGACCTTGGCCATGTTCTTTTCCACGATGGGGATAATGTCTTCGTAGAAACGATTTGATGCTTCCAGGTTCTGGAAGAAAATATCCGGTGATTGGGAGGTGCCCATCGTCTTCGGACGATTCGGATTCATCGAACGATCACGGAAGGCCTGAATCGCCTTGTGATCAACCATATCATCCAGATCTTTGAAATCCCAAACCGCGACTTTGTTGATTTCGTGTGATGTGCGGAAGCCGTCAAAGAAATGGCAGAACGGCAGAGAACCCTCAATAGCGCTCAAATGCGCTACTGCACCCAGATCCATGACTTCCTGTACGGAGCTTGAGCAAAGGAATGCGAAACCGGTCATGCGCGCCGAGTTGATGTCGGAATGATCACCGTAAATAGAGAGCGCGTGGCTGGCTACAGCACGTGCGGCCACATGAAAAACGCCCGGCAAATTCTCGCCCGCAATCTTGTACATATCCGGAATCATCAGCAATAAGCCCTGTGAAGCTGTATAAGTGCTCGTCAGCGCACCGGCGGCAAGAGAGCCGTGCACAGCGCCCGCCGCACCGGCTTCGGACTGCATCTCCACCACATGCACCGGTTTGCCGAAAATGTTGTTCATTCCATTGGCTGCCCAAGTATCGACGTGCTCCGGCATCGGAGAGGAAGGGGTGATCGGATAGATCGTCGCCACTTCCGTAAACGCGTACGAAACGTAGGCGGCAGCTTCGTTGCCATCCATTGTTTTGTATTTTTGGACCATAATTACTCCTGACTTTCTCTGCGGCCATCCTGCCGTTTTCTGGGGAAACCCCCACTGTTCTCCATCTTTTTGAACCACTTTAAAGTATAAAATAAAGCCGTTCTTCCGTCAAACTTCCGCCCAATATGGGTCCGATTCCTGCTCATTTGTGCGCCATTTTCCGCGCTTTCCCACCGTTTTCCCGCTTTCTGCGCAAACCTATTGCACGCCCTCTTCACGCGCCTGGCGATTGGATTCTTCAATCAGGCGATTGTTTAACTCCAATGCGGCGTTATACCCCATTTGTTTGAGACGGTTGTTGCGCACCGCTACTTCGATAATCATACCGAGATTTCGTCCCGGTTTCACCGGCACGGTGATCGCCGGAAGACGAACGCCTAAAATTTCGGTATATTCATCCGTAATGCCGAGACGATCGTATTCTTTCTCGTCCTGCCAGTCCTCAAGCATAATCACCATCTCGATTTCCGTTTCTTCCTTTACCGAGCCGATGCCATAGAGACGGCGAATATCCAAAATCCCGAGACCGCGAATTTCCATGTAATGCCGAATATTCTCCGGGGCCTGTCCGATCAAGCTGTTGTCCACACGCGTCAGTTCCACCACGTCATCCGCTACAAGACGATGTCCCCGAATAAGCAAATCCAACCCGGTTTCTGACTTTCCTACGGCGCTCTTTCCACGGATGAGCACGCCCGTGCCGAAAACGTCCATTAACCCTGCATGCACGGTTGTGCGCGGCGCCAGCAATTTTTCCAGTTCCTGATTCATTTTCGCAATCAACTTTGTGGTTTGTAGCGGCGTGCGCAAAATCGTCTTGTTGTAATAATCGGCTAAGTCCAAAATATCGTCGGTGATTGCCTGATCATAGGAGTAAATGAGCGCCGGAATGGGATAGGAAAAAAGCCCCCGGAAACGCTCATAGCGCAGCTGCGGAGAAAGTTGCATATAGTAAATATATTCTACCCGGCCGATAATCTGTAGGCGTCCCCAAGGAAAATTCTCCATGAAGCCCGCAAGTTGTAGACCCGGGCGGTTAACATCCGCGCCCTTGATGATGATGTCATCATAATCCGTCGAGCGCGACACCACTTCCAGCCCGGTCTTTTCCACCAGTTCGGCCAATTTTACGGTTCGATTTTCGCTCTCCATGATTACTCCTCTTTCTGCTCATCGCCCGACTTCTGTTTTGCTTCGTGTTGAAAATAGTCCCAAACCGCTTGCGCAGCGGAGCGAGTCATCCCCTCGACCGCGGAAAGATCCTCCACCGACGCTTCCTTGATCTTTTCGATGGATCCGAAAGCACGAAGAAGCGCGGTGCGCCGCTTTTTGCCGATGCCGACGATATCGTCCAGTACCGATCGTGTCATAGCGCTCGTGCGCAATCTGCGGTGGTACGTAATCGCAAACCGATGCACTTCTTCCTGTACAACATAAAGAAAATGATACAGCGGTGAACGCGTATCGAGTTCCCACTCTCGTTCCTTATAAAACAGAGCACGGGTCACATGGCGATCGTCTTTGATCATGCCCACCACGGGAATATCCAGATTTTGTGCGCGAAGCACATCCTCCGCCACGTGCACATGTCCTTTTCCTCCATCCATCAGGATGACCGATGGCAAAACGCCGAATCCGGTATTGGTTTTTCCTTCGGCTCGGTCACGCAAGCCGTGAGCAAATCGCCGGGAAAGCATCTCGCGCTGTGAGGCATAATCATCACTGCCTTCCACGCTTTGAATTTTGAACTTGCGGTATTCCTTCGGTTCTTTGCGTTCCCGATGAAAGACCACCATCGCTCCGACGTTCTGTACCCCGGAAACATTGGATATGTCATACGCCTCGACACGGGAAAGTTCGCGGCCAACAATGGTTTCTAATGCGCGAATCCCTGCATCCTTGTTACGCTCTTTTCGCTCCTCGCGCGCAAGCGCTTTCGTTAGTTGCTCCTCGGCATTGGCCTGCGCCGTGCGCAGAAGAGCCAGCTTATCGCCTCGTTTCGGCACCCGCAATTGCACTGTGCGTCCTTTTCGCTCGCTCAGGAACGCGGCAATGGCCGTTTCCTCCTCCGGCATCACCGCCAAAAAGAGTTCGCCCGGAATGTATGTCGCGTCCAGATAAAACTGTTTTAGAAAGGAAGCCAGGATCGCTTTTTCTTCTTCCTGGTATTCTTCCTGAATCCGAAAGGTGCGTCGATCCACGACCTTTCCGCCGCGAACGAAAAAGACCTGCATAATCACCTGCGCACCGCTGCGGGCCATGGCGATGACGTCCGCATCTTTCCCTCGCGCCAACGTCACCTTCTGTTTTTCCTGCAGAGCGTCGAGATTGTAAAGTGCATCTCGAAAGCGCGCCGCCCGTTCATAGTCAAGTGCCTCGGATGCCGCAACCATCTCCTGTGTCCACTGTGTGCGAATCGTCCGGTCGTTTCCCTTGAGCACTTCTTCCACCTGATGCACTTGTTCGAGGTAGTCTTCTTCGTTCGCCAAGCCCACACAAGGTGCCGGACACTGCCCTAAGTCATAATTGAGACAAGGCCTTTTCAGGCGCGCGCCGCGGTCAAAATCAAGACGGCAAGTGCGCAGACCGAAAAGGCGCTGAAAAAGGCGGATGGTGTCATTGACGGCATAGGCATTCGGAAACGGGCCGAAGTATTTGGCGCCGTCCGATTTTACCTGCCGCACTTTAAGAAGGCGCGGATAGCGTTCCTGCGGAATACAGATATAGGGATATTGCTTGTCGTCGCGAAGCAGAATGTTGTAATGCGGCCGGTGCTGTTTGATGAAATTGGATTCCAATACCAGCGCTTCTACCTCGTTGTCCACAACGATGTATTCAAAATGATCCACGTGCTCCACCATGGCAAGCACTTTTGGGCTCTTGCCATGGGAGGAGGGCGTGAAATAGGAGCGCACACGCCGGCGCAGCGAAATGGCCTTTCCCACATAAATAATGACATTGTGGGCATCGCGCATCAGATATACACCCGGCGATTCCGGCACGCGTTTCAGTTCCTCGGAAAAATCCTTCATTCCCTCGTCTCGCGTTCAAGCGGTTTGCATCGTGCAGACAGGTAGTGGAGGTCTTCCTCTTCCAGATGCGGAGAGAGTTTTTCGTAGCATGTGGCGTTGTACTCGTTAAGCCATTGCAGCTCGTCATCCGTAAGCATGTCCACGTTAACCGGTCTCGTGTCGATGGGCACCCAGGTCAAAGCCTCCAGGGCATACCAGGTGCCGAACTCGTTCGTTTCCTTCTCCACACAGAGCGTGATGGATTCGATGCGGATGCCGTGTTTGCCGGCAATATAGAGGCCAGGTTCCATCGAGGTGACCATGCCCGGAGCCAACTCGACGATGCCGCCCCCTCTCGGAACATTCGTAAACGACTGCGGACCTTCATGGACGGCCAAAATGTGGCCCACACCGTGGCCTGTGCCGTGGAAATAGGTCTTTTTCGCCTGATACAGCGGAGACATGGCAAGAGAAGAAACGTAGATGCCCGGCGTTCCCTTCGGGAAAACGGCCGTCATGCCGGCAATATGTGCCTTCAACACCAACGTGTAATCTTCACGTTCCTCGTCGGTCACCTTCCCCATAGCTACGGTCCGGGTAATGTCCGTCGTGCCTTCCAGATAATGACCGCCGCTGTCCACCAACAGCATCCCCTTGGGTTCGATGGTGGCGGTGGTTTTGCTCAGCATCGGATCATAATGAACAATCGCCGCATTGGGTCCGTAGCCAATGATCGCACCGAAGCTGTCCATCAGGAAATGCTCCTGCTCCGCACGCAACTCATGCAATTTGCGTACCGCCGCACGCTCATTAACCGAACGGGACGGCGCACCGGTTTCCACCCAGTTGAAGAACTTGACCAACGCGACACCATCTTTGATGTATGCCTCTTTCATGTTGGAAATTTCGGTTTCGTTTTTGATGGCCTTCATCAGCGAGGTGAGGTTTGTTCCCTGCTGAATCTTCACGTTTTCACGCAGGCAACGGAAAAGCGTGATGCTCGTATAGTCGGGATCGAGATAAACAATCTTCTGGCCGGCAATTTCCGCCAAAGCGGATCCAATCGAATCATAATCTAAGATCTCAACGCCAGCTTCCGCCAAGTTCGTCTGAATTTCCGGGGTTATCTTTTCCATATTCACAAAGAGCTTGGCCTCGTCTTCCGAAACGAGAGCGTAGCTCAATACCACCGGGGTGTCTTCCACGTCATACCCGCGAATATTGTAAAGATACGCGATATCATCCAGGCCGCTGATAAAGGTATAATCGCAATCGCGATCGCGTAACATAAAGCGCAGAATGCGCAATTTCTCCTCGATCATGGCGCCGGAATACGTCTTGTCCAAGAAAAACGCCTGTCTTGAAGGCAGTTCCGGACGATCGGTCCAGATGTCGGCAATATAGTCAACATCAATAACCAGGACGCGTTTACCCATGGCTTCCGCCAGCTTGCGGTAGCGTGAAACCGAGAAGCACATTCCGTCAAAGCCGATTTTTCCAAACGGGGAGACTTTTTCTCGCAGGAAATCTTCCATCTTCTGATCGATGCCCATGCGATAGAGAGTGATTCCCGATCCCTTCAGCTGCTGCTCAGCCTGCAGAAAATAACGACTGTCGGTCCAAAGACCGGCTTCGTTTCTGGTCACCACCAGTGTGCCGGCGGAGCCTGTGAATCCGCTCATAAAAACGCGCGTTTTATAATAATCCGGCACGTATTCCGATTGGTGCGGGTCTGCTGTAGGAACGATGTACGCTTCCAAGTCTCGTTGTGCCATTTGCTTGCGCAAGGCATCCAAGCGTTCTGTGATCGTCATAATGCTCCTTTCTGCCGTATCGGCAAAGTCCACGGCCGACATTTCGCCGTCTAATCAACGTTATACATTAAAGCGGAAATGCACAATGTCTCCATCGCGCATGATGTAGTCTTTTCCTTCCAAGCGCAATTTCCCCGATTCGCGAATTGCCGCCATCGAGCCTGCTTCCATAAAATCCGTATAGGAGAAAATCTCAGCGCGAATGAACCCACGCTGAATATCCGAATGAATTTTTCCGGCTGCTTCCCAAGCGCTGGTTCCCTTGGCAATGGTCCAAGCGCGTGTTTCATCCTCTCCTGTGGTGAGAAAGGACATCAAACCCAAAAGATCATACGATGCGACGATGAGCCGATCCAGTCCCGACTGGCTGAGTCCCATCATGGCCAGAAATTCAGCGCGCTCTTCTTCCTCCAATTGGGCGATTTCCGCCTCGGTTTTGGCGGAAATCACGACCACGCGAGCCTGTTCCGTTTGGGCAAAATCACGGATCTTTTGCACGTTCTCGTTTGTTGCACCATCATCCGCGCAGTCTTCTTCCGCGACATTGGCCACATAGATCACTGGCTTCACCGACAACAGCTGATAGGAGCTGAGCAGCTTCTTTTCTTCGTCATTCAGCTCCAGAACACGCGCCGATCGACCTTCTTCCAACACCGCCTTAATGCGCTGCAAAAGATCTACCTCGGGACGCACTTCTTTATCCGCTTTTGCCTGCTTCTCTTTTTTGACCAGAATGCGATCGATCTGTTCCAAATCCGACAGGATAAGTTCCAGGTTGATGGTTTCAATGTCGCGCAAAGGATCTACGGAGCCGTCTACATGCGTCACATTCTCGTCTTCGAAGCAGCGCAACACCTCGACGATGGCTTCGCACGTACGGATATCTCCCAGAAATTTATTTCCGAGGCCTTCTCCTTTGCTCGCTCCACGTACCAAGCCGGCGATATCGTAAAATTCAATGACCGCCGGAATGACTTTCTTCGATGAAAAACGCTCCGCCAGAACATGAAGGCGCTCATCCGGCACCTCCACCAGGCCAATATTGGGCTCTATCGTATTAAAAGGGTAGTTTTCCGCCGGTACACCGGCATGGGTTATCGCATTAAAAAGCGAGGATTTCCCGACGTTCGGCAAACCGACGATGCCTAGTTTCATATTTTCTTACAACTCCTTTATTCTCAAGGGTTCCGAGCGTTCCCTTCGGCGTTTTACACCATTTTTACGCCATTTCTACGCCATTCTTTACGCCATTTTGCGAAATCTTACAAGAACAGCGGCAGGAAAATCAGCGATACCGTCGTCATCAGCTTGATCAGAATGTTGATGGACGGGCCTGACGTATCTTTGAACGGATCGCCGACCGTATCGCCGGTGACGGCTGCTTTATGGGCGTCGCTGCCCTTTCCGCCATAAACACCCGTTTCGATGTATTTTTTAGCATTATCCCAGGCACCGCCGGCATTGGCCATCATGATGGCCAGCAACACACCGGTGATCAGCGCGCCGACCAGAAGGCCACCGAGCGCTTCGACACCAATGAGCATGCCCACCAAAAGGGGAGCGGCAACCGCTAACAAGCCCGGAAGAATCATTTTTCGCAAGGAAGCCTGCGTCGAAATATCAATGCAACGACTGTAATCCGGATTGGCTGTCCCCTGCATAATGCCCGGGTTCTTATGGAACTGTTCGCGCACTTCTTCGACCATCGCATTGGCCGCATCGCCGACGGCATTCATCGTCAGTGCGCTGAACAGAAACGGAAGCATGCCGCCGATAAACGCACCGGCAATCACTTGCGGCTGCGTAACATCCAAGGTCGAAAGTTGTGCATGTTGCGTATAAGAAGCAAATAGAGAAAGTGCAGTTAACGCTGCAGATCCGATGGCAAAGCCCTTTCCGATGGCAGCGGTGGTATTTCCTACGGAATCAAGTTTATCTGTAATGGCACGGACGTTTTCCGGTAAAGCCGTCATTTCCGCAATGCCGCCGGCATTATCCGCTACCGGACCGTAGGCATCAACCGCAATCGTCATAGCGCAAGTGGCCAACATACCCAGAGCGGCTAAGGAAATCGCATAAAGACCGGCGTTCGGTCCCATGCTGTTCATGCCCATGAAGGAAACGATAATACCGAGCGCAATGAGAAGAATGGGAATTGCGGTAGAGTTCATTCCCACCGAAAGACCGGCAATGATATTTGTTGCGGATCCGGTGGTGGATTCTTTGGCAATCTTTTTCACGAACGGAAAGGCTTCCGATGTGTAAACCTCAGTAATTTTGGAAATGCCCAAACCGACGGCGATGCCGCAAAGAACCGGAATGAACGGACGCGCTTCACCGAATACGATGAAGCTGAACAGCAAAGAGGTAACCAACAGAATAGCGGACGAGTACAAAGTGCCGAGATTCAGCGAACGCTGCGGATTATCCGAACCGTGAACCGATTGAATGCCCACGATGGCGGCAATCAAACCGCAGAACACTAAGGTCAGGGCATATTGCACGCCTTTTTCCTGGAAAGCCAGCGTACCGAGGGTAAGTGCCGACAAGATCGCACCAACATAGGATTCAAACAGGTCCGCGCCCATACCGGCGACGTCGCCAACGTTGTCGCCGACGTTATCCGCAATAACCGCGGGGTTGCGCGGATCATCTTCCGGAATGCCCGCCTCGACTTTGCCAACCAGGTCGGCGCCAACATCCGCCGCCTTCGTGTATATGCCGCCGCCTACACGAGCGAACAGTGCCACAAAGGAGGCGCCAAGGCTGAAGCCCATGACTATGCTGGCATCATGGAAAATGAGATAGAAAAGGCTGACGCCGATGGCGCCGAGACCGACAACCACCAACCCCATAACAGAACCGCTAAAAAACGCAACCTGCAACGCCTCGTTGATGCCCTTCGTTGCCGCCGCGTTCGTCGTGCGCACGTTCGCTAACGTTGCCGCATTCATTCCAATGAAGCCGGCAAGCATCGAGAAAATGGCACCGATCAGGAAGCAAATGGCCGTAGACCAAGAGCTTAAACCGAAACCGATCGCCAGAAAAACCACCACCATTAAGGCTGCGATCACCGTGTACTCTCGACGCAAAAACGCGAAAGCACCGGCGCGATTAAGGCTTGCGATATGCGTCATCTCCTTTGTTCCGGCAGGAAGCCGCTGAATGATTTGCAGCTTCATCATGGCCAGCGCGATCGATGCCGCACCGACAATAATGGCAATAATTGCTAAAAAGTTCATGTTTACCTCCAAACAAGACTTCGCCGGATGGTCATCCGGCCTTTTTTTCTATTATAGACAATCCCTTTGGACAATACCATTGCCCAGCGTGGGCAAAAAGAAAGAAAATTATAGACGTGGATGTCCTTTGGGTATACAGGCGAGGAGCGAAAGCGCCGGAGACAAGGCGTAATTGTATCGGCTGTTTATGAAAAGCCGATAGGGAAGATGGTAGCGCCAAAAAGCGGCGCAAAATGGCGCACCGTAATAAAAATGGCGCACCGTAATATAAGGAGATGAAAATGATCAAAGAATTTAAAGCCTTTATTGCACGTGGAAATGTGCTGGACATGGCAGTCGGCGTGGTAATGGGTGCCGCATTCAAAGCAATTATCGATTCCCTGGTAGCGGATCTGATTACACCAATTCTCAATGTTTTTCTAAATGGGGTCAATTTCAAAGAATGGACGATACACGCCGGCCCGATTGTTTTCTCCGTCGGAAACTTTTTTAATGCCGTATTTTCCTTCCTCGTTATTGCCTTTGTGATGTTCCTGCTGATCAAAGCGTTCAATACCATGGTTCCACCGAAGGAAGAGGCGCCGACCACAAAAACTTGCCCCTATTGCAAATCCGAAGTGGCCATCGATGCAACGCGTTGTCCGCATTGCACATCTACGCTGGAATAACAGACCTTTTGAGAAACAATAATTTTTCTGATTGTTAAAAACGACAAGCGACATGATTTTTAGATCATGTCGCTTCTTTTTTTACCAACCCTGCCCCTTTTTTTGCCAAATCGTCCGCCTCTTCGTTATAGACGTTTCCGGCGTGCGCCTTGATTTTCACAAAACGAAGAGTGAGCTGTTCACGCACCGTTTTTGCCTTTTCGGCATATGCGCACGTCAAGGGAACGTTGGTTTTCCATTCGCCTAATGCCCAGTGGCAAATACCGGCATAGTCGTGGTAGATGGTCAACGTTTTTGCGTGTTGAGCGAGGGCAAGATCCATCGCCTTCTCCGCGCCGCGAAGCTCACCGGCAATGTTGCGATGGCGAGCATGTTCATCTTTTCCTGAGCCGAAGAAGGTTTCTTTTCCTCGCGCGGAAAAGAAGACCACGCCGTAGCCGAAGGTTTTCGTCTTATTGTTAAAGGAGCCATCCACATAGGCATGGCATTCCCCTTCCGGAATCTTCTCCGGCAGCGTATTTTCGCTTGCCGCCGCAGTGTCTTGCATATATGCTTTCGCCTCTTCTTCGGTCATAAATTTCTTAAATTGTGCGCCGGCATAGCCATGCACCTGCTCACGACAGGATGCCCAGGTGGAATAGATTCCTGGTTTTTTGCCGACGCGAACCGCATAATAGCTCATAGCCCACCTCAGTTTTCCGGAAGGTCGCGCCGCGTCCAATACGTCACCGAGCCGGGGGCCACCGTAAACAGACCGAAGCCCTCGTCGTCAATGGTGATGTCGGCATTTTTCCCACTACGGTCGCAGTAGACTTGGCCTGCTTCCTGTTCGCCCACAAACATCCGTTCTTCATCCATATCTCCCGTGGAAATCAGAACGGCCAGCGGATAGGGATGTCCTTCATTTCCCCGGCGCACCCAGCCGATTTTCGTCGGCGTCACCCAGTAATCGTCCTGCTCGCCATACGCGAAATCCTTTCGCACGTTCATCAGCGAAAGCAGGGCATCTTTTACGCCCGGATACTCCGCCGAGGGAATGCCGTAATAATCACCGGCAAATACACAGGGATAACCGTCACGGCGCAGCAGAATGAGTGCGTAGGCAATTTCCTTAAACCACGGATCCACCCAGCTTTCCAGCGCCTGTCCGGGTTGCGAATCGTGATTATCCACAAACGTCACGGCTTGCACAGGATTTGTCGCCACCAAGGTGTCATCAAAGATTTGGCGTATATCATAGTCTTCATTGCGCGAAGCCTCGACAAAATGGAAATGCAACGGCACGTCGAACAGGTGGACGTTATAATCCGTCTCCTCCAGATAGTGGTTCATCTTGCTCTCACTGTTTTTCCAATATTCGCCGACAAAGAAAAAATCGGGGTTATAGTCGAGAATAAAGGCCGAGAGGCGATCAATAAATCCCGTATCAATGTGCTTCAAGGCATCATAGCGGAAGCCGTCATAGCCGATGGCATCAATCATGAAATAGGCAACATCCATCAGCTCCTTCTGCACATCGGGATGCGCAACGTCAATGTCGGCATTCATCAGATAATCGAAGTTACCCTTCTCCGAATCGGTATCGTCCGACCAATACTTGCCGTCCCCCAAAATGCGGAAAATAGCGGTCGTATCTGTGCGCTGGTCATAATCGACGCCCGTAAAATGGTAAAAATGCCACTGAAAGGTTGAATATTTTCCCTTGCGACCGGGAAATGTGAATTTCGTCCACGCCTCGATGTCATGCGCCTCGCCGACATCCTTTGTACGATCGTTTTGATCGACCATGACCGCGCGAAAAACTTCCGTCTCATCCGCACCGCCCTTGTGGTTAAAGACCATATCGGCATAGACGGCGATATGGTGATCATGCAATGCTTTGATACAGGCTTCCAGCTCTTCGCGTGTGCCGTATTTCGTTCGCATGGTGCCTTTTTGGTCAAACTCACCCAAGTCCCAGTAGTCGTAACTGCCGTAGCCGACGTCCTGATCACTCGTGCCTTTATGGGCAGGTGGCATCCATACGGCTGTGACGCCCATGTTTTCCATCGCTTCCGCCATTTCCGCCAACCGACGATAGAACGATCCGTCCGCCGGATATTCCCAGTCAAACGACTGTACCATTACCCCGTTAATTGCCATGTGAAATCCTTTCTTGTGCGTTTCCATCAACGCACCTGCACGCCTTGTCTTGTAACAAGGTCTTCATGCTATTTTTATTCTACCCGAGATCGGTCTTTTTTTCTTGCTTCCATTTCGAAATTGCGCATTCTCCTCTTGACGCGCCTTCCACGGTTAGAGTAATATAGCACGGATAAGCCGCTAGGCTGCGGCAGAAGCGAAAGGAGTGGCCATGAACAAGCTGAAGCTCGTGAATGGAACTGTCTTTTATCAGGATCATTTACAAAGAATGGATGTCACCATCGAAAACGGACGTATTGTTCGTCTCGATCCTTCGTCTATTTCCTCCGAAGCGCTTTCTCCTTCCCGTTCCCGTCTTTCCCAAGAAAATCATGAATACGTGATGGATTGTTCTTCCCTTCACTTGTTTCCCGGTTTCGTTGATTTGCACGTGCATTTCCGCGAACCGGGTTTTTCGTATAAGGAAACCATCGAGACGGGCAGTAAGGCAGCGGCGCACGGCGGATACACCGTATGCTGTACCATGCCCAATCTGCGTCCCGTTCCCGACTCGCGGGAAAACCTGGAGGTGCAGCGCGAAATGATTCGGCAGCATGCCGTCGTGCATGTGCTTCCCTACGGAGCCATTACGTGTGGAGAAAAGGGCGAAACGCTCGCGGATTTTGAAGCGCTCGCTCCCTATGTGGTCGGCTTTACGGACGACGGGGTCGGCGTGGCGGACGGTGCGCGCATGCGGGAAGCCATGCTGGCTGCAAAAGCGTTGGGAAAGCCTATTGTTGCCCATGCCGAGGATCTTCCGCTCGTGCGCGGCGGCGTCATTCACGACGGTACATACGCCAAGCGGCACAACCTTCCCGGCAATCCGTCGGAAAGTGAATGGAAACAGGTGGAACGGGATATTGCCTTGGCCGAAGAAACCGGCGCACGCTACCACGTCTGCCATATTTCTACGAAAGAATCCGTTGCGCTCGTGCGTGACGCCAAAAAGCGTGGCCTTGCCGTTACCGGCGAAACGGGGCCGCATTATCTCACCATGACCGATGAAGATCTCGAGGACGACGGGCGCTTTCGCATGAATCCGCCCATTCGCTCCGGTGCGGATCGTGAGGCGCTGATCGAGGCGCTGTCGGACGAAACGCTTTTGGCCGTCGCCACCGACCATGCCCCCCATTCTGCAGAAGAAAAAGCACGCGGTCTCGCGCATAGCGCAAACGGCATCGTCGGGCTGGAAACTGCCTTTCCGGTTCTCTACACACGCTTAGTGCTGACGGGAAAACTCTCTTTAGAACGCCTGCTTCATGCGATGAGTTTGGATCCGGCAGCAGCCTTCTCGCTTTCCTCTGTTAAAGAAGCGAAGGAAAGTATTGGCATCGCAACCGGTATCGAACCGGGTGCTCCCGCGGATCTCTGTATTTGGGATCTTAACGCCGCTACAACCATCAACCCGAAAACCTTCCTTTCCAAAGGACGGGCCACGCCGTTTGCCGGCTGGACGGTACGCGGTATCTGTCAGGCCACGCTGGTGGGAGGAGAGCTTGCTTATGAAGATCCGAGCTGGAAGGAGCGTCGTCTTGACTGAATTTCGCATTATTTCGCACCGTCTCGTCGCAAAAGACACGTATGAGCTTCGCCTGGCCGGAGACACCCGCGCCATGCACACGCCCGGACAATTTCTGGCGCTTCGTCTGCCCGGCTTCTTCCTTCGTCGCCCGATGTCCGTCAGCGACTGGGATGCCGAAGGACTTCGCCTCTTTTATAAAGTCGTCGGCAAAGGTACCGCCGCGTTGTCCACGAGCACCGAGGAAACGCTGGATGCGCTCGTCGGTCTGGGCAACGGCTTTACGCTTTCCGACAGTGAAGGCAAGACGCCGGTATTGATCGGCGGCGGCGTGGGCGTTCCGCCCCTCTTCGGGCTCGCCAAGGCCTTGGTTGCGCAGAAAAAGACGCCCGTGGTGCTCTTGGGCTTCAATACCAAAGACGAAATTTTCCTCGCGGACGACTTTCGTGCCCTGGGGTGCCGAGTAGAACTTTTCACCATGGACGGCAGCGCCGGAACGAAGGGAACCGTTCTTCCGGGCGTGGAGGCGCTTTGCAAAACGCATCGTCCAGAAGGGCTCTATATCTATTCCTGCGGCCCGATGCCGATGTTTCGCGCTCTGTTTTCCGCCATGCAGGAAAAGGGAATGGACGGTGCGTTCAGTCTTGAAGAGCGCATGGGCTGTGCGGTCGGCGTATGTATGGGCTGTACGGTGGAAACGACCAACGGTCCACGCCGTGTCTGCAAAGAAGGGCCGGTATTCCGAAAGGAGGAGTTGCCATGGGCATGAACGAACGCATTGTAGCGCGGAAAACACCGCGCCTTGCCGTCTCCTTTGCGGGGTTGACGCTGGATAATCCGCTGATTCCGGCAAGTGGCTGTTACGGTTTCGGCTATGAACGTGCCGATGTGTTGGATCCGGACTTTTTCGGCACCATTGCCCTGAAAGGAACCACGCGAGAAGCTCGATTCGGCAACCCCCTTCCCCGTATTGCGGAAAGTTCCTCGGGAATGCTCAATGCCGTGGGATTGCAAAATCCCGGCGTGGACCGAGTGATTGCCGAAGAACTTCCGAAACTGGCGGCTGTTTCGCACAAAGGCATGATCGCCAACGTTGCCGGCTTTTCGGTGGACGACTACGTCGATGTAGCCAAAAAGATGGACGCGCAGAAACAGATTGCCGCGATTGAGCTCAACATCAGCTGCCCCAACGTGCATAGCGGCGGCATGGAATTCGGCGTACATCCCGAAACAGCGAAAGCGGTGACCGCAGCGGTTAAAGCCGTCCTTCATAAGCCGCTCTTCGTCAAGTTGACGCCCAATGTGACGGATATTGTCGCCATGGCGCGTGCCGCTGTGGAAGGCGGCGCGGACGGCCTTACCCTCATCAACACCGTCAAAGCTATGCGCATTGATTGGAAAAAACGCGCGCCGCTTCTGGCCAACGGCACCGGTGGACTATCCGGTCCCGCCATTTTCCCCATTGCGCTGCGCATGGTCTACGACGTGTACGCAGCCGTTTCGGTGCCGATCATCGGCTGTGGCGGCGTGCAGACAGCGGAAGATGTCGTCGAGATGATGATGGCGGGTGCCTGCGCGGTGCAGATTGGGGCTGCCGGATTGGCGGATCCCGACATATGGGATGCCCTGCTGACCGAGCTCGAAGCCATGCCGGATCGCCTGGGTGTAGAAAACCTGTCGGAAATCATCGGTGCGGCGCATCCCGAAAACGGTGCGGCGCATCCCGAAAACGCTTCAAAAAAGTAAGCCTGTGTCACAGCAGAAACACGAACCCCGGAAAGGATGTCTCATGAAATCGGTCATTATCGCCCTGGACTTTGCCGATCGCCAAGAAACGATGGCGTTCCTTCGTCCCTTTCGCGACGAAAAGCCGTTTGTGAAAATCGGCATGGAGCTTTTCTATGCGGAGGGAGCGGACATTGTGCGCGAGATCAAGGATTTGGGCTATCCCGTCTTTTTGGATCTGAAAGTGCATGATATTCCCCACACCGCCGAATGTGCCTTGCGCCAGCTGCATCGCTTGCAGGTGGATATGACTAATGTGCATGCTGCCGGTGGAAGCGCCATGATGCGCGCCGCGCGCGAAGGCTATCCCGATGGGATTTTGCTGGCGGTTACGCAGCTGACCTCCACCTCGCAGGAAGCCATGAATCGGGAGCTGGGCATTGCCGGCGCTATCAACGACATCATCGTGCAATATGCCTCGTTAGCCAAGACCTCCGGACTCAACGGCGTGGTCTGTTCGCCGCTGGAATCGCCACTGGTACATAAAGCGCTTGGAGACGCTTTTCTGACGGTTACGCCGGGCATTCGCTTTGCCGAAGGCAGTAAAGACGACCAGAAGCGCGTGACGACACCGGAAATGGCACAAAGTCTTGGCAGCAACTACATCGTGGTCGGCCGTTCCATCACCAAAGCGGAAGATCCCGTTGCCGCCTATCATCAGGCGATCGCCGCTTTCGGCGGGAAAGCGAACGAATAGACGCCGGTTTCGCTACTTGCAGCAAAAAAGATCAAATGTGCTTTCGATCGAGACGAACTCCGAAAGCATGGCAAGTCGATAAAAAAGGAAGGAGAAACCATGAAAGGAAAGCAACGAGAAGCGATCGCTCACGATTTACTGGACATCGGTGCCGTTTTTCTGCGCCCCGAACAGCCCTTCACCTGGGCAAGCGGCATCCACAGTCCCATCTATACGGATAACCGCCTGATTTTATCCGCACCGACCGTGCGTGAACAGGTGGAGCAGGCCCTTGCCGATACCGTTAAGCACCAGTTTCCCGAAGCGCAGATGCTCATGGGAACGGCGACCGCCGGTATCGCTCATGCGGCCCTGGCCGCCGCGTTACTGGGGTTGCCCATGGGCTATGTCCGTGGCGGCAATAAATCCCATGGACGCGAGAACCGTATTGAAGGAAAGTTGACGGCCGGTGAACGCGTCGTGGTCATTGAAGATCTCATTTCCACCGGCGGCAGCGTACTCGATGTCGTTCACGCTTTGCAGGATGCCGGCGCGGAAGTGTTGGGCATTGTCTGCATCTTTACCTATGGCATGCAAAAAAGTCGCGAGGCTCTTTCCGCGGAAGGGATCGCGATGGAAAGTTTGACCGATTTTGACACCATCTTGGATGTTGCCGTTCAAACCGGACGGCTTCCGGCCGAACAGGTTCCCCAGTTGAAACAATTTCGCGATCATCCCGCGGATGAATCGTGGATGGCGGGCATCGCCCGAAACCAGAAGGAGGAGTGAAATGCCGATGAAGGATTTGATTGACATCCAAGATCTCACCACCGAAGAGATTGACCAGCTCATCGCGGTGGCAGAGGAAATTATCGCCGATCCCGTGCGCTTCCAGGAAGTGTGCAAACACCGCGTACTCGGCTCCCTATTCTATGAACCCTCAACCCGTACCCGATTAAGTTTCGAGTCGGCGATGCTCGCGCTGGGCGGCGATGTGATCGGTTTCTCTGAGGCCACATCCAGCTCCGTTGCCAAGGGCGAAAGTGTTGCGGATACGGCACGCACCGTAGAATGCTTTGCCGATATCATCGCCATGCGTCATCCCAAGGAAGGCGCGCCGTTTGTCGCTTCTCGTGCCGTGGATATTCCGGTCATCAATGCGGGCGACGGCGGGCACAACCATCCGACGCAGACGTTAACTGATCTGTTGACGATTCATCGCGAGATGGGGCATCTGGACAACATGGTGGTGGGTTGCTGCGGAGACCTCAAATTCGGCCGCACCGTCCATTCACTCATTGCGGCCATGAGCCGCTACCCCAACGTCCGCTTCGTGTTGATTTCGCCGGAAGAGCTGGTCATTCCGGAACACGTGCGCACGGAAATTTTGGAAAAACAAGGCATTCCGTTCAAAGAAATGCGCAAGCTCAGCGACGCCATGCCGGAATTGGACATCCTGTATATGACCCGTGTCCAGCGTGAACGGTTCTTTAACGAAGCGGATTATATCCGCCTGAAAGATACCTATATTCTTACGCCGGAACGTCTGGCGACGGCGAAGCCGACGATGCGCGTGCTGCACCCGCTGCCGCGTGTGAATGAGATCTCCGTCAAGGTGGACAGCGATCCGCGCGCTGCGTATTTCCGTCAGGTGAAAAACGGCCGCTTTATCCGTATGGCACTCATCATGAAATTATTGGGGGTAACAGCATGATTTTAGGCGATTTACACGAAGGTATTGTCATTGACCACATTCCCGTCGGTAAAGGGATGGTACTCTATCACTACTTAGGTCTCGATAAGCTCAACTCGCAGATTGCGCTCATCGAGAACGCCGTCAGCTCCAAGCGCGGCCAAAAGGATATTCTAAAAGTAGCCGAACACATCGATCTTGACTTTGACCTTCTCGGCTATTTTGATCCGCACATCACAGTCAACATCGTTCACAACGGGGAAATTGTCGAAAAGAAGCATCCGAAGCTGCCCGAAACCATTACCAATATTCTGCATTGCCACAATCCGCGCTGCATTACGTCCATCGAGCAGGAGCTGGATCACGTCTTCCGCCTGACCGACCCGGAAACGAAAACCTATCGTTGCATCTATTGCGAAACGATCGGCAAGCCGGATGAGATGTAAGTAACGAAAACCGTTCCGAATAGAAAACTGTTCCGCATAATTAAGCACCCTTCGGTAAAGAAGGGTGCTTTTTCTTTTATATGATCCGGAACAACACAAAGAAGGCTCGCATTGAAGACAAGCGAACAAGTACCGTTATTGCTCATGACCCCTGTTCGCTTGTCTTCAATGCGATGATAAGGATTTCATTTTATTTTTCGTTCATTAAGACAACGAGTGTTCTACGCTTCTGCACTAAGTAGGTGACAATGCAGGCAAAAACCAAAAGACCGATCCATACTAAAAACAACAGCAACACATTCTCTGCCGTCGAATGGTCAAGATACTGTTCCATAAGCGTTTCCGTTTTCTCCATATTAACCATCGAACCTAAAGTGGTCGTTACTGGGTTTGCCGACTTGGCTAAATATTCTTTCCAACGTTGAGAAAGCAATGTTGTAGGAAGCCAAGCTGCAAGAAACGCAATATCCGCAATGAAAGAATACTCGAAAAAAATAGCAAAAAACGTTTCAGGCCTTGTTTTTCCCAACGTTTGCAATATCGCCGTTTCGCGCCTTCTTTGCCACAATTGCATCAGTAATATTAAAGGCAGGCCGAGAATGGTACACACCATGCCCAAAATGGTCATCACACGAAAGATGCTTCGCATAGAATCAATAGAGCCTGCCAGTGTCTGATACGTCTCATATTCGGAGATACAGCGATACACTTTTTCTGCATGCATGCCATTTAGGCGATTAAGAATCGGTTGGATATCGGCAATCACTTTGGGAAGGTCATAAAACTGTTTTGTTTCAATCACGGGCAAAGTCATCGATTCCCGATCAAAACCGGGCCTTGTGTTTTCCAGCTCCCCTCCATCGACTCCAATATGCGACTGCTTTTTCCACGAATTCGTTTTATAGTATTCACGCAACTTTTCTCGTAAACGCATCCACTGACTTTGTGGAAGATAGCAATACTGACCGATACTACTGGCGTATTCTGTTTCACCGATATAATAGGGATATCCTCTGTTCCCGTTATGCAGTCCAATCACCGTAAAATATTCTGTATAAAGCAACTTCCCAAACGCATTGATGGAGATAGGAATGCGATCACCCACTCGAAGCGGACGATATCCTTCTGCGTCGACAACAAAGGCATTCCATGGGGCGAGAACTACGGCGCTCTGCTCCTGATCATCCTGTGGTAGGATGGAGCGTCCTTCCACAATATCCAAACGATCAAGGATGCGATCACTAACGTCCACGTTTTGCACACCAAGTAACAGGGGAACAATTCCTTTTCCGTTTTCCATAACACTCGGAAAATAAGGAAATCGTTCCGGATTTCTTTGATAAGCGAATGTTGTGGCTTTCCCCTCCAACCCTAAGCGAATGCAATCTAGGATTCGCTCCTGCGGGTCTTCTGTTTGTCGGACAATTGCCCACTCACCTTCTCCAGTCACCGGTGGTTGTTGGTTTCTTTGTACAACCCTCCCCTTTTCATTCCATTGCGAAGGATCGCCGGATCCACAAAGAACAACGCCACGCATGGTGGCGTCGCTTTGGATTTTTTCAAACGTACATAAATATCCATCATGAAGAATCGGTTCAGAAAATACGTTACGCACACGTTCATCCCTTCGAAGCGTGGCTAATAATTCATTCATGGTGTCGAGTTCAAAGGTAATTTGATCCTCTGTATCATAAAAAGGAGCATGATCCAGAAACGGGGTGGTGATCACAAAACGAGAATCCAAACTCTCTTGTACCCGGGCATGAAATTCGTCCCCTGCATCACGCATCACATAAGAAATCTGTAAAAGAAAGGCAAATACCGACAACAACAAGAAGAGAAACAACGTTGCGCGGAAATTACGCTTACTATGGAGAAATACGGACTTCATCCATCGACCTTTCTTCTTATTTTTCTACTACGAAACATCATCATTGTACAATCTACATCGTCTTTGTCAATACTTATCAGTAAATTCGAATACTTTTCCATTTTGGACAAAGCTCTTCGATTTTTTACTCCAATCGTCCCATGCACTTCATCGTGCGGTGCATCGCCCATGTTGTCAAAAGATAGAGGAGAATAAAGATCCCCATAAATAAGGCAATAACCATCAAGGCAGAGAGATGCACGTCGAACGTTTCGCGCACAGCATCCGTCATGTGAGCTTGTTGCGTAGGTGAGAGGTTGCTGAGAATCATAGCATTTTGTTGTTGTCGAAGGCTTTCAGCACATAAGTTGGTAGCGATTTTTCTCGTGAGAAAAAAGCCGATCAAGAGGCCGGGTCCCCCACTAAGCAAGACAATCCATGCCTTTTCCAGAAAAAAAAGTCGGCGCATCTGCGAAAAGGTACTACCCAATGCAAGGCGCAGCGGCATCTCGCGTTTCCTCGTTTGAAAAAAGAGAAGATAAATCAACACGAATAACACCATGACGAGCACTGCCGCGATCGCAAACAAGCCAAGAATCGTGCGCTGTGCCATTCTCGAGGTCTCATCCAGTTGCTTGGCTTCATCAATCGTACTGGTTGTCGTATATTGTCGAATAAGATTTCCATGTGCATCATATTTTTCTAAGTGATAGCCAAATTGCCGCAAGGAGGCAATTTCCCTTTCCAGCGCTGATAGCGAATCGCAGGTTACGGTAGGAAATAAGAGCTTGGCTCCATAACCAACGCCACCTTCCAGATATAAATAGTCTTTCGTCGGTCCGGTCGACTGTGAAGTCAGGGCATTTACTTCGGCAAACAAGCGATCTATCCACGATTTCAACAGGGCATTCGAAACATAAATTCGCTGGTTTCGTTTGGCGTCTTCTACGGTAAGAGCACCCTTTTTTTCTACCGGCTCATAGGTGCCGATCACCGAAAGCGTCAAGTGATATCCCTCAGGAGTAGCACCCTCAATCATTGGAAAGTTTTCCAAAGGATGCGGAAAATAAAGATCCAGCGTATCACCGATCTGAATGGGCCGCATCGATTTTCCATCCCATATCATAAGGGTCTTGGGGACAACTGTATTTTGATGCGATGTCTCCAATTCTTGGTCCGTAAAACCACGGCCGGAAAGGAGACGAATTGATTCCTGTTCTTGTTTTGTTTGCCCATAGAGCAACGCCTTTTTGAAAGCATTTGGATGGCCTGCGACAGGAGCGATTTCCGTTCCGCTTTTCTCCGTTTTTTCCGCAGGAACAGCGGACACCAACTTTTCCCCATTTTTCCATTGTGGGGTCAACGAGTAGTGATACGATACGCCTTCCACCCCTTCACGCGATTTTGCTTCGGTAAGGTACTTGCCCAAATCCTGAATATCGGAATAAATCTTATCGGTACAGCGATAGCGTCTTAATGTCGTTATCTCGCTGTCAAGGCGCACAGAACGTTCAATGCCTTGGTAAATCTCTTCTCCCATTTTCATCATCATGTCGGAAAACAGCACGAAAACAACCATGATTGCAATAAATCCCATCAGTAAAATGCCTAAAACAACTGATTCTTTCGGCTTTCGGCGTAGACGTATCCCGCTTTCTTGAATGCTCTTCATCGCATTACCGGCCCTTTCCGGATCGAATCCAACACAATGGAAGAATCGGAACAATCGGCAATACGCGGGTCATGCGTAACCACAATGACACACATGCCGAGAGTATGGGCAAGCAGCGTAAAATACTCCACCATAATTTGCGAGGTTTTTTGATCCAAATTACCTGTTGGTTCATCGCAAAGCAAAATGGAAGGTTTTTTCGCCACCGCACGGGCAATCGCCACACGTTGCTGTTCGCCACCGGAAAGTTTTGTCACAATGCGGTTAGCTTTTTGCCGATCCAGGCCGAACAGGCTCAATAGACGATAGATATCATCCGTCTCTTTTTTGGAATCGTCATTATGTACAAGCGGACTTTTTAGCAACATCTCCGTTACCTGTTCGACAACGGTCGGCTCTTTTTTGGCTAAATCGAGAGCGACTTCCACGTTTTCTCTGGCGGTCATATAGGAAATCAAATTGTAGGACTGAAAAACGAAACCCAGTTCCTTCTGTCGAAAGGTCAACGGATCGGAAACGGGCTGTCCCTGAAAGAGCAACTCGCCCTGCTGAAGCGTCTCCAATGTTCCCATTAGCGATAAGAGCGTGGTTTTTCCGCTTCCCGACTCGCCGGTGATGGTATAAAAAACACCGGCGTCAAAGCTAAGATTCACATCATCTAAAACCAGTATTTCGCTCTCTCCATCGGCATAGCAATGACTGAGATGTTTGACTTCAAAAAGCATAAGAAGCTCCTTCCGGGAAAAATGCGCAAGAATCATCAAGCACACCACACCGTCATCATAATGTGGAGAGATTGTTATTGTCAAACACAAAAAAAGAAGCCGAAAGGCTTCTTTTTGGTTGCCTGGCATTCATCAGCACAAAAAAAAGAAGCCTTTCGGCTTCTTGATAAGTGTGCACACCCGGCTTTGTGGCAGGCAACAAATCCGGCACGCCGGTCTTCCGCTCAACCATGGCTGCCTCGCAACACATGAAGAGAAACACTTAATGCTGCTTCCTTCCGGACCTGACATGGTTCATGCGCCTTCATTGTGCAAGACCATGGCGTCAGCACGGTCAACCGACACCTGCGATTCACCTTCTGCCCCGGGGCCGGGAATTCTACCCTGCTAAAGCGGATTGCAGGTACAGGGCACCGCTAACTCCCCATATAGTGCAACGGAGAGCGAGGGATTCGAACCCTCGATACGGGAATCCGTATACATGATTTCCAATCATGCTCCTTCGGCCACTCGGACAGCTCTCCACGCGCAAACGCGTTACCATAGAATTATAACAGAATGCGCGCGGCTGTCAAATGCAAAGTACCATCCGAATCGCCCGTACAACGGGTTGCGGCCCGCTGGACAGAGGCTATAAGGCGGACGGCGGCCCGCTGGCCGCCTTCCTTCTTTACCAATCGCCGGCCGCAGGCCGGCTCCTTATGGGCGCCTGCAGGCAGATTACGGGTCATTTTGTCGCCTCTCGGTTTTGACCGGTAATTGCGGCGAGCCATTTACGGGTCACTTCTCCACTCTGCCATTTTGATCCATAATTGCGGCGATGGTTTTACGGGTCATTTCGCCACTTCTCGATTTTGGTCCGTAATTGCGGCGAGCCATTTACGGGTCACTTCTCCACTCTGTCATTTTGATCCGTAATTGCGGCGATGGTTTTACGGGTCATTTCTACGCTTTGCGATTTCGACCCGTAATTACGACGACCCCTTTACGGGTCATTTCCCCACTTCGTAATTTTGGTCCGTAACTGCGGCGACAGTTTTACGGGTCATTTTGCCATTTCGCGATTTTGGTCCGTAATTTTCCCTACGGGCTTACGGATCATTTCCCCATTTCGCCATTTTGCCCCGTAATTGCGACCCCCCACCCTTTGCCTGGGAGCACACGAAAGGTCATAACCCGACGCGAAGCGGCTACATTCGGTCTCTTCGGTCAACCTCATTTTAGACGGCAATAGCATTGGCCCCGCCTCTTTCATTATTGATGGTCGTTCCATAAATATCGCTGAATGCGCTCTTCGGCAATGCGCAAATCCAAGGTGCATTCCGAGCTCTCGAAGGTCATGATCAGCCGATCGCCCGGATGAATATTCGCGGATTCGTAGAGTGCTATTCTGCGAAGCGCATTGTTCGCATACTCCGGAACATCCATCATGCCGAAATGCTCCCAATACATTTCAATTTGCCGCTCCGGATGGTAAAACGTAAAGTCCGGATGGATGCAGATTCCGTTTTGTAGATACAAGGGGCATTCATATTTATACGCAATCCCCCTCGCAGTAAAAAGATCCGCTAAGATCTTCTCCGACTTGGAACGCACTTTTTCATTTTTATTGGTATAAAGATTTTCACGCACATTGCGAGTCGATTTCGGTTGGAAAACCTGACTTTTCCATTGATCCATCCGTTGCCGATTCGTTGGCAGCAAAGGTTGCACCGACCGCTTACGCATGGGATGCAAAATTTCGTAAAGAAGATCTAATTCCCCTGGCTGATAGTCTCTTAACAGGGCCTCCAATTGTGGGATTCTTTTGCTGAGCAATCGACGCGCTGCCATATCATAACTTTTTTGCGCCAATGTGCGCACCGTTTCGCTTTCATCGCTTCCCAAGTAACGTTTTACGACTTCTTGTTTGCCCGTATCGTCCTCCTTGCTGCGAGTTATCCAATAAAATTGATAGCGATTGTGCGATTTTGAAATGACCAGCCTCCCCTTTATCGATGTACGAGAAAGTGCTGATTCTCTTTTTTCCAGCTCACTCCATGCTTTCTTATACTTCAATAATGTTTTGCGCAAAACGAACTCCAAATAATCCATATTTCCCTTCCTATAGCAATGTTACAGTTTCATTCCTCACCCCTCATAATGAAAAACACTCCTTCCCTTATTGTCTCCGCATTTTTTTCTCAGGGCATCCCGAAATTTAAACACTGTTGTCATAATTTAAACACTGTTGTCATATTGAAAGAACACTCTGTGCTAGCCATTCCAAGCGATAAGTTGGAATGGCATAAACGCGAGGTACTGTCTTGTCCTTTCCTCTTCGTTAGTCTAGAATAACTTGCGAAGGTTAAATAAAGGAGGTAGAAATGGATAGGAAATTACTGGATAAATTTTCAAAGCGCTTTGCCGAAGATCCGCAATCGCAAGGGGTAAAAAACGCCATTGCTTCGGTGGGCTTTGAGAAAGCTTCCTTCAACAATAATGTATTAAGAAAGCACAATTTCGTGTTTTCAGATGAGACCAAACGCGGCGATATCACGAACCAAAAGAGCAGCGGTCGCTGCTGGATGTTCGCGTCTTTGAACGTAGCGCGCGTATCGGTGATGGAAAAACTGAACATGAAGACGTTCGAGTTCTCACAGAACTATACGTTCTTCTGGGACAAGCTTGAAAAAGCGAACTACTTTTTGGAGAACATTCTCCACACGTTGGATGAGGACATTGATTCCCGCCTGATGAAGCATTTGTTGGAAGCGCCGCTGCAGGATGGCGGTCAGTGGGATATGTTCAAGGAAATTTTGAAAAAATACGGTGCGGTGCCCAAGAGCGTCATGCCGGAAACCTTCCATTCCTCGAATTCCCGCATGCTCGATACCATCATGACCACGCGTCTGCGTGAAGATGCTTGCCGCATCCGTCAGCAATACAAGGAAGGCAAAAAAGAGAAAGCGCTTCGTGCCGAAAAGGATGACATGCTCTATGAAATTTATAACATCCTGACCAAAGCCTTGGGCGAAGTGCCAACGAAATTTGACTTCTCCTATCGCGATGAAGACGAGAAATTCCATCGCATCGAAGGCATTACGCCGCAGGAATTCTTCAACCAGTACGTCGGTTGGAACATGGACGACAAGATTTCCCTCATCAATGCCCCTACGGTAGACAAGCCCTACGGCAAAGCCTACACCGTCCAATATCTGGGCACGATCTATGAGGCGGATCCGGTCCGTTACGTCAACGTCCCCATGGAAGACCTCAAAAAGGCAGCCATTCGTTCCATTCAAGACGGTCATCCCGTCTGGTTCGGTTGCGATGTAGGGCAGCGACTGGGTCGTAAGGAAGGCATCATGGATCTGGAAACCTACGACTTTGAAAATACCCTGGGCTTCACTCCGGGCATGACCAAAGCCGAGCGCCTGGATTACAGCGAATCCGTCCTCACCCATGCCATGGTTCTTGTCGGCGTCGATCTGGACAAAAAAGGCAACCCGCTGAAATGGAAAGTCGAAAACAGCTGGGGCGATGAAAATGGCGATAAGGGCATCTACTCCATGAGCGATGCCTGGATGAACGAGTTCACCTACCAGATCATGGTGGATCGCAAATACGTGGATAAGAAGTGGCTCAAAGCCTACGATGGCGAAGTCACCGAACTCAAACCCTGGGATCCGATCGGATCGTTGGCAAAGAACAACTGAAATACAATATTTGCTTCATAAAAAGGGGCTGCCTCAAAATGCCGATTTTCGGCAAGATTTTGGGGCAGCCTTTTTTCTTTTCTCCCAATCTTCTTTCAATAAGCTATAAATGGCGGCATCTACGATGCCCTGATTGCTTCTGTCCGCTTGCCGTAACGTCCCTTCATAGGTCAATCCGCACTTTTCCATCACTTGCCCGGAATGCGGATTGTTCGGATCGTGTTGGGATTCAATGCGATTCACTTGCACTTCCTGAAATAGAAAGGGAATGATCGCTTGAAAGGCCTCTGTCGTAATTCCTTTGTGCCACCACTTTTTCCCAATTGCATAGCCAATATGGACTGTGTCAGTTCTTTCATCCTTTCTGACTACAGAGATTGAACCGATCACTTCCTGAAGTTCTTTCCATTCAATCGCCCATTGGTAAAAAGAAGGATCCGCATAGGACGCCACCCAAGACTGTAAAACAGCCTTGGTTTCTTCCACCGATTGCACTGCTTGCCATGTCAAAAACTTCGTGACTTCTTCGTCGGCATGCCAATTGCGAAACATCGCCTCCGCGTCGTCCATGGTAAAAGGTCGTAAGATTAAGCGTCGCGTTTCAATGATTTGTGTGCCTTTGTGGTGCATTGTTTCTTCTCCTGCCAATTCGAGCATTATTTTCTAATTAATTGTAGCGTAGCACGGAAACAACTTTTTATCATGACTTGGTGCTGCGGAGCGGACAGGCGGAATGTAGAGCGGCAATGGATATGAGACCAGGAAAAAATAGAGAGAATTCCTGTTCAGAAATACCGTCGAAAGCCACGCTCGCGAACAGCTTACTGCTTTTCCAACATTTTCATGGGATCACCCTGCACGCCCAGCGCCTTCATAAACAGCGATTGGGGATCGAAGAGTACCCATTTTCCATCTTCTTCTTTTACGTCAATCGCGACGGTATTCGTCTCCGTTTTGAACGCAGTCTCATCAATCTTCGTGTAATCCGGTTGACCATCCGGGCCGACGGTAAGCGCCAATTTCTGCATATAGTCCATCATGCTCGGCGACTCCACTTTATACGTCAGTGTGCCTTCTTTTGCTCCTTCAGCAATCTCCCCACTTTCATATGTCGCTTTAATCGTTGAGAGGAACTTTTTCATCGTTTCCATCTGCTGCGCCACATTGACCGTTCCGCCACTTGTCTCCATAGTACCCTGATCTGTTGGTGTTTCTGCAGAGGCCATGGGTATGTCATTTTTCTGTTCGCGTACTTCTTTGGGAAAATACTGCTTCATTTTTGAAAATTCCATTTTGGAAAGCGCTTGATAGAAGCCCTCCACAGTCGCCTTGGCTTGTTCCGTCGGGGATGCCTTTGCACCGCAGGCGGTAAGAATCAATAGCAGGACGATAGAACCTGCCAACCACATTCGCTTTTTCATCGTTCCTCCTTTTCCCGATTGCAATACTGTTTTGCCTTCGATCCACTCTACCGAAATCTTTTTTGGGTCATCGCCTTTTGGCGGTTTCTCCGGGCGAACCCATGTTTCACAACAGATGAATTCCTCCCTTCTCACAAGTCACGAGTGTCTCTTCATCCCAGACGCCGGCCTGCACTTCTCCGATATGCGCAGCGCCAAGCAATAGCATGCAAAGACGCGATTGTCCGATGCCGCCGCCGATGGTCTGCGGATATTCTCCTTGCAGCAACGCACGATGGAACGGTAGGGATGCGCGCTCTTCGGCGTGGGCGGCTTTGAGTTGGCGGGTGAGCGCAGCTTCGTCCACACGAATGCCCATGGAGGAGAGCTCGAACGCACAACCGAGGACATCATTCCAGAGAATAATATCGCCATTGAGCGTCCAGTCATCATAGTCTGGCGCACGGTCGCCATGGGGCTTGCCTGAACGCAGCGCGCCGCCGATGCCCTGAATAAAAATCGTCTTGTATTGCTCCGCAGCCGCGGCTTCCCGCTCCTCCGGCGTTTTATACGGCCAGCGATCCTCGAGTTCCTGGGCGGTAAAGAACGTCACTTCGCGGCGGATTTGGGTGTCCAGCGATGGGAATCGGGCCTGCACCAGGTGATTGACATTGCAAATGGTCGAAACAATCGCTTGAACGGTTTCGCGCAGGGTTTTCTCCGTGCGCTCGGCGGGCGTAATGATGCGTTCCCAATCCCATTGGTCGACATAGATGGAATGGAGATTATCCAGAGTTTCATCGCGACGAATGGCGTTCATGTCGGTATAAAGGCCTTGACCGGGTTCGAATCCGTAGCGACCAAGGGCCATGCGCTTCCACTTGGCCAGGGAATGCACAACCTCCGCTTCAGCGCCCACATCGGGAATATCAAACGAAACCGGACGTTCCTTGCCGCTTAAGTTATCGTTTAGGCCGCTGGCACGCAGCACAAAGAGCGGCGCGGAAACGCGCTGGAGATTCAATGCCTGCGAAATCTCTGCCTGAAAGGTCTTTTTGACGTAATCAATGGCGCGCTGCAACTCGAAATGATCCAGCTTGGGCACGTAGTCGGAAGGGATAGTAATCATAACAACCTCTTTTCTTGCATTTGGTTCATTTTACCACCTTCCGCTAATGCGGTGTATCGCTATGAGAATGGAAATCCGGGGAACGGCCGGCCACTTTACGGGGCATTTCGCTATTTTTCGTTTTTAACCCGTAATTTCGCCGACCACTTTACGGGTTATTTCGCCACTTTCGCGTTTTTGCCTCGTAATTTCACCAGCCGCTTTACGGGGCATTTTGCCATTTTTCGTTTTTAACCCGTAATTTCACCGCATACTTTACGGGGCATTTCCCCATTTCGCGTTTTTAACCCGTAATTTCGCCGGCCACCGGCCGCCTGCTGCATACAAAAAAGAAGGCGGCCCGCCGGGCCGCCCTCCACTTCTATCTAACTGCGCCGTAAAAGTAACGCTACTTCTTATTGACCCGCCAGCTGCAGGCTGACTCTGTACGAGCGCCCACGTTATTCCACCACCTCGTCGGTGTCATCGCTATGAAAATCTTCTGACGCTTTCTCGGCGACAGGACGCGGTTCGACTTGCATTTTAAGGTCATTGGCATCCGTTTTGACGGTCACCACCAACCCGCTGTTATCCGCGGTAATCACAACGTGATCGTGGTCAGCAATCTGACCTTCCAGAATCTTACGACCCAAGGCTGTTTGCAGGTGTTTCTGCAGATAGCGCTCGATCGGACGCGCGCCGAACTGCGACGAATACGCCTGCGCCAGAATGTAGTCTTTTGCCGATTCTTCCACGGTAATGGTGATGTCGCGGTCGGCAAGACGTGACGCCAGTTTATCCATATCCAGCGCGATAATGCGCCCAATTTCGTCTTTCGTCAGTCCCTTGAAGGTGATGATGTCGTCAATACGGTTCAAAAACTCCGGACGGAAAGCGCGATGAAGCGCTTCTTCTACTGCCTGCGAGGCGCTCGGTGTGAGGTTACCCTCGGCGTCAAGACCGTTCAGAATCGTATCCGCTCCCAGATTTGACGTCATAATGATGATCGTGTTGCGGAAATTGACCGTCCGTCCCTGATTGTCAGTCAGGCGTCCGTCGTCCAACACTTGCAAAAGAATGTTGAACACATCAGGGTGCGCCTTTTCGATTTCATCAAAGAGAACCACCGCATACGGCTTGCGGCGTACCGCTTCGGTCAGCTGTCCGCCTTCTTCGTAGCCGACATAACCCGGCGCCGCTCCGATCAGACGGGATACAGAATATTTTTCCATATATTCAGACATATCGATGCGAATCATGTTGCGTTCATCATCAAACATCGCCTCAGTAAGTGCTTTCGCAAGCTCCGTCTTGCCGACACCGGTTGGGCCGAGAAAAATGAAGCTTCCAAGCGGTTTCGTATCGTCGGAAAGGCCGGCGCGTGCCCGCAACAGGGCTTCGGAAATCGCATCAATAGCCTGATCCTGGCCGATTACACGGCGATGCAGGAGCTCCGGCAAACGCAGAATTTTCTGTCGTTCGCTCTCCACCAGTTTCGTGACGGGGATATGCGTCCACTTGGACACGACTTCCGCCACTTCCTCTTCCGTGACCTCTTCTTTAACCGCTTCGCTGTCTTTTTCCAGCGCCTTTTCACTTTCCGCGTACTGTTTTTCCAGCTCGCTGAGCTTACCATAACGCAGTGCCGACGCTTTTTCATAATCAAAGTCGCGCTCTGCCTCTTCGATGGCATGGCGCGTTTGATCCATTTCTTCCTTGATTTTGGTCTGCCCTTCCAGCGCCGACTTGGCATTTTGCCACTGAATGAAGCCTTCGTTATAGGACTCATTGAGGTTTGCCAATTCCTCGGTGAGCTCTGTCAAGCGTTTCTTGGACGCCTCATCCGTCTCTTTTTGCAGTGCCACTTTTTCAATCTCCAGCTGCAGAATGCGGCGACGCGCTTCGTCCAGCTCTTCCGGCATGGAATCCAGCGCCGTACGCACCATAGCGGCCGCTTCGTCCACCAGGTCAATCGCCTTATCCGGCAGGAAACGATCCGTGATATAGCGGTCGGACAGTTTCGCCGCTGCCACCACCGCCCCGTCGGAAATGCGCAGCCCATGATGCAGTTCATATTTTGATTTGATGCCACGCAAGATGGAGACCGTGTCTTCCACGCTCGGCTCACTGACCATGACTTTTTGGAAACGCCGTTCAAGAGCACCGTCTTTTTCAATATACTGGCGATACTCATTGAGCGTCGTCGCGCCGATCATGCGAATTTCGCCGCGCGAGAGCGCCGGCTTCATCAGGTTCGAGGCATCCATGGCTCCATCGGTGCGCCCGGCACCGACGATGAGGTGCAGCTCATCCACGAAAAGAATAATCTTGCCGGCGGAGGCCTTGATTTCTTCCAGCACCGCTTTTAAGCGTTCCTCAAACTCGCCGCGATATTTCGCCCCGGCAAGCAGCTGTCCCATATCCAAAGCAAAAATGGTGGTGTCTTTTAAGCCATCCGGCACATCCCCGTTAATGATACGCTGCGCGAGACCTTCCACCACGGCCGTTTTTCCCACACCCGGTTCCCCGATGAGGACCGGATTGTTTTTGGTGCGCCGCGAAAGAATGCGCGTCACATTACGAATTTCTTCATCCCGACCGATGACCGGGTCACCTTTTCCTTCTTTGGCTTTTGCCGTCAGATCGGTGCCATATTTTTCCAGCACGTTTTCGGTATCCTCCGGATTATCCGTTGTCACCTTGCGGGATCCGCGAATGGCTTCCAACGCCTTGGAAAATGCCTCACGCGTGATATGGTAATCCACAAGAATAGATTCCGAAGTAATGTTTCGCTCATCGAGCAGCGCCAAATACAGATGTTCGGTGGAAACGTAGCTGTCTCCCATCTTATCGGCTTCATCTTTCGCCTTGAGCAAAATGCGCTGAAAAATCGCATTCGGATAGACCTGCGAAGCGCCCTGCTGCTGCGGCAAGTTTTCCATTGCTCTTCGCACGGACGTACGATAGGCAGCAATCTGCACGCCGAGATGTGCGAGCACCTGCGCCACCATGCCGTCCGATTCCCGAATAAGGGCATCGTGCAAATGCAGATCCGTCAATTCGGGATTGCCATTTTTAATCGCCGCATTTTGCGCGTCTTGAATCGCTTGTAATGCTTTTTTGGTATATTGTTCGTTCATAGAAAGTCTCCTTTCTGTTTTTTATACAATGCATTCGTGCGAAAAGTTGTCCGGCCAAGACCGTAAGGACACTTTTCGCACTTCTTTCCATCCGGATAGCACCATGCTCTCCTAATGGTTTACTCTCTTTCTTCCTTCATCCACTTTTCATAGCAGGCTTTTTGCTCTTCGCTTAAGGTTGCCGGATTTTGCATTTGGATTTCCAGCAGCAGATCGCCGCGCTCGCCTTTGCGGTTACGATAGCCCTTCTTGGGAACCCGAATACGCTTCCCGGAAGCCATTTCACGCGGTACAGTCACCTGAATGCGCCCGTCCGGCGTTTCCACGGTTTTCTTCGTTCCGCAATAGGCTTCCCATGGCTTGAGTACAAGCGGCTGAACCAGATTGATTCCTTCCAGATGGCCTGTCGTCAGCAAGCGGATTTTTACCATGAGGTTTCCGTCCAGACCGAACTTTTCGCCCTTCACCCGAATGCGATTGCCGTCCTGAATGCCTGCAGGCCAGCGCACCGTAATGTCATAGGACTTGGAGCCGATGGTAAAGCGCATCGTTCGCTCGCCTCCCTCATAGGCTTCTTTGAGCGCCAGGCTCATCGTGGTTTCATAGCGATCGTTGGCATTTCGCGCCGTCCCGGCATGTTTGGACCGATACGCTTCGGAACCTACACCGCCAAAGCCTTGTGCAGAGGTATGGCCATTCGTTCCTCCATGCGCACCGCGAAGCAGATCCCCTAAGTCGCCGAAGCCGCTGAAACTGTGGGTATTTCCGCCATATACTCCTGCTCCGGGTCCACCGCTAAATCCCTGCGCGCCGCGAAAGCTTTCTGCGCCGCTAAAGTCCTGGGCACCGCCGAAGATCAAATTGAAAAAGTCGGAGAAGCCGCTTCCGCCACCCGTCGTGTGGTAGGTATACGTCGCTCCGTTGGGATCGAAACCCTGAAAGCCGAAGTCCGACGGATCAAAGTTCTGTCCGCCCTGAAAATTATAATTGGTGCCGAATTGGTCGTATTTTTTCCGCTTTTCCGCGTCACCCAATACCTCATAGGCTTCGTTAATCTGTTTGAATTTCTCCTGCGCCTTTTCATCGTTCGGATGCAAGTCGGGATGATATTTTTTCGCCAGTTTGCGATAGGCTTTTTTGATTTCTGTCTGGGATGCCTGTTTTTCTACGCCCAGCGTTTTGTAGTAATCTTGAAATTGCAAAGCATCCTCCTTTCCGGTCAAACGCGGTCGATCGTATGTTTTTTATTTCTTGACCATCTTTGACTAATTGATATTATAGCTGCTTTGCCCCGCTTGCGCAAGAGAAACGGCGCGTTTTTCGACCGGATTATTCTTTTTTTGCCGCATACAAAACGCTATACTAAAAGGGAAGGAAAAAGCGTATCCCGGACGCGAAAGGAGCCATCATGGAAAACAAACCGCGCTTCAATTTAGGCCTGCAAATTCTCATTGCCCTAGTGTTAGGTATTATCGCCGGTATTCTCTTACAGGGAAAGGGCGAATTCACGTCAACCTTTCTGCAGCCGGTAGGAACCATTTACATCAACCTGTTGAAATTTATGGTTGTGCCCGTCGTTCTTTTTTCCATCATTGAGGGCACAATCTCGCTTGGCGACATTCGCCGCGTAGGCGCCATCGGATGGAAAACCTTCGTGTATTATATGGCAACGACCGCTGTGGCGGTTGTCATCGGCATCGCCTTTGCTACACTGTTCCGGGGGTTCTTCCCGGTTCTACAAACTTCGGGATTGACCTATGAAGCAAAAACCGCCAACTTTATGGAAGTTATCGTCGCGATGTTCCCGAAAAATATTTTGGAACCGCTGCTGAATGCCGATATGTTGCCGCTCATTTTCACCGCGCTGCTCATCGGTCTCGGCATTCTTCTTTCCGGAGATGCGGGAAAGCGCGTCGGGGAAAGCGTAAAAGATATTTATACCGTCATTATGAAAATGATGGAGCTGGTCATTCGCCTGACCCCCATTGGTGTGTTCTGCCTGATGACAAATGTCGTCGCCGTCAATGGCGCCTCCATTGTTTCGTCACTGGGAATCGTCCTGGGTGTGGCCTACCTGGCATACATTACGCACATTGTGGTCGTTTACGGGTTAAGCGCCCATCTGTTTTCGAAAATGGGTCTGCTCACCTTTTTGCGCGGCATGGCGCCGGCCATGACCACGGCCTTTACGACCTCTAGTTCCAATGCAACGTTACCACTAACCATTCGCTGCGCGAATGAATTGGGTGCGGATCCCAGCATTTCTTCGTTTGTCTTGCCGCTCGGAGCGACCATCAATATGGACGGCACAGCCATCTATATGGGTGTCACCAGCCTCTTCATCGCCTCCTGCTACGGTGTACACCTAACGGTCGCCCAGCTCGTATCCATCGTCCTGACCGCGGTACTTGCCTCGATCGGCACCGCCGGCGTCGCCGGCGGCGGCATGATCATGCTGGCGATGGTGTTGACCAGCGTGAATCTGCCGGTAGAGGGCATTGCGCTCATCGCTGGCATTGACCGTCTCTTTGATATGGGACGTACAACATTAAATATCACCGGCGATGCGACTGCTGCTCTTGCGGTCAGCCACTGGGATCGCAAAGCCACTGCGAAAAAAGCACAGAAAAAATAGTCCGCCCTTGCCAAAGCTTTTCAGGGGCTTTACCAGGGTATTTCTGGAAAACAAAAAGCTGTGTACGAACCTTTCTTCGTTCGACACAGCTTTTTTATTTCGTTGCTCTGTACCGTTTCTTTACTTAGTGAAACAAACCTTTCAACAGATTCATAAACAGGCCGGCAAGAAACGTCGCTACCGCCACACAGATAACCATACTGAGCACGATGGCGATGATGCTGCCTTTTCCCGGTCGTTTTCCACGTCCATAGGTGAGACTCTTCGCCCTCTGCGCCAGCGCCTGCATCGGTGTTTTCTCCTCTTCTTCTCCCGACGTCTCCGTTGCATATTTTAATGCTTCCGCAGAATAGGGCATCGCCGTTTCGTTGAGCGCTGCGCGTGCGGTAGCCATGTCCGTCACCAAAATGTTTTGTACGCCCAGCTCCTTCAGTCGCCGAATTTGTTCGGCGGTCGATACACCATGAGCCATAATTTCGATGCCGCGTTCTGTACAGGTGTCCACCAGTTCCCGCGTAGTCTGAACCAGAGGAACCAGAACGCGCGTTATCTCGAGTCCCTGTAGCTTATCCCAATCCTCGGGAAGGGAAGAGTTTGGCATCCACGCCAACGTGATATCGGGATAGCGCGTATGCAGAAGACGCAGACTGGAAAGTTGCGAAGAAGCCAGAATCAGACGATCGCGTCCCTTTGCCTCCGCAAGGCAGTCCATGATGTTTTCCTCAACATTGGAATAGAGAACGGTATCGTTGTTCATCATCAGGATGGTTTTATGGGGAAGACGAGCCGCCCATTCCAGATATTCAGCAAGGGAAGGGATATGCTGATTGAATTTCGTATACGGCTCGTTAAATTCCGCAGCCTGGATTTCCTCCAAATCGTGATGGCGCACAAGGCCGATGGCATCGGTCGCCCGGCCCAGCGACTCATCGCGAAAGACAATCGGTTGCCGATCACGCGTCATCAGAACATCCAGAGCAATTCCAACAGCACCGTTAAGCAAAGCCTGACGAAACGCGATCATCGTGTTTTCGGGGAGATGTTCGTGATCCCCGCGGTAGGAATAAATGTTCATAACTCTTCCCCTTCCTTGGCCTCATCGAGTGTGGTTTCCAATTCCAACCATTCCTCTTCCAATGCCTCCAGCTTTTGCTGTATGCCGCTCAGCTCATCGTGAACACGTTGTGCTTCTTCGTAATCTTCATAAAGCGCCGGTTCACAGGCCTTTGTCTGCAACACTTGCTGTTCATCGCGCAGGGAATCCATATCACGCTGAATCATACTCACGCGCGCACGCATTTGTCGCAGCTGCTTTTTCTCGAGGTTCGCCTGTTTCTTTTCCTTTTTCTCCTGCGTTTTGGTTTTTGGCCGATTGCCGGCCTCTTCCGCGGTATCTGTGCGCGAAGCGGACTGTGCCGTAAAACGCAGATAGTCGTCGTAGTTGCCCAGAATGGTTTCCATGCCGGTCGGTTGCAAGCGGAAAATATGCGTGCAGACGTGGTTCAAAAAATAGCGATCATGGCTGATCACAAAAACCGTTCCTTCGTAATCCAACAATGCCTGTTCCAGAATTTCGCGACTTTCGATATCCAAATGATTGGTCGGCTCATCCAGAAGTAGAACATTCGCGGAAGAAAGCATGAGCTTCAGCAGCGCCAAACGCGCTTTCTCTCCACCGGAAAGATCCCCGACTAAACGAAAAATGTCGTCGCCGATAAATTGAAATTTGGCCAGATGCGCCCGCACGGAATAATGATCCATATGCGGATAGCGATCCCAAAGTTCATCCAAAACCGTTTTTTCCGGGGAAAGGGTGCGCTGTTCCTGATCAAAAAAAGCGATCTTGACAGAGGAGCCGAAGGTGATGCTCCCCTCGTCCGGCTCTTCCTGATGAAGCAAAAGTCGAAACAGCGTCGTCTTCCCTACCCCGTTTTCGCCGATCAGACCGACGCGTTGCCCACGAAAGAGGGAAAACGTCACATCCGAAAACAGATGACGATCGCCGAAGGATTTGGACAGGTTTTCCACCTGCAGAACATCCTCGCCGCTGGGATATTTCGGCGTGAGACGAAGGCGCATATGGGCAATATCTTCCGCCGGTTTTTCAACCAGCACCATCTTATCCAATAGCTTCTGCCGCGAACGCGATTGGGCAATGCCGCGCTTTCGCTTGGATCCGCCCAAGTGTCCAAGGCGCTCAATGATCTCCTTTTGACGCGCAATTTCCTCCTGCTGGTTTTCGTAGGCGTGACGCTGAATCTCCAGTTCATTTTCCCGCCGTTTGGCAAACTCCTGATAACCGCAAGAATACGAATAGACTTTTTGGTGTTCGACAAGCAAAATGCGTTGACAAACCTGATTCAAAAAATAACGGTCATGGGAAATAAGCAATACCGTTCCCCGAAAAGCGCTGAGCATCTGCTCTAAATACGCCGTTACTTCCATGTCCAAGTGGTTCGTCGGTTCATCCAAAAGAAGAATGTCCGGTCGACCGCAAAGCATGGTGGCCAGTTCCAATCGCGACTTTTCGCCGCCGGAAAGCACGTTGACGGGCGTGAAAAAACGATCCTCCGCAAAACCCATGCCTTTAAGAATGCCACGAATCTCGGAATCATATGAAAGGCCGCCTTCGTCCACAAAGCGTTCCGTCAGCAGACGATGACGCTCCATCACCGCTTCCAATTCCTTCGGTCGTTCTGACAGTTGACCCATTTCCCGTTCAAGCTCGCGCAATTTTTCCTCCAACGCAAAGGCACGCGCATAACCTTTTTTGCACTCTTCATACAGGCTCTCGTCACTCTCGATATGCACGTTCTGGCGAAGATAGCCCATGCGCAGATCATCGCGATGGTAAATCTTTCCCTGATCGGGTTCCAATTCGTGAACCAAAAGGCGCATAAGGGTTGTTTTGCCGGATCCGTTCACGCCGACAATGCCGATCTTTTCTCCTTTTTCCACCAAAAAAGAGACGTCCTCCAGAATCGAACGCACGCCGAACTGTTTGTGAAGTTGTTGTACGGTCAACTCCGCCATCGTTATTCCTCGAAGCCTTTATAATCCTTCCAATTGCCCATATAGTAAACAAGCGTAAACAGGCTCTCGTTCAAATAGACATTCTCCAGCACCACGCCATGCGGCAGATGCAAGTCGGTTTGTGCATAATTCCATATTCCGCGCACACCGGCCGCTACTGCTCGATCCGCAAGCGCCTGCGCCACATCGCGCGGCGTGGTAATCGTCAAAATTTCAATGTCGTGTTCCCGAAGGACGGTTTCCATCTCGGCCGCCGGGTACACTTTCGCTCCGGCAATCTGCATTCCAACGCATTCCGGGCGAATATCAAATAGTGCTTCCAAATGGAAGCGATTTTCCTTAAACAGATCGGAATTGGCAAGCGCAACGCCTAAATGGCCGGCGCCTGCAATAGCTACCCGATGGGGGCGATCCAGTCCGATGATGTGGACAATCTGTTCACGAAGCGATTCCACATTGTAACCGTAGCCCTGTTGACCGAAGCCACCGAAGTGATTGAGATCCTGGCGAATCTGCGAAGCGGTAAAGCCGGTAATTTCACTCAATTTTTGAGAAGAAATGCGCTCTTCCCCCTGCTCATGGAGCGCAGTTAGGTAGCGTAAATACTTGGGCAATCGCCGGATGACGGCGCTGGAAATGGCTTTTTTCATCTTTTTTCCTCCGACTTATGCTTCATCACCGTCGTCTGCCGCATCCCGGACGTCTGACCAGGTCAGAGGCGGTTTCGGCGCCTTCTTTAACCATTTCGGGCCGACAAATTTCACCAACAGAACAAACACACTCACCATGCGCGCCAATACCCAGAAACGGAAATACAGCGGCTCACGAAAGAGAGAAAACAACAGACCGGGATCCTTCGTAAACGCCTGCCAAGCGGTAAAAACCTCCGGTGTCATGCAGCAAAGAAGAACCGCTTCCGCTACACCGATGAGTACATCGTTGCCATCGGCATCCTTGCGCAGAAAAATCATCAGAACGTGCAAGGCAAGCAGGAGCCAAATCACCGCATTGAGTGGATAATTAAGCGAGAGCAGCACAATAGACCACTGTGCATTCCCCAGGTTCAAAAAGACCAGGATGAGGATGGCGCCGAATAAAAGCAAACTGACCAAAAGCAAAAGAGAAAGCAGTTTTCCTAACCTTGTCGGTTCGTGTGAAGCCATAATTTTCTCCTCCATTCCCGAATAATCTTACAGTAAGGGTGCAAACAGCCGGCAAATCGGCTCTTTAATCTTCAGCATGGGGCCGCGAGATTCATATACTTCCCGGGTAAGCAAGGTGCTTACCTGCATATCTTCATGAAAGGCCCGTTTAAGCGCGGCATTGATTTTAGGCGAGTACACGAGCTCCGACGCTTCAAAGTTGAGCGAAAAGGAGCGCTCATCCACGTTACAGGAGCCCACGAGAGAAACGTAGTCGTCGATGAGCATCACCTTGCTGTGCAAAAAGCCCTTTTCATAACGATAGACGTTTGCTCCTGCACGGACAAGATCGCCGGCAAACGACATCGTGGCGGGAAACACCACCGGATGATCCGGTCGATTCGGAATCATCAAGTTCACCTGAACCCCTTGCTGCAGAGCCAACACCAGCGCCTCGTAAATGGATTGATCCGGAATGAAATACGGCGTTTGAATGTAAATCACATCATCCGCGGATGCAATCATTTTTAGCATGGACAGCTTAATGTTCGCCAAGGGCGTATCGGGGCCGCTGAAGACCAGCTGACAAAAGGCATCGCCCTTTTCACTCGGATGCGCGGTCACCTCCAGTTGAACCGATTCGGACTCGCCCATGACAAAGCTCCAGTCCTGCAAAAAGCGTATCTTCAAATCGGCTACAGCAGAGCCTTCAATGCGCAGATGTGTGTCCCGCCAATAGCCGAAACGGCTGTAGCGACCGATGTATTCATCGCCCACGTTAAAACCGCCGATGTAGCCGATGCGCTCATCAATCGTGACAATCTTTCGATGGTTGCGATAGTTCATGCGCAAGTTGATATAGCGTAGGAACGAGGGATAAAAGATGCCGATCTGTATGCCGACTTCCTGCATCATGCGCCGCATTTCTTTCGACAAATTACGTCCGCCGATGCCGTCGGTTAACACACGTACCTTGACGCCGCGTCGAGCAGCCCGCATCAATGCCTCAATCACGGTCGCGCCCAAATTATCGGATTTCAGGATGTAATACTGAAAATTGATCTCCTCTTTGGCTTCGTCAATGTCTTGAATCAGGCGTAAAAATTTCGCTCTGCCGTCAAAGATTGCCTCCACGTCATTGTCGCCGGACAAATTGGTTAAGCCCATTCGCACATTAAGGCGGATCAGCTCCAGATAATCCTGAAAACGTCCCTCTTCCTCAATGGGAAGATGGGTCGTCACTTCATCCCACTTAATCAGAGCGTGTTGCAAAACGTCCACGTCCAGCGTTTCTTTCTGATGAAACAGTTTTCGCCGACGAGTATCCCGCCCCATCAGCAAATAGGGAAAAAAACCGATGATGGGAAAGATCGCAATCATCATGACCCAAAGCATGGTGGAACGCGCCGGACGACGGCGATTCGCGTACACGATGATCAGAGCCAAGATGATGTTGATCCACGTTGAATTTTGTACAATCAGATTGAAGAGTATGCCGATATCCATTGCCGCCCCTTCTTCTCATATATTCCGGCACATTTGCGGACGTCTCCGCACACTTTTTCGGAAGCTCGTCCTTCTTTGCGGAAGTTAGTCCTTTTTTACGAAGTCCGTCCTTCTTTGCAAAGCCCGTCCTTCTTTGCGGAAGTCTATCCTTCTTTTCAGGCGGAAGTCTATTTCTTATATTTTGCCGCCTTGTAGCGTGCCTGTCCGCTGAGTACCGCTTTACGCATCCGGTAGGCTGCAGGGGTCACTTCAATGCGTTCATCCGTCTCAATAAATTCCATCATCTGCTCAAGGCTCAGGCGATTCGGTGTCACTAACTTTAAGGCGTCATCGGCCGCTGCTGAACGAATGTTGGTCAGCGCCTTCTTTTTGCAAACATTGACTTCCAGATCTTCACCTTTGGGATTCGATCCAATGATCTCCCCTTCGTACACTTCTTCACCGGCACCGATAAAGAGTATGCCGCGCTGCTGTGCCGCAAACAGACCATAGGTCGTCGTCGTGCCCGTTTCATAAACGATCAGGGAACCCACCGCGCGCGTCGGAATTTCCCCTTTGTATGGCTCATAGCCGGAAAATTCATTGTTCAATACGCCCGTGCCGCGCGTATCTGTCATAAGCTGCTGACGATAGCCGATCAACCCGCGCGCCGGAATACGAAACACCAAACGCGTATAACCGGACGGGGAGGTCTTCATCTCCTGCAGTTCGCCTTTCCGCTGACCAAGCGCCTGAATCACCGCGCCGGAATACTCCTGGTCCACATCCACCGTCGCCTCTTCCATCGGCTCAAGACGGTGTCCCGCCGCATCCTGACGATAAAGCACCTCCGGCTTGGAGACCATGAACTCATAGCCCTCGCGGCGCATCTTTTCAATGAGTACGGACAAATGCAATTCACCGCGGCCACTGACGAAAAAGGTATCCGTCGAGTCGCCCGGATGCATGCGCAAGCTGACATCGGTATGCAGTTCTTTTTCCAAACGCGCACGCAAATGGCGTGACGTGACAAATTGGCCGCTTCGTCCGGCAAAGGGCGAGTCGTTAACGGAAAAGGTCATCTGCAATGTCGGCTCGGAAATTTTGACGAAGGGTAATGGCGTTACTTCCTCCGGAGAACAAAGCGTATCGCCCACTTCAATGCCCTCCACGCCGGAAACGGCAACGATGGAACCCACGCCCGACTCTGTCACCGGCACACGCTTGAGTCCGTCAAATTCGAAAATCGTGGTAACGCGAATTTTCATCTGTTTATCCGGCGCATTGTAGTTGGTAATGACGGCTTCATCATTGACGTGGACAACGCCTTGTTCCACTTTGCCGATACCGATGCGGCCGACATAATCATTATAGTCCGCCGTCGAAATGAGCAGCTTGAAAGGCGCCTTCTCCTCTCCGCTCGGTGCGGGAATAGTCTTTACGATACCTTCCAACAGCGGGCGCATATCTTCGCCCACTGCTTCCTCCTGATTATCCTGTGCCTTCTGCCACGTGGCTTCATCTACAGCCCAGCCGTTTTTCGCGGATGCAAAGACCACCGGACTGTCCAGATAGGACAGCGGCGCATCGATGGACAGGAAAAGATCATAGATTTCTTCGCGTACTTCGGCAATGCGGGCATCGGGACGATCGGCCTTGTTGATGCAGAGAATGGCCGGAAGAGAAAGCTCGATAGCCTTGCGCAAGACAAACTTTGTCTGTGGCATCGGACCCTCAAAAGCATCCACCACCAAGATGACGCCGTCGCACATCTTCAGCACGCGCTCCACTTCCCCGCCGAAGTCGGCATGTCCCGGTGTATCAATAATGTTGATCTTTGTACCGTTATAATGAACGGCGGTATTTTTGGAAAGTATGGTGATGCCGCGCTCGCGTTCCAAATCGCCGGAATCCATCACGCGCTCCATCACGTCCTGATTTTTTCGTATCATCCCGCTGGTGCGCAAAAGCGCATCCACCAGCGTTGTTTTACCATGGTCAACGTGCGCCACAATGGCGACGTTTCGTATTGCTTGCCTATCTTGCATTACACACTCCTTTGATCACAATCGCCATTATTTTAACACATGGACTCGGATACCATAAAAAAATCAGGGGCATGCCCTGATTGCGTGTCCTATTCGCGATTTTTTATCCTTTCGGTGAAAGGCCTTGATCTGCTACTGTTTTGATGAAAAGCGCCTTGTGCAGCTAATATTTCGATGAAAGACGCCTTGTGCTACTAATGTTTCGGTGAAAGACGTCTTTTGGCTACTGTTTCAGTGAAAAGTGCCTTGTGGCTAAAATTTCAGTGAAAGACGTCTTGTGCGGCTAATGTTTTGGTGAAAGGCGCCTTGTGCGACGCAAAACGCAATGGACTTCGTTTCGCTTGACGTCCATTTCGTCCACCAGTTTCGCAACGATGCGCAGGCCACGCCCGCCGCAATCCAGATGATTCTTTTCGTTTGTTTCCAGATTCAGCTCAAATCCGCTGCCTTCGTCACGTACACGGATATGAATCAGCGTATCGGTGACCATGAGACGCAAATGCACACGCTTACCGTGATCATTGTGGTTGCCGTGTTCGCAGCCGTTAATCATGAGCTCGCTGAGAATAAGGCGCAGATCCATCAGCTGCTCACTGTCCAACGCACACTGCTCTCGCATATTTGCAATTTGCTCGCGAACGGTCGCGCATACCGAAGCGATTTCGCTCGGTACGGCGCACGAATAAAAATACGTCACGAAATCCTCCTTTCGGTTTGGCTTCGTTGCCCGGGAAAAAGGTATATTTCTTTAGTTTCTTTCGGGTCTATTTCTTTGGCTTCTTTCGGATTCTTTCCTTTTGATTTCGTTCTTTTCATACCCAAACAAATGCGACTCATAACGGATGAAGCGGGAAAGGCGCATGCTACCAAGAACGGTGATTCTCTGTTAATGTTTGCTAACAAATGGGCCATGGAGATGTTACCGCTTCAGTTACTCGAAAGTACTAGAAACTACTCGAAAAGTGTTTAAAAGTACAGACATAAGACAAGGATCGTTTGAAGAAAAGGAAATATGGTATACATAGAATAGCGCTTATGCAAGTGCGACAGCACTTGATGGGAGTGCGATGAAATGAATCAAATAAATAAGATGGAGGAAAAAGCATGAAAAAATATGAATGCACCGCTTGTGGACACATTTACGATCCCGAAATCGGCGATCCCGAGAATGGAATCAAACCGGGTACGGCGTTTGAAGACCTTCCGGAGGATTGGGTTTGCCCGGTCTGTGGTGTAGGCAAAGACGAGTTTGAACCGGTAAACGAATAACGGCAACGCCGATAACGTAAAAGGCGTACGCATAGACAGTGAAGATGCGATTTGCTCTCCGGAAAGAGAAATGTTCCTTTGAAAAGAGGGCTTCTCTGCGAAAAGAGGGTTGCTCTACGGAAAGAAAGGCTTCTCTCTGAAAAGAAATGTTGCTTTACGGAAAGAAATCTTGCTTTACAGAAAGAGATGTTGCTTTACGGGGAGAGATGGCGCATCAATTAGCACTATAGTTGAAAAGAAAGGCGGCGCCCGAACGATGAGTTCGGACGCCGCTTCTTTGTTTACTCCGCCCTGGTAGACAACGTGCCGGCCGTGTTATCCTTCTTCAACAAGATCAAAATCCGATATAGCGGATCTTTTTCGGCGTATCCTCTCAAAAATTTGGCATGGGAATCAAATAAGAGCCGCCCTGCGCTCTTATCTTGCACAAAGTCGTAGCTCAAATTGGTCAATGAGTGCTTGCACGCGTTGCATATCTAAAACAAGCGGATTCCCTTCAAAAGTGATGATGAGCCGTTTGCCAAGAAAAATTCCATTTTCCTCATACAAGCGTATTTTCTTTACGGCGTTAATGGCATACGAGGGAAGGTCCATCCGGCCAAAATGCTCCCAATAGATTTCATAATTCCGCCGTGGGTGAAAAAAGGTGAAATCCGGATAGTAAACTATAGTGTCCGAAAGATATAGTGGACACTCATATTTGTAAAAGATGCCTTGCGAAAGAAAATAGTCTGCTAAAATTTTTTCCGATTTTGAACGAACTTGCTCCTGAAGATTGGTAACAATTTCCGTCGTATCTCCCTCCCGAAACGGTAGTCCTTCATAGCTTTGTTTTTTCCAAGCTTCAAATTTTTGCTCTTCCGTTTTTTGCACAGGCACGACGAGCTCTCTTCGTAAAGGATGCAAATCAAGGTACACTTGATTTACCGCCTGGTCGATTTCACTGATGGATAAAGGTAACTTTCTTGACAGGCTCTCTAGTCGCCGCGCAACCTTTTCGTTATAACTGATTTGGGCAAGAGCCTTTGCGCAATCCAGCTGTGATTTTGGAATATAGCTTCGTTTGATTCTGCCGTTCCGGTTGGTGTGCCAAAAGTATTCTGGCGTCTTCGCATTGGTTTTAATTTCCAGTCTTCCTTCTAAATACTCCGGTTGAAGCATGCGCAAACAAGCGCTTAGCTGTTTTAACTTTGTTCTTGCTTTCGCGATGTCATCTTTCTCCATCATGCTTGACCACCTCCTTATCGGCATATTTCTCTATAAACATCGAGTTCTCTACGTTCAATTAATTCTCTCATATGTCGTGTCTCGCCCGCGTTTCCATTTTGTCTCACCGTATCCCACAGCTTTTTATGCTCTCCCAACGCATATGTTGTAGGACCTGTATTGTTAGAGGAAGCGTCGTGTCCATTAAGGCCGCGTCCCTCTGTATCTTTAGAGGAAACGTCGCAGCGATAAAGGCCTCGGCCCTGATAAAAATGTAATATCGAACGTTATCAGGGTCTGATCAACCCTGGAAAACGACAGAAACGGGACATCGTCAGGGATGGTGACCCTGATAAACACGTAATATCGAACGTTGTCAGGGCTCGATTAACCCTGAGAAATGACGGAAATGGGATATCGTCAGGGACAGCGTCCCTGGAAAAGACATAATATGAAAAGTCGTGAGGGACGGCGATCCTGATAAAGACGTAATACGGAACGTTGTCAGGGTTCGATCAGCCCTGAGAAACGACGGCAATAGAACATCATCAGGGACAGCGACCCTGATAAAAATGTAATACAGAAAAACATCAGGCGCGGCGATCCTGATAAAACCGTAATGCTGAATGTTGTCAGGGCTCGATCAACCCTGAGAAACTGCGAAAATGAAACATCGGCAGGGACGGCGACCCTGGGAAAGACATAATATGGAAAGTCATCAGGGGTGCTGTCCCTGATAAAAGCATAATATCGAACGTTATCAGGGACCGATTAATCCTGAGAAATAGCGGAAATAAAACATCGTCAGGGACAGCATCCCTGATAAAGACATAATATGAAGAATCGTCAGGGCTCAATCAACCCTGAGAAACGATGAAAATGCAACATCGGCAGGGACGGTGCCCCTGATAAAAATGTAATACGGAAAGACATCAGGGGTGACAGCCCTGATAAAAGCGTAATATCGAACGTTAACAGGGGCCGATCGCCCCTGGGAAACGACGAAAATGGAACATCGCCAGGGTCGACAACCCTGATAAACACGTAATGTCGAACATCGTCAGGGCTTGATTAACCCTGGGAAACGACGGAATTAGAACATCGCCAGGGACCGCATCCCTGATAAAGACATAATATGAAAAGCCGTCAGGGGGGCCACCCCTGACGGCTTAAATTCAAAAGGTTGTCAGGCTCTGTCCAAGAAACAAGAGTCGTCAACAGGCCAATCTTTTTAGCTCATAAAGGTCGCTTTCAACCAGCGGAAGAACTCACCGCCCTGTTTGAAGGCATAGTCCAAGAAGAACGTGTACACAAGCAGTGCCGGCACTTTGGTCCAAAGCAAATGAAGAAAAAACGTCTTAAACGGCATTTTCGTCAGCCCCATAATCATACAGATCACATCATCCGGCATACCGGGGAGCACCATCGTCCAAATGAAGAACTTTTTAATCTTCTCATCATTGGCATCCAACCATTTGCTGTATTTGTCAAAAGTCTGCGGCTTCATCAAGGCATGGACAAACGTCGGGCCGAATGCACGGGCAAGTAGAAAAATAATCACCTCGCCGGTACAGATTCCCAGATAGTTGAGCAGAAAGCCCGGAAGCGGTCCAAAAAAGTAGATGCCGAAAAGAGAGGTCACATTCCCCGGAATAATGGGAATAATACATTGGATAATCTGCAACAGGAAGAAAAAGAAAACACCCCATGCCCCCGAACGGGAGATGAATTCCTGCATCTTCTCCGTATTGGTGAAAATGCCCAAATGCCATCCATAGAGGCCGAGCACGATACAGATAGAGATACCTATAATCGTAGCGATCGTCACCAGACGACGTAACTTTGCCGACTTCACGGGATCAATCGGATGTGCCTTTCGCCACGACGAAATAGAGTGTTCATGCTCTTTCCCGTGCTCTTTCTCAGGCTCCTTCTCGCGCTCTTTCTCGTGTTCCTTCTCGTGCTCGTTCTCTTTTTCTATTTCGTTTTCCTGTTCCTGCTTTTCTTCGTTATTCGTTGTCGTAGGATCTGTCATCAATCCTCCTTCGAGGCTTCGCTCTACACGGAATCAGTTTGTTTCGTTCTGCCCGGAATCCGCCTTGACATCACTTTGCCAGAATCAGATGTTGTGTCGTTCTGTTCGGAAATCAGCCTTTGTTTTCTTCGGCTACACGCAACTGTTCCTGATAGAGCGCAAACACGCGCTCACCGAAATGTTTCTTGCTGAATTGATCACGGCTTTCCCATGCACCCTGTTTCCAACGGGCATACAAAGCGTCATCTGCGAGAAGCTGCAAAAGAATATTTACGCACTCATCCGTCGTGTCATACTGGTAGCCGTTGACATCGCTTTGCACCACATGCGCAATCGCGTCATCCCGCCGCGCAATGACCGGGCGGCCATTGGCCAGTGCTTCAATATAGGTTAGTCCCTGCGTTTCCGATACCGAAGCCGAGATGAAGAAATCCAGCAGCTGATAATAGGACCCCACCGTTTCTTTCGGTACCATGCCGGTAAGAAAAACACTCTCGCCCAGTGCACGTTCCTCAATTTGTTTTTTTAGCTGTTTCATTCCGGCGCCATCACCGACAATAAGCAATCCCACATCATCGCGCTGTTCACGCACGCGCTGATGGATGGCGAGCACTTCATCCAGATTCTTTTCCTGCGCCACGCGCCCTACATTGCCGTAGAGGCGCCAAGAAGACGGTACGCCCAGCTTTTTTCGCAGCACAGCCATTTCTTCCGGTGTGCCGGCACGCGAAAATGCTTCCAGATCGATTCCCGTCGGGATGACCCGCACGGAAGAACAGATGTTTTCGCTCAGCAGATAGTTTTTCGTTTTTTCCGTCGGTGCGATGACGACGTCAGCGGAGCGCAGGCGCAAAGCCATCACGCGCGCCAGAAAGCCGTCCCAATTGCCCGGCAAAACGTATTTTGTATAGTACTCGTATTGTGTGTGGTAAGTATGGATAATTGGACAGTGACAATGCTTAGCAATCCGCTGCACAAAGGAATAGGTGAAAAATTCACACTGCGAATGAATGATATCCGGCTTCCAGGCAATCAGTTCATCCACCAGCGCACTGCGCGTATTCAGCGAAGCACGTAAATCGGGATAAATCGCATCCAGGGGAATCGAACCGACATAATAAATCTCTCCCTCCCGATACGTCTCCCGCGTAGAAGAGAGCGTGAGCAATTTTACCTCACAGCCCTGACGTTCCAGCTCCTGTTTGAGCATGAGCACGGAAACGATAACCCCGTTGACGGTATCCGGATTTAAATCGCTGGTGAGTAATACTTTCATATCGTTCCCTTTCTCCTGTTAAGTATAGCAAAGGCGAGCACAAGAAAAGCAGCGTCTAATAAAGAGAAGGTAAAGACGATGTTTCCTCTTCGGGCATCTTAGGACAACAGCGTGCAAAACAACGCCCGAATCTCTTCAATGCCGAAGGACTTTGTCGCGACGCTCCCGGCATACGGATAGACGTCTTCCTTCGAAACAGCTAATGCCTTCGCCATCGCGTTGCGCTGTGCAAGCACCTTGGTGGTGGGGAGCTTATCCGCCTTGGTTGCAATAACCAGACCGCGATACCCTTGTGCACGAATCCATTCCATCATTTGGATGTCCTGCGCGGTCGGCGCGTGACGCAAATCACAGAGCAGAATCACTTCCAATAACCCTTTTCGCTCCTCAAGATATGTGTTGATACTTTTGGCCCAGTCGTCCTGCGCATGCCGTGCGACTTTCGCATATCCGTAGCCCGGAAGGTCCACCAGCCGGAACCGATGACGTGTATCCGCCCACTCCGCCTCCACGCCGTAGAAATTCACTGTACGATTTTTTCCCGGCGTAGAAGACGTATAGGCTAATTTTTTTCGTTGACAAAAGGTGTTGATTAACGTTGATTTTCCTACATTCGAACGTCCGGCAAAGGCGATTTCCGGCAGCTCCTCTTTCGGATACTGGGCAGGATCAACCGCCATGGCTTCTAATGCAGAGGTGATGACTTTCATGGTTTCTCCTGTCCGTTTCGCAGTCCATTATGCACAGTCTGCTATCTTCGCAGTCCGTCATGCACAGCCTGCTTTCCTCGCTATCTTTTAAGCACAGTCTGCTTTCTTCGCTGTCCATATTGAACAGTCTCTGTCTTCGCCGACCTTATGCACAGCTTATCGCTGTCTCGACGATTCGCTTCGGTGTTGTGCCAGGGCGCAGTTATCGTCATCAAAGGTTCGCAGACGGGGCAAAATGAAAACCGAGGTTGGGCATCTTCTCTGCCTGAAAAACGATGGGCTTTTTGCTTTCCACCGGCTCCAGAAGAGCGGCCTGAATGACTTCATCAACATGGGAAATCTCCACGAAGTGCAAGCCTTCCTTCACTTCCTCTTCGATCTCCATCAAATCGCGATGATTTTCTTTCGGTAAAAAGATGGTCGTAATGTGGTAGCGACGCGCCGCCAAGACCTTTTCCTTCAATCCGCCGATGGCAAGAACCTGGCCGGTCAGGGTCATTTCTCCGGTCATCGCAATATCATTGCGTACCGGACGCTTGGTAAGCGCCGAAACCAGAGCGGTCAAAATGGTAATACCGGCAGAAGGGCCATCTTTCGGCACAGCGCCCTCCGGCATATGGATGTGCGTATCGTAATAATTGTAGAATCCCGGATCAATGCCGTAACGTTTCGCATTCGCGCGCACAAACGACAACGACAATTGCGCCGATTCACGCATGACGTCGCCAATGGAGCCCGTCGTCAGCACACCGCCGTGCCCCGTCATGAGGTTCGCCTCTACTTTGAGAATCTCACCCCCGACCTCTGTCCAGGCCAATCCGTTTACCACGCCGATTTGCGGCGTCTTTGCCAGCGGCTCATCGGCATATTTCGGCATGCCCAGAAAATCCGGCAGATTCTTTTTTCCGACGCGCACCGTTTCTTCCCCTGACACAATGCTTTTTGCCGCGCGACGGCAAATCTTTTCGATCTGGCGTTCCAATTCGCGTACACCCGCCTCACGCGTATAAAAATGCAATACATCCGCCAGAATCGCAGGAGGAAGCGAGAGTTGCTTCGTCGTTAAGCCGCTTTCTTTGCGCGCTTTGGGCAACAGATGATGTTTGGCAATAACCATTTTTTCCTGGTCGGTATAGCCTTCGATGCGGATGACTTCCATACGATCCAGCAACGGACGCGGAATGGTTTCCGTTGTGTTTGCCGTCGTGATGAACATGACCTGCGAAAGATCAAAGGGGATTTCCAAAAAGCGATCCTGAAATGCCATATTCTGCTCCGGATCCAGCACTTCCAACAATGCACTGGCCGGATCGCCGCGAAAATCGCTGCCGATCTTATCCACTTCATCCAGCAAAAATACCGGATTCATGCTCTTTGCCTTCGTCATATGATAAATAATACGCCCAGGCATAGCACCAACATAGGTCTTTCGATGTCCGCGAATTTCCGCTTCATCGGAGACACCGCCCAGGCGCATCGAAACGAATTTTCGCCCGATGGATGCCGCAATACCGCGTGCAATAGAGGTTTTGCCCACACCCGGCGGGCCGACGAAGCAAAGAATGGAGCCTTTGGAGTCTTTGCGCAGTTGACGCACCGCAATAAACTCCAGAATGCGCTCTTTTACTTCGCGTAAGCCGTAGTGATCGCGGTCCAGGATATGCTGACTGTAGGAAAGGTCTTCGACATCTTCCGTATAACTTCCCCAAGGAAGGGAAGCCAATGTGTCTAAATAGGTGCGCGAGACATTGACATCCGGTGACATTGGGGACAGATAGGCCAAGCGGTCCAATTCCTTGTCCACCGCCGAACGCGCTTCTTCCGAAAGCGGCAGCGCCGCAAAGGTTTCGCGATATTCATCCACCAGCGTGTCGGGATCCCCTTCAGTTTCCCCCAGTTCCGCACGCAGGATATTGATCTGTTCGCGCAGAACAAATTCCTTTTGTGACTGCTGCAAGCGTTCCTGCGCTTTTTCGTTAATTTCCTTATCCAAACGGGAAAGTTTCGTCAGCAGGGAAATGTCGGCACGAAGTTTATACAAACGTTCCTGCAGATCCAGCTCTTGCAGCAGATCCAGTTCTTCATCATGCCGAAGATCCAGATGGGTGGCCAGCTCGTCGCTGAGCATTCCGGGGTCCTCCGCATCCAATAGCGGAAACAGGAACACTTCCGGCACCTGCATCGATTCCTTCAGATAATTCACCGCCGACGTCGCCGTCAAACGCATTACATTTTTCAGTTTTTCATCCCGATCAACACGTTCCGGGGAATAGGTGTATTCCAACACTTCCCCCTCCACATAGGGGTCGGTGCGGATAATATGCGTAATTTTTGCCCGTGCATTCCCCTCCACGACAACCTTACTCGGTCCGCCGGGAAGGCGGAAGGACTGGCGGATAGTGCAAATCGTACCGAATTCGGCAAAATCGCCCAGTGTCGGCTCCTCAATAGTGGGATCCAACATGGAAACGACCACGACAGGAGAATGATTGCGTGTTGCCCATTCCAGAACGCTTTCCGCCTCTTCGCTTTCCAAGTCAAAATGAATGACCTGGTTCGGAAAAACCACGGAACCACGCACCAGCAGTATGGGCAATACCGTTTTTTTCGCTTCATAATATTGGGGTAACATGGTTCCTCCTACAAAAAACAGCCGGTTTCCCGGCTGTCGGTCGCCGCCCGGTTCACGGTGCCTGTTGTTATTCTTTCGCATGCAGAGCCATTTTCTGCTGTCCCTGCATTTCCGTCTGCTTTAACAACGCAAGCGGCGTATTGTTTGTAATGTTCTCTTCGTCGACCACAACCTGGCGTATGCGATCATCGCCGGGAACGTGATACATCGCATCCATCAATGTTGATTCCATAATGGAGCGTAAGCCGCGCGCGCCCATCTTGCGAGAATAGCTCTTCTCGGCAATCGCGTGGATGGCAGCGGGCGTAATGGTCAGCTCACAGTCATCCATACGAAAGAGTTCCTGATATTGCTTAACCAGCGCGTTCTTCGGCTCGGTTAAAATCCGTTCCAAGGTCTCCACGGACAGCTCGTTCAGTGCCACCAAAACCGGAACACGTCCGATCAGTTCCGGGATGAGCCCGAATTTCATCAGATCTTCAGGAATGGCATTGTGCAGCGTTTCCGATACGCTTTCGTCGGAATGATCGACCACCGTCTGATTAAAGCCGATGGGATTCTTTTCACGGCGATCTTTAATCACCCGCTCAATGCCGGCAAAGGCTCCGCCGACAATGAATAGAATGTTCGACGTATCGACGTGAATAAACTCCTGATTCGGATGTTTCCGTCCGCCCTGAGGCGGTACATTGGCTACCGTTCCCTCAATCAGCTTGAGCAACGCCTGTTGGACGCCCTCTCCGGACACGTCACGCGTAATGGAAGGGTTCTCAGATTTGCGGGCGATTTTATCAATTTCGTCAATGTAAATAATGCCGCGCTCAGCGAGGTCGACGTCATAGTCCGCCGCCTGCAATAATTTAAGGATGATATTTTCCACATCCTCACCGACATATCCCGCTTCCGTCAACGTGGTTGCGTCCGCAATAGCGAACGGCACCTGAAGCGTTTTGGCCAGTGTCTGCGCAAGCAGCGTCTTTCCGGAGCCCGTCGGGCCGATCAGGCAGATATTGGACTTTTGAATGTCCACCGCCGTCTCTTCCTGTCGATAGATGCGTTTGTAGTGGTTATAAACCGCCACAGACAGCACCTTCTTGGCTTCTTCCTGTTCAATGACATAATCATCCAACGCCCGCTTAATTTCTTCAGGCGTGGGCAACCGGCGCTTGGCCGCATTTGCTTTTTTGGTACGTTGTGCATGCGCCTGTGTCATTTCTTGACACAGCGCAATACATTCGTTGCAGATATAAACGCCAGGTCCGGCAACAAGCTGCTCAACGTCGTCCGCCGATTTTCCGCAGAACGAACAACGCACCGGATCTTCGTGAAAATCCGCCATTTCGCCTCCTCATTCTCCTCACTTCATGGAGGTAATGACTTGATCAACAAGACCGTACTTCATAGCTTCTTCCGCATTCAGCCAACGGTCGCGATCGGTATCGCGTTCAATCACCTTGAGCGATTGGCCGGTCGCATCCGCCAGAATCTTGTTGAGTCGTTTTTTGGTTTCGATAATTTTCTTCGCTGTAATTTCAATGTCCGACGCCATGCCCTGGGCACCGCCGGAAGGCTGATGAATCATGACATCCGCATTCGGCAACGCAAAGCGCTTGCCCTTGGTGCCGGAGGCAAGCAAAACCGCGCCCATGCTCGCCGCCATGCCGACGCAAATCGTCGAAACATCGCTCTTGATGTAATTCATGGTGTCATAAATCGCCAACCCGGCCGTTACTTCACCGCCGGGCGAATTGATGTAGAGCTGAATATCCTTGTTGGGCGCCTTGTGCTCCAAAAACAGGAGTTGCCCCACAATCAGATTGGCCATTTGCGTTTCAATCGGACCGGTCACAAAGATAATGCGCTCTTCCAGCAAGCGCGAATACAAATCGTATGCACGCTCACCACGACCGGTGGTTTCAATTACCGTAGGAATTAAAGGCATGTTTACCTCTCTTCCGTCTCTTTTTCTGTCTCTTCGTTGTTCTTTTCTTCCGGTGCATCCACCCATTTTACCTGCTCCAACAGATAATCCAGAGCTTTCTTCTTGCGAATATCATCGGCAACAAGTTCTTCCTGCTGCATTTCTTTCATGCGACGCAGGAAATCTTCCGGGTCCTTGGCACCATACGTTTCGGCGATTTCTTTCATCTCTTTCTCGATTTCCTCTTCGCTTGCTTCAAACTTCTGCTCTTCGACGAGGCTCGCCAAAACGAGATCCGCTTGTACGCGCGCACGGGCAGCAGGCACATAGTTGGCACGAATCATTTCGATGCTCTGGCCGCTGTACTGCAGATATTGGTCAAAGGAAAGACCCATTTGCTGCATCTGGTTCGCCATATTGCGCAATTCAACATCTACTTGCTCATCGATCATAGACTGAGGCGCTTCGACATTGGACAGCTCGGCCAGCTTTGCCAGCGCATCGGACTGACGGCGGTTGAGATCCTGTTCCTCCGCCTTTTCAAGCAGGTTTTTGCGCACCGACTCACGATAAGCATCCATCGTGTCAAATTCGGAAACATCCTGGGCAAACTCATCGTTGGCTTCCGGAACATCTTTTTCCTGGACTTCATGCAACGTAACGGCGAAAACCGCATCTTTGCCGGCCAAATCTTCCGCATGGTACTTTTCCGGGAAGGTGACATTCACATCAAAGGATTCGCCGGCTTTATGACCGACAATCTGGTCTTCAAATCCGGGAATGAAGGCGCCGGAACCCAGCTCAAGCGTCTGCTTTTCGGCGGTGCCGCCTTCAAAGGCTACCCCGTCAACACTTCCGGCATAATCCATCTGCACGGTGTCGCCCATCTTCGCTTCGCGTTCGACCGGACGAATGACGGCATTTTTCTCCTGTTCTGCAGCAATGACGTGATCCACATCCGCTTCATCCACCGTTACCGGATGACGTTCGACTTCCATTCCTTTATAATCGGCCAATTCGGGATGCGGCATGGTATCCGTCGATACCTCAATGACTACCGTTTCGTTCTTCTCGAGAGTTTTAATATCCACATCGGGACGACCGATGGCTTCCAAATCAAGCTCTTTCGTCGCTTTTTCAATTTCTTCCGGTAAAAGGCTGTTGAGGGCATCCTCATAAAACACGCCCTGGCCGTAGTTCATCTCAATCACCTTGCGGGGTGCCTTCCCTTTACGGAAGCCGTGCACCGGAAAACGGTGTTTGTTCTTCTGATACGTCTGTTCGATTTCCGCATTAAACGTGTCCCAGGCAATCTCCAGTGTATAGACCGCCCGATTATTCTCGTGAGATACCAGTTTCGCCATTCGTCATTACTCCTTTGTGTTTTCTTTTTCGACAAGATTTTTTCATTATAGCACAATGCGAGGGAGGCCGCTAAAAGCCGACCACAATGCCGCCACGATTGGCATAGCACGCATTGAGCCCCCCGCCTTCTACGATTTCCACACGGCCGAACGGTGCGCGCGCAAGAATTTCCCGCTTCACCTGTTCCGCTCGTTCGATATCCCGAATGTGGGTGATAACGAGTGTACGCTTCGCAAACGGCACATCTTCTGCAGCAATGTGCTCCGCCATACGCATCATCGCGCGATCCATGCCACGCGCAATCGACTTGAGGCCGATTTCACCGTTTACACCGCGACAAATGGGACGAATGGAAAGATGGGTGAGAATGTTCCCGGCCAGACGCGGTAAGCGTCCGGATTTGCTTAACGTAGTGTAGTTATTCAATACGAAATAGGTGTAGTTTGTTTGTGCAATCTCTTCTTCTTTCGCCACAATTTCATCGAAAGAGAGTCCCTTTTGGATGAGCTCGTGCAGACGGAACAAATAGGCGCTCTCTCCTGCAGCGGCGGCCTTGCTGTCAAAGGCATGCGCCCGTTTTCCCTCTTCACGCAACTCTCGCGCCGCCAGTGCAGCACTATTATAGGAGCTGCTGAGCCTGCTTGAAATGGTGAGAAAGAAAATTTCATCGGCATCGCCTGCGGCATCAATAAAATGTTGCGGTGACATTGCCGCACTCTGCGCAACCGTATCTGAGGCATCCACATCTGCCAGAAACGCATCAATGTCCATGCTGCCGTCATCCACATAATGATGGCCGTTGCAGCTTAACGCGAAAGGCACGCGACGAGCTGCAATCTCTTTGTCCAACGCTTCATTTCGGTCACAGCTGGAATCGGTAACAATGACTCGTTTCATTCTCTTTCTCCCTCTTCCATCCTCTGTTGCGCTGCCCTCGTTAACGCCGCAGCATGGTTTTCCACATAACCGTCAAGAACTTGATCAAAAAGCCATGACAGCACTTCGCCCACGCTCTTCCCCGGTTTCATACCCATTGCCAGTAAATCCGCCCCGCTAACGGCCAAATCCGTTTGTGCCACCGGCAGGTGTCGATCTTCCACTTCGCGCATCTGCCGTTCCACACGACGGACAGCAGCCAACCGTTCCTCTCTCTCCTCAGGCGAAGCAGGCAGTATTTCGCTTGCTGCGCGAACCAAAGTAAGAAGGGCGTGCTGTTGCGGTCGGGTTCGCCCGATCAGACGCTGCACGTCAGCAAGACATTCCGGCAAAGGGCTATGTCCTTCACGAAGAAGCAGACACACCTTTTCGCGCAACTTCGTGGAGGTTTTTAACCTGCGCAACAATCGATTCATACGTGAAACGCGCACGGCAACCTCATCTTTTGTAGAAGCAAAGGAAGAGCCGAACCCCAATGCCGCCCAGCGCAAAGCCGGGCATGGAGGCACCGCACAGACCAACGCCGGATGCACGTCGTCCGGGGAAAGCCGAAGGGAACTGCCCTCCTCCGGTTGTTCCGCAAAAAGTGCCGTCCAAAGTCCCGTCTCGTTCAACAGAGCGAGAGCCCGATCCGGGTGTGCGTCCGTCAACATCCGTTCCAACTCTTCATAGCAGCGTTCCACGGAAACAAAACGAATGCGCTCATGCTGCTTGATCAAAGCCTGCCGCAAGGAAGGCTCCATGGCCCACTGAAAGCGAGAAGCAAAACGCACTGCGCGCAACATACGCAAAGCATCTTCACCGATGCGTTCCTCCGCACAGCCCACCGCACGTAGAAGTCCCGCATGAAGATCCCGTTCTCCGCCGAACGGATCGCGAAGTCCTCGTTCGGGATGCCATGCCATGGCGTTTATCGTAAAGTCACGGCGTTTCAAATCTTCTTCCAGATGCTGAGAATAATGAACTTCTTCCGGATGGCGTCCGTCGCGATAGTCGCTTTCCGCCCGGAAAGTGGTGACTTCATAGACCGCGGTCGGCATCACCACGCGAATCGTGCCGAAGGACTTACCCACATCTAACGTATGTTCGGCGGCAAATACGGTTTCAATCTGTTCCGGCGTTGCGTTGGTGGCCAGATCGATGTCCGAGGCGGTGTTCCCCATCAGTAGATCACGTACAGCACCGCCGACGATCCAGGCTTCATAGCCGGCCGCCTCAAGACGATGCAAAACGAGAAGGGCCTCGTCAGGAAAAATCATTCGGTGAAACCCTCATCACGAAACGCCTGCACGATGTGTTCCGCCATTTCTTCGCACAGATCACTGTCTAAATGTTCGACCATTACGCGAATCAACGGCTCGGTGCCCGATGCGCGCACTACGCTTCGTCCCTCTTCACCAAGCACACGGTTGGCTTCGGCAATGGCGCGTTGAACCCGTTCGTTTGCGAGCGCCCCCTCTTTATCTTCCACCAGAAGGTTACGCAGCACCTGGGGATAGTGAATCAAATCCTGATGCAGCGAAGCCAGGTCGGTTTTGTTTTCCACCACAATTTCCGCCAGGCGAAGCGCTGTCAACACGCCGTCACCGGTGGTGGCATATTTGGAAAAAATAATGTGTCCGGACTGTTCTCCGCCGAGAGCATAGCCATGCTCAAACATCTCCGCTGCGACGTTCTTATCCCCTACGGGCGTTTTTGCATACTGAATGTCGGCGCGTTCAAAGGCTTTATACAGGCCGAAGTTGGACATGATGGTGGTAACAACGGTATTGCCGGGCAATGCATCATTCGCCTTCATCTCTTTGCCGCAAATGTAAAGGATGGCATCGCCGTCCACCACTTTACCGTGGTTGTCTACCGCGATGCAGCGATCGGCGTCCCCGTCGAAGGCAAATCCGCAATCGAGTTTCTGGGACTTCACCAGATCCACCAGGCTCTGAATATGTGTGGACCCACAATCCAGGTTGATGTTTAGGCCGTTGGGCTGATCGTGAATGACATGCGTCTCCGCGCCGAGGGCGTCAAAGACGTTTTTTGCCACTGTAAACGATGCGCCGTTGGCGCAATCCAGTCCGATACGCATACGTTTAAAGGAGCGGCGCACCGTCTGAATCAGATAGCCGATGTAACGATTTCGGCCGCGGGAATAATCCTCCACCATGCCGATTTCACCGCGTTGGGCAAGCGGCAAATCATCGGTCTCGGCGTCGATATAGCGCTCAATTTCTTCGAGCAGTTCCTCTTCCATCTTGCCGCCGGCACTGTTGATGATCTTGATGCCGTTGTCGTAGAACGGGTTGTGACTGGCAGAAATCATGATGCCGCAGCAAAAGTTCTCCGCGCGTACCGCATACGATACGGAGGGCGTCGTGGTGACGTGCATAAGACCCACGTCACAACCGCTGGTCGTAATGCCGGCCGCCAGAGCATTTTCCAACATATAGCTGGATCGACGGGTATCCTTGCCGATCACAATGCGCGGGCGCTTTTCTTCCGCCCACTCCGGCATATTATGACCCGCGCCGAGGGATACGCGCAATTCCTTCTGTAATTTCAAAAAATGTGCACCGAGATAACGTCCGATTTTCATGGCGTGTTCCGCCGTTAACGACTGATTCGCCTCACCGCGAAAGCCGTCTGTTCCGAAGTATTTCATGGCCACCTCCCTTATCGCCTCATGATACCGATTTCGCGGTCACAGTGTCAAGAACCGGTGCCGCAAACGGAACACGACGGGACACCGGCGGTTTGTCGTGCACGGATGTGACGGAACACCGAATTGCCGGCGCCGCAAACAGAATCGGATGCGACGCCGGCAGTTCGGGAAAAGAGAGTACAATCCGTCCGCACTACATTTCTCAGTTTTTTAACGGAAGAAAGGGCGCAATGGCACCGGCCAAGCCGGAAATGGGCATTGTCTGGAGCCAGATCTTTCCGGGGCCCGTTAGTACGGTATGGAAAAATCCTTCTGCACCCAAGAGCTTATTCTTCATTCCCTTGACCTGTTGAATATCCAGCGAAACACTGCCTTCCATGCCGAGAACATTGCCGGTGTCCACAATCATCTGCTGACCGCTCTGCAGTTCATATTCAACATACTCGCCATCCACTTCCACAAAGAGCATGCCGTTTCCGGAAACACGCTGCATAATGAAGCCCTCACCGCCAAAAAAGCCGGCGCCTAATTTCTTTTGAAAATGCATGGCCAGTTGCACGCTACTTTCGGCAGCAAGAAATGCCCGTTTTTGCAAAATGATTTCCTTCCCGCTTTCCACCGGAATCGCCAAGATTCTTCCCGGAAAACTGGATCCGAACGCAATCATTCCGTCTCCACGCGCCCGATAGATGTTTTGAAACATATTTTCACCCGACAGGGCACGGGAAAACATGCTTCCTAAGCCGCCGCCACCGGAGGTGGACATCTCCATGTTCGGTGTCATCCACACCATGGATCCCGCTTCGGTAAACATCTGTTCACCATTGTTTAACTGACAAACAACGACAGGAAAATTACCACCTTTAATTTCGTACTGCATACTTATCTCCTTCTTTTCCGGAAATTCCGTTTTTCTTTGCCATCGAAACCATTTTCGCATAAAAAAGCCCACCTTGCTGAAAAGGTGGGCGAAAACAAGTAGAAATGGAACTACCGATGGGTTACTGGACGTAAACGTCCAGATGATTTCCTGTCGTACCGCGATCGTAGATCTTGCCGTAATGGCCGAACGGGGTCGGATACACCGTACCCAGCGGAGCGCTGCCAGCTAAGACAATATAGCCGTCTCCGTCGCAAACATAGCCGTCGTCATTCACGTGACGGCCGGGAATGGAGAGCCCGCCGCCGGGCAATACACTCTGGGAATAGAAGGTGTATTTATAATCGGAATAGTAAACGACACCTTGGAATTGAAACTGCGCCAGCGTGTACAGCATCGGACTCGTCGGCGACGGATCATGCGTGCCCTTAAGCACGACTTCTTCCTCCGCCTTTTTTGTCACGACGTTGGAAACGATCTTCTTTTCAACGGGTTTTCCGTTCTTGAGCACCACTTTGGTCACGGTCTGACGATTTCCCTGAACGCCGGCTTTTTTTACTTTCGTTTCGCCAATGTTCATATCTTCGGTTTCCTGCGTCGTCGTCTTGAACGGAATGGCCGTGTTTTCCGTGATCATGCGGGTTTCAATGTGATCCACATGCACACTGTCCCCATCATGCAGCGTCTCTGTGCGCGCCGGAGAAATCACATCATCCTGATCGACAGCAATCTCATTTTCTTCCAGAAAATCGCCTACACTCGTCGCATAGGTCACTTTTTTCTCAAAGTGATCTCCATCATAAAGAGAGACGACTTTTTTTGTCTTAATCTGGAGATGCATATTGTCCTGAACTTCGTCGCTCATCTCTAAGCTGAGCTTTGCATCCGCAAGATTTTCCAAGTTGGCATCCGCCAACGCTTCTTCCAAGGTCTCTTTGTCGGTCACCAGTTCGATAGCTTCCCCATTGTAGTTCAAATGGATTGTTTTCGGACGTTGCGCATAAGCCATGCTTCCCGCAATCGCGCTCAACGTCAAGACGCCCGCCAAAATAAGCGCACGTCTCTTACCTGCGTGTCTTTTGTTCATGTTGCCTCCCTCCTCGTGGTCAGCGAGGTTGCTCGTTACCTTAGGATGGTCAGTCCTTTTCGGATGGTCGAGAGCCGAAAATGGTAACGGCGCTGTTATATTTGTAATCTTTTTGTTACGAAATTCGTCCTCATTATAGGAATGTTCCTTTTTCTTTGCAAACGGGCAACCGCTTTTTCGATAAAAAAAAAGCAATTTGTTACAACTCTGTAACAAATTGCCTCGGTTTTCTCACCTTATTGGAGCATCTATTCGCTTTTGTCGTCCATCTTTTCGGCCTTGCGCGCTTCTTCTCGTAGCTGATAGACCGCATTTCGGCTTCGTCCGGAAAGAGCAATCACCTCTTTCATGGCCATCTTTGCGGACAATCCCTCCTTCATCTTAGCGCGTAACGCCTGCATAACCTCTTCATCCGTCCAGGAAGAAGGAGCTTCCGCAGGAGCAATCACCAAGGCAAATTCCCCTTTCTCGGTGATCGGCATCGCTTCGGCCGTCTCACCGGTAACGTGCACGATCTCCTCATACTGTTTGCTCCATTCCCGCAGAACGGCGAAGGCTCGTTTTGGCCAACGTGCGCCAAGTTCCGCCAAGGTTTGGCGAATGCGAAACGGCGATTCGTAGCAGATCGCGGCAAGAGGAAAGGTGTCCAACAAGGACAATGTCTCTTCACGCGCTTTTCCTTTGCGCGGCAAGAACCCGAAAAAGGCAAAGCGACCATCTCCAAGCCCGGCCGCCACCGCCGCCACCGTCACGGCCGACGCCCCGGGCAGCACGGTGTAGGGCAAGCCGCGGGAAATGGCCTTGCGCACCAAAACTCCACCGGGATCGGAAACACCCGGCATCCCCGCATCCGAAATAACCGCCACCCGCTCCCCTTCTTGCACACGCGTGAGCAACTCTTCTGCACGTGCCTGTTCGTTGTGCTGATGATAGGAAAGAAGTGGACGACGAATGGCATAGGATTCCAGAAGCGGAGCCGAATGCCGCGTATCCTCACAGGCAATCACATCCGCGTTTCGCAACACGTCCAATGCGCGAAGCGTAATATCTCGACGATTGCCGATCGGCGTCGGCACGAGGTAGAGCATCCCTGTTCCATCTCTTGTCGATTGATCCTCCATCATAACCTCCTCCTTTCCCGGCATGAGCGTACAACATGCGAATTGGGACATAGGCGCACAAAACGCGCATTTGGGCACAAAAAAAAGGAAGTGCTCAATGAGCACCTCCTGCCTGATCTTAGGCTTCCGGTTCGATAGCGCCCGTCGGGCATACGCCTGCGCAAGATCCGCAGTCAATGCATGCGTCCGCATCGATAACGTAAATGTCGCCCTCGCTAATCGCGCTGACCGGGCACTCGCTGATGCAGGTGCCGCAAGCAATACACGTATCATGAATTACATAAGCCATGTCAAATCCTCCTCCACATTATTCGCTCCATCAACAGCCAAAGCTGTCACAAAATTATCATAGTCGTTCGCCCCGACCCTGTCAAGAATCAGTGCCGACGCCCACGTCGACGCGGACGCGCCTTTGCTCGTCCTTTTTGCGCATAGCGTTCGGGAGAAGTGCTCGGTTCTTCCTTTTCTTTTTCCACTGCTTCTTCGGACGTCATGACGACCGCGGCATTGTTGCGGGATGAAGCGCTGCAATTTCCACAACATCCCGCCACTTCGGACGGCTCCGTATCGCCACGATTCTCTTGAGCTTGTCGACGTTCCTGCTTTTTTTGCCCTTCGGGAATAAATTCATGTTCATCCAGTTCCCGTTCATCTCGCAATTCCGGACGCGGTTGGCCCTTCTTACGTTTGGCCAGTACTTCAATGTCCGGTACCGGATAATACTTCTCATCCTCGGAACCATCCGCTTTATACACATGCACCCGCACGCGCGTTTGCAGGACATCCCGATCGACAACGTAGCCCTGACCGTCCTCCGTTAAAACCAGCGTACCTTTTGCAGGAACACGCTTCGTATTGCTCAAATAGTGCTCTTGTTCATAGTTGAGACAACACATCAGGCGCCCGCATACCCCAGAAATCTTCGTCGGATTCAGCGAAAGGCCCTGTGTTTTTGCCATTTTAATGGAAACCGGCACAAAATCGCGCATATAGCGCCGGCAACAGACCGGTTGGCCGCACTGTCCTAAACCGCCGATCATCTTGGCCTGATCCCGCACACCGATCTGGCGCAATTCAATACGCGTATGAAAACTCTGGGCGAGATCACGCACCAATGAGCGAAAATCCACCCGATCTTCGGCCGTAAAATAAAAGATCAGCTTATCGCGGTCAAATGTATATTCCGCGTCCACAAGCTTCATGGCCAGACGGTGCTCTTCAATTTTAAGCGCACAAATGGCCAGCGCATCCTGGGCAAGTTGACCGTTTTCCGCCATTGTCCGTGTATCCGCTTCATCCGCCCTGCGCACAAGCGACGCATCAATCGGCGGCAAAAGCTCTTCAGGAAGTGTAATATTCTCTATACAAATCGTTCCGTATTCAACACCACGATCGGTTGCAACGATGACATCTTCATCCTTCGCGACTTGTTCACCCTGCGGATTCACATAGGTGATCATACCGGAGCGTTGAAAACGAACGCCGATAACTTCTGTCATTCGTTTTCCTCCACTATCTGTTTTCGTTTATTTATTTCTTTGCGCTCTCCTCGATTCGCCCGAGGTGCAAAAAAAAGTGCTCCCAAGCCATCGTCACATTGATGTTTCCTTCAATTAGGCGACTTAATTCCTCTATTTGCATAAGCGCAACGCTGATTGCACTCGTTGTCACTTCTTCCGCAAGCGCATGGACACGGGCACGACGTCCCGGCGATACGATTAAATCGTTTCCTATACTTTTGTATTGTAACATATCCGCCAAAGCGGCATGGGTGGCCTAAAGATAATCCCCTTTGCGCTCCGTTAGCGGAAGCAGACGGTCACGACGATCAAATACCGCCGCTCCTTGCTCGGAAAAGCCGGCACGAAGCAAACCGAACAACACCTTTTCTTCCTCTTCCGTCAACAAGGTCACAGTCGACGTTTCTTCCGGTAGAGGACCTTCTTCCGGTGTAGAAGAGGACACTGTGGTCGAAGAAAGGATTGAGCCCGTGTTTCGCGGCGGAACAAAAAGAAGGCGACAACGTGAACGCACGGTCGCCAGCAATTTTCGGCTGTTTTGCGCAACCAGGATCCAAACCAGATAGGCCGGCGGCTCTTCCAGTGATTTTAAGAGCGCATTTTGCGCTTCTTCACGCATACGATCCGCATAATCCAGCAAAAAAACGCGATAGCGACTCGCCAACGGCTGTTGATACAGCGAAGCCGTCAGCGAGCGCACCATCGCGATCGAGATCTTCTCTTCCGTTTCCTCCGTCAAATCACGAAACGAAAACGTCTCCTCGGTTAAGGCGGAGCCGTCCCTTCCCTCGTAAAGCAAATGACGCGCCAATGCACGCGCAAAAGCTAAGGCGTCCTGTCGATTGCCTTCTATAATATAGGCATGGGAAACCTCCGCCGAAGAGGCGGGAAAAAGGCGAACCCAATCCGCCGGCAAAGCGGACGAATCGTTTCTACTCATAGCCGATACATCTGGTCAATATCCAACTGAAAAACGGTCGCCCCGCCCACCTCGATCTCGATCGGAATCGACGAATAGGAGCTGGGATCAATTTGCGGGCTCATCATGGGCGCAATGGTTTTGCGACGGGAACAGTTGCGACGAATAATGCGCAAAGCCTCTTCCACTTGCACCTCCTCCACACCCAAAAGCAAGGTCGTATTGCCGCTCTTGAGAAATCCGCCGGTGGAAGGCAGGCGCGTCACGCGGAATTGATTTTCCACAAGATCTTCGGTTAGCGGTGCAGCGTCACTGTCTTGAACAATACAAATCAATAATTTCATCGCGGGACTCCTTTCTGTATGCGTTATTCTTTCGGTCGGCGCGATAACGCGCAGTCAATCGCTTTCCATGCCTCAGCAACCACCTCATCCGACGGTTTTGCGGCATCCACAATCACCACGTTTTTCATCGTTGCCAGCGCTTGTTGATAACCATTATAAACGTTTTGAAAAAAAGCGTCACCCGCTTTTTCTAAGCGATCCTGTTCGACCTGATCGGCTTTTCGGCGCAACACCGTGAGCGGATCAACGTCCAAAAACAACGTCAAATCCGGCACCAGCCCCTCTGTAGCATAATGATTGATCGCCGCCACCTCTTCCAGCCCGACACCGCGTGCGATGCCCTGATAGACCAGAGAGCTGAGAACAAAGCGATCGCTGAGAAGAATCTTGCCTTCGGCCAAGGCCGGCAAAATGACCTCGCGCACGTGCTGCGCACGCGACGCCGCATAGAGCAACGCTTCCGTCATGGGTGCCATCTCCTGATGCGCCGGATCCAGCAAAATATCGCGAATTTTTTCGGCGATAGGCGTACCGCCCGGTTCGCGCGTATACAGTACCGGAATGCCCTGCTTGGCAAAATGGGTCTTAATCCCATTCAGTACTGTGGTCTTTCCGGACCCATCGGAACCTTCAAGGGCGATAAAAAAGCCGCGCATCACCATTCCTCCTCTTCTTCCTCCAGACGATCCACCGCCGCAAGCCATGCGGTCGCCTGCACATCCGAGGGCATACGCCATCCGCCGCGCGGAGAAAGCGAAAGTTCACCGACGGCAATACCATCCACCATGACCGAACGCTTAAACTGGGAAGCGAAAAAGCGCGAAAGCATCTTGCGCAAAACGAAGAGCAGGGTGGCATTCGAATACACCCCGGCAAACGCCTTTTGCGCTAACGCCAACAACTTGTCGGGTGCATACCGGTAGCGCAGGAAATGATAGAGATAAAAATCATGGACTGCATAGGGTCCGATGACCTCTTCCTTCTTCTGCGCATTTTCGCCTTCCTCGCCGGGAAAAAGCTCAGGAGAAATCGGCTTCTCTAAAATATCTTCAAAAACCGCCTGCAACGCCGGCAAACGCTTTGCTTCATAGGCGACCAACACTTGTACCAAGGTCTTTGGGATGGAAGCGTTCACGTTAAACATCGCCATGTGATCGCCGTTAAATGTGCACCACCCCAATGCACTTTCCGAAAAATCGCCCGTCCCGATATGAAGACCGCTATGCAAATTCGCCAAATCCATCAGAATCTGTGTGCGTTCCCGCGCCTGCGCATTTTCAAACGCTACGGAACGGTCGTCTTCCGCAAGACCGATATCCGCAAAGTGCTGCCGTAATACCGGTGTAAGCGAAATTTCCCGGAAATCGCAGCCGGAAAGTTCACCCAACGTTGCCGCATTACTGCGGGTGCGCTTTCCCGTACCGAACGCCGGCATGCTGACGAGATGAATGCCCTGTTTATCCCATCCGTCGAGGGCAAAGGCGCGCAGTGTCACCAAAAACGCCAAGGTCGAATCCAGGCCACCGGATAACCCGATCCACGCTTGCCGCGTTCGAACGTGTCGCATCCGGCGTGCCAGCGCACGTGCCTGAATTTGCAGGATTTCTTCGCTCTCTTCTTCGGTTTTCACCACAAAAGGAGCCGGATCAACGGCGCACCATTCCGCACGTCGACGCGGCGTCATGGGGAAGGAAGAGGCATTGCGGTTCGCCATTTCCGCCTCATCCCACGCCTTCCCGATCGCGTCTTGAACACGCGACATCGCTTCGCTGCTTGCTGTCATTGTTTCAGCCGAAGCTGCCCGTTCCGCGCGTGTCGCCGCTATCGCATCCAGATCAAAATCGTAATAAATCGCATGTTCCCCGATCACCGCATCGGGAAGAGCCTGTTTTGTGCCATCCAGCGCTCGATCTGCACCGGAAGGCGATGGTTCCTCGCGATCAAACGGGTTTGTTGCGCGGACGGCACCGGGAAACGATGGTGCACGCCCCAGAATTCCGCCATCCGCCACCAGACGTCCATTTTCCGCCAGAAGACGATCGCCCGCATAAAGTGTATCGATGCCCGTTTCCTGTTCTCCCGCGCAGGCCAGCGCAACACCGACACCGCGGGCAGAAAGCGCCGTCATCTCTTGCACAAGACGCTTCGCCTGTCCTGCCCGAGCGGGAATCGCCGCCGGAAGAAGCAGCAGATCCGTTTCTTCCCGATCCAGCGCGTCATACACTTTGGAAAAAGAGGAGAAAGCAAGCGTAGAGACCGCACAACGGCACAGAAGGGAACCGTCATAGCGATTGTGGAAGGAGAAACGATCATGGTCCAGGCGCGTTCCATTTTGCACCACCACGACGTGTTCTCTCGCTCTTCCCTGCTCCATGCGCAGAATGCTGGTCACCAACGCGGGATGGGTGTTGCGACTTGCTTCAAGTAGTGTATCCATCGCTTCTTCCGTTGCCGATTGCAGCGTTTGCATGGAAAAAAGATCGCCCAGCGTTGCGCCGGTCAGCGCACACGAAGGAAGCACGACAACATCTGCATGCCGTTCCTCCGCTTCCATCAGCACCTGCCGAATTTCTTCCGCATTGGCCTGCGGATCGCCGGCATGCAACGGCGGAACCGCCGCCACTACACGTATCCAACCTCGCATGAATTCCTCCTCATTCGCATCTCACTACTGTGGCTGATAGCCGAGGCAGTACGAATAAATCCAACCTTCCTGTTTTGTGCCGTCTTTTTTCAGCGCAATACCCTGTACCCAAGCGGCATCATCCACCATTTTCGCCTTCTTGACCATAAATTGATCTCCCGGATTCACCGTGAAAAGAATGGGGTTCTGCGTACCGCCATCGCTTCGCACGTTGGCGTCATCCTCCACCAGGAAGGTCTTTCCAATCCAGGTGTCCGGCTTCTGATAATCTGCATCCCCTTCCGTAAGCGGCTTGATTTTTTCCTCTTCGGAAGAAGATTCTGCCGCAGATTCGCTGCTTTGCGCGGCAGACGTCTCCTGCGGCGCTTCCGTATCGCTCTGCTCGATCGAAGAAGATTCCGGTGTCACTTGTGCGGTACGATCGCTCATCGCATCGATAAAGAAAGAGGCCATCAGCCAGAGAATCAGCAGCAAAAAGGCGACGCTGGCCACCGAGAGGATCATGCGTGAAACGACCGGGTTTGCGGATGATGAGCCGCCGCTCTCTCCGGGCCGCATAGGACGGCCGTTGGGCGATTTACTCCCCGTGTTGTTCATGGACGGTCGAGCCGCACTCGGACTTCCGCCCCGACGGCGCTTTTCGGCGTCCCGTCGACGTTGTTCCGCCTCCCGTCGCTTGCGCATTTCGTCCGCTTCGGATTTCCGAATGAGGGCATCCATCGCCGGCATGTCACTCTTTTTCCCTCGCGGAAGAGGCTTCTGCGTACCGTTCACTTTTGTTTTTTTGGCGTTGCTCTCCTCTGCCGACTTCACTTTCGGCGCATCCGGACGGATGGGCTTTATCTTTCGCAAATACGCCTCGGAGCCCTTTCCTCCATTGGCGGGCGGTCGTTCGAGGCGTCTCGTTCGATCATCTCTGGGAATGGGCTTATAGTCCTCGTTTCGCAACCTCTTCCTCCTTTCGCTTTTGAGTTCGTTCCTTATTCATCGTCTTCATTCGTCATATTCATTTGTCGTTTTCATTTGTCGCTTTATTGGTCATCTTCATTTGTCGTCTTTATTCATCGTCTTCCGACCCGAAGCTGATGCCCACGGCACGCGCTTCCCGAATGAGCGGATGGTCCGTCGGAACGGCCTTCAATTTTCCGGCTGTCTCGCTGAGTGGAATCGTGCCGGTTTCGCCATTTTTGAATACCACGAGCACACCGAATTTTTCCTTCATAACAGCTTCCGCGCCCGCTGCACCGCAGCGTGTCGCCACCAGGCGGTCATAAGGAGTAGGCGATCCGCCGCGCTGCATATGTCCGGGAACGGTAACGCGAACTTCAGCTTGAATATTTTTCTCAATTTCCTCGGCTAAGTGATAGGCCACGGAGGTGGCATCCCGTTCCGAAATGGTCTTTTTGTATTCTTTTTTGCTCAGTTGCGCTTCTTCCGCGGACTTTGCGCCTTCCGCGACCGCGATGATGGTAAAGCGATGATCCTGGCTGCGGCGACGGGCAATACCGCGACAAATGGCATCCACGGAATACGGAATCTCCGGAAGCAGAATGATATCGGCTCCTCCGGCAATGCCGGCATAAAGCGTCAGCCAGCCCACTTTATGTCCCATAATTTCGACGATGAACACGCGACTGTGGGAAGCAGCAGTGGTGTGTACGCAATCAATCGCATAGGTCGCCACATCGAGCGCGGAATGAAAACCGAAGGTGAGCTCCGTCCCATAGAGATCGTTATCAATGGTTTTGGGTAAGGCCACCACGTTCAGCCCGTTTTCGGACAAAAGTTGTGCCGATTTGATAGAGCCGTTTCCACCCAGAACGACCAGCGCATCCAGCTTCAGGCGTGCATAGGTTCCCTTCATTAGCTCAATTTTATTCATGCCGTTTTCATCCGGATCGCCCATTTCCTTAAAGCTCTGACGGCTGGTGCCCAGTATGGTTCCGCCGCGTGTCAGCAGTCCGGAAAACTGATCCGGCGTCATCTCGAGATATTCGTTATACATCAGCCCCCAATAGCCGTTCACAAATCCATAGATGACTGTATCGGGGTTTAAGCGAAACATTGCCTTGGCAAAACCGCGCATCGTGGCATTGAGACTTTGACAGTCGCCGCCGCTGGTTAAGATTCCAATCCTTTTTTTCATGTTTTCCTCCGTGTTCACTGCCTGATTTCGCTGCTATTTTATCATAGCCCCCACGTCCTCGCACCCTTGAACCATCTGGCTAATGCCTAAAAATTCTCTCTTTAGCAACGCACGTCTCTTCCCGGTTAGCTGCTCACGTCTCTTCCCGGTTAGCTGCTCATGACCCCACACCCTTGATGCCGTAAGGCAGGCGGACGTGATATACTGTTCGCATGAACCGAAGAAGCAATCCGGAAGGGAGCAGCGTATGGCGGCAAAAGAGTTACGTCACAAGGGATTTGAAGATCGGCGTGAAGAAGCGATGGAAAAAATTCTGCATCTTGATCCATGGCTCAATACGTATCGAAATGACCTGAAACTCCGCATGGATAACCTGGAAGTCAAACGGCATCTTTTGTTGGGCGAAGAGGGCAGTCTCAGTGAATTCGCTAACGGCCATCACTATTACGGCTTTCACCGCACGGAAACCGGCTGGGTCTATCGCGAATGGGCGCCTGCCGCACATTTGTTGTTTTTAGTGGGTGACTTTAATCAGTGGGAACGCTATACCCATCCTCTGCATCGCAATGAACATGGCGATTGGGAAATCCGTCTGGAAGGTCACGATGCCCTCAAGCACGGTCAACGCGTCAAGGTCATGGTGCAGTACGACTACGAGGATCATTTTAAGATTCCTCTCTATTGCCGTCGCGTCGAACAGGAAGTGCATGCCGACGGATCCATCGACTGGATGGGCGTTATTTGGGCTCCGGAAGAGGAATATCCCTGGGATGATCACGACTTTCGACCGGCAAAAGGCGCGCCACTGATCTATGAAGCGCACGTAGGCATTGCGCAGGAAGAGGGCGTTATCAGTTCCTTCCGTCAATTTGTGGAATTTACCTTGCCGAAAATCAAGCGTGCCGGCTACACGGCCGTCCAACTTATGGGCATCATGCAACATCCCTATTACGGCAGCTTCGGCTATCATGTCTCCAACTTCTTCGCCGTTTCCAGCTGGTTCGGTACACCGGATGATTTCAAGTATCTCGTCGACTCTGCGCATCAACTCGGCTTGAGCGTGTACATGGATCTTGTCCATTCCCATGCCGTGAAAAACACCGTGGAGGGGATCAATCAATTCGACGGCACCCAGGAACAATTCTTCCTTTCGGGGGATGCCGGCTTCCATCGCGCCTGGGATTCGATGTGCTTTGATTATGGAAAGCCGGAAGTCCTGCACTTCCTTCTTTCCAACTTGAAATACTGGCTGGAAGAATACCATCTGGACGGTTTCCGTTTCGACGGCATCACCTCCATGCTCTTTCACGATCACGGTCTTGGCACGGCGTTTGATTCCTACGATAAATATTTCTCGCTCAACACCAACATCGATGCCGTCTCTTATCTGACCCTGGCCACAGAGCTGGTGCACGAGATCAAGCGCAATGCCGTACTCATTGCTGAAGATATGAGCGGTATGCCGGGATTATGCCTTCCCCCGGACAGTTGCGGTATCGGCTTTGACTATCGCCTTTCCCTGGGCATTCCGGACTTATGGATCAACCTCATGAAGACCAACGATTACGATTGGTCCATGCACAAAATCTACTATGAATTAACCACGCGCCGCCCGAAAGAGAAAAAAATCGCCTATACCGAAAGCCATGATCAGGCACTGGTCGGTGATAAAACGCTGTTCTTCTGGCTGGCAGATGAGCAGGCCTATTGGCATATGCGCAAGGACGACGACAATTTCATCATCGACCGCGCCATCGCCCTGCATAAAATGATGCGTTTCATCACCTTGACGACGGGGCAGGATGGCTATCTCAACTTTATGGGCAATGAGTTCGGCCATCCGGAATGGATTGATTTTCCCCGGGAAGGCAACGGCTGGAGTTTTCATTATGCCCGACGCCAGTGGCATCTCATGCTCGATGATGAGCTGAAATACAGCTATCTCTCAACCTTTGACCGGGATATGCTGCGTTTTGCGAAAAAGGAGAAGGTCTTCGGTCCCCAGGGCTTGCAATATATCCGCATCTATGAGGATCGCAAAATCATCGTCTACCGCAAGAACAATCTGCTGTTTGTCTACAATTTCCATCCCCAAAACTCGTACGAGAGCTTGCGTTTCCCGACCAATGAAGAAGGCACCTATCGTGTAGTCTTCAGCAGTGACCGCAAAGACTACGGCGGCTATGATCGCATTCCCGAAAACGTGCTCTATCACACCGAACCGATGGATGACATTGACTGGGATCAAGGTCTGACCCTCTATCTTCCCAGCCGTACTCTGGTCGTTTTGAAGAAGCTTCCGCCCGAAGAGGAACAGGTCGTCGACCTGGATGTCGATGAGCAGGAATCCCTTCCGGTAGATGAAAAAGAGCAGCAAGCCATCGACCAAATGCGCCATGCCGAAGAAATGGCCAAACAGGCACTGCGCGCAGCGAAAGCCAAGAAGAAGTAATAAAGCGACGCGGTGGCGGCGCGGTGTTTGTATGATCTTATTTCTGCGGGATTCGTGCGGCGTTCGTATGGTTTTCGTGTGGGGTGCCGCCGGATACGGCGGTGGCGGCTCGATATTTGCTTACAAAATGTGCGCGACCCTGGCTGGACGAAACAACGGTCCTTTGCCAGGGTCGATTTTTATGGCGGAACCCTGGCTGGCGAGAAGAAAATTTGGCAGCCGGGGTCGATTTTTGCGGCGGAACCCTGGCTAGTAAGAAGAAAGTTTGGCAGCCAGGGCTGATTTTCATTCTTGGCCCCTGGCTGGGGAAAACGAAGTGTCGTAGCCAGGGTTTCTTTTTGCTCACCAAGCCCTGGCTGTAGAAAATAATATGTGCCAGCCAGGGTCAGTCACGCTATTTCGAGCCCTGGCTGCAGAAAATAGCGTATGCCAGCCAGGGTCGATTGCCTCATTTTGACCCTGGCTAGAGGATAAAACTTTTTCCAGCCAGGGTCTGGCAGTGGAGCGCTGCTTGAAATGAAGATAGCGAACACATGAACGTGAGGAGCGCCGCTGCAAATGACGTTGCCGGCGCGGTTATAAAAGTGGAGCCGCCTTCGGCGGCGTTTTCAAACCGCCGGCCGGAGGCCGGCTCCTTATCCTGTAGAGGGGAACCGTCAAAAAAGGTAAAACCACTCTACACCCGTTCGTTATCCTGTGGAGGGGAAATGTCAAAAAGGGCGAAACCACTCTACACCTGCTCGCGATCCTGTAGAGGGGAAATGTCGAAAAGGGCGAAACCACTCTACACCTGCTCGCGATCCTGTAGAGGGGAAATGTCGAAAAAGACGAAACCGCTCTACATCCGTTCGCGATCCTGTAGAGGGGAATGGCCGAAACAGGCAAAACCACTCTACATCCGCCTGCACACCGGTAGACTGGTTTCGCGATAATTACAAAATAAATACGATTTCCGTGACACGCAAAGAAAAATATAGTGGTGCGCCGCTTGAACCGCCGCTGGCGGCGCGGTTCTCAGAAGGATCGCCGCCTTCGGCGGCGTTTTTAAACCGCCGGCCGGAGGCCGGCTCCTTCTTAGCGCCGCAATAGTATTAGGCGGCGCCCAACCGCCGACCGCAGGTCGGCACCACCTTACTGTGATGGTGGTGGAACTGCGATTTCGGCAAGTCACCACCATCGATGAAGCCGCAACTGATGGTGGTGGAATCGCGTTTTCGACAAATCACCACCATCACGAAAGCCACAAACGATGGTGGTGGAATCGCAATTTCAGCAAACCACCACCATCGCTAAAGCCGCAACTGATGGTGGTAGTATCGCGTTTTCAGCAAATCACCACCATCACGAAAGCCATAAATGATGGTGGTGGAACTGCGATTTCGGCAAGCTACCACCAACGCCGAGGCTACAAACGATGATGGTGGAATCGCAGTTTCGGCAAACCACCACCATCGCTTAAGCCGCAAATGATGAAGACAAGTCGCATTTCATCACGCCTTCCCCATCGCTTGCGCAAAGCGCGGTTGATGCGCACGAAGGAGCAGAGCAATCACTACCCCCTTGCTCAGGCTCGTCAGGCTCATGCCCAGCCAAATGCCATAAGCGCCGAACGGCTTCATCAAGAGCAAACCCAGAGGAATGCGCAGAAGGTTAAACGCCACCGAGTTAATTGCCGGTGGCAGGCTTTTGCCGAACGCATTGAAACAGGCCGTAGCCGCGGATTCATAGGCAATAAACGGCTCGGAAATGGAAAAAATCAGGAGATACATCCTACCCATGGCAATGGCGTCAGCTTGCCCAGGCAAAAACAGCGAGAAAATAGGACGTCCGAAGAACATAAACAGCAGCATGATAGCCAACCCGATCGCTGTCATCAGGCGAATTCCCGTTCGCATGATCGCATTGACGCGCTGTTGTTGCGCCTCACCGCCGCGTGTCGTCGCACCGATGTTTTGTGCGGTCATCGCGGTTAGCGCCGCACCGAACCCGTCAGCAGTCATCCAATTCAGGCTTTCCAGCTGCGAACCGATCGTCGAAACAGCAACAGCAAGGGCGCCGATGCCGGCAAGCATGCGACTGAGTATCAAATTGATGATACAGTATGTCCCGATCAAAAGCGTCACGGGAAGACCGATGCGCACAACCTCGGTTGCAACCGGCCGATCCATCGGCGAGAAAAAGCGTATGCGCTTCAACACGGCGAGGGGATTTTCCGCAAAGGTTGTCTTTTTGCCGATACGGGAAATCACGAAACGGAAGAGAAAAAATACGCCCACTTGGGCAAGTGTCGTCGCCCATGCCGCGCCTTCTACGCCAAGTGCCGGGAAAGGGCCGATGCCCACGATGAGCAAAGGATCGACAACCACATTAAAGACCAGCCCGCAAAAGTTAATCCAGAATGCGCTTTGCGAATCACCAAAACTCTGAAATGCCTGTGCATAAGAAAAATGCAGCATTTTAAACAGCATGCCGATGAAAACGATGCGCCCGTAGCTCGTGGCCACCTCCGAAATAGTCGGACCGAGACCGTAAAAGCGTACAAAGGCGGGTAGTGTCGCTTGGGCAAACAAAAAAAATCCAACGGATGCAATAAGGGCTACCTGGAACCCGGTGGAAAGCATGCCGGCAAGCGTCTCTTCGTCTTTCCCGGCACCATAATTTTTCGCGGTCACCACGCCCAGACCGGTGCGCACACCAGTGGCAATCGCATCGGCCATCCACGTTACAAATCCGATCATGCCGATGCCGGCGACGGCATCCCCCGAAGCAACCTGCCCCACCCAAAAAAGATCGGTGAGCGTATACACCGTCGTAAAGAGCGACGTCATGACAAAAGGAGCCGCAAACCGCACAAGCAGCGGTAAAATCGGCCCCTCGAGCAAATGTAAGGGTTGTCGTTTCTTATGCATCATGGGTTTACTTACAGCACATGGACATCCACACGGCGGCAAGTCAAACCTAAAATGGCTTCCACTTCCTGTCGCACCGCTTCCTGTACATCGCGCACAACCTTGATAATCACACGATCTTTATCCACCATGATGGACAGTTCGGTTGCCAGCTCGCCATCTTTCGTTTCCGTTGTAATGTAGCGCTCATAACCGCGACGCAGCGTTCCCGATTCCGCATCAAATCCGGCAACCGCCAATACGCCGTCCACCTCGGCAGCCCGAAGCGCGAGCATCTGATCAATAACCCGATTGGACACCAGACAGCGTCCTCCTTCAAACTCTTTCATTTTTCTCCTCCCGTCTTCGTCCACACCAAAACATGCTTTGTCCGCACGCGGCGCATCCTCAAAACGCCTGTTCTCTTGCCCATTCCTCCGTTTGCCAGTCGGCAAAGGAATACAAAAACTCATCCGCTTCCAGGCGAATGGCATCTTCATCCTGGTCATAGCCTTCGTCCTTGACGCCTACGGTGTGGCAGCCCACCTCCCGAGCCGCGCGCAACGCCAACAGGGCATCATCAAAAACGACCAGTTCCTCGGGACGAACGCCGAGGCGCTCTGCCGCTACGGTAAAGAACCGCGCGTCGCTCTTATCGATACCGAGGGCAGATGAGCTGAGTACAAAGGAAAAATAGGAGCGCAGCTTTGTCGTATCCAGCGCCAATTCACACAATTCCACCGGAGTCGCCGAGCCGATTGCCATCGGAATACCCAAGCCCTGTAGCACGTCCAGCATTTCTCGAACGCCTTCTTTGGGCATCACCGCCGTTGCGTAAAAGTGTTCCATCGCATCCAGCGCTGCCTGCCGAAGTGCGCCGGCATCTAAATCCAACTGCAGCCGGTCGTTCAGATACTCCACTACCCCCTGCGTTCCGGCGGTAAGCAGCAATTCATAATCCACATCGTTTTCATCCACACCCCGATCACGCAAATAGCCCATTTCCGCTTCATACCAAGCTCTTTGCGAATCTAAAAGCGTGCCGTCCATATCAAATAATATGGCTTTCATCCGTCCTCCTATTTATTGCCCATTATCGCGAGGTTTGCAGTGCCTCGACGTTTAACATCCTTCTTTGCCAACCCCGTGCGCGTTCGTGGGCATTCGCTGCAACGTTTTCGCGGTGCGCCGTCGCCCGACGCATTCACACACACGCCGTCAAAAGCGCCGTAGGGAAACTTTTTTCCAGTATACCATAAGAAAAAGCGCCCGCGTCGCCGAAGCGGCGCGGGCACCTTTACGATTCGTTCTTTTCTGCTGTGCAGGGCATTACAGCTTGATTTCGCCCACCAATTCTTTACCGTTGAAGAAGTTGATGATGTTTTCTGCCGCCATTGTGCAGACAGCCGATTCGCATTCATTGGTCTTGACGGCAAAGTGCGGGGTCAATACGACGCGTTCATGCTTGAAGAGCGGGCTCTCGGGATCGCACGGTTCCGTCTCGGTAACATCAAGGCCGGCACCGAAGATTTTATTTTCGTTCAGGGCACGAATGAGCGCTTCTTCATCCACGATCGGGCCGCGCGCGCAGTTCAGCAGCACAGCAGATTCCTTCATGATATCAAATTCGTGATCGCTAATCATGTGACGTGTTTCATCCGTAAGCATTAAGTGCAGCGTGACAAAATCCGCTACTTTCAGGACTTCATCCACGGTATCCACATAAGTGACACGGTCATCGTTGCGCTTGACATACGGGTCATACACAACCACCTTCATGTCGAAACCGTTCATGCAGATGTCGCCGATGGCACGACCGATGCGTCCATAGCCCAAAATACCAAGGGTCTTTCCCTTAATTGAATAGCCCATCGGCGTATTGGAGCGAGCAGCCCAGCTTTCTTTCTGATAACGACGGGAGGATTGTGCAATCTGCAGCGCAACCGTCATCATCAAACCGACGGTAAATTCCGCAACCGCCTGGCCATTGGCACCCGGCGTCGTCGTCAACGTGATCCCTTTTTCTTTCAGCAACGGCAACGGATAGTTATCATAGCCAACGCCATGATTGGAGATAATCTTCAGATTCTTCGCCGCATTGATCGCTTCTTCCGGAATTTCCGCAATACGAATCAGCGCAGCATCCACATCCGCAAATTCTTTCACCATCGTCTCGGTGTCGGTTAAATTCTTAATCTTGCTCCAAATCACCTCATAACCGGCATCTTCCAGCTTCTTAATTCCGTCCGGATGGACTTTTTCCGTTACCAATACTTTCGTCATTTCGCTCCCCTTTCGTGCAAATGTCGTCCCGCTTAGGCTTCTCCTGGCGCAAAAAATCGCCCACAATCGGACGATCTACTACATCTTTAAGGTAGCATGACAGGATAGGATTGTCAAACGTTCTCACCCGGCCACCAGGAACGGCTCCGCGAGCCAAAAAAATGCGCCAACTTCGTGAACACAACGAAGTTGGCGACATCCCCTTCATTATTAAGGACAATTAAGGGAAACCAACGACATTAAGTGCAACCGACGTCATTAAGGACACCCGACGTCATCGGGCACGATCAGCCTTCTCCCATTATGGAGAGGATGCGTTCAAATAGGGCGTGCGAATAGACGTCTTTTTGCACGAAATGAGGCCAGTCGAGGATATCCTCTGCGTCCGTCACTTCTTCCGGCAATAGCAAGCTGCCGTCTTTTAAACTGATGGAAGGGGAAAATTCCAATACATCGTCTCTGTAGCGAATGGTGATTTTCGCGTTTGGAGCGATTTCGCTTATGTTTTGACAGATAAACGTGTTTCCCGTAGCGGAGAGGTTGTCCAGATGAATATTCTCCACCTCTTTTAATTTGCCTTCATCCGTCGGTTCCAATTCTTTGAGAGAAATCGAGGCATTCTCATACTTCGGAATGACCAGGTAACACTCCTCGCCGATGAGATAAGGCTTATTACCGCCTTCGCTCTCTTTAATCGCGATAAGCATCCGCGGATCTTCATAGCCGGTAAACACGCCGGTCCAAGCGTCCAGTTTGGCAAGGGGTTCTTTCAAACTGGTCTCGTCGAAGGCAGAGCCGAGATAGATAATAAATGCTTTGTGTTTTTCATCCGTGGGATCGATGCCGAGACGTCTCGCCATTCGTAGATACGTCGGAGAAATCGGATCGGAATCAAATCGATCCGCTCTCAATTTCAGCGTTTCCGGGCTGCGTCCCATCATTGTGCTGGTGTAGGGAGCAAAGATAAGGGTGGGTGTGCCCACTTCGTCGATATAGATTTGATGGCTCTTCGATTCGAAATTATCCCATAAATCATTAAGAATCAGCCCGGTGCAGTTGTTTGGATTATAGAGATACGATAAATCGGTGGCTGTTCTATAGTAGATGTTCGTTTCCGCCTCCTGAACCTCTCGCAAACTGTCTTCAATCACACCCAGGATCTCGTCCTTCTCCACGCCAAAATGCTTCATGAGCGCGTCATCATCCATACGCTTGCCGTCGGGAAGCGAAAAGTTGAACACGGTAAACTGAGGATACACGCCCGACCAGATACTGGATTCGGTAATCCGAACACTGAGCACATCCGCATCTTGATATACGGAAAAAGAAGAATAGATTCCGATATTGAGGCCTTCAATATCCTTCTTATTCATCTCGTATTGCTCCCGCATGTTGTTGACCAAGCCGTCAATCTCCGCGTTTGCCGCCTTTGCGTCCGCAGAATCCAAAAGAATTCTTGGTACGTGGATGCCGAGCGGTTCGCTTTTTGCCGAATCGATGTATTTTGTATCGACGAAGTCCTTCCAAATCTCTCGATCCTCAACATACGAAGACATGGAGCCAATCGTTGCCCCTTCAACCGGCTTTACCTTTTCCATTTCCTTCGACGTCGTCTTGTTCGCAACCGTCTTGTCCGATTCCCCTGCCACTTGAGATTCTATCTTGTCCGATTCTTCCACTACGGAATTTTCCGTATTCGCCTTTTCCTTTCCGGTATTGGTTGCATTGTTCTCTTTATTGCATCCGGAAAGAAGAGCCGCCACCATCATAAAAATAAACAAGAGTTTCGTCTTTGTTTTCATGATATCCCTCCACAGTAACCCTCCGCACGTCCGTTGGTTTTCGATGAAAAAGAGGCCGGTTTGCTGTATTAAACCGACCTCTTTTTACTAGGACAGAAACGTTATCTTATTTGATGGTTATGCTGCTGATGATGGCCTGCACGTCGTCATTTTCCAGATTAATTTTCTGGCCTTCCACTTCATTAAAGAGTGTCACCTGCAACTGGTGGGGTTCCTTCACCGATAGAACGGTTATGGGATAGTCGAAACTTACCGCTGTAAAGCCTTCCCAGGTGTAGTCTCCAATCTTAATCGGTTCAATATCCTTAGCATCTTCATACATATCCCTGGGTGAAAGCATCTCCGTATCCGGATCACAATAAGTGATAGAAACAGCCGGGCTCTCCATGGCCCCCTTGTCGCCCTTATAAATATATGCCGAATCTGCTTTCTCCTGATTATCTACAAATTTCCATCCTTTCGGAACCTCTACAGAAAGCAGCTTCGTTTCATAGACATCATTCTGACCTTTTTCCGACGCTTCCCCGGCTTTTGTTTCCTCTCCGCCCTCTTTGTTTTCTTTCGTTTCCACTGCTTTTTTTCCCTCTTCGCTACCATTGTTATCTTTGTTACAGGAGGACAAAAGGGGGAGCAAGGCGATAACAAAAATCAAGGCTACTATGCGGTATATTTTTTTCATTGTTCTTTACCTCCTTACGAGTCATTCTCTGTTTATAGAGACCGTAGTATCACAAAGCCCTTCTGTATTACGATAGTAGCAAAATAAGACAGGCCTGTAATCATCCAAAAGGATGATTACAGGCCTTGACGAATAAAGGCGTTTCTGGGAATTCGGATGCAAGTGTATCTCTATATTCTTTCCTTTTGCCGGCTACACTCCTTTGTAAAAGTCCTTAAGCAAGGGATACAGCTGGGAGAATTTCCGGTATTTTTCTCCATAATAGGAGATTTCCTCCGGTTGTGGCGTAAATACTTCCTCAAAAGAGGCATATTGTTTTGCTACTTCACGAACGGGACGTCCTTTCTTATACGCCATCGCCAATAAAGCAGCGCCATAGCCAGGGCCGCATTCTCTTGCAGGCTTGGCTATGGGAATCTGCAACACATTGGCAATCATTTGGCACCAAATGCGACTTTGTGCGCCTCCGCCGACGATAGAAGCTTTTTTGACCGTCACGCCCATATTTTTGGCGACTGCCATACAGTCTCGAAGAGAAAAGGCAACGCCCTCATAAATCGCATAAATCATCTGTTCTGCGTTGGAACGCGACGACAATCCGAGAAAACCGGCGCGTACATCTTCGTCATTAAGGGGCGAGCGCTCACCCATTAAATAAGGCATGAAATAGAGCGAGTGATGCCGCACAGATTCTTCGTTGGATAAGGGAGTGCTTTCGGGGCGCTGCAACACGCCACCCATCCACCACTTATAACAGGACGCGGCAGAAAGCGTACAGCCCATCAAATGAAACTTACCGGATGCGTCGGCAAACGCATGGAGACCGGCGTGTTCATCCTGAAGAAAATGATTCGTCGGCATAAAAATCGTTCCGCTCGTACCCAATGAAATGTTGCAATCTCCCTCTTCGACAACCCCGACCGATAGCGCCGCCGCCGCATTATCTCCTGCGCCTGCAACAATATCTGCGGCTTTATCCAATCTCCATAAAGTACACCACTCATCCCGCAGCTTGCCTACACAATCTCCGCTTTCATGCAGTGTAGGCAACTGTGATGGTCGAACATCGCAAAAATCACACATCCTTTTTGACCATTTTCGTTCTGCAACATTTAAGAGAAGCGTTCCCGACGCATCCGAGTAATCTGTGGAAAATTCACCGGACAAGCGATAGAGGATATAGTCCTTCGGTAGCAGAATGTGTTCGATTTTTGCAAACCGCTCCGGTTCGTGCGTTCGCATCCACAGCAACTTAGGTGCAGTAAATCCGGCGTACGCAATATTTCCTGTCTCTTTTAACAGCACGTCCTTTCCCAACTCGGTGTTTAAGATCGCCGTTTCTTTTGCGGTACGTGTATCGTTCCATAAAATTGCCGGGCGAATTACCGCCCCGCGGGCGTCCAACGCCACCAATCCGTGCATCTGTCCGCCTACCCCGATGGCATCCAGCCCCGTAAACACCTCTGCGTCCACAATCTCCTGCATCCCCTCGCGGATGGCGTCCCACCAGTCCTCCGGATTCTGTTCTGCCCAGCCTTCTTCCGGATAACAAATCGGATAACCTTTGGTGATGGATAGAAGAATTCTTGCCTCTTCATCGATATAACTGATTTTTACTGCTGACGTACCGAGATCAATACCTACATATCCCATAAAAACCTCTCTTTATTAAAACCCCTTCTCAAAATTCATACAGCGGCGAACCGTGAAAAAGTTTCGCCGCTGTAGTGGGATAAAGTATCTTATTCCATTTTTCCGTCCAGCAGAATTGTGTTGACAACGCCTTCCAAATACTCCTGGCGCCCGCTGGAAAGTGTCGGTTCGCCATTCTTCAAGGCGTAGGTTTCTAATTCTTCAAAACTTGTCTCATTCTTCCGAATTTTTTCGCCAATGCCTTCTTGATAGCTGGCGTATTTCTTTTCTACAAACGCATCGATACGCCCGTCCTCAATCAGCTGCTGCGCCTTGATCAGACCGAAAGCAAACGAATCCATGCCCAAGATATACGCATAGGCAATGTCTTCCGGTGTAAAAGACGGACGGCGTACCTTTGCATCAAAATTCAATCCGCCATTTGTGAAGCCGCCTGCCTTTAAAATCTCATACATGGCAAGGGTGGTATCGTACACATTGGACGGGAATTGATCGGTATCCCATCCCAACAGCAAATCGCCCTGATTCGCATCTACAGAGCCGAAAACACCGAAGGTACGCGCCATACGCAACTCATGCTGGAATGTATGACCTGCCAAGGTTGCATGATTCGCTTCAATATTGATGCGAAAATCTTGCATCAGGTCGTATTTTTCAAGAAAAGCGACGCAGGAAGCGACATCAAAATCGTATTGATGCTTCGTCGGTTCCTTCGGCTTGGGCTCGATGTAAAAATCGCCGTCATAGCCCTTGCTACGCGCATAGCGGACAGCCATTTTCAGCATCTTTGCATAATTATCAAATTCAAGCTCCACATCAGTATTTAGAAGCGTTTCATAGCCTTCGCGACCGCCCCAGAATACATATCCCTTTCCGCCCAATTCCATTGTGGCGTCCAATGCATTTTTAACTTGCGTCGCTGTCCAAGCAAAAACATCCGCTGCACAGGAAGTTGCTGCGCCATGCATGAACCGAGGATTCGTGAAGCAATTGGAAGTTCCCCAGAGCAGTTTTATCGGCGTGCCCTGCATCTTGTTCTTGACATATGCCACCATTTCCTTCAGGTTATCATTGCGTTCCTGCAAGCTATTTCCTTCCGGGGCAAGATCGGCATCATGAAAACAAAAGTATTCAATGCCCAACTTGTCCATGAAGTCAAAGGCGGCGTCCGCTCTTGCTTTTGCTAATTCCATCGGATCCGTTTTCCCTCCATAGCTTCGGTCCATGGTATTTACGCCGAACGGATCCTGTCCGCCGGCAACCATGGTGTGCCACCAAGAGAGGGCAAAGCGCAAATGTTCTTTCATCTTCTTGCCGGCGATGACACGATCCGCATCATAATATTTGAAAGCAAACGGATTACTGGACTTGCTACCTTCATAATGAACCTTCGGTACATTTTCAAAAAATTTCATACACTCCCTCTTTCTTCTTTATTCCGCCACGTTGCGTCGCTTGGAAACAATGTCGAAAACAACAGCAATCGCCAATACAACGCCTTTTACAATGCGCTGAAAATCGGCATCAATCCCCATGATGGACATTCCGTTATTTAACACCCCCATAAATACGGCTCCAATAACAACCTGCCACACCGTACCTACACCGCCATATGCAGAAGCTCCGCCGATGTATGCCGCTGCAATCGCATCCATTTCGTATCCATCGCCCAATGTCGGTGTTGCTGAATTGAAGCGGGCAACCACCATCAAACCGGCAATCGCTGCTAAAAATCCAGAATTTACATAAGCCTTAAAATACACCCGTCGAGCATCAATTCCACTAAGCGTCGCTGCATTTTCGTTTCCGCCGACCGCATAATAGTGCCGCCCGTTCACCGTTCTGGAAGCATAGTAGTTATAGAGGAAAACAATAATACCCAGCAAAATTAAAATTACGGGAAAACCACGGAATTTTGCAAGACTATAGGTAACAAAAAGCAATCCTGCCGCAACGAGAACTGTTTCCACTATAAACACCGGTGTCGATGTTTCAGCCATACTGATTTTTTTCTCCGCGTGGTGATTTTTAACGGCATTCAGAACATAGGCAAGAATAATCATAAAGCCTACCACCATACACACGCCGTCGAGTCCGCCTACTTCCGGAGACGGAATGTAGCTATTAAATAACCTCGAGTAATTCTCCGGAAACGGTGCAATGGTAAAGCCCTGTAAGATAACCAGAGAAACGCCGCGCCACACCATCATTCCTGCCAATGTCACGATAAACGAAGGAGCTTTGATATATGCAATCAAATAGCCCTGAATCGCTCCGATCACCAAGCCCACTGCCAGACAGATTCCAATGGAAAGATAAATGTTCATGTGCATCTTGACGACCATAACTCCTGCTAAAGAGCCCACCAGAGCTACTACAGAGCCCACTGACAAGTCGATATTTCCACCCGTTAAGATACAAAACAGCATTCCGACAGTCAACACGATGACATAGGCGTTTTGTGAAATAATGTTATTAATATTTTGCGGTAGAAGCACGTTGCCGCCGGTGAGAATCGTAAAGATAATAATGACCACCAACAAAATAACGACCATGCTGTTTTTTTTCATTTTATCCAAAATGCCGGAATTCATGCGTCCTCCTTTCGCACGTCTTTTACGATATAAGACATAATTTTCTCCTGTGACGCTTCTTCAATGGGAAGCTCGCCCTTGATTTTTCCTTCATTCATTACATAGATGCGATCGCACATTCCCAATAACTCCGACATCTCGGAAGATATCATCAACACGCATTTTCCCTCAGAGACTAAGGCATTCGCAATTTCATAGATTTCATATTTTGCCCCAACATCAATGCCACGCGTCGGTTCATCTAAGATCAAAATATCCGGATCCGTAAAGATCCATTTCCCCAGCAATATCTTTTGCTGATTGCCTCCGCTGAGATTTCCTACCTTTTGGTAGATATATCGACATTTCACATGCAGACGATCCACCATCTCTTTCGCCACACTGCGCTCCTGTTGTCGATTGATCACACCTCGCTTGCTGACGCGATCCAGATTGGCAAGGCTATGATTGATGTAAATCGGATTGCTCAGAATCAATCCGTTGCCTTTTCGATCCTCCGTGACATACGCCAAACCAGCAGCAATGGCGCAACGAACACTTTTCAACTCCTTTTCCTGCCCATTGATGTACAACTGCCCACGGATATGACTACCGTAGCTTCTTCCGAATATGCTCATGGCAAGCTCCGTTCTGCCTGCCCCGATCAATCCGGCAATACCTACGATTTCGCCTTTATGAATCTTCAGATTGACGCCATCCACAACTTTTTTATTCGCACGGTTCGGATGATACACGGTCCAATCTTTCAGTTCAAAACCTACTTCGCCCAACGAATGTTTCCGTTTCGGATAACGATCGGACAGTTCGCGACCGACCATGCCGCGAATAATACGATTTTCATCAATGTTGTGATCCGCATTGGGCAGCGTTTCGATGGTCTTGCCATCGCGAATCACGGTAATACTGTCCGCAACATAAGCGATTTCATTCAATTTATGGGAAATAATGATCGACGTAAGACCCTGCGCCTTGAGGGACAACAGTAAATCGAGCAGTTTTTTAGAATCCATCTCATTCAGAGACGCCGTCGGTTCATCCAAAACCAACAGTTCCACGTTTTTGGACAGCGCTTTCGCGATTTCCACCAACTGCTGCTTCCCTACGCCAAGATCTTTGACCAGCGTGTACGGAGATTCATGCAAGTCCACCAGTTTCATCTGTTCCACAGCGCGACGATGCGTCTTTCGCCAATCGATGTTGTACTTGGTTCCCTGTTCATTGCCTAAAAACATATTCTCGGCAATATCCATATGCGGAATCAGCGCCAACTCCTGATGGATAATGACAATGCCGCAGGACTCACTGTCCTCAATCTTATTAAACTTACACAATTCACCACTATAGCGTATCTCGCCGGAATAGCTACCATAGGGATAGGTGCCGGTCAGTATGTTCATCAACGTTGACTTTCCGGCACCATTTTCTCCACAGATGGCGTGGATTTCTCCGCGTTTCACTTGGAGGTTGACTTGATCCAGTGCCTTTACCCCGGGAAATTCTTTGGTAATGTTGGTCATTTCTAAGACAATATTGGTCAAAACAACCTCCTTTCGGTTACCTTCTGTCGATTTCTTACTTCAAATCCGCTTCCGTATAATAACCTGAGTCCACTAACAATTCTTTGTAATTGTCTTTTGTCGCCGCCACCGGCTCCACGAGGAAGGAAGGAATAATGCCTGTTCCGTTATCGTACGTCTTAGTATCGTTCACTGGAACTTCCTTTCCCTCAGACAGCGCCGTCACCATGTCCACGACAGCAGATGCCAGGGCACGTGTATCCTTAAATACAGACATTGCCTGCTTGCCTTCGATAATGCTCTTCACATTCGTGATTTCGCAATCCTGTCCGGTAATGACAGGCCACGTCCCTGTATAGTTTTCTGCTAAAGCGGAGACTGCCCCATGAGCAGTTGCGTCGTTGGAGCAAAGTACCGCGTCTAATTTCTTTCCGTCATTGTAGAAGGAAGAAAGAATATTCTCCATGCGTTCCTGCGCCTTTTGGTTGGACCATTCGGGGGTCGCGCATTCCTGACGGCTAACCTGACCGGAGGGAACCACTACTTTTCCGGCATCCATATAGGGTTTTAACACTTCCATCGCTCCACCATAGAAAAAGACAACATTGTTGTCATCCGTTGGGCCCGTGACAATCTCCAAATTAAAAGGGCCGTCTTTGTGTTCCAAATCAAGCGCATCGGCAATGTATTGCCCCTGCATCTTGCCCACTTTAGTATTGTCAAACGTCGCATAGTAGCTAACCGCGTCTGAATTCATAATCAAACGATCATACGCAATGACGGTTACACCGGATGCTTTTGCCGTATCCAACACATTGGTCAGTGCGCTACCGTCAATAGAGGCGACAACCAACAAATTGCAGCCGTTTGTTATCATATTTTCCAGCTGCGAAATTTGCGTTCCGATGTCATTATTGGCAAATTGTAATTCCGTTTGAATTCCTTTTTCTTCCAGCTTTTTCTTCAGATTTTCCCCATCCTGACTCCAACGTTGTAAGTCTTTCGTCGGCATGGCGATGCCGACCTTCTTAATCTCCATCGGACCTGCCGAATTCGGCTTTCCCTCCGTTTGGCTTTCCACTTTACTATCTTCCTTCGGTTGTTCCGACGTTTTTTCACCGTCGTTTGAGCAAGCGCTCATCGTGAAAATCATCAAACCGGCAAGTAAAAAGCTGGCAAAACGTTTTCCAATTTTCATTTCTCTCTCCTTTTTCTTTTTCTATAAGCTCTCAAAAAGCTCCGCCTACTTCCGTACTTCCTATCGCTTCTCCACCTCCTATTTCCGGCTCTTGTCCATACTTCTCCTTCGAGCGACGCATCCTTTGAACAGATCCTATCTTAGTTTGTAAGATTTTCTTACAAACATGTTAGCACGATGCGAAAACCTTGTCAATCTGTTTTATCACACTGCTTTCACTGTTTCCCTAAAAACAAACGGCAATAAAAAAGCCCGGATCTGAGCTCCGAGCTTTTTCATCCTTCATCTTCTATTTTTTCGCTTCCGCTTCAAACGTCTTCGGGTCAATTTTCGTAATGCCAATGCCCGTTCCCGCCCAGATCAAGGCGAAGATCATGCCCGTGTAATTCAGAACGGCAAAGGGAAGATAACTCAAGGTCGAAACGCCCAACGTCGTTGCCATATACGCGCCAGCTGCTGTCCAGGGAATTAAACACTCTGTACATGTCACCGAATCTTCCAAAGTTCGGGAAAGCACTTTGGGATGCAGTCCTCTTTGTATATAGGCGGATCGGAACGCTTCTCCTGGCATCAGGATAGATACTTGGCCATTGCTAGTCACACCCGTCGTCACCAAGCAGGTAATGATGGTCGCAGCAACCAATTGGAAGTTATTATGAATCTTCGTCAACAATTTTGAAACCAGAACATCTAATGCACCGGTGACGGTCATTGTTCCAGCAAACGAAATGGCACAGACCGCAATCAATAACGTATTCATCATCGCCATCATGCCGCCGCGATGTAACAGACGGATCAGGTCCGGAGAAACGGCAGCTTCCTCGAAGCCCAGCATGGAAACATTAAATCCGTTCAGCGTCGTTTCGACGATACTTTGCAGGCTTGCTCCCTGAAAAATAGCAGCATTGATCAAGGCGACCGCGGATGCCGCAAGCATCACGGGAATCGTCGGCTTGCGCGTCGCGGAGCCAACCAACACGATCAACAGAGGAACGAGGAAAAACAGATTCCAAGAATACATGGCATCCAGTGTTCCGGTGATTTGCTGAACCGCTTCCGGAACGCCCACCGTTGCCGTCGTTCCCACATGCCCCAGAATGGTATAAACGATGCAGCATAATACGGCAGCTGAACCTGTCGTCCATAATTGATTGTACACATGCTCATAAAGATCCACTCCACAAACAGCAGAAGCCAGATTTGTCGTGTCCGACAGCGGGGACAGCTTATCACCGAAGTATGCGCCCGATACCACAGCGCCGGCGATCAATGGCATATTGGCATTCATGCCGATGGCCACGCCCATAAAAGCCACGCCAATTGTACCTGCTGAACCCCAAGAAGTTCCGGTCATCACCGAAACAATGGCAGAAACCACAAACGCGGTCAGCGCCAAAAACTGCGGACTAATCAGCTTCAGACCGTAATAAATGAGCATGGGAATGGTACCACCCAGCATCCACGATCCAATCATGAAGCCGACAATGACTAAAATGAGCAATGCACCCCACACTTTAGCGATTTTCTCGGAAATTTCCTCCATAATTTCATCATAACTGTAGCCGAGATGAATCGCCATTGCACCCGAAACGACCGCCGCCAAAATGATTAGCGGCTCCGCCGGAAGTCCCAACAGTCCGATGCCGATGCCGAGTATGACAAGCATCCCTAAAATGGGGACCAATGCCTGACCGACAGTAGGCTTTCTTTTTACTCTTCCCTTCATTTTCGTGTACCCTCCACACATTTTTTGATTCGCGTCAACGCCTCTTTGAACATCACGGGCGGCTGCGCCAGGTTGATGCGGAAAAATCCGCGGCCTTCTTCTCCAAAGTTTCCGCCCATCGAACAGGCAACTTTTCCCTGGTGAAGCAACGTATCATTCCAGACATCTTCGGCAATGCCGAGTGCGGAATAATCCACCCACAAAAGAAAAGTTCCTTCCCCCGGAATCGTCTTGCAGGGGGCGCACTCCTGATCAATAAAAGCAAGCGCAAACTTTCGATTTTCCAATATCACCTGTTTGGCAAGGGCAAGCCATTCTTCTCCTTCGCCGTAGGCAGCTTCCACGGCAGGATTGCAAAAATAATTTGGATTGTGGAAACCGGCACTTCGCAGACAATGCGTAAATTTCTCGCGCAACGCTTGGTTCTTAATGACCATACTTGACGCTTCAATGCCCGGAATATTAAACGTTTTGGAAGCGGATGTGCCAATGATCATTTGATCATATTGATCTAAAAACTGTCCGAAACTGGTGAAGACACCCTCCCAAATGAAATCGGCGTGTATCTCATCGGCAACAATCAATACGTCATTTTCTTTGCACAACCGGACCATTTTTTGTACTTCTTCCTCCGTCCAGACGCGCCCGGTCGGATTGTGCGGAGAAACCGCGATAAACACTTTGACATCGCTTTGCAGCTTCTTCTCAAAGTCTTCAAAATCAAGCTCATAACGATCCGCTTTTCTAACGAGGGAAGTGGAAACGATTTCTCGATCATTCAAGCGAATGGCACTCTGGATGGGATCATACAGTGGCGTTGTAATGAGAATCGAGTCGCCCGCGTTCGTATAATTTTGAATAATCTGACACAGTGCATTTATAATACGCGGACAATAGACAATCCATTCTCTCTCCGGCGTCCAGTTATAGTGTTTTTGAATCCACCGTTTGGTGAGATCCATATAGCGATCACTCACATTCGTATAGCCATAAATACCATGATTTGCCGCAGTAATAATGGCCTGTGTAATTTCCGGGGCAACCCGAAAATCCATGTCGGCGACGGTTAAGGAAAGAACGTCCTCTTCGCCTGTATTTTCAATCAGTTCGTCCCACTTGGCACAATCGGTATGTCTGCGTTCGACCGGATTTTGAAACATCGGCTTCCTCCTTAATCATTGTGTCTCTTGCTCAAAGGCGTACACATTTTTCTGGTAAAAGGGATGCGCTTTGGTATATACCGGCTGCGCAAAATAGGGAATATTGATACTGTTGGGTATGTATTGCGGTTCAATACAAATCGCTGCAAAGGGGCTGTGTTTTCCCTGCCACATAAAATTATCCGCAGTATAGAGTTGGAAAGCAGGCGCTGTGGAGGAAATCCGTAGAGTAAGATCGTCCGTACTGATAACTGCCATCGGTGAAAAACCAGCTGTCTTGCAGATGAAATTATGATCATATCCCCCGTCGTGCTCCTTTGGCTTTTCGGTGAGGGCAACACGCAACGTTCGTGCCTTCCGAAAATCAAAACAACTGTCTTCTACCCGTCGAACCTCGCCGGTCGGGATGCCGTTTTCCTCAAAAGGCGTATAAAAATCCGCATATAACTGCAGCGAATAATCCAATACGTTTTTTTTCGCATCCAAACGAAAATAGGTATGATTCGTTAAATTCAACATTGCCGGTTCCTCCGGCTCAGCAAAATACTCCACTGACAGGCTTTCGCCCTCCAAGGTAAAAACCGCCTCATACGCACAAAGAAAAGGTTTTTCCTGTGTCGTAAAAAAGTGCAGACGTTTTTCCTCTACCGCCCCCTTCCACACGACATGATCCAATCCGTACTTGCCACTATGTAAGTTGTTTTTTCCGTCATTGGTTTCCCACTGATGTTTCTTCCCTTCAAGAAAAAAAACGCCTTGTGCCAAACGGTTAGCATTGGGTCCGATTGTCGCGCACAGATAATTCACATCTTTACGATACGCGTCTGACGTTGCATACGAAAGCACCAGATTTCTGCTTAACGATTTATGATAGATCTCCGTAATACGGGCGCCATAATCCATAACTGTAACTCGCATTTTTTCATTTTCAAGAATATAGGACTGCATGCCTATCTCTCCTTAGGTGCTTCTTGACGACGGCTTACGAACGGTTTAATCTATATTTAAGTTTGTTTTTAGTTATTCCGGTTTCCGAACTAACCTAATAATAAACTCTGTGTGTTGTGTTGTCAAGATACGTCGGATGTGATCCGGATAGGATCCGGTTGGAGGAATCGATGGCTGAACGCGTACCCAATGAAGTACAAATTTTAACGACACTTTATAAACATCCCAACATCTCTCGTTCTGATCTGTCCCAAAAACTACAGCTAAACAAATCGTCGATCTCGGAGTATACCAATCAGTTGCTGGACTATGAGATCATCCGTGAAAACGGTACAGGCGATTCGACGACGAAAGGGGGACGCAAGCCGATCTGCCTGGAAATCAACTATCAATACGGTCTCTGTTTGGGTATCGATCTAGCGCCGCATAAAATTACTTTTGCCTTATGTGACCTACAATTAAATATCATAGATTATGGAGAACAACTTGTTGATGTGACGAAAGAAAACGCGATGCAATACATCTCGAAAATCATCGATGCGCAGCTGACCCCGTCAAAGGCGTATAAAGGCGGTCTACTTGGGGTGGCCTTCTCCATTCATGGAATTGTCGACAAAAAAAAGATTCGTTTTACCCCAAATTATGATATTTACAAACTTGATCTTTTCCATGCCGTTTCGACGCAGTATCCTTCGCTTCCGGTTCATCTGCTCAATGAGTCCAATGCCTCTGCCCTATGTGAAGCATACAATTCGCATGTGCGCAACCTCGTAGCGGTGAACGTCGGAAGTGGTCTCGGCGCGGGAATCATTATCGACGGGCGTCTCCTACAAGGGGTAAACGGTTATGCAGGTGAAATCGGCCATGCCATAATCGTCCCTGACGGAAAGCCTTGCAACTGCGGCAATGAGGGTTGTTTTGAACAATATTGCTCGGAAGGAGCCATCCTTTCCTACTACAACAGCATTGCGCGCACCCCCCTCACCACGATTACGGACCTTATCCACGAATATAAGCAAGGAAATGCTTGCGCCGAACAAACGATTCAGCGTGACCTCAAATATATGGCGCTGTTAATGAATCATATTATGAAAACCATAGCACCGGAGCAAATCATAATTAACAGCGACCTCGCCTACCATATCGCACCCTACACGCAAATGCTCACTGATATGACCACCACCACCTACAAACAAAACATAGAAATCATCTCCTCCGTTTTTCATCACCGCTCGGTGATTCTGGGTGCTGTCTATCTGGCGATTCAGGAGTTTCTACACGCCTTTGTATGAATTATTCTCTCTTTTTCGCCGGCTTTTGTTCCCCAAGCGTGCTTACTTTCTCGGTCTTGTTAACACTATGCCAACAACAGCGCCGATGAAAGCAACCGGAGCCAATCGGACAAAGAGCCATTCAAATGCGTGAAAGAATGTGCCGACGACTGCTGTTTCCGGGTCGCGAAAATCCCATCCCAAATAGAAACTGTCTTTTGCAATCAAAACGGCAGCGATGAGCACAAGGAGTGCACAGAATGCGATGCACAACCCATGTAAAACTTTTCGTTTCTTCTCCTTGCCTCGTGCCAGCTGCAGGTTGATAACCTCCAGTTTTTCGGAAATGACGTTCAAATCATTAGCGGGTAGCTCTGTCTCCGCCTGCGTTTCCCCGAGTAAAACGCTCACCGGTGTTTCAAGAATCTCTGAGATATGGATCAGCATTTCGGAGTCCGGAACCGATAAACCCCGCTCCCATTTGGACACGGTCTGTCGTACCACATACAGCTTGATGGCAAACTCCTCTTGTGACAGCCCTTTCGCTTTTCTGATCGATCGAATGTTATCGCTCAACATATGAATAACCACCTTTCTTTCGTTGTTATCCTCAGTGTAGGAACGACAGGCCGTTGCCACAAGCAACGTAGAATAACATGAACGCGTAAAAGTGAATGTTGCGTGAAATGAACACTTTGGTCGAAAAATGAAAGAGGATTTATCGAAAGCGTAGTTTGTCGGAATGAAAAAATCTCTTATTTTCAATCCTTTTCGCGTCCCCTTACTTTATATCTCTAATAGTAGTTGCAACGATAAATAGAGCTTTTGCATATCATGGTTGGCACGAGGAAGCCCTTCCACTTCATAAGAACTCTCATTTAAGACATCTCCGGGTTCGAGAAAAGGGTACAGTTCAAATCCATAAAAATCACAGGCGGCCTGTACCCCGGCAAGCTCCATCTCCACGGCGATGCAACCCTCCGCCTTTCGTTTTGCGACAAGCCCGCGCGTCTCCCGAAGCATCACATCCGTCGTCCAGACTTTGCCTTTCGTATAGGGAGCTTTTACTTTCTTAAAAAACGCTTCCACTTGATCATGGTTAGGGATGGTCAGATAGTCGGAAGGAGCCGCATGATAATAAGAAGCCCCCTCACCTCTATAAGCCTCAGTCGGAATGATGTACTTTCCAAAAGTCTTTTCCCTGTCTAAACTTCCGCAGGAACCGAACATAATAAATTGATTGGCACCGGTAAGCCAGTTCACTTCTACACATTGCGAAGACGCCGGAGCGGATCCTATCCTCGATAAGTAGAAGGCAAATTCTTGCCCTTTATATTCGCTTTTATATATCGGCATTGCGCCATTGCAAGAGTTTACCTTCCCGATTTCTTGCCATTCAAACTGTTCAAGCAGATAGTCCAGTATGCTTTCTGAAAATGTGATCAAGCATTTTTCGATTCCCGTTTTCTTTTCGCCGTAGAAATCTTTTAGGCTAATAATGGCCTCGGTATCTTTATCGTAGCTATCAATTATCATGATCTTGCCTTTTACCGTATTCCCTTTCCCGTCTTCTATTCTCTATCCAATGTCTTTGCTCTATCATATCAGCAAAGCGAAGTATGTTATTCTTTCCTCTGAAACGAAACGTTACACCCTTTTATCCGTAATGATATGCGCAACACTTGTATGCGGTGTTTGAAGAAATTCTTTCATAAACGATGGATACGCCTTAACGTTATCCAGTTCATCAATCGGTATCCAATGCATCGTCTCTTTTACCCCGGACATGGTGCAGCTTTGACTCGTAAACGCTCTTTTGCCCATTGGTTTCATCCAATAATAAAAGGCAAGCTCATGGCACTCGACGCCTTTCAAGCCGGAACTGCCAATGAAAAAATTCTCATGGATTAACGCCAGATGATCCACTTCATAGGAAACGCCCGTCTCTTCCAAAACTTCTCTTTTCACCGCTTCTTCGGCCGTCTCTCCCATGTGGACGGCTCCTCCTACAGAGTAGAAATAATCATCTACTTCATTTCCTGCAAACAATACGCAATTGTCTTCGACGATAATGGCTGCTGCTCGATATCGAAAGGCCTTTTTTTCATTTCTAATGGCACAATCTTGTTCCATTGTTTTTGTCCTGTCCTTTTTCTGATATAGGGATTTGCTGCTTGGAAATTGTCTTATTTCTTTGCTTTGTGAATTTCGGTTACCAAAGAGTATAGACTGCATCATGCAAATGAATCAATTATTTTTCCATGTGTTGAAAAGGGAGCGAATTTCATCATTCGATGGTTGATTGATGCCTTTTCTGCGTACGTCCCCGGTAAATGGTAGTTTCGGGGTACAGCCAGGGGTGGTTTCGGGATGCATCGCCCTAGAAAACAGGAATTTCAGCGTACAGCCAGGGTACGTGACCCTGATAAATGGTAAATTCTGACTTCTCTCAGGGCTCGCCGTCCCTGGTAAATGATGAATTTTAACTCCAGCCAGGGTCCGCAGACCCTGGCAAACGATAAATCTTGACTTCAGCCAGGGTACGTGACCCTGATAAACGACGAATTTTAGCTTTAAACAGGGCATGCCGACCCTGACAAATGGTGAATTTTAACTTTAATCAGGGTGCGTGACCCTGATAAATGGTGTATTTTAGACCCAGACAGGGCCAGCCGTCCCTGGGAAACGATGTCTTTTAGCTCTAGACAGGGTCCGCTGCCCCTGACAAACGACAAATTTTAGCTCCAGACAGGGTACGTGACCCTGATAAATAACGAATTTAAGCTCCAGACAGGGTCTGTCGTCCCTGATAAGCGGCGAATTTTAACATCAGACAGGGTCCACCGTCCCTGGTAAACGCCAAATTTTGACTTCCATCAGGGTACGCGACCCTGATGGAAGTCAAATTATAGTTCCAGCCAGGGTACGCCGCCGCCAAATGGTGAAAGGGTAAAGCCACTCAAGTTAGCTGCCCGACCGATTGACCCGCTTCAATGAGATGAACCGAGGCGGATATCGCTATTCCAATATAAGAAGAAGCGCCATCTTAAACTTCTTCGTTGCTTTAACCGCGTGCAGAGCGGCTTTTGCAAAGTGGAAATTTTCGCCCGCCTTGATCGAATGATCTTTTCCCTCGTATGCAATCACCGCTTCGCCGTCCAAAGCAAAAAGCAGCGCCTCGCCAGGAGCGGCGTGCTCGGGAAGTCCCATGCCTTCATCAAAGGCCATAAGGATACACTTCATCTTGTCATTGTGCGCCACATCCATTTTGACGACCTTTCCTTCTGCATATGGAACAAGATCAACCAATTTGAAAACTTCGCCTGCTTTGATTCTTTCGTTCATAAGATCATCCTTTCTTGTTAATGGCTCCGCATAGGCCACGTATAGACTACAACCTCTTCAGTTCTCATTTCATGTGATCGTTTTTTGTATGCCATAGGCTTCTTCTTATTTTGATTTCCCGCTTTAATTGTATTAGAATGAAAGCAACAAATACGTTGTTTTGGCAACGGAATAGAGGTTTGCATGAATACTTTTTTTCTGACCACGACGCAACTTTTTTATGGCATCAATGAAAGCGAAATCGAGGAGCTGCTCCCCTGTCTGGGAGCAAATGAGCGTAAATTTCAAAAGGAAGAGATCGTCTTCCGGGCAGGATTGCCCGTCAACCAGATCGGGCTTGTGGAATCCGGTAGTGTCAATATAGTCGTTAATTTCTACTGGGGAAATTGCAATATTTTTGCCCATGTTGGAGCAGGACAGGTGTTTGCAGAAAACTATGCCGCTATTCCCGGAAAAGAGCTCCTCTGTGAGGTCGTTGCCTGCGAAGAAACCCAAGTGCTTTTTTTAAATATGCAGAACATACTGACTACCTGCTCTCGCGCTTGTACCTTCCATACCCGCCTCATTAAGAATATGCTTCGGATTTCCGCGCAGAAAAACCTGAATTTATCAGCTCGCATGATGCACACAGCTCCCTATTCTCTGCGGCAAAGGCTACTATCCTACTTGTCCGAGCAAGCACTGGAAAATGGAACACCACACTTTACCATCCCGTTTAATCGTCAGCAACTTGCGGACTACCTCGCTGTCAATCGCAGTTCTATGTCGAAAGAGCTGTCCAGAATGCAGGAGGAGGGATTACTTACTTATCATAAAAATAGATTTACATTGAAGGGACCTTGTCTTTATGAATGAATTACAATCCAAGCGAATTTATGAGCCGGCCAACGAAACAGACGGTTTCCGTATTCTTGTGGACAGACTGTGGCCACGAGGCATCAAAAAAGAAAAAGCCCAAATTAATTTATGGGCTAAGGAAATTGCTCCATCAAACGAACTTCGAAAATGGTTCTCTCATGATCCGCTAAAATTCGATGCGTTTAAAAAAAGATACCGACAGGAATTGATCTGTAATCCGGCATCACAAAAATTCAGCAATCTCTGTCTACAAAAGATAAAAGAGCAAAACATAACCCTTCTTTATGCCGCAAAAAACGAACAATACAATCAATCCGTCGTAATAAAAGAATGGTTAGAAGAACAGATCCAGGATTAAAAAACAGGAAAAGCAAAATCGACGACCTTGTGGAAACTCTCTAACGCAGTTGTTCTCACTGAACACGCAATCCCTGCAACAAAAGGTTCCCCACTGAATCATCGCAGCAGGGAACCTTCTGTTTTAACGCGGGCTTATTCCTTTTCTCCAAGAAAATGGGTCTTGGCAAATTCCATATCCTGCACAAGCTCCACCGTGCCTATATACTTGCCGGCCGGATCCCTTACCGCCAAATATTGGACGAGCATGGTTCGTCCGCCCTTCTTCATCCAAACTGAAACCTCGTCGCGACGGTTATTTCGGAAATCATCAATGATCTGCCGTACCATCGGTTCAATCTTCGGCGGATGGCAGGAAAACACCTCGCGGTCAATCGCCATAACGGGACGCTTGAATACCTTTGGTCCTTCGTTGAAAAAGCGATTGATGTTGTCGGCATCGACAAAAGTAATTTCCATCGGGATCGTGTTCAAAAGTGCAGTAAGCTGTTCCATGGTCAGGTGTCCGCCCGGCATGACAATTTCGCCCTCTGTGACAGCAGATGGAATCGTTCCTGCGTTTTCAGCCTCTTCCCATGTTTCCTTTTCTACACCCAAGCAGACCGCATAATCCTTAGAATCCCGATAAATACCGTACCATTCTTCTTCCGTAAAATGCGCTGCACAAATGGGAAACAGAATGTTCTGTTCTTTATAAATCATCTCCTCTGCGCGAGCCAGTACGGCGTCAAGCCGGACATTCCACTCTTCGTCATGCTCTTTTTCTCTCGCAAGTACGCTCAGCTCGTCACGAATTTCATCGTCCACCGTCCACATCACATCGGAGGGGCCGGATATGCCATATTTTACCTTAAGTAGAGGATAGAGCAGATCGCCCTTCTTTGCATAGTGGATGGAAAGTTCACGAATGGAGGGAAGGAGAGAGCCATCACGCTTTTTCTTAAATTTTGCAAGCAACTGGGAAAGCGCATTGTTTTCCTTCGTCAGTGTGTACAAGGGATGCCCGATTTTTTTTCCCATCACGGCAGCGAGCCCTTGTTTATCGGTGCCGTTTTGCACAGGGGCACTCTTGTCCCGAATCTTCTTTCTTATTAATGAGGCTTCCACTTCTTTTTCGGCATTGGCGATTCTCTCCTCTACCGTTGCGCCATGGAAAAGCGCCGAATGGACGTCGCAAAGGCGCTGCACCTCGGAAAGTGGCGTGCCCTCCGCCAGCAACTCCTGCTCCGCCTGCATGATCTCGGAAGCGTCGACTTCGCGGAATGCACGGACAAAGTCTGCCCTTACCTCTTCCAGATCTTCCCCTTCGCCCAGCCTTTTCAAATAGGCTTTGAGTTGTTCTGTTCTGTTCTCGGAAGAATGGCCTGCTGCTGTTTCTTCCGTTTCTTCCGTTTCAGTCGATACTGCAAAGGGTATCTCCGACCCCTCACCGACAAGTTCAAAGCCATGCTCCATCAAGGCCGTCACGATCTTCATCATAGGAATGTTCTTCATCTTGGCACCCTTTGGAATGGTCATCATCTTGCCAATCGAATGCCGCATGGCCTTTTTCGTGATTTCGGTAAAACCGAGCTCTGCCATAATATCAACCAGTTCCGGGTATTCCTGCGTCAGTACAAAAACACTTTTATTCAAATCCAGTTTCTTTGCCATAATCACAGACTCCTTTTCTTTTTTATTTTATTTTATTTTATCCTGTGCGCACGTTCCTTTATGTTGCTATAACAACATATTTTGCAAATAGTAGCATTTCTGTATTAACGAGCGTTACGAATGTCACGTTGAGCTAGCGTAGCGGAAACATTGCTTAAAAGCGGGGACGGTGACATGTGATATGCGATTTCTTTATTTTGATGATGGATCAAAACAGAGTTAAAAGATATCCGTCCAGCAATGCGACAAGAAAATACAGAACCAGTGCTCTTAGAAAAGCTTGTATGTGCTTTTTAGGATTCTGGTAGAGTTCCTTTTGCGGTATTTTTACGAATCGAATCCTCTTCGTATTTCTCCACCATAAGAGGTCGATAACGATCAGGTCAAAAGCATTTAACGTTTCGCCCAAAAAAAGCAAACTCATAAAGTTATGCAGAAAGTTCCGCTGACGGATTCGGATTCCTAAAGCGAAAAATAAAACGCTGAAGATGAGAAAATTTGCCATCCATATGGCGAATTTGCTTGTTTCCCTATATTTACCACGGTATTCTTCGATCTCTCGGATTCGCTTTTGCACTTCATCCGGATAGGACATGTAATTTCTTAAATTTTTCTCGTCCGTGCCGGTGCCTAAAAAACAAAGCACAAAAAAGGCGGAACACAAAATGACGGTTTCCGGTAAAAGCATAGGCTTCCCATCCCTTCTTTGCGTACCTATCTTAGAATTGCAGCAATGTAATCATTTTATCCTGCGCCTCTCTGCCTTCTCTAAAAAAGCGCAGCAATGGATAGCAGTGACACATCCCCTCGCCTACAATCCTCTCATGTGGGGCATGGTATTTATCCATCGCTTTTTCAAAATACTCCGCAAAAGCATACAGGCATTCATTTTCACCGTAATAAAAATAAGTCTTTGGAAAATCCGAAAAGTCTCCGCATGTCCCATCCAGCATATATTCGGGCACATCTTCATTGCCCACTAGGATTTCCCTGGCGGTATGGAAGTAGGCCGGATCAAGCAGGATATCTTTTGGGTTGAGGGCTTCTATCTTTTCCCAAAGCTCGTTACTTTCAGCAGAATTCTTATTGGGAAGGCCGCCCGGAGAAACCGCAAGGATCCTGCCGGGCATGGGTAAAGTCCGGCCTAAGGCATTGTTGTGTAAAAAAATTCCAAGGGCCAAGCATGCTCCTGAGGAGAAGCCCAATACTCCTATCTTGTCGGCCTCATATGTTGTTGTCATCTTTTTATACGTTTCCAAGCAAACGTCATACGTCCTCTTTATATTCTGATCTTCTGTGCAAAGGGGATAGAATAGGAACCACACATCTTTTCCTGTTTTTTCCATTATTCTTTCGGAAAGAGAAAAATCCAATTGATCCGGCCCCGTAATCATGCCTCCGCCAAAAAGATACAGCACCGCTCCTTTTGTCGGAGTTTCATTTTTTTGATACGTCAGAACCCTATGTCCCATCACTTTTCGATCAAAGAGAAAATACTTTTTTCTCAGAGCCCTTTTCATCGCTTTGTCCATGTCAAAAGCAGACTTTGCGTTTTGTTTCTTTGCATATTCCAGGATATCTTTCTTGGACTTTCTGAATATTTTTTTCACACCCAAAAGTCTGACTATGCCTGCCGCGATTTTATAAGTCAAAGACATTCTGCACCTCCGTTTTTTAATACGTGTTAAATGGAAAGATCCCTCTTCTTGTCTGTCTTTATGAATCCTCCGGTTCTATTCTCCGGTTCTATTCTGCTTACTTCGGCATCCACGGCCAACAACGGTTAACGCGCCTGCAATACTCCTTATAGGCATTGCCATACCGATCCTTCAGCCATTTTTCCTCGGTATGTTTCATAAGCACCGTCAGAAGCCCCCAGTAAACAAAAGGAAGAATGAAAAACCAGGCATTTCCAGCAATAAAAAGCATTCCGGTGCAAAGAAGCATAAAAGCAGAATAAACCGGATGCCTGACCCAGGCATACACTCCCGAGGTCACGAGATGATTCTTTTTAATATTCTCATCCAGTTTTGATACAATGACCGCCTGTATCCATATAAACACAGACAAGGTAATGAAAAGCGCACCAATACACATGAGCAATGGTCGCAAAGAAGTCAGCCTCCCGGATGTCAATGCAGGATGATCCCTTAAAAGCACCGCCCCAAGCGTCGGCAATAAAATGGAAACAACATACACAGGTCCTACGCCGAAAATTGGTAAATGGTCATATTTTTTCATTGCCTGTTCCCGCTTTCTTTTGTTAGTTTGTGCTAACATAATATGTCTGATTTTATTCCATTTCAATAGAATATCGAAAAACCGACGAGCTGATATCCTCTTGAAAAAGCCATCTTCCTCTTGCTTTGCTATGGATGACTGCATGCTCAATTATTGTTGTCCTCGCATAAGGCACAAAAGAAATAGCATTGCAAAGGTGCCCCTGGCAAATGGTATAATTTTAACTTGAGACAGGGCGCGCCGACCCTGATAAATGGTGAATTTTGGATTCTGACAGGGTCGGCCGGCCCTGATAAATGATAAATTTTGACTTCAATCAGGGTGCGCGACCCTGATAAACGACGAATTTTAGCTCTAGACAGGGTCGGTCGGCCCTGATAAACGATAAATTTTGACTTCAATCAGGGTGCGTGACCCTGATAAACGACGAATTTTAGCTCTAGACAGGGTCGGCTGACCCTGATAAACGATAAATTTTGACTTCAATCAGGGTGCGTGACCCTGATAAACGACGAATTTTAGCTCTAGACAGGGTCGGCTGACCCTGAAAAACGATGAATTTTAGCTCCAGACAGGGCCCACCGCCCCTGATGAATGATAAATTTTGACTTCAATCAGGGTGCGTGACCCTGATAAACGACGAATTTTAGCTCTAGACAGGGTCGGCTGTCCCTGGCAAATGATAAATTCTGACTTCAGTCAGGCTGCGGTGACCCTGGCAAATGTTGAAAGGGTAAAGCCGCCCAAGATAGCTTCCCGACCGATTAATCGACTTCATCCAGCTGAACTTTATTATCATTTCAACGTCTTCAAATACTCTTTTCGTTTCGGGGTAATGCGCCTGCTTTCCCGGGCTTTCTGTATTGTTTTATTGTGCGTCCATGTGTCAAGGCGACGATCTTCCAAATATTCTATGGTCGCATCCCATTGCTTTGCCAAAGCAGTGGCAAAGAACCACGCAATCATCATTCGAACATAGTATTCTTCACGATGAACCGAAGCCGGTATTTCCAGATAGGCAGGCTTAAAATCCACATCCAGAAAGTGAGACAGTAACATCTCAATGCCAAAGCGACAAATATACGTCTTTTCCGATGCAGACCACTCTTTGATTTTTTCCAAAAGCGCTTTCTTATGATTCTTGAAAATCTTGGGAGACAGGATATCGCAAACCGCCCAATTATCAACGTAGGGCAAAAACGCATCAACAGCTACGATACAAGCATCATAGTCTTTCATTTCTGAAAGGAGGAGGCTGTGGAGAATATTTTCATCATAATATTTATGCGGCAGATCGCGCAGAAATGATGAGACTTCCGGTTCCTTAGCAATCCTTTTCGCAAGCTTTCTGGCCTCCGGAACTCTAACCCCAATAAAACGCTCCCTCAAAATACTCGGCGTCAATTTCGCCTGAAAATCAGCATAGGAAACATCCTGCAAGGCAAATAATTCTTCTGTGATATGCACTTTATAGCTCTCCCGTAAGATTCTGATACTCTTCACTTCCTGCGTCGGACCAGCCCGTCTTGCCGCTCTCGGCAAGGGCCCCGGTGCGGTATTCATAGGCATAGGTGTTCTGCATCTGCGCATCATTGGGAGACCAGCTTCCCTCTGCCGTTTTGGAAGCCTTCCACAGTACATAAAGACCACAGCGTCCATTCTGCGAATCCCGGTCATACTGCAAATACGTAATGACTGCATCGCTTTCCTGCAGGATAAAGTACGCGTTTCCTTTGGCCGTATAGTTCTCCCGGAAGGTAGCGCCTTTTGACGCAAAGTACGCATCAAAAATCTTCAGCGCTCCGTTTCGGATCTGCTCGGCTTCGGAATCCGCGTTTGTGGAACGCTGTGCGTCCGAATTATTATCGCTTGCCGGATTTTCCGAAGTTCCCCCATCCGCCGGTCCTGCCGCATCGGCCTCAGTCTCTTTGCGACTGTCACTGCGCAGTCGTTGATACCATGCAGATTCACTAATGTTCGGATCCGTATCTTTTGCATCCGTCATGGGGCGAAGATAGCGCAAGAAAAACGGTCCTTCGGGCTCATAGAGATAATATTCAAAAGACGAATACGGATCATCCACGTGCTCGGTGTAGGTTCCATTCTCATTTTGTTTCACCGGATAGCGGACGAGCAGCAATAGGAAGTCCACAAGGCCAAGGCTCAGGATAAGAACAGCACAAAGCAGAACGGAAAGCACACGAAGTACAATTCTCCCGCCTTTCTTCCGTACAGAAGGAATGTAATACCAATTCCAGGAAATACCGGTCAGAACGGTCGTAATCATCCAGACAACGGGCATTGCCACGCAGAGGACAAAGGCCCAGGTCTGCAGCAGCCATTGGTTCGGAAGGCGTCCCGCAGTCATGCCGAAAAATGCCGTCAGAATTCCGCTGAGTACAGAAAACCAGAAAAGGACCGGTGCAATTTTGTTTTTATCCTGTTGTTTTCCCTGGCGCAGGAGCAGTTTGTCACGCTCTCCCTGATCGCGCGGAACCGGAAGTGCATGATTCTTTTCCGATAGCAGATAAATATATTCCGCGCCTTCTACAATGCGGTAGAGATCCGCATAGTTCCGCACGGTTGTCGTATTTTTGGAATTCAGCTTAAATGCATTCTTATAGAAGGCATACTTCCATTCGTTATCACGCTCAATATTGGCACTCTGGAATTGGGTGCGGAGGCGGTGTCTCCAGACAAGCGGAATCGCAACAAGAAATAGAATAGCAACACCATAGCTGAGCCATCCGAAAAACCGCAGTTTTTCCGCTGTCATAAAGGCCGTTCCAACAACGGTTAGGATGGCAAAGAGGGACGCCGCCAATTGCCGGACCTTTTGCCGGTACAATTCCTCGTTCATCCTACGATAGTTTTCCCACGTCTGTCCATACGATGCACAATAGAGTGGTTTTTCCCCATCCAGGGGGATCCGATCCTTATTCTGTTTTTCTTTCGTCAATGACTCTGCCATTTCGCATGCCCCTGTTAAAATGTATAAGGCGATAGAAAATTCGAATCGCCTGTTAAGAACAATTGTACCCTAATGGAAAAAGCCGCCGGCAGGATTTCCTACCGACGGCTCTTGTTCTTCAAAACCTTATTTAACGCTCTTCTCTTCTTTTTTTCAACAGAGCGACCGCGCCGCCTGCTGCCAAAATGCCGGAAGCGCAGAGGGAAAGCACGCTCGCATCTCCCGTTTTCGGTGCCGTTTTACCCGGCTTGGTCATGTTGGCCTTACCCTCTTTTTGGGAAGGTGTCGACGTCTCAGGGGTCTTCGTCGTACCCGGTGTGGTTGTGCCCGACTTGTCCGATGTACCCGGCGTCGTCGTGCCCGGCTTGTCCGATGTACCCGGCGTGGTTGTTCCAGGGTTGTTTGGATTGTCCGGTGTACCCGGCTTGTTCGGGTCATTCGGCGTATTCGTACCAGGGTTGTCCGGCGTATTCGGGTTACCCGGCGTGTTCGGGTTGTCCGGATTGTTCGGATTGTCCGACGTATCCGTACCCGGTTTTTTCGGGTTGTCCGGCGTAACCGTGCCCGGGTTGTCCGGCGTTTTCTTAAATGTCCAGGTGCCCGTGATGGTCACGTTCCCGTCGCCCATAGTGCCGTTGTTCGGGTCGGTCCAGCCGCTGAAGGTCCAAGTGCCTTTCTTGCCGCCTTTTCTACCTGATACAGTTGTTGCATTCGTATACTTGTCGTCTACCGTGTAGGTATCACCAGCATAGTAGCTACCATTATCCTCCGGTAGATCCTTGCCTGCCGGTGCGTCCGCACCCCAGTCGTAGATTACCTTATATTTTGTTGCTTCTGTGAAGGACCAAGAACCTTTAATAACCGTATTTTCATCGACCGCAAGCTCTCCGGTCTTATCCCAACCATTGAAGGTCCATGCGCCTTTCTTATCGCCTTGTTTACCTTCTACAGTTGTTCCATTCGTATATTTGCCGTCTACGGTGTATGTTTCACCCTTATAGTAGCTCTTATCTTCAGGCTTTGTCTCTGTTCCTGGTGCGTCCGTACCCCAATCGTAGCTTACCTTATATTTTTCTGCTTCTGTAAATGTCCAAGAACCTGTAATGGTTACTTCTTGTTCACCCATGGTGCCGTTATTTGGATCGTTCCAGCCGTTAAAGGTCCAAGTGCCTTTCTTATCGCCCTGTTTACCTTCCACCGTGTCATTTGCCTTGTAGGTGGTATCTAGCTTGTAGCTATCTCCCTTGTAGTAATCCTTACTATCTGTTGGAAGAACTGCCGTATCTGGCGCGTCCGTACCCCAGGCGTAGTTTACCTTATATTTTGCTGCTTCTGTGAAGGACCAAGAACCGGTAATTGTTACGTTCCCTTCGCCCATGGTGCCGTTATTCGGATCGTTCCAACCGTTGAAGATCCAAGTGCCTTTCTTATCGCCCTGTTTACCTTCTACCGTGTCATTTGCCTTGTAATTGGTGTCTAGCGTGTAGCTATCTCCCTTGTAGTAATTCTTACTATCTGTTGGAAGAGTTACCGTATCCGGTGCGTCCGCACCCCAGGCGTAGATAACCTGGTACTTGTTAGCTTCTGTAAAGTTCCACGAACCTTTAATAGTTACGTCTTCGTCACCCATGGTGCCGTTATTCGGATCAGTCCAACCGCTGAAGGTCCATGTGCCTTTCTTTCCGTCCTTTGTACCTTCTACCGTATCGCCCTTCTTGTAAGTGGTATCTAGGGTGTATTTTTCACCGGCACAATAGCTACCGTTATCCTTCGGTAGATCCTTGCCTGCTGGCACGTCCGTACCCCAGGCGTAGGTTACACTATGGGTCTTCTGCCAAATGGCTTTGATAGAAGTGTCTTCCTTAACGGTGATTTCAGCGCCTGCGGCGTACTCCGTTTCACCTATCTTCCAAGTCTTGAATTTTTCGTTGACCGGAGCGGTGAATTTATTATCCAAAATCTTGTACTTTGCGCCCTTATTGAGCGTCTTGCCATCCTTAAGTTTCTCATCGGTCATGGTTCCCTTACCGCCGTTGGCATCGTAGCTAACAGTGGCCGTTTCGAGCGTCTGGGTTTCCGGATCCGAGTCAAGCGGGGTTTCTTCAGGAATTAATCCGCCATTATCCTTGGCAATTGCTTTTACGGTTCCAGCGAGTTCGATGTCTTCAACTTTCAGAGTAATCACACCGGTGTTCGCATCAACCGTGGCATTATCGGCTGTCCAAGTGGTCTTGCCGGAAGCTTCGTCTACGGTTCGCGTTGCAGTGACGGTTTTCTCTACTCCAGAAGCATCCTTATAGGTGACGGTGTAGAACGCCAAGTCGGTATCATCACCAGGATCTTTATAAGCCGGTGGGGTAATAGTGACTTTGCCGGTATCCGTATCTACCGCAATCACAGGAGATTTAGGTGCAATATTCTTCACCAGGTCTTTGGCAGGGAATTTAGTGACTTTGGCCCCATCCTTTACTTTATAGGTTCCATCGGGATTCTTTCCGAAAACTGGGTTATAATTACTATCCCAATCCGAAATTTCAACATCATTAGGACTGATTATTGTGACGTTTCCATCTTTATCGAATTCAATGATTGCCGGATATGGCTGGCCTTGGAGCAAGTTGGGGAGTTTAGAGTTCCCATTTACCGTATTGGCATCTCGAATCGCTTTATCGATGGCTTTTTTATCGTCATCAGTTAGCTTTCTGGGATCTCTCACCGCGACTTTGGCGGGGGTTGTTGGTACCGGCTCAGACTTCGCGCAAGAACGAAATTTATGTGGCTCTTTAACAACGATACCGAACGTTCTTCCGAGTTCTAAATCGTCATCATTGATTGTGAAAGTAACTTTTTTGCCGTCAACGGATACTGCTTGAGACATCTCTTGTGAGTTAGATTTGTCTAGTTTACAGTCTCCGCCTTCGCAAAAATTCTTGTCCTCTCCATCCGTGAAATTTTTGACAAAATAAAACTTCGTACCTTCAGCAACCTCTTTATCAAGTGTAACGATGATATGTCCGTCTGTTACCTGGACTTTTTCTATTGTCGGAGCAGCAGATTTTTCCTTTACCTGTTTGATTTTAAGGTCCGGAGCTTCAATTTTTCCGGAGGTTGATTCATCGGTATAGGTCACTTCATAGTAGGCGTGCTCTGTGCCATCAATAGAGAATACAACTTTTTCAAAGTCATTCGCAATGTCCGAATTGGCGCTCTTCAGCATTTCAGTAGCTTCTGCTTGCTCATCCTTATTTACAAGGTTGGCGTCCGGGTGCTCAATCCAGATTTCGCCGGATGGCATTTTGATCTTGTCTTTATTCAAAAATGCCATTGATGGCTCAGCATTTGCGGTCGCCACAGGAGAGGTATCTTGACCGAAAGTTTGATAGGCGGTGACGGTATCGCCTGCTGCTACAGTAACGCCTTCAGTTAGCTTTACCGTCCAACTAGTTCCACTTGTAGGGGTAACGGAAGCAGTGGCTTTTTCGTTACCGTTCTTATCTTTTAGGGTCACATGTACAGTCCCTCTAGCTGTCTTTCCATCAAGTTTCCCTCGGTGTACTCCACCGCCAGAAATCGTTGTGGCATCGTAAAAGACTTTTTTAATGGTCGGCGCCGGTACAGCAGCACGCGCAACCGCCCCCCCTCCAATCGCCGGTCCGATCTGCAGGTCTTCCGCATGGAGCATGGGCGTAGCCAGCGTAAGGGCCAGGACGCAGGATAAGAAAACAATGGAAATCTTCTTTATCCATCCTGTCGACTGATGTTTCTTGCCGATCGCCCTGTCGTGGGGATCGCGATCGGATTTTCGTTTGTCGTTCGACATAAAACCTCCTCATATAATAAAGCTCTTTGTTTATTTAGCCTATCTTCACACCTACAGTATAGCACCTATTGCTTGATTTTAACCCTTTTTCTTCTTTATTAATGGTTGGTGTACGGTAGAAATACAATGGAAAATTCCGATCCGTCATGGAACATAGGTCGCACGATCGTCAAGAGTCTGCCACCCTCGAAGCCAGAAGCTATAGAATCCGTTCAAGCGGGAGCTTATGCCCGTTTCAAAATTCGTTCGATCTCATCTAGGTTCTTGGCAAAATAGATTCCCTCCTGTCTCTCTTTGGAGGACAGGCCTTTTTCCATCATATGATGCAGAAGGTCTTTCAAAGCATCGTAGTAGCCGTTCAGGTTATAGATAAGGCAAGGTGCATGCAGTTGTTTCAATGACACTTTCGACATCACTTCTGCCATTTCCTCCAAGGTCCCCGTGCCTCCGGGAAAGGCAATAAAGACTTCGCCCAACGCAATCATTTTGTTTTTACGCTCCGTCATATCCTTGGTCACGATGAGCTTGGTTAATCCGTCATGCTGTAATTCATTTTCGATAAAAAACTGCGGCTCCACACCGATTACTTCGCCGCCAGCTGTCAAAACACTGTCCGCAAGAATGCCCATCAGACCCGATTTGGAGCCGCCATAGATGAGGGTATGTCCGCGATTTCCAATCCATGCTCCCAATTCTTCCACAGCTTTTCGTAAGCAAGGGTCATTTCCTTCGTTTGCGCCAAGATAAACGGTAATATGCATGAAAATTTTCTCCTAAAATTGCGAGATGCTATTTTGTTCGTTGCGATTTTTGCCTCCGGCGATATGGAGATGCCGGCTTCGTACCTATGTTTGAGGCCTCTTCATACAAATACAGAGTAGCACAATAGGCAGGATGGAGCTCGTGGGCATAACAAAAAAGCCACCCCGCAAGGAGTGACTTTAGAGATCGAAGAGATCGGCATGAGAACCTGTTCTAAAGAGCATGAGTGCAAGAGCCTCCTCTTCCACGCGATAAATCAGCAGCCAGTCCGGCTTGATATGACATTCTCGAAATGCAGCATACTTGCCGGTTAAGGCGTGATCCTTGTTGCTCTCAGGAAACGCTTTTTCTTGCGCCAGCAGATCCACGACATCATTAAGCAGGCGAAGATCAAGTCCTCTTCTTTTGGCAAGCTTCAAATCTTTCTTGAAGCGGTTGGATAGGACGACTTTAAGCATTAAGCACCTCGTTTAGTGCATCCGAAAAAGAATCGTAGCGCTTGTAGTTTTGAGGATTTGCTTTCATATCGTAGTACTCTTCAATCGCCGCAACGGTTTCATCGTTCGGCACATCACGCTTAATGGCGAACGGAATCGCCTGCTCCCTGACAGATTGTCTTAGAAAAATGGTTACTGCTGTTGTGAGATCCATTCCAAGATCTTTAAATAACGCTTGAGATTCTTTCTTAAGAACCGGATCAAGGTTGATATTTGTACTTACTTTCGCCATGAATCAATCACCTGCCTTTCATGAATATCATAATCATGAAAAGGCAAAAAATCAATAGATATGTGCGTAATAGGCATATAATATGCCGTTTTATATGCCTTTGAAGGGGTGGAGCAAATCTCACACGCTTTTCCACCAGGGAACGGTCAAACCACTCCACAGGCGAATCCATCGCCTTCCTTTTTTCTTGATTGAGTTCCATTCAAGTCTCAACATCGGATCAAACTTCTCGTTTGCATTCCGATGAATCCTATTCCCTGCGCCCACAAGAACACAACGTTTGAATAAAGTCGTCCTCGTATTCCTTTAAAAAGGTTCTAAATTCCGATGGGAGAATATGTAAAGCCTTATTTGCCATCTCTTTCATTGCTTCCGAAAGACCATTTTGTTTTATATAGAAGGGCCAAGCCACGGAACCTGTAATGGCGCCAAGAGTATCCGCATCTCCTCCTAAAGAAATCGCATTGCGAATAGCATCTTCAAAGTCTACGGAATCAAAGAATGCAGCGAATGCCTGCGGAACCGTCCCCTGGCAGGATGGATCAAAGGAGTAATGAGGACGAATCTCTTCAACGGTCAACCGCTCCGGATAAAAATATTGATAGATGTAATGGCGAATCTCTTCTTTCGATTTGCCTTGTTTCGCCAGAAAAATAGCGACCGCTATGGCTTGCGCACCCTTGATGCCTTCCGGATGGTTATGACTGACAATGGCACTCTGCTCCGCAAAAAACAGCGCCTCTTCCAATGATTCCGCCAGTTCACCACAGGCGGAAATTCGCATGGCTGCGCCATTTCCCCAGCTATTATAAGGCTCAGGATTCTTCGTCACTAACCACTGTGAAAAGGCACTTCCATAAGCCCCCGCAGGATTGGGATAGGAGCGGCCAATAGACTGCATGGTCCGAATAAATTGATCTTGCAAAAAGGCAGCGTCATTTTCCTTCTTATCAGCAAAGGCTTGCTTCAAGGCTAGCCCCACCGCAATGGTCATCAAAGAATCATCCGTGTAATCCGATCCCTCTGAAAAAAGAAGGAAATTCTTGCATTTGATGGGCTGAAATTCAAACTTCGATCCCACAATATCTCCTATGATTGCTCCGATCATCTTCTCTTTTCCTCTCTGCATTTTCAATCACGAATTCTCTTCCTTTGGAAAATTCCGATCCATCCAATTAGAGAACAAAACATCCATTCCACACACCCGGACAAAAGTGCTACTGTCTCCACGTGGCTCGAAAGGCCCTGATTGATAACGACATAATCGGGATATTCCGAGATAGTCCGTTTGTCTAAGGAAACATATCAACTCTTATCTGTAGTAAAAATATGACTGCTTCTATTGTTATCTATATCGCTGCCTAGACCTCGCCTATATACGGGAACTGGTCTGCTTTTTCCTTTATGCTTACTATAATAATGCCGAGGTCAAGACCTGCGAGAATTCCATCGTCTCAACCTCGTCTGTTTGCAGTACAAGGGATAAGTCGACGGCTATTTTCAGGTCCACCGGATGCTACAGTTTCCATGCACTCGACCTCAATAGTCAAAGATTTACAAGATAAATCCACCAGTACTGTTCGCCTAGTCTATTCCGACACTGTATTTGATACAATTTAACGCTGGTGCGTAAGTCATGTGTTTAACCTCGAAATCCCTTGATTTACAGGGATTTTCGCCTTTCTGCGGAGCTTCCTTTGATGCTTTTCGTGGCAGTTTTTGTATGAGTTTTTGCTTTTATATATCTCTTTCCATCATACCTGTTTCCGATTTTCGTACCCCTCGGAGAGCAATCGTTAAAAAGTGTCAGTAATCGTTAAAAAGTATCGGGAATCGTTAAAATGTTCAGATTGCTCATCAACTTGCCAAGAATTCAACAACGAACGCCTGAACGACAGCTGCGATTGGTATCAATAAAAATGGCACGAACAAAAAATGCTCCGCAAGAGCCAAGTGCTTCATCCAATTCTTAAATTCATAGTCCTTGTGGCCCTCTGTGCCGGGAATAACAATTTTGCTCTTATATTTTCCTTGAAATAACAGACAATCTAACAGCAAAAAATCTCCTGCATTTAAGATGCTCCACTGAATATAGCTCATCCAAAACAAGTTCCAAAAACCAATAATTGGGGAATGCATAAGGCTCGCAACCGAATAAACAAAACATATCCCAACGAGGCCGATAGTGAATATGAGATTTATCTTTTTCTCTTGCTTTGTCATGGGTAAAGGAGCTGCCTTTTGAATGGCTTTTGGATAAGAGTCCAAAAACCATCTTGGATTGATCAGTGCCAAGCTTGCGACAGCCCCATTAAAAATAGCAGCGATAGCTACCCCATCCAGTATTGCTCGAAGGATATCCATAAACCCATATTCTCCTTAATCCACACATCCTTTTACAAAAGCCATATAGGCCACTGTGTTTTGTGTCATTTCTTCGCAGTGTCCATAGCCTTGCCAGATTTTTAATTTTTCCTTGGGATAATGTTTCTTGATGCTTCTTCTTGCATGTCCGACATTCAGATTCTTATCCCCATAAGAAAAGATGGTATCTTGCTTCGTATCCTCCGATAAATGTGGCAAGCGGATATGTCCGCAATCATAAACAATATTTTTGATACTCTGCTTGTCCATCGTAACAAGCGTATCAAACAGCATGTTCGCATAGATCCCATAGCGTTTGGCGACCTTATCAATCAGCGGTTTTGGATCTTGCCGCGCCTTCTTTTGTTTGCTCAGAAACACATGCTCCAGCATTTTTGATAGAAGTCCGGCTTGTTCACAAAAGCTGGTCCCTTCAAAGAACAGTTTTTGAAAGTGTAGGCTTTGATCTTGGAGCAGTTCAAAAAGAACGCCGCCGCCCAATGAAGCGCCAAAGGCAAGTTTTATGGTGCAGAGATCATGCTCTTTTAAGTAATGGGCAAGCGTGGCTGCTTCCTCAGCTGTACTTACATAAGGATCGTCTTTTGCCTCTCCATGTCCGGAAAGGTCGGGCACAATATAGAGATACTCACATCCCAGCTCTTTTGCCATGCTATCCATCATCATTTTGCCGGAAAAATTCATCGGATGGATGAGGAGGATAACTTCTCGCTTGTTCTGATTGATGTCATGAATCACCATGATCACACCTCCTTGAAATCGCTCCCTTTGCCCATGGTGCCATTGATTTTTCTGGCCACTAAAAAACACTCTGGCCAAGGACTGGCCGGTAGAAGTTCGCATTGCAGGAGTTCAAAATCGTTTTGGCAGATAAATGCTTTAAATTCTGCAAGTTTCCAGCTGTGAAAAACATGAAATCCGATTCTTTTCATCAGCCACAGCTTGAGTCGATGGATCTTTTCTTCAGCGACAAAGGTGGGTGCGATCAGTAAGCCATCTGTTTTAAGAATGCGATGAATTTCTTCTAAGGCCTTTTTTGGCTTTGGCATAATGTGCAGCGTATTAGCTATAAGCACAACATCAAAGCGATTGCTGTCAAAGGAAAGTGCTGTCGCATCTTCCACGCAAAAGCAAAGATTTGAAGACTTTTCTCTTTTCTTTGCCTCTGCAATCATGCGTTCTGAGAAATCTGTAGCAAGCCATGTTTTTGCCTTTGGCGCAAGCGGAAGGCTAAGCTGTCCAGTGCCACATCCCAGCTCCAGCACAGATTGCTCATCCGACAAATGTGCTTCGATTTTCTTGATTAATGTCTCATAGAGTTGTTTGTTTCCTTTTTCCTGTATTCGCGTATAGAGCTTGGCAATGCGATCCCAGAAGCTTTTATTATCCCGATTTTCTTTTTGTTTCATGATTTAAGTTCCCTTATTGAACCCACACACATAAGCCCGCCAAGACAGCAGAGCCCACAAGTATAGCGATGACATGGATGAGGTGATCTTTTTTGTTGTAGCCAAAAAGCTGCGGGCCCAACAAGGCTTTGACTTCCGGATAAAAATGCGGAAAGAACGTAGACCTACAAAGCAAAAACCAATCAAAGAAGAAAATATCAAAGACTTTCAGCAAAAGCATCATCACGGCAAAGCGTATATAAAACTGCAGGAAGGTAAAGCCATTCTTGATACCGTCTACTGCACCGACAATAACAGCTCCCGCCATACAAAGCATTGCCAGCAGGGCTAAGCTCCAGCCGAGGATATGCTGTCCGCGAAAACGTTCTGGTTTTTCCTCGACGGCTTCATAAACGGCTTTGGGTGCTGATGTAAAAAACTTCTTGTCCTGGATAAAACCTACGCCCGCCAATAAAAGTAAGAAAAGCCCTGCCATCATAATCGAGGATAGGAAAAGCGTCAGAATCATTGTTTACCTCCATACTGTGCAGCTTCCGGCAAAAAACCACCCTGCGCACCTTCTGAGGTGTCATCGCTTTCGTCGTAGCTGTCATAGGGCGCCGCAGGATCAACGGGCTTTTGTTTGCAAAAAGCATTACACGCTTTATCGGTATGACGAAAGACAAAGTCGAAGTCGCGGCTGTAACCCGTATGTCCGGTAATGAACATCGGACGCGAGTTTCGTTCTTCAAGCTTTGCCTTCAAAGTAGCAAGAGAGCGAATGGCCAACTTGTTGTTTTCTGCTAAGGCATTGATAAAGCTATAGCCGCCGTCATAGCCCAGCCAGATGGTATCACCCAAGAACACATAGGCATCGTCAATGAGATACACCAGATGTCCCCAAGTGTGGCCCGGCACTAAGAAGCATTCGATGCGGATATCTCCGATAGAAAAGATATCGCCGTCTTTCAGCAGCGTTTTTTCATTTTTGATGACAACCTGCGGAAGCTTGTAGAGCCCGAAGCTTACCTTGCGGCGTACCTCACCCGTCAAATAACGATTTTCAATTTCTCCGATGTAGAGATGGGCATGTCTGAAAAGACCGTCGCTGTCCTCTTCCACCGCACCGACATGATCGGTATCCTGATGGGTGATAAGAATATCTTTGATCTTGGCCGGGTCCAGATCCAGCCATTTCATCTTCTCTTTCAACCGCGGATAGTTGTAGCCGGCATCAAGCATGATGGTCTCATTGCCTTTGGTGTAAAAGAAGATATTGGCGGCATACTCCCGCACGCAGCGCACATGCTCATCAATCCGGCCCGTGTTGATCGGCTTGAAGATGCCTTTGCCACGGTAGCCTCTTGACATGATTTTTAATTGAAATTCTGTAGCTTTCTTAGACATAACGGATGACTTTCTTTTCTGCTATAACTTTGTTCTCCTGTATTAATCGGCAAGTTTGCCGTCATTCTGTGGTGTAGGCTCTGCAGGATCCTCATGAACGGTTTCAACGATGTCGTTTAAATCGCAGCTGAGAACCTCACAAATTCTCAGTAAAATGTCCGTTGTAACGTTGTCGCCGCGATTGAGTTTTGCAAGTGTCGTGGAGCTAATCTTTGTTTTCTTTCGCAAATCTTCTTTTGTCCAGTTAAGATCGATTAGCCTTTTCCATAATTTGTTATAAGAGAGTTTCATATTGCCCCCATGTGTGTGATGTGTGCTGACGGCACTATTGCGGTTTTTCACTATTCTTCTTGTTTTTCTTGGTATTCCATGTGTATCCATATAAGGCTTTGGTCCCATCATCAAGATGAATGACACGTAACTCATCAGATAATTCAACCGCTTCTTGTCCATAGGCAGGGGAAGCATCAAAGGCAAAGAATACTTGTTTCGGATCGCCGCAACGATCATATAATTTTGCTGTCTTCTCGTATAGCTCTAACATTTTAACAACCGGCAAATAAGCAATCTGCTTGATGACCGTAGAATCATGGATAACGAAAGGAAGTGCTGTCAATTCCAAAATCGCCATGTCAAACAAAATCAGATTCTTTGATTTTGCACCGGCTCCGTTATCGCCTTGGGAAGAAAAACCATAGCCAAGTTTTCCTTCTCTGGATTCTTTGAAAGAGAAAAATGGTGCGAGGCGATCTTGATACGGGTAAAGAAAGTCATTGTTCCTTTGGAATGCGGCATTCAAGTCGCTTGCCAGACTTCCGAGAATGGCAGGCCGTCTTTCCTTCAGTGCTTCTCCGGTTTCTTTTTTGAGCTTCTTCAGTTCCTGCGTCTTGTCAAACATAGATATTTGTTCCGCAAGACGCTTTATCTTTGCGACGGTCTCACCATTTTTCTCATAGGTTTCATCGTCCAGTTCAATTGATTCATTGAGCGAGTAAATTTTCTCCTTAATTTGTTTGATCGCCTCATTGACAAGGCCAAGCTCTTTTTTGTAAAGCTCTGCCTGTTCATCAATCTGATCATTTAATATTCCGATGAGAGAGCGATGATAATATTCGACTGTCTCTAATGTTTCTTTGTTCGCTTGAGGAAAGAACTCATAAAAAGCATTTAACTCCTCACTGCTTATCCTGAGTTCTCCCGCCAACGTAGCCTCGACAAGTTTTAGCCTACTTTGAAGAGCCGTTCTTTTTTCTTCCAGTGGTCTTAAGCTCATGCGCAGTTTTGAAGCCTGCGATTTAATTTCTCTGGTCTTATCATATAAAGATAAATCGGCGGTCACCTTTAAGCTTGCGAGCTTCGTTTTTGTTTCGCTTAACTCTTCGGCTGCTTGTTTTCGTTCTTTTTGGGAACGCAGCTTTATATACGGACTAAGTCCGCTTTTTGCAATCGTCTCCAAGCTGGAATACTCACTGGAGGCTTTTGCCAGTTCGTCTTCTAAGGCTTTAAGCTCATCGTATTTTCCGAATAGTTTTTGAAGTGCTTTTACTCCCGCCTCATCAGGTTCTCGAGGAGCTGCAAGTAAAGGTTTAGTCAAATTGGCAAGAGGTTCTTCTCCGATGCGTACAAAGCGACCGATTAATTCACGCCATGTGGAATCATTGAAATCCAGGCCATATTGCTCGGCTAAAAATAATTTATAGTCATCGATCGTCCACTCGCCGGACTTCTCCTGATACGTGTCATCGGCATAAATACTGATAAACCCATGGCGCAACGTATCACGCGAAAGATAGTAGTAGTCTTCGCCGAATTTGAGCGTGAAGTAAATCGTATGGTGCCCTACAGCTTGCGGAAGTGTAATGGTATCCGTTGTCAAAAAATCCTTACCGGCAAAAACGAAATCAATGATATATAGCACCGTTGATTTTCCAATGGAATTTTCAGCTTTCGCACCACCTTCGATCATGTTGAGTCCACCGTGGAAAATAATGGGCGGTCTCTGCTTTTCGTCTTCGATGAATTTATCTGACCATATACTAATGAGCACGCAAGATCACCTCGCTTTTTTCGTCTATCGTTATTTCTTGAATTGAAAGAAGCAAAGCAAGCTCTTCAATAAGTTCAAGAACTCCACCAACCTCACCAGCAATTCTCTGGGATAAATCCGCTACAGAAATGCCATCTTTCCCAATAGCCCGTAAGATGATGGGGAAATTAGATAATGTGCTTTCTTCATAGGTATAAAGTTTATTCGGCAGTCTCATCAGAAATAGCCTCCTTGCGAGGCGAAAAGACCTCACATATTTGTATGAAATAACAAACTACAATGGCGCAGATATACTCACCTGATCCTGTTTCGTGACTCATCCATTCTGTTATCTTTTTGAAGGCTAAAGGCTGCTCAACCTGCAGCCGCTTTAGTTCAAGCCACATGCCTCTTACTTGATTGCGTATTCTTTCAAAATCCAAAACGCCGGATGAGTCCAAGCTCTTCAGTTGTGTGTCAATAAAAGATTTGTAAATAGCCATCGCATCGCGGGCTTGGAGCATCAGCTCCTCGTCTGCTATTTTTGTTTTTAAAGGATAGGCATTATATTTGGGATCCGTTTGTTTTTTAGCTGCCGGAATATCTTTCAAAGCAACCAGTAAAGCCGTGATTTCTTTGTCTAAATGCATGGGAACTGCCGCTTGTTCAAGTTTCTCTTGTTGCTTAAGCAGCGATTTTTTCTCATACAGATTTTTTTGTTGTTCCGGCGTATGGCTTAAGTTGTATTGAGCGGCGCACTCCGGGCATAAAACTGCAAAATCATCAATGGTTGGATTTTCTTTGCTCTCATCAATCTGAATGATGTCATAGGCAGGAGCCGTCTTGGCATTGGATGAAATTTGTAAAGATCTACCGCACTTAAGACAACCTCTGGATTGAAGCAACAACTCTTCTTTGTAGTCGGTTAAGGCCGCCCATTGATTGATTAGTATTTCGTATTCTTTATTTCGGTTTGTCTGTTTTGCTTTCTTTTGCAAAATCCTGACAAGTTCTAAGCTTGCCTGCTTAACGAGATCCTTAACCTCAACGTCAACACCATAGGCGGCGAAATTATCTGCTATTAGCTTTTTCGCGGGTAGATCCAGGGCTTTGATCAACCCCATCAAGTTTTTTAGGTTCAGACGTGATAAAAGCGCATTAGCAAATTTCATCGTAAAGGATGACGCTCTTGAAAACATCGACTCTAAAGTGGCATCGCTGGGTAGAACGGACGGATCTTTTCTGGTTGTCCACTCATCTTCCGATACCGTCGTGAACATGGAAATGAGTTCTCTCATATAAGAAGGTCCGCCGAGACCACCCGGAACGAGCGGTTTCATAGCTTTACACCATTCATTAAATTCCAAGGCGGATCCTCCTTTCTTTTTTCTCAGGTTTTCTCAGGTTTTTCTCTCAGGATTTCTCAGGGATCGGAATCAGTCACTTTGTATTCTAAAGGTGCAGTTCAGAAACCCATCTACACAAACCCTCTGATTTATTAATTATAGCATCTGAGGTTGCATCGAGTAAAGAAAAACTTTACGAAAGTGGAGGCTGTGAGCTGACATGAATTCAGAAGGGAGGCGATTTACATGGCGAGAAACACCAAGCAGACATCAGCGAAGATCGCTCGCAAGGCATCAACTGTCTTACGCGACGGTCGCTTCAGCAAGACGTCCAAAGCTGTAGCCGGAAGCGCTCTGGCGCAGACGAAGCCAAGCAAACGCAAGTAATCATTGCATTAGGCGGATGATGATCTGTTCTCACGTGTGAACACCCCATCTGCCAGCCCTTCGGGGCAACTCGTATCACGGGAACGTAACTGTTCCATTCAAAACTAAATCTAAGCCTGAATTACGTAATAGGGCGAGGGTTTGAAAAGAACTATTTTAGGTCGAAAGGCCTGAAACAAGCGTTTTTCACACCTTCTCTTTTCTGCGCCCTATTTTCAGGTTGTCTGTTCAAGAGTCGGTGTCAAAATGCACCGGCTCTTTTCATTTCCTCGCTCCTTAACCGCAAGTCAGGCGGACAAGGAGTCAAGAAATGTCAAAGAAAGAAAATCATGTATCAAAGATTTATATTCGCGGTCTCGGTCTGGTCGAGACAAGCCCTGAACACAAGAAAGACTACGAGAACGAATGCGCCCGTATCCGCATGAAGATGCAGTATCACGGCGAATGCCACGTCACCAAGGCAAACATCAACCGCTGCGATGGCATATGCGTCGGCTGTCCATTTCGTTCTGCCGGGAAGTTTGTCTCCATCCATGACACCGTACAAACAGACAGCGCGCTTACCTACGCCGATGTGCTTCCTGCATCGGAAGCGTATTCACCGGAAGGCGTCCTTGCGCGTAAAACTTTGCGCGAAGAACTCAGCCGTATTTTCGCAGGTCTCACGGACGAGGAGCGCCAAATCATCCGTCTTGTTGTCGCCGGTCAATCCGAGCGCGACATGGCAGAAATCCTCGGCATCAAACGTACCACACTGAACTACCGAAAACGTCAGCTTTTTGCTCGGCTGAAAAGCCGGCATCCGGAGCTTCGTGACCTTCTTTTGGATCTCATCTCTTATTCCTAAACCTTAAACCTTCGTCCAACGTCCCTCCCTTTCTTCAGGGAGGGATAGAGGGGCAAAACGGCAGGCCCCGAAGGAAAGGAGGTAGCCATGAGACCACAAAGCAATGTGCCGGGTGTGACAAGAGAAGAACTCATCGAAGTGCTCTCTGCCATATCAATTATCACCAAAGACCTGACAAGAAAACTGATTCAGACAAAGAAAGGAGGCAATCCTTATGGGACAAATGAAAAAGATGAAAGCTGTTATAGACGACCTACATTCCTGTAGCGAACAACTAAGCGATATCGCTGCCGAGCTGGAAGCGATGTTCAGCACGGCACCGGAAGAAGTGACGGTTCCTGCAAAAACGCCAAAGCCGGAGCTGAAGCTTGAAGACGTGCGGGCCGTCTTAGCGGACATCTCCCGTGCGGGTCACACCGCAGAAGTGCGCGCCCTGATCGAAAAGTACGGCGCGGACAGACTCTCTAAAGTTGATCCGAAAAATTACGAAGCACTGCTTCGTGATGCGGAGGTGCTACATGAAGGCTAAACATGCGCTGCTTTCCGCATCAAGTGCCTATCGCTGGCTTGCCTGTCCGCCCTCGGCTCTGCTTTCGGCAAAGTATGAGGACACGTCAAGCTCTTATGCACAAGAAGGCACCGCGGCGCACGCTCTTGCCGAGTACAAGGTGCTGAAAGCGTTAGGCAGGAAAGCCGATGATCCGACGGAGAATCTTGATTATTTTAACGAGGAAATGGATGAAGCGACCGATGCCTATGCCGGCTACGTGCTGGAGCAAGTCGCCGAAGCTAAAAAGGCAACGATTGATCCAATCGTTCTGGTGGAACAGCGTGTGGACTTTTCCACCTATGTACCGGATGGTTTTGGTACTGCCGATGCCCTCATCATCGCCGACGGCAAGCTTTCCATCACAGATCTCAAATATGGACAGGGCGTGCTCGTTGAAGCCGATCATAATCCGCAGCTCATGTGCTATGCCCTCGGGGCCTATGAGATGTTTTCTGCGCTCTATGACATTGAGACCGTATCGATGACGATCTTTCAGCCACGGCGTGACAGCGTATCCGTCTTTGAGATGAAAGCATCGGATCTGCTGGACTGGGCAGAGAACACACTCAAACCAAAGGCGGAACTTGCCGCCGAAGGTAAAGGCGACTTTACAGCCGGCGAACATTGCCGCTTCTGCAAGGCAAAGGCCGACTGCCGAGCCAGAGCGGAAGCCAATCTCGCGCTGGCAAGATATGACTTTGCCCTTCCGCCTACCTTAACCGATGCGGACATCGAAGCGATTTTGCCTCTTCTTGATGAACTTACAAGCTGGGCGGAAGACATCAAGGCCTATGCCCTGACACGTGCAGTGGCAGGAAAAGAGTGGTACGGATATAAGCTCGTCGCAGGAAGAAGCAACCGTAAATACGTAAACGAAGATGCCGTCGCAAAGAAGGTATCCGATGCAGGCTTTAATCCTTATGAGGAAAAGCTCCTCGGCATCACCGCTATGACCAAGCTCTTAGGCAAAAACCGCTTTGAGGAGCTGCTTGAAGGCTTAATTGAAAAGCCGCAAGGAAAACCAACCCTCGTGCCGGAGTCCGATAAACGTCCGGCCATGAATTCAGCAAAAGAAGATTTTAAGGAGGAAAATTAAATGTCAAAATTTACAAACCCGATGAAGGTTATCACAGGAAAAGACACTCGCTGGAGTTATGCCAACGTGTGGCAGCCAAAATCCATCAACGGCGGCACACCGAAGTACAGCGTTTCGCTCATTATCCCCAAGTCCGATACCGTCACTTTAGGGAAAATCAAAGCTGCCATCGAAGCCGCCTACAAGGAAGGTGAAGCCAAACTCAAAGGAAACGGCCGCTCGGTACCCGCACTTGCGGCAATCAAAACGCCGCTTCGTGATGGAGATGCTGAACGTCCGGACGATGAGGCGTATGCAAACAGTTATTTTGTAAATGCCAACTCCACCACCAAGCCGGGCATCGTCGATGCCGACCGAAACGAAATCATCGACAGCTCAGAGGTCTACTCAGGCGTTTACGGCCGAGCATCTATCAATTTTTATGCTTTCAACTCCAACGGAAACCGCGGCATCGCCTGTGGTCTCAACAACCTGCAGAAAATCCGTGACGGCGAGCCGCTCGGCGGTCATGCTTCTGCTGCAGAGGATTTTGCAACCGATGATGACGATGACTTCTTGAGCTAAGAGGTGCGCCATGACAACTGTACTTGATTTCATGTGCCAGCTCATCTTATCGATGGCTGTCGGATTCACCTTCGGTGCCGCCTTTGCCAACGTGCTCATTGCAAGACTGGAAAAGCGCGAGAAGAAAAAAAACGACACCACAACCCGTTAAAAGCAAATGATGCGGAGAGGCAGACTGGAGATGCAGTCTGCCTTTCTGCCATTTAGGAGGTGAAATTTTGAAAACACTTAGCATTGATATAGAGTCATTTTCGTCCGTTGAACTGGCCAAAGCAGGCGTATATAAGTACGCCGAAGCGCCTGATTTTAACATTCTGCTCTTCGGCTGCTCGATCGATGGCGGTGAAGTTCGGGTCATCGACCTTGCACAAGGCGAACAAATCCCCAACGTCATTCTGGATGCATTGACAGACGACACCGTTATTAAATGGGCATATAACGCGAATTTTGAGAGAGTTTGTTTATCTCGCTATCTATCGGATATCGGCATAAGCCTTGATCCCTTTCATGACCATCATCCGCTTTCAACAGAGATGGCAAGATTTCTTAATCCCGCCTCTTGGCGCTGTTCGATGGTCTGGGCGGCAACTTTGGGTCTTCCACTATCACTGGAAGGTGTCGGTACAGTACTCGGCCTTCAAAATCAAAAGATGAAAGAAGGTAAAGACCTCATCCGATATTTCTGCATGCCGGACAGGCAAACCGGAAAACGACATCTTCCCTCTGATGCACCGGACATGTGGAAAACCTTCAAGGCCTACAACAAGCGCGATGTCGAGGTGGAACTTTCCATCAAAGAGAGGCTCAAAAATTACCCTGTGCCGGATTTTCTCTGGGACGAATACGCCATTGATCAGGAGATTAACGACCGCGGCGTGAAAGTCGATCTTACTTTAGCGAATGCAGCCGTTGAGATGGACAGGCGCTCAAAGGATGAGCTCATCACCAAGATGAAAGCCATCACTAACTTGGAGAATCCGAATTCGGTCGTTCAGATGAAAGACTGGCTTGCCCAAAACGGTATGCCCACGGAGTCGCTCGGCAAAAAGCAAGTCGCAGAACTGATTCAAACCGCACCGCCTAAGCTGCGGGATGCTCTTATGCTTCGCAGTCAGCTTGCCAAATCCTCGGTTAAGAAATATCAGACGATGCAAAATGCCGCCTGTAAAGATGGCAGAGTTCGTGGCATGTTTCAGTTTTACGGGGCCAACCGTACAGGGCGCTGGGCAGGAAGACTCGTGCAAATGCAAAATCTCCCCAGAAACCACCTGCCGGATCTTGGCGCTGCCAGAGCGCTGGTGAGAGTAGGAGATTTTGAAGCTGTTAAATTCCTCTACGAAGATGTACCGGACACCTTATCCCAGCTGGTACGGACCGCTTTTGTTCCAAAGGAAGGTCATAAGTTCATCGTTTCCGACTACTCAGCCATTGAAGCCAGGGTTATCGCCTGGTACGCAGGGCAGCAAGATTCCCTCGATGCCTTTGTAGCCGGAAAAGACCTTTACTGCGAGACGGCATCGCGAATGTTCGGGGTACCCGTCGTTAAACACGGTATCAATGGAGAACTCCGCCAAAAAGGGAAAATAGCAACACTGGCCTGTGGCTATGGCGGCTCGATCGGAGCCTTAAAAGCGATGGGCGCGCTTGAGATGGGACTTTCCGAAGAAGAATTAAAACCCATCGTTGATGCTTGGCGATCTGCCAATCCGAAGATCGTCAGATTCTGGTGGGACATGGATCGTGCCGTCCTTGAAGCTGTCCGCCATAAGAAAGTCACCAAGACACACGGTCTTACCTTTCGCTGCCGTTCCGGCATGCTCTTCATCATGCTGCCCTCCGGAAGAGCCTTAGCTTACGTAAAACCAAAGCTCGGTGAGAACCGCTTCGGATCTCCCTGCGTCACCTATGAGGGTGTCATCACCGGAAAGAAATGGGATCGCATTGACTCCTACGGTCCAAAGTTCGTGGAAAACATCGTGCAGGCAACTGCTCGTGACATCTTGGCCTATGCCATGCGGACACTCAGGCACTGCTCCATTGTCATGCACATCCACGACGAAGTGGTGATCGAAGCTGACAGGCGCATGTCGCTTGAGGCAGTCTGTGAACAGATGAGCCGCACGCCGCCGTGGGCTGAAGGCTTGCCGCTCAAAGCCGACGGCTATGAGTGCGAGTTTTACAAGAAAGATTAAAAAGTCTCGGCTACCAAAACGGTAGTCGAGATTGTTTTAAGGGAGTGAACGTTTCGTTCACTCTATGAGAGCGATGCTGCTCAATAACACTTTGTTATTGAGTTTTCAAGGGTGTCACTTTTCGCTACCTCCTTTTGCGGTTTTAGCAATCTGAGCAGTGGCATGTTTTTTATTTTCTCTAAAAAGTTCGTCCAAACCATCTCCGTTTCTTCAGGAAGTGATGAGGGCAGCAATGGTGCTCCCTCCATCTGTAGAAACGGAGGTTTTTAATGCAAGAACTAATTCCAAAAGACGAATACGGAGTATTCGCAGACAACCATGACACAGCTCGTGTCGATTCAAGAGCAATTGCGCAATTTTTCGAGAAAGAACACTTCCATATCCTGCGCGACATTCAAAAACTCACTGAATCCAAATCTGGATTGAGTGAACAATTTGTTAAGCTCAATTTTGAGCTCAGTAGTTATAAGGACAATACCGGACGAAAACTGCCCTGTTACTACTTAACTCGTGATGGTTTCACCATGTTGGCAATGGGATACACCGGCAAAAAGGCAATGCGGTTCAAAGAACTCTATATCAAGCGTTTCAACGAAATGGAAACCTTCATCAAAACGCTGGTATCGGCAAGACAGGAGTTCCCACTGCTGACGGAAAACATCCAGCTTCTCCATGACAACCCGAAACCATATCACTACTCGAACGAATGCAATATGCTTAACCGCATCGTGCTTGGCATGGATGCCAAGCATTACCGAGAAGTACACGGCATCGATAAAGGAACATCCATACGTCCGTATCTTTCGCAAGATGAAATCTCCATGCTCAACATTTTGCAAAAAGTCGATGTCGGACTGCTTGTTGCCGTCCCTGATTTTCAGCAACGAAAACGCTACCTCGAATGGTATGCCATGAAACTACAAATCAAGGAGGTGCGCTGATGGAAAACCTATATCAAAACGCAGAAGGCTACGCGGATCCGACCGCCTATGAAGCAATCTTTAAGACGCATCGCTATCCTTATATGCCGCTTGTCTATATCGCCTCTCCTTATGCTGGAGATGTTGAGAAAAACACCGAAGCCGCCAAGCGCTATGCCCGCTTTGCCGTTGATCAAGGCTTTATCCCAATCGTGCCCCATCTCATGTATCCGCAGTTCATGGATGAGAAAAGCGAACGTGAGCTGGCGCTTTTCTTCGGACAAATCCTGATCGACAAATGCACCGAGCTTTGGGCATTTGGAAAACCCTCTCTCGGTATGACCAAAGAGATCGGATATGCCAAATACCACAGGCGAAACGTTCGCTATTTCACCGAGGACTTGAAGGAGGTTGAAGAATGAGAATCAGCTATTCGAATGTTCGCGGCAAGAAAACAAATACAAGCTATCCCTTTATTGCAGAGATCAAAACGGCAGACGACCTGAAAAAGGTCGCTGCCTTTGATCACGTCTGTGCGATTTACAAGGATGGCTATAACCAGCGCAAGAAGCTCATCAAAGGCTACCGGAGCAATAAAACCTTTCAGGAATCCGACTGTCTGCCGCTGGACTGTGACAACGTATCTTCCGATCCATTAGCTTCAGATATTCCACCTGCTGAGTGGAAAACCCCGAAAGATGTTCAAGCGGCTTATCCTGACGTGCGCTTTTTTGTGGTTTATTCCCGAAATAACATGAAGGAAAAGGACGGAAAAGCCGCGCGTCCCAAGTTTCACATCTACTTTCCTCTGAAAACTTCCATAAGCGATGCGAAGCTATATAACCGCCTTAAGAAAAAAGTGCGGGCAAGGTTTCCCGCCTTCGATGATGGTGCACTTGACGCGGCGCGTTTCTTCTTCGGTGTTGAGAATCCACAGGTTGAATATTTCGATGGTACTTTTTGCATTGATGAATTTATGAGCCGTGCCAATGCCAAAATCACAGAAGGCGCGCGAAACACTACCATGTCCCATTTTGCAGGACTTGTGCTCAAGAAATATGGCACCGATGATAATAAAGCGCATGAAGCCTATCTTGAGGAAGCAAAAAAATGCACACCTCCGCTTTCTGAAGAAGAACTCAGCAGCATCTGGAACAGTGCAGTCGGTTTTTACAACAGCACCATCAAAGCGGATAAAAATTATATCTCGCCTGCTGAATACAACAGCATGGAATTCGAAGAAAGTCTCATCCCGTCTGACTTTACCGATGTCGGACAGGCAAAAGCCTTTCTCGAAGCGGCTACTGACAAGGTCATCTATGTCAAAGGTCTCGGTCTCTATTATTTCACGGGAAAAGTCTGGAAAGACGATGACCTCTTAGTGCAGAAAGCGCTGCAGGGATTTACCCATAAGCAGCTCTGCCTTGCGTGGAAAATGATGAATGAAGCGGAAAGTGATGAAACACAGGAAAAAGCGGAAGCCTTCTACAAGTTTGTCTTAAGCCGCCGGAAATCTTCCAACATCAAGGCAACTATCACTGAGCTGAAACCGATGGTGCAAGTCGATGTGAAAATGCTTGATAAAGACGGTTTTCTCTTAAACACGCCGGACGGGACGGTGGATCTTCGCAGCGGAAAATTGCGGACGCATGATCCGAAGGACTACTGCACCAAAATTTGTGCTGTATCACCAAATGACAAAGGTATGGACGAATGGCTCCGGTTCCTTCGTGATTTCACCTGCAAAGACAAGGCTCTCGAAGATTACCTGCAGCTGGAATCCGGTGTAGAGTGCATCGGAGAAGTCTTAAATGAAAATCTTGTGATCCAGTACGGTGAAGGCGGAAACGGTAAATCCACCTTCAATAACGCCAAGTTCTATGTTTTAGGAGACTACGCCGGTACCATCTCCGCCGAGCTGTTAACCGTAAAGCCGACCAAGAACAAAGGTGCGGAGCTTGCCGAGACACACAACAAGAGGCTTATTCTCGCAGCCGAGCTACCCGAAGGGAAAAGGCTCGACTCAGGCTCTTTGAAAAATCTCTCCAGCACAGATCCCATCCATGCTGAGAAAAAATTTGAAGCACCTTTTAACTTTATCCCGACGCATACGACGGTGCTTTATACCAACCATCTGCCCAAAGTCGGGACCATCGACAAAGGCACCTGGGACCGCCTGATCGTTATTCCTCTAAAGGCAAATTTCAGGGGTGCCAAGGGAGAAATTAAGAACTATGCCAAGGTGCTGTCCGAGCGATGCGGCGGGGCAATCCTCTCGTGGATGATTGCGGGAGCAAAGAAATACATTGATGCCGACTACAAACTTGTCCCACCAAAATGCGTCAAAGATGCCATGAATGCTTACCGTGAAGAAAACGACTGGATCAGCCATTTCTTAAGTGATTGCTGTGAGGAAGAAAAAACAGCTACCCAAAAAGCGGGTGAGCTTTATGAGAAGTACCGTGAGCACTGTGATGAGATCGGTGAATACAAAAGAAGCTCTGCTGATTTTAAGCGAGTTCTGATAGCACAAGGTTTTACTTGGCAAAAAACCGCTGAAGGCAACATATGGATAGGGCTTCACCTGAAACAAAACGGTGTTCTTAATGGAGGACGATTCTAAATTCAAAAACACGAGAAAACCCAGTTATATCAATAAGTTTCGTGGCTTTATGGAAGGCAATGGAAGCCATTTATATCTATCGCATAAATAAAAATCAACTCATCTATATGTAGTGATGATTTTGAAAAATATAGATATGTTACGTGGCCTCCATCGCCCTCCATACCCATCCCTGATGAAGAGGAAAGCAAACCCGCTTTTTCTTGGAAAATCAACAGTTTAGGAGGAAATATCATGTGGATTAAAACTCAGAAAAACAATCAAATCGTGAATTCCGAAAATTTCGACCGGATCGGTTATGGCAAGTTTGATGGTCAAATTTCAATCATTGCTTTGAGCCTTAAAAATAACGCACCAACGGGGATAACCAAAAACAAAGTAGAACTCGGCATATATGGAACAATGGATGAAGCCGCTGAGGTCTTAGATAGCCTTTGTGAACATTTACAAGATACTTGTTTCCTCATGCCACAAAGGAAAGAACAATGCAGGAACGAATAATCGAGCAGGCTATCGTTAAAGCCGCGAAAGCGAGAAGCGGGCTGGCATTAAAGTTCACCTCTCCCGGTTTTGCCGGAATGCCGGATCGGCTTTTGCTTCTTCCTAAAGGCCATATTGGCTTTGTGGAAGTAAAGGCTCCCGGCAAAAAGCCACGAGCTCTACAGCTGGCAAGGCACAGGCAACTAAGAAATTTAGGCTTTCAGGTTTTCGTCTTAGACAACAAAGAACAAATCGAGGAAATACTCATACAGATTGGAGGTGATGCCAGATGAAGTTCATAGCCCACGACTACCAGAAATACGCCATCCGCTATATTGAAGAGCACGATGTTTCTGCTGTCCTTTTGGATATGGGCTTAGGCAAGACGGTCATCAGCCTTAGTGCCATTCTTGACCTTCTCTTTGACCGCTTTGAGGCTCACCGCATTTTAATCGTAGCCCCACTTCGAGTCGCAAGAGAAACGTGGCCATCCGAGATCAGGAAATGGGATCACCTCTCCATGCTGACTTATGCGGTCGCCGTCGGAACGCCAACAGAGAGAAAAGCTGCGCTTCTTCAGGGCGCAGACATCACCATCATCAACCGGGAGAACCTCTCCTGGCTCATTGAAGAATCCGGACTTCCTTTTTCCTTTGACACGGTTGTGGTCGATGAACTCTCTTCTTTCAAGAATCATAAGGCCAAACGCTTCAAGGCTCTCATGAAAGTTCGTCCCAAGATAAAACGCATCGTGGGACTCACGGGAACTCCAGCCTCCAATGGTCTTATGGATCTTTGGGCGGAGCTCAAGCTCCTCGATATGGGAAAACGGCTCGGACGCTTCATCTCTCACTACCGGGAGCGTTACTTTGTCCCGGACGCTCGAAACGGGCAGGTCATCTTTTCCTACAAGCCAAAGCCGGAAGCAGAGGCGGCCATCTATCGAGCAATATCAGATATCACCATTTCCATGAAGGCAAAAGACTTCCTGAAGATGCCCGAGCTTATCAGCGTCACGCACGAAGTCGAGATGACCGACTGTGAACACGCTGACTATGAGAAGCTGAAAAAGGAACTGGTGCTGTCAGTCAAAGAAGATGAAATCACGGCCGCCAATGCCGCCGTTCTCACCGGAAAGCTCACTCAGATGGCAAACGGTGCGATCTATGCCGACGATGGGAAAGTCGTTCATCTCCATGATCATAAGCTCGACGCTTTGGAAGACATGGTTGAAGCGGCAAACGGCAAGCCACTTCTTGTCGCCTATAACTTCAAGCACGACCTAACGCGTATCGAAGAGAGGCTCAAGAAGCTCAATGTGAACTACCGAAAGCTCGATAAGGCAGACTCCATCCAAGCATGGAATGAAGGCAGGGTCGCTGTCGGGCTGATTCACCCCGCATCAGCAGGACACGGGCTTAACCTTCAAGCCGGCGGCTCAACGCTTGTATGGTTTTCGCTTCCTTGGAGCTTGGAACAATACAGTCAAACCAACGCAAGGCTCTGGCGGCAAGGGCAAATATCTGCCACCGTAGTGATTTCTCATATCGTATGTAAGAACACCATTGATGAACATATCCTCACGGTACTGAAAAACAAAGACAAAACGCAGGCAGCCTTAATTGATGCGGTCAAGGCAACCTTAGGACAATCCAAGTAAATCTAAGACAATCAGAGTCAACCTCCGTCAATCCAAGGGAAACCATCACTTGTTTTCACGGAGGAATAAAAAATGCTGACACCAAAAGAATATCTGCGCCAAGCCTACCGCCTTGACCAGAGAATTAATGCAAACATTGAGGAAGTCAAAAATCTGCGGGAGATGTCCGAAAGCGTCTCAGGACTTCGCTACCGGGAGGATCCCATTCAAACCACTCGTTCTATCGATGCACCATTTATCCGCGTGCTGGAAAAAGCGTGGGAGATCGAAGAACGCATTGCTGATGAGCTGTCGATACTTTATGACCTTAAAGAACAGATCAAAGATGCGATTGCAACGGTGAAAAATATCGACGAGAGACTCGTGCTTCAGTACCGCTACATGGACGGTATGACATGGGAAGCAATCGGCGAAACACTGCATGCTGACCGCACAACAGTCTGGAGATGGCATGGACGTGCCCTGCAGCACTTTAAGATGCCAAAATGTCCGATTGAGCTGGAATAATGCACGTTTTACAACACTTTGCAACAACATGCTACATGCCCTGACGTGGTAATATATAGTTAGAAAATAATATAAAACGAAGGTTCCAAAGGGAGAAATCCCCGAGGAGCTTTTTTCATGCCGAAAAGGAGGCGGACATGCCAAGAAAACCGAAAAAACCGTGTTCTTATCCCGGCTGTCCGAATCTTACGGACGGCAGGTTCTGCGAAGAGCACCAAAAGAAATATAACCGCGACTATGAAAAATATAACCGGGATAAAAGTACCAAGCGAAAGTACGGTCATGCTTGGAAAAGAATCCGGGATCGCTACATTGCGGCGCATCCCTTATGTGAGGAATGCTTGAAAGCTGGACGTTATACCCAAGCAACAGAGATACATCACCGCACTCCACTCTCTTGGGGAGGAACACACAGAGAAGATAACCTTGAAGCACTCTGTCATGAATGCCATTCGAGAATTACAGCACTTATGGGAGACCGCTGGCATAACAAAAAGCCACCCCGGACGGAGTGACTTTCCTGTTTAAAGAATCTGAGAAATGTTTCGTTTGCTGTAGAGTATCCGCCGCACCTCCATCGTATCGTCTTTCACCACATAGAAAACCGTAAAGTTTCGGACATAGATGGCATAGTACGGGAACTCTCGTTCTTTGGCGGATGGATACCGAGCAAAGGCTTCCGGCATGCTAAGACGCTCTTGAATGGCTTTTTCTACGTCGTTTACCAATTTGTCTGCCGCAGTTGGATTTTTTAGCACGACGGCGATATAGTGAACGATCTCGTTTAGATCATCACTAAAAAGCGGCAGGTACGTGAGTTTATAGTGCTTCATGGATGATCCCTCTCGCAGCTGCAAAGACTTCATCGTGCGTCATTCGAGCGGGATTTTCTTTTGCTTGTACATCTGCTTCGTCAAGCTTCGCTTCCACATCTTCTGTTAAAGCAGCATACTGGTCCAAGCTTAAGAGCACCATCGTGCCATATCCGTTCTTAGTAAGGAAAACGGGATTGCCACTGTGAAGCACCGCTTCTTCGACCTCGGGGAACTTGTTTCTGAGATCGGATACCGGACGAATTGTAATCATGGTAGCACCTCCTTTGTTTAATGCTATTTTATCATAATTCTATCATAAAAACAATACTTTAATGCACCAGAGGGGCGGGTCAAATCTCTCACGCCTTTTCACCAGGGAACGGTGCGGGGGTCACGCGTACAAAAAGAGCGAAAACAAACAGGGAAATAGCCCAAAGGAAGGAGGCGAAAGCCAATGGCAAAAGATGGAACTGCCCGCGGAGGGCAGCGATTCGGCCAAGGGAGACCGAAAAAAGCACTGAAAGAAAAACTGGAAACGGGTAATCCCGGAGGCAGAGCATTAGAAATCTTTGACTTGCCGGATCCTCCTGAGATGGAAGGTACCGATACGCCCGACCCCAGAGATTACATGCTCGAAGAGCAGCGAAGCGGCATAGAGCTTTGCG
>JAIKLF010000004.1 GCA_019753405.1 Murdochiella sp. Marseille-P8839 | reverse complement strand
GTAATGATATTGTAATCATTTTCTTATCAATAGAAAAGGAATGCAACACAGGTAAAGCCACTTAATAAAGTGGTTAGGGAGTTAATAGAAACAGACATGGATCGATACTGGCTGTTCTGCTATGAGGGTTTGTCTTGGAGGAGGTTACTGGACCAATGGAAATCCATGAAGCACGCGGGGATAAGCTTTATCAGAAAGGAAATAGTAGATGGCGCTACCGCAATCAACCTATCCCAACACCTTTTTTATTACCCCCCTACATCACAATACACCCATCCCTCGAGATAGTAACGACTTTCCACGGAAGACATTTACCGCTGGCTCTGTGCGCACTCTCCGCTGCTCGTTGAAGTCCACCACAGCAAGGCACTTCCATCCGTACTATGGTTACACTTTGGATGGTATTGTTGGACAAAATGGCAGTCAATTTTTCTTTGTAGTCCACAGCATCCAACTTGGGGCAGCCGATCAGCGTGATTCGACCACGCATAAAGTCCTCGTGAAAGTTGGCATAGGCATAGGCGGTGCAATCTGCAGCAATGAGAAGATTAGCGCCTTCAAAGAACGCGGCTTTTTCCGGAAGAAGCTTGATTTGGCACGGCCATTGCTGTAAACAAGACGTAAAGTGGGAGGAAGTGCCGTTGTTTTTCATCTGTGAACTGGACTTTCGTTCTTGATGAAGGGCTTTGACGGCCACTTCGTCATACGCCGGAGCCTCCCGTTTCTCAAAATGAATAGCATCTGTGGGGCAAGTTGGCAGACAATCACCGAAACCGTCACAAAAACTTTCTCTTGTTAACTTCGCTTTGCCGTGGATGATATCGATAGCACCTTCATGGCAGGCATGAGCGCAAAGCCCACAGCCGTTACACTTTTCTTCCTCAATGGTAATGATTTTGCGAATCAATATTCTATCCTCCTCCGGGCTTTAACTCGTTGGATAGATTATAATATGAAGAGAACGTCGTGTTAAAGAACGTATGTGACTTGATGCATAAAATTCGGCGATGTTATATGTTCTATAGAGTAGGGCGATGGAGATAATAAAGGTTCGCTTGGTATAGGGGTGAGATCCCGCAAATAGATTTTTTTCATGTACTTTCTCTTAAGCAAAATGGAGAATGGGAGGGGAAGCGATGAAAGTTTGTCAATTCTGTGGAGCGGAGAATCCGGATTCCGTTGTGATTTGCACATCGTGTGGAGCCAATAAATTTCAATACAAATGCGAAAATTGTGGCACCGTATTTGATAAGGGAAAGTATTGCCCAAATTGTGGCGTAAAAGTCGGCACTAAAGCAAAAAAATGTCCGCGATGTGGCACAAACTACTACTCTTCTGCCTGCCCGGATTGCGGCTACACTGCTGTTTCCGATAAAGCTGCCGTAGCTAAGAATGGCACGACGACAGAAACGAAAAAGAAGAAAAAAATTTGGCCGTGGGTTTTAGGATGGATTTTTATTTTTCCTTTGCCCCTCACGATTCTGATGGCCAGAAAAAAGAATCTAAACAAGAAGGCCAAAATAGGCGTTATTATTGCAGCTTGGGTTCTTTATTTTGTTCTTGCTGCTTTTGGAAAATCATCCGATCGTGCGGATACTTCCAAAAGTTCGATGATCTCAACGACCGTTTCTATGAAACCGGCCTCCACCGATTCTATAAAATCGGACTCTAGTCATGTGGCTGTCTCGGAACCCATCAAAGTGGAAGCCGTGAATTTAACGGCTTCAAAAAGCGAACTAGCCATAGGCGAAAAGCTGCAGATTAATGCCTCTATATCTCCGGCAGATGCCGAAGATCAAAAATTGACTTGGACGTCGAGCGACAACCATGTTGCTACGGTTGATGAAGAGGGCAATGTTACCGCTATGAGTGGAGGGGAATGCATCATTAGTGCTACTGTGGCCGGTGGGGCTTCTTCAATGGTTGCGGTGAGCGTTGACGGGACAAAAGCGTTAATGCATTTGTACGTTCAACATAGTCAAGAAAATGATGTTCACATTGGCAACGAGTGGAGCTATTATTATCAGCTCAATGGAGAAACTGTAGAAAATACAGTGGCACTGACCGTTGGGGATGAACTTTCCTTATATTGCTCAACTCACTGAAGATGATAAACAACCGGATGTGGGTGAGGCTTCTTTGACTCATGTCGTAACGGAAGAGGATGTCGCAAACGGTTTTGAAGAAAAGCTGGATGTATATGTTACGGAAAATGGTGGCAAAAATCGAGGAAAGACCGCTTATTTTATTGTCAACTATACCTTCGAGCCACTCGAAAAATAGAAAGAGGAGCTCCTATGAACCCCGTTTACCAAACTACAATGGAGATGACCTATCCGGAATACAAGCGGATGTGTTGGGCACTCAAGCGTAAAAAATTTTTCATCGTAAGCGGCATTGTATCTACGCTAACGCTGCTGCTCAGTATCTTCTATCTCGATAATGGAGATGTAAAGGAGAGCGTGTTTTACCTTGCTGTCGCATTCCTTTTTCCGCTATTGTTGATCGGCCTCTACTCGCGTTCGCTGCATAAAAATTATTATTCGCAACAGTGGCCGAAAGATCATCGGGTAGAATATGTTTTCTACGAGGATCGCTTGACGGCAAAAACGGAAGCCGGCAACGCGGAAGTGCCCTATAACAAGCTGTATCAAGTGATGGAAACAAAGACCAACTTTTATCTCCTGATCGGTGCAAACCAATGTTTGGCGGTAAAGAAGGCTGACTGTACGAAGGAATTGTTGGCGCGACTTCAAGGACTTCATAAGGCACGAGGTGCAGAAAAGGGATAAGTTTCACGCACAAGAGAGAAAACGAGAGAGAAAGAAAAGTACTGCACGTCATAAAAAAACTTTGACAAGGTGCAACTGCCTTGCTATACTGTTTTAGTAACTTTTATGTGGCCCTATGGTCAAGCGGTTAAGACATCGCCCTTTCACGGCGGTATCCCCGGTTCGAATCCGGGTAGGGTCAATTTATGGGCGCTTAGCTCAGCTGGGAGAGCATCTGCCTTACAAGCAGGGGGTCACAGGTTCGAGCCCTGTAGCGCCCATCCGTCCATTTCTGGCCCGGTAGTTCAGATGGTTAGAATGCCAGCCTGTCACGCTGGAGGTCGTGGGTTCGAAGCCCATCCGGGTCGTTTTTCCTTTGCGAAAGCGGGGAAAATGCTGGTGTAGCTCAATCGGTAGAGCAACTGACTTGTAATCAGTAGGTTGAGGGTTCAAGTCCTTTCACCAGCTTTTGATGGCGCGAACACGAAAATGTTCCGATTTGTCACCAAAAGACGTTGGGCATAGGGATGAGCCGAGATCCGGCAGGGCCCGGTTATGCGCCCATAGCTCAGTTGGATAGAGCAACGGCCTTCTAAGCCGTGTGTCCGAGGTTCGAATCCTCGTGGGCGCGTTAATGGGGTATAGCCAAGCGGTAAGGCACCAGACTTTGACTCTGGCATTTCGTAGGTTCGAATCCTGCTACCCCAGTTCATAAGTGAATACGTTGTATGATGGGGTATAGCCAAGTCGGTAAGGCACTAGACTCTGACTCTAGCATTTCGCAGGTTCGAGTCCTGCTACCCCAGTATGATCCATTAGCTCAGTCGGTAGAGCACCTGACTTTTAATCAGGGTGTCCGGGGTTCGAATCCCCGATGGGTCAGCTTTGGAGAGATACCGAAGTGGTCATAACGGGGCGGTCTTGAAAACCGTTAGGGCGCAAGCTCACGGGGGTTCGAATCCCTCTCTCTCCGCCATTCGGAGAAGTACCCAAGTGGCTCAAGGGGCTCCCCTGCTAAGGGAGTAGACCGTGATGAACGGTGCGAGGGTTCGAATCCCTCCTTCTCCGATGTTCGGGCCATTAGCTCAGTTGGTTAGAGCAGCCGGCTCATAACCGGTTTGTCCCGGGTTCGAGTCCCTGATGGCCCAAAGATTGACCACTTCGCCCCTTTGGGGTGCTCCTTCGCTATCCGTTGGGGTGGTAGCGCACAACAACTTAATATATACTGTATTTCGTATTGAAAGATGATTATGCCCAGATAGCTCAGTCGGTAGAGCAAAGGACTGAAAATCCTTGTGTCGCTGGTTCAATTCCTGCTCTGGGCACTACGAAAGGCCCGGCTTCGGTCGGGCTTTTTTCGTTGCTGCGCATCCGGCGAGGATAGACAATACATAGCGTGTTCGCATAATCGATTGCCATCGGCTTCGGCCGGGCTTTTTTATTGTGAAGAAGGAGAAAAAAGCGGCGTGTCAGGGTATGATAGAACCGAACAGGACGAAACGACAACAGGAGGAACCATGATACTGCTCATTGCATGTGATCGACGTTATGCCATCGGCTACCGGGGCGATATGCTGTTTCATATTCCGGCGGACTTGCGCCATTTTAAGGAGACGACCACGGGAAATATCGTTGTAATGGGAAGAAAAACGCTGGATTCCCTTCCCGGCGGCAAGCCATTACCCGGGCGCTTGAATATTGTCCTGACGCGCGGAGAACGGGAAGAAATGGACGGACTGCGTGTAGTACATAGCCCGGAAGAACTCAAGGCATTGCTTCGTGAGGTGAATGGAGACGGATCGCGGAAAGTATTTCATATCGGCGGGGGCGGCCTCGTCAAAACGCTGTGGACGGAGATCGACGAAGTGATTCTGACGCAATTGGATGAAGAATATGCCGAAGCGGATACGTGGATTCCGAATCTGGATGAAAGCCCGGAATTTCGGTTTGTGGACGAACTGGGCGAAGGAGAACACCACGGAAAACGTTGGGTAATCCGTCATTTTCAACGCGTGAAGGGAAAGGACGGCGTGCATGACGAAGGATAAGAAGACGATCCCGGTTAACGAAAAAAAGAAAGAAAAACTGACCGCCCGTGCACTGTTTGAAATGTTTGGTCCGTTTCGAGAAACGATCCAGAAGGACGGCTGGCGCCTTTTTAAGGTGTTGCTTGCGGCGTTTCTCTGCGCTTTCAGCGTCAATGTGTTTCTCCATCCTTCCGGCATGCTTCCGGGCGGCTTTGGCGGCGTTTCACTATTGCTTCAAAACATTTTTCAGTCCTTTTTCGGCTGGCATATCTCGTTTGCCGTGCTCAATATCGCTCTGAATATTTTGCCGGCGATACTGGCTTTTTTCATCGTCGGAAGGAAGTTTTTTGCATTTTCTATTGTCTACATCATTGCTTTTTCGCTCTTTGTAGACCTGTTGCCAAAATTCGCTTTCACCACCGATCCGGTGCTTAACGTCATCTTCGGCGCGGCGTTTAACGGCATTTCCGCAGCGGTGGCTTTGAATGCGAATGCGAGCGGAGGCGGAACGGACTTCATTGCCATGATCGCCTCTACGAAGTACAATATTGCCACCTGGAATTATATTTTCATGTTTAACGTTGTGGTACTCCTCATCTCCGGAGCGCTCTTCGGTGCGGAAGCAGCAATGTATTCGATGGCCTTTCAGTTTGGCTCCACCATACTGGTCAATCGTCTGCATGCCCGTTACCAGCGAAAAACGCTCTTCATTATTGCCAATGAATGCGAGCCGATCGCTACGGATTTGCAGCGTCTGACGAATCACGGCGTGACGATTTTTGAGGGTGTCGGCAATTTCAGTCAGGAACCGCGCTATTTGATTTACATCGTGGTCAGCAAGACGGACATGCCGGTCATCAAGCGTTATCTGAAGGAAACGGAGCAAACGGTCTTTATGAACATCTTCGATTCGGAAGAATTGGAGGGGCGTTTCTACATCGAACCGTTAGACTAACTTCGATTGTCGAGTAAAGAGATAGCAAGGGAGAAAAAATGGCGAAGTATATTGTAAGCGGAAGTACCACAGCGGATCTTTCCAAGGCGCATTTTGATGCGATCGGCGTGAAGTATATTTGCTATCAATACCAAATGGACGGCGTGACCTATGTCGACGACTTGGGAGAAAGCATTTCGTATTCCGAGTTTTACCAGCGCATGGCGGATGGCGCCGAAACGAAGACGTCGCAAATTAATGTTGAAGAATTCGTCGCCTACTTTCGGCCTTTTCTGGAACAGGGGTTCGACGTGCTTCATGTCTGCCTTTCGTCCGGCATTACGGGCGTCATGAATTCAGCGAATCTGGCGAAAGAAATTCTGCTTAGTGAGTTCCCGGAACGAAAATTGTACATCGTGGATTCATTGGGCGCTTCGTCGGGATATGGTTTGTTGCTGGATACCATAGCGCACCTGCGCGATCAGGGGATGTCCATCGACGACCTGTACCATTGGACGGAAGAGAATAAGCTGCGCGTGCATCACTGGTTTTTTTCCATGGATCTCACGTTCTATATTAAGGGGGGAAGAATTTCCAAGGCTGCCGGCACCATCGGCCAGATGCTCAACATTTGTCCGTTGTTGAATATGGATTACTGCGGTCGCCTGATCGTGCGCGAAAAGATTCGTACCAAGCGAAAAGTATTCAAAGTTGTAGTCGATAAAATGGCACAGCTTGCGGATAACGGAACGGAATATGCCGAAAAGTGCTATGTCTCCAATTCTGGCTGTTTAGAAGATGCGCAAGAGGTTGCGCGACAGATTGAAGAGCGTTTTCCGCATCTTCGCGGCAAGGTTGAAATCAACAGCATTGGAACAACCATCGGTAGCCATACGGGGCCGGGAACCGTGGCCGTCTTCTTCTGGGGCAAAAAACGCGAAGATTAGCCGACAATGTCAGACATAACGAGCATGCGCTTGACAAGGCGATAGGAAGTTCGTAAAATACGGGTGTTATCGCGGATGCGTTTTGAAGGAGGAGCCATGGATTATTTGGAAACCGTCATTGATCTCATTTCCAAGAATCTCGAAGTGCCGAAAGAGAAGCTGAATGCCCAGACGGATATCGTCAATGATCTGGATGCAGATTCTCTGGATCTGGTCGAGATGGTCATGAACATTGAAGACGAATTTGATATTCAAATTGATGATGACGTGCTGGTCAACCTCCACACCATCGGCGATGTGGCGCGCGAATTGGAGGAACTGGACAGCAATCGTTAGTCGCAATCGTTCGTCATACGAGAAAGAGGAAAAAAGTCCATTTTGCCTTGCATGCCGCCATCCTTTTTGGTATACTATATCGGTCAATGCAAATGAGCACTGGTTAAGAGACTCCTCTTGATCGGCAAAGGGGCATAGTTCAGTGGTAGAACGTCGGTCTCCAAAACCGAATGTCGGGGGTTCGAGTCCTCTTGCCCCTGTTATGGGCCTGTAGCTCAGGTGGTTAGAGCGCACGCCTGATAAGCGTGAGGTCGCTGGTTCAAGTCCATTCAGGCCCATAGAGATCCTACACCGTTCGGTGTAGGATTTTTCTTTGCGATAAAAAGGGGGGAATAGCGAAGAAGCGCAACGTTTATTGTAGGGAAAACAAATCCTGAACGAGCTGATGGCAGCTTCGGGCAAAAACGCCCTCGGCGGAGGAAAGAGTGAGAAACGGCTCGGGAAGCGGCGGTACAGCGCAATCTTTGGCATAAGACGGGCTGACCGCAGTGATGCGCAGGTCGCCTGAAGGTGCTTTTGTCCCTGAAGAATGCACATCTACGGAAGAAGGAAAAATTGGAGGGGCATTGCTGTTTGGCGAATCCGCAACCAGGCGATGCGTCGGAACGATACAACATAGATCATGGTCCACCCAGTGGAGAGAGCCGAAACTGTTGTCCATATGCAACTCCGGATGCGCGGGATCTTCCGTGTGATACCGTATCGCGGCTTGATCGCCTTTCTGTTCAAAAGCCTCCAGCGAGGCGCGAATCGGTGTTTCCAGCTGTAACTGTTGCTGAAGACGGGAAAAAAAGGGAAGAAGGAGAGCGAGCTCGCGCACATCTTCTTCGTTGTGCAAAAGAGCGGCTTCTTTTGCCTCCGGATCGTCCAAATGCTTGGCGAACGTCGCAATCTGGGCGCCGGTGTACGGATCCTGACGCACCAGGCTCGCACTTTGTGCCAGAGTACGCAGACGAAGGTTGGGAAAACGGAAAAACAGGCGGCGCGGTCGAAGATAGGCAAACCAGTCCCAAGAGAGAATCGATGGAAACGAGAGGCCATGTTCGGCAAAGCGTTCCTGTAAAAACGGTAGATCAAAGCGATCACCGTTATAGGTGATGAGCGTCTTATCGGCTAAAAATGGGCGCACGACCTCAAGCAAATCTCCTTCCTCCTCGCGCGAAGGTGCCAGCCATTGGCGAAATTCTTCGGCGGTTTGCAGACCGATAAGAAAAACGGCATCCGTTGCTTTGTGAAGCCCTGTCGTTTCAATATCCAGAACGGCGCTCCCCGGCGCAATATGGGGTGAGGATTCACTTTTTCGGATGACTTGCAACATAAGTACTCCTTGCGATGGTTTTGAGTGTTCTTTTTAGCGGACAAATCGTTTTGATTTCGTCTCGCGGTTGACCTTGTCACTCCCTTCCTTCCTTGTATAGAATAGGGAAGAATCTTGTATAGCATAGGGGAGAAGTCGTGTTCGCGGCGAATGACGCAACGTTTTTGTAGCATCCGTCTTCAGTATAGTCAACGCATCTTTGCGTGGAAAGGATTGTATGATTTATTTTGATAATGCGTCCACAACGCCTGTCCTTCCGGACGTCGCGAACGTGGTCATCGATGCCTTACAATATCAATGGGGAAACCCGTCCTCCTTGCATCGCCTTGGCTTCCAGGCGGAAAAAGTTATGGAGGAAGCGCGTGGTCGAATGGCCGATATTCTCGGCGTCCCTGCCAAAAGTTTGCTTTTTACGTCCTGTGCAACGGAGGGAATCAACACCGTAATGCGCAGCGTCCTCATGCAAGCGCTTCAGCGTCAAATCAGCCATGTGGGACGTGCAGAGTGTTCTGACGCCGATCGTGTGAACGACGCGCCACAAGCCAATATCGTCCTTACCGCAGTGGAACATGCAGCGGTACATGAAACGGCGATGCTTTTTTCTTCGTTTGGTATCGACGTGCGCTTTCTTCCCGTCGATGAAGAGGGGGAGATATCCCTTTCCGATGTGGAACGCTTGGTGGATGAAGAGACGCTTCTGGTTGCCGTCATGCACGTCAACAATGAGTTGGGCACGATTCTTCCGGTGGACCAAGTGGGAAAGATCGTCAAAAATCAATCCCGTGCACTCTATTTGGTGGACGGGACACAGGCACTGGGAAAGCTTCCGGTTCGTCTCTCTGCTCTTCCTTGTGATGCCTATGTGGCTAGCGGCCATAAAATTCATGCGCCGAAAGGCATCGGGCTGCTCTATGTTCGTCCGGGGACGCCGCTGTTACCGCTTTTTACCGGGGGAGGCCAGGAATTAAACAGGCGATCCGGAACGGAGAATGTGCCCTATATTCTCGGCTTTGCCGAAGCGCTGGCACAGATGGAGGCACATCGGGAAGGAACGTATGATCCGCATGTGGTAGCCATTGCGAAGCGTGCACGTGAACGGACAGAAGCCCTGCCGGGGGTTCACATCAACAGTCCGACGGATGGAAGCCCCTATATTCTGAATTTTGCCGTTACGGGCGTGAAGGCGGAAGTGCTTTTGCATTTTATGGAGAAAGAAGAAATGTACCTTTCTTCCGGATCGGCCTGCAGCAAGGGAAAGGTCAGCCGTATTCTCCAGGAAATTCATCTTCCGGAAAAGTATCTCGACGGAGCCGTTCGCCTGTCGTTCGGGCGGGAAAATCGGGAAGAAGAGGTGGATCCGTTTTTTGATCATCTGGCGTTTTCCATTCAACAAATTCGTCGCATTACAGGAGGAAAGGCATGAACGAAAACACAAACATCGGTATGCAACCGGTGGTTTCGGTTTCCTATGGGGAACTGGTGCTTAAAGGAAAAAATCGAGGGATGTTTGTTGCGGCGATCAAGCGGCATTTGCACCGCGCTTTGCAGGATATCGACGTGGCGGAGGAATTTGAGCAATTCGGCAAATTGTTTTTTGTTGTCCGCGAAGAGGATGTGGCGGCAACGGTTGCGGCCTGTCGTCGCGTATTCGGGCTTCTTTACGTTACGCCTAACCTGCGTGTAGCCTGTGGAGAAGCCGCCATTCGTGAGGCATGTCGCACATTGATGAAGCAAAAGCTGACGGAAATGGCTGCCGAGAAAACGCCAACCTTTAAGGTGAAAGTGAAACGCAGCAACAAGACCTTTCCCATCCCGTCTCCGGACTTTGCCGCGACCGTGGGGGACTGGATGTTGACGGATTTTCCTTCTCTTCGTGTGGATGTACGCGATCCGCAGATCACGCTGACGGTGGAGATTCGGGAAGATGCCTTTGTTTCCGTGGAGCGTTATGAAGGCGTGGGCGGACTTCCTGCCGGCTCCGGCGGTCGCGGGCTGCTACTTTTATCCGGCGGCATCGATTCGCCCGTTGCCGGATATGAAATGGCACGTCGCGGTTTGGCCTTGGGAGGCGTGCATTTTCATTCCTATCCATTCACGAGTGAGCGTGCCCAGGACAAGGCCAAACGTCTGAAGGCGCAACTGGAGCGCTCTGTCGGCCCTATGCGCCTCTATATGATTAATCTCGTCAAGATTTATACCGCGATTGCGCAAAATTGCCAAAAAAAGAATACGACGCTCTTATCGCGACGCATGATGATGCGCATCGCCGATCGCCTCTGCGAGCGTTTCGGCTACCATGCACTGATCACTGGGGAAAGTCTCGGTCAGGTCGCTTCCCAGACCGTGCAAGGCATCCATGTCGTCAACAATGCCGCATTTCATCCCATTTTGCGTCCTCTGATTGCGACCGATAAAACGGAGATTATTGATATTGCCCGAGATCTGGGCACCTACGAACTTTCCATTGAGCCATATGACGATTGCTGCTCTCTTTTCGCACCGGAACATCCCAATACCCGTCCGGCACTGGAGCAGATTCTCGAAGACGAAGGGCACTTGGATGTGGAGGCCCTTGTGGAAGAGGCGCTGGAAACGTTGGAGATGATTGACGACAAGGGGAGAGTGCGGGAATAGAGGAAAGTGAGGTCTCTATGCGTTACGTGGATGCACTTGCGATTTTTGAGATGGCTGTTGAGCTTTTTGCTGTTTGTTTTTGTGTTTCTTATTTGTTTCGCATGCACAAAGATAAGCCTCTGTATGTTGCCCTTCTTTTGGGCGCTGTTTTTTGCCTTTTCTTTTTTCACCCGGTTCTCTCGCTTCTATTTCGAGAATGGCACCTTCCGGAGAAACCGGCAAGAACAGCCATGATGGCAGCGATGACTGCAGGAATGGTGGATATACTATGGGAAGCTATTAAAAAGAAAAAAGCACAAAAAAATGGAAATGTGCAGAAAAAATAAAAAGCGTCGCAGTTTGGCGCATTTTATAAAAAAGGAAGGCGACCCGTTGGGTCGCCTTCTTAATTATAGGTTAAAAAACGAAATCGCAAAAAGGCTTGTCATCCGCGTCGTCTTACGAAACGGTTACTTTAATAACTTCTTTGCCGCGTCGAGAGCGGCATCATAGTTCGGATGTTCGGTATTCTGTTTGACGTATTCCACATACGTGATCTGATTTTTGCCGTCCAGAACGAAAACCGAGCGATTGAGAAGCATGAGCTCATCAATCAATACACCGTAGGCTTCACCGAAAGTGCGATGTTGATAGTCGGATGCTACGATGGCATTCTCGATGCCTTTGGCGGCACAGAAGCGCTGCTGCGCAAAGGGCAGATCCAGGGAGACGGTGAGTACAACTGCCTGATCACCTAATTTTCCGGCTTCCTCATTAAACCGAATGGTCTCCAGTTCGCATACCGAGGTATCCACCGAAGGAACGGCAACGAGAATCTTTACCTTGTCACCAAGATCTGCTAAATGCAGAGGACTTAAATCTTGCTTGATGAGCGTAAAGTCAGGAGCGGCATCTCCCGGAGCCAATTCTTTTCCGTGTAACGTCAAGGGCATATCGCCCATTTTATAACCTGTTCTTGTCATGTTTTCTCCTTTTTCTTTGAGAGTACAACGATCCGATTAGAATACGATGAGCATCAATGCACCTGCTAGGATGATGCTCAGGATGACACGTTCAACCCAGATAATGAGATAGTCGCTGAACTTGATCGGAATATCTGTACCCATCATACAAGGAATGGAAGCAGAGAAGAAGAGAATTTCCGAAACGCTGACAATCGCGACCAACATACGCGTAGCGATGGCCATGCCTTCCCCGGCAACCAGTGGTGCCGGCAGAAGCATTTCCGCAATACTTAAGGACAATGCTTTTGCGGTCAGTTGGGCTTCCGGAACTTGCAACAAAGCCGTAAAGGGATAGAAGATATAGCCGATAATATCGAAGACCGGCGTATAGGTCGCAATGAGAAGACCGGTCATGCCGACGCCAAGAAGCGACGGAGCGATATTAAGCGCCATCTTGAAACCATCGATGAAGTTCATCTTAATGACTTCTAACAGCGACGGTGCCTGATGATACGCAGTCATGGCTTCTTCCATAGCATTGTGGAGCGTAATCTTTTTGCGCTCTTCTTTGACCGCTGGTTTTCCGGAGAAGTACATATCTTTCTTTTTACTTAACGGGAAAATGCGAACGGTAATTGCAGTGACGATAAAGGTGATGATGAGTGTTGCCCAGAAATAGAAGAGCCAATGATCCATCAGATCCAGCGTCTTGGCAACGATAATCATAAAGGTTGCCGAGACCGTAGAGAAGCCGGTTGCGATGATGGCAGCTTCTTTTTGCGTATAACCGTCTTCTCGATAGACACGGTTCGTGATGAGAAGTGCTAACGAGTAGCTGCCGACAAACGAGGCAACGGCATCGACGGCGCTGCGTCCCGGCGTTTTGAAGACCGGACGCATGACCGGTTCCATAAAGACGCCGATAAATTCCATTAGACCGAAGCTGATTAAGAACGCCAGAAAAATCGAACCGATGGGGACGATAGTGGTTACCGAGACGAGAATGGAATTATAAATCATGGGCAGCATTCCTTTTTCATGCAAAGCGGCAGGACCCCAGCCGGTGAGTTGCATGACCAGAAATACAGCGGATACAAGCTTGAGGGCGAAGAAAATCTTGCGCACCACGCCGCCTTCCCATTCCTTGCGTTTGATGGCATACGCCAATCCTGCCACAATCATGATGGTGCCGAAGATAAGACCGTAATTCGGAATGCCTTTGATGGCATTGACGATGTGATCGATGGGAATGGTCTTTTTCCCGCCGAATTCGATCGGCACAAAGAACATAAAAATGCCGAACAGGGAGTACAGGACGAAAAGACAGACATCTTTCGCCGACCATTTGGTGGTATTCATAATTACCTCCTTCTACCTACGTTAAACGTTGAAATAAGACCAAGAGCTTTGCGATAAAGTTCTTTCGTCTCGATTATACTCGTTCTATGCGGAAATGAAAACGATTGGCGTAAAAAATCGATGAAAATCGTCGTCTTTTTCAAATTTTCCTTTTGCCGTTTGCTTTTCTGCCGAACTCCAATAGAATAAGAGAGACTGTAAACAAAGGTAACGGGAGAGCCCAGAAAGGAACCGCATTGAAGCAAATTCAACTCAAGCAAATCAGCAAGTCCTTTGATGCGCTGACGGTATTGAAGAATTTTGATCTGACGATTGAGGATGAAGAATTTTTGACACTTTTAGGCCCGTCAGGATGTGGAAAGACGACCATTTTGCGGATTATTGGCGGTTTTGAAGAACCGGATAGCGGGCAAGTTCTTTTCGAGGGAAAAGACATCACGCATGTCCCGCCACATTTACGACCGTTCAACACCGTGTTTCAACAATATGCCCTTTTTCCCCATATGAACGTGGAAGAAAATGTCAGCTTCGGCTTGCGCATGAAGGGCGTAGAAAAAGACGAACGGGAAGCACGTGTGGAGCGGATGCTGCGCTTAGTGAATCTTTCCGGATATGGGAAGCGCAAAGTGGATCAGCTTTCCGGCGGTCAGAAGCAGCGCATCGCGATCGCCCGTGCTCTGGTGAATGAACCCGAGGTATTACTTCTGGACGAACCGCTCGGCGCGTTGGATCTCAAGCTGCGAAAAGAAATGCAGGGCGAATTGAAACGTATGCAGCAGGAGCTCGGCATCACGTTTATTTTTGTTACGCATGATCAGGAGGAAGCCCTTACCATGTCGGATCGCATCGTGGTGATGAACGGTGGTGTCATTCAGCAGATGGGCGATCCCAAAGATATTTACGATGAACCTCGCAACCGCTTTGTGGCGGACTTTATCGGGGATTCCAATATTGTCGAAGGCGTCATGCACGCCGACTTTGACGTGAGCTTTTCCGGTCATCGCTTTGTGTGCGTCGATAAGGGCTTTGCCCCGGAAGAAGCGGTCGACATCGTTTTGCGTCCGGAAGATCTGGAGCTGGTCGCGCCTGAAAAGGGGATGCTGGTAGGTGTGGTAGAAAGCTGTCTGTTCCGCGGCGTCCATTACGAAATGGAAATTGATGTTAACGGCGAATGTTACAAGAGTCAGAGCACAAAGGCGATGGAAGTGGGAAGTCGAGTGGGCATTGTCATTGCCCCCGACCTCATTCAGGTCATGCACCGCTCATCACCGCAAGGGGTGCAGCGATGAAGCGATACCGTCGTTTAAGTGCCCCTTATTTACTTTGGGCGGTGATTTTTGTATTGGTCCCCATGGGCATGATTGTTTACTATGCTCTGACGACGGCAGATGGACAGTGGACCTTGGATAACTTTCGGCGTTTTTTCGCCGGCAACGCGACAGCCACGCTGGGGAAATCGCTACGCTTGGCGTTTATTTCGACCGTGATCTGCTTTCTTTTGGGCTATCCCATGGCCTATTTCATGGCGAAGGCCAATGCGCGCATACGTCCCATGTTGTTGATGCTGGTAATGATTCCGATGTGGATGAACTTCCTGCTGCGCACCTACGCCTGGATCACCATTCTTTCGCGTGGCGGCATTTTGAACACCTTTCTTACGAGCATCGGTCTCGCACCGACGGATCTGTTGTATACGGAGACGGCGGTCATCCTGGGCATGGTGTATAACTTTTTACCGTTCATGATATTGCCTATTTTCACGTCGCTGGAAAAAATGGATCCTGCGCTTTTGGAAGCGGCCGATGATCTGGGCGCCAACAAGAGGCAGGCGTTTTTGCGCGTAACGTTGCCGCTTTCGCTTCCCGGTGTGGCTTCCGGCTTTTCGATGGTTTTCATTCCTGCCATTGCCACCTTTGAAATTACGTCCCTTTTGGGCGGCAATAAGACAAATCTTATCGGAAACGTCATTCAACAGCAATTTACCGTCACCGGAAACTGGCAATACGGCTCCGCCATGGCCATGATTTTAATGGTGTTTCTCGTACTCTCGCTGTTCTTCGGCAGAGAGGAAAAAACGCATGCACAGGGCAGTGTCGTCACGGCGCAGGATTTAGCCTTGGTGGCGGAAGAGCAGGAGGAGGTCAGCGATGTCTAAAGGATTTAGGCGCGTATTTCTTTTTCTGCTTTATGCGTTCCTCTATGCGCCGATTGTTGTACTGATTGTCTTTTCCTTTAACAGCGGCCACACGCGTGGAGCATGGGAAGGCTTTTCGCTGCACTGGTATCATTCGTTGATGCATAATCAGGAAATCTTGAATGCGCTCAAGAACACGGTGTCCATTGCCCTCTTTGCCACGGTCATCGCTACGGCGATCGCAACCTTCGGAACCATTGGCATATACTGGTTTTCACGGCGACGTCGCGTAGCTGTGCATCTCATCAATCAGGTGATTGTGCTCAACCCCGACATTGTGACCGCCATCGGCTTTATGGCCCTGTTCGGTTTTTTGCATATGACCCCGGGCTATCTAACGATTCTCTTATCGCACATCGCCTTTGAGATTCCCTACATTGTGTTGTCCATTCTGCCGCGCCTGAAACAGATGCCATTGGAGCTGGCGGAAGCATCCATGGACCTGGGCGCTACACCTTGGCAGACCTTGCGCTATGTAATTCTGCCGTTTCTTAAAAGCGGCATTATTTCCGGTGCCTTGATGGGCTTTACGATGTCCATTGACGATTTTGTCATTACCTTTTTCAATGCCGGAAATGGCGTCGAGACGGTATCGACCTTGGTGTATTCCATGGCACGTCGCGGAATCAATCCTGAAGTCAACGCTTTATCCGCCATGATGTTTGTGGCCATGTTCCTGTTGCTTTTAGCAACCAACTGGCGCACCATTCATGGAAAGGAGATGCCATGAAACGCGTACGGTTGACGATTATTGTGGCGTTTGTATTCCTTCTTTCCGCCACGCTATATGGCTGCGGCATGGGGAAGGATGCCCGAAGCGCGAAGCAACAGGTCAATGTCTACAACTGGGGGGAATACATTGATCCCGAACTTGTCCATCGCTTTGAAGACGAGACGGGCATTGATGTCATCTATTCCAACTTCGCCACCAATGAGGATTTGTATGTCAAGCTGAAGAACGGTGGAACGACGTATGATGTCATTGTGCCCTCGGAATATATGCTCCAGCGTATGGTGCAGGAGGATATGTTGCTTCCGCTGGACTATAGCCGGATTCCGAATATGCAATACATTGATCGCTCTTTTCTCCATCAGCCGTTTGATCCGGAACAACGCTATTCCGCGCCCTATTTTTGGGGCACGGTAGGTATCCTGTATAACAAGAAGATGGTGAAGGAGCCGGTAAAATCCTGGGATATTCTATGGGATCCGGACTATACGCGCCAAATCATCATGCTGGATTCCTCGCGCGACTCACTAATGGTGGCTCTGGTTCGTTTGGGTGCTTCCGTGAACTCCACGGATCCGCAGCAGCTGAATGCGGCGAAGGAGGATTTAATTCGCCAATATCCGCTCGTTTACGCGTATCTTATCGATGAAATTCGAGACTTGATGATCAATGGCGAGAATGCGCTGGCGGTCATGTATTCAGGGGATGCCTACGCCGCTATGCAGGAAAATCCGGATCTGGACTTTGTCAATCCTCCGGAAGGCGGCAATCTCTGGTTTGATGTGTTTGCCGTTCCCAAAGGTGCACAGAACAAGGAAAATGCCGAGAAATTCATCAATTATATGTTGCGTCCGGATGTCATGGCACAGAATGCGGAATGGGTCGGCTATTCGCTTCCGAGTGAAGCGGGTCGAGCACTTTTGCCGGAAGAAATGCGCAATTCTCCGGTGGCTTATCCGGATCCGAAGGCCTATGAGAAATACGAAGTATTTGAATACATCGGAGATGCCGTGCATCTTTATGATCAGCTTTGGCAGGACGTCAAGAATCAGTAAACGAGCAAAGGAGGACACATGAATTACGTGGACTGGCTCTCCCATGTGGATCGGGGCGAACCCGGACAAGTGCTTCTTTGCTGTATTGAGGAACCGTATCTTTGGGAAATGCTCAAAAACGTGCTCCAAAACGATGTGCTGGGCGGAAATTTTCTGTCGTTTAACTATGAGCATCTGGATGCCCGTACACTTTCATCGGAAACGTTAATTTCCGCTTTGGAAACACTGCCACTCATGGGTGAACGGCGAGTGGTCGTTGTGGAAAATGTACCTTTGCAAAAAGAAGCCCTGCAAAAGAATGAGGAGCTGTTGACGACGCTGTGTGAGAGTGTTTTGCATCGTCCACCACATGTGTTGCTCGTTCTTGGATTTGTGGGAGACAAGCCGTTTCGTGGAAAAATCCTGAAGCAGATGGAGCCTGATTTACAGCGCATTTCGCTTTCACGGCTGACAGAACAGGAATTGCATCGCTTTGTGACAAAGAAATTGAAGCAACGCGGCATCCTCGTGGAAGAAGGTGTTTTGCCACTTTTGCTGACGTCCAGCGAATATCTTGATCCGCGTGCGGAAAAAACACTCTATGATGTGGAAAATCTCGTGGAGTCCACCGCTGCATTGGCCAAAGACGGCCGTTTGTATCGTCGGGATGCCGAAGAAGCGCTGATTTCTCCGTCCGAGCGTAACATTTTTGCGCTGATGGATGCGATCAACGATCGACGATCGGCGAGCGCCTGCGCTCTCATTAAGGGATATGAATCCTTGGGGGAGGATCCGTTTCGCCTGTTCTACATGATCGTAAGGCAAATTCGCAATATGATCGGGGTGAAGCGCGCCGAAGGCATGCGCCTTTCACCGCGGGACGGCCAAGCTCGCTTAAAATTATCGTCTTTTGAATATGGTAAATTGCGCCGGGGTGTGCAGAATTATACCGAAAAAGAACTGCTTGCTTATCATGACCGTCTCTTTTCGATGGAAAGGCGGATGAAAACGCAGGTATTTCACCTTGAGCCGGAGCTGGAACGTTTTGCCCTTTCTCTGGATTGTCGGAAAGCGTAAATTTGCTTGTTTTGATTTGCATAGATCACAAGATTGTGGTAGACTTTTCAGGTATCGAAAAAAAGATCTCATGCTACCAAAGGAGGTGAGCGAATTGGCCAATATTAAGTCGGCAAAAAAGAGAATTGACATTGCTAAACGCAATCGTCTGCGCAACCGCAGCAAGCGTTCCGAGATTAAAACCTACATCAAAAAGTTTGATGCGGCGTTAGAGGCGAACTCACCTCAGGAAGCGCAAGAGCTGTTAAAGGTGATTGACCGCAAGCTGAAGCGCGCTTCGTTACAGATTGCATATTCAAAGAATGCGGCAAGCCGTACCGTCAGCCGTTTGCAAAAGCGCCTGAACGTCGTTGCTGCGCAATAAGGTCGAATGGAAAGGAGCGGTTTCTTCATAACCGCTCTTTTTTTATGCGCTTTTTTCGTCGCGCGCTGTGCTATACTGATTGCGACGATTGATGAATGGAGAGGCAGTGTGCGATGACGAAAGAACAGAACAACCGGCGCTTGCTTTCGCTGGATGCCATATTTATGGAAGAAGAACCGGAAAAAGAATCGGATCAGACAACAAAACCTTCGTTCGAAGCCGCCGAATCGGCGGCAGAGATAGCCGTAGAATCAACAAGTGAATCGGAACCGCCGGAAGAACCGGATTTAGGGCCTGTTATCCCTCCGATTTCCGTTGGACAATCGAATGAATCGCCGAAAAGCGCGAAGCGCGGTATTCGCGATCTTCGGCGCTATCTGGACGATCATCTCTCCGAGAAAACAAAAGAAAAACTGGAGCAGGAGCAACGCGCTGAGCGAAGTGCGCGCGAGGCGGAAATGCTGAATCGCGAAGCACCGATTCCGGATGTTCTGTATTCGGATTCTTTGAACCCCGATGAGACAATAATGGAACCGAAACCGACAGAGAAACCGTGGGAAGCGACGCCGGCGGCTTCGGTGATCATCGTACCGAAAGAGGAAGAACCGGAACCGACACCGACAGAAGAGGAAGTCGTTTCCGAATCAATGGAGAAAGCACTCCCGAACGAGAGGAAAGATAATCCTTACGAAGACGATACAGAAGATCTGACCATTGTTCTTCCGGGTGTGGAGGAAGAGGCGTTCGATGCGGATCAGACGCAGGTGTTCTCCGCGGTTCATCCGGAGGAGATATCGGCTGACGAAAGCGACAAAGAAATTCCGGAAGTGGTAACCGTCAATAACAGCTCTACGATCGATGCGCAGGATACTGCGAAACAGAAAAGAATTTGGCCATTTGGCGAGGACAAGCCGCACACGGCAAATCCGACGCCGGCTTATGCCGATGAGGAAGCGGAAGACAAAAAAACGGAAGCTAAAGGCTTTCGTGGAGTCTTTTTCAACTGGATTTTGCCGATTTCCGTGGCCTTGCTGTTAGCCATTGTCATTCGCTTTTTTGTCGGAGGGGCGACCACCGTCAGCGGCACCTCGATGGAGCCGACCTTACACAACGGCGACTTTTTGTTGGTCAGTAAAATTCCAACGTACTTCAAAAACTACAAGCGCGGTGATGTTCTGATTATTGACTCCCCCGATCTGAACGAGTTTTATGTCAAGCGCCTGATCGGCTTGCCGGGAGAGACGGTAGAAATTCAGGACGGTAAAGTGTTCATCAATGGGAAATGGATGAAAGAGTTTTACACGGATCAGGAAACCGTCTCCTATGCCAATGCAAAGTGGACATTGGGCAATAACGAGTATTTCGTTTTGGGCGATAATCGCGGGACCGGCGCCAGCAACGACAGTCGTCTTTTCGGTCCTGTTTTGGCGGAGCATATCAAAGCAGTTTCGCGTTTACGTATTTGGCCGATCACCAAGATGATGCTCATGTATTAACGATAACGAGGAAAGTATGAGAACCCCCAGCCCTCATCACACGTCGAAGCGGCGTGCGGAACGTGAAGTTAAGGCGTTGGAAGCGATTCGTATAATTGTCGTAGCCATCGCAATTGCTTTTTTGATTACGCATTTTATTGTGGCGAGCACCGTTGTGGAGGGGTCTTCTATGGAAGACACCCTGCATAACGGCGACCGCCTGTTTGTCTTTAAGCAAGGAATCACCGCGGAAGGATTGAAACGCGGCGATGTCGTGGTTTTCCATGCTCCGGACGAGAATCGGGACTACATTAAGCGTGTGGTGGCTCTTCCGGATGAATATGTACAGATTGAAGACGGCATGGTCTATATCAACGGAAAGCGCTTGGAAGAACCCTATATTAACACCAGTTATACGCATACTCGAGATAAGGTGGAATGGCTGGTGGGAAAAGATGAACTCTTTGTTTTGGGCGATAATCGCGAAGAAGGCGCGAGCCGGGACAGCCGCTATTTCGGTACGATTCCCCTGCGATCCGTCGTAGGGTGCGCGGTATTTCGCTATTTTCCGTTTAATGCATTTGGTGGATTTTAGGAGGTTTTATGGGCGATCGGCAAGAAAATATACGTAATTTTTGTATTATTGCGCACATTGACCATGGAAAATCCACATTGGCAGACCGACTGATCGAAATGACCGGAGCCGTAACGCTTCGGGAGATGAAGGAACAGCTCCTGGACTCCATGGACTTGGAACGTGAGCGCGGCATTACCATTAAATTGAAAGCGATGCGTTTATTTTATGAAGCGGATGACGGCATCGTGTATACGCTCAATCTCATTGACACACCGGGTCATGTGGACTTTAACTACGAGGTTTCGCGTTCCCTTGCCGCCTGCGAGGGCGCTGTGCTCATCGTCGACGCTTCCCAGGGGGTGGAGGCGCAGACGCTGGCCAATACGTATTTGGCATTGGAAGAAGATCTTGAAATTTTGCCGGTCATCAATAAGATTGACTTGCCCGGAGCCAATATTCCCATGGCCAAAGAGGAAATTGAAAACGTCTTAGGCTTCGATACGGAAGGCATTCCGCTGATTTCAGCGAAGGCGGGAACGAATATCAAGGCGGTTCTGGAAGATATCGTGAAAAACATTCCTGCACCTTCTGGCGATCCGAAGGCACCGCTTCAAGCGCTTATTTTCGATTCTTATTATGATCCCTATCTCGGTGTGGTGATGTTTGTGCGCGTGAAAGACGGCAAAATTACACCGGGCATGCGCATTCGTCTCATGGCCACGGGAAAGGAATATGAGGTCGACGAGGTCGGCTACGATGCACGTGGTCATGTGCGTACCGATGAACTTTCTACTGGAGATGTCGGTTATGTGGTCTGCTCCATTAAGACGGTAGGGGATGCACAAGTCGGCGATACCATCACTGCGGCGGACAATCCGACGAAGGAGCCGCTTCCCGGTTACAAAAAAGTTGTGCCCATGGTTTATGCGGGCATCTATCCCAGCACGAACGAAGATGTCAATAGCGTGCGCGATGCGCTGGAGAAGCTGCAGGTCAACGATGCTGCTTTGGTGTTTGAAAAAGAAAATTCGGCTGCACTGGGCTTCGGTTTTCGTTGCGGTTTTTTGGGCATGCTCCATATGGAGGTCATTGAGGAACGCTTGGCGCGCGAATTTAATCTCGACATTTTGGCCACCGCACCGAGCGTTATTTATCACATCACGTTGCATAACGGGCAACAGTTCAGCATTCAAAATCCGACCGATTTTCCCGATCCGACCGATCTGGAACGGGTGGAGGAGCCGATTGTGCGTGCGGATATTATGACGCCGAAAGAGTATATCGGTACAATTATGGAGCTCTGTCAGGATCGACGCGGCGTGTATAAAAACATGGAATACATGGACGAGCGCCGTGTTTCCATGCACTATGATATGCCACTGAACGAGGTCATCTATGATTTCTTTGATGCGTTAAAGTCCAAGACGCGCGGTTATGCAAGCCTGGATTATGAGCTGCAGGGTTATCAGCCGTCCGATTTGGTGAAACTGGATATTCTGGTCAACAGCGAGCCGGTGGATGCCCTTTCGCTCATCGTTCATCGTGATAAAGCGTATGAGCGCGGACGTTTGATCTGCGAACGGATGAAGAAGGAAATTCCGCGTCATCAATTCGCCGTGCCCATTCAGGCGGCGATCGGGGCAAAAATCATTGCCCGCGAGACGGTTTCCGCTCTGCGCAAAGACGTGCTTTCTAAGTGCTACGGCGGCGATATTTCACGCAAAAAGAAATTGCTGGAGAAGCAAAAGGAAGGCAAGAAGCGCATGAGTCAGATCGGAAACGTCAGCATTCCGCAGAGCGCATTTTTGAATGTTCTAAAGTACGATGAGGAAAACTGAGACCATATCCGGTTCGGCGCCTGCTTTTCGTCCGCTCGGACTGTATATTCATTATCCCTTTTGTCGGGAGCGCTGTTTCTATTGTGATTTTTTGACTTTTCCCCATGCTGAGGCACTGCACGTTCCGTATATATCGGCTCTGAAAAAAGAAATTGCGCTCTTGGGTCAAGCGAAAGCGCAACAGAAGAATCCGTTCTTGCCGTCAACGCATTATCTTGTCGATTCCGTTTATTTTGGCGGAGGAACGCCTTCGCTTATGCCGCAGGAGACACTGGCTTCTGTGTTGGATGCTCTGCGCGCAAACTTTTTGTTTGCCGATGAAGTGGAAATTACCATGGAAGTGAATCCCGGAACGCTGGATAAAGACGCTCTTGCGCGTCTTCTCTCCGCCGGAGTCAATCGCTTTTCTCTCGGCGTGCAGACGATGTCTGACAGCTTGCTTCAACGACTTGGCCGCACGCACACCGCACAGGATGTGGTAAGAGATATCATTTTGTTCCAAGAATTCGGCGCAATAAATGTGAATGTTGACTTCCTTCTCGGCTTACCGGGTCAGATGCTTCCCGATATTCGTCGTGATCTTTGTTATGTGGCGGAATGGCGCCCGCAGCACATCTCCTGGTATTCATTAATTTTAGAAGAGAAAACTTATTTTTCCTGGCAGGCGCAGCATGGCGACTTGCCCTTGCCGGAAGAGACTGTGCTCCTGCAGGAGGAAGATGAGGTGCTGGAAACTTTGTCGTCTCTTGGTTATGAACGCTATGAAATCTCTAATTTTGCCCTTCCTTCCTACGCTTCGCGGCACAATCTGAAATACTGGACGGCGCAGGATTATCTTGGCATCGGTGTCGGTGCGGCAAGCTATTTACAGAGCGAGCGCTATCAAAACCCTTCGGGCATCCATGCCTATCTGAATGAAGTAAAAGAAGGCCGACTTCCACAGCAACATTTGGTACGGTCGCAACAGGAAGACCGTTTTGAGCAGGTCATGATGGGGTTGCGTAAAATAGAGGGCATCAATCGACAGGCATTCTTTGCACAAAACGGCATGGATGTGCTCGCCATGGCACCGAAAAGCATCCGCAAAGCTGAAAATAACGGCTTGATGCGCGTGACCGCATCACATCTTGCGTTCACACGTTCGGGACTCAATGTACAAAATGATGTCTTATCCGACATCCTTTGGGAATGGGAAGGTTGACGGCGAAAAAAGCGTCAATTTTCATTGCTTTCGATTGACAAAGGGTGCGAAGCCTTGTATCATAATGTTAGCACTCAAAGAGATAGAGTGATAACAGGAAAAAGAACCGGAATAGCGAGGATTACTTTTCGCAAGATCAATGTGACCGGGCGAAGGAATGGCGAGCCTCATCAATGGGCTTTATCAAGGGAAGGAGGCAATATGGACGAACGAAAAATTTTTATTCTTGGCGCCATTTTGCAGTCCTATATCAATGAAGGTCAGCCCATCGGTTCGCGTACCTTGCGCCGCGACTACGAGATGAATATCTCCGCGGCGACCATTCGCAATGAGATGAGCGATTTGGAACATATGGGCTATTTGGAAAAGGCACACACCTCTTCCGGACGCATTCCCGTTGAAAAAGCCTATCGCTGGTATGTGGATGAACTGTTGCGCCGCGGGGAAGAACCTGCGCCGGTATCGGCATTGAGCAGTCGAAGCCTGCTGAAACAATCGTATGATCCGGAAAATCTGCTGGATCAGGCACTCACGATTCTTTCCGATTTAACCGACAGCGTTGCGTTCGCTCTTCTGCCGGCGCGCACGGAAGATATCATTGAAAAGATTCGCTTTTTGCCGCTCTCGGCACACGAATTGCTCATGGTTACCGTGTTTAACACCCGTTTCGTAGATACCGAACTGATACGCCTCGGTGCTGATTACAGCAAGGAACGGCTCGAGCGTCTGGGTGAAATTTTTCAGGAACTGTTTGAAGGCCATCGTCTTCGTGATGTATCCGCTTTTTTGCAGTCGGATTATTTCAGCGGCACGGTGGTACACGGCAATTTGATGAGCGAATTGATCCCGACATTGCTGGAACGTCTCCATGCCAAGCACGGCGAACGCGTGGTGTTCCAGGGCATGGCCAAATGGCTGCACTTCGTTGAAGGAAGCGATTTGCCGGATGCACTGCAGTTTCTTGAAGAATTGCGCAATACGCCGGAATTTCTCGGCCTTCTCGAGGAAATCTCGCCTCAACAGGGCATGATCGTGCGCATCGGCTCGGAAAATGAATTGCCTCTGCTTAACAAGGCCTCCCTTATTGCTACACCGTTTCGTGTGCATGGCGAGGTTTATGGGGCACTCGGCATCATCGGTCCCTTGCGTTTGCACTATCGCAATGTGATCGATCACGTCCGTAGAATGGGGAAATACCTCGATTCCATCACGAGTCGAGTTTAACGAACAATTCCGGCGGTAGCGCAGAACGTACCGCGGAAAGGAGGAAGCATGAAGAACAAAAAGAAAACCGTGACCGTGGAAGAACTGCTGAACCAGGAAGAAGAGACGACGCAGAAAACGGACGCGAAAGAGACCGATGCGAAAAAGAAGGACCACGATGACGTTTCCGATGATAGGAAAACGGAGGCACCTAACGAAGAAGCGGACGACGGGGCGGAAACAAAGGAGAATGATGCCGACGCAACATCCGCGAATGAAAAAGCAGACGAAACATCCAAGGATGACAACAAGGATGCACCAATAGATGCGTCGGAAAATGAGGAGATTGCCGTCCGGTACCTGCGATTACAGGCGGATTTTCAGAACTTCAAGCGCCGTAGCGAAGAGGAACAGAAAAACACGGTGCGTTATGCGAATGAACGCCTGATTCTTCAGCTCCTGGACGTGGTGGATAATTTCGAACGCGCATTGGCGACCGAAAAGGAACATGACAGTTTTTTCCTGGGTATGGAAATGATTCATTCCCAGTTACGCGAGATATTGGAAAAGAACGGGGTGGAAGCAATTTTAGCGGATGGCGAAGCCTTTGATCCTAATCTGCACCATGCGGTACTCACCGAAGAGAGTGCAGACGTCGATGAAGGGCACGTCATCGAAACCCTGCAGACAGGATATAAGTTGAACGGAAAATTGATTCGGCCGGCCATGGTCAAAGTGGCGAAATAAGGCTGAGCGACAAGGAGGAAAAGAACATGGGAAAAATTATCGGTATTGACTTAGGAACGACGAACTCGGCAGTAGCCATCATGGAAGGCGGCCAGGCGACCATTATTCCAAACGCGGAAGGCAATCGCACTACGCCGTCCGTCGTGGCGTTTACGAAAGACGGCGAGCGCCTCGTTGGTGAAACCGCCAAACGTCAGGCCATTATGAACCCGGATCGCACGATTGCATCGATTAAACGAGATATGGGAACAGACCGCAAGGTGACCATTGACGGTAAGGCGTATACGCCGCAGGAAATTTCCGCGATGACCTTGCAGAAGCTCAAGGCGGATGCGGAAAGCTATCTCGGCCAGACCGTTTCCGAAGCAGTTATCACGGTACCGGCGTACTTTACGGATGCCCAGCGCCAGGCGACCAAGGATGCGGGAAAAATTGCCGGCCTGGATGTCAAACGTATCATTAACGAGCCGACGGCGGCGGCATTAGCCTATGGCGCCGACAAAGAAGAAGAATCGTCCAAGATCATGGTCTTCGACTTGGGCGGCGGCACCTTCGACGTATCCATTTTGGAAGTGGGCGATGGGGTGTTTGAAGTCCTGTCCACCCGCGGCAACAACCGTTTGGGCGGTGATGACTTCGATAACGCCTTAATGGACTACATTGCGGAAGACTTCAAGAAAGAAAACGGCGTTGACCTTCGCTTGGATCCGACCAGCGATCAGCGCTTGAAGGATGCGGCGGAAAAAGCGAAGAAAGAACTTTCCAGCGCGATGACCTCGACCATCAATCTGCCGTTCATCACGGCGGTCAACGGCCAGCCGGTGCATCTGAATATGTCGGTATCTCGTGCGAAGTTTGAGGAACTCATCGCGCCGATCGTAAAGAAAACGGAAGAACCGGTTTTGAATGCGTTGAAAGATGCAAACCTAACCGCTTCTGATCTGAATAAAGTCTTGCTGGTGGGCGGATCGACCCGTGTACCGATGGTACAGGAGCTGGTTAAGAAACTTACCGGTAAGGATCCGCAGAAGGACATTAACCCGGATGAATGTGTTGCGCTCGGTGCCGCCATTCAGGGTGGTGTGTTGACCGGGGAAGTAAAGGATCTGTTGCTTCTGGACGTCACGCCGCTGTCCTTGGGTCTCGAAACGCTCGGTGGCGTCACTACGGTACTGATTCCGCGCAACACCACCATCCCGACGAAAAAGAGCCAGACTTTTACGACGGCTGCCGACAATCAGACGTCTGTAGATATTCACGTACTGCAGGGCGAGCGTGAAATGGCGGCAGACAACACGACACTCGGTCGCTTCCAGCTTTCGGGCATTCCGGCGGCACGTCGTGGCATTCCGCAAATTGAAGTCACCTTCGATATTGATGCCAACGGTATCGTCAATGTCAGCGCCAAAGACATGGGCACAGGCAAAGAGCAGAAGATTACCATTACGTCTTCTACGCATCTTTCGGATGAGGAAATTGATCGTCGCGTGAAAGAGGCGGAGCAGTTTGCGGAAGAAGACAAGAAGAAAAAGGAACTCATTGAAGTCAAGAACCAGGCGGAATCGCTGATCTATCAGACGGAAAACACACTGAAAGAATTGGGCGATAAAGTCTCGGAAGACGAAAAGAAGAAAGTGGAAGAGAAGATTACGGCCTTAAAGGATGTTGTGGGCGGAGAAAATCTCGACGACATCAAGAAACGCACCGAAGCGTTAACGGGCGAACTCAATACCCTTTCGCAGAAACTGTATGCACAGGCCGGCCAACAGGCGGGCGAACCGAATGCGGGAGCTGGTGCTGCCGGTCAGGGCACGCAGGGAGATGATGTTGTCGACGCCGATTATGAAGTCGTTGATGACGAGGAACCAAAGGACAAGTAAAGCGAAGGCAAGCACATAAAGAAAAGGGCGCTTCGGTGCCCTTTTCTTTATGTGTCGTTTCGATTACAATGACTCTTTAGTGTAAGAAAGGAGCCGGCTTTGCAAGATCCGTATGAAGTGCTCGGCGTTAAGCGCGATGCCGCAATAGGCGAAATCAAAAGAGCGTACCGCCGAAAAGCAAAACAGTACCATCCCGATCTCAATCCGGGAGATGAGAAAGCAGCAAAAAAATTCAATGATTTAAGCGAGGCGTACGGCATTCTGCAGGATCCGGAAAAACGCCGACTTTATGATACCTATGGCGAGGCTGCCTTTGAAAACGGCATGAACGGAGGCGCCGGCGGCTTCGGCTTTGATATGAATGATATTTTCGGCGACTTATTCGGTGATCTGTTCGGTCGTCGATCTGCGGGTGCACAAAACACCAATCGCGCGCGGCGTGGCGCGGATATTCGTAAAGAAATTCAGCTCAGTTTTCGCGAAGCGTATTTCGGCGTGGAAAAGACCATCACCATACGGCGAGAAAGCGAATGCAGTCATTGTCAAGGAACGGGCGCAAAGGATGCGACAGCAAAAAAGACCTGCCCGACCTGCCACGGCAGCGGAGTGATCAATCGGGAAGTGCATACGCCGTTCGGTCGCATGGTTCAGCAGATGACGTGTAGTACCTGCGACGGACGCGGCGAAATTATTGAGGAAGCCTGTCCGCACTGTCATGGTCAGGGACGGGAAATCGAAAATCGCACGCTGTCGGTAAAAATCCCTGCCGGTGTAGCGGACGGAAACATTCTGCCCATGCGCGGACAGGGTCATGGCGGTGCAAATGGCGGACCGGCCGGCGATGTGTATGTTGTCGTCCGTGTTATGCCGTCCGAAATCTATGAGCGCCACGGTAACGACCTCTATTTTGAATTGCCCATCTCCTTTGTGCAGGCCACTTTGGGTGATGAAGTGGATGTTCCGACAATGGAAGGAAAAGAGACGTTCCGTATTCCGCAAGGGACACAGACGGGTACGCGTTTTACCCTGGAGGGCAAGGGCGTTCCGGATGTGCGCACCAAGCGCCGCGGCGATCTGCATTTTGTTGTGGACATTCAAACCCCGACGCGCTTAAATGACGAGCAGGCGGAAGCGCTGCGCGCCTACGCCAAAGTCATGGGCGACGAGGTCGAAGAAAAACAGAAAAACTTTTGGGATAAGGTAAAGGAACTGTTTGATTGATGGAAACGACGTTTTTACAAGTGGCCATGATATATGAGCGCGAATGGGAGGATGCGGTAGATGCCCTTCTTGCCGACAGTGGTACGCTGGGAACGCAAGCTCTTGATCCGGCGACCATTGCGCAATATGAGATCCATCATCCCGATTGGGAGCTGGCGGACGGCGACGCCTTGCGTACGGCGTTGCACAGAGAAGCCGAGAAGGTGGCGGACGAAGCGCCGGGCGAGGACGATGTCATTCAACTGGTTTTCTTCTCCGACGACGCCGCGGGACGGCAGGCAATAGAACGTCTGGAACGCCAGTGCTATGAGCAGTACGGCGGTGAGATTCGTATTCTGCGCGAAAAGCGTGTGGACAATTCCCATTGGGAAGAAGAATGGAAAAAGACCTATCGCCCGCTTTCCCTTGGAAAAACCATCGAAATTGTACCGTCTTGGATGGAGCCGACGGATGCGACAAGACTTCCTATTTTTATTGAGCCGGGTATGGCCTTCGGTACCGGTTCTCATGAAACCACCACGCTGTGTCTGGAAGCCTTGGAACGGCTGTCTTTAGAAGAGAAGAGAGGCCTCGATCTGGGAACGGGCTCGGGAATTCTTGCCATCTACATGAAAAAGCGTGGGATGGATGACGTCTTGGCCACGGATATCAGTGAAGATGCTTTACGTTCGGCGCGGGAGAATGCGAAACGGAATCACGTGGATATCGCCTTCTGCGAGAGTGACCTGCTGAAAAATGTCGAAGGACGGTTTGACGTTCTGGTGTCCAATATATTGGCTGAACCGCTTTTGCGTCTTCTTCCTGATTTGCCGTCTGTTTTGTATCCCGGTGCGCATGTCGTGCTCTCGGGCCTTTTGGCGACCCAACAGGAGATGATCCGATCGGCGCTTATCCATCTCGGCTTTACGGTCACCAACCAAAGTGTAATGGGTGAATGGGCCGGTATGGAAGCGATTTGGCCGACGACGGAAAAATCCGGTATGGAGATGGGAAATTCAACGACATCACGTGCGCAAAGCGCATCATCGAAGGAAACGAAACAATGAAGAAACGTGTTGCCTTTCATACCTTGGGCTGTAAAGTCAATCAATACGAAACCGAAGCCATGGAGGAACTCTTTCTTCGTGAAGGGTATTGCCTTGCTGATGAAAACCAAGCCGCCGACGTGGTCGTGATCAACACGTGCACGGTGACCCATACGTCGGATGCCAAAAGCCGCCAGCAGGTGCGAAAAATGAAACGTGAAAATCCAAATGCGGTGATTGCTGTCGTCGGCTGTTATGCTCAGGTTGCGGCGGAGACGCTTTCCGCGCTTCCGGAAGTGGATATCGTGCTCGGTACGAAGGGCAGACAACGCCTGCCGGCGCTTGTGGATGAGGTATGGCGAACGGGAAAACAGCAAATTGCGGTGGAAGATCTCGATGCGGTAACCGATTTTGATGCATTGACCATTGAGACGGAACAATCTACGACGCGTGCAACGGTAAAGATTCAGGAAGGCTGCGATATGTTCTGCTCCTACTGCATCATTCCCTATGCACGCGGGCACATCGCCTCCAGGCCGCTTTCTTCGATCGTAAAAGAGGCTGAAGCGCTTGCAGCACGTGGCTTTCGGGAACTGGTGCTTACCGGAATCCATGTGGCAAGTTACGGAAAAGATGCCCGCTTCCGTACAGAAACACCAGGCATGGAGCTTACGGATGTCATTGAAGCCGTGGCAGCAATTCCGGAAATCCGTCGTATTCGTCTATCGAGCATCGAACCGCGCTGGGTGACCTCAGACAAATTGGAGCGCCTGGCAGCCACGGGCAAGCTGTGTCCACATTTTCATCTTTCGTTGCAAAGCGGTTCCGACCGCATTTTGGAAAAAATGAATCGCCATTATACGACTGCGGAGTATGCGGAAAAAGTCGATGCCATTCGCCGCGTCTTTCCGAATGCCGGGCTGACGACGGATGTCATTGTCGGTTTTCCGGAAGAAGACGAAAAAGAATTTCAGGATACGTTGGCCTTTACTCGTCAAATCGGTTTTTCGCGTATGCATATTTTCCCCTATTCGCCGCGGCAGGGAACACCAGCTGCCTTGTTTACCGGACAGGTGGATGCGGCCATCAAGAAGGAACGCGCTGCGTGTTTGGCGGAACAGGAAGTAACCATGCGGCATGCTTTCATGGACCGAATGATCGGAAAAACCTTATCGGTTCTTACGGAAGAAAAGCGAGACGAGAAGGGGCGAATCAGCGGTTATTCCGGCAATTACCTTCGAGTGGCTCTTTCGGCGTCGACAGAGGTGCAGACAAGAAGAGAAGAGGGAGTTGATCTTCCTACCGGAGAAATGGACGTTCCATCACCGGAGGTAAATCATATTTACTCTGTTCGTGTGCTGAAGCGCGACGGAGAAGAATTGGTCGGTATAGCGACCGGAGAGGAGAAGAACGCGTGAAAAATACAGCGCATCCCATTCGTGACTATTGGACAACCGTATTAAACGGCATGGCTTGGGGGTTGTTTTCTTCATTACTTATCGGATTAATTATCAAACAGATCGGCACGTTGGCCCATATTCCGCTGTTGATCACGATGGGGACGGTCGCCCAGAAACTCATGGGACCGGCGATCGGCGTCGGCATTGCGGCTGTACTTGACGCGCCGGCTCTTGTCGTTCTTTCTGCGGTGGTATTGGGTGCGCTCGGCGCCGGCAGTATTGCTATTGATGCGGCGGGTGTAGCCACCATCGGCATCGGGGAACCTGTAGGGGCTTTTGTTGCTGCGCTTGCCGGCGTGGAGGTCGGCCGTCGCGTGGCGGGGAAAACACCGGTTGATATTGTGCTCGTCCCGTTTGTGACCATTGTGACCGGGGGCCTTGCCGGCTTCTTTTTAGCTCCATATATTTCGGACATGATGAACGGCTTGGGCGATCTTATCAACCGCGCCACACAATTGCAGCCCATCCCGATGGGAATTGTTCTCAGCGTGCTTATGGGGATGATTCTGACCTTGCCCATTTCCAGTGCGGCATTATCCATTTCTCTCGGCCTTTCTGGTCTTGCCGCCGGTGCGGCAACGGTGGGATGCTGTTGTAATATGATCGGCTTTGCGGTCATTTCGTATCGCGATAACGGTTTTGGCGGCAGTCTGGCGCAGGGAATCGGCACATCTATGCTGCAAATGCCCAACATCATCAAAAAGCCGGTAGTTTGGCTTCCGGCCATCGTTTCCTCGGCTATTCTCGGGCCTATTTCTACCGCGGTATTGGGGATGACCTCCAACGCATCCGGTGCTGGAATGGGCACAAGTGGACTGGTCGGACAGTTTGCGATGCTGGACGTCATGGGACACTCCCCATCCGTTCTATTGCAGATGGGCGTGATGCACTTTTTAGCGCCGGCGGTGCTTTCGTATGCGGTTTATCGTATCTTATGCAGCTGGGGATGGATTTCCTCGGGTGATCTTAAACTTGCGTTCGGCAAGAAGGGAAAATAATCGCAGCGATTTCGTCGACTTGCAGAATCGACAAAACACCGATAGAATAGAAACAATTCAATATCGACTGGGGGTGCTACGGCTGAGAGGTGCAAACCAACCCTGAACCTGATCTATGTAATGATAGCGGAGGGAAGTTCGAGAGAATTCAACAGGAATTCCGTAACGCCGCTCTGCGGCGTTTTTCTTTTCCCGATATTGAATGTCTGCATTCGGTTTCCGCGTCTTTTTGTCAAACCGGTGAAAAGCGTCCGCAACCGAAGAACCAAAGGAGGAAATATGTCGGAACAAACGTTGAACATGCCGAGCAAAAACAGCTTCTCCACCCGCATGGTGGCGGAAGCCGGCGTTATGATTGCTTTGGCGAAGATTTTGTCTTTTATTAAGCTGTTCGAGATGCCGATGGGCGGAAGCGTAACCTTGGCCTCGATGGCGCCGGTCCTGTTTTTTGCAATTCGTTGGGGATGGCAAAAAGGACTTTTGGTCGGTCTTGTCTATGGCTTGGTGGATTACCTTTTAGGTGGCTATACCGTACATCCATTGCAGGTACTGTTGGATTATCCGCTGGCATACATGATGTTGGGCTTTGCCGGCTTACAACGCGCTTCAGACGGGGACAGTTTCTTTTCGCATTTGCCGTCGCTGATTCTCGCTGTGGCGTTGCGCTTGGCTATGCACGTGCTGTCCGGATGTGTTTTTTATTCCACCATCGACTTTACCAAAGCCGGTGCCTCGCTTGGCGAGGCGTTTACGCTAACCAATATGGGCGCCGGGTTTATGTATAGCCTGCAGTACAATGCTGCCTTCCTGGGCGTAGATTTTCTTATTTGTCTGGTTGTACTCGCCCTGGCCTGGCAACCGTTGCGTAAGCGCATGCATCGCGTCTGAAGGCGTGACGTTGAAGTATCGCAAAAAACGGAAGTCCGAAATGTTTCGGACTTCCGTTTTACTTTCGATTATCTTCCCTTCATCCGGAAAGATGAAAATATTATTGAATCGTGATGGACTTCTTTTTGGTCACTTCCTGCGCAAAAGGCAGTTCCACGCGCAGCACGCCATTTTCCAAGCCGGCGTGAATCGCCTCTTCGTTGATATCGCCAAGACGGATACGACGTGAGCTGTTGGTCATACGACGTTCGCGATGCAGATAATTTTTCTCCTTATCGCTTTCCTCGGTTTCTTCTTCCTGATGAACGGAAATAGTCAGAACGCCATCTTCCACTTCGACATCCACGTTTTCTTTGGTCATGCCGGGAAGATCCGCGGTCACGACGTATTTGTCCGCTTCTTTTTCAACATCCACTTTGAACGAATCGTAAATGGCATTATCTAAACCACTCTTGAAAAAATCATCAATCATGTCGTTCATGACGGCAAAGCTCGGAGCTAATGTTCTTCTATACGGTACGATTTTCATATGGTCTCCTTTCCTCCCACGGGGGAGCGATATACACTTGTTCGTTGAATGATTCTCAACTTGTCTTTATTATACCATCTCTGACCTTAATGTCAAGAAAAATTAGCACTCATTAAGAAAGAGTGATAATAATAAGCGATAAAGAAAGTGAAAATGAATTTTCGTGAGGAATGGCCGGGTTAGGGTAAGTTTAAGAAAAGAGATAAAACGCGGAAGCCTGTGCGCTTTCGTTTTCAGGAGGAGCTATGCATAATATTCATGATTCAGAAGAAAATTATCTCGAAGCCATTGTTGTGCTTGAACGAGACCTTGGCGTCGTGCGTTCCATCGATGTCGCCAATCACCTTGAATTGAGCCGCGCATCGGTCAGCAACGCCATCAAAAAATTGGAACAGGAAGGCCGCGTGACCATGGAAGAAGACGGCTCACTTCTGCTTTCTTCCTCCGGAAGGGCCATCGGGGAAGAGATTGATCTGCGACATCGCACACTGAGGGATTGGTTTTTGCATGTCGGAGTTTCTCCGGAAGTAGCGGAGAATGATGCCTGCAAGGTGGAACACGCCATTTCTGCAGAAACATTTGCCTGCCTTCGGACCTATTTCGATAAGAACATTCGAGAGTAGGCAATACCATGCAGCAGTTTTTTCTTTCCGAACGACTCACTGTCGGGCAGCAAGTGACTTTTCCTGCCGAAACCGAAAGGCAACTTCGTCAGGTGCTACGTGTACGTGGCGGTGAGTCGGTGCGTCTTGTAGACACGGAAGGCAAGGCGTTTCTCGGGCGTCTTACGGTCAGTAGGAAAGCCATCGGCGCGGAGTGCGTTGCCGTCCTGAAGGAAAAACGTGAACTTGACAGCCCCCTAATTCTTGCTCCGGCACGGATAAAGAAAGAGAAGTGGGAATGGCTGCTTCAAAAAGCAACCGAACTTGGCGTTACAGCGATTCAGCCGCTGGTAACGGATCGCGTGAACGAAGCGGAGCCCACGCCGAATCGTCTTGTTCGTTGGCGGCGTATTTTGCAGGAAGCTGCGGAACAGTGCGAACGCCATCGGATTCCGTCTCTACAGGAAACGCTTACGCTGGACGCTTTGCTGACGCTCTTGCGTGAATCACCAGATCAGTACGGCATCGTGCTTGCGGAACGGCAGGAAGAAAAAGCGCCACCGTTAAGCGAGGTGCTTAAGCAGGTGGCGCCGGGACGAACGATTGTGTTGGTGGTGGGACCCGAAGGGGGATTTTCTCCCGATGAATTTGCCCGTTTTGCCGATTCGGGATTGGCCTTTGCCAGTCTGGGACCGCGCATTCTCCGTGCAGAGACGGCAGCCATACTCAGTGCCGGTATGACCGCGCAATGGTTGGAGACAAACGGGAGAGACCGCATGTAGCGGAAAAGTTCCCGTTGTCCGTTTTAGTCTTTTTTCGGGGAAAACAGATTACGCAAACGATCAAAGAAGCTCGTCTTTTCTTCAACCGGAGCTTCTTTTTTTGTCTCTTCCGGTAGGCGGATTTCTTCGGTCATGAGGACGAATTGCACCTGAGCAATCTTTCCGTTTCGTGCATCGGCAAAGGAAGTCATATCCTCCTTCTTCGGCTTCACTTCGTCCATAAGCGATTGAACTTTTTCATCGATCTTTTCATTCATATTGCCGGTTTGCGCGGCGAATTGTGCCGTTCCATCCGCCAGCTGTCGTGCGCCATCTGCGGCGGAGGCCAAGCCGTCTCCGAATCGAGAAAAGCCCTCCTGCCATTGCACCATGCCGTCCGAGGCTTTACCCACCCCGGCCAAATAGTTGGAAAGGCCGTTCTTCAAGGTGCCGCCGTTTTGCGCCAATTGATCGACGCCGTTCGTATACGCCTTCATGCCGCCCAACAGCTCCCCAAGTCCTCCCGTAATCCGTGTAACACCCGAGGCGACCTGTTCCTGTCCGTTCAACAGCGCGTTGGTTGTTTCGGGAGCCACTAAGCGGTCACCGCCGATGAGGAGAGCGGAACTGCCTTCTTTCCATTGTGTGAGGCCGTTGGCAAGGCCTTGAACACCATCATAGAAGGTTGCTTTTTTCGGATCTTGCGGTTTATCCTTTTCCGGTTTTTTCTTTTCATTTTCTTTCTTTTCGCCAAAACCTTGACTTAGCGTCTGCACGCCCTTCGTGTACTGTTCCAAGCCTTTGTGAAACGCGTCGTATTGCGCATTCAGTTTTTGTACACCCTCGACGAGCGGCATTTGACCTTCTTGAATCGCATCCATGGCGCCCACAAGTTTTTGCAGGTTTTCAATGGCTCCGGTCATGCCGGCTTCCATCTCGTTTGCCTGATTTGCGGTTTCGGTCATCGCTGTCTTCAGTTGCAGCAAAGGCGCCTGTCCTGCGGGACCGGCCGTATCATAAAGTGCATGAAGCGCTTCGCGCTGGACGGCCAACTGTTGTGCAGCCTTTTCGCCCTGATAGGCGAGCAACTTTTGTACATCGGGATTGGCCAAGGCTTCAGCCGATAAGCCTGCTTCCTGTACGATCTGTTCCGCCGTGGGTTGCGACATATTCTCCAGTGCGGCAATTTGCTCACCAAAGGCGGCATAAACCGTATCCACGGCCTCCTTCGCTTCCGACAGCTGTTGGGCGGATCCGGCGACACGCTTTTTTGCCTGTTCCAATTCCGCGATAGTGGGAAGTTGCGGCGTATCCGCCGGATTTGCGTTCCCCTGAGAAAGTGCGGCACTCAATTGTTTAAGCGCCTCTTCGATTTGTCCGGAATAGCCGTAAAGCGTTTGGCCTTCTTCACTGAGGGTCGTCAAGGCATCACGTGTTTTCGTGGCCCCTTCCAACAACCCGTTTGCTCCGTTCGAAAGCGGCGTGGCTGCGGCGATGCTTTGTTTTGTCCCTTCAACGTAGCGTCCGACGCCGTCCACATAACTGCGCCAACCCTCATTTACCTTGGTTATGGCATCCTGTAATGCATCCGTACCGTCGATGCTCACCGTAAGACCTTCACGCAAGGCGTTTCCGTTTTCGTTCAGTGTCTGCAGCCCGCCGAAGAATTGCTCGCTGCCTTGTGCCAGTGCCCCGGAAGAATCTTTTAATGTGCTGAAAGCGGAAGAGAGACGTCCAAAGCCAAGCGCCAGTTCGCCATATCCGTTATTGGCCGTGGAAAGGCCGGAAGATAACTGTGCGCCGGCATCATTCAGCGCTTTTGTGCCGTCCTGCAGCTTTTGTAGATCCGGATCTTGGGAAAAGTCGGGAAGCGTCAGGTTATCCATGTTCATGGAGAAGGGTACGCCGGCAATGGTGATGGCGGGAAGGTGGAAGTTCGTCACCTCGGCATGAAGCGTAAATGTTTTGGCTCCGCTTCCGGGAAGCACGACGAAGTTGACTTGTCGATCGCCGCCCACTTGAACCAGTGTCCCGCCTTCTGCTGTAATATTTTCCGCTACATCCTGCGGAAGCGTGATGGATGTCTGCAGCATGAGCTGTTCGGCCCAGGAGGCACTTTCCTCCGCTTTTGCATCGTTTCCGTTCGATGAATGTTTTACCGGCGTAATCGTCAATTCCAAGCCGAAAGTTCCGGATTTTCCGGCCAATTGCTCAGCAGAAACCGGTTGGCCATCCAGCGTATAACGCAGAGCGATGGTCCAAGGAAGTGTTCGTCCGGACAACTCTCCTTGATAGAAAAAGGCGGTTTTTCCCGTTTTCACCACATTTTCGTTGGCTTGTGCAGAATTCAGGTCGCCCTCGACGGAAATTTCCTTTACCGCCTTGTACTCGCCGAAATCTTTCATCGGCTCACCGTTGGGTTCAAAACGGTTCACGACGTAGATGTTTTTTACGGCACCGTTGCTTTGCAGGGAAGCGTATACGACTTCCGACTTATGCTTTCCGGCTAAAACCTCTGCAGTAAACGTTGATCCGGACTCTGCAGAAACCGGGATAGAGAGAGGCATCGCGAGCAACGCTGCCGCAAGAAGAAGGCTGGTAATGCGTTTTGGTGTGCGTGTGGAATGTTTCATAGTTCCTCCTTCGAAAGGGCGTTCGGATGATCCGCCACAAATTGGCGGCCGTATGACGTGCGTTCAACAAGACGATCAAAGACAAAGAGCAATCCCGGCAAAACGAAGATGACCATGAGCAGGGAAAGCGACGCTCCGCGAGCCAGAACTTCACCGAGCTCACTGACGATGGTCAGCGAAGACGTCAGATAGAGAACCAGTCCGGAGCAGGTCAAAATCATTGCGGGAGGAAGCAGCGAGGGGATCGTCTCCCGCGCTGCTAAGCCGAGCGTTTCACGGCGATTGAGCCGCGTACGATGATCGCAATAATGTTCCGTATACAGGATGGCATAATCCACGGTGGAACCAAGCTGTACGGTGGAAATGATGAGAAAGCCGATATAACTTAACGGCGACCCTGTGAAATAGGGAACGGAAAGGTTGAGCCAGATGGCGATTTCAATGGTCATGACCAGAAGAATGGGCAAGAAGAGTGAGCGGAAGGCGACCGCAATGGTTAGGGCGATGGTCAATACCGCAAGACCGTTAACGATGAGGTTATCGGAGCGCACCGTTGCACGCATATCGTCCGTCACCACCGGATAACCCGTCATTTGTATCGTATCGCCATACAGCTCTTTTGCGATATCGCGGATTTCCGCCACCGTAGCGAAGGCGACATCTCCTTCACGCGCCATGGTTGCATTCAGGATGAAATGACTGTAGTTCGGAGACACAAGAAGGTCCAGGCCTTTCCTTGAAATTACTTCCTGAGGGATGGCGGCATCGGCCATGGATACATAGGACATGACGGTATCAACCGACCCAATTTTTTCGAGTCTTTCTTGCAGCTGTTGTTCTTTCTGTAAATCACCTCGCGGCACTAAAAGAGAGATTTGCTGTTGCTGACCAAAGTGCGCATCAATGGCCTGTACATCATGTTCGGCGGCACTTCCTTTCGGAAAGTTTCCCATGCCATAGACGAAGGAGTTGTTCTGTGCCGCTAAAAATGCCGGCACAAGAATAATGGCTACCAGCACGACAAAGCGATAGCGTCGGCGATAGATCATTTTGCCTACGCGTTGAAAATCCGGCAGCAGTGGACGATGGGCCAAACGATCCAGCGGACGTTGTAGGACGAGAATGAGCGCCGGAAGGAAGAGAAGCACGGTTAAAAAGGAGAAGACGATACCTTTTGCCATTACGATGCCCAGGTCGGCGCCAATACGAAATTGCATGAAGAGTAACGCCAAAAAACCGAAAAAGGTGGTGGCAGCGGAAGAAGCAATCGCAACGGAGGAGCGCACCATGGCGGCCGCCATGGCTTCCTCATTGTCCATCCCAGCGGCACGGTTCATGTTGTAGCGATTGAGCAGGAAGATCGCATAATCCATGGAGACGGCCAGTTGCAGGACACCGGCGACGGCCTGCGTGATGAAGGAGACGCTGCCCAAGAGCAGGTTCGTGCCGAGGTTGAGCAATACGCTCACTCCAATGGTCAATAAGAATAGCAACGGTTGCAGCCAGGAAGAGGTGCTGATGAGTAGAATGGCAAAGACGATAGGAACGATGAACAGCGTGATGGAACGGATTTCGGAATTTACGGCATTTTGTGCGCTGGCCAATTCCATCAGCTGACCGGAAATCCAGCAATCTTCATTGACCGAACGCAAAAACTGCACAGAATCGCGTGCGTTAACGGTATCCGCGGAAACCTGAAACAGAGCCCGTCCCTCCTTCAGGTAGGTTTCCACGGTATGCGGATCCAGCTGTTCCGTCGGCGTGTGAATGTCCGCAATGTCATCCAGCCAAAGCACCTGATCGATGCAGTCGGCCACTTCCAGTTTGGCTTTAATTTCGAGCGCATCGCGCACCGAATTCACCGGATAGGAGACACGGGCATTCGGCATGACAAAGGAAAATTCTTTTTTTAGTGTCTGCAACGCCTCGGAAGACGGCGCATGGGCAGGAAGATAATCTGCCATATCGTAGTTTACGGGAACCTTTGTTGCCGCAACGGCGGACAGTGTCGTGAGGATGACAAACAACACAAGGACGGCAATACGATGACGTAAAACAAATGCAGCGCTTCGTTTCATAAGTACTCCTTACCCTGATTTCTCGCGCGGAGCGAAAGCGAAACAGGCTTTCTTCGCCTGGTGATCGTGGATTTTTTCTCTTATACTTATGATACGTGATTTTGCCGAAAAGAGTTGAGAAAAATGTGATGATCCCATCGTGAAAGTACCGAAAAGAGTGAAAAGGAGGAAGGAAATGAACGCGATACAACAAAAAGTCGAACATTGTACACAGCAGGTTCGCGCACGTCTGAAGGAGATGCCGCGCATAGGCATAGTGCTGGGATCCGGCTTGGGTGATCTGGCGGAAGCGATGGATGAACCGGTCTATATTCCTTATGCGGAAATTGACGGCTTCCCGACGTCAACGGCTCCGGGGCATGTCGGACGTTTCGTTTTTGGTCATTTTGAAGGCGTCCCTACGGTGATGATGCAGGGGCGAATTCACCTTTATGAAGGCTATCCTGTCTCGGATTGTGTATTGCCCATCCGTCTGATGGCATCACTGGGGATCGATACGCTGATTTTGACCAATGCTGCAGGCGCAGTCAACAAAACCTATCATGTAGGCGATTTTTGCCTGTTAGAGGATCATATTTCTTCCTTTGTTCCTTCGCCGCTGCTCGGCGAAAATATCAGCGATTGGGGCGTACGCTTTCCGGACATGAGCGAAGTTTACGATCGCGAGTTGCGTGAACGGATGCGCCGAGCAGGCGAGAAATCCGGCTGCACGCTTCATGACGGCGTATATGTGCAATTCACGGGTCCGGCCTATGAGACACCGGCGGAAATACGGATGGCGGCCGCTCTGGGCGCCGATATGGTCGGGATGTCGACAGTCATTGAAGCCATTGCCGCTCATCACATGGGTGTACGTCTGGTGGGCGTTTCGTTAGCCACCAACCTTGCCGCCGGCGTCGGCACCGAAAAGCTCAGCGAAGAGGAAGTCATTGAAGAAGGAAAAAAAGCGGCTACACGCTTCCAGGCGATGATTCGCGGCTTTGTAGCGCTATAGCTCTTTCCACGCCTGCTCGATGGCTTCCTCCATCAGAGCGGGCGTTTTTATGGTCAAATCTTCACGGTTGACACGCTCGGTGACATTGTGCAGATCCTTTCCCCAGGGGCCGATATTAAACACCGGCATGGTATAACGACGGATCGCTTCCAGCGGAATCGAGTACCCCTGATTCCAGAACAGGACATTCTGTTCCACGAAAGAAATCGTCGCCGGATCGGCTGTAAACATCGCATAGGACAAATCGCAAATGCCGCGGAAATAGTTATCGACGTAGAGGGATTGACCAAAATGTTTTTCTACAAAACGGGAAAGATGATCGACGAGTGCATCCGTGGTTTTTCGTGTTGACAGGTCGCGGTTATTCACCGGGGGATAGTAGGGCGCGGCCAAACCGATCAAAAAGCAGGGATCTTCGCTTTGCCAATGGCGAAGATAGGTCTCCATCAGTTGCAGTGCGCCTTCCCGAAAATCAAGATCGCCATTTTTTACTTTTTCCGCAATCGGCGCTTCAAGCGTTGCGAGGTCAACCTTCTGTTCTTGTAGCGCTGTTTTCAACGCCTCCACGGTTAACACTTGTACCGAAAGGGGAGAGGGCTCATCCGGAACAAAGGGAGTTTCCTGGCAATAGGCCAGATAGCTTCCTTTGCGATCGGCCAACACTTTTGCACCGGCGATGGCAGCTTCCCTACAGAGTGCGGTCAGGATCTCCTGCGGCGTGTGTTCCAGTGTAAGCACATTCAGGTAGCCGCCGGCAAATTCCGGTAGGGAGACGTTATAGGCTTTTCGCCGGTCACTGAGCCCCAGCCAGGTGGCGCCCGGCGTGGTAGCGTTGCCGCGATGCTCGATCATGGCCGGCCACAGCTCCGTTTGCCGAACCAGCGCGCTCATCAGATGAATCGGATTGAGACCGGCATAGACGTCGCCTAAATGGACACTTTTGCCCCGCGCCAGCACGACGGGCATCATCTTTCCGATGCTGCCGTCATGAATCACCCTTGTATCCGGAGAAGGACGATGATGCGGTTCGGCATCGATCATCAGAATGTATTGTAAGCCGAACTGCTCTTCCAGCTCCGCAAAAAGGGACGCAGCTGCGCGCATACCGGCGGAGCCCGTTTCTTCATCCGGAACGCCGATGACGAGAAGACTGCCTTCCGGGATGTTTCCCTCCATCGCTTTTTGCGTCCATTCCTCCAGCAGTGTCAGCTGGATGGCCGCCCCGCCCTTCATATCGCAGGTGCCGCGGCCGAAAATCCAGGTATCTCCCTGCAAATCGGCTCGTACGTCATCATCGACGGGAATTGCCCCCTCCTGAAAAAGAGGCTTCATGCCGTCCGGACGGTAGGCAAGAGCCTGCGCATCACCAAATGCGTCCACATCCACCACATCCATGTGATGAATGAGCACGACGGTGCGTGTAGTTTTCCCTCGCACCAAACCCCAGGCGATTTCGCGATGAAGACGATCATCTGGACAGGGAAAGGTTCCCCATTGTCTCGTGTTTTCCTTAAAATAGGGAAGCGATGAAAAAAACGTGCGATAAAACGATAAAGCCAAATTTTCGTCTGCCGTGCCGGTTATGGTAGGCAAGGCCATAAATTCCTTTAACAGCGATTCAATCCGTTTGGAACGCATAAAAAGCTCCTCTCGCTTTTTCGAAAAGTGGAAATCGGTAGAGAAAATCATAAAATTTGTAGCCAGTTTTGTTTGGCATGAAGAAGACGATGAATCGCTATCGTCTTGTTTTCTTCCCGGATTCGGTAGAAAAGAAGATAGTTTTTGATTATGCATTTTCGAAAGCCTTTGTGACGAAGGTACGGATCATCGACGAGAGAAAATCGATAAGGCATAAACGATAGGCTTTCCACGGTTTTCTCTACATTGGTCAAAAAAGAGGAGGCGGCGAGGGGCGCATCCAATTGATGGACAAGGTAGTAAACAATGTTGGTCAGATCCCGGTGAAAGGATTCGGAAACGAGGACTTCATAGTGTTCCATTTTCCAAGCCTTCTCTGACGCTTTTCAGTGATTCTGCAAAAGGCATGGTACGATCCTGCGCAAAATCGGCTTCGCTTTGCTCCAGCAGCTGATAAAGCTCATATCTTCCCATCATCCGGTTATAAAAATCAATGCTCATTACCGCTAAATCGCCGCGACCGTTTTTCGTAATAAAAAGGGGCTCGTCGGATTCGTGGCAGAAAGAGGAAATTTCATTATAGTTGTTACGTAAATCTGTACTGGTTTTGATATTAGGCATAGACACCTCCTTACTCGGGAAATCTAAAGATAGTATACACTTATTTCTTTAGAAACGGCAAAAAATTGATAGCGAAGAGAAAATCAAGACTTTATGAAAAGCCGAACAAACATTTTCCTTTTTGCCTATTTCCACTATAATAGAAGCAGTGGGTCGCTATCGATGGACAGAGAGGACAAAAAATGAGCGAAGTGTTTATTCAGGATTTAACGGTTCGGGACGGCAATCAGTCGCTTCTTGCCACACGTATGCAGCGTGAGGACATCATCACGTTGGCGGAAGCACTGGACAAAGTGGGCTTCCATTCGTTGGAAGTTTGGGGCGGCGCAACCTTTGATTCCGCGTTTCGCTTCTTGCATCAAAGTGCGTGGGAGAATCTGCGGGAAATTCGCCAGGCGGCAAAGAATACAAAACTTTCCATGCTGCTGCGCGGACAAAATATCGTCGGTTATCGTCACTATGATAACGATACGCTGGATCGCTTCATTCGTTTGACGCTTGAAAACGGTATTGATGTCATTCGTTGTTTTGATGCGCTGAACGACACCAACAATCTCAAAAACGCTTTTAAGTTTGTAAAAAAACACAACGGCCATCTGCAGGGTGCCATTGCCTATACGGTCAGCCCGGTGCACAACAATGAATATTACGTCAAGCTGGCCAAAGAGTTCGTCGATATGGGTGCCGACTCCATTTGCATTAAGGATATGGCGGGTATCTGCACACCGCAAAACGCCTATGAGCTGGTTTCCGCGCTGAAAGAAGCGGTGGATGTGCCTATTGATTTGCACACCCATACCACGGGCAACGCGACGGCGCTCGTTATGCTCGAAGCGATGAAGGCGGGAGTAGACATTGTGGACGGTTGCATTTCCCCCTTCTCCGGTGGAACGTCGCATCTGGCGGATGAGACGCTTCTCGAAGTGGCGAAACTTGCAGGACGCGAGGTAAACATTGATCGCGAAGCGCTCAGTGAAGCTTATGAAATTGCCGATCGCCTGGCCTCGAAATATATTGCCTCCGGTGATATGCGCGCACGCTCCCTAGTGCCAAACCCCAAAATTCTGACCTATCAGGTTCCCGGCGGAATGCTGTCCAATCTTTTAAGTCAATTGGAAGGCCAGAAACAAGGTCATCGCTTTAATGATGTTCTGAAAGAAGTGCCGAATGTACGCAAAGACATGGGCTATCCTCCTCTGGTCACTCCGTTATCGCAAATGGTAGGTACACAAGCCGTTATGAACGTTCTCTTCGGCGAGCGATATAAAATGGTACCGAAGGAAATTAAAGATTATGTCCAGGGCTTTTACGGTCGTTCACCCGCGGAGAAAAATCCGGAGGTGGTCGCCAAGGTTTTGAAAGGCATTGAGCCGAAGACGCCGACGGATCCGGATGATCTGCCCTATATTTATGAAGACGAGAAGAAAAAACTGGAAAAAGCGCTTGGTCGCGAAGCAAGTGAAGAAGAAGTGATCGCATACATTCTCTTCCCGCAACAGGTGGAATCTTTCCTGACGGGCGCATGGAAAGAGGAGGAAGCCGCAGCCAAAGCAAAAGCGGAAGCGGAAGAGCAAGCCAAACAGGAAAAGGCCGCTGCAGTTGCTGCGGCAACACAGGCCGCAACTTCGCCAAGTGTTGGATCCGAAACATTGGAAAAGGTTGCTGTCATGGCGGTAGCGGCGCATCTCGCTTCCGGCGGTGGAGCGGAATGCTTTGAAATGTTTCTTCCCGAGGGGAAATAGGATAAAATGACAAAGTCACCTCACCGGATGCACCGGTGAATCGTCGGTTTGGTAGCCATGCGCGAAGAACGGTACATTAACCGGAAACAGCGCAAAAGACAAAGGAAGGACGTATTATGAATCCATTCGGTTTGGGCGATGCCCTTTTCGTCAGCGTATTTTCAATGCTCATCGTGTTTCTCATTCTGATTTTGCTTACGGCAATTATCAGTGCGCTCAAATACATCCCGGGCGGCAAGGAAGAAGTGCCGACAAAGCCGGCCAAGAAGGTACCGGCTGCAGCGAAAGCCGCCGCGAAACCGGCGTTGGACGCTCGTATGGTCGCCATGCTCACCGCCTCCTGTGTTGCGCAAGAGAGAGCAAAAGGCGATGTCCGCATACTCTCCTGCCGTGAACTGTAAGAGGCTAAGTAGAGCGAACTGAGTCAGAGAAGGAGATAGCGATGCAGATTATTCCCCCGTCCGTAGAGATCCTGGGCAATCCGGATCCCCGTCAGATGCTGCGCAATATGGAAGCGGCAGGGCGCGTTTGCTACAAAAGCGAAGCCAATATCAAAGAAAATACGGCAGGACCGTTTCTGCGCCGTTTAGTTCAAAGCGGACATGAGAGTGTGATTGAACACGAGAAACTGACAGTAAAAATCATCTGTGACCGCGGCGTTACGCATGAAATTGTGCGTCATCGCATTGCCAGCTACAGCCAGGAAAGCACACGTTACTGTAATTACACGAAAGATAAGTTCGGAAACGAACTTACCTTTATTAAGCCGCTGTTCTGGGAAGAAGGGGACGCCTGCTACACGCTTTGGAAGGATCAGATGGCTTCCATCGAAAAAGGCTATTTTGCTCTTATCGAAGCGGGCGCGACACCGGAAGAGGCGCGGAGCATTCTGCCGAACAGCTTAAAAACGGAAATCGTCGTAACGATGAATATGCGTGAATGGCGTCATTTCCTGCGTTTGCGTGGATCCAAAGCGGCGCATCCGCAAATTCGTGAAATCGTACGTCTGCTGTTGCCGAAGTTCCAGGAGATGTTGCCGGACCTCTTTGAGGATATCGTGATCGATTGAGCAGCGTCGATGAGAAGGTAGCGCTTGGTGGTAAGCCTGCGCGGCGAAACGGAAACTGTGCAGCTTCTTGATAGGCCAAAAATAGGGTTAACGAATGTGACCGGCTTTATAAAAGGCGATAGCTAATTGCGTTCGCCCTTGCACCTGACATTTTTCCATAATTATACTGAGATAATTGCGGATGGTTCCTTCCGAGAAGTGAAGGGCATCCGCAATTTCTTTATTGCTTTTTCCTTCGGAGACCAAACGCACGATATTCCATTCATCCTCCTTTAACGCCGAAAACGGATCATTTACCGTATGCTGAGGGCGTTCGAGCAGCTTGGGCAATTTTTCTACAATTTCATCGCCATAGACGTGATGACCGTTTTGCACGGCATAGAGAGAGGGAAGAAGAGACTCTACACCGGACTTGCGCAAATAGCCTCGCGCACCGAGACGAAGCGCTTCGACGATATAGTCTTCATCCAGAAACGTCGTTAAGAATAGAATGTGCGCATGGGGATCCCGATGCAGAATTTCCTGTGCAGCAACCAGACCGTTCATGCCCTCCATACGAATATCCAAAAGGAGAATATCCGGATGATATTTTGCATAGAGCGAAACGGCCTCTTCGCCGTTTTTGCCCGTTCCGACAACCGCAATGGTTTCGGGATAGCTTTTCGAGCCGCCTTCAATGATGAGGCGAAGACTTTCGACGACGATGGGATCATCATCCACGATGACTAAATTCATACGTCCTCCTTTGGCAACGTGATAAACAGACGAAAGCCGTTTTCTACGGAGATGTTCATGGAACCGTTCAAGGCGTCTACTCGCTGTTGTAGGGAAAGCAGACCGAGCCCATTGCCGGCTTCAGGGTGTTTGACAGCCGTCGTGCCGTTATCCACGATCAATAAACGATAAAACGTTGGCGTCTCACTGAGAAGAATTTCCACTTTTGTTGCGTTGGAATGCGTGGCGGTATTTTTCAAGGCTTCTTTGATGGCAGCCAGAAGAGCAAAGTGGACAGCACCCGGCGGTTCGGTCTGCAGATGGATCTCTTTATAAACAGGGCAGTAGGTGTAGCGATCTAAGAGGAGTTGAATTTCTTCGGTTAAATTCAACGATTGATCATGCAGATTGTGCACACTGTTGCGAATTTCCGTCATGCTTTCTTCCAGTAAGCGGCGAACGGGAAGAAGCAGAGCCGGATCTTCAATCCGAAATTCCAATGCTTTCAGCTGAAGTATTGCAGAGGTCAGTTCATGTCCGACATGGTCATGAATATCTCGCGCAATGCGCTGGCGTTCCTGTAGAACAGCGTTGTCTTGCAAAAGCGCCTGCGATTCTTCCAAGGCGAGATAGCGTCGATTGAGGACATTTGATCTCTGTGTCTCTTCATCCAGCGAATACAACGTTGTTTCCAGGCGATGGCTTTCTTTGCGCCATGTGCCGGCCAAATAATTCGCGTAAAAGGCGAGAAAACAAAGCATCAGCGTATACGGGGAAACGCCACAGAAAAGAAAAACGATAAGAAAAAGCAACACACCCGTCAGGCGAACCGTAAATGAATCCGGAAGAAGGAAAAAGAGTCCGGGAAGCAAGGCTGCCAGATAGGGATGCGATCCGCTGAAGAGGCTCAGCAACGATGCGAGAAAAAGAAAAAACAAAGCGATACGTTTTTCGGATTCTTTTTCCGGTGCGAAAAGCGACAACAGATAGCACAAAGCATTGCCGCTGAGAATGAACAGAATATGAAGATACACACCCACGGACAGGGGCGAAGTCGACAAAAAGAAGATGGCAAAAACGGAGAGGAGAACGATGCCGCCCCATAAATAAAATCGCCTCACGATTGCCTCCTTTGGCCAAATTCTGCTGCTTTCCCGACACATTTATTATAGCAAAGGCAAGACCGGGAACAAAACGATAGCGAAAATGACATTTGTCATGCAAGATCATGACAAAAGACTCTCGTTTTCTTCTCTTGCGCTGTTTACACTGAGAATAAAGAAGAAGGATCAAAGAAGCGTAACGAAAGAGACAGCAGGTCAATATCATGCCGCTGAACGTCCAAAATAAGGAGGCAGTATGGAACATGTGGTAAAGGTCAATGATTTGGTCAAACGCTACAAAGAACTGGTGGCCATTGATCATCTGAGCTTGACCGTGGAAAAAGGCGAGATTTTCGGTTTGTTAGGGCCGAACGGTTCCGGTAAGACAACCCTGATTAACTGCATTTTAGCCTTACTCAAATTTGACCATGGAGAGATTGAAATTTTTGGCACACCGATGTCCTCGATGAATGCGTCCATCAAAAAACAGATCGGTCTGGTTCCACAGAATGTGGCGGTTTATGAAGAACTGACCGTCCAGGAAAATATTGATTATTTCTGCGGCCTCTATGTGCAGGACGAAAAGAAGCGCAAAGCATTGGTCGAAGAAGCCATTCACTTTGTAGAACTGGAAGACTTTCGTCATTTTCATCCGTCCAAACTTTCCGGCGGATTATTGCGACGCCTAAATTTAGCCTGCGGCATCGCACATAAACCGCGTCTTCTGATCTTGGATGAACCGACCGTTGCGGTGGATCCGCAATCTCGAAATCGCATTCTGGAAGGCATTCGTAAGCTGCGGGACGAGGGGGCTACGGTCATCTATACGTCACACTACATGGAAGAAATTGAACTGCTTTGCGATCGTTTGATCATTTTGGATCACGGGAAGTCGTTAGTGGAAGGAACCAGCCGTGAAATTCTGGCGCAAACGTCGCTGAGGGAGACGGTAAAAGTGGGGGTTGCAGAACTTTCCGACGCTCAACTGGCCTGGATTAGGCAAGAGCCCGCGTTCGGGTCTCCTTCTTATGATGGGAAATATCTGCAACTGCAGCTACGCACGTCTGCCATGAGCGCTATTGATCTCATCCATCGATTAGAAGAAAAAGGTATTTCTCTATTGTCCATTGAAACCGATCGACCCACCTTAAATGATGTTTTTCTGGAAATCACCGGAAAGGAGCTGCGTGATCATGCGTAAACTTTTCGGTTATCACCTGAAACAGATCATCCGCCAGCGGGAGTCGTTGATCTGGGGCTTTTCCTTGCCGATTGTGCTCCTGTTGATTTTCAGCATGGTTTTTCGTCCTACCGCGAAGGAAGACATCGCTCTGCCGATTAGTCGTATTGGTCTCATTCAAGGGGAAGAAGCGGATTTTCCGGATTTTCTCGCGAATCTGGACGCCAAAAAAGGCGTTTGGGAAAATCAACAGTGGACGGAAGAGACGCCGGATAAAGACGCTGAACTTCCTCTCGTGTATGGGAGCTTCTCCACGATGGAAGAGGCACGAGCCGCGATGAATGCCGGCGCCATCGACGTCATCGTATTGGATGCAAAAGCAGGAAAATATGAAACGCGTAGGGCGCGCTCCTATGTGTTGATGATTGTGCAACAAGTACTGCACTCGTACCAGACAAAGACCAACATGGAGGAAATTGCCCAATCCGCGGTATCGACGGCTCCACCATCGGCAGAGACGGCAACACAAATAGAAGATGCTGCATCCGCGCTGCCCGTACAGGAAACAGTAGATCCGTCGGGAACTATGCCGTCGAAAGAACAAAAAGTGGAAGCATTGGAAGTGAATCCGGATCTGCGTAAAGGTGGCGTTGATCAAATGCTCAGCTATCAGTTTGCCTGTATCGCCTACATTACCTTTTACGCGTTTTCCATGGGTAATCATCTTCTGGATAACTTGCATGCGAACCAAAGCTCGCTTGGCTTGCGAGAGCAGATATCCCCATTGGAGCGTCGGAAGAGCTTTGTGCTTCATTTTGGCGCCTATCTGGTCATTTATATCGGCTTTACCCTTGTTCTCTACCTGTTGCTTCGCCTCCTCGGTGCAGAAGCGGCGACGAAGACGAATACTTGGGCTCTTTTGCTTCTGCTTTTTTTGGGGCAGTGTTGTGGCATCGTGATCGGTGTTGTGGTGGCTGCGCTGCTGCCGGAAGCAAAAGGTGTTCGCCAGGCCATCGGTATCCTATTGCCCCTTTTCTTAGGCTTTTTGTCGGGCATGATGGTTTCCGGCGTACGGACGAGTGTGCAGGCTGCTGCTCCGTTATTGGATGCACTCAATCCGGTTAATATGGTGAACGACGGTTTGTATGGTCTCTATACACAGGGAGTGGGCGAGATTTATCATACGGCGATGGCTCACTTGGCCATCACCCTCGTTCTTTTTCTCGGCATCACCATCATCGCATTAAGGAGGGACCGCTATGAGAGCCTATAAACTTTTTCTCAAAATCGCACGCCACAATAAAGGCTTTTTACTGATTACTTTCGGCATTTTTTTGGGGCTCTTTTTACTCATGGCGAGGAACCAGACCGAGGAAGCCACTTTTGTAGAGGAAAGAAAGCCGCGTTTGGCACTGATTAATCGCAGTCAGGATGCGTTCGCCAAGAACCTCGAAGCGTATTTGAAGAAAACAAACGAGATGGTGGATGCCGGAACAGATGAGAAAGCATGGAACACTGCAATTTTTCAGGATAAGGTGGACTATGTTCTGGTGATTCCCGAAACCTTCCGCTTTCCCGAGACGGGAACCCGGCTGGACGTACAGACATTCGTCAGCAAAAATGATACCCCAGTACAGCTGCTGGATCGCCAAATCGCTCTTTATGCGACAAGCTATCGTCTTTTTGATCAGCACATTCCCTCCGCCGTACAGGGGAAAGAACGAAGCGATCTTCTTGATTCCTATATGACAAAAATTATGGATACAAAACTGGAGGGGCAAATCGTTGTAAACGGACACGAAAACAGCGCACAAATCGAACTCTTTTTAGGAATGGTGAGCGTTATTCTTTACGTACTGTTAAGCGCCGGATTTACATGTGTGGGCATGACCATTGCCCGTACCGAGGATCCGAAAATCAAGAACCGCGAGCTCATTAGTGGCTATGATGAGGCAACAAGGACGCGACAAATTACGCTATCCTCGTTTGTGTTTATGTTTTTCCTCTGGGCGATCTTTATGCTCATCAGCCTTGTTGTTGTTGGTTTTGATGTGCTCGAGACGAGACAGGCGCAAGTGGCGGTTCTCACCTCCGCCGTGCATGCTTTCGCCATAAATGGGTTGATTCTGTTTATCATGCAGATCTTTCGATCCGAAAATGCGGCGGCATTCTTTAGCACCGCGTATTCCTTACTTGTGGCCTTTTCGACGGGCGTTTTTGTTCCAAGCTTTCTGCTTCCGGACTTTGTCGTTCGCGCGTCGCGCATTTTTCCCTCGTATTGGTTGATGAACACCATTGACCATCTGGTTCATGTCAGTGCGACGCAAATTGATTACGCGTTGGTGAATCGCAATCTTCTCCTTCTGGCCGGTGTTGCAGTAACAACGTTCCTGTTAACGCTCATTTTGCGCCGTGAACAGAACAAAGCCAGGTAGTGGGGTATAATGGAGCAGAACGAAGGTAACGAAAGAATAAGGAGGAGCCATGGAATACAGGCGTTTTGGCGATACGATCGTGTGTCGTCTGCAACGAGGAGAAGAAATTCACGAGCAGTTGGAAAAAGTGGCCAAGGCGGAAAAGGTGAAGCTGGCTGAGGTGCGCGGCATCGGCGCCATCGATGATTTCACGGTTGGCTGCTACGATGTGACCGAGCAGAAATATTATAAGAACCACTTTACGTTCCCGGCGGAAATTACCATGCTGTATGGCAATATTACGACGATGGACGGAAAATATTATGCGCATATTCACTTGACGGCGGCAGATAAAGAAGGCCATGCCTTTGGCGGACATCTGAACGAAGCGCGAATTTTTGCGACAGGTGAGTTGTTTATTCGTGTTCTGGACGGTACCGTTGAGCGCGAAAAGGATGAACGCATCGGATTAAATGTCTTCCGTTTTCTTGACTGAGCGCAAGGGAAAGCACGCGGCTCGTCAGCCTATTACCGATCCGGCTGAGGATATTTTCCAAAAAGAAGGCCCCGGGTGGCATTGTCAGGAACGTCTTCTTCTTTCGGAGTATCCGTTGCTGCAGATGCGTCAATTTCCCTATACCAATCATTGCTCCCTGACGGCGTTAACGTCGGTCTTTTCCTGTTTTCGCCGTCAGGGTTTTACCCGACTTCCTGCGGATCCGCAGGAAGTATTTTCCGTTGTGCATAATTTGGCCCGCTCGTACTGGATTTACCTTCCTGTCTTCGGTACGTATCCATGGCGCATGGCGGAGCTTGCTCGTCGGTCTTGGCGCCATTTCGGCTATCCGGGAAAGGCATGTACCGTTTTTATCCTTTCTCCACGTGATGATTGGGAAGATCTTCTTCTTGACGAGTTACGGGCGCATCGTCCGGGTCTCATCAGCTTTACGCATAAGCCCTATCGCCGTCATACGGTGACCTTTTACGGCGCGGAAATTTGGACCAAAGGGGATCAGCGGAAGGTCTATTTGCGTATCAACACACATTGGTCGGTGGCTCCGCGTTATGTGGATGTGTCCACCCTCGGCACCTGGCAAGGTTCCTATGTGGCGCTTTGCCTCCTTCGGGCATAGGTCTTTTCTATCGGATAGCGCAAGTGATCTGTGCAGTTTTGCCGGACAACGGCATGGAGATGCTTGTTTGGGAAGGAAACCATGATTATACACGGTTTGCAAAAGTTATCTCTTCTAGATTTCCCCGGGCGGACAGCGGCGACGGTTTTCTTAGGCGGTTGCACGATGCGCTGTCCCTATTGTCATAACGCGGAAATTTGGGAGGTAAATCGGCCCGGAATCATGGATGAAGAAGGGCTATATTCGTTTTTGCGTCCGCGCGCGGGTTTTTTGCAAGGTGTGTGTTTTTCCGGCGGCGAACCGCTCATGCGAGACGATTTGACAGAGGTGATTCGCACAATACGCGCCATGGGCTTTGCCGTAAAACTGGACACCAACGGGCTGTATCCGGATCGCCTTAAAGCGCTTCTTGATGAAGAACTGCTTGATATGGTGGCGATGGATATTAAAAATGAACCCGCGCGTTATGCGGAAACTGTCGGCCTTTCCCAACTTTCTATGCGGCGAATTGCCGACAGCGTAGATCTTTTATTTGGTGCGGATATCCGCGTGGAATTTCGTACTACGGTGACCACGCGTTTTCATGATGAACAATCTTTTCAGGTGATAGGAGAATGGCTTGCCGGTGCCGATTTTTATGCCTTACAGCCGTTTCGCGTGTCAGACTTTGTGCCGGATCCGACGCTCGGTACGCCGAGCCGGGAAACGCTGGACACGTATGCTTCCATCTTGCGTCAAACGATTCGACAGGTTGAAATTCGAGGGTGAAGGAACATAAGCACCTTCGTTTTGACATTATGCCCGGATCGACGGGCGCTGCGCTGGGGGCCGTATAACACAATGCGACTTGTTTTTTTTACCTCTTTTTTACAATCAACTATTGCATCTAATATTATAAACAATATAATATAGTTAACGAAAGGATATTCCTTTTGCAACGAAATGAACTGCCGTCGCATCCGGGGGAGACGAAGACGAATGCCTTCGGAGATGACGGAATTCAGGTGCTGCGGAAGGAAGAGACGAAAGGAGGCGCCATGGCTTTTTCATTACAGACATCCATATTGGATCTTTGTGTACTCTCCCTCCTACGCAACAAAGATCGGTATGGCTACAGCTTCACGCAAAAAATGAAGACCGTCATGCCGATCTCGGAATCCACCATCTATCCCGTTTTGCGTCGTCTGAAAAAGGAGGGCCTGCTGGAAACCTATGACCGACAATATCAGGGCCGAAACCGAAAATACTATCGCATTACGCCGGCCGGGCGAAAACGACTGGAAGAGGATGAAAAGGAATGGGAGAGCTGGAAAGCGTCGTTGGATCGCTTGCTGAAGGATACGGGCGAGGAAGGAGAGGAAGATGACTAGGAAGGAATATCTGGAAGCATTAAACCGTCGCCTCGCACGGATTGGAAGTGAAGAACGTGGGGACGCGGTTGCCTACTATGAGGAAATTTTTGAGGATCGCGGGATTGGTGAGAAAGACACTGTCCCAAAGGATATGCCGGATCCCCGTCAGGCAAGCTTTGAAATTCTGCGGGATCTCCAACTGGACCGTTTGGAAGAGGGGGAAGGGGAAGAAATAGGAAAAACCAAGAAGCCACGTGCATCGCTGGCCATAACGGTGGTGTTGGCCATTTTGGCTCTGCCCGTCGGATTACCCCTGGCCATCACCATTTTGCTTGTTTCCTTTGGATTGTTTGTCGGATTTCTTTCTTTGTTTTTTTCCGTCGCCAGCAGTGGTGTGGGCGTGATCATTGGTGCGGGAAAAGAGCTGATACAGGTCTTACCAAAAGATTTTTCCTTACCACGGGCGTTGTATCTCATCGGTCTCGTGTCGTTGGGCGTGTTTGCTATCTTATTGGTTATTCTCATTTTCCGCAGTATCGTCCGCGGCATCCGTCAATTGTTGCTTCGCCAAAGAAATAAGAGAGGAGCGTATCATGAGTAAATTGGGCAAGGCCTGTATGGTCACCTTGGTTTGTGGCCTGCTTCTCGTCGGAGGAGCGTGGTTTATGGGGCTTCGTGATTTTTCTCTCGGCGGGACCTCCATGGAAAATGAAGTAAAAGAAATCCCTATAGACACGTTGCGTTCAGTGGACATCCAGCTGGATTTACAGACGGTCGAAATTCGGGAAGGTGGAACGGAAACCGTACTATACTATCCGGTTTATACGGATCCTGCCTTACGTCTTCAAGTGAAACAGGAGGACGGCAAGCTTACCATTTTCGGGTCGAAACAAAAACCGAAAATACAAATCGCCATGCCCAATTTTTTTCCTTCGGTTCTGGATAAACAGAAGGTTGTCCTGAATGTTGCAAAAGGCGAAAAATTAGAAAATGTTTCCATTGACCTTTCTGTAGGGAGCGTTGCGTTGTATAAAGTACACACCGAAAATGCCACCGTACGGACTAAAATCGGGCAGATGGAAATAAACCATTGCACCATGGAGCATCTGGATACTCAATCCGACACCGGAAGCATCTGGATAGCCGATACAACATTATCCACTTCCTCGATTTCGACGGATACCGGGTCTATTTCAGCTGCTATTAAGCCTTCCGGAACGATTTGCTTCCGTACGAATACCGGTGGAATCGGCGTGGATACGTTTGGCGTAAAGCGAACCAATGTCACCATGGAGACAGGAACGGGAAGCGTGAGATGGCAACAGGATACGCAGGGCGGCAATACCTTTCATCATGAAGTGGACGACGCGCAGGCGACCCTTTTCCTGCGCTCGGATACAGGAAATCTTGCGGTAATCGATCTGGAAGAAGAAACCAGACGGATCAATGAAGAAAGGCAGAATTCGCAGGCGAACGGCATCTCGGCTTCGAAAAGTGAGCATTCGCAAGAGAATAGTGAAGAGTAGGCGATAAGAAACCCGACGAAAAGACTACGCATATATAGGGGCGAAAAAGTTTTTGCCCCTATATATTGTGCAATACGGCAGATCATGCTAAACTATTTTTAGATTATCCGGTCAAGAGGGCAGGTCAAAAAAACCACAGACGCCCTGTTTTTTTGTCCCGAGCGCAATCGGCGCAAGGGAAAGGAGGAAGGCATGATCACCGTAAAGAAACGCGATGGGTCGTATGTTGTCTATCGCATCAAAAAAATACAGGATGCCATGGAAAAGGCGTTCCTGTCCACCAAGACGCCTATTTCGGACGATGTGTTGGAACTTTTAGCTCTGCGCGCTACGGCAGATGCCGGAAAACAGGCTAAGGACGACATTTTAGAGGTGGAAGTTATTCAGGATAGCGTCGAGCGGGTGCTCTCCAATTGCGGGTATCCCGACGTGGCTAAAGCCTATATTCTTTATCGCCAACAGCGTGCAAAGCTGCGCCGCGTGAACGACACGCTTTTAGACTACAAAAAGCTGGTGGACGATTACTTAAAAATCAATGATTGGCGTGTTAAAGAAAATTCGACCGTCACGTATTCGGTAGGGGGTCTCATTCTTTCCAACTCCGGCGCCATTACGGCGAATTACTGGCTTTCCGAAGTATACGACAAGGAAATTGCGGATGCGCATAAGTCGGCGGCCATCCATATTCATGACCTTTCCATGCTTACCGGTTATTGTGCGGGATGGAGCCTCAAGCAACTCATCGATGAAGGCCTCGGCGGCGTGCCAGGCAAAATCACCTCGTCGCCGGCAAAACATTTGTCAACCCTTTGCAACCAGATGGTGAACTTCCTGGGCATTATGCAGAATGAATGGGCCGGGGCCCAGGCATTCTCGTCGTTTGATACCTATCTTGCACCTTTCGTAAAAGTCGATCATTTGGATCTGGACGAAGTGAAACAGTGCATACAGTCTTTTGTTTATGGCGTGAACACGCCAAGTCGCTGGGGAACACAGGCGCCGTTTTCCAATATTACGCTGGACTGGCGCGTTCCTGCGGATTTGAAAGATATGCCGGCGGTTGTGGGTGGAAAAACCATGGACTTTACCTACGGCGATTGCCAGGAAGAAGTCGATCTTGTGAATCGTGCCTTCCTCGAAGTGATGCTTGAAGGCGATGCCAACAGTCGCGGCTTCCAGTATCCGATTCCGACATACTCGATTACGCGCGATTTTGACTGGTCACCGACGACGAACAACAAGCTGTTGTTTGAGATGACGGCAAAATACGGAACCCCCTATTTTTCCAACTATGTGAATTCCGACATGGATCCGTCGGATGTGCGCAGCATGTGCTGTCGCCTGCGCTTGGATCTGCGAGAGCTGCGGAAAAAAGCCGGCGGATTCTTCGGCTCCGGCGAATCCACGGGATCGGTTGGCGTCGTCACGATCAACCTGCCGCGTATTGCATACTTGGCGAAAGATGAAGCCGATTTTTATAAGCGTTTGGATTATCTGATGGACCTTTCCGCACGTTCTCTGAAACTCAAACGCGACGTGATCACCAAGTTGTTGGATGCCGGCCTGTATCCTTACACGAAGCGTTATTTGGGCACTTTTACCAATCATTTTTCGACCATCGGTTTGATCGGCATGAACGAAGTCGGCCTGAACGCCACCTGGTTGGGCAAAGATATGCGCGATCCTGCAACACGTCAATTTGCGAAGGAAGTGCTGTTGCACATGCGCGAACGATTGAGCGATTATCAGGAAGAATACGGCGATCTCTACAATCTGGAAGCCACACCGGCAGAATCGACCACCTATCGCTTCGCCAAGCACGATAAGGAAGATTTTCCGGATATCAAGACGGCGAACGAAAACGGTACGCCGTATTATACAAACTCCTCACACCTTCCGGTGGGCGCCACCGATGACGTGTTTGAGGCGTTAAAAGCACAAGACGAATTGCAAACGCTGTATACTTCCGGCACGGTTTTCCATACCTTTTTAGGAGAAAAGCTTCCGGACTGGGAAAGTGCTATGGCATTGGTGCGCTCCATCGCACAGAATTTTCATCTGCCGTACTACACCATTTCCCCGACGTATTCCGTGTGCCCCAATCACGGCTATTTGCCCGGTGAAGAGCACGTTTGTCCGCACTGCGGCGAAGAAGCTGAAGTCTACAGCCGCATTACCGGCTACTATCGGCCGGTACGCAACTGGAACGATGGAAAACAACAGGAGTATCACGATCGGCAGGTGTATCATCCGGAAACGGAGGGCCTCGATGATTCTTGCACTTTGTGTTAAGTTCAAGTAAGATTAGGGCGCTGAAAAGTAAGTCGGAACATCGCGAAGAGTATCGTATTCGAGGAAAGTCCGTGCACCACAGAGCAGAATGCCGGATAACGTCCGGTGGAGGCGACTCTAAGGATAGTGCAACAGAAAGAAACCGCCAGAAATGGTAAGGATGGAAAGGCGAGGTAAGAGCTCACCGGCAACCTGGAGACAGGTTGGCCCTGTAAACCCCATTCGGTGCAAGATCAGAGCCAATTGGCAGTTGCTCGCTGCGGCTCGACGAATCGCTAGAGCGTCCTGGTAACAGGACGACGAGACAGATGATGTTCAGAAACAGAACACGGCTTATGGATTTGCTTTTCGGATATAAAATTATGCGGGACCTTCGGGTCCCGCGATTTTTGTGTTTGACGTGCGAAAATACTTGGCGTGATGGCTTTTTGCACGTGATTTTGCATGAGGAGGATGTATGGTCGGATTGGGAACGCTCATCAATACCGCTGCCGTCATTGTCGGTGGCCTTTTGGGCTTGGTTACGAGAAGTATATTTAAGCAACAACAGCAGGAAGCGGTGATTAAAAGTTGTGGTGTGAGCGTTCTATTTATGGCCATGGCCAGTGCTATGCAGGGGATGTTACGGCTTGAAAACGGTCATCTTCTCGCCGGACGAACGCTCTTTGTCGTGATTGTCCTGGCTATCGGCACGGTTGTCGGTGAAATATTGAATTTGGAACAGCAACTCATTTCCTTCGGCGAATGGCTGAAAAAACGTTCCGGAAATGAAAAGGACTCACGCTTTGTTGAGGCTTTCGTGACGACCTCACTCTCTGTCTGCATCGGTGCTATGGCCGTAGTCGGTGCATTACAAGATGGTGCGAACCATGATATTTCAACACTTGTCGTTAAGTCTGTATTGGACTTTCTTCTTGTTTTAGCGATGACCGCTTCTCTGGGGCCGGGAGCGATCTTTTCCGCCGTCGTCGTCTTTCTCTTCGAAGGATCACTAACGGTTCTTGCGACTTGGATTGCACCGGTTTTAACGGAATCGGCACTCATTAACCTTTCGCTCATGGGCGCCATCCTCATTTTTTGTATTGGCATAAACCTTGTTTGGGGAAAAATGCTTCGTGTCGCGAATATGTTACCTGCGTTACTGTTCGCGGTGTTGGTTTCGTATCTGCCGTTTTGATCGGAATGCGTTTTTTTGAACATCTTTTTTCCTATCATGGCCTATTCCTCTTCGGAATGAATAGCATTGTCGTGCACAAGTTTTTACATTCCCGGAAACACGAACCGTTTCATCGTAAGTTAGAAAGAATTTGATAGTTTCTCCCTTGTTCCCCGAAAAAAGCTACGGTACTATTTCTTCAAACATCGTGATGCACGATTGTCGGCGAAGGAAATGGCACTGTCGAAGCGCATCGGTTAGAAAAGAGGAGAACATGAAAAAGAAATTACTTTATACGGGTGTAGGCGTGGTGCTCGGTTTGGTGTCGGATAAGCTTTGGAAAACCAAAAAGGCACGTTCTTTAGCGGTCAGTGCGGTAGCGGGCGGATTAAAAGCAAAAGAAAGCTTAGATAAGACGATCGAAAAAGTGCGGGAAGAAACCGGCGACATCGTTGCCGAAGCAAAAGTAAAGAAAGCGGAAGAGGAAGCCAAAGCGCAGGCGGAGAAAGAAGCGGCGGAAGAGGAAGAAGCAAGTCAGGACATTCTTAAGATCGCCGAAACGGCGGACGAGGCGGATGAAGCAAATCTGCATGAGGAAAGCGCGGAGTAAGGTGAAAGCATCCATTATTCATCGCCTTCCCGGAAGAGCCCGCTTTCATCTTGCGGAGGGGCTCACCTACGAAGAGGCGAATGCAATTAAATACCTTACGGAAGGCGTGGACGGTGTCAAGCGTTGTTCCATTTCCACATTGACCGGCAATGCCGTTGTGGAATACGAGGAGAGCGCGATCAAGAATATTGCCCGATTATTTCTCACGTTGGATCGCGAGAGCTTACCGGCTGTGACGATTGACGATGTGTATTTTGAGCCCGTAGCGGAGCGGGATTTTTTTCATCTGCTGCGCGATGCGGTACAGATGCGCCTTCTATACAAGTTTTTTGTACCCATGCCCATTCGCGTTGCATTAACCTTATATCGCGCCAAGGATTACTTGCTTAACGGTTGGCGAGCGTTACGGCAAGGAAAATTGAATGTTGCCGTATTGGACGCTTCCGCCATCAGCATATCGCTGTTGACCGGCGATTTTCAAGCGGCTTCTTCCACCATGTTCCTGCTGAATCTCGGTGAAGAGTTGGAAGATTGGACGTTAAAGAAAACCAGAGCGGACTTAACCCGAAGCCTGGCGGTCGGTGTAGATCGTGTGCATGTGGTGGAAGGCGAGGAATTGGTTTCCAAGCCGCTGAGTCAGGTGGTGCCGGGCGATATTGTAGACGTCGGAATGGGAAGTCGTATTCCGGTGGACGGTGTGGTTGTGGAAGGCCAAGGCATGGCGAATCAGGCTTCTTTTACGGGGGAAAGTCTACCTGTCACAAAAGCGATTGGATCCGGCGTTTTTGCCGGAACAATTCTGGAAGAGGGAAGTTTGCGCATTCGTACATCTGCGATTTCCACCGAATCTCGGTTGCAACAAATTATTGAGCGCATTGAAGACAGCGAAAAAAACAAGTCGGAAAAACAGAAAGAAGCCGAAGCGCTTGCCGATTCACTGGTCAAGTATTCTTTTATCGGCGCGTTAGCAACTTTTGCTTTGACAAGAAGTATTTGGCGAGCGAAAGCATTCTTTATGGTGGATTATTCCTGCGCTTTGCGTTTGACTATTCCCATCGCGGTTATGAAGGCGATGAGCCAGGCAGGTGAACAGGGCATTTTGGTAAAGGGTGGAAAGTATCTGGAAAATTTAGCCAAGGCAGATACCATTGTCTTTGACAAGACGGGCACCTTAACGCAGGCTTTACCGACGGTGGAGAAGGTCATCGCTTTCGGCCCTTATTCCGAGGACGAAAGTTTGCGCATTGCAGCGTGTCTGGAAGAGCATTTTCCGCATTCTATTGCGGCTGCAGTGGTGCAGGCGGCTAGGGACCGAGGGCTTCGTCATGAAGAGATGCATTCCGAACCGGAGTATATTGTGGCACACGGCATTGCCTCTACCATTAACGGAAAGCGGGCGATCATCGGTTCAGAACACTTTGTCTTGGAAGATGAAGCGGTCGAGCTGAGTGAAGAAAATCGGACGTTAATTAACGAACTGAAGGAATCGGCATCGTTGCTGTATATGGCGGTTGATGGCCGGCTGGTCTGTGTTTTGTGTATTACGGATCCTATTCGACCGGATGCGACAAAAACCATCCAAGAACTGCGTTCTGTGGGCATAGATAACATTTATATGCTTACGGGAGATGCGGAGAATGCGGCGGCACATATAGCCGAGCAACTGCATCTTACCGGTTATCGTTCTCAAGTTCTGCCGGAAGATAAAGCAGACTTCATCAAAGCGCTCAAAGATAAGGGGACCACCGTAGTAATGGTGGGGGACGGAATCAATGATTCGGTTGCTCTCTCGCAAGCGGATGTCGGTATTTCCATGCATAAAGGCGCCGATTTAGCCAGAGAAATTGCGGATATCGCCATTGGCAAAGATGACCTTTCCGCATTAGTCGAGTTGATTCTCCTGGCACGTGCGCTGCAAGAGAGAACGCGTCAGGACTATCGGTTTATCCTTACGTTCAACAGTTTATTAATCGGTTTGGGCCTCAGCGGTATCCTTTCCAATACCGGTTCCGCTTTCCTGCACAATGCTTCAACGGTGGGGACGGCCTTGGCGAACACGAAGCGTTATCCCGCTCTTACCTGATACTATTCTTTCTCCGCTTCCCGACGCAATTCTCGTGGACTTTTTTGATAATAGCGTCGAAAGGAAGCGGAGAAATAGGCAGGAGAGGGATAACCGCATTTTACGGCGATATTTTGCACTTGGTCCTGTGTCGAAAGCAGAAGGTGTTTTGCCTTCTGCATTCGTTTCTCATAGATAAACTTTGTTATGTTTTGTCCCGTTATCTGTTTAAAACTGGTGCTGAGATATGTACGGCTGAGATAGACGTGAGACGCAATTTCAGCGAGAGTAAGGGACTTATCCAGGTTGTTTTCTATGTATCGTATTGCGGCATGAATAGAGCAAGCCAACTGTGCCGAGATAAACGGCTTTCTCGTGGCTAAGTCTTCCATGATTACATTATCCGATGGACACATCATTTCCTCCTATGTTAGTTAAAACTAACATAGTTTAGCATAAATAAGAGGATGGAGAACTTGTTTTATCCATTTATCGCAGCTTGAAAGTAGACAAACCTACAGGATTTGACATCCATTCATTGGCCTTATATAATATTCAGGTATCTGTTTGGGCATCTTTATGCCCCGGATCTTCGGTAATTCCTTCGCAGCGTCGATGTGCGAAACAAAAATTGTCGAATCAACAAAACCCGCTTCTCTGATCGGCGGAGTCAAAATGGACAGAGCAGGAAGAAAAGGAGCAAAAGATGAAAACAACTTTAGCAAAACCGTTGGAGGTGGAGCGCAAGTGGTATGTCGTCGATGCGAAAGACCAGGTGGTCGGACGCCTCGCGGCAAACATCGCTGCCGTGCTTCGCGGAAAACACAAGCCCACTTTCACCCCGAACGTCGATACGGGTGACTATGTCATCGTCATCAACGCGGAAAAGGTGCGTTTGACGAACGACAAAGAACACAAGAAGATGTACAAGCATCACACCGGATATGTTGGTGGACGTCGTGACATTCCCTACATGGACATGATGGAAAAACATCCTGAGCGTATTTTGGAACACGCCATTCGCGGTATGCTTCCGCACAACACCTTGGGACGCCAAATGTACCGTAAGCTGAAGGTCGTCGTGGGACCGGAGCATAATCATGCCGCCCAGATGCCGGAAGAGTTAACGTTTTAAGTAGGAGGATACGATGGATCAGCAATATCGCGGAACCGGTCGTCGCAAATCGGCCGTAGCACGAGTTCGACTCCTTCCGGGAAATGGACAGGTGCTTGTCAATGGCTATAGCCTGGAAGAGTATTTTGATTATCAGACCCTGCGTGACATTTGCACACAGCCGTTGGAGCTTGTGGGGCAGCGTGAGGGCTTTAATGTCGCCGTTACCGTCAAGGGCGGCGGATTCACCGGACAGGCCGGCGCCATTCGTTTGGGCGTGGCTCGTGCCTTGATTGAATTTGACCCAAATCTGCGTCCCAGTCTGAAGAAGGCCGGCTTCCTTACGCGCGATGCGCGCAAGAAAGAGCGCTATAAATACGGCTTTAAGAAGGCCCGTAAGAGCCCGCAGTTCTCGAAGCGTTAATCGCTGCGAACGATTTGTTCAAAGAAAAGGACCCCCATTCGCGGGTACCAATTCGAGATTTTCAATCTCCGAAAAACAGCGGCATAGTTTGGTAAGCAATTACCGGCTATGCCGTTTTTTTTATTCTGTTTCTTCCGAACGTGAAAACGCATCATCTTATGTCCTTCTCTGCGTGATTCCTGTTAGAATAAAGGAGAGAGAAAGGAGTGGAACAACGATGAAAAAACCGAAGAAAGCGACAACAGTGATTATCCTTGTCTTATTATTTCTGGGCGTTCTCATGGCGTGTCGGGAAGATATCAACGACACAGAAGACTTCAAACCGATGATCTATCTCTATCCGGAACAAGAACAATGTGTAACGGTCTCTCTGGACTATAATGGACAGCTTACACACGTCTATCCTTCCTTTTCTGCGAACACAACATGGCAGGTTACGGCAAAACCGGACGGCACCATATTGTGCAATAACCGTGAATATTATGCACTGTTCTGGGAGGGCGTGAAAGACAAAACATACAAGATGGATGAAGGGTTTTGTGTAAAGGGATCGGATACGGAAAAATTTCTTGAAGAAAAATTGGAAACGTTGGGCTTGAATCATAGAGAAATAAATGAATTTATCGTTTACTGGCTCCCTCAAATGGAAGATAATCCGTACAACATCATTACCTTCCAAGATCGTGCGTATACAGACGATGCCAAACTCACCATTGATCCCAAAGAAGACACGATGATCAGGGTCTTTATGACCTGGTATCCTTCCGCCAAACCCATAGATATCAAAGAACAAACGCTCTCCTCGATGAAACGTCATGGTTTTACGGTTGTCGAGTGGGGCGGGGCAAGAATAAAGTAAAAACGCTTCCGATTACCGGTAAGGGAAACGGAGAAAGGTAAAAAAGGAAGGAAGAGATCATGCCGACCACCTATACGCATTATGTCTTCGGAGCGGCGGTGCGCGATGCGCTTCCGGAGGAACTGAAGGCTTGTGTGGATGAGAACCGTGACGTGTTTAACTTCGGTGTGCATGGACCGGATCTGCTGTTTTATTATCATCCGCTAAAAGCGAATGAAGTCAGCCGATTGGGCGTGGCCATGCATGGACAACCGGGAAGCGTGTTCTTTACGAAGGCGAAGACGATTCTTCGGGGCACACAGGATCCGTCGGAAAGACGGGCGCGTTTAGCCTATATTTTAGGCTTCTATACACATTTTTTGCTCGACGCGACGTGTCATACCTTTGTGGAGGCACACGTGTTGAATGCGGGCGTTTCCCACAATAGAATTGAATCCGAATACGATGCGCATTTGTTGCGTCGGGCGGGAAAGCGGCCGACCGATGTGGATCGATCCACTTTGCTTTCGCCGGGTAGAAAGGCTGCAGAAAGCATTGCTCCATTTTTCGGCCTCACGACGGAAGTTATGGAAGAGGTGTTAACCGGTCAGGCACGTGCACTGCATTTATTTTATTCTCCGTCTGGCATGAAACGCGGATTGATTCGCGGTTTGGTGCATTTGTTTCACATTAAAGGGGATTTCGGGGATCTGTTCCTGGAAAACGAGGAGGATCCGCGCTGTCAGGCCTCTAATGTGCGTCTGGATGCCTTGCGGGAAGAGGCGTTGACGCGGGCAAAAACTTTTTTTCCCGGTTTTCTCGAATTTTTGCATAACGATGTTCAATTGGACGACTTCTTTAACCGCCATTTTGAAGCGGTGCGAACAGAGTCCGGTGAATTAGATTTGCACTACGCGTAACAACCGAGGGAAGAGAGGAATGCGATGTTGAAAGGGTTGAAAAAGAAATTTACGCCGGCAGAATTTTCCTGGGTGCTCTATGACGTGGCCAATTCGGCCTTTACCATGTTAGCTACCACTCTCATTCCGATCTGGTTCAAGGTGCTGGCGATCACCGGTGAACCGGGCGGATTGACTTCCGATGAAGCGACCGGCCATTGGGCGTTGAGTGTTTCCATTGTCACGGTCATTGTGGCGTTATTAGGCCCAATTTTCGGCAACATTGTCGACTATCGTCGCTATAAGAATCCGTTTTTCACGACTACGCTGGCGATCGGTACGATCGGCTGCATTCTCTTCGGGGTGACGACAAGCTGGCTATTGTTTCTGATTTTATTTATTTTTGTGAAAATTGCCTATTCGGCATCGCTAACATTCTATGACTCCATGCTGGTAGACGTGACGACGCCGGAGCGCATGGACGAAGTCTCTTCTCACGGTTATGCGTGGGGCTATATCGGTTCCTGTATTCCCTTTTTGATTGCTCTTATTGCTTATGTTATGGATGAAATGTTGCACATTCTGGATCCTGGCGTGGCGCGGCTTATCGGTTGCGTGGTAACCGCCGTCTGGTGGTTCGCCGTGACCATCCCTTTGTTAAAAACATATGAACAAAAGCATTACGTACAGCATGAAGCGCCACCACTGATCGACAGTTTTTCCCGCGTCGGTCAAACGCTCATGGATATTGTGCACAAGGAACGCAAAGTGTTTCTGTTTTTGATTGCCTTTTTCATGTACATTGACGGCGTGGGAACCATTATCAATAACGCCATCAATATCGGAACGGATCTGGGACTGGATACGGTAGGACAGGTTATTGTGCTTCTGGCGACCCAGGTTGTGGCTTTCGCTTTTTCGCTTCTTTTCGCGCGCCTGTCACGCACCTATCGCACCGCCACCCTCATCATGGTCTGTATCGCAGGATATCTTGCTGTCTCGCTCTATGCGCTAACCTTGCATTCCTTGTGGCAATTTGGCATTATGGCCTTCGGTGTGGGAATGTTCCAGGGCGCAATTCAGGCGCTTTCGCGTTCCTACTATTCGAAGATTATTCCGCCGCAGCATGCCGGAGAATACTTCGGCATCTATGATATTTTTGCCAAAGGCGCATCGTTTCTCGGCTCCTTCGCCATCGCACTGGTAAAATACGCGGGCGGCACGATCAACATCGCGGTGGCGACGCTTGCGATCTTCTTTATTCTGGGCTTTATCTTCATGTGGATGGCGGATCGCGTTCCCGATCAACGGGAAAACACGCTTCAGCCGTAACGAAGGAAAATTAGGAACGACGTTGCTGCAAGGGCTGCAAAGCGGTGAGTACCCACTGATTTGCTCCCGTGGTGACCTCCGCGCCGCAATATTCGCAGATACCGTTTTGGCTGATAGAAAGTGACGCGCCGCAATTTGGACATTGCGTTACCTTGGTGTCGGAACTTTTCTCCGTCTTTGCTTCCAAACTGCGCATGAATTGCATGCGATAGGTCATGATGTAGCGGCTCTTTTTATCGCCCTTGATGACGCGACCGCTCTCATCCTCGATGACATAATCGCGATAGCGCGCCTCCAGGATAACGGACAGATACGAATTCTCCCGATCTTCTTCATAGGATTCCAAGACGGTGTTAAGAATCGAAATGTCCTCGACAACATTTGTCTGTCCTTTGTCGATGTAGACTTGCAATTGACGCGCGTGCTGATCATAGAGACTATTGGATTCAAAGACCCGAATACCGCGCCAGTCTTTGGCTGTCCATGCTTGCTGGAGCGCAATAAAGACATCCGACGCGCGGAGTAAAAATTCCGGCTTGGAAAAATTCGGATCGCGTTCGAAAAGTGCATCCAGATTGACTTCTTCTTTCGGCTTTACCCATGTCGAAGAAGGCGGATTTGACTTTCCGGACTGCCGCTTGCGATTTTTTCTCGAGCTGCGCGAGTTGAAATACCACAAGGGAATGATAATCAGCGCCATCCACGGATTACGGAAAAGAAAATACAGAAAAAATGGATCGACGCTGTTCATGGAATAGTCGTCGTCATCATCATCGTATCCGCCAAAATCGTATCCGCCGTAATCATTTCCGCCGAAATCTCCACCCCAGTCATTGGCGTCCCAATCCACGCCGCCGCCGACATCGGCATGTCCGACGAAAGGAGCGAGGACAATACAGAGCAGAACCAGCGTTATCACTGCGCGAAACCAAGATCGTTTTTTCATATGCCCTCCTCATCGTGATGTCGGTCGGATCATCTCTTTCGATTATACGGTCTGCCGGAAGCGGTTGTCTATAGCGCAAGGAAAAGGTCTATGGTAAGATATCTGCGGATAGGAGAGAGACTATGGCCAGTTTATTCAGCATTATCGGACAATACAAAGAAAAATTATCGATGTTGCCCATGATGATTTTACTTTTCGTGGCGTTGACCTTTTTGCTTTATGTCGTGTTTCACGCCCATAAAGGGGTGAAATATCTTCCTGCAGCGGTGGGCATTGCCTTGGGTATCGTGTTCTTTTTCCGCGGTTTTGCACTCAAGGCGCATATTTCCGGCTTGGAGTTGATGTGGAAAAGTATTTCCTTTTTCGTTGCCGGCTGTATTGCCTTGGCAACCGCGTGGCTTGTTCGCCTGATCGAAAGCTTCTCGGAGCCGCCGGCGCCAAAAAAGGAAGCGCCAAAAAAAGAGGGACGAAAAAAAGAACCTTACGCAAAATAAATTCAAAGGATAGGAAAACAGCCGTTGTTAACATGGGACACCATGAGACAACGGCTGTTTTACACTGTAAACGGAAACGATATTCGGTTTACAGAAAGAGGGGATGGCGTGGAACTTGCGCTCATGGTGTCCTTTATCGTCGGCGTCGTCTTGGCTGCAGAAGGGGTTTATCTTGCGGGATGCGTGGCGGCGATTTTGCTTTTTTGGCGGCAAGTCAAGTGGGCGACGGCTTTGCTCATGGGAATGGCCGTGTTTTTTGTGCTTTCTCCGTATGGCGATCAAAACATGCAAATGGGATGGAAAATGCTGCGCGAACAAGCGGAAGCGTTTTTTGATGCCCAGGGCGGTGCCTCGTTCGCTATGCTCAAACGCGTCCTGATGGGAGCGGACGTCAAGGGGACGTTCGCGCTGCAACAGGATATGCGCACACTGGGTCTTGCGCATTTGCTCGCGGCAAGCGGACTGCACGTCCAACTGCTTTTTTCTTGGGGGATGGGGATTCTTTCCTGGTCGCCGCTTGCCCGAAAACAAATTGCCTGCATCCTTCTGGTCTTGCTCTTCGGTTATGCCGCTTTTCTGGCTTTTCCGGCATCCATTTTGCGTGCCTGGCTGTTCTTAGCTTTTCGAGAAAGCGCAATCGCGCGGAAGCGGGAATTGGATGCAGTAAAAGGCTGGCTTTTAGCGTTAAGTTTGATCCTGTTGATCATGCCGTACCGCGTGGAGGACCTCGGTCTGCGTCTTTCTTTTCTTTGCGCGGCAGCCGGTGAATTCGTCCATGCCGGCGAACGCATCCATTCGCGTGGGGGAATGTTGCGCCAATCCTTTCGCCGTTCCTTTTGGATCAGCCTGTTTACCTTCCCCGTCCTGGCCGAAGCGGGCATAACGCAAACACCTTCCACGCTTATAGCGAATCTGTTTGCCATTCCCGTCTTTTCGCTGCTTTTTGCGCTGGGGCTTCTTGCTCTGTTCGGATCGCTTTTGCGCTTGCCTTTCCTTTCCGAGGCACTCATTACTGTTTATCGTCTGGGTTACGGTGTGTTTGCCCTGCTTCTGAAAGGGCTTGACGCCATTGCCCTTCCTGCCATTACCTTCTCCTTTTCGACGGAGGGGCTTGCACTCTACGTGCTGGTCGTTTTTTTGCTTCTTGCCGCTCAACTCGGATGGCTTACGCGTTTTAAAGCCCGGATGAAAAGGGAAGAGGCATATGGCGAGCTGGTTTGGCAGACAAGAGGTCGACTTCTCTACCTTCTTTCGCTGTGGCTTCTGCTTACGGTTTTACGGCCGATGCTGCTCTTGCCGTTCTTTCCGCCGTCCGTTGAAGCGCTGGATGTGGGCCAGGGCGACTGCTTTCTCATTCGCTACGGTACGAATGCCGTGCTCGTGGATACCGGTGGAAAAAAGGATTTTCGAACGGGAAAAAACACGCAGGCAGATAAGCTGGTCTCTATGTTGCAGGCGAGAGGGATCAGACGCGTAGAACGAATTTTTCTATCGCATGATGACTATGATCACGACGGCAATCTTTTGGGCATTCGAAAACGCATACCGGTGGATGAAGTCGTTACGTCACCGGCGGTTGGCGACCGCGCCTTCCCGGATGAACGAATCGGTTCATCTCATCGGCAGGCCGAAAGCGGAGATCGGTGGACACTGAAAAACAATGTGTTGCCCTGGGCAAAGCCGCTTGTTTTTACCGCCCTTCAAGCGGGGCAATGGGATGCGGAAGACAAAAACAACCACTGCCTCGTTCTGTATCTGGATATTGGCGGCGGTGTGCTGTTTATGGGCGATCAGGAAAAAGAGGAGGAGCTTGCACAGGCTTTGCCTTCCGACATCTCCCTCCTAAAGGTTGCTCATCACGGATCCAAACGAGGAACCTCGGAAGCACTGCTTTCGCGTGTTCGTCCGGAACAGGCGATCATCAGCTGCGGACGGAACAATCGTTATGGGCATCCTGCGCCGACAACGCTCAAGCGCTTGCAACAATACGGGGTTTCTTGGCATCGTACGGACCGGGAAGGAGCGCTATGTTATCGGGAAAACCCCTTTCCCTGGGGAAGACGGTTGATTGTTCGAACAGAAAAACAGCAGCGCACGATGGCACTGCTGTTGGAGATGCTTTGGGTTGTTCCGCTCATTGTGGCGATAGAGATGGTAAAGAAGGAGGATCCGTTCCAAAATCAAGCGGTAGCCGTTGGGAAGAAATACAGAGAACAAGGCCGATGCTGACCATATTGATGAGCTGGAACGTCCCACCGTTGGAAAGGAAGGGGAGAGGAATTCCCGTCAACGGCATCAATCCGATGGTCATGCCGATATTTTCAAAAATATGAATAAAGAGCATGGAGGCTACCCCGATACATAGGGAAGAAGAGAACATATCTTTCGCCCTTTTTGCGATCAGCAGTATGCGCACGAGGACGATTGCATAGAGCAGAATTAACACGAGTCCACCGACAAAGCCGAACTCTTCCGCCAAGACAGCAAAAATGTAGTCGGTATCGCGCTCGGGAATAAATCCGAATTGCGTCTGCGTCCCCTTAAGAAATCCCTTGCCGAAGAGTTGTCCGGATCCGATGGCAATCAGTCCCTGATACGTTTGGTAACCGCTATCCATAATGTCACGCATGGGATTAAGGAAATTCAGAATGCGGTCCTGTTGCATGGGCGTTAGATGTTGATAGAAGAGCGGTGTAGCAATAACCACGATGACAAGGGCGGCCACAATATAGCCCCAGTGAATTTGCGCATAAAACACCATCAGGGCGATGAAGAAGAGGAACACCGCTGCCGTTCCGAAGTCCGGCTGCTTCAGGATGAGCAGAATCGGTACGCCCATGATTACGGCAAGAAGAAGAATGGTCGTGATTTTATTCATGCGGTGCTGGTAGCGTTCCAACAGCATGGCAAGCGCCAGCATAATAGCGATCTTGGCAAATTCGGAAGGCTGAAAGGTGATTGGCCCGAGCTTCAGCCACGAGCGCGCCCCCCAGGCATCTTCGCCGACACCGAAGAGCATGGTAGCAATGAGAAGAATAATCGCCGCAGCGTAGGCCGGAAGAGCCAGCTTTTTCAGAAAATCCGCATCCACAAATTGGAAGGTGATGATAAAGATCAGTCCGATGGCGGTGGATGCAAACTGGGATTTCAGCGCATGCCATTGTCCTCCGCGCGAAGCAGTGGCCGAAAAAACAACAACAAAGCCGATCAGGCTTAATGCCAGAACAGCCAGCAATAACAGCCAATCGAACTGTGCGAACTCTTTTTTGCTGCGATTAAACATAGATTTCCTTTCTCTCCCTTCCCGAAAGGGAACGGGGAAGGTGATGACGGTTTTGTTTCTTATGCGAACTTTATTATAATAGACTTCATAGATTTTCGGAAACAAATCCAAGAGGACAGGAAAGGAGCATTTCCGTGAAGCGTATGACCAAAAAAGAAGCGCGTGAAATTATCGCCAAACTGCGCGAAGCACACCCCGATGCGAAGGGGGAGCTTGTGGCGGAGAACCCCTTTCAGCTTTTGATCGCAACGATGCTCAGCGCGCAAACCACAGATAAGCAGGTTAATCGCGTGACCCCCGCCTTATTTGCGGCGTATCCGACACCGGAAGCTCTGTCGAAAGCGGAACTGTCCGACGTCGAGGAATATATTCATTCCATCGGCTTTTTTCGGACGAAAGCAAAGAACATCATTCGTACTGCTGCCTTGCTGGTGGAGGAATTCGACAGTACGGTTCCGCACGAGATTCCTCTTTTGATGTCGCTTCCCGGTGTGGGCAAGAAAACCGCCAACGTTGTGGCGTCCAATGCTTTCGGTGTCCCGGCCATCGCGGTGGACACCCATGTCTTTCGTGTGTCCAATCGTCTCGGCCTTTCTAAATCCAAGGATGTTTTCGCCTGCGAAGCGGATCTTGAGCGTCTTCTTGACCGGGAGGTCTGGTCGGAAGCGCATCATCTGCTGATTTTTCAGGGACGCTATGTGTGCAAAGCACGACGGCCGGAATGCGACCGTTGCAATCTTCGTGAGCATTGCCGCTTCTATGAGGCTTCGTCATGCGCGTCGTAATCGTCGGGGGCGGAGCGGCCGGCGTTTGTGCGGCCGGTTTTTTGCGCCGTCCGGACTTGTACAGCGCAGCTTCGCAAATCGCCTCATCCGATATAGAGGTCGTGCTGCTTGAAAAGGGGGATGCAATCTTACGAAAGCTGCGCGCCACGGGAAATGGACGATGCAATTTTACCAATGTGCATGTGTCCGCTGCGCACTACACGGGAAACAGCGCCGACAAGACGGCTTCTACCCTTTCCCGTTTCGCCTTTCGTGAAGCGGTGGACTTTTTTTCGCTTCTTGGGATACCGCATACCACTCTGGAAAGTGGGATGACCTATCCGGCGACGTTACGCGCCGATACGGTGGCCGATCGCCTGATGGAATGGATAAATGATGCCGGCGTTTCGGTACGAACCGGCTGTTCCGTGGAGACGCTGACGCGACAGGAGAAGTGTTTTGTGCTGACGCTCGCTTCCGGGGAAAAGATCATGGCGGATGTCGTCCTTCTCGCTACCGGCGGAAGTTATGGGATCGGAAAAAAAGAGTGGTCAAACGGTTACACGTTGGCGAAAAACCTCGGTCATCGCCTGACGCGCCTGCATCCCGGAATTGTACCGCTTGCGGTTCAGGAAACTGCACGTACGGCAGCACTTTCCGGCATCAAGCTTAAGGCCCAGATCACCGCGCAGACAACCTGTATAACGGATGATGTGCTTTTTTCGACCTATGGCCTTTCCGGAACGGGAATTTTGCGCGTGTCCAATCGCGTGTTGGACGCCTTAAACGATGGGCATGTAACGTCTTCACGTCGTGAGAAATCAAACAACGATCGCAATACCGCTGAACTGCTTCTGAATCTTCTTCCCGATCGCCGGGAAGAGGAATGGCTCGCCTATCTTCATGGTCTGGCTGCGCGCTTTCCGACATGGCCGGCGAAGGCGTTGTTCAGCGGTATCTTGCCGACTAAAGTTGTTGATCAGCTGCTTTTGGAATGCGGCATGAATGAGAAAAGCGAAGCAAGCGAGGAGAATTGGACGCGCGTTTTGCACCGAGCTTCGGCATGGCCTTTTACAATTATCGGTGCACATAAGAATGATCACGGCCAGGTCACTTGCGGCGGTGTGGATACGGCACAGTGGAACAGCCGAACGATGGAATCCTTATGCTGTCCGGGTCTTTATCTGATTGGCGAAGTGCTCGACATTCAGGGTGAGTGCGGAGGCTATAACCTGCACTGGGCTTGGGCAAGCGCCCGGGCTGCAGCGGAGGCGCTGGAGAAAAGCGCCCGATGAAAGTCGGGTTGTGTATAATGGGAAGAACGGAATTAGAAAAAGAGCATTTTTAAAGAAAACAAACGTGTTCAACGTAGGGATGGTTGAGCGCGAGGGGAAGAAGGGAGAACGCATGGCATTTAAGAGCTTACCGGAAAAGGTACGTGAGGGAGAAGTCGCACGAAGCAAGGTCTGGAAAGAGATGGATCTTCTGCATCGTTCGGTGGAAGAGCGCGAAGGATGTGAAAAATTTATATTCTTCGACGGACCGCCGACGGCGAATGGACGACCGGGCATTCATCATGTTATTTCCCGTACCTTAAAGGATATGACCAACCGCTATAAGACCATGGAAGGCTATCAGGTTCGTCGAAAAGCGGGCTGGGATACGCATGGCTTGCCGGTGGAAATTGAAGTCGAAAAAGCCCTCGGCTTTCATCAAAAGAGCGAAATTGAAGCCTACGGTGTGGAAGCCTTCAACAAAAAGTGCCGTGAATCCGTATTCCGCTATCGCGACCTTTGGACGGAAATGTCCGAACGGATGGCGTTTTTAGCTGATATGGAGCATCCCTATATTACACTGGACAACGATTATATCGAGACCATATGGCATTTGCTGAACAATTTTCATGAACGCGGCTTGGTCTATAAGGGGGCAAAAATTTTGCCCTATTGCCCGCGTTGCGGGACAGGGCTTGCTTCCCATGAAGTGGCGCAAGGCTATCGCGAAGACGAGGTCACCACGGTATATGCGAAATTCCCGGTAAAAGGCAAAGAAAACGAGTATTTCCTCGCCTGGACGACGACCCCATGGACCCTTCCCTCCAACGTCGCTCTCACGGTGCATCCCGACGTGGAATATGTCAAAGTACGCCAGGGTGAGGAGATTTACTATCTCGCCAAGGAGTTGATGGACAGCGTCCTGAAAAAAGAATTCGGCCCCGTGGAAGTCTTGGAAACCATGAAGGGCAAGGATCTGGAGCATCGGGAATACAAGCAGCTTTTGCCCTTTATTCACGTTACCGGAAACGCATTTTTTGTGACGCTTGCCGATTATGTCACTACGACGGACGGTACCGGCATCGTTCATACGGCGCCGGCTTTCGGTGAAGACGATAATCAGACCGGAAGACGTTATGATTTGGCGTATGTGAATCCCGTCAATGAGCAGGGGAAGTTTGCGGAAGGCCCATATGAGGGAACTTTCGTCATGGATGCCGATCCGGAAATTATTCAGTATCTTCGTGAGCACGGCAAACTCTATGCAAAACAGAAAATTACACATAATTATCCGCATTGCTGGCGCTGCGGAACACCCCTCATTTACTATTCCAAACCGTCCTGGTACATCAATGTCACCAAGTTCAAAGAGAAGATGGTGGAAGAAAACAGCAAAGTGCAATGGTATCCTGATTATGTCGGGGAGAAGCGCTTCGGAAACTGGCTGGAGAATCTGAACGACTGGGCGCTCTCGCGCAGCCGTTATTGGGGAAAACCGCTGAATATCTGGGTTTGCGAAGACTGCGGGCATCAGCATTCCATCGGCTCCCGCAAACAGTTGGCGGAAGAAGCACGCGAAGATATTGACGAAACGATTGAACTGCACCGTCCGTATGTGGATAACGTGACATTGACGTGTCCGGAATGCGGCGGAATCATGCGCCGTGAAGAGGACGTTATCGACGTTTGGTTCGATTCCGGCGCCATGCCTTTTGCTCAGCGTCATTATCCGTTTGAACATAAGGACGATTTTGAAACGGAATATTTTCCGGCGGATTTTATCAGTGAAGGCATTGACCAGACGCGCGGTTGGTTTTACTCCCTGATGGCGATTTCCGTGTTATATACCGGACGTTCGCCGTATCGTCGTGTGCTCGTCAATGATCTGATTCTGGACAAAAACGGACAGAAAATGTCCAAATCCAAAGGCAACACGCTGGATCCCTTTGCTCTTTTTGACGAATATGGCGCAGATGCGGTGCGTTTTTACTCGCTTTACGTCTCACCACCGTGGCTTCCGACGCGTTTTGACGTGACGGGATTAAAAGAAGTGCAGTCAAAATTCTTCCGTACCATCAAGAACGTGTATGCCATGTTCGCTCTGTACGCGAATACGAATGAATGGGATCCGCGCACATTTGATTGTCCGGTGGAGGAGCGCCCCGAGATTGACCGCTGGCTGCTCTCCCGTTTCCATTCGCTGGTGCGTCAGTATCATCGCGATATGGATCGCTTCGACTACAATCGTGTGGTTCATGCGCTTTCCGATTTTGTCGTGGAAGATCTTTCCAACTGGTATATTCGCCGTAACCGTCACCGCTTCTGGTCTTCGGAAGCTACGCCGGAGAATCTGGCGGTGTTCCGCACAACCTGGGAAGTGCTTTACGGCCTTTCCAAGCTTATTGCGCCGGTGACGCCGTTCCTCGCGGATGAACTGTATCAAGCACTGACGCAGGGCGAAGAGATGGATTCCGTACATCTGGAACATCAGGTACAGGCGGACGACACGGTCATTGATGAAACGCTGGAAAAGAAAATGGATCTGGTTCGTCGTCTGGTCAACCTGGGGCGTGCCGCGCGTGAAGATGCCGGCATTAAAGTGCGGCAACCGCTTTCGGCCATTCTTGTGGATCGGTCGCTGAAGAGCGTCGTGGACGATCTGGATGAGCTCATCGAAGAGGAACTCAACGTCAAGGAAGTCATCTACTCCGAAGATTTGGATCGGTTCATGGAGGTTTCGCTCAAACCCAATTTCAAGGTGGCAGGAAAAGTGCTCGGGCCGGATATGAAGGCATTTGCCAAATATCTCGCACAGGCCGCCGCGCGCAAATTTTTGACCAAACTCAAGAGCGGATCCACCACGTTATCGCTCAACGGCCATGACGTTACCATTACGGAAGATCATGTTCTGGTGAACTATAAGGCAAAAGAAGGGTTCGACGTAACCTCCGATCACGATACCTTTGTCGTACTCGAAACATCGTTGACTCCGGAACTCATCGCTGAAGGCTATGTGCGCGAGTTTATCTCCAAGGTGCAGCAGATGCGTAAAAAGAACGGGTACGAAGTGGCCGATCGCATTACCATTCGCTACCGGGCGGAAGACGAAATCGCTTCGGCTTTGAAAAACGCTGCAGAGCAGATTCAGCAGGAAACGTTGGCGACGTCGTTTACCCGGGTAGAGGAAATGACGGGAGAGACCGTGGATATTAACGGCCATGACGTGGTGCTCTTTTTGGAAAAGTGAGTAACGCAAGAGGATTCCCATTTTTGTAAACGGTCTAATGAATATCGGCAAGGCATTGCACGAGAATGTCTTGCCGATATTTTTATTTTTTAGCTATGATGAAGAAAAGATTGGAAACACATAGCCACGCATCCGGGCGTATCACTTGACAAAGAAGGAATAACCGTGTATTCTAATCATGATCTTTAATTTTCTACTCGTTTTTTCGAGTTTACCCCCGGCGTGTCTTGACAGGGGTTCTTTTGTTGTGCTAAAATTTGAAGCTGTCTCATAGTATGAGTTTTTGGATCCGGTTTTTTTCGTTTTGCGGTAAAGAAGGGGTGTTTATGCATAATCATACTCAATTGTATGGTCGCACGGTGCGTCAGAGTTTTTCGCGCATTCCGCAGGTTTTGGATTTCCCGAACCTGTTGGCGATTCAGAAAAACAGTTTCGAATGGTTTATGAAGGAAGGCTTGCGCGAGGTTTTAGAAGATGTATCGCCGATTCGCGATTACGCGGGCAAGCTGGTGTTGGATTTTGTTGATTATTATTTTGACGAGGAAGCCGAATATTCTGTAGAAGAGTGCAAAGAGCGTGATGTCAACTATGCACGCAAACTCAAGGTGAAAGTTCGCCTCATTAAGATTGATGAAGGCGAAATTATGGATGTCAAGGAGCAGGAAGTGTTCCTTGGCGATATTCCGATGATGACCAACTCCGGGACCTTCATTATTAACGGTGCTGAACGCGTTATCGTTTCGCAGCTCATCCGTTCACCGGGCGTGTATTACGCCAAGGATTTCGACAAATCCGGCAATGTTATGGTGTCTTCGACGGTTATTCCGAATCGCGGCGCCTGGCTGGAATACGACAACGACGCCCACGGTGTCGTCAACATCCGCATAGACCGCACCCGTAAATTGCCGGCAACCACGCTCATTCGTGCGCTTCTTTTTGAGACGGACGAAGAGATGCGTGAAGTGCTTGGCGACAGCGATGCGTTGCGCCTGACCCTGGAAAAAGAAATTTCCCGTACACGTGAAGACGCTCTTATTGAGATTTACCGCAAGTTGAAGCCGGGCGACCTTGCCTCGGTGGAATCCGCTGAACCGCTCATCCATAATCTGTTTTTTGATCCCCGCCGCTACGATCTGGCCAAGGTGGGGCGTTATACCTTCAATAAAAAGCTCACCGTTGCAAACCGTATCGTGGATCATGTGTTGGCGGCGGATGCTGTCAGTGAAGACGGTGAAATCATCGCCTCCAAAGGGCAGGCTGTCGATGAAGATCTGGCGCGCGCTATCGAATACGCCGGAATCAACATCGTCGATATTTATGCCAATGCCGAACAGGAAGAGACCGTGCGCGTAGTCGGCAACCATTTTGTCAGCCATGAAGCCTTTGAAGATCAGTTGGAAGGCGTCGATTTTCGTGCGCTGGGCTTTACCGAAAAATTGTATTGGCCGGCTATGCAGGATGTGTTGGCTGAATTTGAAGCCCATCCCGATGAATATGACACCGTCGAGAAGAAGGCGGCATACCTCAAAAAACAACGTCAGGAAATCAGCCCGCGTCACATCACGACGGCAGATATCCTGGCGACCTTCAGCTACCAGCTCAACCTTTACAGCGGCGTAGGAAATGTTGACGACATCGATCATTTGGGCAACCGCCGTGTGCGCTGTGTCGGCGAATTGTTGCAGAATCAGTTCCGCATCGGCCTTTCCCGTATGGAACGCGTCGTGAAGGAACGTATGACGACGGGAGATCCCGACCTGGCGACACCGCAGAGCTTGCTGAACGTTCGACCGGTAACGGCGGCAATTAAAGAGTTCTTCGGCTCATCCCAGCTGTCACAGTTCATGGACCAAACCAACCCCATGTCCGAACTGACCCATAAACGCCGTCTGTCGGCACTCGGACCGGGCGGCCTTTCTCGTGACCGTGCCGGCGCGGAAGTGCGCGACGTTCACGACTCCCATTATGGCCGCATTTGCCCGATTGAGACGCCGGAAGGCCCGAACATCGGTTTGATTACGTCCCTTACGACGTACGGACGCATCAATGAATACGGCTTTATCGAAACGCCGTATCGCAAGGTGGAACGCGGCACAGGACGGGTAACCGATGAAATCGCCTATCTGACCGCTGACCAGGAAGACCATTACATCAAGGCGCAGGCCAACGAGCCGCTGGATGAAAACGGCTACTTTGTCAATGAACGTGTTTCCGGGCGCGGTCTTAACGCGGTCAACGATATCTATCCGCGTGAAATCGTGCAATTCATGGACGTTTCGCCGCAGCAGATTGTTTCCGTAGGTGCGGCTATGATTCCGTTCCTCGAAAACGATGACGCGACGCGCGCCCTCATGGGCACGAACATGCAGCGTCAGGCGGTGCCGCTGATCAAAACGGAAGCCCCGATGATCGGTACGGGCATCGAGCACAAAGCGGCGCTGGACAGCGGTGTCGTTATTACGGCGAGCGAGTCGGGCGTCGTCACCAAAGTAGATGCCGATCACATTGTCATCCGCGGAGACGAATCCGGCGAAGAGAAGAGCTATAAAGTCTTTAAATTCCGTCGTGCCAACCAGGGCACGTGCTTTAACCAGCGCCCCATCGTCGATGAAGGAGACAGAGTGGAAAAAGGCGAAATCATCGCTGACGGTCCGTCCACGGAAGAAGGCGAAATCGCTCTGGGCAAGAATATTTTGATCGCCTTCATGACCTGGGAAGGATACAACTACGAAGACGCCATGCTCATCAACGAGGAGCTGGTAATTAACGATACGCTGACCTCGGTACACATTGAAGAGCACAGCTGCGAGGCGCGTGAGACCAAACTGGGACCGGAGGATATTACCCGCGATATTCCCAATGTCGGCGAAGATATGCGTCGCAACTTGGATGAAGACGGTATTATTCGCATCGGCGCCGAGGTAGTGGCCGGCGATATTCTGGTCGGCAAGGTTACGCCCAAGGGCGAAACCGAACTTTCTCCGGAAGAGCGCCTGTTGCGCGCCATCTTCGGCGAGAAAGCGCGCGAAGTGCGTGATGCTTCGCTCAAGGTGCCGCATGGCGAGACGGGCATTGTTGTAGATGTGAAGAAGTATTCCCGTGCGAATGGCGATGATTTGGCGCCCGGCCTGAACGAGGTGGTACGTGTCTATATCGCAACCAAACGCAAGATCATGGTTGGTGATAAGATGTGCGGACGCCACGGCAACAAGGGCGTTGTCTCTCGCATTCTGCCGGTGGAAGATATGCCGTTCCTGCCGGACGGTACACCGATTCAGATCTGCCTCAACCCGTTGGGTATTCCTTCCCGTATGAACCTGGGTCAGGTTCTGGAAGTGCATCTCGGTCTGGCATCCAAGAAACTGGGCTGGAAAGTCGCTACGCCGGTCTTCGACGGTGCATCCGATAAAGACATTGAGGAAGCCCTGACCAAGGCGGGCTATCCGATCAACGGCAAATTGCAGCTTCGTGATGGCCGTACCGGCGAACCGTTCAACAACCCGGTGACGGTCGGCTACATGTACATTCTTAAATTGCATCACATGGTCGAAGAAAAGATTCACGCCCGTTCGACCGGTCCGTACTCGCTGGTCACGCAGCAGCCGCTCGGCGGCAAGGCACAATTCGGCGGACAGCGTTTCGGTGAAATGGAAGTCTGGGCACTGGAAGCCTACGGCGCGTCGCACACGCTTCAGGAGATGCTGACGGTGAAGTCCGACGACGTCACCGGCCGTGTACGCACCTACGAAGCCATCGTCAAGGGCGAAAATATCCCGACGCCGGGCATTCCGGAAAGTTTCAAGGTGCTGATTAAAGAACTGCAGTCGTTGGCGCTGGATATCAAGCTGCTGGATGAGGAGGGAGAAGAAGTAACCCTTCTCAACGACATTAACGACGTCACTCGCTTCTCGCAAATTGATGATCTGGATGAACGACAGAATGAGGAAGTACCGCGTTCCTTCCTGCACCGTGCAGAGGAGAACGATATGCCTGTGGACGATGACGAGGAATATGAGTTGGATGAAGAAGATGTCGAAGACGACGAGGATGCATTCAACGCGCTCGGTTTTTCCATTCAGGACGCGGATGAGGATGAGGAATAGAGGAGGCCATCAACATGAAACAAACCAATGCATTTGATGCAATTAAAATTCAGATCGCCTCTCCCGAGAAAATTCGTTCCTGGTCCCATGGAGAGGTCAAAAAGCCGGAAACGATCAACTACCGTACGTTGAAGCCGGAAAAAGACGGCCTGTTCTGTGAAAAGATTTTCGGGCCGACGAAGGATTGGGAATGTAACTGCGGAAAATATAAACGCATCCGTTTTAAGGGTGTGATCTGTGAAAAATGCGGCGTGGAAGTCACGAAATCCAAAGTGCGCCGTGAACGCATGGGACACATTGAACTGGCCACGCCGGTTTCACACATCTGGTATTTTAAGGGCATTCCTTCGCGTATGGGGCTGCTTCTGGACATGAGCCCGAAGGCGTTGGAACTGGTACTCTATTTTGCCAACTATGTCGTGCTCGATCCGGGTGAAGCCGAAGGAGATCTGTATAAAAAACAGCTGCTCAGCGAAGATGAATACAATCGCTATTATGAGCAGTACGGTGACGGTTTTGTCGCTAAAATGGGCGCCGAGGCGATACAGCAGCTGCTGCGCGAGGTTGATCTCGAAGAGGAACAGCGTCAATTGACCCAGGAGTTGGAAGAGGCCACCGGACAGAAACGTGTGCGCTCATTGCGTCGCCTGGAAGTTGTCGAAGCATTTCTGCGCTCGGGCAATCGTCCGGAATGGATGTGCCTGACCGTGCTTCCCGTCATGCCGCCGGATCTGCGCCCGATGGTACAGCTGGAAGGTGGACGTTTTGCCACCTCGGATCTTAACGACCTTTATCGCCGTGTCATCAACCGCAACAACCGCTTAAAACGCCTGTTGGACATCGGCGCGCCGAGCATCATCGTGCGCAATGAAAAGCGCATGTTGCAGGAGGCCGTGGATGCCTTAATCGACAACGGTCGTCGTGGAAAAGCGGTGACCGGCGCATCCAACCGTCCGCTGAAGAGCCTTTCCGATCTCTTAAAAGGAAAGACCGGCCGCTTCCGTCAGAACTTGCTCGGTAAGCGTGTCGACTATTCCGGTCGTTCGGTTATCGTTGTCGGTCCGAATTTGAAGTTCTACCAGTGCGGTGTCCCGAAAGACATGGCGCTGGAGCTGTTCAAGCCCTTCGTCATGCGCGAACTGGTGGCGCAGGAGCTGGCACATAACATTAAAAATGCCAAAAAGATGGTCGAGCGCAAAGATGAGAACGTGTGGGGACCGCTGGAAAAGGTCATCAAAGACCATCCGGTCCTTCTGAACCGCGCGCCGACTTTGCACCGTTTGGGTATTCAGGCTTTTGAGCCGGTTTTGGTCGAAGGTAAGGCGATCAAGCTGCATCCGCTGGCTTGTACTGCTTACAATGCCGACTTTGACGGCGACCAGATGGCCATTCACGTGCCACTGTCCTCCGAGGCACAGACCGAAGCGCGTCTGCTCATGATGTCGACGAACAACATCTTGGCGCCGAAAGACGGCAAGCCGATTACCACGCCGACGCAGGATATGGTTTTGGGTTCCTACTATCTGACTGCTGAACCGAGCAGCAAAGAGCCGGTAGCCTATTATGAAGATCTTGATGAAATGAATAAGGCGTTGGCCAATCATTACGTCACGCTGCATTCGCCGGTAGCGGTTAAGCTCCGCCTGAATGACGAAGATCATGGTCGGGCAGTGGTTTCTACCGTTGGTCGCTTCATCTTCAATGAAGGCATTCCACAGGACTTGGGTTATGTCAACCGCAAGGAAGATCCCTACGGGCTGGAAGTCGATATGCTCGTCGACAAAAAGATGTTGACGGATATTCTGGATCGCTGCTATCGCAAACACGGCAATATCCGCACGTCTCGCCTTCTGGACTACATCAAGTCCACGGGATATCGTTACTCCACCATCGGTGCGTTGACGGTTTCGATGAACGACGTGCACATTCCGGAGGAGAAGAAGGACATCCTCGATCAGGCGGTGAAGGACGTGGAAAGTTATGACCGCATGGCACGCCGCGGTTTGATTTCCGAAAATGAACGCTACGAATTTGTCATCAATACCTGGACAAAGGCCACGGATGATGTCGAAAAAGCCATCACGAAAACGCTGGATCCGAAAAACTCCATCGCCATCATGGCAAACTCCGGCGCCCGCGGTTCCATGAAGCAGATTCGTCAGCTGGCCGGTATGCGCGGTTTGATGCAGACGGCCACCGGTAAAACCATTGAAATTCCGGTTCGTGCGAACTTCCGTGAAGGCCTTTCGGTGCAGGAATTCTTTATCTCCACACACGGCTCTCGTAAAGGTCTTTCCGATACGGCGTTGCGTACGGCGGACTCCGGTTATCTGACACGTCGTCTCGTGGATGTGTCGCAGGATGTCATCGTCACAGAAGAGGATTGCGGAACGGATCGTTTCATTACCGTTTCGGATATTCGTGAGGGCAACGAAAAGATCGAATCGCTTAAAAACCGCATCATCGGCCGCACGAGCTTCGAAGATGTTTTGCATCCCACAACAGGCGAACTGCTGGTGCGCCATAACGAAGTGATCACCGAAACCATGGCGGACGCGCTGGTAGATGCCGGCATTCAGGAAGTCAAGGTGCGTTCGGTATTGCAGTGTGATGCGGTACACGGCGTTTGCGCCAAGTGCTATGGTCGTAACCTGGCTACCGGAAAGACAGTAGATATCGGAGAAGCGGTCGGCATTATCGCCGCACAGTCCATCGGTGAGCCGGGTACGCAGTTGACTATGCGTACCTTCCACTCGGGCGGTGTTGCCGGTACCGGAATTACCCAAGGTCTTCCGCGTGTTGAGGAACTTTTTGAAGCGCGTAAGCCGAAGGGACTTGCGACCATCACCAAAAACGGCGGTACGGTCTCCATTCAGGATAACAAGAAACGTCAGGATGTCGTGGTGACATCCGAAGATGGACATCAGGAAACCTATGCGATTCCGTTCGGCACGACCATTGTGGTGCATGACGGCGACGTTATCGAGAAGGGTGCCCGCCTAACGGAAGGCTCCCTCAATCCGCATGATATTCTGGAGATCCTCGGTGTGAAGGCGGTACAGGACTATATCACTCGTGAAGTGCAGAAGGTCTACCGTATTCAAGGTGTTGACATTGATGACCGTCATATCGAGATCATCATTAAGCAGATGCTTCAGCGTGTGCGCGTGACCGATTCCGGCGATTCGCATTTCCTGCCGGGACAAATGGTCAATCAGCGTCTTGTCGCCATCGAAAATGAGAAGCTGGAAGCACAGGGCAAGACGCCGGCATCTTTCGAGTACGAGATTTTGGGTATCACGAAGGCCTCCATCGCGTCGGATTCGTTCCTCAGTGCTGCTTCGTTCCAGGAAACAACGCGCGTGCTCACGGATGCTTCCATCAAGGGCAAAGTCGACGATCTGCGCGGTCTTAAGGAAAATATCATTATCGGTCAGCTCATCCCGGCCGGTACGGGCATGAAATCCTACCGCCAGAGCGGTATCACTTACGACGGTATGGAAGAAGATCTGGATCGCATCGCCGGCTTAAAAGCACATAAGAATGACCTTTTTGACGATGATCGTTCGCTTTCCATCGACGATGAGGAAGAGAGCGAGGATACGGATGCGCCGGAAACCGTTGCAACGGCCGAGCATGAAGACGATGCAGACGTTGCCGGCTCAGCGGACGAAGCGGAGGTCGACACGGTAACGGATGCTGAGAAGTAACAGCAATCGAATGAACGGTAAAGTAAAAGAGAAAAAAGGGGAGACGGAAACGTCTCCTCTTTTTTGCTTTGCGCTCCGGGCATCGGACACGCTACCTTTCGCAGAAACGTCTCTTGCTTTTATTTGCTTGTATTGCTACGCACGGCTTTGTCACCGGTCCGCTACCCGTCACAAAGCAGGGGGTAATTCGTCCGAGTCGTCCCTTGTATAGAGATTAAAACTCGGGTAAAATAAAGTCAGATTTTAGTATTTACGAAATATAAGGAAAAGAAGAGAAAGGAGAGCCTCATGTATATCTCTCGTCATCTCGAATCGCAGATTCTCGAAGCGTCACGTCACTATCCTGTCGTGATGGTTGGAGGACAGCGTCAGGTTGGAAAATCTACCATGTTGAATCACCTCAAAGAGACCAATAGACGTTACGTTTCTTTAGATGATGGCAATGCAAGACGTCTTGCCCAGGATGATCCGGCGCTGTTTTTTGAAACCTATCCGGAGCCGCTTCTCATCGACGAATTTCAACGTGTCCCGTCCATTCTTCTTGAGATGAAGAAAATCGTTGACCAAAGAGCCTTGGCAGGGGAAGAGAATGACGGTATGTTCTGGTTAACAGGATCGCAGAAGTTTCGCATGATGCGCGACGTGTCTGAATCCTTGGCAGGACGAATTGCTATTTTTGACCTCTCCGGTTTTTCATCTGCAGAGCTGGATGGCCGACCTGCGGGTCCGTTTCGCCCGGATTTGTCCCCCCTTCGTGAACGCCTAAAGACCGGAAAAAAGAAAACGGTACAGGACATTTATGCGCAAATTTTTCGCGGAGGAATGCCGAAGCTGTGCACGACGAGGTTGGATCGCGATCGATATTATATGGACTATATCAACACGTATCTGGATCGGGATATCCATGACTTGGCTCAAGTGGGCAAGCTTCGAGAATTTAATGACTTTTTAGTTTATATGGCGGCGCGAACGAGTCAACCCGTCAAATATAGCGAGATCGCTAAGGCGATCGGCGTATCGCAACCGACGGCAAAGACTTGGGTTTCCCTTCTTGAAAGTTCCGGCATTCTGTATATCCTGCGTCCTTATTTTTCGAACGTCAGCAAACGTCTGGTCAAGACGCCAAAAGCCTATTTCATGGATACCGGTTTAGCTGCCTATCTTTGCCGTTGGCCGGATGCGGAGACCTTAGAACATGGTGCCATGGACGGCGCTTTTTTGGAAACCTATGTGGTTTCCGAAATCGTGAAAAGCTATTGGAATGCGGGAAAGTCGACGGATTTTTACTATTATCGCGATGCAGATCAGAAAGAAATTGATCTTCTTTTTGTGGAGGGCGACACGCTGACTCCGGTGGAAATCAAGAAGAGCAAAGAACCGGCCCACCCAGATAAGAATTTTACCGTGCTGAATAAGCTGAAGAAAAAGGTACAGCCTGCCATTGTCCTTTGCTTGAGCGATGAGATGATTCCTTATCAGCGAAATACCTGGTATTACCCAATTTGGGGCTTGTAAAGATGCGACCGCTGTTCGAAAACATTCTTCAAAAATCTAGCGATAACCGGATGGTGATAAAAACGTATTATGCATAAACGGCAAAAATGCGAGAGAAAGCCTTGCATTTTCTTCCGTTTTCCGCTATGGTTAGAAAAACGAATGGAGAGGGAGCAGGATGCAAAAGACGATGGACAATCGGAATTTGATGAGCAATGCGCAACAGGCTCTTTCCGCCCAAACGGCTCTCTCTGTTTTCGCGTCGGACTTTACCTACTTTTACTTTACCTATTTTTGCGTGCGGTAACGTCCGAGGAAGAGTGGTCGACAAAAGCGGCTCGGTCTTCGGACGAGCCGCTTTTTTGGTTCGTAGGGACCGAAAATGCGCTTTGTCCGGACCAAAAGGAAATTGGTTCGTCTGCGCCGGGAAATGCACAAGGATGACGCAGGGAGACGGAAAGGGAAGAAAATGAAAAAGCGATTTTGGATGTTCAGCTTTCTTTTGGCACTGGCGCTTGTATTCAGTGCCTGTGCCAAGACAAACGACAAACCGGCAACCTCTGGGGATAGCGGAATGCAAAGCGAAGCGCAGACAACCTCGAAAGAGGGGAAAACCTATCACATCGGAATTGTCCAGCTGACGCAACATCCTGCTTTGGACAGTGCGACACGCGGTTTTCAGGAAGAACTGAAAGAGGAATTCGGTGATGCGGTGACCTTTGATGTCAAAAACGCTTCCGGCGAAGTGGCCAATGTCACCACCATTGTCAACGGCTTTGCGGCCGCGAATCCCGACCTGATTTTGGCGAATGCTACCGCTCCGTTGCAGGCTGCAGCATCGGCAACGTCGACCATCCCCATTTTGGGAACGTCGGTTACGGACTATGCTACGGCATTGGAACTTAAGGACTTTAACGGGACGATCGGTACGAACGTCTCCGGTACATCCGATTTAGCACCGTTAGATCAACAGGCGGAAGTGCTGCACGAATGGTTTCCGAACGCGAAAACGGTGGGCATCATCTATTCGACCTCCGAAGCGAACAGCGTCTTCCAGGTGCAGGAGATGACTAAGCGTTTAAGCGCGATGGGATATACAGTAAAGCCCTTTTCCTTTACCGATTCGAACGACTTGCCGGCAGTCGTAACTCAGGCGGTAGCCGAGAGCGATGTGCTCTATGAACCGACAGATAACGTCGCCAGTTCCAACGCCGAGGCCATTGCCAACATCGTATTGCCGGCAAAATGTCCGGTCATCACGGGTGAGGCGGAGCCGGCGCGTGTCTTTGGGGTAGCGACGGTTTCCATCGATTATGAAGAGCTCGGTCGGGCAACCGGCAAAATGGCGGCGGCCATTCTTCGTGGAGAGAAGAACGTTCAGGACATGCCGATTGAGTATGCTCCTTCGGCGAAAAAGATGGTTAATCGTAAGAATGCCGAGGCTCTCGGACTGACGATTCCGGAAGGGTACGAAGAGCTGCCGGAGCCAAAGGCGCAATAGAACGTTGCGAGCGCTGCGTTGACGTCCATAACGGACGCATAGAATGAAGGAGAACATCATGAACTATTCCATTTCGGACGAGTATCCTGTGACATCCCGGCGACACGCCTGGAAAAACGCCCTCTGGCTCATTGCACTGCTTTTCGCCTTTACCGCTTGTGGGGTAAAAGATCCGTCCGCATCTTCTGCGGGTACCGCTTTTTCCGGCGAGAGTCACAGCGGCAACGATGCCTCAGCCGTTTCCGTGAATACGGAAGGCCCATGGAAAGTCGGCATTGCCCAACTGGCACAGCACCCCTCGCTGGATAAAGCGACGCAGGGATTTGAGGATGCCCTCAAAAAGGAGCTGGGCGACAAGGTGACCTTTGATTTACAGAACGCCTCCGGCGAGACCGCCATGGTTTCGACCATCATCAACGGCTTTGTCGCGCAAAATGTCGACCTCATTCTGGCCAACGCCACGGCACCGCTGCAATCCGCAGCCGCTGCGACAGCGACCATTCCTGTGCTTGGTACTTCGGTGACGGACTATGCTTCTGCGCTTGAGATTCCCGATTTTCAAGGGACGGTCGGAACCAATGTCTCCGGCACGACAGATCTTGCACCGTTTGATCAACAAGTGGAAATTTTCAAGGATCTTTTTCCAGGGAAGCACACCGTCGGCATCCTGTATTCGTCTTCGGAAGCGAACAGCGTATTTCAGGTGAAGAACATGACGGAATTGCTTGTTCAGGCAGGGTATGATGTAAAAGATTATTCCTTTACGGACTCCAACGATCTGCAGCCGGTGGTGCAAAAAGCGGTTGCCGAAGCGGATATTTTGTATATGCCGACGGACAATGTTGCCGCTTCCAATGCGGAAGCCATTGCCAACATCGTCTTGCCGGCGAAAAAGCCCATGATTGCGGCGGAAGAGCAGTCGGCAAAGGTGCTCGGCGTGGCGTCCATCGCAGTGGACTATTACAAGCTGGGCGAGTTGACGGGAGAGATGGCGGCCAAGGTTCTGCGCGGTGAAGAATCCATTTCCGAGATGCCTGTCGCTTCGGCCAAAGAGATTAAAAAGAAAATCAACGAAAGAAACGCAAAGGCGCTGGGCGTGAAGATCCCGCAAGACTACGAGATCATCGACGGCACAGCAGACTCCTCAAAGTAGGAAGGAAGGCGGCGTTGCCGCAGGCGGTCGAGGCCTTAGTCACGTCCGCAGTGTTGGGAAACCAAGGAAAGGGGGACGTGTTGTCCGTACTTCTAAATGCATTGCCCGGGACCATCAGTCAAGGGCTTATCTGGGCCATTCTGGCCATCGGGGTCTATTTGACGTTTCGTGTTCTGGATATTCCGGATATGACTGTCGACGGCTCTTTTGCCACCGGCGGCGCCACCATGGTCATGCTCATGCGCGGCGGTTTTTCGCCGTGGCCGGCGCTCGCATTGGCGTTTCTTGTCGGCTATCTTGCCGGAACCGTCACGGGCTTTTTGCATACCCGTTGTGGAATCCCGGCCATTTTAGCCGGCATCCTCTCGCAGCTGGCTCTTTATTCCGTCAATCTGCGCATTATGGGTGGGAAGGCCAATCAGCCGCTCGGTGTAGATAAATATGACCTCATTGTTTCTCAGCGCTATGTGCGTGATTTGTCACTGCAAAATCCGCTTTTCTTAACGGCCATATTCGTCATTGTTGTCATCGTCGTACTGTATTATTTCTTCGGTACAGAGCGCGGAAGCGCCATTCGTGCCACCGGCTCGAATCCCATCATGGCGCGGGCACAGGGAATTGACACGAAACGAAACATTATCCTCGGCCTTGCTCTTTCCAACGGTTTGGTCGCTGTTTCGGGCGCTCTCCTTGCCCAATATCAGGGCGCATCCGATATCAATATGGGCCGCGGCGCCATCGTCATCGGCCTGGCGGCGCTCATTATTGGTGAAGTGCTGTTTGGGCGCATTTTTGTCAATTTCGCACTGAAGATGCTGGCAGTGGCCATCGGCTCCATCATGTATTATCTGATTTTGCAGATTGTTCTCCTTTTCGGCCTTAATACGAACGATCTCAAGTTGATTTCAGCCGCGATCGTTGCCATCTTCCTGGCGGTTCCCTACTGGCGTAGCCAGATGCAGCTGTTTCGACCGCAACCGGCGACCGCCGGAGTGGAGACGTCGTCCGAGATGGAAACCTCGTCAACGACAACGGAGAAGGGAGAGCGCGATGCTTGAGATTCAACAGGTATATAAAACCTTTCATCCCGGTACGGTGAACGCGAAGCGCGCCTTGAACGGTATTTCCGTCACCCTCAATGACGGCGATTTTGTCACCGTCATCGGTGGAAACGGCGCGGGAAAGTCCACGCTTCTGAATGCTATTGCAGGTTCCTTCCCGATTGATTCCGGACAGATTCTTCTGGACGGCATGGATATCACACGTCTTCCGGAAAATAAGCGGGCCAGCTTTCTCGGTCGCGTGTTTCAGGATCCCATGGTGGGGACGGCACCAAGTATGCAAATCGCGGAAAACCTCGCCATTGCTGCTCGTCGCGGCAAACGTCGCACCCTGCGTTGGGGCGTTGCCAAAGGGGAACGTGAACGTTATTACACGTTGCTGAAAGAAATCGGCCTCGGTCTTGAGGATCGCATGGAGACGAAGGTTTCCCTATTGTCCGGCGGTCAGCGCCAGGCGTTGACGCTTTTGATGGCTACGCTCCAAAAGCCGAAGCTGCTTCTTCTGGACGAACATACCGCGGCGCTGGATCCCAACACGGCGGCCACTGTCCTCAGCATAACGGATCGCATCGTGCGCCGTGATCACCTGACCACGCTCATGATTACACACAATATGCGCGATGCGCTGCGCATGGGCAATCGCCTGCTCATGCTGGATCGCGGACGCATCATTTTTGATGTCGGTCCGGAAGAAAAGGCGAGACTGACGGTGGACGATCTGCTCGAGAAGTTCCGCGAAGTTTCTGCCACGGGTGCGGAGAGCGATACGCTCCTGTTGTCGTAAGCGGTGTTTTGCGCTGTGCAGGCTTTTGCTTTGTCGGCGGCGCGTTTCCGGTGCAGCGTGCGGGAAAAAAGGGAGGGATGACATGAAAATGTATTTTTCAAGGATATGCCCGGATTGCCGACAGGCGGAACGGCTTCTTGAAGAGCGGCGAGTATCGTACGATGCGGTGGACATCACGGCAAACACGACGAACCTGAAAGAATTTCTCCACCTTCGGGACACGCGCGAAGAATTCAATCCTATAAAAGAGGAGGGGAAGATCGGCATCCCGTGCTTCCTTTTTTCCGACGGAACGATTCTTTTTGATGTTAACGAGTTGGATGCGTCCCGCGTGTAGGCAGATTGAGAAGAAGAGTTGTCTTTATTGAATGAAAAGAACAAATGCGTTCCGTGTGCAGGCAGATTGGGAAGAAGAGTTTTCATCCCCAGGGATTTGCGGACCGGACGGCTACTGAACGTCTTTTCCTTGTGGATAGAATTGTAAACAGAACAACGGAGTGTCTTCTTAGCAGGAGACACTCCGTTGTTGTTTTCGGATACAGGATGAAAATGGTGCTGAACGTTACTGCTCCTTATCCGTATCCTTCTTATCCATTTCATCCTTATCTATGTTATCTTTATCCATATTGTCTTTCGGAGCTTGTCCGAAGTATTGCGACAGCACCAACTTGCCGGTTTTTAATTCATAGGCGCCGACGGTATAGAGAGCGACGATAACGAAGTGGATCAGAGCTAAGAGTCTGAAATCCCAAAAAAGGGCTATAACGGATAATACCAACATGATGATGCCAAAGATGTATAGCCGACCGCCCATTTGCGGATTGTTTGCATTCTTTCGTCCGGCGAATCCTACATAGAAATGGGCAAGACTGGACAAAAGGACGAGCAAGACAATAACAAACATAGATGCCGCCATTATCGTCATGAAGTAGCCGCTCATATCGACGCAGAGTTCAAAACCAATAGATAATACACTGCCGAAGAGGAAAACCAAGATTGTCCAAAGAAGCTGGGCCGCTGTCTCAATGATAAGAGCAGTGGCTGCATAGTACAGAATGTTGTTACGTGTTGTTTTCATCGTTGTTCCTCCTGCTCGATCCTTAGGAATTAATCGCATTCATCAACAGGAATCAATCTCATTAATCGATAGGAATCAATCGCAAAGAACCAATCACAGCTGATGCGTTTGTGTCATCGGTGTGCCGCTGGAAATGTCATTGGCAGCGTAGTTTCAGTCGAGTGTTCGGGGTGTGAGGCCTTACATCATCTTGTTGAACTGTTTTTATCATACTCCTACGGGTGTCGTGCAGCAACGGCACGATGTGGATGGGAGACATGGAAGCCTTTTATAGAAGAAATTGTGTGAACGGATGTTGTTCTACGTCCTATGTTGAGAAGATTATTATCTCTTCGAGATGGTGGTAGTTGGCTGAAAATGCGGTTCCACAACCAACGCTTGCGCTCTCGACGATGGCGGTGGTTGGGCGAAAATGCAATTCCACCACCAACGTTTTTGGTCTTGGTGATGGTGGTGGATGGACGAAAATGCGATTCCACCACCAACGTTTGTGGTTTCGGTGAGGGTGGTAGTTGGACGAAAATGCAGTTCCACCACCAACGCTTGAGCTCTCGGTGATGGTGGTAGTTGGGCGAGAATACGGTCCTACCACCATTGCCAAGAACGTTTCTGAAAGGAGCCGGCCTGCAGCCGGCGGTTTGAAAACGCCGCCGAAGGCAGCGAACCTTACGGAACATGGCACCGCTGGCGGCAACGACCCTTTTGTAGGTGCACCTCTCCAAAAAAGGAAGCGACGTACCCGTCGCTTCCTCAATCGGTAATCTATTTTTAAAGTCGCTCCCAAAAAAGCTTTGTTCTCCGCAATTTCCTCGCCCGCACCATCTACCGCTCCGACACCCTTCCTTGCGCCGCTTCTTCGACGAACTGGAAGTTCGCCATCCCCGAGTATATCGCCGAGGAGAAGCCGGCGGCGCAAAGAAGAGTGTCGGGGTATCATTGCCGGCGGCGCAAGGAAGGGCGGACGAAGCGCGCCTTGACGGGGTTTCCCACGACTGTTATACTGTTTAAGGTTATTTTCCGAATTTTGCCTTCAAATCGGAAGCGACGGTGCGAAGTGCACACCGAAGAGCGCGCGACATGATGCTGCGCGGTAAAAAATCGTGTTACGAAAAGTCGTGTGACGAAAAGCTGTGTTACAAAAACCGTGTGACGAAAAGCTGTGCGACGAAAAGCTGTGTTACAAAAGTCGTGTGACGAAAAGTCGTATCGCTTGAAGGTGATCATCCCGGGAAATAATCCATATTCCGAAGAGGAAAATACGAAAAGAAGGAGGAACGGTATGCCGACAATCAATCAATTGATCCGTAAGGGACGTTTTTCGGAACGAAAGAAGACGAATACGCCTGCTCTGGGATTCAACTTCAATACGTTGAAGAATCGCCAGACGCCGGTGGAATCGCCGCAGAAGCGCGGCGTTTGCACGTCGGTTCGTACAGTAACCCCGAAGAAGCCGAACTCGGCGCTTCGTAAAGTGGCTCGTGTACGTTTAACCAACGGCTATGAAGTCCTTTCTTACATTCCCGGTATCGGTCATAACCTGCAGGAGCACAGCGTTGTGCTGATCCGCGGGGGTCGTGTCAAAGACTTGCCTGGTGTGCGTTATCACATCATCCGCGGCGCATTGGATGCGTCCGGCGTCGAAGGCCGTAAGCAAGCTCGTTCGAAATACGGCGCAAAGAAATCCAGCAAGTAAGTAAACACGAGACGAAAGTGCATACGCGAACCTTCTGGTTTTCTTGTGCACGGCAGCCGTCGGCAAGCGGCGGTTGAGTACCATTCATCCGTATGGATGATAAGGAGGGAAGAGAAGTGTCAAGAAAAGGACATATTCCAAAAAGGGAGATCATGCCGGATCCCCGATATAATGACGTGGCCGTATCAAAATTGATCAATACGGTCATGTTGGACGGCAAAAAAGGACTGGCTCAGCGCATTGTCTATGGCGCCTTTGCCATTGCAGAGGAAAAAGTCGGTCAAGAAGCACTCGAAATTTATCGTAAAGCGTTGGCGAACGTCATGCCGGTGTTGGAAGTCAAAGGCCGCCGTATTGGCGGTGCGACATACCAGGTACCGATGGAAGTTCGTCCCGACCGTCGTCAGACGCTCGCTTTGCGCTGGATCGTCGGTTTTGCCCGCACACGCGGAGAGAAAACCATGGAAGAGCGCTTAGGTAATGAACTGGTGGATGCATTTAACAATACCGGTGCCAGCGTGCGCCGTAAAGAAGAGATGCACCGCATGGCGGACGCGAACAAGGCATTCGCGCACTTCCGCTATTAATCGCGGGGAGGTTCTCATTGGCAGGACATACACCTTTAAAAGATATTCGTAACATCGGTATCATGGCCCATATTGATGCCGGTAAGACGACAGTAACCGAACGCATTCTGTTCTATACCGGAAAAATTCACAAGATGGGGGATACGCACGAAGGTGCTGCACAGATGGACTGGATGGCTCAGGAACAGGAGCGCGGCATTACGATTACCTCCGCCGCAACCACCTGCTTTTGGCCCCGCAACGGCTTAACGCACCGCATCAACATCATCGACACCCCGGGACACGTTGACTTCACCGTTGAAGTTGAACGCTCCCTGCGTGTATTGGACGGTGCTGTAGCGCTTTTCGACGCGAAAAGCGGTGTAGAACCGCAATCCGAGACGGTATGGCGTCAGGCGGACAAGTATCACGTTCCGCGCATGTGCTTCATCAATAAGATGGATGCGACGGGCGCTGACTTCTTAATGTCTGTGGACACCATTCGCGACAAGCTGAAAGCGAACGCGTTGCCGGTACAGCTTCCCATCGGAGCGGAGCATAAATTCGTGGGCATCATCGACCTGGTCACCATGCGCGCCGAAGTGTATCATGACGATCTCGGCAAAGAGATCACCGATGAGGACATTCCGGCAGACCTGAAGGATCAGGCGGAAGAGATGCGCGCGAATATGCTTGAAGCACTCTCTGAAGTCGATGACGATTTAGCGATGGCGTATCTTGAAGAAGAGCCCATCAGTGAAGAAATGATTCGTAACGCTATCCGCACCGGTACCCTGGAACAGAAGATCTTCCCGGTACTTTGCGGGTCGGCATACAAGAATCGCGGCGTGCAATTCTTAATTGACGCTATTGTAGATTACATGCCCAGTCCCTTGGACATTCCGCCGGTAACCGGTACGAGTACCGATCCTGATAACGAGGAAGTCCTTCATCGTGAAGCCGATGTGGACGAACCGTTCTCGGCGTTGGCGTTCAAGGTCATGACCGATCCTTATGTGGGAAAACTCTGCTTCTTCCGCGTCTATTCCGGAAAAGTGGAGAACGGAAGCTATATCTACAATTCGACGACGGGCAAGCGTGAACGCTTGAGCCGTATTCTGCAGATGCACGCGAACAAACGCGAAGAGATTGAGGTTGTACAGGCCGGCGACATTGCCGCCGCGGTCGGTCTCAAAGACACCGGAACGGGCGACACGCTCTGCGATCAGGACAATCCGATCATACTTGAGCAGATGACTTTCCCGGAACCGGTTATTTCCGTTGCGATTGAGCCGAAGACCCGAGCTTCCCAAGAGAAGATGGGTATCGCGCTTGCAAAACTGGCGGAAGAAGATCCGACCTTTAAGACGTACACAAACGTCGAAACCGGACAGACCATTATCGCCGGCATGGGCGAGTTGCACCTGGAAATCATTGTCGACCGTCTGCAGCGCGAGTTCAAAGTCGAAGCAAACATCGGTAATCCGCAGGTTTCTTACCGTGAATCCATCACGGCTCCGGCGGAAGCGCAAGGCAAGTTTGTGCGTCAGTCCGGTGGTCACGGCCAGTACGGTGATGTGCGCATTCGCATTAAACCGGGTGAGCCGGGAACGGGCATCGTGGTACACAATGTTACCGTCGGCGGATCCATTCCGAAAGAATTCATCAATCCGTCCATTCAGGGTATTCAGGAAGCATGCCAGAGCGGACCCGTTGCGGGATTCCCGGTGCTGGATGTGGACGTAGAGATCTACGACGGTTCGTTCCATGAGGTCGACTCGTCAGAGACAGCGTTTAAGATCGCCGGTTCCATGGCGATGCAAAACGCGATGAAACAGGCAAAACCGGCACTGCTGGAACCGCTGCAAAAAGTGGAAATCCTCACGCCGGAAGAATACCTGGGCGATGTCATGGGCGATGTCTCGTCCCGACGCGGACGCATTGAACAGATGTCCACGCGCGCCGGCGTTCAGGTTGTTGATGCCTACATTCCGCTGTCCGAAATGTTCGGCTATGCGACGGATCTGCGCTCCAAGACGCAGGGACGCGCGACCTATTCGATGCAGTTCGATCACTATGAAAAAGTGCCCGAAAGCATTGCGGAGGAAGTCACGAAATCGCGCAACGAGTAATTGCGTTGTGCAGGGGGAATAGTGGCAATTTTGTGCCATCTGTTCTATAATGTTCCGTAACGACCAGTTGTTGTTTTTAGGAGGAAAAAATGGCGAAGCAAAAATTTGAGCGTAGTAAACCGCATGTAAACATCGGCACGATCGGTCACGTCGACCATGGTAAGACGACGTTAACCGCGGCCATCACCAAAGTTATGAACGAGAAGTTCGGCACAGGCGAATTCGTCGACTATGCCAACATCGATAAGGCGCCGGAAGAGCGCGCACGTGGTATAACCATCAATACGTCGGTTGTCGAGTATGAAACCCCGAACCGTCACTATGCCCACGTGGACTGCCCGGGACACGCCGACTATGTTAAGAACATGATCACCGGTGCTGCCCAGATGGACGGCGCAATCCTCGTCGTCTCGGCTGCAGACGGTCCGATGCCCCAGACTCGTGAGCACATCCTGCTCGCTCGTCAGGTCGGCGTACCGAAGATTGTGGTTTTCCTGAACAAAAAAGACCAGGTAGACGATGATGAACTCATCGAATTGGTCGAGATGGAAGTTCGCGACCTCTTGAGCGAATACGATTTTGACGGCGACAATACGCCGATCATCGTCGGTTCGGCGCTGAAGTGCCTCGAAGAGGGTGGCGAATGGGAAGAGCCCATCGTTAAGTTGATGGAAGCGGTTGACGAATACGTCCCGACTCCGGTTCGTGCAACGGATGAGCCGTTCCTGATGCCGGTTGAAGACGTTCTGACCATCACCGGACGTGGTACGGTTGCGACCGGCCGTGTCGAGCGTGGTGTGTTGAAAGTTGGCGACACCGTTGAGATCGTCGGCCTTGTCGACAAATCGCGTGAAGTCGTTGTTACCGGTGTGGAAATGTTCCACAAACAATTGGATCAGGCGGAAGCCGGCGATAATATCGGCGCGCTCCTGCGTGGTGTACAGCGTGACGAGATCGAGCGTGGACAGGTTTTGGCCGCTAAGAACTCGATTCACCCGCACACCAAATTCGAGGGTCAGGTCTATGTGTTGACGAAGGATGAAGGTGGCCGTCATACGCCGTTCTTCTCGGGCTATCGTCCGCAGTTCTTCTTCCGCACGACCGACGTTACCGGTGATATCCAGTTGCCGGAAGGCACCGAGATGGTTATGCCTGGCGATAACGCCACCTTCACCATCTCCCTCATCTCGCCGATCGCGATTGAGGAAGGTCTCCGTTTCGCTGTCCGTGAAGGCGGCCGTACGGTTGCTTCCGGTGTTGTCTCCAAGATCATCGAGTAAGCGAAGAATACAAACTAAAAACGCAGTTAACGTAGTTAGCTGTGCAAGCAGGTCCGGGGTGAATGCTCCGGGCTTGTTTTTTTGTGTGGAAGAAGGCTGTGATTGCGAAAATAGCACACATGGAAAGCAACAATTGAAAAAATATTAAATTCAGGTTTGTAACCGGTAAAATGGTGAAATATAGATCGAAAGAGTTTGGTATTCTGTGGTACAATATAAATGACGCAAAAAATAGCTTAATGGCTATTTCACCTGTTTTGTGCACAATTTTCATGACGTATAAGTCGGATAGGATGGCGAATCCTATCCTGTGTATAGAGCAAGATGATCAAAAAGACATGCAACAGAAAGATCGGAGGAGGATGATGAGAAGAATAAATGATTGGGCAAAGCGCCTGGTTCTGTGTTTTCTCAGTTTCGTTATGGTATTTAGTATGGCCAGCGAAACCGTACATGCCGAAGGAAGGGATATGTACATTTGGGAAAATCAGGATCCGCGATTTCGATATAGCTGGGACTATATTATCGATCGCGATGACGTGAAAGGGCGAGATGTTCTATTTCCCAGTTCGGGCGGCACGCCATATGTGGTAAAGCTCGACAAAACAGACAATACCTATAAGGCGAAAATTGGCTTTTTTGTTCTTGATACGCAAAATAATGCAGCGGTCAAGGGCTTTCGCATGTTTCTTGGGAAATATGTTTTTGACGAATATGATGCAAACGGAAAACCGACCAGATCGCATCTGGAAAAGATCGACGCCGCTCCCGGTGCAAAGAATGGATTTTACTATACGAGCGACAGCGGAAAAATTGAAATTTCCTTAACAAGAGAGGATTTACCGAAGGTTACTGACGGCGAAATTGACGATAATGGAAATTTTAAAGACGTTCATCCGTATCAAATTCGCATTCAGAAATATGGAGAAGGCGGTGGATATTGGATCCTTGGCACAGCATACGATCTTGAGCTGACCGTTTTAGGCGTATACCACAATTTGTATGGAATAAAGGAAACGCCGCCGGGCTACACGAACACGGATTATTGGAAGGGTGAACAATGGGGCGCGGTCGTTTACGATTTGTTAGAAGATCAACGGCCCATTCTTGCCATGGAACTTAAACCTTATGAAGTTCCGAAGGATCAAGCATTTGACCTTAAGAATCAAGATGAACTCCGAAAGCTGGTTGTTTCGTATACGGAACGACAAGGCAAGGAACTTACGGAAACCACTAAACTTTCTGCTGCGGAAAAGGTACACCCTGTTGAGCTGAGAGACGTGCTACAGCGCAACAGCAGTGAGCATTACATTATTTACGAAGCGTTGAACGTTACGCCAGTAGGAGATACGCCGGCGCTAAAACCGAATCAGACCGTGCTTACTGAACCGGGTGAGTACAAAATTCAGCTGAGAGGTTTTTTCGACGGAAAGCAATCCAACGAGCGCACGAATCGCTATGTGACGAAGGAAACCACCATTAAGATTCCGTTTCCGGACGTCATTCCGGAAAAAGATAAACAAGGAAACACCAATAGGTGGCCGGACAACTATGTTCCCGTGACGTTTGTGTCCGATGGAAACGGAACGTTGACGGGCATGACCAAGTACTATGTTAATCCGGAAAAGGCTGTGGATCTGACAAGCCAAGCCGATGCGATTACCAAAACACCGAAAGTGGGTTATAAGGCAACCGGAAAGTGGACTCCTGAACAACTGAAAGACACGTTTACGAGCCCAAGTGAGTTCGTCTTCCATTTTGACCCGTATGATGATGTGATCCCGGCAAAGTCGGGCGTGACCGAGCCGGACGGTTATTCCGTTGTGACATTTAAGGCGGACGAAAACGGTTCGTTGGAAGGAATTACCAAGTACTTTGTCAATCCGACGAAAGAGGTGGACTTAACAAACGAAGCCAACCTGATTACCAAAAAGCCGAAGACGGGTTATCAAGCAAGCGGCACATGGGATCCTGCGTTAGTAAAACAACAGTACTCGGGAGATAAAGAGTTCACCTTCCATTTTGATCCCTATAAGGATGTAATTCCGGCAGATCCTGGCGTGACTAAGCCGGACGGCTATGTCACCGTCACGTTTAAGACGGATGGAAATGGGACATTGGGCGGAAAAACCGAATATTATGTCAACCCGAATAAACAGGTCATTCTTAATCCGCCTACTACGACGGGAAACACCGGCTACGTCTTCCGTCAGTGGAGCCAGGATGTAACGAAATCTACGCAGTACAGATGGAATACAACGGTGACCGCTTACTTTACGCAAATCCCTGCCGTGCAAACGAAGCCGACACCGGGCTATGTTAAGGTGGACTTTGCTCTTACCGGCAACGGCGGAAGCATAAAATCCGGCCAAACGACGACGTATTATGTGGATCCGAATCGTGCCGTGACGCTTACTCCTCCTCAATACAATACAGAAATCGGCTATCGTTTTGACAAATGGGATCCAAACCCGCAGACGGCTCGAACATACACTACACCGACCAAGATAAACGGAACGTTTACGGCGCTGGACGATGTGATTGAGGCAAAACCGGGTGTGACCAAGCCGAACGGCTACGTAAAAGTGACCTTCCGATCGGACGGAAACGGGACGTTGACGGGAGCGAAAGAGTACTACGTCAATTCGACAAAGTCCGTTGATCTGACCCCCAAGGCGGATGCGTTGACCAAAACGCCGAACGTCGGTTATCAGGCTACCGGTACTTGGGATCCTGCAGAACTGACCGGAACGTTTACGACGGATAAAGTATTTACCTTCCGGTTTAATAAGTATGCGGATGTTATAAAAGAAGTGCCGGGAGAGACCAGACCGGATGGCTATGTTACGGTTCGGGTCATTCCGACAGAAAAAGCAACAGATGAGACGATTGAATCGTATTGGGTGAAAAAAGATACACAAGTTACGCTTCCGGTTTCAGAGCCGGTCGGCAAACAGGAAACCGACGCGAACAACATCACCCGTACGTATCATTTTACCGGCTGGAAAGTAACAAAAGGAACCGTTGCCTCTTGGCCAAAACCGAACAGCGGAACGACGAAGATTGCGGACAAATTTATTCAGGACACGGATATTACGGCACAGTACTCCGCATCGACCGCAATGGGTGATCTCATTGCTGCACCGGTACCCAAGAAAAATGTTGAATCTTTGGTGGACGGTACGTTGAAACCGGAGGATCTCATTGCAAACCTTCCGGGATCAGGAGAGGGTTCGTTGCCGGAAGGTACGACATTCGCGTTCGCTCCGGGTGGGAATCCGGATCTCTCGAAAGCGGGTACGACGAAAGCAGAGGTTGTCGTGACGTATCCGAAGGGAAATACGGTCACGGTTTCTGTACCGGTAAAGGTCATAGCAGGTAAACCGACAGCGAAGCCTGTTTATACCTATGTGGGACGTATCCCGACCCCGGAGGACTACAAAAAGGTGATAACGCCGGCAAAGGGTGCGGAAATTCTGAGTATCGGGATTACAGAGTATCCTGATGTTTCCAAGCCTTCTACCCCGGAAAGCCCTGCCATCGGAAAGGTTGTTGTGAATTATAAAGACGGCAGTACTCACTATTTGGATGTGCCGGTGGTGGTCTATGACAATGTGATTCCGGCAAAACCGGATGGCGAAAGACCTGACGGAACGCCGAAGAATTATGTGAAGGTAACCATGGATCCGACTGATCATGCAGAGGATCCGACGAAACAGATTTTCTACGTCAATCCGGAGGTTGCCGTAACGTTGACGGTTACCGATCCGGTCGGGAAAACCGGCTATGAATTCGGCAGCTGGGAAAAGGATGTGCGCATTCCCACAAAATATGACGTAGATGAAGTCATTAAGGCGCAGTTTAATGAACTTGGCGATGTGTTGACGGAAGAAAAGCCGGGCTATGTCAAGGTGGACTTTGCCATTGAAGGCGAAGGCGGAAAAATTAAAGAGGGAGAAACGACAACCTATTATGTGAATCCGTCTAAAGAAGTTACGTTGAAGGCACCGGTGACCGAGGCAGAAGTAGGCTTTACGTTTAACACGTGGACGCCGAATCCGACGACACCGACAAAATATGAAACGGAGACGACGATCAAGGGGACCTTTACGGCGCTTCCCGATATCATCCCAAATGTTGATGAGAACGGACAGCCCAATGTGCAGCCGAACGGGTATATTCCGGTGGAATTTAAACCGGGGAATCATGGTGCGCTTGAAGGAATCACATTGTACTGGGTAAAGCCGGGTGTGGAGGTAACGGTTCCTGCACCTACGCCGAAAGCCAATACGAATTACGCGTTCACCTCTTGGGATAAATCGCTAACCTTGACGGCGGCAGAAGGGCAGCAGGCCATTACAATTACGGCGCAGTGGAAGTCGACGTATAAACCGCCGACACCGGACCCGAACAAACCGGATCCGAATAAGCCCGATCCGAACAACCCGGATCCAAACAATCCGGATCCGAACAAACCGGGAACAACACCGTCAGGTGATGTCAATGTTGATGGAAAAGCTCGTCAGGATGTTGCAGCGAACATTTCCAAAACGTACTTCCCGAATGCGAAGAAAGTGATCGTGGTGCAAAATAAGGCGTATGCCGACTCGATGAGCGCCATGAATGTTTCGCAGGGCAATATTCCGATCCTTTACACCGGAAGAGACACCCTATTCCCGGTGACCATGCGTGAAATTCTGCGCGTACCGCGCGAGGAAATCATCGTTATGGGTGGCGAAGGCACCATCAGCGATCAGGTGTTCCGTGAGCTGCAGGGATTGTCGTCAGCGAAGGTGACGCGTATTGGCGGCGCAGACCGCTTTGAGGTCAACCGCAATTCGGCGAAGTATATGCCGGATAGCACGACGGCGGTTATTGCCAGCGGTATGATTTATACTGATGCACTCTCTTCCGTTCCGTATGCGCACGCTCTGCATGCACCGATTCTGTTGGTGCGTCAAGACAGCGTACCGCAGGCTGTGCAGGATGTGCTCTATGATCGTATGACCAGTGCGGTAATCATTGGTGGACCGGGTACCGTTTCGCCGGCGACCAAATCGCAATTGGAGAAGATTATCGGTACTTCCATCGAACGCATCGGCGGTACAAACCGTTATGTCGTCAGCGCTGCGGTAGCAGGTCGTCTGCAGAATGTGCAACACGCCATTATCACCAGTGGTGAACTCTGGTCGGATGCTCTTGTTGCAGGCCCGATCGCACAGCGGTTGAATGCGCCGGTTCTGCTTACCCCGTATGGTGGTCTGCGTGAAGGTGCCTATAACTACCTACTGGCTAATCCCGACCTGAAATCCGTTATCACGGTTGGCGGCCCGGGAAGCATCGGACAGGGGGTTCGCAACCAGGTAAAAGCCATCTTTGGATCCAATAAACAGTGGAATCTCGATCCGGCGCAAGCAGTTAGTGAGTAAGAAAAAAGACACTGATGGATGGTGAAGCAAAATAAAAGAAAGCGTGTCGAACGATCACTGTACGGCACGAACCGCAAAGACGGTAACGAAGATCCCTTCGTTATCGTCTTTTTTTTGTGCTATAAAAAACGGCACGGAGAAAATATTCTCTTGACAGCAGGAGTATATGGCGGTATATTAGATACGCAGTTAGTTACTTGAGTAACTAACTAATAGAGAGCGGGAAGGAGGAAGGAATGCACCTTGACGAAGCCAATGGCGTTCCCCTGTTTCAACAAATCAGTGAGGGATTGGAAAACGCCATTTTGACCGGAGCATATAAAGAAGGCGATCAAATTCCGTCCACGACGGAATTGAGTGTCGGGTATCGCATTAACCCGGCGACAGCATTAAAGGGGGTCAATCTTCTGGTTGATGAAGGCATTCTTTACAAAAAAAGAGGATTGGGTGTATTTGTAGCAGAAGGCGGTGTGGATCGGATTCGCCAAAAACGCTTGGCCGAATTTCGAGCACATTTTGTTCACCCCTTGCAAAATGAGGCAAAACGGCTTGGCATCTCCACCGAAGAGGTGATTGCCTGGCTACATAATGATAACGAATGACGACGAATAGGAGGAATACAACGATGGGTTTAGAGGTAAGCGGGTTATCCAAGCGTTTTGGGAAACTGACGGCGCTGAATCATGTCAATCTACATTTGGAAAAAGGAAAAATTTACGGTCTTTTGGGGCGAAACGGTGCAGGAAAATCTACACTGTTAACTATTTTAAATGGTCGTATGCGACCGACGGATGGTTCCTTTACCATTGACGGCGAGAATCCGGGCAATGATCAAGCGTTGCGAAAAATCTACATGGTGGGGCCGGACAATCTCTTCCCGGCAAAAAAATTGAAGGACATTCTAAAGATTACAGCCACGTTTTATCCCGATTTTGCCCTGAACGAGGCACTGGCGGATCTGGATCGCTTCGGTCTTTCTCCGGACAGTCGCTTTGATAAACTTTCTACCGGAAACAGTTCCCTTTTTAAGTCCGTGGTGGCGTTGCGCAGCGGAGCGGAATATCTCTTTTTAGATGAGCCGACGTTGGGTCATGATGCGGTCAATCGCGAGATGTTTTATGAGAATGTGCTGTCTGTATTTGCTGAGACGCAGAGCTGTATCGTGCTCTCGTCCCATCTGATTTCGGAATTGGCCCCGCTTTTACAGGAAGTCATTTTTATTCAGAAGGGCAAGATTCTCATTCGGGAAGAACTGGACGCCTTGATGGAGAAGTATCGTCTGCTCATCGCACCGACAGAGCAGGTTCAGAACCTTGTGCAGGCTCACCCGGAAATGACCGTCGTTCAAAAGCAAGAAGTGGGCGCAATGGCGCAGTGGGTGGTGGAAAGCGATGCTTGGATGTCGCTCAGCACAGCTTCTTTTGGAATTTCGGTGCAAAACGTGGATTTGCAGCGTCTCTTTATCGCGCTGACGAAAGAGAAACCGGACGCCGTAGAAAAGAATACGAGCCAAAAGCGATCCTTTTTTGGTCCGAGCAAAAAAGATGGACAGCAATAAAAAGGAGGACAGATCATATGAGACTACAAGCGACAGGAAAATATATTGTTTGGGAAAATGGCAAGACACTGCTTTATGTGGTGCTGGGACTGTTCGGTATAGGGATTTTTCTTTCCCTATTCGCCGGCTTTTTCAACAACAACCTTCAACCCAGTTTTTCCGGTCTGGATATAACGATTTTGCTTATGTTTATGGCGGTAAGTCAGTTTACATTTAACCGAAAAATGGATTTCATCTTCCAGAACAGCCTTTCCGCCTCGGCAAGAGCGTGGGGCGTCTACCTTGGATATATCGCATTTGCCTTTGGCGCTTTTGTTCTGATGCTGATTCTGGTTCCTGTGTTCACGATCGCATTGAACGCTTTTGGGGGAACCACGAAAGACATTATGGTGTTTTCTCTCTATCAAAATGGCGTGAAATGGGGAATGGTTTCGGTCCTTTTGATGCTCTATCTTCTTATGGCTACGGTAACGATGCTGTTAGGCCTCTTATACTATCGCATGAAACCCCTGCAAATTGCTTTATTTTGGATCATCGTCTATTTTGTCATTACCTTGCTCGTCCAATCTGTTCTAACCATTTTAGGAGGAGTGGGTCCGGGGAATGCGTTGGTTAGCTATATCGTGGATGCTTTTCGTCGCCTTGTACCGTGGCTGGCCGAGAAAACGAGTCATTTGCTACTTTTCGAGGCCGGGATCTTTGCTGTATTGAGTTTGTTCAGCTGGGGCGGTCTATACCGTTTGCAATTGCGTAAGCGGTAAACGGTTCGCCTTTTACAGGAAATTGCCCCGGGCGCGAAGGGACAATCGGTTCGGGGCTGTGTGGAAACAGCCCCGATTGGTTATAATAGAAAAGGAAGAAAGGGAAAGGAGGACAGCATGAGCAAGAAAAAACGAATGGCGACGACCGGTTTGCTCCTGGGAGCGATCCTGTTCTGCGCCTGTACTGCTCCAAATGGAGAGGGAAAAACCTCCGACGAGGTTGAGAACAGCAGCGTCGTGAATGCGCTGTCTTCAGAGGTTGCCAAACAAGGAAGTGCTTCCGGAACAGAAGAGAATCGTGCGGAAAGTAAGCCGATCGGCGAGAATCTTTCCGAAGACGTTCCCCGCATGGTGCAAATTGACGGAAAATGCTATCGCGATACGGGATTTGTCAACAGTGGGGTGACCTGCGGTACCGCCGACGGGAAGATCATGACAAGTGTAGGTACGAAAGAGAAACCGACCAAGGATGGTGAGTCCAACTTCGGTACGGGTATGGAATACCAGCGTTGGAATGAAACCGCCGTCTCGGTGAAAGAGAACGATAAATGGATCCTCTTCGTGGATGAAAAGGTGGAGGTTACGTCCATTCCGGATGGCGTTGCTACGTTTACCGCCAAGGTACGTGAAGCGGAAGTCTTGCCGGACACGGACGAGATACGGCTGTTGGTGGACGTTTCGGAAGTGCCGGAACACTTTATGCATCTGCAAAAAACGCTTTCGCCTGCAGGCAAGCCGATTGCTGTGTTTATCGGAAAGAAGACTCTTTTCTATCGGAATGACGAACCGATCCCGTTCGACCGGATTCAAGGAAAATCGGCGGACGAGTGGAAAGGACAGAGCGTGCAGATTTGGTTTGACGGCACGGTAACGCATGACGATCCGGAGATGAGCTATCCAACAGCGCTGGGAACGGTGTATGGCTTGGGCTTTTCGGACAGATGATGCCGATGTCGTTTGGCAAAAGTGCCTGTTCATGAAAAAAGGTGGACGTGGAGCGGACATATACGGAACAGCTTGCATGGGAAAAGAAGATGAGGTAGATGGTTGACTATTCTATGGGATAAGGTAAAAGAAGTGCTGTTCTCGGTGTTGCCGATTGTGTTCATCGTTTTGGTGCTTCATTTTACGGTCGCTCCATTGCCGCCGGCACTTTTGCTCGCTTTTTTGGTGGGCTCGGTGCTGGTGGTTTTGGGGTTGACGATTTTTCTTTTTGGTATTGATCAGGGCTTGGAACCCATCGGACAGTATGCCGGCCGTTCGATTACGCATACGAACAGTTATCCCATCGTGATGACGGCAAGTCTCATTCTGGGCTTTTTTATTTCGTTTGCCGAGCCAGATTTGCATATTTTGGCGAAACAGGTGGATGCGGTGACGAACGGTGTGTTTAACCGTTGGATTCTGGTGATTGCCGTTTCGATCGGCATCGGTGTGATGATGACGGTGGGGATGCTTCGTATTCTCCACAACATTCGCGTGCGCTATGTGTTTGCTGGCGCGTATGGGCTGATCCTTTTGCTTTCCCTTTTTTCGTCAACGGATTTTATGGCGATCGCCTTTGATTCCTCGGGAGCGACAACCGGCGCGATTACGGTGCCGTTCATGCTTTCCCTGGCATACGGTATTTCTTCCATGAAAAAAGACAGTAAAGTCGGCGAAGCGGACAGTTTCGGTGTGATCGGTATTTCTTCCACCGGCGCAATTATTGGTGTATTGGTTGTCGGACTTTTCTTTGCACCGGGGAAACTTTCCGGAGAACTGCCGGAGACCGTGGCGGAAAATATGCCTCTATGGCAGGCCTATCTTGCACAGATTCCGCTTTTGGCGAAGGAAGCATTTCTTTCGTTGTTGCCCATCCTGGCAACGTATTTGTTGTTGCAGCTCGGCGCGATCAAGCATAATAAGCGTACAATTCTGGACATTTTACGCGGTGTGGGATTGACCTTTTTCGGCCTCGTTATTTTCCTTTCGGGAGTCAACAGCGGGTTTATGCACGTGGGAGCAGAGCTCGGTAAGCGCTTGGCCGGAACAAATCCTTTGCCGGCACTTCTTGTAGCTTTTTTCCTCGGTATTACGACCGTCCTGGCGGAGCCGGCAGTGCACGTCTTGACGAATCAGGTGGAGGACGTCACGGGCGGTTCAGTAAAGCGCAGTTTAGTATGCCTCTTTTTATCGCTTGCCGTCGGGGCTGCGATTTTTCTCTCGGCTCTTCGGATTCTTGTGCCGCAGATTTCTCTTTGGATGCTTCTCTTGCCGGGGTTCGGCCTTGCTGTGCTTCTATCCTTCTTTGTGCCGGATCTCTTTGTGGGCATGGCAATTGATGCCGGGGGTGTAGCGTCCGGGCCGATGACAGCGACGTTTTCGCTGGCCTTCGTTCAGGGCATTGCCGCCCATACGCCAACGGCGGATGTGGTGGCTGACGGTTTTGGGATGATTGCGGTGGTAGCCATGGTGCCCATTGTGGCCATTGAACTTTTGGGCGTTTTGTATCAGGCGAAACTGAATGCGTCAAAGGCACATGAGATTGCGCAGACGAAGCACGATGCTTCAACGGAACGCGCAATAGATCAGGCAAAGTCGAATGCGCAAACGGTGCACACGAATGTGCAAACGGAACGCGTGGTAGATCAGAAAAAGTCGAATGCGCAAACGGTGCACGCGAATGCGAAGGGAGAGAAGTAGTATGGAGGAAAAGAGACAAATGGCGTACATGGTGACGTTTATCTTGAGTCCGCCATCGGCAAAAAAATGCCTTTCGCTGGCGAAAGAGCGGGGCATCACAGATATTCTCGTTTTGCGAGGAAAAGGCACGGTGAGCAATCGCACGTTGCAATTTCTCGGCATTAAGAGACAGGATAAGGTTCTGCTGAATATGTTGCTGCTTGCGCAGGAAGCTCGTTCCTTTTTGAACGAGGCGACGGAAGTGCTGGCTTTACACAAGCCGAATCACGGCATTGCCTTTTTTTCTCCCATTGAACGATGGCTTTATGGTGGGAAAAAGCAGGAAGATCACGTTTTAGATGCTTCTGCACGACAGCAAGGCGAAGATAGTGAGAAGGCAGAGGACGTCCTTCTATTGCGGAAGGATGAGTCGGAAGGAATGGATCCTGTTCCCCATGAGGAGGAAACGATGCAATATAAGAAACTTACGGTCGTCGTCAATTTGGGCATGGCTGAAGACGTTATGATTGTGGCACGTGAAGCCGGCGCGAAGGGTGGGACGATTTTGCACGGTCGCGGCACCGGCGCGCAGGTGTCGGAGAAGCTCTTTGGCATCGAAATTGAGCCGGAAAAGGAACTACTGCTGATTCTTGCTCCGGAGGATGTGGCCGAAAGGGTGACTATCGCTCTGGAAGAAGCGTTTAACTTTACTCGTCCCGGCACGGGAATACTTTACGTCGAGTCGGTTTCCGATGTGCAAGGATTGGTGATCCGATGATTGCAAGCATTATTGTCGGTGCGTTGATCGGTGCGATCGCTGCACGTATCATGAACCATAAGAAGCTCGGCTGTCTGATGAATGTGCTTGTCGGCCTGATCGGTTCGGCCATTGGACAAGCGTTATTCGGCTCCTGGGGACCGCATCTGGCGGACATGGCTGTCGTTCCGGCCGTGATCGGGGCCATGCTTTTACTGCTGATTATTCCGGGAAAGAAGCGCTGAGCGGAGCACCGCTTGGGTTTGGCGTTTTCCTGTGATCGCTTAATCGAGGTGGAGCGCCGCTGGGAATGATGATGGCGGCGCGGTTGAGGCGTGAAAATACGCGCGACCCTGGCTATTTCCCAAAATTCTCTTTTGACAAGACCGAATTTGCCAGCAAGACCCTGTTTCAGAGTAAAAAATTCCGTTTGCCAGGGCCACCGCCCCTGGCAAACGATGAAACCCAATATCTAACAGGGTCAAAAAGCTCCCTTTAAACCCTGTTAAACGGCAAAAAAGTCAATCAGTCAGGGTCGCCGCCCCTGGCAAACGACGAAATCTATCTCCCGTCAGGGTCGAAAAGCCTCATTTAGACCCTGTCAAACGGAAAAAAAGTCAACCGGTCAGGGTCGCCGCCCCTGGCAAACGACGAAATCTATCTCAAGCCAGGGTCGAAAAGCCTCATTTAGACCCTGTCAAACGGAAAAAAAGTCAACCGGTCAGGGTCGCCGCCCCTGGCAAACGACGAAATCTATCTCAAGCCAGGGCCGAACAGCCTCTGCGAGACCCTGGCAAACGCCCCAAAAAGCACTTAGCAAGGGTCACCGCCCCTGGCAAACGACGAAATCCATCTCAAGCCAGGGTCGAAAAGCCTCAGCGAGACCCTGTCAAACGGTAAAAAAGTCAACCAGTCAGGGTCGCCGCCCCTGGCAAACGACGAAATCCATCTCAAGCCAGGGTCGAAAAGCCCCTCTGAGACCCTGTCAAACGGCAAAAAAAGCAGTCAGCCAGGGTCGTATAGGCGGAGCGCCGCTGGAAATGGCGCTGGCGGCGCAGTCAAGGCGGAGCGCCGCTGGAAATAGCGCTGGCGACGCGGTCGAGGCGGAGCGCCGCTGAAAACGGCGATGGCGGCGCGTTCTTTGCACCATTGCTTACGCTCGAAAATCAGATCAACCATAATCAAGAGGAAACATGACAAATTCGAACATCCCGCAGCGCCTGCAACGTCTGGCGCTGTTATTACAAGAAACAGGCATACAAAAACTGAATCTTTCTCGTGTGCTGGTTCTCGGACTCGGCGGTGTGGGATCATCCTGTGTGGAGGCGTTGGCACGCGGTGGCATAGGTCATTTGGCTTTGCTGGATGGAGACGTCGTGGAAGAGAGTAATATCAATCGTCAGGCGATTGCATTCACCTCAACTTTGGGACGAGCAAAAATGGAAGTTATGCGGGAAATGGTGTTGGCCATCAATCCGGATTGTGACGTCGATGCGCGAAAACAGTTTTTAACGCGTGAGAACACGGCGGATGTGTTGGATTCTTTTGCCAAGCCAGACGTGGTCTTGGATTGCATTGATACGGTTTCGCAGAAACTCGAAATTGCGGAATGGTGTGCATACCGTCAGATTCCACTGCTTTCGGCCATGGGCGCTGCGAACAAACGTGATCCCATGGCACTTCGCTTTTCTCCTGTGGAGAAAACATATAACTGTCCCCTTTCGAAGGTGATGCGTCGAGAATGTCGAAAACGCGGCATTTCTCAACTGGAGGTGATTTTTTCCACTGAGCCACCGTTCAGTCCGCAATCCCTGCGTACGGCATCTGTGATGAAAACCGGAACACGGCCTGCCAAGGCGGAGACGTTAGGATCTATGAGCTATATGCCGCCTATTATGGGACAAATGATGGCCGGAAAGGTGATTTGCCGACTGGCTGGCCTGGAGGAGATGCCAAAGCCACCAAGAAAGAAACTTTCAGAAGAGGGAACGCTAATAGAGGGAATGCTGAAAGAGCTGACGCCGAACGACGGAACGCTGAAAGAGAAGATCATAGAGAAGCAGCCCGTAGAAGAGCGGGCAATAGAAGGGCCTTCGACAGAAAAGCGACTAAAGGGAGATGTGCTGACGGTGCCTTATCTTTTCGACACGCATGCGCACTGGGACTTTTTACCTCCGGATTGTCGTGGGGAAGCCATAAGAATTCTCGACAAAGCACATATTCGTCTGGTTGCCCAAACGGTTCTTCCTTCCGATTTTTTGGCGTTGATCAAAGAAAAAGAACATACGACAAAAGCAGACCACGATGCAAAAAGTTGGCCGATTTTGTCCTTAGGCTTTCATCCTTGGTGGGTGGATACGCCGGAGAAGAACCGTCGGGAATTGGCTTTTTTTGCAGAGGCTTTATCCGGAACGCATTTTATCGGCGAAGTCGGTCTCGATTTCAGTGAAAAACGACTGCTGCAGGCGTCAGTCCAGGAGCAGCAGGCGGTACTGCGACGAATCTTTCAGCTGGTTCGGGAGCGGGTGGCGGAATCAGATACGCCGTATGTATTTTCTCTTCATGCCGTGCGCGCGCTGACGCCTCTTCTGGATCTCTATGAAGAAGAAAAACTGGTTTTGCCCAATGTGGTTCCTATTGTCCATCGTTTTGCCGGAACAAGCGATGAGTTGACGCGCCTTATCCGCTTGGGCGGACTGCTTTCAGTGCATCCGGCGATGCTCCGGACGAAGCGTGGGCGTGCCTATGTTAAGCAGATACCGGCGGATCGGCTGTTGCTGGAGACGGATTTGCCGGAAAAGCCGGTATCGGTGGAACAAAACACCTCCACGAGGTCGTCAGAAGATGGCGCCGAGCGGGTAAATACGATAAACAACGTTAATCCGATAAGCAGGAAAAATCAATTGTCGCAGCAGGAGGAACACCGATCCGTTGCGAGTACCTTTGCCGAGGAAGTGAAAAACAGTCTCTCGGAAACGCTCGCTCGTCTCTCGGATTTACGGGGCGAGGAGATGGCGGAAACGATAGAAAAAACGCAGAGAAGGCTCTACGGTTGGCCTGAAGACCAGTAAATACATGAAAACAAAAACGAGAGGAGGGCACATGCCCAAGTCCATGCAGGGCGCTACAGTAAAGAAAGAACAGAATGCGAATGGAAAGCAGCATAATGGCGCCCAAACCATCACAAAGACATATAGCACCGGCGAATTATTGCGCCGGTTTTTGCCGTATTTGCTGCGTTATCGCAGCTTATTGATTTTGGATTTATTTTGCGCTGCACTAACGACGATTTGCGATATTGTGTTGCCACGCATCATGTCCAGTTTAACCAACACGGCGATGATGCACCCCGAGACTATGAGTGTCGGCTGGATTGGTAAGCTGACCTTGATTTACATTATTTTGCGCCTGATTGATGCAGCCGCGTATTATTATATGTGTTCACAGGGACACATCATGGGTGTTTACATCGAAACGGATATGCGCATGGATGCGTTTCGCAAGCTGGAAACGCTCAGTGACTCCTACTATTCCAACACGAAAATCGGACATATTATGGGTCGCATCACTTCGGATCTCTTTGATGTGACGGAATTTGCGCACCATTGCCCGGAAGAGTTTTTTATTGCGGCGATAAAAATTATTTTATCGTTCATCATTTTATCGTTCTCCTCATTGGCCTTGACGGTGCTGATTTTCGCCTGTATGCCGTTGATGCTTTTTGTTTCCATTCGCCTGAACCATCGCTTTCGGGCAGCAACGAAATCGCAGCGTGTGGAAATTGGTAATCTGAACGCTCGTATTGAGGATTCGTTGCTGGGACAGCGTGTCGTGAAGGCCTTTACGTCCGAAGACATTGAGCTGGAAAAGTTTGCCGAGGGCAACCACCGCATGAAGGAAATCAAAAAAGAGCGCTATCGTGCCATGGCGAATTTCAATATGTCCACACGTCTCTTCGACGGTTTGATGTATACCATAACGATTGCGGCAGGCGGGCTCTTCCTGGTGAAGGGCAAAATTACACCGGGGGATCTTGTCGCCTATGTACTCTATGTGACGACGCTCATAGCGACCATTCGTCGCATTGTGGAATTTGCCGAGCAGTTTTCCATGGGGCTTACCGGCATCGAGCGTTTCTTTGAATTGATGGACACCCCGGCGGATATTGTGGATGCGCCGGATGCCAAGCCGCTCGTAGTAAAGGGCGGAGAGATCGTCTTCGATCATGTGACCTTTGCCTATCCGGATGAAAACAACCGTGTGCTGCATGATCTTTGCCTGACGATTCACTCCGGCGAAAATCTTGCATTGGTGGGAGAGAGCGGCGGAGGAAAAACTACCCTGTCTTCGCTGATCCCCCGTTTTTATGATACGACATCGGGCAGTGTAAAAATTGACGGACAGGACGTGAAGACGTTGCAGCTCAAAAGCCTTCGACAAAATATCGGCATTGTTCAGCAAGATGTGTATCTCTTTTCGGGTACGGTGGCGGAGAACATTGCCTACGGGCGTCCCGGTGCTACGGAGGAGGAGATTGAACATGCAGCGGAGCTTGCCGGGGCACATGCCTTTATTGCGGATCTTCCTCACGGTTATGACACCTATGTCGGCGAGCGGGGCGTTAAGCTTTCCGGCGGTCAAAAGCAGCGCATCGCCATCGCGCGCGTGTTTCTTAAAAATCCGCCGATTCTTCTTCTGGATGAGGCGACAAGCGCATTGGACAACGAAAGTGAAATGCTCATTGAAAAGAGCCTCGAGGATCTGTCTTCCGGGCGAACGACGCTTACCATTGCCCACCGGCTGACTACGATTCAACACGCGGATCGCATCGTTGTTTTGGGGAAGGAAGGCATCGAAGAACAGGGAACGCACGAAGAACTGTTGGCAAATCAGGGAACCTATCATCGCCTGTGGACGGGCGGAGAACGAAAAGAAAAAATACGGTGATCATCGAGAACCGTGACGACAACAAGTGCAAGCAACATAAACAAAGGACAGTAAAAATGAAAGGAGCGGGATTGTGCAAACCATAGCGATTATTACCGGCGCCTCGTCCGGGTTGGGATGGGAATTTGCGACACAATTGGATGCCGCCGAACGCGTTGATTCATTTTGGCTTATTGCCCGGCGCAAGGAGCGCTTGGAAGCGCTCGCCGGCACCTTAACAACGCCGGCACGGATATTTGCCGGGGATCTCACCGATCCCGCATTTTTGGAGACAATTCGATCCGCGCTGAAGAACGAATCGGTGCAGATCGCCACGCTGGTGAATTCCGCCGGATTTGGTAAAATAGGAAGCGTGGAAGCGCTCGGCGAGGAGGAAAATGCGGCGATGATTGCGCTTAATGTCGATGCACTTTCGCGGATGACCTCTCTTTGCCTGCCGTATATGCAGCGGGGCGGGCACATTTTTCAGCTGGCGTCAGTCGCCGCTTTTTTGCCCCAACCGACGTTTGCCGTCTATGCCGCGACAAAATCCTTTGTTCTCAGTTATTCGCGTGCGCTGCACCGGGAGCTGAAACCGCAGCATATTACGGTAACAGCGGTATGTCCGAACCCCGTGGAGACGGAATTTTTCGATCATGCGGGCTCAGCAAAAGGCGTGTCGGCAATTAAAAAAATTGGGGTGGAACAGGCGCAAACAGTGGTACAGACAGCGATTCGTCGTGCAGAAAAGGGAAAGGAGATTTCCCTCTCTAGCGGTATGGCAAAATGCATTCACGTCGTGAGCAAACTTCTTCCTCACCGTTTTGTGTTGTGGGTGGAAAAACGCATGGGCATGTACTAAGCAATGCGTTACGGCTTTCTCATGTTGTTCGCTTGCCGGAAATTGGAAATGTGCAATGTTTATCGTAGAAAGGAATGATCATGGAATCCATTGGAACCGTGCTTTATGACTATGGCGACGGCCTCTACGTTAATTTGACAAATAAATGTCCTTGTCGCTGTTCCTTTTGTGTGCGGGAACAGATGGACGGGGTGGGGGATGCAGATTCGTTATGGCTGAAACGGGAGCCCACGGAAGAGGAAGTGAAGACGATGCTTGCAAAGCGCGACCTTTCGGCATGCCGTGAACTGGTTTTCTGCGGTTATGGTGAGCCGACGGAACGCCTTGACGTGCTTCTTTCGGTGGCACGCTATGCTAAGGAAAAACGATCCGATTTGCCCATTCGCATCAATACGAACGGTCTGGCGGACTTACTATATGGGCGAGATACGACGGGCGACTTGAAGGGACTCATCGATACGGTATCCATCAGCTTGAATGCCTCAAATGCCAAAAGCTATGCGGAACTGTGCCATCCGCAATTCGGCGAGCGTGCCTTTGATGCCATTTTGGACTATGCCTTCCGGGCAAAAAAAGTCGTTCCTGAGGTGGTTTTTTCCGTCGTTGGCTTCAGTCTTTCGGAAGAGGAAATTGCGATTTGCCGGGGTATTGCCCGGCATCTGGGCGTAGCATTTCGTGTACGGGAAGCGGAAACGGGGAATCGATGACCATTGAAGACTATATAAAAGAACAGAAGGATGTGCCGTTTTCAGCACTTCCGTTTCACGATGTGGACAACACCGTTTTGGCGGAATTGGCCTATATCGATTTTGACGGCATTTTTCATAACGAAGAAGAAAATCGAAACGGTTTGCCTCTTGCAGAGGTTTCACGACGTTTTTTTGCGACGCATGATGCCGAGGAGATCGATAAGAAGGCGAAGTTCTGTGATCGTGCGCCACTGCTTATGCGCGAAATGGCAAAGGGCGAACGATTTCGTGATATGCTTCTTTCCCACTATGTGAACGAGGTGGACGATGAGGATACCATGCAGTTTTCGGCGCTGGTTTTTCATCTGTCTGAGGATTCCTGGTATGTCGCCTATCGCGGTACGGATGCCTCGTTTACCGGCTGGAAGGAAAGTCTGTTGATGAGCTATCTTGAGGAAACCGGGGGCTCAAAGGAGGCAGTTGCCTATCTGGATCGCCTGGGCGGCGAGCATCCAGGCGATTTTATCGTCGGTGGGCATTCCAAAGGCGGCTATTTTGCAATGTACGCATCGATTTTCTGTCGACCGGAAATACAGGATCGCATCACGGTCGTCTACAACAACGACGGCCCGGGAATGCACGAGAAGATCATTTTCTCACCTGAATATCAAAAGATTCGCCCCCGCATGAGCAATATTGTGCCGGATTCGTCCATCATCGGGCAGCTATTGTTTAATCAGGGCGAGCATAAGGTGATAAAGAGCACTGCGCAGGGTATCTTCCAGCATGATGCACTGACTTGGATCGTAGAAGGCACGGAGTTTGCAGAAACGAAGCTGACGCCGTTCAGCTTATTTGTTCAGGCGGCTCTGGGAAACTGGCTGGATACGGTGGACGAGGAAAGTCGTGCGTCCATCATTGATACGGTGTTTTCCGTTCTGGAAATGACCGGATCGGAGACCTTTACCGAATTGCATGAAGAACGGTTGAAAAGTGCCCATATGGTCTTGTCGGGATTGGTAAAGTTGCCGGATGACAAACGAAATGAATTGTTGGGCGCCTTTGCGGCCTTCATCAAAAGCAACCGGAAAGCCGCCATTCAATCTCTTTCGCCTTTCGCTTAGTTGACGTCGGATAATGGACGACTTGATTGTATGAAACAGGAGGTTTTATGAAATTACAGGCATCTTCTTATTTGCTTGCTCAAAAGGACAAGCTGAAGGAAATGGTTGCCATCTTGGCGAAGGAATTCGCCTATGTTTCCGTCTTGGGGACGGATGTGGATGGAAAAATGTATAAGGTGAGTACGACAAAATCCGCCATTGAGCCGTCGATGGATCAGGAACGCGGTTTCGTCGTGCGCGTATTTCAGGATACGGGCATAAGCGAATATTCCTTTAACGTGGTGGACGTTTCCTATGTCGTTGATCGCGTGCGTGAGATTGCGAAAAAGGATCGGGAGCGCTTCCGGGCCAAGGGGATTCTGCCTTATGCCAAAGCGCCAAGCGACGAACCGGCAACGGTCTACCATCTGGGGGAGGCGAAGTGCTTACCTCAAAACGATGATCCCGGCGAAATTTTGGCACGCCTGCAGGCTATTCATGATGCCAACATCGGAAAATGTGAAGAGGTGTCATTCCTACAGATGACGCATTCTGTGACACAGGTGAATAAGATTTTTCTTTCGCCCAATCGCGACCTCTACCAATCGTATGCCTATGCCAATGCGACCATCGTTGCGCTGGCGACGGATGGCGAAAAACGAAAGTTTGAATATAAGGGGCTTTCTCTTCTGGGGGGATCAGAGCTTTTGGATGAAGTGGAAGCGGAAGTTCCCGGAGTCTGTGCGCGTGCGGTGGAGCTTCTTTCTGCGGAGCGTGTGGAGCCGGGCGAGTATGATATTGTGTGCGAGCCGGACTTTACCGGGCTCATTGCGCATGAAGCCTTCGGTCACGGAACGGAAATGGATATGTTCGTGAAGCACCGTGCGAAGGGAGAAGAGTACCTAAATAAGCGTGTTGCCTCGGATGTCGTGGTCATGCATGATGGCGCAAGCGCGATTGATGAGGTATCCAGTTACGCTTTTGATGATGAGGGAAGCCTCGCTAACGATACGGTGATTATTGACCATGGCATTTTCAAGCGAGGAATGTGTGATGCGCTTTCGGCCCTTCAATTGGGCGTGGAACCGACGGGAAACGGCAAGCGTGAGAGCTATAAGCGTAAGGCGTACACACGCATGACCAACACCTTCTTTGAAGGTGGGACGGATTCCCTTGAGGAGATGATTGCGTCGATTTCGCACGGCTATCTGTTGGAAGGAATGCATTCCGGTATGGAGGATCCGAAGAACTGGGGCATCCAGTGTGTGGCCGCAAAGGCACGTGAAATTAAGGACGGCAAGCTGACCGGTAAAATCGTCAGTCCGGTGTATCTGACGGGCTATGTGCCGGATCTATTGAAGTCCATTTCCATGGTTTCGCCGAAGGTGGAGATGTCCGGCACGGGATATTGCGGAAAAGGCTGGAAGGAATGGGTCAAGACGTCCACCGGCGGCGCCTATATTAAAGCGCGCGGAAAACTGAGTTAGGAGAGTCGTATGCGGGAAACGATTTTGAATATATTGAAGAAAAAAGAGCTTGCCGGCTGGATTGTCACGGAGGAGAACCTGGCTTCGACAGAACTGTTCTTTGTGAAAAACAAGCTGGACCAGAACCGCCTTTGCGAGACCACCGAAACGACGGTAGAGGTCTTTGTTGATTTTGAAGAAGCGGGTGAAGACGGCGTCGAACGCTATAAAGGCAAGGGAGAGGCGCTGCTTTCTGCAGGGGACTCCGCAGAGGAGATCGAGGCACGTATCGATAATGCCATCGTCTCCGCGTGTTTTGTGAAAAACAAGTGGTATCCGATGGCAACCAATGATGTACGGGCGAAAGCGCCTTCTTCGACGTCGACACCGTCTGATACGGGAACCACGGCATCTACGTCGTCCATGGCGTCCGACACGGTGTCCAGTATGTCGTCCGATACGGCGTCTCCTTCCAACACGGAGACGCTGAAAACGCAGTATGATGCGCTTTATGAGGCACTGTTTGCGGACTACGGCATGTCGTCGCAGGTTAATTCTGTGGAGCTTTTTGCTGTGGACGGAACGCGCCATGTGCTGACGTCTACCGGGACGGAAGTGACGTATCCGGTGCATCGCTTCGTTTTTGAGCTGGTGACGGATGCCAAGGGAGCGACGGAGAGTGTGGAAATCTTTAATGATTATACCTTCGGCCTTCTTGATGTGGAGCAGATGCGTGACGTCGTGAAGACACAGTTGGCCGATACGGAAGCGCGTGCCGCTGCGGTGAAGGCACCGAAGCTGGAAAACATCAATGTCATTTTGCGCGGAAGCGCCGTGGAGGATCTGTTGAGCCTTTATGTGGTGCAGGCTTCGGATGAAGCGGTCTACAGCGGTTTTTCGCGTGCTAAGATTGGTGAGCGTTTTACGGGAGAAAATGCTCTACAGCCGCTCAATATTCGCATGGATCCTTCGCTTTCTCATGCCGTGGACAAGGCCCCGATTGATAAAGATGGTGTGTTGTTGCATCCTTATGATCTTTATCGCGATTCGGTGGTGCAGAATTTCCGTACATCGCAGCAATTCAGCTCCTACATGGATCGAGAAAATATCGGTTCGCCGATTCCATTTGTGGTAGAGGGATCCGATACGCCATATGAAGACTTTCTGGATGAGGATTATCTGGAAATCTACGTTTTCTCATCGTTCGTGTCTTCTCCTATTGAAGGGGATTTCGGTGGGGAGTATCGTTTGGCAAAACTCGTGCAAAATGGCAAGACGACGTTCATTACGGGCGGTTCTCTTTCTGAGAATCTTTTCGAAGCGCAGGATCGCATGGTGTTCAGCAAGGAATGTGAAAAACGCGAAAATTCCTTGGCACCGAAGGCGATTTTGATTCGGAAGAAATAAGCTTCCGCAGGATTGTTCATAAATCTGCACGGCTGTTTGTCGCATGTTTTTCCTCGCTCAGGCAAAGCCACACCGTTCGCTTGCCGATCGCTTCTCCTCGTCAGGAAAAGCCGTCCCGTCAGGCAAAGCGGCCCCGTCTGCTCGCCGCGCGCTTCTCTTCGCCAGGCAAAGCCACCCCATCCGCTCGCCGCTCGCTTCTCCTCGTCCTTTCGTCAGCTTTTTACCTTTGTGGTGGGGACTCGTCGAAGAGGCGGCTCGCGAACGGGGCGGCTTTGTGGTTGGTGTGGAGTGGAAGTCTTGACCGGCCTGTGGCCGTATGGAGGCGACGGAGCGAAGTAAGCGCATCCGTCGCTTTTTTAATGCTTGGAGATCGGGCGAAGTGCGGAGTGAACTTCGGAGGGCGAAGGCGCTTTTCGGGCAGGGACTAGCGGAGCGCCGCTGGAAATTCGGATGGCGGCGCGTTTGAAGACGGAGCGCCGCTTAGCATTGCAATGGCGGCGTGATTTTGGTTCATATACTACATGCGCGCCCCTGACGAAAGCATGAAAGGAAAAGTTACCAGGGTCCGTGTCCCTGAGAAAGAGTAAATTCGTATAAATGCGAGGGCCCAACGATCCCTGATGAATTGCTAAATTGAGATGTTATCAGGGCTGGCGTCCCTGACGAAGAGAAAATTGGTGTGAATATCAGGATCCAACGGCCCCTGATGAATTGATAAATTAAGACGTTATCAGGGACGCCGCCCCTGACGAATGGTTAAAACGAGAAGTTATCAGGGTCGGCGCCCCTGACAAATGGTTAAACTGAGAAGTTATCAGGGCTGGTATCCCTGACGAATGGCAAGTTCGCGTAAATGTCAGGGCCTAACAGCCCCTGACGAATTGCAAAATGAAGGTGTTATCAGGGCCCATGCCCCTGACGCAGAATAGATTTTCGTAAATGCCAGGGCCAAACATCTCCTGATCAATTGCGAAATTAAGAAGATATCAGGGACGTCCCCCCTGACGAATGGTTAAAACGAAATGTTATCAGGGTCGGCATCCCTGACTAAAGGTATATTTTGTGTTAATACCAGGGTCCGTTTCCCTCAGAAGGAGCGCCGCTGGAATGCTGTTGGCGGCGCAGTCACAGAAGGAAAGCCGCCTTCGGCGGCGTTTTCAAATCGCCGGCCTTCGGCCGGCACCTTCTGTCACCGCTAAATTGCGAAGGCGGAACAATCGCCGGCCTTCGGCCGTCACCTTCTGGCATCGTTAAATTGCGGAAGCGGAACAATCGCCGCTATAGTGAAGGCGACGCAACTACCGCTACAGGCTGGCACCTCTGAAATAGAGGAAATAGCAACCTCTGTTTCAGAGGTTGCTATTTCCTTGCTTAACCGTTTCCAAAAATGCCTCATGCAGACGTGCATCCTCAGTCAGCTCCGGATGGAAGGCAAGACCGATCTGGGCGCCGTAGCGCACAGCGACGATGCGATCCGAGATGGTACAAAGTACTTCAACCACCGGCGGGCCGCCACGACCTCCGTTCACCACATCCACCGGCGCACCGCCACGACTTCCGCTCACCACAACCTCCGGCGTGCCGCCGCCACTGCCGCTCACCTCATCAGCCGCCACACCACCATTTCCATCCACCGCCGCGATATACGGCGCGCGAATGAAGACGAGGGGAAAGTCGGTGAGGTTGCCCACGTTTGCGGTGGTGGCAAAACTGGCGAGCTGTCTTCCGTACGCATTACGCCGAACGGTGACGGGAAGTGTCGCCAGATGGGTTGTTTCATCGCCGTCAAGGTGTTGGGCCAGAAGGATCAGTCCGGCGCAAGTCGCGAGCACAGGCATTCCGTTTTGAATACGATCGCGCAAGGGCTCAAGCATATGGAGCTTTCGCAATAGACGTCCCTGAACCGTGCTTTCGCCGCCGGGAAGGACGATGCCGTTGAGACCATCGAGGTCGGAACGTTGACGGACTTCACGTACATCGGCACCGAGATGACGAAGCATTTTTTCGTGTTCGATAAAGGCGCCTTGGAGCGCCAGAACGCCGATGGGCATTATTGGCCTCGTTCTTCCATAATGATGGCAATTTCGCCGGCATTGATGCCGACCATGGCTTCGCCCAGGTCTTCTGAAATTTCAGCGATCAATTTCGCATCGGTGAAGTTGGTCACGGCCTGCACGATGGCGGAAGCGCGTTTGGCGGGATTGCCGGACTTGAAAATGCCGGAACCGACGAAGACGCCTTCCGCGCCAAGCTGCATCATGAGCGCAGCGTCGGCCGGGGTGGCGACGCCGCCGGCGGCAAAGTTGACGACCGGAAGCTTGCCGTGGTCATGGACGTAGCGCACCAAATCGTAGGGAACCTGCATAGCCTTCGCCGCTTCAAAAAGCTCATCCTCCCGCATGGAGGAAAGCTGCCGAATCTGGGCATTTACCTTGCGCAAATGGCGTACGGCCTGAACGACGTCGCCCGTTCCCGGCTCGCCTTTCGTGCGAATCATGGAAGCGCCTTCGCTGATGCGACGAAGCGCTTCTCCGAGGTCACGCGCGCCGCAGACGAACGGTGCTTTGAATGCGGTTTTATCAATGTGGTAGACATCATCCGCCGGAGAAAGAACCTCGGACTCATCAATAAAGTCGATGTCGATGGCCTGAAGAACCTGTGCCTCGACAAAGTGGCCGATACGGCACTTCGCCATCACCGGAATGCTGACAGCCTGTTGAATGCCGCGAATCATCTTGGGATCGCTCATGCGGGACACGCCGCCGGCTGCGCGAATATCCGCCGGAATGCGCTCCAGCGCCATGACCGCACAGGCACCGGCTTCCTCAGCAATCTTCGCCTGTTCCGGCGTGGTAACGTCCATAATGACACCGCCTTTAAGCATCTGTGCCAAACCGCGATTAAGCTCTACTTGTGTTTTCTCCATATTGATCTCCTCATATGCTTTTATTCTTCACGTTTTGCTACGTGGTCGCTTAACGTTCTGTTATGTGGCCTTGTTCTTAGCATTTTGTTTATCTTGGCAACCTCATTGCCCATCACGCAGAAATTTCAATACATCCTGAAACATTCATTGCTCATCACGCAGAAACTGCAATACATCCTGATACACCTTTTGTCGATCCGTCTCCTGCAAAATTTCATGCGCCATGTTGGGATAAAAAATACTTCGCACATTTTTTCCTGCAGCACGGTAGCGCTCTTCCGCCTGACGGACACCCTTCGTATACTTGCCGACCGGGTCTTTTTCTCCGGCGATGAGCAAAATACGATCGGCACTGCAGTTGCGATAGGTCTCTGCATGGTTCAGACGCAGGACAATATCCATCAGGGTCTCATAGCCTTCCTTCGTAAAGGGCTGACCGCAAAGGGGGTCTTCACGGTAGCGTCGTTGATTTTCCTCATTTACGGAGAGCCAGGCCGTTGGGGGATCACCGCGCTTGCTGAAGGGACCAGTAACGAGTTTTTGCAGTTTGTGAAGCGGTTTGCCGGAGGGCTGGGTGAGCAAGATCAGTTTAAGAAAATGGGCCAGGAACGAAGGCGTTTGGCCGGTTCCACAGGCAATCAACAAGTCCACATCGTAAAGCGAGGCATAAATGCGCGCTAAAAAAGAACCCATGCTGTGCCCGAAACAGATGGTCTGTTCATGCACGGGGACACTTTGACGGACCAAATCAATATCTTTCAGCACTGTGTCGACGGAAACCATGTCGCCAAGGGGATGCGGGCGGCTGACGCTTTTTCCATGGCCAAGATGGTCGTGGATCAACACATCATAGCCCTGATCGAATAAAAATTCGGCAAATTCGTGATACCGTTCCTTATGTTCTTGCATGCCGTGCAAGAGCTGAACCAATGCGCACGGCACATTGCCGACGGCATCAGGTTCATGGGCATAATAAAGGACGTCAAGCGGCTGATGACAGGCGCTTTCGACCGAATACTGCTTGGGTTGCATAGGACCTTCTTTCCAATTCACTGATTGTAACGTTTGTTGAACACAGGACACCCCGTATGGTTCAGAGGAAACGTATTATTTTGTCGACGTCTCGTTGTCGGCCGAATCGCAGGCCGCTAAATCGCGCGTCGCTACAATGTTCGCCTCCGTGCCGAAGAGATGGGGGATAATGCATTCTCCGCAACGGACAGGAGCCTCGACTTCGACCGCATTGATCAGCGCCATGGCAGCGAAAATCTTCTCTTTGGGAATTTCCCGATCGGTTTTGACCGGCACCACCGGCAAAACGCCGTTATGTACACGTACGGTTGACGCGATATTGCGCAGAGGGGCGGTCAATTCCTGTTTGGCATATTGTTCCCCGCGTGGGCAGCGATTGCCCGTCACGAGGAGCACTTCATTTTTTTGCTCGATCGTCAGCGTACAACCCATGGGGCAGACAATGCAGACCATTTCTCGTTTTGTCATGACTCCTCCTTGGCGATAAGCCGCAATGGGGAAACGGCCTGTGCGCGCTGTTCAAAGGTGACGTCCACATGAGCCATTTCAGAAGGAACGAGCACGTTTCGCTTGTAGGTTGCAAGCAGCATATCGCCGCTATAAAGCGAAAGCACGACGTTTCGCATACGTCGCATGGGACGGAAAAAGAGACGTACAGCGTCCTTTGTTTCAGGGTCGATGCGGGAAGGCAAGAGATAGGAAATACCTTCGCCTGCAGAAGTCGCCAGCGTAGCAGGAGGAAACGATCCGTGGAGAATATATTCGGCCGCATTTTTTCCGGCATTGCGGCTTTCCTGCGTCACGTAATCTACGATATCGTGTACGTGCAACACATTTCCGCAGGCAAAAATGCCGGGAACGGTGGTTTCCATATGCGAAGAAACTTCCGGACCTTTTGTGCGCGGATGCAGAGCAATTTGTGCCTGACGTGACAACTCATTTTCAGGAATCAGGCCGATGGAAAGCAGGAGCGTATCACAGGGAACGTCTCGTTCCGTGCCGGGGATTTCCTGCCATTTGTCGTCTACAGCACAAATGGTCACTCCATGAACCCGTTCTTTTCCGTGCACGGCCTTAATTTTATGGTGCAGGTAAAGCGGAATATCATAATCGTTAAGACACTGGGCGATGTTGCGGGGGAGGCCGCTCGATTCCGGAGCAATTTCCACAACGCAGGGAACATGCGCCCCTTCAAGCGTCAAACGACGCGCCATGATGAGCCCAATATCGCCGGATCCATAGATAACCACTTCTTTTCCGACCATGAGTCCTTCCATGTTCATAAGGCGCTGCGCGGTTCCTGCCGTGTAGACGCCCGCCGGACGGTAGCCTCCGAGCGCGACAGAGCCGGCACTGCGTTCACGACAACCCATGGCGAGCACAATGGCCTTCGCTTGGATGGTTATCACACCGGAGGAATTCATGGCGACAATCTGCTTATCGGGCGTGATCTCGACCACCATGGTCTGCAATACATAGGGAATCGCCATGGCATTCACCTGATCGACAAAGCGTTTGGCATATTCGGGTCCGGTCAGTTCTTCTTTGAACTCCTGCACGCCGAATCCGCTGTGGATACACTGATTGAGGATGCCGCCCAGTTCCCGGTCGCGTTCAATAATGAGTAGGGAATCGACACCGTTTTTTTTCGCTTCAATGGCGGCGGCAAGTCCGGCAGGACCTCCGCCGATAATGACAAGATCAATGGTCTTCATGCAAACCATCCTGTTCTGTTTCAGGGTGAGTGCTGTTATCAAGTGTCGCATCGAGCGTGTCGTCATTCCGGCGGCCGACGTCCGGTCGCGTCACATCGGCCTGCCCGTCTTTCAGATGTCCGACGAGCAACTTCGATCCGCGACTTTCCTTCAGCAGCGTGGTCGGATCCACACCAAGCTCACGCGCTAAGATGGCGATGACACGCGGTGCACAGAAACCGCCCTGGCAACGCCCCATGCCGGCGCGAATACGGCGTTTCACGCCGTCCAGCGTCCGCGCTCCGCCCGGACGGTGGATGGCCTCCACAATCTCCCCTTCGGAGACGGTTTCACATCGACAGATAATGTTGCCGTATAAGGGGTTTTTCGCGATTTGTTCCGCTTTTTCCTCCGCGTTGAGTTGCGCCATGCGCACAAAGGCTTTACGATACGGCTGAAAATCCGTTTTTTGCGCAGCGGAAAAGCCATTATCATGCAACAGACGATCCACTTCTTCCGCAATGGCGGGAGCCGAAACCAATCCCGGCGATTCAATTCCTGCCGCATGGATGACACCCGGCATGTGTTTTGAGGCATAGAGATGAAAATCACCGCTTTCGGGTTTGGCGCGCACGCCGGTAAAGGCGCGAATCGTTTGTCCGAGCGCCAGATCCGGTACCGATTTGCGGGCAAGGACATCGACATGACGCAAATCATCGTCGTTTACCGTAGTATCGTGTTCATCGCTCACCGCGTCTGCAGTGGGCCCCACGAGCGTGCTGCCATCATAAGTCGGCGCAACCAATACACCTTTACCCTTTTCCGTCGGCGTTTGAAAAAGAACGGTATGAATACATTCATCGTTGGTTTTATCCAACAGGCGATAGACCCCTTTGGTCGGACGTAGACGGATTTCCTTATCGCCAGCCATGGCGGCGATTCGCCCGGCTCCGAGCCCGGCAGCATTGACAACGAAGCGCGTCTCCATATCTCCGTGCTCCGTATGCACCAAAAGGTGATCACCACAACGTTCCATGCCGAAAACTTCTGTTTCGGTGAAAAGTGATAAGCCGTTTTCGATGGCGTTTTCGATCATGCCATAGGTAAAATTAAAGGGATCTACGACGCCGGACGTCGGACAGTAGAGCGCTTTTTTTACGTTCTTTGCAACACGCGGCTCCAGCGCAAAAATTTCCGGCGGATCCAGCAGGGAGAGCGGAGTCACGCCATTTGCTTTTCCCCGCTCCAACAAAACGTGCAACTGAGCAATATCCTCGTCATCAAAGGCCAGAACCAGCGAGCCCACTTGATGATAGGCAAACCCCAATTCTTCACTCAGTTTCGTCATCAGGTGGTTGCCACGCACATTCATGGCCGCCTTTTTTGTCCCCGGAATGCAATCAAATCCGCCATGCGCGATGGCCGAGTTGGCTTTCGTGGTTTCCTGCCCGACTTCGGTGTTCTTTTCCAACAGACCGACACGGCAGGCATATCGGGAGAGTTGTCTTCCGATCGAACAGCCGACAATTCCGCCGCCGATAATGAGTACATCAAACATTATTTCTCCTTTATCCCATCAGGGGCGTTCGGTTTCGGTGATAAATTCGGTGATAACGGATTCACGCAGCTGCTCATAGCGGGCAAAATCCTTTCCGCCGACAGCCTTGCCGTCCAGGTGATCGGCACGCAGGCAGAGATTGCTGGAACTGGTGACGAGAATTTCATCCGCAGAAGCCAGCTCTTCCAGCGAAAAAGCTTCTTCACGATACGGAATATGCAGGCGTTCGCAGGCCAACAAAAGATGATGACGTGCAATGCCCGGAAGAATCAGACAATCGGTGGGCGCGGTGTAGAGTACGCCATCCCGTAGAATATGCACGTTGCTATGGGAACATTCGGTGACGCGTCCACCCGGACGATAAAAGACCGCTTCATGACAGCCGGCTTCTTTCGCTTTTTGCGCCGCCATAACCGAAGGAATCAGGTTTAAGGTCTTGATGTTGCAGTGAAAAAAACGCGTATCTTCGCAGGTGATGAGTGAAATGGGCGTTGTCCCGTCGTTGACTTTTTGCGGTTTAATCATGATCCACAGATTACCTTTTCCGGGAACATACGTATGATTGCGCTCCGCCGTTCCACGGGTGACCTGGTAGTAGACGAAGAGATCATCATCGTCGAGTTTTTTCACCAAATCACATAATAGGGAAGAAAAGGCATCCTTCTCCATGGGCATTTGAATGTTGAGTGCTTCGGCATTGCGATAAAAGCGATCCACATGTTCCGTCAAGGCAAAAATGTGCTGATTGCGGCACGGCCCGGCATCATATACGCCATCCCCGAACCAGCACACGCGGTCATTCATGGGGATAAAAATGTTTTCAATTAAATCCACCTGTCCGTTATAATATCCCAGATTTTTCATTCGCCTCTCCTGCTCTTTTTTACATCAGCTACAGTATAGACCGCCCTCTCGGAATTGTAAAACCCAACGTCCGTGGGACGAAAGGAAGAAGAATGGGTAATAGAAAAATGTATGATTCGTACCATGTCTTGAAGATATGGTGCGTGCCAAATAAACGGTGCGATGGAAGGCGAGCTTACGCTCATTGGTTGTCGTTACCGACGGAAGAAGGGAGAAGAAAGCATGAAAAAGATTTTACTGTTGTTGGCCGAAGGGTTCGAAGAAATAGAAGCCTTGACCCCGGTGGATTATTTGCGTCGTGCGGATGTAGATGTGGACATGGCCTCCCTTACCGATGATCTTTCGGTTACCGGTGCGCACGGTATCGTGGTTTCCGCGGATACCACGTTGGATTCCATTGATCCCACTGTCTATGATGGCGTATATCTTCCGGGCGGGATGCCGGGATCGCTCAATTTGCGTGATGATGCGCGAGTTTTGAACATTGTCCGCGATTTTGCTAAGACGGGAAAAGCGGTGGCGGCCATCTGTGCAGCGCCCATCGTGTTGGAAAAGGCGGGCGTCATTGCCGATAAGCGGGTGACGGGCTATCCGGGAACAGTGGACAAGCTGGAAAATGTCGGCACCTACGATACCGAGGCCATCGTGGTACAGGATGAAAACATCTTTACCGGACGCGGAGCGGCGGCGGCAGTCTATCTCTCGTTTATGTTGATTACGGCTCTTTGCGGTGAGGAAACGACGGAGCGCGTGAAACAGGGCATTCAGCAGCAGGCAGTCGAAGCACTCTACGGTTTTTCGTCATAATGGATGGCGTAGGGGCTTCCTGTTTTCGCGATGCCACTGCTGCGGTTTTACCAAGGGAAGTTTGGAAGTTTGTAGATAACAGTTTGCAGACAACAGTTTGCAGATAGCAGAAAAAGGGAAGGCGGATTTTTCCGCCTTCCCTTTCTATCTATCGATGGATTAAAATGACGAGAAACCAATTGATTTGAACGACGAGCACAGGAAACCGTTCATCGTGCCTCTGTCGGTTTGCATAAGTTATCCGATTTCGACCGTTTAGGAAATGGACAACGTCGCATCATTTCAGCAGTGCTTTGGCTAAGTCTTCCAACGCTGCTTTTTTCTCCTCATCATCCGGACCTTCATAACAGGCTACACCGTCATCCATCAGGCACAGGCCGGCGGAACGGGCATCATCGGTCCAGTCTTCCATCCATTGCCCGTCGTTCCATGAATAGGATCCGAAGAGGACAACCGGCTTTTTGCCGATTTCGGCTTTAAGATCTTCATAGAAGGGCTCAAATTCGACCTCTTCCAGCTGCTCATCGCCCATGGCCGGACAACCGAGAGCCAGTCGATCATAGCTAAGTGCGTCGGCAACGGAGACTTCGCTCACACTTTTTACCTCGACGTCGGCGTTTTCTTTTTTCAGCGCTTCCTCCAGAACATGAGCCATGGCTTCCGTATTGCCGGTTCCGCTCCAATAAATGATTCCAATGCGCATTTGTTTCTCCTTTATCCTTTATTCTTTGCTGCATCCGCTGTTATGCAGATGGCTTGATGAAATGTTCGTGTTACAAAAGTTCATGTTGAACAAGGGAAAATGAATCATACCGCCGGTGACAGTCTGTCCATCACCTGGGGCAGGGAACAACCTTTCTGCATGGCCTGAAGCCAACATTGACGACAGGCGCGAAAGGTATTGAAGGTGGCTTCCGCTTGTTTTGGATGGTGATACACGCGCCAGGATCCTCGCAGAGGATAGGCGCTTTGTCCGTGATCCTGCATGAAACGAAGCACGTCTTCCACGGGATAACCTAAGAACAACCCGATTTCATCGGGAAGGGAAGGCGAAAGGCATATCCGCTCCTGCAACTGCAAAAGAAGCCAAGTTACCAGCTCTTCCTTTGCTTCTCCATATAAAGCGCACGCTGAGTTTGCTGTTGCTCGCACCTGGTTGTTCGGCCGGTCGTAACAATAGCCTAAATTATGTAAGGCAAGGCTAACATCCGGGCATACTAAACGTTTTGTCAGCAGGCGGGTGCGATAAATTAAGATAAGATGTGCGTTTCCACATTTTCCAAGCAGGAAAAAACGAACATCAAAGAGTTCAAATTCGCGTCGCCCATAGGCCAGGATTTCTTCAATCGCAACGCTTCCTGTTGTCCAACAAAGGAGGGAGGCCGGCTTGAGACCGGCAAGTGTTTCCGCGCCATGACGGACAATCGCCTGCTCAAAAGGGTACAGAGAATTCACAAATTGCTCCTTTTCTATAAGGTGCCCTATTTGGCGTATGTATTTTTTCGCTGTACAAACGGAATTGCACCGCTTGTTAGCCAACGATAACAAACGATGTAGCGTTTGTCAATTTCTTTTTTTCATTTTTTGGGATCAAATACGAGTGAAAAATGTCTCCTTTTTCCATAAAGGATTGAATCACAACCGAACTTTCGTATAAAATACGGCTGTCGTCTTAGGCACACTACGTCGCTAACGGGAGACAATCGTGTTTCCAACAACGAATGATCTCTCGCCATACAAGAGCGGTTGGTGCTATCCTAAGTTCATGGGTTTTGCCGGTGACCCGCCGGAGACAAGGCAAGAACAAGGAGTAATGCATGGCAGGTTTTGTTGCGGCGTTTCGAACGTCGATACAAGAAAATACGATAGAGAATATGTTGGACACGATGGCCTATCGCGGTAAGGATTATCGCCATCATCTGAAGGAAGGCGATCTGGAACTGGGCTATTTGGGCATGGATCTGGACTATGCCTTCGATCGTAAAGAGCTTTATCAAGGGGAGAAAACGACCGTTTTATTGACGGGCTATGTGAATAACGTGGATGACGTGCGCAGGCATGCCGAACAGTGCGGGATTTCGGATGCCACCTCGCTGACGCCGGCGGAAGCCATTGCGGCGATCTATGAAAGAGAAGGCATAGAGGTTGCCACCGTGCTCAAGGGTGGCTATGTGGTATTGATTTACAACAAAGAAACCGACGCCCTTATCGTTTTTCGCGATCGTTTTGCCGTCCAACCGGTTTATTACTATCAAACAAAGGACGGAGGAATCGTCTTTTCTTCAGAGACCAAGGCGTTTCTCGCTTTGCCGTCGTTCGAGAAAAAATTCAATAAAGACGCGCTGGTGCCGTATTTGATTTTCCAGTCGCCTACTTTGGAAGAGACGTTCTTTCAAGGCGTCTTCACGTTTGCGCCGGCGACGGCGGTTACAGTAACCGGAAACGGGGAAGCAGGGGTTCAGCTGACGAAAGAGCGTTACTGGGATGTGGATTTTGCACCGCAGGAAATCGGCCTGGAGGAAGCGGCGGAAAAGATCAATTCGTTGGTGGAATCCTCGATTGCGGCAAAAATCAAGTATTTTGCTCATCCCGAAGCGATCGGCCAGTCGCTTTCCGGTGGTGTGGACAGCTCCTACCTTGCTTCGCGCATTCGTCCGAAAGAGACTTTTACCGTAGGCTATCACGATAAAGAGTTTTCAGAGATTGATAATGCACGGGATTTGTCCAAAATCATCGGTGCGACGCACTACAGCGAAATTGTGGATTCCGAAAAGACCTTTTCGGAGCTTTCAACGATTGCGTATCTGTGCGATCAGCCCTTTGCGAACCTTTCTGCCGTGCCCATGTTCTATCTGTCAAAACAGATCAGCCAGCACACCAACGCCGTGTTTTCGGGCGAAGGTTCGGATGAATTTTTCGGCGGCTATTTTGAATACACGGAGCCGAAGTACATGAATGTGTACAAAATTTTGCCGACTTCTCTTCGTCGTGCAATCGGTCGACGTATGCTGAAATCGACGAAAGACTTTAAGGGCAAAAACTTTATGATCAAGGGGATGCCGACGGAAGATTGGTACATCGGTCAGGCTAAAATCTTCCATGAATCCGAGGCGCGCCATTTGGTGCATCGTTCCTATCGCTATGCTCCGCGTGTACAGGAACTGTTGGCACCCTATTTTGAAAAGGCGAGAAACCTTTCTCCTATTCAGAAAAAACAGTATTTGGATTTTCATGTTTGGATGGTCAACGATATTGCGTTAAAGGCTGATCGCATGAACATCGGTCACGGCGTTCAGCTGGTGACGCCGCTTCTGGATGAAGATTTGTTGGATTTTGCGCGCACATTACCGGATGAGTTAAAAATTCAGGGCAATAAGGTCAAAATCGCCTTTCGTCATGCAGCGCTAAAGTATTTGCCGGAAGAGTGGGCTACGCGCAAGAAGAAGGGGTATGTGGTTCCGTTGAAAAATTGGCTCAAGGAGCCGAAGTACAGCGAAATCATCACGGAAATGCTTACGGGAGAATTGGCGGCGCAGTTCTTTGATGTGGAGCAGTTGAAAGCCCTTATTGAGGAAAACCTGTCCGGAAGACGCGCACAGCACCGCAAAATCTGGACAGTGTATATGTTCCTGCTTTGGTATGAAGAATTCTTCGTCAAGCGTTAATGGTTTTATTGTCCGTTTCTTGTGTAAAAAAGGAGTGAATCATGATTGAACGAGTATTTAAGTTGAAGGAGAACGGAACCACGGTACATACCGAGTTGTTGGCCGGCATCACGACCTTTATGACGATGGTCTATATTCTGGCGTTAAACCCGACCATTCTCAGTGCTGCCGGTATGGATCCGGGTGCAATCCTGACTGCGACGGCGGTGGCCTCCGCGATTGCGTGCTTCTGCATGGCGGCATTTTCCAACAAGCCGTTCGCGCTTTCTGCGGGATTAGGCTTGAATGCCTATTTTGCCTATTCGGTTTGCGGCGCGATGGGTTATTCTTGGGAAGTCGCGTTGACTGCGGTTTTTGTTGAGGGCATTATCTTTATCCTCATGTCTTTGACCAATGTTCGTGAAGCCATTTTTAACGCCATCCCGGCGCAGCTGAAAATCGGTGTTGCCGTCGGCATCGGCTTCTTTATCTCTTTCATTGGCGTGCAGAACTGCGGTCTCATTGTAGAGGGACCGACGCTCGTCAGCCTTTATTCGTTTACGAAAGGCGTTGAAACCAACGCTTCTCAGGGTGTAGCAATTATTCTTTGTCTCATCGGTGTCATTTTAACGGGCTGGATGCTCATTAAAGGCGTGAAAGGGTACATGCTCTGGGGCATGTTGGCTACTTGGGGCTTGGGCATTGTCGCACAACTTCTCGGCATTTATGTTCCGGCACCGGATGCGGGCTATTATTCGCTTATTCCGTCGGCAGTGGTTTCCATGCCGAAATCTCTCGCACCGACACTGATGAAACTGGACTTTTCCTTTATTACGCAGAATTTCCTCAATTTCGTTGTAGTTTGCTTCGCCTTCCTCTTTGTGGATATTTTTGATACGCTTGGCACGGTAATTGGTTGCGCTTCGAAGGCCAATATGTTGGATGAAGAGGGCAAATTGCCGGGAATCAAAGGTGTTCTGCTGGCGGATGCAATTGGAACGACGATTGGCGCCATGCTCGGTACGTCGACGATTACGACGTTCGTGGAATCCTCTTCCGGTATTGCGGAAGGCGGACGCACCGGCCTTACCAGTGTGGTAACGGGTGTTCTTTTCCTGGTTGCTCTTTTCCTCACGCCGCTGTTTTTAACCATTCCGGCGTTTGCAACAGCACCGGCTCTGATCATCGTCGGTTTCCTGATGATGCAGCAGGTTTCTCATATTGACTGGAGTGACATGACCAAAGCCATTCCCTGCTTTGCCTGCATCACCATGATGGGCTTTGCCTACTCCATTTCGGATGGCATCGCCTTCGGCTTTATCACATACACCATTCTTCATATTCTTACCGGCAAGGCGAAAGAACTGTCTTGGTTAATGTATGTGCTTTCCATTCTGTTTGTGCTGAAGTACTTCATTATCTAAAGCGATTTGACGCTTTGGAGATGTTGAGCCGTATAAGTGGAGTACCGCCTGTTGCCGGCGGAGCGGTTTAAGGCGGAGCGCCGCTGGGAATGGTGTTGGTGGCGCGGTTTTGATTCGTAATGACGTGCGACCCTGGCTGGATGAAATAATGCGTCCTTGCCAGGGTCTATTTTTGTAGCGGAACCCTGGCTGTCGTCTGATTAGCTTGCCGGCCAGGGTTCGTGAGGCGGAGTGCCGCTGGGGATGGTATTGGCGGCACGGTTTAAGGCGGAGCGCCGCTGGAAATAGTATTAGCGGCGCTGTTGCCCACTTGATTTTCCTGAAACACTGTGCTGGCGCGTGAGGTTAGCCGCCTTCTGAGGTGGCTATTTTTTTAGTGTTCGGAACTCATCGATGGTTTCAGAGAGAATAGAGGTGGTTGGCGTTTATTGCTTCGCTTTGCTTGCTGATGGGGCTTCGTAGCAAATCCCTGATGAATGGCAGAAACGAGATGTTATCAGGGTTCGCGCTCCTGATGAAAGATGAATTTGCGTAAATGCCAGGGTTCAACGGCCCCTGATGATTTGCTAAATTGAGATGTTATCAGGGCCGACACCCCTGACGAATGGCAGAAACGAGATGTTATCAGGGTTCTCGTCCCTGAGAAAGGCAAATTTCGTACTAATACCAGGGACCGTCGCCCCCTGACGAATTGCTAAATTGAAATGATATTAGGGTCCACACCCCTGATGAAGAGTAAATGTGTGTAAATGCCAGGGTTCGACGGCCCCTGATGGATTGCTAAATTGAGAAGTTATCAGGGTCGGCACCCCTGATAAATGGCAGAAACGAGATGTTATCAGGGTCCACGTCCCTGAGAAAGGCAAATTTCGTGCTAATACCAGGGACCGTCGCCCCCTGACGAATGACTATATTGAGATGATATCAGGGTCCACGCCCCTGGTGAATTGCTAAATTGAGAAGTTATCAGGGTCGGCATCCCTGACGAATGGCTTAAACGAGATGTTCTCAGGGTCGGCACCCCTGATAAATGGCAGAAACGAGATGTTATCAGGGTCCACGCCCCTGAGAAAGGTAAATTTCGTGCTAATACCAGGGACCGTCGCCCCCTGACGAATTGCTAAATTGAAATGCTATCAGGGTTCGCGTCCCTGACAAAAGATAAATTTCGTATCAAAACAGGGGCAGAAGAACCCTGATGAGTTGCTAAATTGAGAAGTTATCAGGGTCGGCATCCCTGACAAATGGTTGAAAAGAGATGTTATCAGGGTTCGCGTCCCTGATGAAGGATGAATTTCGTATCATAACAGGGGGCGACAGCTCCATATGGAGCGCCGCTGGAATAATGTTGGCGGCGCGTTTAAAGCGGAGCACCGCTCAAGCCGCTGAGGGTACAGCTTATCCACATCGGCCTAAGGGCGATTCCTTATTGATGTTGTTTATACTACAACGCGGCGTCTCCAATCGTCGGTTGCGGGTCGGCTCCATATCGCGCAACGCGGCGTCTCCAATCGTCGGTTGCGGGTCGGCTCCATATCGCGCAACGCGGCGTCTCCAATCGCCGGCCGTAGGCCGGCTCCATATCGAACATAGAAAAAATCACCTCAACCGCTTGACGGGTCATGCAAAACAGGGTAAAGTAGAGCTGCGTTAGACGTGACTAACAGCTAACCTGTTGCGATATCGTTCATAGGATGGATTTTTTGAACGTTTCTGTTATGGAGTTAGTTAATACTAACAATGATACGCCGACGAAAAGTGGGAACAGAGTGAAGGCCGCAACGCGCTTCACGAAAATCGACAATGGCATCCAAAGGAGAAAGAAAATGAAAACATTACGTGATGTTGCCGTGGGAGAGACGGTAAAAATTGTCAAATTACACGGTCAGGGAGCCGTGAAGAGGCGCATGATGGATGTCGGCCTGACAAAAGGTGCGCTGGTTTTTGTGCGAAGAGTGGCTCCATTGGGAGATCCGATTGAAGTCACGGTACGTAATTATGAGCTTTCTATTCGCAAAGCAGATGCGGAAATGATTGAAGTCGTTCCTGTAAATCAAGAATAGTGTCATCGTTCCTGCAATCGGGAATTTCTGAAATCAGGAATGGCGCCGGACAGCGCCAGGACTGCGACAGGAGCGAGCCAGGAGCGAGCCAGAATTGCACCAGGAGCGCGACGAGAACGCACCAGGAGCTCAAACCAGGATTACGACAGGAACGCGACAGAAAAAAGTACAAAACCCTACATAAGAAAAAAAGAAGAGAGGAAAGATATGCAGCTTCGCATTGCTTTGGCCGGGAACCCGAACAGCGGAAAAACCACGTTGTTCAACGCGCTGACGGGCTCCAATCAATATGTCGGCAACTGGCCCGGCGTTACGGTGGAAAAAAAGGAAGGAAAACTGAAGAATCATCCCGATGTGCTGATCGCGGACCTTCCGGGCATTTATTCTCTATCTCCATACACGTTGGAGGAGGTAATCGCACGCCGTTATCTGTTTGAAGAGCGACCGGATGCGATCCTGAACATTGTGGACGGGACGAACCTGGAACGCAATCTTTACTTAACTACGCAACTTCTGGAACTCGGCATTCCTATGGTGATTGCCGTCAATATGCAGGACGTGATGGAGAAAAACGGTGACCATCTGGATATGCCGGCGCTCTCCAAAACCTTGGGATGCCCGATCGTGTCCATTTCGGCATTGAAAAATCGCGGCATTCAGGAAGCTGCAGAAGCTGCTATTCGCCAGGCGAAGGAAAAGAAGATTCCGACGATGGATGAACCGTTTGCCGCTGATGTTGAGTCGCTGTTAGCGGAGATCGAAGCGATGCTTTCGGATACGGTGCCGGCGGAAAAACGCCGCTTTGTAGCGACGAAGCTCATGGAACAAGATAAGACCATGGCGGAATCGTTGCTGCTTTCCGAAGAGACGCAACAGGCGATTACCGAAAAAGTGGAGGCATTAGAAGAAAGTCGAGATGATGATGCTGAAAGCATCATGACCTATGAGCGCTATCAATACATCGAATCGCTGATTCATTCTACCTATCATAAAAAAAGCGCAGGCAAACTGTCCGCTTCCGATCGCATTGACCGCGTGGTGACCAACCGTATTTTAGGTTTGCCGATTTTTGCCCTCGTCATGTTCGTCGTGTACTGGGTGGCCATGGTGGCTGTCGGTACACCGGCAACCGATTGGGCAAATGACGGTCTCTTTGGAGATGGCTACCATCTTTTCGGTATGGGCACCAAGGAATACGAAGAAGACAATGATGCATATCAGAATGCTTTGCTGGCGGTACAGGCCTTCGCCGAGGTTGACCCGGAAGAAGAAGGATTCGATGGCCAAGAAGCATTGAACGAGCTAAAGACCGTAACAGGGGAGACGACACAGACGGTAAAAACGGTGGACGAAGAAACCCTGGAAGAAACGGTTAAAACGGTGTATTACAATGCGCTGCCGAACATGACGGAAAAAGAGATGGAAGAGAAAGATATCGTTCCGATCACGTTCCAAGATGCGGTAACGTATTTTACCGCCCATGGCTTTGATGCGCCCGATCCGGCGGATTATGGCACCTGGGTGCCCGGTGTTCCGGTTCTTGTCGGTAATCTTTTAGAAAAGATCCATGTTGACGGATGGCTCAACGGACTGATTCTCGATGGTATCGTCGCCGGTTGCGGCGCGGTTCTGGGCTTTGTTCCACAGATGCTGGTTCTTTTCTTCCTGCTCGCGATTTTGGAAGATTGTGGCTATATGGCGCGTATCGCGTTCGTTTTGGATCGTGTTTTCCGCAAATTCGGGCTTTCCGGCAAATCCTTTATTCCGATGCTCATCGGCACCGGCTGCGGCGTTCCGGGCATTATGGCGAGCCGTACCATTGAAAACGAAAGTGATCGGCGCATGGCCATCATCACCACAACCTTTATTCCGTGCAGTGCCAAGATTCCGTTCATTGCGTTGGTTGCGGGTGCCATCTTCGGCGGAGAGTCTTGGGTGGCAACCTCCGCGTACTTCGTGGGGATGCTTGCGGTTATCGTCTCGGGCGTCATGCTGAAGAAGACGCAGGGCTTTGCCGGAGAACCGGCTCCCTTTGTTATGGAACTGCCGCCCTATCACGTTCCGACGGTGGGCAACGTCTTGCGCTCTATGTGGGAGCGTGGATATTCCTTCATTCGCAAGGCCGGCACCGTGATTCTGCTTTCCACCATCTTGGTTTGGTTTACTTCCTATTTCGGATTTGTCGATGGCAGCTTCCGTATGCTGCAGGAGGATGAGCTGTCCCTGTCGATTCTCGCTACCATCGGAAACGCGATTGCCTGGATCTTCCGCCCGCTGGGCTGGGGAAATTGGCAGGCAGCCGTCGCCTCGGTGACGGGGCTCGTAGCGAAAGAGAACATTGTCGGTACCATGGGAATCCTATACGGTTCCTCCGGCTCCGTTTGGACGGAAATGGCACAGGTCTTTACGACCGTTTCGGGTTATTCGTTCTTGGTCTTCAACCTGCTCTGCGCTCCGTGCTTTGCCGCCATCGGCGCCATTCGCCGCGAAATGAACAATACGAAATGGACGCTCTTTGCGGTCGGCTATCAGTGCGGTTTCGCGTATCTCATCGCGCTGATGATCTATCAGTTCGGTTCATTCTTTACGGGGTCCGGATCGATTTTGGGCTTGATTGCTGCGTTGGCAGCCTTGGCAGCCATCCTCTATATGCTCTTTATTAAGAAATACCATGCGCCGGAGGCGAAAGTTTCTCATCGCCATCCCGCGCTGGAACAGGAATAGAGATAAAGGTGCTGTAAGTTGCGCCGAAAAAGAAAGGACGACATATTGTCCTTCATCCCGTTGTCGCAAAGACGACAGCAAGAAATGAAAGGAAGCAAGTATGCTGCAATGGCTTAGCGAACATCTTTCCACTGTGCTTGTCGCAGCGGGTCTTCTGGCAATCGTCATCTTAATCATTAAGGTAATGATCGCCAATCATCGAAAGGGGAAGAGTGCCTGTGGTTGTGGCTGCGGCTGCAGCGGGTGCTCCGGATGCTCCACCGACTCCATGTTGGAGAAGCATCACTCCTGATTACTACGTTATAATCGAATGTGCTCCCACCACATTCGTAGACCATCCTTCACTCCATCTTGAAAAGGGGAAGCCTTTCGGCTTCCCCTTTTCGTTACAAATATGTTGTTCGACTTGTACATCTACAGCGCTTATTTCTTCTGCACGTACTTCAACGAGTCCAACGTGACGGCGGCAACGATGATGATGCCTTCAAAGACGAACTGAAGGTTGGTATCGATACCCAAGACCGTCAGGGAGTAGGTGAGAGCGGTGAAGATCAAGACACCGATGACAACGCCGGAGATGCGACCGATACCGCCGGTAAAGGAGACACCACCGACAACGCAGGCTGCGATGGCATCCATGTCCCAGCCCTGGCCATAAGCAGCCGAGCCGGAGCCCACCATGCGCATACATTCCAGCCATGAACCGAAGCCGTAAAGGATACCGGCCATGATGAAGGCACACATGGTGACCCAGAAAACGGAGATACCGGAAACGGAAGCCGCTTCGGGGTTTCCACCGACGGCGTAAAGGTTCTTGCCGAAGGTGGTTTTATTCCAGATGAACCAGACAATGATGATGGCAGCGACCGCCCAGAGAATAATCGTGGGGAAGCCGTTGATCTTTGGAATGACCATGTTCGGAATTTCCGATTCAATCGCACCAAAGGAAACGCCCTTTGTCGAGTACGTGATTAAGCCGAAGATAATCAACATATTGGACATTGTGGTGATGAACGGATGGATCTTAAAACGTGCCGTAAAGAAGCCTGCTATCGACGTAAAGATGGTACAGAAAACAATGCAGGTGAGCAATGCCAAGATAATGCGTCCCGGAATGGGGATGCCGGTAAGATCAAAGGCCTTACCGAAAATCTGACCGGTATTGGGCCCTTTATGCATGATGACCGTCGAAATCACCATGCCCATGCCGACCATACGACCGATGGAGAGGTCGGTTCCGGTCAACAGAATGAGGCCGGCAACGCCCAAACCAAGGAAGATGCGCGGAGACGCTTGTTGCAGGATGTTTACGATGTTCGTGAAGGTAAACAGATCCGTATTCTTCACTTTCGGGGTGATAATGCTCAGGGCAATAAAGATGAGGATGATGACCAGATAAAGACCGTTTTTCAGCAGGAACTGCTTCATATTGAAACGGTACAGGAAATTCTCCCATTTTTGTGCATAGTTTTGTCCGACGGTGAAGCGTGAGTTGCGCAGACGATCAATCATCTGAAATTTCTGCAAAAACGCTTCATGACGACGATCTTTTATATCCTGCAGCGCAATATCATAACGCACCTTGGCATCAAACGTTTTATTGTGGTAAACGTACTTCGCGTCCTTAATTTCCTGCGCTTTTTCGTCTCCGCTTAATTTGTTGATTTCCGCAAGCTGCGCTTCATAATTCGTTTTGTATTCGGCAAGTTGGCGCTCATATTGGGCTTTTGCCTCTTTCCGCTCCAACTCGGCACTGTTTTTCACCAGATTATAATAATCTTGATCGAAGTGTTTATTGAGATAGGCTTCGCCTTCTGCAATAAGCTTATCCACTTCCGCTTTATTGGCGGCTTCGACGGCTTTTGCCTTTTCCAGTTCACGCGTCAAACGTGCAACTTGTTCGTCCTGCTCCTGTTTAGAGAAATTCTTGTCGACGCGAATGAGTTTGATGGCATTGTTGATCTCGGAGACTTTGGTCGTGCCGTCTTGACGAAGGGCGTTAATTTTTTGTTGTACCGCATCCACGTGTTCCTGAATTGGCGCAAGCAACAACTCCTCCTTCTCCGGAGTCAGGATGCCGTTGTTCGGCGAAATGAGATTATTTTGGCTCATAAGTCCTCTTTTCCTTTACAGATATTTCGTACTCAGACGGAGGAGCTCTTCCTGGTTGGCATCCTTGGTTTCCAGAATGCCGGAGAGACGTCCATTCGACATGACACCGATTCGGTTTGTAATGCCCAGAATTTCAGGCATCTCGGAAGAAACGACGATGATGGTCTTTCCTTGTTTTGCCATGCGGATAATGAGTTCGTAGATTTCATACTTCGCGCCGACATCGATACCACGCGTCGGTTCATCCATTAAAAAGACATGCGGCTGACGTTCCAGCCATTTGCCGAAAATGACTTTTTGCTGGTTGCCGCCGGAAAGACTGGTGATCATATCCTCCGGCCCCATGGCTTTCGTACGCATTATTTCCAGCTCACGCGTGGTTGCCTTAAGCATCTTTTGCTTCGACAGGGCAATGCCGGATTTATAGTGATTCATATTGGCGATGGTTGTGTTAAAAATCAAATCGCCTTTGGAAAAGATACCGTTGAGCTTACGCTCCTCGGTGATCATGGCAAAACCGTGTGCCATGGCTTCTTTCGTATTCTCGAAATTCATGCGCTTTCCGCGGTAGTAAACAGAACCGGCGGCACGCGTGCGTACACCGAAAATCGTTTCCAGAAGCTCCGAACGCCCGGCGCCGACCAGCCCGTAAAGACCGAAAATCTCCCCTTTTTTCACCTCGAACGTGATATCCGTCAGATAGGGACGAAACTTGGTAGAAAGATGCTGAATGGAGAGAATCGGTTCTCCCGGCTCATTATCCACCGGCGGGAAGCGGTTATCCAGCGACCGACCGACCATGGCCGAGATCAGCTCATTCATGTTCGTTTCGGACGTGTTCTTGGTAGCAATGAGTTTACCGTCGCGCAATACCGAAACCTGATCGCAAATTTCAAACACTTCATCCATCTTATGCGAAATGTAAATGAGGGAAATGCCGCGATCACGGAGTTTACGCATCATGGCGAAGAGTTTACGTACTTCCGGCTCGGTCAGGGAAGAGGTGGGCTCATCCAGAACAATGAGCTTGGAATGATAGGAGATCGCTTTGGCAATCTCACACATCTGGCGCTTGGAGACCGATAACTGGCGCATCGGCACATCCAAAGGAACGGAAATGCCTAAGCTGCGGAAAAGATCGGCGGCTTCCTTGCGCATCAACGCTTCATCGACGAAGCCGAGAGGCGTTAAGGGGTAGCGACCCAAAAAGAGATTGTCGACAACGCTTCTATCGAGTGCCTGATTGAGCTCCTGATGCACCATGGCAATGCCGTTTTCCAGCGCTTCCTTCGGCCCGCTGAAATTGATGCCCTGTCCATCCAAAAAGATTTCGCCTTCATCCTTTTGGTAGGTACCGAAGAGGCACTTCATCATGGTTGATTTCCCAGCACCGTTTTCTCCCATAAGGCCCATGACCGATCCACGTTTCACATCGAGATTGATCTGATCCAAAACGCGGTTACGTCCGAAAGATTTTGACATGCCCCGAATCGATAAAACGAAATCGTCTTTCTTTTCTGTCATAAGCATTCTCTTTCTAAATTCATTCCGAAAAGAGGCTATCAGGACAGTTCCTGATAGCCTCTTTATCATCGGAATCACAAACGATTATTGATTCAGAAGCGTGGTGTAAGAAGAAGCGTTATCTGTCTTCACCATGTTGATCGCAAACGCGTCGTACTGGCTCGGATTGCCCAGACGGTTCGTGATGTTGGATTCGGTCTGTCCATCGCCGCCGATGTATTCGACTTTGAGGTTCAGAAGTTTGTCGTATTTCTGCAGCAACGGCTGATAGGTGGCGCTCAGGAAGTTATCCGCCGAGTTGTAGATGTTCAGCCATACGTTCTTTTCGGGGCTCTTCGCCGCGTCAAGCTGTTTGGCAACCGGATCATACGGTTTCGTGGCATCCATGAAATCATTGTAGTTTTCAGCGGTTACCGCGAGGTTCAATGCATAGTAGGAACGCTCTTCTTCGACATATTTGTAGTCTTTGTCGGTCAGGACGTTACCCGCTTCATCCGGTGTGCTGATACCGGTGTTGACATCTACGCCGTCCAGGAGGTTGCGCAGTACACGCAGGGTCAGGTAAGCCTGAACGTCCGCGTGCTGGCTGATGGTTCCGGCATAACCGTCGGCAATCGCCGCAACGGCGTCGCTGTTGGCATCATAACCGAACGTCGGGACTTTATTCTCTTTGGCCCAGCCGTTGAACATGGCCATACCCATACCGTCGTTGTTGGACGCAACGATGTCGATCTGATCGCCAAAGGAAGCCGACCAAGTGGCAATACCGTTACCGGCGGTGGCAGCATCCCAGGTTGCACCGGCGGAGTTCTTCATTTCCTGCGAAGCCAATTCACGAACGACATATTTCTTGCCGTTTACTTCGAGCTCGCCGTCTTTAACAACGGTGGCTTTTCCGTCAACGTTCGTTCCGGCCGGAGACGGATCGATGGCACCGTCTTTTTCAACGGCTGTTCCCAGCGCCTTACGGACGCCGCGCGTACGGGCGATGGAGTCGTTGTGACCGACATCACCGATGGCCAGCACGTATCCGATCGTGCCGTCGCCATTGCGATCCAGTTTGTCCGCATTTTTCTGAATGTAATCGACGATCATCTGTCCTTGCAACTCCGCACCTTGGTTGGCATCGAAGCCGACATAATAGGTTTTGTCGTTGAAGTTCAGCGCTTCTTTGTCCAGTTCACCGGTCGAGCTGTTCGACGGCTGACGGTTGTACCAGACCAACGGTTTTTCGTTGTTCTTCACTTCACCGGCGGGAGCGGTTGATTCCGTTGCCGGAGCCGTGCTATCCGCAGGAGCCTCTGATTCGGCAGGTTTAGAACCACCACCGCATGCGGTCAGCGCAAGCGCGCCGGCTAACAGAAGACCAAGTAACTTCACTGATTTCATAGAACATTCCTCCTTTTAATAGTAGAAAGAGAATCATAGGGAAACGATTTCTCTTTCGCAAAAAATAAAAACTGACTGATTTCCACGCATCCTTCAGTTTCCGTACATCAGTATACCACATTCGTCGGAAAGAGTAAGGTTATCCATAAAAATCTTTTCTTACGGCTTAGGCAAGCGATTCGTCTAAGAAACAGTTTGATAAAGGGGGATAAAACGGCTCTTTGTATGGACAGATCAACCGTTTCAACATAAAATGGAAAGAAACATTCGCAGCCGCGATAGCGGAAGGGTGGGAAAAACCTACCCGGAAACCATCGCCACGAGCGAGAAGAGGAGTGTGATTTCATGCGTGAACCGGTATCTTTAAATCGAAAATGGATAGCCGTCGCTTCGTTTGCTTTGTTCTCGATGTTCTTTGGAGCGGGCAATCTTATTTTTCCGCCCACGCTTGGTCGAGATGTGGGGGATCAGCTTCTGCCCGCTTTTCTTGCCTTTTCCGTCACCGCCGTGGGTTTGGTACTGTTAAGCGCGATTGCCACTATTCGGGCAGGTGGAACCATTGAATCCGTGGCACGTCATCTTGGAGGACCGCTTTCGATGGCCTTTGGTGGGCTGATTCTTATTTGTATCGGTCCGGGATTGGCTATTCCACGAACGGCGGCGACCAGTCATGAGATGCTTGCCGGTGCGTTTTTTCCTGGCCTTTCTCCGCTGGTTACTTCGGTATGTTTCTTTGCGGTCACGTTATTCTTTGCGATCAAGCCGAGCCGTGTCGTTTCAGGCTTGGGCATGGTTCTTACGCCGGTTCTCGTCGCCATTCTGGTTTTTCTGATCGGAAAATCGATTCTTTTCCCTCTTGGACCCATGGCGGATACGGGAGCGCAAGAGGTATTTTCTAACAGCTTTTTGGAGGGCTATCAGACCATGGATGCGCTGGCGGCGCTTGCGTTCTCTATCGTGATTATCAAAGACTTTCAGCGACGGGGAATGGAAGATCCCGCAATGGTGGTACGCTGCACGGCTATTTCTTCGATTTTTGCTGCACTGGGTTTGGTGGCAGTGTATGGTGGTTTGATGTATATCGGTGCGACCACGTCATCGCTTGGTGTGGAAAACCTCGGCCGGGTGAACCTGCTGCTCTTTAGCGTGGACAAACTTTCCGGCACAACCGGAAAGATGTTGATGACGATCGCTATGTTCTTGGCGTGCCTCACTACGGCCATTGGTTTGACGTCAACATTTTCCGATTTCATGGAGCGGTTGACAAAGGGAAAAATTCGCGCTCGCGTGTGGTCCATTCTGTGTGTTGTCGTCAGTGCCGTTCTTGCGGTACAGGGGGTGGATCAGATTGTCGCGATCTCCGCGCCGATTTTGGTTGCGATTTATCCAATTGCAATTGCCCTCATTGTACTTAATCTTGTGCAGGGACCGCTAAATCGGCGCTCCGTTCACATCGGCGCCGTCCTCGGCGCCTCGTTTCCGGCGGTGGACTTTCTCATCGGCTTGGTGCGCGGAACGCCCGTACTGAGCGGAAAAGCCGGCTTGATTCCGGAGATGTGGCAGAATTATTATTGGATTGTTCCCAGTGTAGTACTGGCCATTGTTTTTTACTTTGTCTTACCGGCAAAAGTGGAGAAGATGCCGGAACTTCACGAGCAGAAGAATTAGGAATGGTAGGGCGCATGACTTATGAACTTGGCGTAATTGGCGGCATGGGACCGCTTGCCACCAATGTATTTTATCAATACCTGATTGATCATACGAAGGCACATCGGGATCAGGACCATATCAATGTGATTCTCTTAAGCCATGCAACGATGCCAGATCGAAGCGCGTGCATTCTTTCGGGAGAAACGGGCCCGCTTTTGCAACAGATGAAGGCGGATTTTGCTCTTCTGCAACCGTTAAAGTTAAAGGCGATTGCCATCCCCTGCAATACATCCCACTATTTTTATGACACCCTGTGCACGTATACGCAGACGCCCATCATCAATATGGTGGAGGAATCCATCAAGGTTTGCGCGCGACAAGGGGATAAAAAAGTCGTTGTGCTGGCCACATCGGGGACACGAAGGAGCGGCGTATATGAGCGCTATGCTGAAAAATACGGCATCTCCTGCGTGCCGATGGACGAACAGGATGCGGAAGAGATCATGAAGATTATTTATGCCGTGAAGCAAGAGAATCGCCGTGATTTTCCGCAACTTTTGGAGATGATTGATCGCTATCGTGACAAGGGACGCGTGATTTTAGCTTGTACGGAACTTTCCACGATACCGGTGGGCGATCGTCCGGTGGTGGATGCGCTGAAGGTTTTGGGCGAGGAAGCGATCAGAAAGTGTAGAGGATATGGTGAATTTTAAGCCGATTATTTTAGGAACCGACATCAATGCCTATGGCACAGCGCGCTCTTTTTATGAAGCGTATGGCGTAAAATCGCTTTGTCTTGGTATCCGTCCACTGATGTACACGCAACATTCACGTATTGTCGAGGTGGAGACACGCGAAGACTTTGAACAGGATGAGGTGTTTTTAGCGGTTCTTGATGAAGTGGGACGGCGCTATACGTGTCCTCTGCTTCTCATTTCCTGCGGGGATGGCTATACTGCTCTGATCACCCGTCATCGCGATGCGCTTTCTGCACGCTACCTTTTTAACTATATTGATCAGACTATGCAGGAGCGCTTGGAGAATAAAAAAGATTTTTATGCCGTATGTGAAGAATATGGCCTCGATTATCCGGACACTTTTGTACTCACGTATGATGAGCGCGATTCTTTCAAGACGCCTTTCGGCTTTCCGATGGCACTAAAACCGAATGATTCGATTGCCTATCTTCATGCGGATTTTCCGGGAAAGAAAAAGGCCTATCGCATTGCGGATGAGGCGGAGCTGCGCCGTGTGGTCAAGGAAATCTATTCCAGCACCTACCATGGGGAACTCATTTTGCAGGATTATATTCCCGGTGATTATTCTCGTATGTACGTGCTTAATGCCTATGTGAATACCCGAGGTGAGGTAAAGATGATGTGTCTCGGGAAATGCCTGTTGGATGCCTGCCTTCCCAGGGAGATCGGCAATTATAATGCACTGGTCACGGTAGGAAATGAGGCGATTTACGCGCAGTATGAGCGTTTTTTGCAGGACATCGGTTATCGGGGTTTTGCCAATTTTGATCTGAAATATGATGTGCGCGATGGAAAATACAAGGTCTTTGAAATCAATAATCGTCAAGGACGCTCCTCTTCGTATATGACGGCCGGAGGCTGCAACTTCACCACTTTTCTTGTGGAAGACTTGTTGTTGCACGAGGACAAACCGACGCATTATCATCAGGATTCCGCGTTATGGCTTTATGTTGACCCCAAGGTGCTTCGCACCTATTGTGCTGAAGCGGATCGTGCTCTTGTGGAGGAATTGCTGTCCAAAGGCTATTTTTTCCCCACTTGGTACGAAAAAGACCGTTCCCTTTCCCGTTTTCTTCTCTTCTGGAGACGACGTCTTTCGACGCGCCGTTATTATCCCAAGTTTCAACCGCAACGAACAGAGCAATAGGAGTTCTACATGACCCCAAAACCCATTTCCGCCACGACGAAGACCTGGTTTTTTCAGGACAAACACTTTTTAAAAGAAGTCTTCGCCGTGGCGTTGCCGATTGCCTTTCAACTGCTCATCACCACCTCCATCAACATTACGGACACCGTTATGATTTCTTCCCTGGGTAGCGCGGAGATTGCCGCCGTGGGGATGGTCAATCAATTTGTATTTTTCTTTCAGGTGATCTGTTTTGGCATCAGCGGTGCAGGAGCGGTTTTTATCGCACAACATTTCGGGAATCGTGATGAACGCAAGGTTCGTCTATCGACCAGCATTACGATGCAAACGGCGTTTTTACTAAGCGCCGTTTTCTTTCTGGTTGCCTTTTTTTTGCCCCATACGCTCCTCACGCTAATGGTCCAGGATCCGCATGTACAGGCGCTGGGGGAAGCCTACCTTCGTCCGGTCAGCTTTTCGTTTCCTTTTTTTGCCCTTTCGCTCGCCCTGATTACGGTTTTGCGCAGCGTCAACCGCGCACGGGAACCGTTGGCGGTATCCATTTTGTCGTTTTTTACGAACGTGTTCTTTAATTACATTTTGATCTTCGGCAAATTGGGCATGCCTGCTCTGGGCGTAGTCGGTGCGGCTCTTGGGACGCTCATTTCCCGTGTGGTGGAAATGGTTGCACTGATCGTACTCGTCTGGCGTCAGCATCCCGGCATGATGGATATTCGTCCTCTGGAAGTTCTTCAGTGGCACGGGAAAGAGTTTCGCCACTGCTTACCGGTCGCTACGCCCATCGTGTTGGCGGAAACCTCCTGGTCTTTCGGCCAATTGGTGCAGGCGGTGGCCTTTGCCTTGGCAGGAAAGGAAGTAATCGCTGCGGTACAATTGACCAACTCCATCAACAATATTTTTTTCATCATCATTGATGCCCTCTGCTCAGCTGCTTCGGTTTTGTTGGGGCAGCGGCTCGGCGCTGGAAAGTTGGAGCGTGCGGAAACCATGGCGAATTATTTTATGCAATTCGTCACGGTGGTGAGTTTGTTTTCCGCAGCGATTTTGCTCTTTTTCCCGGATGTGTTGATGAAGCTGTTTAGCGGTGTGGAAGCGGAAGTGGCTTCGCGATCGCATAATTTGCTTCTGATTCGTGGTATTGCCGCACCGTTTCGCTTCTGGAACAGTATGATTTTTATCGGCATTCTACGTGCAGGGGGCGAAACAAAATGGACGTTCTATTTTGAATTGATGTCGATCTGGCTCTTTGCCGTACCCATGGCGTTCCTCGGTGTCGCCGTATTTCATTGGCCATTCGAATTGACTTTTTTTGTGGTCAGCGCAGAAGAAATCATAAAACTCTTTTTCATCTATCCCTTTTATAAGAAAAAAACGTGGATGCGTAACCTCACCACGCGTGAGAATGTCTAATCCGATGGGTATACTTTCTGCGAGTTTATACATCACACAAGAAACAGGACTTACAGAAAGGATAACCAATGGAAAATTTCATTTTTCATGTTCCGACAGAAATTCTTTTTGGACACGATATGGAAAAGACCTTTGCTTCACGTGTCGCCTCGCTGGGAAAACGTGCACTGATCGTTTTGGGCGGAGGCAGCGTCAAGCGTTTAGGTATTTATGATGCTATCGTCGATGCGCTTCATGCGCAGGTAGTTACTACGGTGGATTGTGGCGGGATCTCTCCTAATCCGCGCATCGATGAAGCAAAACGCGGTATAGCGCTCGTCCATCAGGAAAACATTGAGGTCATCGTTCCTATTGGTGGCGGATCGGTTCTTGATTGTGCAAAACTCATCGCTGCCGGCGCGAAGACCGATGCGGATCCTTGGGATTTGGTTCTTGGCGAAGCGCCCATTACGGATGCTCTGCCGCTTGCTACCGTGATTACGGTTGCGGCGACCGGTTCCGAAATGGATCCCCATTCGGTGATTTCCAATCCGGAAACAAAGCAGAAACTGGGATGGTCAAGTTCGCTGGTTCTTCCGCGTGTATCCTATCTCAATCCTTCCTTTACCTATACGGTGAATGCCTGGCACACTGCAGCCGGTACGGCGGATATCATGAGTCATACGATGGAAAGCTATTTCTCGGTGGAAGACGATGCGTACTTGCAGGATAGTATCGCAGAGGCGATTTTACGCACGTGCATAAAATACGGTCCCATTGCGCACAAAGATCCGACGAATGAAGAGGCGCGTGCCAATTTGCTCTGGGCGAATTCCTGGGCGATCAACGGACTGATCGGAACCGGAAAAGCGCAAGCCTGGAGTGTACACGCGATGGAACATGAGCTTTCCGCGTATTATGACATTACGCACGGTGTCGGCCTGGCAATTCTTACGCCGCATTGGCTGCGTCATTTCAAGAATGAGAAGACGGTACCCCGTATTGCCCGTTTTGCCAAAATGGTTTTCGGCATTGAGAAAGAAAATGAGGCGGAACAGGCGGAGGCCGGCATTCAGGCTCTCTCGGCATTTTTTCGTTCGCTGGATATCCCCATGACGTTGCGTGAAGTGGAAATTGATGAAACACATCTTGCAGAGATGGCTCGGAACAGCGTGGCTCGTTCCGGCGGTGTCATTCACGGGTTCCAGCCGATGACGGCGGAGGATGTGGAAGCAATTTATCGCGCAGCATTATAATTATCTCTATCGGATTGCAGTGTTGATCATGGGCGCGTATATGACGAAAGCGCCCATTTTCGACACTGCTTTGTGCTCTGCTTCGAAAGGCTTTCGTGTAGGCCCGTCCGCATAGCCTTACGCGGAGAAAGGAGAAAGCGATGAAAAACCTCAAAACCCATGAGGGAAAATTCGTGCCTCAAGTCGGCGGTGCATTACGCCACAATATTTTGGAGCTTCCGCCGGTTATGCGCAAGTCAAGCGGTATCCTCGTTTTCGGACGGCGTATTAAAACGTTTGTATTTTCCACCGATTTGGCCATCATTCGTAATTGTGATGCGGATGCGGTTTTTGCGGTTTATCCGTTTACGCCACAGCAAACCATTACCGATGCCATCATCAAGAATTCTTACATTCCGGTTTTTGCCGGGGTGGGCGGCAGCATAACAAATGGTCAGCGCTCAGTAGATCTGGCGAAAGATGTGGAGAGTCAAGGAGCGATGGCGGTCGTGGTGAATGCATCCTTTACGAATGAGAATTTGCATGCGGTCACGGAAGCGATTGATATTCCCGTTGTGGTTACGATCACTTCGCGGGAAGAGGATGTCGGTGCACGTTTAAACGCCGGTGCTCGTTTATTGAATGTTGCGGGCGCACATCATACCGCAGAAATTGTGCGTTGTATTCGTGAAAAATTTCCGGAAGTGCCGATCATCGCTTCCGGCGGAAATCGGGAAGATCTTATTCGCGAGACCATTGATGCCGGAGCAAATGCGATCACGTATACACCGCCGAGCACGGCGGAACTCTTTACGATGTCGATGAACGAACACTATCGCAGCGGCGATCCCGCCTCAGAGCACAACGATGGATCTTTGGTGCTAGTGGATGATGCGGAAGTGGCGGATCTTTATTCCCCTCATCCCGAGTCCAGCTAATTGGAAGAGGCGATTTTCTGCCGATTCCGGTTTGCAATTTGCCTTCAAATAGAGTAGAATACGCTCATTGAGGCACGGGTCTGTAACTCAGCTGGGAGAGTGTCACGTTCGCAACGTGGAAGTCGTGGGTTCGAATCCCATCAGATCCAGAATCGAAAAAGTCCGCTTCGTTGAAACTCAACGGAACGGACTTTTTTAATGGTTTTCATAATTTGATTTACTACTTTTGACGTTTGTTCAACTACGCCTGAACCGACTCTTCTATTTTTTCTTCGGACGCTCTGTTGTTTCCGCGACATATTCCTCATCATCATCTTCCTCGGGAAGAATGACATGATGACGGCAATAAAGCAGATAGGAGATAAATTGGGACACCATTTGTGTCTCTTCTTCTGTTAAATGGCGTTCCACGGTCTCACAGACATCTTGAACCAGCTGTTTATGGTGAAAACTTTCACCAAAGAGTTTATCTAATGTCACATCAAAGATATCGGCAAGAACCGGAATATAATCCGCATTGATGGAGTTATTGGCGTTTTCCCAAGCAGAAATGGCGCTACCCTGATAACGGGTATCCAGCCTCTTGTTCAGTTCATCGGCCAATTGCGTTTGTGTCATGTGATTTTCTTTGCGGAGTCGCGCAAGACTTTGAGCGATGATCCGTTTATTGGCACGCAGTAAATCATTCATGACCGACTCCTTTTCTACAATTGATGTAAAAATTATATTCATTCTTAAAAAATGAATCAAGATGCAAAAAAGTGGGCAAAAATCCATATATTATTGTATATAAATGAATAATTCCATAAAACATGGAGAAAGAATGAGAAAGATCGGGCGGATAGGAAAGAAGGTGTCATGAACGTGCACCGCAGTTGACTGTCGTCGTGAGACAAAAGGCCCTCATTTCGGGACACAGAGAAACAGCGGATGGGGTTACCATAAGGACAGCCCTTCGATGTGTTGAACCCCAGGCTTTCCGGTGCCATGCTCACCTTTACCGTGTACACATCCAATCGTAATTGTTACGACTCGGCGGGACGAGCCGGGCGAGGCTGAACCCGAAGCGGACGCGTTCCATCCGCTTTAAAAGGAGGTCTTATGAACATCGCGGAACAAGTGAAGGGTAATCTTGAACGTTTACGGAAAAGCACGGATGTCACTCGTCTTGATGACCGTTCACTTGTTCAGGCGATCGAAACGTTGCTTCGTGCAGATAACGGATGGCAGAGCCAATCGCTCAATGATCGCTCCCGTATCCTGAACGGAATGTATTCGGCCATTCGAGGCTACGACATTTTGGATGCGTATTTTTCAGATCCGCAGGTAACGGAAATCATGGTGAATCGTTTTGATGAACTCTATATCGAAAAAGAGGGTGTCGTACAAAGAATGAAGATCGGTTTTGCCTCGGAAGAAAAGTATCACGATATCATCCAAAAAATCGTGAACGATGACGGGAAGGAGGTGCATCAGCGCATGCCGATTGTTGACTGTCGCATGAAAGACGGGTCTCGCGTAAACGTCGTCCTTCAACCGATAGCCGGCGGTGATGCCGCATTGACCATACGAAGGTTTCGCAACCATATTTTTTCCCTTGCCGATTTAGTGGCTAACAGTACCTTGTCCTCCTCTGCTTCCGCATTCTTAAAGAAAAGTGTACGCGCAAAGTTGAACATCTTTATTTCCGGCGGTACCGGATCGGGAAAAACGACATTATTGAATGCACTGGCCAATGAAATTGATCGGCACGAACGACTGATTACCATTGAAGACGCTCGAGAGCTGAACTTTGAAAACATTGATAATTGGGTTGCCTTGGAGGCCAGACGACCCAATGCGGCAGGAGAAGGGGAAATTACCATTCGCGATTTGATACGTGCGTCGCTTCGTATGCGTCCGGATCGCATTATTGTCGGCGAAGTTCGTGGGCCAGAAGCGCTTGATGCCATACAGGCCATGAATACCGGACATGACGGGTCATTCAGCACGGGACACGCCAATTCCGTTTCGGACATGCAATTGCGTCTGGAAACCATGATATTAAGCGGACATGACGGCCTCCCCTTGCCGGCAATACGTCAACAGATTGCCTCCGCCATTGATTTGTTCGTACACGTTTCGCGTTTACGTGATCACCGCCGCTATGTCACTAGCATTGAAGAACCTTATTGGCAAAATAACGATCTGCGCTATCATACTCTTTTTTTTCGTCCGATAGATGAAAATCGGATCGGTGAACTGGAACCAACCGGAGAGTCTATGCAACGAAAAGAGAAGTTTTATCGTGCGGGAGAGGAGGTTCTATGAAACGAGAACCGCTGTTTTGGATGGTCGGCTATTCCGTTGCAGCGCTATTTTGCGGAGCGATCTTTTTGTATCGCTGGTGGTTTATGCTTGCTTCGGCTTTCTTCGGCCTTCGTGCAGGCCGTGCACAATGGAAGAAAAGAAATCGAGAAAGGAAAGAAGAAGAGAATCGTCAACAGTTTCAGGCGTTTTTGGAAATTCTCCATGCGCGGCTGGATTCGGGAAGCAATGTTCAGCAAGCGCTGGTAGAGGCGCAATATCAGTTAGAGCGATTATTTGGCGGGGAAAGTGTTGTTGGTGATTTCCAAGATACGTTAAATAGGGTGGTGGACAGCACATCCTCCGGCATCAGCTTACGGGAAGCTCTTCTGCATTTGGTATGTGAGGAACAGGATCCGCTGACAAAATCCTTTTTTGAGAATTTGTCTGTGGGAATGGCTCAGGGAGCGGATTTGGCCATGCTTTCCAGCGCATACCTGCGTCTGTTGATGGAGGAGCAAGAACTCCGCCTGGACCGGGAAGCAAAATTGGCGGGACCGCAACGTGAACAAAGGCTGCTCTTTTCTATGCCGGTCGTGATGCTTTGTGTGATGTACGCCACAGGATTGGCATTCACCGAGTATCGCTTGACGGATTACGGCGTTCGCCTGTTTTGCGGACTGCTTTTTTACGGTGCATGGCGATGGACTCAACGCATCCTTCATGACAGCGGTCTACAGGTTGGGAAAAGAGCAGTAAAATGACACTTCTGCTTTCACTTGTTCTTTATGTTTCATGGTTGGTGGGACTTTACTACAGCTACCGTCAATGGCCGAAAGCCCCATCGGAAGTTCATCCTATCGCGGAGACGTTTTCTCTGCGCCGACGTGCTTTTGCACCGATGGGATGGTTGTTCATGAAAATTCGCGGCTGGTCGCCGAATCACCCGCGCGCAAAAAAACGAAGGCGGTATATGGTGATGCTCGTGGATCCGTATCATTTACGCACCGCATTATGGAAACAGGAAATGGAAACGATGAGCGAAATTGCTTTTCTGCTCGGCATGGCCGGGCCGTGCTTTCTTTGGTCTCCTTTTCTTTTTGCCTTTTTATGTTTTGCCTGTGTCGGCTATGACCTTAGTCGATTACAGGACTTAAAAAAACAAAGTCAAGACTTGACCAAAGAAATGGAAAATGCACTTACGGATATGCTGACCCAATTTATTCTTTCTTTACGCGCAGGAACTCTCCCTTTTGTGGCATGGAAAACCATAGCGGAAAAGGGACAAGGTGCGTTGTATCGAGAAATGTCGCGTGTAGTGCGGGAGGTGGAGGCGGGGGAAGGCCTTCGTGCTGCAACGGCTGGATTCGGAAGGATAATGCCGATCAAAGTCATGCATGATTTTGCGGAACTTTTTTCGCAGTCCATTGAGGTTGGTGGGGCTGATCTTTCGGTTTCTTTGGAACGTCTTCGCTCCACCTTATATCAGGAGCGCAAACGGGAATATGCGCTGCAGGCCGAGCGCAGTTCCCAACGTATGCTTTTTCCCAGTCTGCTACTTTTTATCGGCATTCTTCTACTGGTTTTATTGCCGATGCTCGGCCAAAGATAGAAAGGATTTCTATGTATTACACGCTTTTGCAGATGCTTCACACGCAGGGCTCTCGCTTTGGCGAGGAACGCGGAGAAATTAATATGGTGGCGATTGTTCTGATTATCCTTGTCGTTATCGCGCTGATCGCCATTTTCCGAGATAACTTGACGGCTTTACTGGAGAGTTTATTTCAAAAAATTGAGAACGAGGCGATGAAGATATGAAACGCTGGCTGGACGAGCGGGGCAGCATGTATCTTGTCGAGGGGACGGTACTGTTTCCCATTACCTTTATGGCCCTGTTCTTGTTGCTATTTTTTACGCTTGTACTTTTCTTGCATGTGGAGCAGGAAGGGAAGATTCGCCGGGCATTGACCCAACCGACCACTTCCGTTGCCTTTGTGCATCCGGAAGAGAGCCCCCAGGCAAAGGTTCTGCTTTCTTCCTCACGGTGGTCGGAAACCGGTCTATTTTTCGCTAAGCGAAGGGTGGAACAAAAAGAGGAAGAGAATCATTCGCCCTTTCGCTTTTTTTCGCTTCCCGCACTGGAAGTGGAACAGAAGCGAGATAGCGTATGGAGTTCTTCGGCAACCAACCTTTGGCGTTATCAAGCTATAAACGGGTTCAGTGCGAAACAAGCGCAAAAAGAGGGCGGAACGTAAGAAAGGAGGAGACCATGGCATGGCGGAGACGACATCAAAACAGCAGAATCCACGGCAAACGGAGGAAGCATAATCGCAAAGCAAACACATCTCTTCCCCTACATTTGCGCATGGAGCGCGGCGTCATTTCTATTTTTCTCTGTGGCGTCTTATTGCTCATGAGCGTTTCCAGCGCAATATTCATGGATTATGCGCGCATTACGCTTGCCCGGGCGGAATCGCGATCCGCCATGAAGATGCTCTCCCATGCGGCCTTATCCGGATTTGATAAAACTGTAGCGAGGGAGTTCGGTCTCTTTGCTGTTCAAGATGTCTCTCGTATGCAGGAACAGACGGAAGAACTTCTTGCACAGCGTTTTCCACCGGATACGGCATCTATCGGCGTGCGTCTTTATGCGCCACGAATTACGGTGACGCCTTCCGATAATGCTCGACTCAGTCGACCGGAAGTGATGACCACGCAGATCAAACAGTTTATGGCGTGGCAAATTCCGGGGATTGCATTAGAAAAAGCGTTGCAACAGGTGGAGATGATGAAAAAGTTGTCGGTCTGCCTTCCCGCTTTTCAATCAAAAATACAATACGAAATGCAGTTGCATAGCGTACAACAAGCCATCAATGCCTGCTTTGATAAAGTTGACAATGGAAAGAATCTGCTTCCACCGGGGATGAAGGCGATTGCGCTTCCGGCATCGGTGAACTCTCTTTCCACAGAAAGCAAAGCGAAGCTCTTTGCCGGCGTTCCCGCACCGGCGTCGGCGGAAAAGGCGCTTTCCGACGGTGCACGCCAATTGGACGTCGAATTGCTGCGTCGTTTGCAAAAGGGAGTAAACGAACAAAAAAAGGTGCCATCTCAATCGAAAGAGTGGGAAAAACTCCTCAGCGTGGGTGATCGTGCGGCCTTAAAAAGCGCTTTTCTCACCTGGAGAGGAAAGTATCTGATCGTTTCGTCCTGGTTTGATCGTCTTATAGGGGATGAACATCATACCCTTACCGCATTGCAAAATACCGCAGAAAAAATGAACGGTCTGACGGCCTCAAAAGAGAATTGGCAGGATGCTGTGCGCCAACTTCCTCCCGGGGCGGTTACCCAAAGCATGCTGGGGGATTATTTGAGCGCAACTGACCCCTTCAACGCGGAAAAACTGAATCAGCTGAACGAAGAGTGGAAAAGGACAGGTGAAAAGACAAAAGATTTCGCCCAGGCTTGGAAAGCTCTGTCTCTTGATCAAATGCCGCTGGAAGAGTTGTCTTTCGAGTCGTGGCTTTCCGCCAGACTGACGTCGATCAAGCGCCACTCTGAGACTACATTCACTTTGCCGACAACGACACTTTCCACGATGCATCCCTCCGGATGGACGGACGGCATTGTGCTGAGTGAAGAGAGCATACAAACGCAGGCAGACCTCATTGATCAACGCAACGATAATCGGTCAGGCTTCATTGAATTTTTGCAGGCGTGGAATACCAAACGAAAAGCACTGGCTAATGCGCGAAAAGCAAAACGCATGGGAATGCCCAATCTTTCCGGTGGAATTACCGATTTTCTTGCCCCGGACGTTATGCAGCGGTATGAAGCGGATGCACATTCCGCGGTATACGAGGAATGGATGTCTCCCGAAGGAAACGAAATGGATATGCTTAACGGCATGATGCAGGCGACCATGCGTTTGGCAGATCTGTTTTCCGGTCTGTCTCCTGCCAATACCGGTGACACGGTCTCCTTGCTAACCTATTGGGCCAACATGTTCAGTCATCGCACGGTTCCGCTGATGGAAAAAGAAGAAGGACATCCTCTGTTATCTTTAACCGGCTTCCCCTTGGCGGAACGGCCGATATTCGGGGGCGAACTGGAATACATTTTATACGGACGGCCTTCCTGGCTGGAGAACATTCAGCAGGCTGAAAACCATATTCTGGTTATCCGCCTTCTATGTAATATGCTTTATGCCTTTACTTCAAGCGAATTGAACGCGGAGACCGCACAACTGGCACTGGCTCTTGCCGGTTGGACCGGAGTTGCCGTTCCGCTTGTGCAATCGGCGCTTTTAGCGGTTTTGGCGGTGGGCGAAACCGCTGTGGATATGGATGCGCTTACTGCAGGCGAGCGTGTTGCCGTAATAAAAACGCAGGACACGTGGCATTTTTCTCTTTCCGGTGTAGCACAACTGGCGAAGAAGACATCAAAGGATGTGTTTGATGCGCTCGCGGATGAAAGCATGGCGGCGGTGGAAGCGGGAAAAGATACCCTTGAGGAGACCGTCGGGCGCATGAAGGATGCGCTTATACAAAAAGCGAATGATGCCGTTCATCAGCCGGTATTGCGGATGATGGAAATGAGTTTACTCGAAGCGGATTCCGTTTCCGATGAGGAGCAGCAGGCGAAAATTACGCAAACGCTGCAGCAGCTTGCGTCCCGTGGAGGCGAAGGCAAACTGGGGATTGCCGTTTCCGACGCTTTTTCTCGTCTGTCTGCACAAAGTGCTGCGCTTGGGCAGGTATTAAACGTATCGAGAGAAAAGAAAAAGCAGGCCGGAAAAGCGACAGAAGAGGTGCTTGCACAGATCCGAAAAGAAACGGAAACCATCGTGGATCAAACTTGTCAAGATCTGTCTTCCTTCGCGGATGAAGGAATTGCACAGTTGGAAAAGAAACTGCAAGATATCCTTGATGAAAATACAGCGACCGGCAAGGAGAAGGCGGTAACGGCACTTGCGACGTTTGAGGCGGACATGGGCGGAGGAGATGCTGTGGGAAGCGTGACAGCCGGAGCAGGCCTTACGATGAGCTATGGCGATTATATGCTTCTTCTTATGGTCATCCACAGCAGTTCACGAGCCGGTCGAGAGAGTATGCTTTCGCAAACTGCCCGCCTTGTACAGGCAGAAAGTGGAGGAACGGATCTCACGACGGCGCCGACTTCCCTGGACTGGCTGTTGGAAAGTCAAGTAAATGTTCCGTTTTTGCCTCAATTTCGTGCTTCTACCCTGCTCAATGCCACAGGAAAGCAGGTCGACGTCAAGGAAAACTGGCAAGAGGGATACGGCCTAAAAAAGGATAACCTATGATGCATCGCTCGTTTTCGAAAGGTTCGCTGACATTGGAAGCTGCCTTTACACTCAGCTTTTTTCTTCTCGCCATGATTTCCTGGATTCTGCTTTTTATCCCCTATCAGGTGCAATCTATGGCACAGCATGCACTGGATCAATCCTGCCTTGCTCTGGCGGACAAGATTTCCCTTACACATACACTGGCAGGAAAAGAAGGCGGACTTACACGTTTTGCCGAAGCGCTCACAATAAAGAAAATCAATATCCCCATTCCGGAAGCTTTGCGGGAGATGGGAGGAAATTTTGCCTTGGATATCGGCGGCCGACAGGAATTTCGACGTTTTTTCGGCAGCGGCAAAGGACTTCCGAGAACCATGCATCGCGTGGACTATTCCATTCATCTGGACGATGACCGTGACTTGTTGTATGCGGACTTGTCTTATCTGCTGGATTTGCCGGGGCTTTTAAAGCCACTTGGACCGTTAGTTGTCCATCAGGCGTCTACCGCAGGCCTTTGGCTGCTCACGGACGAGCCTGTATTCGGCCAAAATGAGGAGAACGACGAAGAGAAGGAAAAGGAGGATAGTGTGTGGAAGAAGCCGCCGTTTACACGAGGGCGAATTTTGGTGGAGCGTTTTTGTCAGCAATCCCCGGCGGAAAAGCTAAAAAAAGGACAAATTGCGGATTTGTTTTATGTTGACGGGACGGTGGAAGCAATACTATCGCTCAATCTGTTTTCGGCAACGTATAGCTCCGGAACAGGAATGGTGGCGACCAACTACACTGTGCAAGAAGAAGCGGTTTTGCATGCACTTGTTGCCCAGGCAAAACGTCTGAAGAAGGCTGCAAACGGGCGAAGCGACTGGATTTCGGAGGACGGCACGTCGTTCTCCCGTATTCCGAGCGGCATGCGTCTGAAGGTTATCCTGCCGGAAGAGGCGAACCGTTTTTCTGCCCAGTTAACGGCATTGGCCAAGCGCATTGAACGCGAAGAGGGCGTTTCGGTATCGTATGCCTACGAAGAAAAAGCGTTGGTTGAGGAATAGGAGTGAAAGGAGAATGAATTGCGTTTTTGGCAAAACCGGAAAGAACACACACAGATAAATTCAAAGACTCGTTCGCTCCTTTTTTCTCCGGCTCTTTTCTGTCGTTTTTATGCGCTTCTGCTTCTTCTGTTTATCGGAGGAGTATTCCTTTTTCGTCAGCAGCAGACGGCACGGGAAGAAAAAACAAGACAGCATTGCCGGGAGGAAGCACAAATGCTTGCTCAAGCCGGCTTTTACGGGGAAGCGCAGAAAAAACTGAACGCCATGCCGAAACCGCTTTTTCCCGAGGATGAGGAGTTGTTGTTTCAGATTGCACTTCAAAAACAGGATTTTCGTTTTGCGATGGATCTACTTCCGAACCTGTCGACGAAGCAGGAACCGGCATCTCGTTTGGCGTTGATTACGGCGTTGCAAGAGGCGGGAAAATCCGTTCTTGCCTGGCAAGTACTCTGTGAGACGCCCTTTTCCAAAAACGAGTCCGCAGAAAATGCCTTGGCGATTTCCCTTTTGCAGGATGTCCGGGAGACTCCGACACGTGCCGTTTTTGTTTCCGGCTGGCATCATCACAAAGCGGCGATTATGAGAGATGAAGAAGGCTTTTTTCTGGTGAATACACAGGGAGAAGAACGCAGCGATACACACTACGAAGCGCTCGTTCCCGTGTCGGAAGGGTTCTGTGCGCGCAAAAAGGAAGTCTGGATTACGCTCGATGTGGACGGTAATTTTGTGAAGACGACGGTGGAACCGGAGGAAAAAGACATCATCGAAGCCGATCCATCTTTTCTGTTGATGCCGACGGAAGAGGAGGGCGTACAGGGCTATTCCTTCGATGGAGAGGAGGTGATTAAGCCCATATATGATCGCGCAAGTCCGATCAGTGCGAATGGGATAGGCTATGTTGAAACGGAGGGGCGTTGTTGGCAAATCCGCTTTCGTGCATTGCGTGACGGTGTTTCTTTCAATAAAATAGAATCGTAAGCAAAAACGAAAAGGACGGTAAGCCGTCTTGAAGAGTGGAAAGGCGAGGTTAGCGTGTCAAGCGAAGACCAGCAGCGTATAGGCATTCTCGGGGGAACTTTCGATCCGGTGCATATCGGACATTTGCAGATGGCGGTGAACGCCATGACGACGTTTGCTTTGGATGAGGTGCGTTTCGTACCCGCTTACGCTCCTCCGCACAAGAAGGACAAGGAGGACAATGCCGCTGACCGCCTCGCGATGCTGACGGCAGCTGTAGAAGGAAATCCAGCCTTTACGGTGGATTACCGCGAAATGCGCGCGGAAAAAAAGCGTTATTCGTATGACACGGTATGCTCATTCCGCGAGGAATTTCCCCAAGCGAAGTTGTTTTTTATAATCGGCGAAGACAGCCTAATGGATATACGCACATGGTATCGCTGGCGTGAATTACTCGCGATGATTCCGGTTATTGTGTGCGCGCGGGAGGGTGTAGAAGGCGATCTCCTCACTCAAGTGAACGCACTGAACGAAGAAGGATATTGCATACAGATTGCGAAAGGTCCATCCATTTCGATTTCATCGACCCGAATTCGTCAGTCTCTTGCGGAAGGGAACGATGTGCGCTACTTTCTCCCCGGAACCGTATATGACTACATTGCCTCGCATCGCTTATACAACATGATTGGTGGGGAGGATGAAGATCTTCTGCGCGGCGTGGAACAGGAAACGTTAGATTTTCTTGAAACGGATGATTTTCCGCTGATGGTGGAAGGACTGAGACAAACACTCTCGGCGCATCGATTTCGCCATGTGCTCAGTGTAGTGAAGACGGCCATTTTTTTGGCAAAACGTTACAACGCGGATGTCAATCGTGTGCGCCTCGCCGCCTTACTTCACGATTGTGCAAAAGGGCGAGAACGGGAATATTTTGCGTTCTTGCGTGAGAAAAATATTCTTAACGAAGAGGATTGGAACCCTTCTCCTCTTTTTCATGCCTTTCTCGGTCGCTATGTCGCTCGTGAACGCTATGGCGTTCAGGATGAAGAAGTGCTGGAAGCCATCGCTTCACACACAACAGGAAGCCCGTCGATGAGCTTAACGGCCAAAATTGTTTATCTTGCGGATGAAATCGAACCGTATCGGGACTTTCCCTTTGTGGTGCATTTACGCCGGTTGAGCATGGAAAACTTGGATCGGGCGATTCTTGCCGCAATGGATGCCTCTCTTCGCTTTCTGATGCAGAAAGGGCAGGTCATTGATCCCGCCTCCATTTTTGCTCGTAACGGCATGATCAGACAACAATAAACAAGAAATGAATGAAGTGAAAGGAGCTTTTTTTGACAACATCAGCAACAAATTCGAAAAATGAATTGATTATCCAGGCGGCGGATGATAAACAAGCCAGAGATATCCGCACACTTCCGATTCGGGAAGAGGCGGGAATCTGCGATTATTTCATCGTCATGACCGGAAGAAATAAAATCCATACACAGGCAATTGCCGACGCGATCACGCAAAAACTGGCGGAAGCCGAGATGGCCCCAACCACAACCGAGGGGTTGCGTGATGGAGGATGGATTTTGTTGGATTGCGGAGAGACTATTGTCCATATTTTCACGCAAAGCGAACGCGAATTCTATGATCTGGATGATCTCTGGAGCGAGTAGAGCTTGTCTTCGCGAACCGAAAAAATTATTTTTGGAGTTTTGTTTTCCGTTCTTTTGCTGCTTGGCGGCGCGCGCTTCTTTATAGACGGAACGCACACGTCGTTAGGAGAAACCGGACAGGAAGGGGAAACTAACAGCGAAAAAGCAAAGATCGCTGTGGACACGCCGGATGGGGAAAAGGGAACGTCTTCTTCGGTTCTTGTTGGGGCGCATGGAACAGAAAATCAGGAACAAAGCGTAGATGTGGTGTCTTCTTCCATTGCGAAAACAGTCACCGTATATGTGGGCGGTGCGGTAACGAAACCCGGCTTATACACCCTTGATGCCGGTAAGCGCATTCAGGACGCCATCATGGCGGCAGGCAATTTCACTGCAGACGGTGAACTGGGAGCAATCAACCCTGCACAGCGTCTTAGAGATGAAATGAATATTGTGGTCCCCACGAAAGAAGAGGTTTCCCGGGCAAAAGCGCAGGGATTCGACTCTTCTTTACAAGAGGTAACCCTTCCGAACGAAAGCAATCCTAAAACAGCGGACGGTTCGGATAATACCGCCAAAATCAACATCAATACCGCATCGGCGGAGGAACTGCAGTGCTTGCCCGCTATCGGGAAGGCTAAGGCGGAAAACATTCTTCGCTACCGCCAAAAGAAGCCGTTTCAAACCGAAGAAGAGATTATGAATGTCTCCGGTATCGGAAAAAAGGTGTTTGAACAAATTCAACCGCAAATTTGTGTGAAGTGAGGTACCGACGTTGAAAGGACGGCGCACATTTGTTAAAATAGCGATACCGTGAAATGCTAAGGAAAAATAAGAGGTGAATGGATTGAAAACTGGTATCATTGTTTTACTCGTTCTCGCCAGCATTGTGATTATTGTGGCGACTTTGATGATGGAGCCCAAAACCAATGCCGGCACGATGTTCGGTCAGGACTCAAATGTTTATGGCACATCGGTGCATCGTCCCAAAGATGCGCTGCTAAATAAAGTAACGGTCATTTGCAGTGTAGTCTTTGTTCTCAGCCTGATTGCCTTGCTGGCTCTTTAAGCTAAGGGAAACGAAAAACCGACGTCTGTGCGTCGGTTTTTTCTTTGTCCAATGCGAAGGAGGAAGTCATTATGGAATTAAGAGAATTTTTGTTGTCGTACTTCACCAGCGCGCAATATGAACCCCTGCGTACACGAGAGCTTGCCGATCGTTTCGGCTTGGAGGGAGAGGCGCGCATAGCCTTTTACAACACCATCGACGCCATGCTGGAAGAAGAAGTCATTAAGATGAGCAAGCGCGGTAAGATCAAAGCGTATGCGCTGCCCGAACACGAAGAATCTTCTGCACGGCATAAGGATAAAACAGAACAAAAAGCAGCATTGAATACGAAAAAAGAGCATAAACCGGAAGTGCTGCCGGAAAAAAAGACGGCCTCCGAATTGGAGGCGAAAGAGGCCAAAACATCCGAGAAACGGGAGAAAAAACAGAAAGCTAAAGAGGCGCTTGCTAAAGAACAGGATCCCCTCATCGGGAAGCTCACCGGAAACGCGAAAGGCTTTGCTTTCTTTATCTCCGCCGTAGAAGGGCAGGAGGATGTCTTTATTTCTCCGGATGATCTTAATGGTGCCATACACGGCGATACCGTACGCATCGCGATAACCGAAAAAGCGGATCCTGATGCGGGAAGAAATGCCAATGGAAGAGTGGTTGCGATTTTATCGCGCAACACGGATCCCATCGTCGGCATGTATGAAAAGCAGAACGGTTATGGCTATGTGTTGCCGGATAAGAAAAGTTTTTTTCGAGATATTTACGTGTCGGACGCTGACGCAATGGGCGCATCAGACGGGGATAAAGTGATTCTTCGTCTTCTTCCGCCGGAAGAGAACGAAGGAAATCCTTCCGGACGCATTATTGAAGTACTCGGGCCTGCCGGCGCAAAAGGCGTGGATATTACAGCGGTCGCTCGTCAATTCGAGTTGCCCTATGAATTTTCCGAAGAAACAATAAAAGAGGCGGAAGCGTTACCGGAAGAGGTGGATAAACGGGAATTTCGCGGTCGGCGTGATTTGCGCAATACCTTTACGGTGACCATTGACGGTGCGGATGCCAAGGACTTTGACGATGCCATTTCCGTTGAAAAGCGCGGAAAATACTACATTCTTTATGTGCATATCGCCGATGTGTCCCATTACGTGAAACCCGGCTCTGCATTAGATCGCGATGCCTATGAACGCGGAAATTCCGTCTATCTTTTGGATCGTGTCATTCCCATGTTGCCGGAAAAACTGTCCAATGGCCTCTGCTCACTCAAACCGGGTGAGGAACGCTTGGCCATGACCACACAGATGACGCTGGATGCGGAAGGCAACGTTGTCGATCATCAATTTTATCCCAGCGTGATCCGCTCTGATCATCGTCTTGTCTACGATGCGGTTTCCGATTATTTGGAAGAAGGCAAGCGCTTTGACGAGGATGAGGCGTTGTTTGCGCATCTGGACATGATGGCCACGTTGTATCGCCTGCTGGCACAAAAACGACGTGAGCGAGGAACGCTTGATTTCGACTTTCCCGAAACGACAGTTGTTCTAAATGAAGAGGGTGTCGCGGTGGACGTGAAGTTGGCGGATCGTCGTATTGCGAATCGCATCATTGAAGAGTTTATGATTCTCAACAACGTTGTTGTCGGCACAACTTTTTTCCGGAAGAAATTGCCGTTCATCTATCGCGTTCATGCTGAACCCAAAGCGGAAGATATTGAACGATTGAACAGCGCTCTCCTGGCTTTTCATTATGAACCCATTGAAATGGAGCCGGAACCTTCACGCATTCGTGCGATTTTGGAACAGGCTAAGGGGCAAAAAGAAGAGGGCATTCTCAATATGTTCGTTTTGCAGAGTATGTCCAAGGCGATTTACAGCCCGAAACCGACGATGCATTACGGCCTTGCGGAAGAGCATTATTCCCATTTCACCGCGCCGATTCGCCGGTATTCCGATTTGATCGCACATCGTCTGCTGAAGGCTCTGCTTTCCGGAAATCCGGTGACGGATGAGGCGGTAAAAAAAGATTTGTTCATTCGCTGTGAACACATCTCCTTGACCGAGCAGAAAGCGGAAGAAGCGGAACGCGACGTTGTGGCGATGAAGTGTGCAGAGTATATGCAACGCTATATTGGCCAGGAGTTTACGGGACAGATTACGTCCTTGACCAATTTTGGTGTGTTCATCCGTTTGCCCAATACGGTCGAAGGACTCGCTCATTTCCGCGATATGACCGATGATTACTACTCCTATGATGAGGATCGCATGGTAATACGTGGCGAGCGTAATCATCGTGAATTGCACTATGGCGATGAGGTGCGCGTGTTGGTTGCTGCAGCGAATCCATTGCTGAGAGAAATAGATTTCCATCTTCCGGATTTTGTTCAGGAGGAGAGCCAGCGCAATAAGCCGAGTGAGGCGGATCGTCAGACACACCATCGAGGAGCACATCCCAGTCGCGCGTTTCGCCATCGCAGTGAAGAACGCCCGAAAAACTTCAAAGGCGCAAAAACATCCCGAGCTAATCAGCCGAGGAAGAAAGGTGTAAGTCGCCGTCGTCATCCGCTTTCCAATCGGAGTCGGAGAAAGGGCTGATCGTTGCCATAGAGATAGGACAGAAAATGAAGAAGGAAGACAACAAGGTGTTGGCGAACAACAAACGCGCCAGACACGATTATTTTATCGAAAAAATTTGGGAAGCAGGTATTGCCTTGAAAGGCACGGAAGTAAAGAGCGTCCGCCAGGGGAAGGTTTCGATTCAGCAATCCTATGTGGATATTCAAGGGGGAGAGGCATGGATCAAAGGCCTGCACATCAGTCCGTACGAACAGGGGAATCGATACAATATGGATCCCGTTCGCGATCGACGCCTGTTGCTGCACAAAAAGGAAATTCGGCAACTTGCTGAAGCGGTACAGCGCGATGGCTATACCGTTATTCCGCTCAGCGTAGTGCTGCGCGGCCGACGAATTAAAGTGGACATCGCACTTGCACGCGGAAAAAAGCTTTATGACAAACGGCAAAGTCTTCGCGAAGCGGAGGATAAGCGGCGAATTGAACGCACCTTAAAGGAATGGAAATGAACCTCAACTCGTTATGGAAGCGCTATCGTGAGCCGATCACCTATCTGTTTTTCGGCGTGCTGACCACCCTGGTAAACTATGCCGTTTATTTCCTTACTACGCGGGCGTTCCACATGCATTATCTCGTTGCTACGGGCATCTCCTGGGTGGTTGCCGTACTTTTTGCTTTTGTCACCAATCGGCGCTTTGTGTTCGACTCGAAGGCACAGGGAAAGAGCGAAGTGGGTGGTGAACTTCTTCGTTTCGTAGGAGGACGTGTTCTTTCTCTTCTTTTGGAAGCCGCTATCATGTTCATCGGCATCGAAGGATTAAAGCTCTTGTGTTACGATTGGGCGGTAAAAACGGTCGCTCAAGTGGGCGTAGTGGTGTCCAACTACTTTTTGAGCAAGTTCTTTGTTTTTCGCTGAATGCGAGATTTACTCCGCAAGGCGTGGACTTTGCTTATCCGAATAGAACGAAATAAAAAAATCGCCGATCGGCGATTTTTTTTATTTCTCTTCATCCACGTAGGCAATCCAATCGCCGTAGCCTTCTTTCTCCATTTCTTCCCGCGGAATAAAGCGCAGCGCCGAACCGTCAATGCAATAGCGTAAGCCGCCGAGCTCCTTCGGCCCGTCGGGAAAAACGTGCCCGAGGTGACTTTCCGCGCGACGTGATTGCACTTCGACGCGTTCACGTCCGGGAATAGAGAGATCGCGATGCTTGGTGAGCTGCTCGTTTCGCATCGGCTTACTGAATGAAGGCCAGCCACATCCGGCATCAAACTTATCGCGCGAACTGAAAAGCGGTTCACCGGAAACAATATCGACATAAATGCCCGGCCGAAAAAGCTGATCATAGGGATGCGCGTGAGGAACATCGGTTCCTTTTTCTTGCGTTACATGATATTGCATCGCTGTCAGTTGGTTACGAAGGGCTTCGTTCTTCGGCTTTTGAAAGGCCTCAAACCCATCCTCAAGGGGAACCTTGGCAAGCGAAAGATCGATGTGGCAGTAACCTTGGGGATGTTTCAGGAGATAGTCCTGATGCTCTTCTTCTGCTCTGACCCAATGGCTAAGCGGTGCACATTCGATGGCGACTTTTTGACCGAGTTTCGAGGATAAGCGATCCAGACGTTTTTGCACCTTTTCTTGTGTTCCCTCCGGTGCAGAAGAAGGAATATAAATTCCGGTTCGATATTGTCGCCCCATGTCATTGCCTTGCCGATTCACCGACAGGGGATCTACCAAACGCAAATAATGATCCAGTAGCTCCGCCAGTGAAATACGGTTGCGGTCGTATTCTATTTTGACCGTTTCGGCATGGTCACTCTGTTTGATTTGCTCATAGCTTGTATTTTCCGTTTTTCCGTTGGCATAACCTACTTCGGTGGAAAGAACGCCGTCAAGCTGGCGAAAATAACCTTGTATGCCCCAGAAACAGCCGCCGGCAAAATAGATGGTTTGTTCCGCGGGGGAAGGGGCTTTCTTCATCGTATTCATAACGCAGTGTTCTCCTGTTCTTATTCGTTTACCTTTTCATAGGATTCTGTCTGCATCCTGCAACGGTCAGACCGTGTCCTTTTTTTTAGCTTACGGTATACTGTCTACAAGCGCAAGAATGACGAACCATTTCTCTGAGGAGGGCATCGTGTTTGAATTGATCGAAAAGCAGTGGCTGGCGGAAAATATTGTCTCTTTGGTGTTTCATGCGCCTCGCGTCGCGGAATCCTGTTCACCGGGTCAGTTTCTGATTCTTAAAGCGGATGAAGTCGCTGAACGTATTCCGCTGACCATTGCGGATTACGATCGCGAACAAGGCACGATTACGGTGGCTGTGCAGACGATCGGTGCCTCAACAAGAAAAATTGCCGCACTGGAAGTCGGTAGTGGAGCTAGGGATATCCTTGGACCTCTCGGTCATCCTTCCGCTTTCGTCGAAGAACCGCTTTCTGTCGTCCAAAAACGGCGATATATCTTTGTTGCCGGCGGCTTGGGCACAGCGCCTGTTTATCCGCAGGTGAAATGGCTTCATGAACGTGGTGTGACAGTGGACGTACTCATCGGCGCACGAACGAAGTCGCTAATTTTTTGGGAAGAACGAATGAAAGCTGTCGCGGATCATGTTTTCATCACGACTGATGACGGCTCCTACGGCCGACACGGCTTGGTAACGACATGCCTTGAAGATCTGGTGAAAAAAGAGGAGCGTGTGTACGATCAGTGCGTATGCATCGGCCCCATGGTCATGATGAAATTTGTCGCGCAGCTCACAGCGCCGGACCGGTTGAACTTGCCGACCATTGTTTCTATGAACCCCATTATGGTGGATGGAACGGGGATGTGTGGAGCCTGTCGTGTTCATGTGGGAAAAGATGTACGCTTTGCATGTGTAGACGGACCGGAATTTGACGCGCGCGATATCGACTTTGAGGAGGCGATTCGCCGGCAAAAAATGGTGCGTACAAGAGCCGGCCGAACCGCGTTATTGCAGGAGGAAGCGAATCCGCAGAAACAGATGCCCAAAGCCACGGTCAAGAATGGGGAAACCGAGTATTTTGATATTCTTAAGCGTGTTCCGATCGCTGAACAGGATCCACAAGTACGCGCCGGCAACTTTGAAGAGGTCTGTTTCGGCTATGATGCCCGCGGTGCCGCTTTGGAAGCCTCGCGCTGTTTGGAATGTGCGAATCCGCGTTGTGTAAAAGCTTGTCCGGTGGCTATTGCCATTCCGGGTTTTATTCGCGAAATCAAGACAAATGCGCTTGATCGAGCCTTTAATATATTGAGTGAGGCTTCGTCGCTGCCTGCCGTTTGCGGACGCGTTTGCCCACAGGAAGAACAGTGTGAAGGCGCCTGTATTCGAGGAATCAAGGGCGAGGCGGTCGCCATCGGTAAACTGGAACGTTATGTTGCGGATTGGGCTCGGAAAAACGGTGTACGTCCCGAAAAACCGGCAAGGAAAGCAGAAGAGCAGCGCGTTGCCGTGATCGGTTCTGGTCCGGCCGGACTTGCCTGCGCCGGCGATTTGGCTAAAATGGGCTACGCCGTGACCATTTTTGAATCGCTGCACGAGGCGGGCGGTGTTTTGCAGTACGGCATTCCGGAATTTCGTTTGCCGAAAAAAGAAGTAGTTGCCTATGAAGTGGATAATGTTCGCCGTCTCGGAGTGACGATAGAAACCGATGTTTTCGTCGGGCAGAGCGTGACCATTACGCAGCTCATGGAGGAGGAAGGCTTTGATGCCGTCTTCATTGCGACGGGTGCGGGCTTACCGCGTTTCATGGGCATTTCGGGCGAATCTCTTAATGGCGTCATGTCGGCCAATGAATACCTGACGCGCAACAATCTGATGCATGCCTTTGATCCAGATTTTGATACGAAAATGGAACCATTTTCGCGTGTAGTGACGGTGGGCGGCGGAAATGTCGCCATGGATGCGGCGCGTACGGCATTGCGTCTTGGCGCGGAAAGTCGATTGGTGTATCGACGAAGCGCAAATGAACTTCCTGCACGGCGCGAGGAAATTGAACACGCACGCGAAGAGGGCGTTCGCTTTGATTTTCTGTGTAATCCGGTGGAGATTCTTGCAGACGAAGAAGGATGGGTATCCGGTGTGCGCTGCATACGAATGGCATTGGGAGAACCGGACGCTTCCGGACGTCGTCGCCCGGTGGAAATTCCCGGATCTGAATTTGATTTGCCCTGCGATGCCGTCATCATGGCGCTCGGAACCAACGCGAATCCGCGCGCTGCGAAGGGATTGGATGGACTGTCGCTCAATCAAAAGAAGGGCATTATCATTAATGAAGAAACCGGTGAAACATCGATACAAGGCGTGTTTGCCGGCGGCGATGCGGTAACCGGCTCCGCTACGGTTATTCTTGCTATGGGGGCGGGAAGAAAAGCAGCTCGCGGCATTGATGCGTACCTCCGTAACAAACGCGCCTGATTTTTTGCCGGGAAAGTATGACGGAATTGTCTCTTTTTTGGGACGCACGCGGGACACGTTCTCCGTTACGATAGAGGAAACGGAGGATGTGCGATGAAATGGAGAATTGCTGTAATCGATCCGGACACCCGGTATCGCGATCGCTTTTTAGCGCAATGGAAAACCAAGCCGAATGAAGGCATTGAACTCGAATGGATGACCGATGTCGCCTCGTTTTTGGAGGCGAGTCGTCATCGTATCTATGATCGTTTGCTTGTGGACTCTGGGGTGCTGGACAAGCAGACAAAAGAGGAAGTCGAAGCGGTCGTCTCGGCATCCAACATTTTTTTCTGGCAGGATAGAACCGATGAGCGGGGCCCGGCGAAATATCAGCCGGTGTCTCGCCTTCGTCAGGATCTGCTTTATCTTCTTTCCCATCAACGCAGTAGCGAACCAACAACGGATCTTGGCGGACAGCTGATTTTCTGCACCGCCTTAAAAGGTGGCCTCGGCGTTTCTACGGTGACGCAGGCGTTGGCAGGAGCCTATCGACGGATTTTTCCTGATGAACACGTATTTTATTTTGGACTTCAACCGTTTTGGAACGCGAACGAGGTCTTTGCTCTTTTTGAAAACCGTACAGGTTTGCCCTACACTCTTGCAGATGTGGTTCTTGCCATGCGCATGCCTGCAGCGGATGTGGATATGCGTTTGGCGGCTTGTATTATTGAGCAAAACGGCGTGGACACATTTTTGCCTCCGCGTCATCCGGCGGATTTTTTTGATATTTCTAAAGAAGAGTGGATACGCCTTCTTCGCACGATAAAAAAGAGGGAATCGTGTGTGCTTGTGGATTGTCCGGCCGGTTGGCTGTGGCAATTTCCACAACTGTTTTCCGTGGCCGATCGTCTGCTTCTTTTTAGCGACGGTATGGAAGAAGAGGGGATGCGCGCTTTTTTGGAGGCCATTCCCTATACCTGGGAGGAAGGCCGCGATGCATTTTTAGAACGCGGAAATACGAAGCAGCGCACGCGCGCGTTTTCTGTTCCTTTCCTTCCCGGAAAATCCGATACCTCTTCGCAACGACGGGAGAGGATCTCCGCACTCAGCGTTTCTTCATCTATAGAGGAGGTGGTCAGATGGATGCATGTGTAATTTACGAGGGGCTGCGCCTTATTGACGATGAGGATGGCCAACATATTCTGCTTCATGTTGAGGGGGAAAAGAGCATTGATCGCCTGACCTATACCATGTTAACCAACAACCCTTCATCCTTTTTTGCCCCGCTCTCCACCACGGAGAACGAAGCTTTTCGCTATGCACTGCCCGGAAAGCGGCTGGATACGATGGAAGAACCATGGAATTGCGGAAGTATGGTCGACTTTTTTCGCCAGCTGGATGGCGCCATGGAAGAAGCCGAGGATTTTTTGTCGGATCCGAAAATGCTCCTTTTACATCCGCACGCCGTAACGTGGGATGGCACACAGGCCGTTTTTCTTCTGCTGCCCTTGTTGTCATTTTTGCCTCCGAAGAGATATCTTGCCGATTTTTGCCAAGACGTACTTTTTTCACGTGGGTTTGTTGAAGAAGACAGTCGGTATTTGGCTCTCGCTTTTAATGCGCTGAGGACCTCAGCGTTTGATCGGAACAGCCTGAAAAACCTCATCGGTCGCTTAGAGGGGGAGGCGAAGGCGAAAGAGAAGAACGCATTGTTGGTCACGCCGCAACCTGCAAAACCCTCATTGCCGAAAAAAGAGAAGCCGTTTCTGTCTGTGCAGATTCCGCCGCACGAGTCGAAAAAAGAGAGCGTTCATCGAACGGAACCGCTTCCTTTTATCCAACAGGAAAAACAGGAAAAACTGAAAAAAGAGGGGGAAAAGGAAAAACAGAAAAAAGAGAGTCGGAACCATAATAAGGAAAAGAAAACGGAGTCGCGCCGGACACCCAAAACGATATTGGACCTGCTCATGCACTTCAGCCTTGAAAACTGGAAAGACTATCGTCATCAAAAAAACGTAAGCGATGTGCAAAAGGAACGTCGAAAAACAAAACAACACATGGCCAACGAGGCCACGCCGCTTTTATGGGAAGAAAACGGCCATATTCGGATAATGCACATTGCGGAACCGGTACGCCCTCGTCTGCGCTTCTCTGAAAAGGAGGAAATTGAGCTTTCTTCGTTGCCCACAATTCTTGGCCGAGGAAACGAGGCGGGAATTTTGCGCACGAATCGACGGGTGAGCGGTAAACATGCCCGCTTTTCGTTAGAGCATGGACGTTACACGGTGACTGATTGGCAATCGAGGAATGGCACCTATGTCAATAATCATAGGCTTCCACCATTTCAACCGCAGACCATTGTACAGGGGGATCGTCTTCGCTTTGGCGAGGAGGAAGCGGTATTCCTGCTTTAATCGTAAATTCAACAGAAAGTACATCATTCGTTCCTCCTGTTCCTCTATAATAGGAACAGGAGGGATTTGTGGTGTCTGCATTAGCCGAAAGACTGATCACCTGGTATGATCAACATCGTCGTTTTCTTCCATGGAGAGAGGATCCTACGCCATATCATGTCTGGGTGTCTGAAATAATGTTGCAACAAACGCGCGTAGAGGCGGTAAAAGGCTATTACACGCGTTTCTTGACGTCTTTACCGGATGTGTATGCCTTGGCCGAAGCGGATGAGGGCTTTTTGCTCAAGCTTTGGCAAGGCTTAGGATACTACTCGCGGGCAAGAAATTTGCAAAAAGCGGCGAAGCAACTTGTCCAGGAACAACAGGGACAGTTGCCGGATACGACAGAAGAATTGCAACGTCTGCCGGGCATCGGAGCCTATACAGCCGGAGCAATTGCTTCCATCGCTTTCGGTAAGCCGGTGATTGCGCCGGATGGCAATGCATACCGCATTTTTTCCCGTCTGCAACAGGAAGAGGGCTTCCTGGAGGATCGCGAAACCAAAAAACGTTTAGAAAAAGCGATGCAATCGGCCATCGACCACAAGCGCCCGGGGGCGTTTAATCAGGCTTTGATGGATTTGGGTTCGTTGATTTGCCTGGCTAAAGGAGAACCTTTATGTGCGCAGTGCCCTTTACAGGAATTTTGCGCGGTTGCGGGGAAGGAAATCGCGACGCAATATCCGAAGCGCCGCCCCAAAAAACCGAGACGGAAAGAAAAAAAGACCGTTTTGCTGATTCAGCAGGGGGATCGTCTCTTGCTATGGCAACAGCCGAAGGAAGGCCTTCTCGCAGGCATGTGGCTTTTTCCTATGCTGGATGGACACCTTGCGCCTGAAGAAATTCTGATGCGGATGTCCGAGCAGGGCATTGCTCGCGAATGTATTCAGCAAGTCGAGGCCTTAGATCCGGCGATCCATATTTTTTCGCATTTGGAGTGGCATATGATCGGTTATCTGGTGATCCTCACAGAGTCAAAATATCCGATTCCTGCGACTGTAGGAAATGATAAACAACAAGACACCTTGTTAACACAAGTGGAAGCTGTTCAGGAAGAAATGGAAACGGTGCCGGAAGGAAGGAAGATGGTGTGGGCAAATCCGGAGGAGATTGCTCGGCACTACGCCATCCCCGCCGCCCACCGCTCATTTTTCGTGGAGCGTTAGCCGAACGGCGACGAGACGGTTATCGCGTAGGGCGAAAAGGAATGGGTACATTATTGGTTATTGAAAGGAGTTGCTATGGACGAAAAACAAGCGATCGCTTATCGCTGGGCCATCGATGAAATGTATCCGGAAGCCTCAGCAATGGAGCGGGATATTTCTATTTTGAAACAAAATATCCAATCTCTGACAGACTGGTCAAAAGAACCGAAAGCGCATTTAGAGGAGATTTTAGACACGTATCGTCGAAGTGAGATCGTTGCCGAAAATCTTCTGGTCTATACGCATATGAAACAGGACGAGGATAGCCGAAACAGTGAAGCACAACGAAATTACCAGACGGCTTCCCGATTACTGCAAGAGTATATTGCCGCCTTTTCTTTCTTTGAGCCGTTTCTTCTCTCCCTCTCGGACGAAGAACAGAAGCAGCTGATGCAGAAGGAAAAGTTTGCGTTTTTCCGCGAGTGGTTTGCCCGTATTTTCCGCTATAAGGAACATACACTCTCCGCTGCGGAGGAAAATTTGCTGGCTAAACTGCACTTTCTTTCCGAAGCACCGGATGCCATCTACTACTTTTTAACCAATGCCGACCTGCACTTCCCACCATTACAAAGCCTGGACGGGGAAGAGCTTACGCAGCAGAATTTTACGATGCATGAGAAGAATCCGGATGTTGCAGTGCGTAAAGAGGCGTTCACTTCGCTGTACTCTACGTTTCACACCTTCGGCAACACAATCTCAACCTCGTATACCAATAACGTTAAAGCGCTGACAACCGAAGCCGAATTGCGTCATTATGACAGTGCGTTGGCGATGACGCTTTACGAAGATGATGTTCCTCTATCTGTTTACGATTCGTTACTGGAGAGTGTGCATCGTCACCTTCCACTCCTTCACCGTTATTATGCGAAGAAAAAAGAATTATTGGGCTTGTCCGAACAGCATATGTACGATGTTTACCTGCCCTTGATCAAAGGTACGGCGAAAACATACACTTTTGCCGAAGCGAAAGAATTGTGCATCGCCTCGGTTGCGCCTTTGGGAGAAGAATACCAGACCATCTATCGAAAAGCTTTTGACGAGCGCTGGATGGATGTCTATCCTCGTGAAGGAAAGGCGGGCGGCGCCTATTCTTCAGGCTCCTATGAGAGCCGTCCGTATATTCTGTTGAATTTCAACGGAACATTGGATTCTGTCTTTACGCTGGCGCACGAGATGGGACACTCCATGCACAGCTATTATGCTAAGCATCATAATGAAGCGCTTTATTATAATTACACAATTTTTGCGGCGGAGGTTGCCTCGACATTTAATGAACTGTTGTTGTTGGACTACTTGACGAAACGAGCCGAAACGGAAGAAGAAAAACGGGAGCTTTTGGATCATCATCTGGACAGCTTCAAGTCTACGGTATATCGTCAGACCATGTTCGCCGAGTTTGAAAAAATCGTTCATGAGCGTATAGAAAAGGGAGAAAGTCTCGCGGGAGAGGATTATGATCAACTTTATCTTGAGCTGAATCAGGCCTATTTCGGTGAGGCAATGATTTCAGACAAAGAGATTGCCTATGAGTGGATGCGTATTCCGCATTTTTACTCCAATTTTTATGTGTATAAATATGCTACCGGCTTCACCGCGGCTACGGTGCTTTCCCAAAACGTATTGCATGGCGGCAAAGCGGAGGTGGAAGCCTACTTTTCCTTCCTGAAGGATGGGGCTCACCATTTCCCGATCGAACAGCTGAAGATGGCCGGGTGCGACATGACCGATCCCAAGACGGTAGATCAGGCCCTTGCGGTATTTGCCGGCCTGGTGGAAGAGATAGAAGCGATTACAACCCTGTAAGCGGACAACGGAGGAAAAAATGACAAAATATGTGCTTATTGGCGGAAGCGCTGCGGGCTTTTTTGCAGCCAAGCAAATTCGAAAAAATGATCCGGAAGGGGACATTACGATTATTTCCGCGGAAAAAACGGCTCCTTATTATCGTATTAAATTGACCGAGGCCATGGGAATGGGAGAAAAGACGGAAAATTTAGTGATGCAAAAACCAGCCTACTATGACGAGCAGAAGGTAACGCTTCTTCTTGGAAAAACGGTCTCTTCGGTGGATTATGCGAAGAAAGAAGTCGTTTTTGCGGATGGTGAACAATTGGGCTACGATAAACTTCTTCTTGCGACCGGAGCGAATCCTTTCATTCCTCCCTACGAAGGAGGAAAATTGGAAGGCGTCACCTCTATTCGCACGGCGGAAGACTTGGATGCGCTTCGGACTTACTTCCCGAAAATCAAACGCGTTCTCGTCGTAGGCGGCGGTTTGCTGGGACTGGAAGCGGCCTATGCTTTGCGTAAACAGAACTTTGATGTGCATGTTTGCGAATTTGCCGAGTATTTGCTCAATCGGCAACTGGATAAAGAAACCGCCGAGCTGGTGCAAAATAGCCTGGAAACGAAGGAAGGTCTGCATATTCATGTAGGAACCTCTCTCAAAGCCGTCCATGGTGATGGAAAAGTAACTTCCGTTACATTATCCAATGGAGAAGTGCTGGATTGCGATGCAGTCGTCTTCTCGGTTGGCGTACGTTCCGATACCACTCTGGCAGGAGAAACCCTTAAAAAAGATAAGGGCATCGTGGTCAATGACCGCATGGAAACCAGTGAGCCCGATGTTTGGGCAGCAGGTGATGTTGCAGAATTGAACGGGAGAACGATGGGGCTTTGGTCGGCGGCGATGGAAATGGGGAAAATTGCCGGAGAAAATATGTCTGGAGGCGAAGCACACTATGATTCCCCGTTGCTCTTTACCAATCTACAAATCGGTGCCGTCAAGATGTTCTCTGCCGGGTCGCATGACGGGGAAATGGTGCGTAAAGATGGTGAGGACGGTGCGATAACCAAGCTCTTCTTTGACGACGAGGAGAAAATGGTCGGTGCCATTCTCTATCACAACACGGCTCTTGCCGGAAAAGCCAAAATGTGGATTAAAAACGGCGCAGACAAAGCCACAATCATCAAAACCATTGAGGGATAAGCAAGGGGAAAATTATGAATAGTAAATATTTCGTGCGTCTTCTCGGTGTTTTCGCTCTCTCCTTCATTTTGATGGCCTGTGGAAAGGAAACAGCGCCGGTATCCAGTGAAAGCTCATCTTCGGAGAGCAGTATCGTTGAGGAGACCAGTGAGGAAATCACAAGCCTTCGTCATGGAACCATTACACTGGTTGAAGACGGCTTTGATCAACAGGTAAAGGAACTGCAGGAGCGCAATGCGGATGTTGTAGGGTGGATTTCCCTTGACGGTACGCCGAATGCATATCCTTTGCTCTATTCCGGGGACAATGATTTTTATTTACGAAGAAATATTGACAAGGAATATGAGCTCTATGGCATTCCGTACATGGACATGGAAAACACGCCGAAGATGACCGATCAGAATACGGTGTTGTATGGTCATATGCCGGATTTCGGCGGGCTGGAACAATTCGGCGTCCTGCGTCATTACCTGCATCAGGACTATACCGATACCGCTCCGAAAACGGTTACCATAACGACCAATTACGGTATTTTCACCTATCGTCTGTTTGCTGTTCGCAAAGTGGAGGCCGATGCTCCGTATCGGTTCGCCAATATGTCTGAGGAAGAGTATGCGAAATTGCTGAAAGATACCGTTGATGAAAATATGATTGATTTTGACTATCCTCAACCGGTGACAACAAAGGAACGCATCTTAACGCTTTCCACCTGTACGGAAGAAGGCGACGATGCCTACCGTCTTGCCTTTGTCGGCGTATTGGATAAAGCGGAATTGACACCGGAAGCGTTTGAAGAAGCAAAAGTATTCTATGGTACGGGAGCGGAACAGGCTCCGGAAGGCAGCGCTTCGAGCGCGGTATCGCAGTAAACTCAGCGTCCGTCAGGGATGAAGGTAATGGAGAAGAATGATGAAAAAATGGTTGCGGCGCATCATCCAAGGAATATTGCTCATGGTGATGGCGTTTAGTCTCGTCGAAATCGGTACCTATCTTTGGGAACGACGACATTCCAATTCTCAGCTTTCACAGATCAATCAGCAGTTATCCGATTTAACCCTGTCGCCGGCGGCTTCCGTCGACTCGTCGGAGGGAAACAAAGAGAAACTTGTGGATTATGTCGCGCTGATGGAAAGACTGAAAGCGATGAACAAGGATACGGTGGCCTACATCACGATTTTCGGATCTGAAAATCGCTATCCGGTACTGCAGGCGGAGGATAATGATTATTACCTGCGTCGAGGCATTGATGAGCAATACAGCATTCAAGGCATTCCCTTCATGGATTATCAAAACAATCCCGATTTGACCGATCAGAATACCGTTCTTTATGGGCATATGATGTATTACGGCGACGAAATGTTCGGCGTACTGAAACATTTTTTTGATCAAAAGTATGCTGACGAGAGCGAAAAGCTGTTCACCTTAACGAACGAGAGGGGAGTATACACCTATCGAATCTTTTCGATTCGCCAGCCCCTCGCTACCGATCCCTATCGCTATCCCAATTTGGAAGAGCAAAAGTTTCTGGGCAATCTGCAACAGGATTTGGCACAATCCGAGACCAACTTTCACTTTGACGGGACGCTTTCTCCGCATGATCGCGTCGTGACCCTATCCACCTGTACAACCAATCAGGATGAAGACAGACGGATTGCCGTTGTTGGCGTGTTAATAAAGATGGAGAGTAAAGAGCACACGATAACGCGTGAAGAGGTGATCGACGAAAAAGGAAACGGTGGATGGGATAAGGCGAACGAACAATCTGCCGCACAAAACGAAATGCCGGTAGTAAGCGAATAATCGCATTCACAAAAAAAGAGAACAGAAAATAGGGAAGCGGGGTCGAACGACCCCGCTTTAAAATTATTACAGCAGGCCTTGAAATATATTCTTTTCTGCGGTATATTATATGTGTTGGCACTCAAACGAAGAGAGTGATAATAAAAAACAGGAGGATCTTATGAAAATCAATCCAATCGGAGAGCGTATTGTCATTCATAAATTAGAGAAGGAAGAAACAACGGCGTCCGGCATCGTGTTGCCCTCGTCTGCGCAGGAACAGCCGCAATATGCGGAAGTGGTCGCGATCAGCGATAAAATTTCCAGCCAGGATGAGTACAAAGATGCTGTGAAAATTGGCGACCGTGTCATTTATTCCAAATACGCCGGCACTGACGTGAAGTTGGACGGTGAGGAATATATCGTAATTAAGATTGAGGACGTATTGGCCGTAGTTCGTGACTGACAATGGCCAAGAAGAGTGTAGTTGAAGGAGAGACAGTATGGCAAAACTCATTAGTTATAATACCGAAGCACGCCAGAAGATTCAGGAAGGCGTAAACAAGTTAGCGGATACCGTTAAAGTGACGCTTGGACCGAAGGGACGAAATGTCGTTTTAGAGAAGAGCTTTGGCGCTCCGCTGATTACCAATGACGGCGTGACCATCGCCAAGGAAATTGATCTGGAAGATGCCTTTGAAAATTTGGGTGCACAACTGGTTAAAGAAGTGGCGACGAAGACCAATGATGTTGCCGGTGACGGAACCACGACGGCTACCTTGCTGGCGCAGGCGATTGTTCGCGAAGGTCTGCGCAATATTGCGGCCGGCGCCAATCCGATGGTGGTGAAGCGCGGCATGAAACAAGCCTCGGACCATGTGGTCAAAAAGCTGCAGGAGATGGCGAAAGAAGTCGACACGATGGAAGCCATTGCCAATGTCGGTACGATTTCCGCCGGGGAACAGGCGATTGGCCAAATGATCGCCGAAGCTATGGAAAAGGTCGGCAAAGACGGCGTGATCACGGTGGAAGATTCCAAGACCATGGAAAACACCTTGGAAGTTGTCGAAGGTATGCAGTTTGATCGTGGCTATCTTTCGCCGTATATGGTGACGGATACCGAAAAGATGGTTGCTGAGTTGGAAGATCCGTACATTCTCATTACCGATAAAAAAATTGGCAATATCCAGGATATTCTTCCGCTTCTGGAGCAGATCGTGCAGTCCGGCAAGACTTTGCTCATTATCGCTGAAGATGTGGAAGGCGAAGCTCTGGCCACGTTGGTGTTGAACAAGATTCGCGGAACGTTTAACGCAGTGGCGATCAAGGCGCCGGGATACGGAGATCGTCGCAAAGAGATGCTTCAGGATATCGCCATTCTCACGGGCGGTCGCGTCATCACGGAAGATCTCGGGTTGGATCTCAAAACAGCAACGATCGATATGCTCGGTAGAGCCGCCAAAGTCAATATCGATAAGGAAAAAACGGTGATCGTAAGCGGCCATGGAGATAAAGAAGCGATTACGCAGCGCGTAGAACAGATTAAAAAGCAGATTGAAAACACGGACTCCGATTACGATAAAGAAAAGCTTAAAGAACGCTTAGCCAAGCTGGGCGGCGGCGTTGCCGTTCTGCGCGTCGGTGCGGCGACGGAAACGGAGATGAAAGACAAGAAGTTGCGCATTGAGGATGCTCTTTCGGCTACTCGCGCGGCGGTAGAAGAAGGCATTGTTGCCGGTGGCGGTACGGCTATGATCGACGCCATTAACGATGTCAACGACTTCATTGCCGATTTTGAAGGCGATGAAAAGGTTGGCGGCCAGATCATTGTGCGCGCGCTCGAAGAGCCGCTGCGTCAGATTGTTGCGAATGCCGGTCTTGAGCCTTCCGTCGTCGTGGAAAAAGTTAAAGCGGCCGCTCCGGGCGAAGGCTTTGATGCGATGCGTGAAGAATATGTTAATATGTTCAGCGCCGGTATTGTCGACCCGACCAAGGTAACCCGTTCGGCTCTGCAGAATGCGGTATCGATCGCTTCGATGTTCTTAACCACGGAAGCTGCAGTGGTCAGTATTCCGGAGGAGAAAAATGAACCGGGAATGAATCCGGCAGCCGGATACGGTGCTTACTAAAGCTTAGGAAACAAGAGAAAGAAAACTGCAACAGAGCGTGCTCACGCTTTGTTGCAGTTTTTATTTTTATTGAATCCTAGATGGAATTTCCTTGTTTTGGAAAGATGTTTCTTTCCCGTCTTATTCCTGAGACATCATGAATCACCCGTAACACAAGAAGAATGTGGTGCTTTGATACAATGAGCTCACCACCGGATTCCGGGCGGATCCGAGTTGAGAAAAAAGTGACACAAAGAGAACCTTCTCCACAGGGGGAAGAAAGGAGGATAAGATGGCTTCTTCTTGGACGGGAAATGAGTCGCGTATTCGTATGCATATTATTGATTTACTATCCAGATATAAAGTAAATCAGGAAAAATTGGATCGTTATCGTGATGATGAACTTGTTCGCGAATGGCAAGCGGGCGAGGACTATCTGGCCTCCTTGGCACCTCCAACGCCGCCAAAAGAAGAAAACGCACTTTGCCCGGACTTGCCTCCACTGTCTTTCCTTTTGGAGCTGGAACGACGCCAATTCTTTTCCACGATGGAACGATTAAAAATTGAAGTGCAATTGGTCAAATTGCTTTTACTTCATTTGTCGGATGAAGATGTTGAATTGTTGACGAATCGCTATTATAAAGGCTATTCCATATCACGCGTTTGCTCCGAAATGTTTTTCTCTCGCAGCACGTTTTATCGGCGTCATGAAGAAATTTTAGATAAACTGGTCGCCTACTATGACGCCATCTTTCCATATTCATTGGATGTCGAAACAGAACCTCCGGAACAAGAAAAGGACTGATTTTCTCCCCTTTTTCAATTTTCTATTTTTTGGTATCCTAATAGAGGAGAATTGAAGGGGGCGCTATGCAGCTTTTACTTATTCATCCGGACCGAGAAATATTGGAAGACTTGTCCGAAGCATTTCGTTATGACGGCTATGAGGTGTTTTCTGTCGCCACATTAAAACGTGCCCGTGAAATTTTGCTTGCGCAGAAGGTGGACATGACCATTCTGACGGATGAGGTGGAAGATGGCAACGTGTTGGACTTTTTTGCCGTTCTCGAGGAGGCCCATGCGTTACCGGCGATGCTTTTAACGCGATCGCCGTCGGTAAAACACATCGTCCTTTTATTGGAATACGGGTACCAGGAAGTCGTTCGCTATCCCATGGATATTTTGGAAGTGAAAGCCCGTGTCCGGGCGCTTTTGCGTCAACAACCCGTTACCGTGGAGGCCACCGAGGATCCTTTTATGATGGAACTTTTCGGGCTGCATATTGATATGATTCATCGTGTTCTTAGCCGTGAAGACAAGAGTGTGCAACTGACCAGCAAAGAATTCGAGGTCTTATTAGTGCTGATTCGTGAAAAAGGACAGGTGCTCACCAGAGCTGATTTAGCACGTGAATTGTGGTCGGAAACCGATGACGTCCATGAGCGTAACATCGATGTTTACGTTCGTCGCTTACGCGAAAAATTGAGTACACTTGGCATGGATGATCTTGTTGCTACAAAATGGGGGGAAGGATATCTTTTGCGCTCCGTGGATCCTCTACACGGGAATGCGACGGAAATGACACGCGTCTCCGGACAACGTGTCGATGAATTGTAGAGAACTGAGGACTAATGGTGACCATACGTCTCGACAAATGGCTATCGCATCAAGGATTTGGTTCGCGCAGAGAGGTCAATGCGCTCATCCGATCCGGGAGAGTACAGGTGAACGGAAAAGTTGTCACCATACCGAAAACGGCCATCGCGGAAACCGATCACGTGCAGTGTGATACAGAGACTATTCGCTATCAACAATACGTTTACTTTCTTTTGCACAAGCCGAAAGGCGTATTGTCCGCAACACGCGATCGACGTCAAACGGTTTTAGACCTTCTTCGTCCGGAAGATCGCATTCGTCCGCTGTTTCCCGTCGGTCGATTGGACCGGGATACAACGGGACTGGTCTTGTTAACGGACGACGGAAGACTGGCCCATGCGCTCCTGTCTCCGCGCCGACATGTTGAAAAGGAATATTTTGCTGAGGTGGACATCCCAATTGATGAGGCGCTCATCGCGCGTTTTGCCGAAGGCATTCACCTGCAACCGGAGAATATTCTTACCCGTCCGGCACAATTGTCCATGTGTCAAGACGGTCGCGTCAGTGTGATCATTACCGAAGGCAAATATCATCAGGTTAAACGAATGTTTGCGGCGGGAAACCGGACGGTTCTGTCTTTACACCGCCACCGCATGGGACCGTTGGAACTGGATGATGACCTGGCGGAAGGGCAATACCGACCGTTAAGCGAAGAAGAAATCGAACAGCTGCGCATTGCCGCAGGCCAACGCCCCGAAGGGGCTTAGGAAGCGAAAAAAGATGAGGAAGTACTATATCGCCGACTGCCATTTCGGCGATGAAGAAGTCATACGATTCAGTCATCGCCCCTTTGCCACGGTGGAGGAAATGGATGAAACGATGATTGCCCGTTGGAACCGAACCGTAAAAATATCCGATGAAGTATACATTGTCGGGGATCTGATTCATCGTTGTCTCGATCCCGAAAAGTACTTGGAGCGCTTAAACGGTCATTTGCACCTCATCCTCGGGAACCATGATCGTTGTATCGAAGAAAATCCCTCACTCCATCGTTATTTTGAAGAAATAACATCCTACGCGGTGGTTTACGACCATCATCATCGCCTTGTGCTTTTTCATTATCCGATGCTGGAATGGGATGGCTATTATTACGGTACCTGGCATCTTTACGGTCACATTCACAATCATCCTTCGCTCACGCAGGAGCGAACGAAGGAACTGCCCAAAGCGCTGAATTGCGGAGCGGATGTTGTGGGCTATTGTCCGCGCACCTTTGATGAATTGGTGGCAATCAACAAACGTGATTGTTATCGTTCCGAACGTCCGCAAGGTGCAGTGTAATGATGTTTATTTCCATTCTTTGAACCCTGTTTTGGGAAGATTGTTTTTTCAGAGCGCGTCGATACCGGCGCGCTCATTGTATTTTATGGCGCTTTCCCGCCAACTCATCAATAAATTGCGAATGCTTGACCGGGCGATCCCAGACCGCTTCTCGTCCCATCAATCGGAGCCGACGCTTCGCCCGAGTCATGCCGACATAAAATAAACGTCTCTCCTCTTCCAGCAAATCGGGATGGCCGGCAGCATTTGCTTCAAGCGCTAGCGAAGAGGGAAATTCCGTTTGGATGAGATCAATCAACCAAACGGTATCGTACTCCAAACCTTTTGCTCCATGGATCGTGGATAGAATGACCGGAAAAGGGGGTGGGGAAGTCGCATCATCCGTTTTTTCGTCAAGACTTTTGGCCATTTCCTGCCGATCCGCCTGACTGCGTGCTTCCAGCTCACGCAGACGCCGACGAAAAGCGGGATACGTCCCGCAATAGGAAGCACAGTCCTCTAACCATTCAATGAGGCGCGCCTCGATGGACACGGCGTTGGTGCCGCGACGCGCGCGTTCTTTCAGAAACTCTTTATAACCGATTTCTTCGTAAAGGATGGCGATCGCCTGTTTTGGTGTGGCGGTTTGCATACGCAAAAAAGCGTCTTCAAGAAACAATAGTCGCTCTTGGTAAAACGAACTTTGCGTCTCTTCGAAGGAAAGAAGCTGACGCCAAATCGTTTCTCCCGAAGAAACCGGATCCAGTGCGGAAAGAAAACTTTTTTTCAGAAATTGATTCATCTTATAGTAGATGCGTGAAAAGCAGGCGACGTCATAGGGATCCACGGACAAGGTAAAAAAGTCAAAGATATCGTTTAATACCGGATGATGAAAGTAGCGGGAGACATCCGAACGCAGCTGAAACGGAATTTTTCGTCGATCCAGTGCATCCATCAGTGCCAGCGCGGACAGATTGTTCCGATATAAAACCGCAACGCTGCCTTGCGCCTGTTCTTTTGGCAAGTCTCGACATAATCGATCGGTTTGCGCGCGAAGAGCATGAGTCAGAATGACCTGCGTTTTTTCGGTGCTTTCGGTCTCGCTTTTTGCCGTTTTTCCATATCTCGCCGTATTTTCACGGATCAGCCCGGCGGAAAGATTGACGATGTTTTTCGTGGAACGATAATTTTCCTGCATAAAGAGTACTTTGGTATCTGGAAAGAGCGTCCGGACATTCAACAGATATTTCGGATCCGCTCCGCGAAAGCTATAAATGGCCTGATCATCATCCGCAACGATGAAAATATTGTTTTCCGGAGCCGTAAGCAGATGCAGAATACGCCATTGCACAAGTGAAGTATCCTGCGCTTCATCGACTTGATAGTAGCGGTATTTTTGTTGCCAGCGTTTGCGTATATGTTCTTCCTGATCCAATAACTGCAAGGTTCGCCAGAGCATATCATCAAAATCGATCAGGTGGTGTTCGCTTTTAAACTGTTGATACGCTTTTTGTAACGTTTCAAAACGGGAAAAGCGGATGGCGGTCTTTTTCTTGGCTTCCTCAGCGCTTTGTAACGTGTTTTTCATGAAACTGTCCAGGCGAAAGAAGTCGTTCTGTTCGTCTTCCGGCATGGGACGGTGAAAAAGCTGACGATAGAGCGCATCCACGATACGATACTTATTGTAGGTATTCGAGGCTTCCAGTAATTCCATGCGGATATGCTTTTCGGCGGCGTACTCCCGCAAAATACGATAGCAGAAGGCATGGATGGTGGAAAAAACCGCGCGGTTATTCCCGTTTTCCGCCGTGTATCGGTTTTTCATGTCCATTGCCTGTTGCCTGGAAAAAGTGATGGAGGCGATGGTTTCCACCGGAACGCCCGACGCTTCCAGCTGACGAAGACGTTCCAGCAGGATCGTGGTTTTTCCCGCGCCGGGAACGGCAAGGACGAGACAGGGACCGTCACGATGAGCAATAGCTTGTTGTTGTGTGCGGGTAAAAATCATCTTCTCTACGCCTCCCTGCTGTCGGATGTCCTTATTGTAACGGATATTGTGTTTTATCCGCATTCCTTTTCGGTGTAGCGCTGTTACACGAAATTTCCTTTTTGCCTTTGGCTGTCTTTTTCGGTATCTCTTTTGCCTGAGGAGTTCCTATCAGACCGGATGCTTCCGGTTTATTTTGACAATCTAAAAGCGGATCTTGCCACAGGGAAACGGACTGTGGTACAATGGGCAAGTCAAGTTTTGCGCTGGTGTGTCGGAATGGCAGACGAGGCAGACTCAAAATCTGTTGCTAGCAATAGCGTGTGGGTTCAAGTCCCACCACCAGCATAGCGAAGAGCGGCCTCGGTCGCTCTTTTTTTATCCGTCTGAAGGGAAGAAAGGAACGGGGCATGAAAAAGCAATCTTTGGGGCATCCTTTCGCTTCAGGGGCCATGACCTTTATCCTCTTGATGGGCGTCGTCAGCCTTTTTTCCGATATGACCCATGAAGGCGCGCGCAGCATTTTAGGGGATTACTTACAGCTTGCAGGCGCAAAAGGGGAAACCATCGGCTTCATTTCCGGCCTTGGTGAACTTTTCGGCTATTCGTTGCGCCTTGCCTCCGGCTATCTGGCTGATCGCACGAAAAAGTATTGGACGTTGATCTTTGTGGGCTACGGCTTGCAGGTGCTGGCGATTCCCGCTCTGGCGCTGGTGCCGGATCAGGCCTGGCCGGTAGCCTGCGGCCTTATTATTCTCGAGCGCATCGGAAAAGCCGTAAAAAAGCCGGCAAAAAACACCTTAGTCAGCTTCGCCGCGACGGAAATCGGAACGGGTAAAGGCTTTGCCTACCAGGAATTTTTGGATCAGCTTGGAGCCTTCCTCGGTCCGGTTATCCTTTTTGTGCTCAGTCTGGTAAAAGGTGTAGATTCTCGCATGGACACCTATCGCCTCTGTTTCGCGGTTTTAGGCATTCCGGCGTTGGCGACGATGGCCGTGCTGACCTTTGCGAAAATGCGTTATCCGCATCCCGAAGAATTTACCCGGCAGCCGCAGACCACAGAACGGTTTGCACTTAAATCTTCATTTTTATTGTATATGGCGGCGATCTGCTTCTTTGCCTTCGGTTTTGCGGACTTTACGCTGATTACGATGCATATTGCCCGCATAGGAGCTTTTCCGGCGCAATCCTTCAGTCTTCTTTATGCTCTGGCCATGGCTGTTGATGCGTTTGCCGCCTTATTTTTCGGCTGGCTCTTTGATCGTGTAGGTGTCCGTGCGTTGATGCTTTCGACCGTATTAAGCGTCGGCTTTTCCGCGCTGGTGTTTCTTTCCGGAAGTGCGCCTTTCATTCTTCTGGGTATCGTATTATGGGGCATAGGAATGGGAGCCCAGGAAAGCATCATGAAAGCAGCGGTGAGTGAAATGATTCCCGCATCAATGCGCAGTACCGGTTTCGGTATTTTTGAAACCGGCTTCGGCATCGCGTGGTTTTTCGGCAGCTGGATTCTGGGCGCTCTCTATGATCGCAGTCTGCGGATGTTGGTGTTGGTCTCGACAGCAGCCCAACTTTGTGCCATTATTTTCTATCAACTTTGCCTACGGGCACAATCCACGAACGGAGGAAAGCATGCAGAAGAATAAGACATTTCTGATGGTTGACGGATCGAGCTTGTTATTTCGTGCATTTTATGCTATTCGCCATCTGACTACACGAGACGGCATTTTTACCAACGGAGTGTACGGCTTTCTGAATATGTTCTTTCGGGCACGCGATATGGTGAACCCGGATTATATTTTGGTTGCCTTTGATCGCGGCGGCAAAACCTTTCGTGCGGAGGATTATGAAGCATATAAAGGAACAAGGCAGGAAACGCCTTCTGAACTCAGTGCGCAGTTCGGCATGACCAAAGATGTTTTGGATGCGATGGGCATCTGCCATTTGGATCAAGACGGCTACGAAGCGGACGATATCATCGGAACGGTAGCCAAAATGGCTTCAGAAAACGGCGTACAAAGTTATTTGTTAACCGGAGATCGCGACTATTTCCAACTGGTGGATGAAAACACAACGGTTCTGTTTACCAAAAAAGGCATTACGGAAGTCGAAAAGGTGGATGTCGCCTGGATTCAGAAAACGTACGGTTTGCTTCCGCGCGATTTGATCGAAGTGAAAGGACTGCAGGGCGACACATCGGACAATATTCCCGGTGTTGCCGGCATCGGAGAAAAGACCGCGCTTAAGTTGATCCGCACCTACGGAACGATCGAAAATGTCTATGCGCACATAGAAGAACTGAAAGGTAAGATGAGACAAAACCTGGAAGAAGGAGAAACACAAGCCTATTTAAGTCGCCGTTTGGGCACGATTTATCGGGAAGTGCCGTTGGAAATGGAATTGGACGACTTCCTTCCGAAGCCGGTTGACAATGAAAAACTGAAAGATCGTTTTACCCGTCTTGAGTTCCATTCCTTTGCCGATCGGGTGGATGGAGGAAAAACAGCCAATATGACACCCGCGGCGCAGGGAGAATGGGTGGACGCTTCCTCGTGGAAGGCGCTTGCCGAATCGCTGTCTGCGGAAGAAGAAGTGACCTTTGCTCTTTTTGCGGACGGCGAAAGCTATATCCATGACCCGGTAGCGGTTGCTGCGTTCTTTACAGCAGACGATACCGGTAAGCTGTTGCATTTATCCGGTGAAGAAGAGACATTTCGCACCGCGTTTCAACGCCTTTTTTCTTCCTCGTCGGTACGCTTCATCGCCTACGATGTGAAGGAAAGCATGGTGTTGTTGTCCAGATTGGGCATTTCCTTTTCTGCGGCATACGATGATGTCATGCTCATGGAATATCTTGCAGATCCCAATCGGTCGAGTTATACGGTCGACCAGTTGGCCTCACGGTTTGGCTTGGATCACTTGCCGTCAAAGAAAGAGTTTTTCGGTTCAGGAAAGAGCAAGACAACGATCACGACGACAGATCCCGATGCGGTGTCGGGTTATGTCAGTGCCGCGTTGAAAATCGTAAGGGACGCGAAACCTCTGCTGACGCAGGAGATTGATCGTCTTGCCATGCACAAGCTCTATGAACAGATTGAAAATCCGCTTGCCGCCGTACTGGCTCGCATGGAGATCGCCGGTATTGCGGTCGATGAACAGACGCTGGATGCTTTGGATGAAGAGTTTTCGGCCGCTCTTTCGGCAGCGGAAAAACGAGTTTTCGTTGCGGCCGGAGAGGAATTCAACTTGCAGTCGCCCAAACAGTTGGGGGAAGTGCTGTTTGAAAAAATGGGTCTTCCGCACGGAAAGAAGACCAAAACGGGATATTCCACAAGCGCCGAGGTGCTGGAAAAATTGCGGGAAGTAGATCCGGTTATTCCGGCGATTTTAGAAGTACGAAAGTTGTCCAAATTGAAATCCACTTATGTTGATGGTCTGCGCCCGCATATTGTCGAAGACGGTCGCATTCATTCCACCTTTCGCCAAAATGTGGCGGCGACCGGGCGCATTTCGTCTACGGAACCCAATTTGCAGAATATTCCCGTGCGCACAGAAGAAGGCCGAAAATTGCGCGCGGTCTTTGTGGCTGCTGACGGCTGTGAACTTGTGGATGCTGACTACTCACAGATTGAACTGCGCATTCTGGCTTCGCTTAGCGGAGATGAAACGATGATGGATGCGTTTCGTCACGGCATGGATATTCATCGGAAAACCGCCGCCGAGGTAAACCACATTTCCCCGGAAGAGGTGACACTCTTGCAGCGTTCCTATGCCAAGGCGGTAAACTTCGGGATCATTTATGGCATTAGCGACTACGGCCTTTCCCGTGATCTAAACATTCCACGAAAAGAAGCGGCAGAATACATTGCCTCCTATAAGGATACCTATCCGCAGATTCGCCTTTATATGGAAAATATTGTAGAACAGGCGAAAAAGGATGGCTATGTGGATACGTACTACGGTCGTCGCCGGGAGATTCCGGAACTGAAGAGCCGAAATTTTAATGTGCGCGGCTTCGGCGAACGCATTGCCTTAAATACGCCCATCCAGGGAACTGCTGCGGATATGATAAAACTGGCCATGATTCGCGTGGATCGCGGCCTTCGTGAAGGAAACTATCGTTCCCGTCTGGTTCTGCAAATTCACGATGAGCTCATTATTGAGGCACCGGAAGACGAAGCGGAAGAAATTGGAGAACGGGTGGTGGAATGGATGCAGGAGATCAGTGACTTTCCTGTGCCCATTGTCGCGGATATGAATCGTGGTAAAAGCTGGCTGGAAGCAAAATAAAGGCTTTCGACCGGACACGAAAAAAATAATAATGAAAGCAAATGATACGATAAGGACAATTCGGAAACGCCGAGCGCATACGAAGGAGTGTTTTCTGCGGCGCATATCGATTACAATGGAAGAAAGGAAGGCGTGACCATGGAAGAAAAACTATGTGTGCGCCGTATCGGACTTACCGGCGGTATTGCCAGCGGAAAGTCCACGGTCACCGAACTCCTTCGGGAAATGGGCTTTACCGTTCTTGATGCCGATGCGGTTTATCATCAGTTGGTCGATAAGGACGGTTCTCTGCTCCCTCGTCTGGTCGAGGCTTTCGGCAAAGACATTCTTGCCGCAGACGGTTCGCTCGACCGCCGTGTTCTCGCCGAGCGCGTTTTTGCCGAGGAAGAGGAGCGCAAAAAACTGGACGCGCTGACCCATTCGGCGGTCTATCATGAATTGGACCGGCTGGCCAAAGAGACGATTCAGCAATGGGAAGGTCAAATGCAGGGGAAGACGGAGGAAGAGACGCATAGGTTGCTCTTTTTTGATGTGCCGCTCCTGATCGAATCGCTTGCGGCATCGAAATGCCTTTCACTGGATCGAATCTGGTTGGTGACGGCGCCCGAAGCGGTGCGAAAAAAACGACTGATGATGCGCGACGGTCTTTCCGTGGTGGAGGTTGAGCGTCGCTTGGCCGCCCAGATGAGCGAAGAAGAGAAACGAAAAAAGGCGGACGTGGTTCTTCACAATGACGCCGATTTGGAGCAACTGAAGAAGATCGTGGAAGAGGCTGTTCGAGGAGAGTGATATGCGTAAGGCAAAAACCGGAGCAAAAACGGTAAGACATTTCTTTCGCAATGTGTTGATTATACTGCTCGTTTTAATCGTGTTGGCACTATGCGGTGTGGCGTTCCTGTTCTATCGCGGGAGCGCGAGCTATCAGGTCAAGTACGGAAACGAAATTACGGCTGCGGCGAAAAAAGAAGGTCTGAGCCCGAATCTCGTAGCCGGTGTCGTCAAATCGGAAAGCGATTTTCAGGCGGATGTAGTCGCCGATGACGGCGGCGTCGGACTGATGCAACTCATGCCGGAGGCGGTCGATTGGGTCTGCCAACGTTTGGATGTGGATAAAGCGACGATCGACTTGAAGGATCCGAAGACCAACCTGATGATCGGAACACATTATCTTTCCTATCTGATCAGCCGCTATCAAAGTGAACATCTCGCGATTGTGGCGTATAATACGGGAATGACGAATGTCGACAAGTGGTTAAAAGACGGTACGATCACATGGGCGTTTGAAACGATGCAGAATGTGCCATATGATGTTCCTCGGCGCTATGTCCATCGTGTGGACAAGACGAGGGACATCTATGCCAAGATGTATAGTGACGGCTTGCCGGACGATACCACCGGCGAAAACCGGGTTCTTTTAGCGGTGAAGAATATGTGGCGGACCATGCGCTCCTTTGCCGCACAATATTAAGGCGGTGTGTGGAGCTCTCTGTTTCGCCATGTATGCGTCATGGCCCGCAGCATCTTCGCTGGAAGCATGGCAATCATGAGAAAAATAGCGGTTTGACAAGAAAAGAAAGTGCCCCTATAATATAGGGGTCACATTTGCAGAAGTGGTGGAATAGGCAGACACGCCATCTTGAGGGGGTGGTGAGCATAGCTTGTGTGGGTTCGAATCCCATCTTCTGCACTACAGCGGCCTGAGCATTCAGGCCGTTCTTTTTTGCCTTTTCCTTTATGTATTTCCTCACAAAGCCTACACATTTCTTTGTGAATGGTGTAACAAGGTGGGGAGGTGTGGTAGAATAGTCATGTTTAGGGTTCAGTCGTTTTCCGCAGATGGAGGGGGAGAACGATTCCTCATAACGGATAAGAAGGTTTGAGAGGAGTAGTTTATGCAATTAAACAACCTGACGTTCCGGGGAGGGGTGCATTTTGAAGATTATAAAGCGCTTTCCAACGGAACCGAACTTCAGGTCATGCCTGCTCCCGATGTGATCACTTTACCGATGTCCCAACATATTGGCGCACCGGCAAAGCCCATCGTGAAGAAAGGCGACCATGTCGATGTGGGACAAAAAATTGCGGAAGCCGGCGGATTCGTTTCGGCGGCTGTGCATTCCAGTGTTTCCGGTGAAGTGCAGGGCATTATCGACTACGTCAAGCCGGACGGCTCCAAGGTACCGGCCATTGTTATTGCCAACGATCATCAGGATACCCTTGGCTACACGCCGGTGGATCGCAGCCAGGAAGAGCTGACACCGGAACAGATCGTGGAATACGTGAAAGAGGCCGGCATTGTCGGTATGGGCGGCGCCGGATTTCCGACGCATGTCAAGTACATGCCTCCAAAGGATATGACCATCGACACAATCATTATCAATGGTGCAGAATGTGAGCCGTATCTGACCAGCGATGACATGCTCATGCGCATGCATCCGGAGAAGGTGATTGCCGGTTTGAAATTAATTATCAAAGCCACCGGCGCAAAAAAAGGCTACATAGCAATCGAACAAAATAAGCCGAAGGCCATTGAGGCGGTAGCGGCTGCTTTGGGCGAAGAAGAAAATCTTGCCGTGGCAACGATGAAGACAAAATATCCGCAGGGCGATGAAAAGAATCTCATTGCTGCGGTCACGGGGCGCCACATTCCAGCCGGACAGCTTCCGGCCAGTGTGGGCTGCGTGGTCTCCAACGCGGCAACGACCTGCGCGGTTGTCGATGCCGTTTACTACGGTAAACCGCTCTATGAGCGCATTGTCACGGTGACAGGCCATGCTGTGAAAGGGCCAAAAAATATTCTTTTGCGTTTCGGTACGTCCATCCGCGAGGCGGTTGAATTTGCCGGAGGGTATTCCCAGCAGCCCGGAAAAATCATCTGCGGCGGCCCGATGATGGGCGTTGCGATGGCTTCGGACGAAGTACCGCTGGATAAACGCAACAACGGTATTTTGGTCATGACCGTCGAAGAGAGCATTCCCAAAGCGATTGATCCCTGTATTCGTTGCGGACGCTGCGTGGAAGCCTGCCCGATGCACCTGGAACCGCTCATGCTCGCTAACGATGTGCGCATCGGAAACTATGATTCGGCGCGTGAGTACTACATCAAACAGTGCATTGAGTGCGGAACCTGCGTATATAGCTGTCCGTCCAATCGTCCGCTATTGCAATGGATTCGTTTCGGCAAAGCGGAAATCGCTAAAATGGATAGAAAGTAGGGGAAACTATGGAAACTACTTCGCAAATTCAGGTGAAAGATCAACTGCTTCATGTTGCTGCCTCGCCCCATGTACATACCGGCGAAACGATGCAGCGCATGATGTTCGATGTTCTGATCGCCTTAATTCCGTCCATCGTCGTATCGGGCGTGGTTTTCGGTCTGCAGGCCATTCTTCTCATTGCCGTCTGCGTTGTTGCAACGGTCGGTGCCGAAGCGGTCTTTCAAAAACTGCGCAAACAGCCAATTACCGTCTCGGATGGCTCCGCTATGATTACCGGTGTTTTATTAGCCTTTAACCTGCCTTCGACGTTTCCGCTTTGGAAAGCGGCCCTCGGCGGCATTTTCGCCATCGTGATTGCCAAACAGTTTTTTGGCGGTCTCGGACGTAATTTTGTTAACCCTGCTTTAGCAGGACGTGCTTTTCTTATGTCAGCCTGGGCAAAAGATTTTTCGAAAACGCCTTATCCGTTCGGCGTGGCTCCGGCGGGTGTGGATTCGGTAACGGCCGCGACGCCGCTTTCCGGCGGACCGGTTCCCGCTTTATGGGATATGTTCGTCGGCAATATGCCCGGTATGCTTGGTGAAGTCAGTGCATTGGCAATTCTCATTGGTGCAGCGTATCTTCTCTGGCGAGGCGTGATTCGTCTGCGCATCCCTTGTGGAATGATTGGCTCATTTATCGTATTCACCTCTTTGTTCGGTATGATTAACGGTACGTTTGCCCCGGCAAATATTCCGACGGAAGTACTCAGCGGCGGTTTGATGCTCGGCGCCTTCTTTATGGCGACCGACTATGCCACCACCCCGATGACCGGGCGCGGCCAACTGATCTTTGCGATCGGAGCGGGATTTCTTACGGCGTTGATTCGTCATTTCGGAACTCTTCCGGAAGGCGTTTCGTATGCAATTCTCCTGATGAACGTAGCCACGCCGCTGATCGATAAATACGTGAAAAACCAGCCGTTTGGAGGTGTATCGCGATGAATAAATCCATAATGTATGCGGTGAAATTATTCGTGATTTGTGCTGTAGCAACCTTCGTGCTCGCCGTAACCAACTCTGCGACGGCGCCGGTGATTGAAGAAGCACAGAAACAAAAAGAATTGCAGGCGTTTACGGAAGTTTTCCCGGGCCTGGAAGAAACGAAACCTGTGGAGGATACGAGCGTTCTTAGCGACAATATTGTTGCTGTCAACGAGGCGATCGTCGGAGGAAAGACAGAAGGCTATCTCTATTCCGTAAGTTCTCCGGTCGGCTACGACGGACCGATTACCTTTGTCGTCGGGGCGAAAACAGACGGCACGGTGACGGGATTAAAAGTCATCAACCAAACCGAGACCACCGGTTTCGGTGCCGGTGTTGCAAAGCCGGAATATGCCGAAGGTATGCACGGGGTAACGCTCAATCAGCCGCTGAAAGCGGAAGGAAACGGCGGACAGCCCGACGTGATGCCCGCTATCAGCGGCGCAACGCGCACGACGACAGCCATGGAAAAAGCCATGAACATGGTGGTGGAAGCCCACGCCAAACTTGCCGGCTCGTCCGCAGAAACCACACAAAAGTAGGAGGGATAGGATGGATAAATTAAAAGAAGGTGTATTTTCCAACAATCCGGTCCTGATTCAGCTGATTGGATTTTGTTCGGTTTTGGCCGTTTCTTCGACGGTTCTCGGCGCCATCGGTATGTCCTTGTCGTTCATGTTCGTTTTGGTACTTTCCAATATCGTGATTTCGCTCCTGCGCAATTTCATTCCAAATGAAATTCGTATTCCGGCGTTTATCGTTGTCATTGCGAGTTTCGTCACGATTTTGCAGATGTGCCTGCAAGCGTATTTTGAAGAAATCTACGATCTTTTAGGAATCTTTCTTCCCTTGATCGTTGTAAACTGCATTATTCTCGGCCGCGCTGAGGCGTTTGCCTCTAAGAACGGCGTGTTCGCTTCCGCCATTGACGGCATTGTCAACGGCATCGGTTATGCGTTCGTCATCATCACGGTTGCGGTGGTGCGTGAGCTTTTCGGCGCCGGGACACTTCTTGGCGCACGAATTCTTCCGGAAACGGCCACGATCCCGTTTCTGCAGCAGCCGGCTTCTTCTTTCATGCTCTTGGGTATTTTCTTGGCGGTTATGAACCAGATCAATATTTCGCATGAGCGAAAAGCTAAGGCAAAAGAAGAACAGGCGTTAGCGGCATCATCGTCGCAGACTATGACGGAATAAGGAGGAGAACATGGGATTTTTTCAAATCATCTTTTTGACCATATTTGTCAACAACTACGTTCTTGCCCAGTTCCTCGGTATCTGCCCGAGCATCGGCGTTTCCAGTAAAGTTGAAACATCCATGGGTATGAGCGCGGCGGTTACCTTCGTTATTACGTTGGCATCCGTGATCACCTGGGTGTTGGATCGCTTCATCCTGCAGCCGAACCTCGTGTACTTGCGTACCGTTGCGTTTATTCTGGTCATTGCCGCTTTGGTGCAGATCGTAGAAATGTTTCTTAAGAAATCGGCGCCGGGACTTTATAATGCCCTGGGTATCTATCTTCCGCTCATTACCACAAACTGCGTGGTGCTCGGCGTGGCTATTTTGAATGTACAAACCGGCTACACTCTGTTGCAGACCGTTGCCAGTGCGCTGGGCGCTTCCATCGGTTTTGCTCTGGCTCTGATACTGCTCGCCGCCATTCGTGAGCAGTTCACACGCATGGAAAATGTTCCGGAATGCTTCCGGGGCGTGCCTGCGGCATTGACGACACTTGGCCTGATGTCCATGGCATTTGCCGGGTTTGCCGGCATGTTCCAGTAAGAAACGGAAAGAAGGTAGTCATGGATTTTACGAAAATTTTTCCGCCGGTGGCGATTGTGTCCATTTTGGGCGGTGCGTTTGCTCTGTTAATCGGCGTCGTCAGCAAGTTGACACATATTGATGTCGATCCGCGCATTACGCAGATTCGCGAAGCCCTCCCCGGGGCAAACTGCGGCGCCTGCGGATATCCCGGTTGTGACGGCTGTGCGGTAGCGATGGCGGAAGGAAAAGCACCGTTGAGCGCCTGCGTGGTCGGTGGTGCGGAGGTAACAGAAAAAATCGCGACGATCATGGGTTCCGCCGTCGAAGTAGGTCAGCGTTACGTAGCCAGTGTAAAGTGCCAGGGAGATTGTGAACATACGAAAGAAATTTTTGCCTATCACGGCATTCAGGATTGCCGCATGATGGCGAAGCAGCGCGGCGGAAACAAATCCTGTCTGTATGGCTGTTTAGGCTGCGGCACCTGCCAATCGGTTTGCGCTTTCGGCGCGATTCGGATGATTAACGGTGTAGCGGTCATTAACCAGGAGAAGTGCACACAGTGTATGCAGTGCATGAAGGTTTGTCCCAAGCACATCATTGAATTGGTCCCCTATCATGCTGTTGCGCAGGTGAAATGCCATAATCCCGAATTCGGTAAAGATGTCAAGAACGCTTGCACCATCGGTTGCATCGGTTGCGGAATCTGTGCGAAATTGGCACCGGAAGAATTTGCCCTTGAAGGAAAACTGGCTCATGCTACGTATCATGACGGCTATGATGTCGAAAAGGCACAGGCGGCAGCCGCAAAATGTCCGGCGAAGTGCATTGTGATCGATGCCGAAGGCGATGTGAATGCCAAGGCGTTGGTTGAGGAAGAAGAAAAGGAAGTTGCGCACGCGTAGTAACGTGAAGGGAACGTACATCCTGCGGCAGAGGAAATCCTTCTGCCGTTGGGTGCGCGTTCTTTTTGTTGTCCGCTAATTTTTTGTTACGGTTGAGCGAAAAATGTGCTCATGGAAAAGGAGAAAGTATGCAAGAAAACGAAGCGTATATTCGCACCCGTTTGCAGACGGAGTATGAACAACAGTTTGGCGATGCGCGCGATGCGCGCTTCTTTTTCGCGCCAAGCCGCATCAACATTATTGGCGAACATATTGATTATAACGGAGGAGCCGTATTTCCCTGTGCACTGACCATCGGCACCTATGCGTTGGCCAGACCCAACGATCTTGGCCTTTTACGCTTGTATTCCGTCAACATGGCGAATCGTCAGGACATCTCTTTGCCGCTTCCGGACTATGATCCGAAGAGAGAGTGGACGAATTATCCCATCGGTGTAGCCAAAGCGCTGGAAAAGGAAGGCATTTTGCCGAAGGGATTGGATGTTGTTGTCTATGGCAACATTCCCAACGGATCCGGACTCAGTTCGTCAGCGAGTCTTGAGTTGCTTTTCGGTGTCATCTATTCCGCTTTTTGGAGTCAAACACCGATTCCCACGCTCACCTTAGTAGAAGCGGGCGTTTGGTGTGAAAATGAATTTTTTGGTCTCCACACCGGTATTATGGACCAATATGTGATCGGCTTCGGAAAAGCGGGTTATGCCATGGTGTTGGATACGGCGGCGAAGACCCATACCTACGTTCCGCTTTCCCTTCAGGAGAAAAAAGCGGTGCTCATTGTGTTAAACACTCAACATCGGCGCGAATTAAAAGATTCCAAATATAATGAACGTCGCGCGGAATGCGAAGAGGCATTGGAGCAGCTAAATGCGTCGCTGATCGCCGAGGGAAAAAAGGAAAAAACGCACCTTTGTGAATTTACCCTTGACGATCTTCCTCGTCTTGCACAGTTGAATTCCGATATTCTGCGTCGCCGTGTGCGCCACGTCATTACTGAAAATCAACGTGTCAAGGATACGGTGGCCGCGCTTGAAGAGGGGAATCTCTCCCTGGTGGGCGAATTATTGAAAGCCGGCCATGCTTCCATGCGTGATGACTATGAAGCAAGCGGTCCGCATCTGGACGCTATTGTCGATGCGGCAAATCACGCCGAAGGCTGCTTCGGTGCGCGTATGACGGGTGCGGGTTTCGGCGGCTGTGCCATCGCTTTGGTAAAAGAATCGGCAGTGGATGCCTTTTCCGCGCATGTGCAGAAAGCCTACACGGAAAAAATGGGCATATCCCCCGAACTCATCCTTTCGACTGCAGGAGATGGTGCCGGAGAACGGCGGTAGTACGAACGCGCAAAAGGCGACTCCCTTTTGTTCGGCCGTCTTGCATGCAGAGGGAGAGAACGACATGCTTTCGTTGCCCTTAACATGAATTTCGCCGCCTTGTACGCGGAGCAGGTAAAACACATTAAAAATTCTGTTTTCCGAAAGAGAGACATTATGTCTCTCTTTTTTGCTGAAAAGTGAGACATAGTGGAACGGTTTTCGTCTGTTCGGCATTTCGAGCATATGATAAACTAAGGCACGGTAAGGGGGCAGTATGAAAAAACGATGGACAACACGCGCGGATCGTGTGCTCATCCTGCTTTTAGCCTTAGCAAGCACTATAGCGTTGAGTATTCTTTTTTCCAGTCGAGCAAAACCGACCCGGGACGTATTCGTCAGTATTCAGGTGGATGGAAAAGAGATTGAACGCTATTCGCTTGTCGAAGCAGAAGGGCGGACGATGCGCTATAAGAGCGCTTACGGCTGCAACGTGGTAAAAATTGAACAGGGCGGCGTTTACGTTTTAGAAGCGGATTGTCCCGATAAACTTTGTATGCACCAGGGCCGCATTTCGCGGCCTGGACAGATCCTTGTTTGTTTACCGAATCGTTTTTTGGTGGAGCTGATAGGAGGATCGGAGGAAGCATCCGATGTGGATGCTTATCTCCAATGAGTCATGCGCATGAGAAACATTTCGACAAAAAAAATCGTTTTTTTGTCGCTGTTAACGGCGATGGCACTGGTTATCTCGCTTTTTGAACAGGCAATGCCGCTGCCCATCGGTGTACCCGGCGCAAAATTAGGCTTATCGAACCTGGTCATTTTAACGACCGTTGTGGTTTTTGGCGCAAAAGAGGGGATGACGGTTGCACTGTTGAAGTCTGTCCTGCTTTTGTTGCTTACCGGTTCAGTCACCGGGTTTTGGTATTCGATTGCTGGTGCATTACTTTCCTCGGCAGTGATGAGCCTTGCCGTGCGCTTCGCTTTTCCGCCGTTCAGCCTGGTCGGAGTAAGTGAATTGGGTGCTCTGGCTCACAATGTCGGGCAGCTGTGTGTTGCGTGCATTGTGTTGCAAAACGGTGCCGTCTTCGTTTATCTGCCGATTCTGACTCTTGTCGGATTATTTACGGGGTTCTTTGTGGGGCTTTCAGCCAATATGTTAGCTCCCTCTCTTCGAAGGGCTGTCGAAGGACAAAGCGAAGGGAGAATCCATGGAAAACAAGAATCAACGGATGGTCAACAATAGAGAAGGCGCTGTGAGAACAACCGTGGGCGCGGATAAGACAGCGATAGAGAATAATAAAGAAGGCAACAAAAAGGACAAAATCTTTTTCGGCATTAAGGATATGCCGCAAGAGGATCGTCCCATGGAAAAACTGATTCGTCTCGGGGTACAGACTCTCTCGGATGAAGAATTGGCGGCGATTTTGATCGGCACGGGCACAAAACGAAAAAGTGCACTGGAGCTGGCTTCTTCGCTTTTTCGTCGGGATCAACCTAAAGCCGGTCTTCTGCAGGCGACAGCGGAAGAATTGATGCGTTTTGAAGGGATTGGAAGAACCAAGGCCTGTCGTATCCTGGCCGGTGTACAGCTGGGAAAGCGACTGAGCGAAGAACAGGCGTTTTTTTCGATCACGCTTGCGAACCCTCAATCCATTGCAAATTATTTTCAGACGTATTATGCCGAAGAGCAACGGGAACATTTTTGTGCGATATTAGTCAATGCAAAACTTAAGCCTATTCGTACGGTACTGATCTCTATCGGCTCCCTGACCCAGGCACGCGTGCATCCCCGAGAGGTGTTTCAACCGGCCGTGCGTATCGGGTGTGCCGGAATTGTTCTTTCCCACAATCATCCCAGTGGCGATCCGGAGCCGTCACCGCAGGATATTGCCATAACAAGTCGTTTGGTGGAATGCGGAAAACTTCTGGGTATTGAGGTCTATGATCACGTTATCGTTGGCAAAGCGCATTACGTCAGTTTACGTGAACGACATCTCATGTGACGCTTTTCATTGAGCGAACGGGGCTCGTCGTGATAGAATAACGGAACAGACAAAAGAGAAATCGAACACACAGGAGTATGGGGTGGATTATTTTCGTTTTACCGCGCCGGATTTAGCCATAGATATCGGCTCCGCGTATACCAGAGCAATGCGTTTGGACAATCATCAAATGGTGGAAGAACCGAGTGTAGTGGCGCTGGATTATAAAAAAATGCAGATTATGGCGGTGGGCGAAGAGGCAAGCGCTCTTTTAGGAAAATCACCGGAAAACATCATTGCTATTCGTCCGCTTCAGCAAGGTGTCATTGCAGATTACGATTTGACGCGTGCTATGCTGGAGCATTATCTCCGTCGGCTTTTGCCGGGCATTTCGCTTGTTGCACCTTGCATCGGTGTATCCTATCCGTCCGGGGCAACTGATGTCGAGCGTAAGGCACTGGAAGATGCTTGCCTTCAGTCCGGTGCGCGCCGCGTCATCCTGGTGGAAGAGTCCCTTGCGTGCGCCTACGGGACGAAACGCATCGATCATGCGACAAAAGGCGCTTTAATGCTCAACATGGGTGCGGGGACTACCGAAATTGCGGTGGTGAACAGCTATGGCGTTATCGTCGCGGAGACCATGAAGCGCGGCGGAAACGATTTAGATCAGGATATCGTGCATTTTATTCGTGAAAAGTATTCGTTGATGATCGGCGAAAGCACAGCGGAAAAGGTAAAAAAAACCATCGGCACGCTGCGCGAAGATCGACAGAATGACGCAATGGAGGTTGCCGGTCGAGACTTGATCACGGGTATGCCAAAGAATATTGATGTGTATGCGTCCGATGTGACCCAGGCCATTTTGCCTTTTATTCAAACCGTCATGGATCGCTTGCGCTTTACGTTGGAAAAGACCCCGCCGGAATTAGCGACGGACGTCATGGAACGCGGGCTGATGCTCAGTGGCGGTGGTGCTCAGCTGGACGGTTTATGCGATTATCTTATGCAGGAAATGCATGTGCCGACCTTGTTGTCACCGCATCCGGAGAAAGATGTACTTTTCGGATGCCGTTTTGTGATGGAAAACAAGGAAGAAACAATGGAAAAAGGAGCGCGTCATGATTCGCACCAACAAGGCTAAACGGCGTCGTCCTTTTTTCATTACGGTTGCTATTTTGGTTTTGCTTATTTTGTTTTCGCATCGCAATCCGGAAACGAGCCGCCTTCCCTCCAATCTGTTCAATATGGTTATCTCTCCTGTGAATCGACTCTTCTACTCCGCTTCCCGGTCACTTCAGGATGTGTATGATCATCTTTTCGGGCCGAAGGCGACACAGGCGGAATTGGATCGACTCACGCTGGAGAATCAGGCGTTAAAGGATGAAGTGCGTACGATGCAAAATGTGATTGCGGATGCGCCGTATCTGAAAGACGAATATGCTTTGCAGCATGTGGCGGAACATCCCGTTATTTCCGCCGAGGTGACCATGTTCGACCCTTCGCCGACATTTGTGCGCTTTACGATTAACAAAGGTACAAAAGACGGTGTACAGGAGGGCGATATTGTTGTCCAGGGGGTGCAAAACGCATCAAAAAACGTTGTGTCCGGTCTGATCGGTCAAGTTACCGAGGCGGGGTTTAATTATGCCAAGGTGTCAACGATATTGGATCAGTCTCACAATATTTCTATTCTCTTTCCGTCCAGTAAAAAATACGGGATCATTAATAATCGTGACGCCGAGCGCTTTTACGGTTATCTGCTCGACGCGCAGACCGATGTGCCGGTGGGTGAGGAAATTGTCACGAGCGGAGTTGGCGGAAGGTATCCGCGAGGCCTATATCTTGGCGTCGTCAGCGAAGTCAAGTTGGCGGAGGATGGGCTGACGAAAACCGTCAGTATCACGCCGGCCGTGGACTTTTCCAAGCTGTACCGCGTGTTGGTTGTTCCGGACAAGCGTCATCAGGAAAACAGCGAAATTGTAGGAACGTCTTCTGCTGAACCGTCGACTGCCGATAGCGATACGTCTACAGAGAAAGGAGACTCTGGTGAATAAATTGCGCTATGCCATCAGTCTGATCGTCGTGCTCATCATTCAGGCCGCCGTGGTTACCAATTGGACCTTTTTCGGGATTTCGCCGGCGTTGAATTTGGTATATATCGTTGCGCTTTCCTTTCTTTATGGACCGCTATGGGGCGGCTATACCGGTCTTGCGCTCGGCCTTTTTGAAGATATGATGTTTTCGAGTGTTCTGGGGGTGCGTGCGCTACTCTTCTTTGTCGCCGCAACAGCGGTGGGCAAAGCCCTCTATCATAATGAGCATAACTTTGCTACGGGGACGCTTGCCACGGCACTCGTTTCCCTCTTTGTGCTGTTTGGCCAGTGGGGTATTCTGTTTTTATTGGGCATGCCCTTGCCGGCAAGCTATCTCATCGGCAAACCGGCGCTGTTTTACGCGGTGTTTAATGCACTGCTGTTTACGCCCGTGATGCTGTTGATGCAACGCTTGATGAAGCCAGAAAGCATTCGCCCATTCGGCCGCATATAGAAGCGTCAGGAGAAAGTCATGAAAAAGCACTTTTCGTTGCGATGGGGCATCATCCTGGCTGTCATGATGGCTTTTATCGGCCTTCTTTTGTGGCGGTTGTACGATCTTACCGTTGTACAAGGAGAGCATTATAGCCAGCTTGCTCAAACGCGTCGAACAAAAGAAATCCAAATTGCCGCCCCTCGCGGCAACATTTATGATTGCAATGGCGTCCTATTGGCAGGAAGCCGTTCTTCTTTTGCTGTCCAAGGGTTTAAAGATGAATTGATGAATTTAAAGACCGCTGAACGAAATGACGTTTTAGCGCGTCTTTTACGCTACATTGAGCGTGATGGCGCGGAATACGGGGAGAATTTTCCTCTGCAGCTCAATCAGATTGTTTATGCTTCCGAAGCGGATTATTTGAAGGAAAAGGAAACACCACAGGAAAAAGTACAGCGTCTTTTGGTCGAAAACCATCTTTTAGAAAAATGGTTGCAGATGGTCTATCGCACACCCCTGGATCGCGAGTTTTGCGTCTCACCGGCAGCTCGGGCGCTTACCGCACTTTCGCTGAAAGGAAGTGCAATTCCCGTGAAAGCCGATCCGGATGCAAATTTTGCTCTTTCTTGGATTCCCGGAAAAGCCTATGAAGAGCTGAAGAAAAACAAGGTGATCAACGAAGACACTACCGCGTTGCAGTATTTAACCAAACGGGTCACCGACAACAAAAACCTATTGGCTCATGTGTTGAATCATCCTGCGGCAAGAAAATTGGCGTATCAGCTCCTGAGCCAGGAGAACTTAACCGATAATTTGCGTTTGCTGGAATGTGATTATACCTATGTGGAAAATTTCCGCCAGAAGAAGGCAGCATTTCATCAGGCTTTTTCGGCGATTACGCTGATGTCCACCGCACAGGAAGATTTTGTTACGGTTGTTAAAAATGCGGCCTTGGATCGCTTTTTGACGTCCATTTCCGTTGGTGAGGACAACCGATTTACCATTCCGGCAGAAGGCTTGCTCAACCAATTGGCGAACAAAGGAGTAGATACCAATCTCAAGTACACGATTTCGGCGGATGCTCGTACGGTCTCCGTTGAATTTGTCCATCCGGACGGGATGGAAGGAACCGCACTTGAACACTTAAAAAAACTGGGCGAGGAGCATCAGCTGCTTGACGGGTTGATTACAAATGAAGACTATAAATATTTAGCTGAAGAGGCAATGTTTGCGGAAGGCTTTTATCCGGGAATTGCTCTCAAGACCTGGACTTATGCGCTGGAAACCGATCAGAAAGATTTTGAAGAACGATACGATTTACAGAATGCCAGTCCGGACGAAGCATTTCGTCGATTGCTCGAGGAATATGCGATTGCGCCAACGATGGATCCTTTGCTTCAACAGGGCATTATGCTGATTACGGATCGGGTTGCAAAATCCGGAAACTACGCCTTTTGGCCCATCAATATTTGCTATGAGCTTTCCGAAGACACCGTGGCAAAGATCGAAGAAAATATTTCCGGTGCCCAGGGGATCATGGTATCGCAACAGGCTATACGCTATTATCCTTTTGGCGAGTCGGCATCGCATATTCTTGGCTACATCGGAAAAATTGCCACGGATGAGGAAGTACAAACCTATGTCAAAGAGCAGAATTATCTTCCCAATGAGTTTATCGGGAAGACCGGTGTAGAACAGAGTTTTGAGAGTACCTTGCACGGAACGAGCGGAAAAGAAACCGTGTTGGTTGATTCTTTCGGAAACCGGACAGAAATTATTGATCGTCAGGAGCCGAAGGCGGGAAACAATGTGTATCTTACCGTGGATATTCGCTTGCAGCAGCAGTCGGAAGAATCGTTAAAAAAGGGCATTCTTTCTGTGCGTCACGGCCTTTCCTATTACAGCAAATGGGGCGTCAACCGGGCGTACTATTCTCCGACAGCCAACAGTGCAGCCAGTGTATCGGTGGATCCCAACAATGGCGCATTGCTCGCCATGGCCTCCTATCCCATGTATGATCCGAACCTCTTTGTTACGGGCATTTCCGGCTCCGATTGGGAAATGTATCAATCTGCCACGCGTCTGGACACCAATGCGCCAAGGCCACTGTTGAATCTCGCCACGCAGGCGGCTGTCCAACCCGGTTCCACATTCAAGACCATTGTGTCGCTGGCCGCCTTGGAAAAGGGACTCGATCCAGAGATGCAGATCTATGACTACGGCTATGTCAAAATAGGCGACAGACAGTTTAATAACTTGCTCTATACGCTAACCGGCGGATCTGACGGCATGATCAATATGTATGACGCTATCGGGAAATCCAACAACTACTATTTCTATATTCTCGGTCTCGGTCGTGTGCCTGCCACAGGAGAAGATATCGGTGTTCAGGTGACGGTGGATGATATTGAAAAGACAGCCGAAGCCATGGGCTTAAATCATTCATCCGGATTGGAAATTAAGCAGCCGTCGGAAGTGCGAAATTATATCCCCAGCCGGTCCGCTAAGATGAGTCTCATCAAATCCATGCTGTCCGGTTTTCTGGAACGCAATCTCAAGCGTTATGAAAAGCCCGGAGCCAATAAAGGCAACACAGTTATTGCTCGGGATATTCAAACCATTCTCAAGTGGTCGGAGAAGGGAGAAGATTATACGCGTGCGCAGCTCATTGAAGATTTGGAGGAATTGGGCTATTATGCGGAGCGCCCGTTGGACGGCGAGCGAAATGGCCTGGCGGATCTGTTAAAATATACGTATTTTAATCAGACCAACTGGACGGTGGCGGATACGATGAATGCTGTCATCGGTCAGGGACAGAATGCCTATACACCGATTTCGATGTGCACCGTGGCGTCCATTTTTGCCAATGGCGGAACGGATTACGATTTTACGCTGGTAAAGGAAATTCGAAGTCCGGATAATAAGACCGTCCTTTACAATCAGACACCGCGTGGACGGCAGGTTCCGATTGCCGAAAATTATTTCCAGGAAGTGCGCCAGGGTATGCTGCAATCTGCAGAAGATAATCGCAGTGAGTTCAGCGGCATTGATTTTGTTGTTGGCAGTAAGACCGGTACGGCGGAGCGCGCCGGGAAAGATCCGCGAACGGGCGAGGATTATGCACCGTATGCCTGGGACATCTGTTTTGCGCCATTTCAACAGCCGAGAATTGCTACCGTCGTGTTTATGCCGGACGGGTACACCAGCTTAAATGTTGTCCCGATCGCAAGGGATATTCTCGCTTCGTATCTCGGCACACCGGCTTCGCAGCAGGATTCGTCTTCCATTTATGAGGGGTTGACCACGTATGATCCGCCCAAGCCAAAGACCTCCGAGGAAGCCTCATCCCAGGAGCAACCTGTGCACGATTAAAAAGGTGGACAGCACGGCCGTCATCCGGTATAATTGATCGGTAATACCGCTCTGAAAAGGTAAACGTAAATGTTTCGTTTGGAAACTGCCTTTAAGGCGATGCGAAAGGTAAGGAGAAATTATGTACGCAGTATTGGAAACCGGTGGAAAACAGTTCCAGGTGCAGGTCGGCGATCAGATCAAAGTCGAAAAAATCGCCAGTGAAGTCGGCGAGTCGATCGCGTTGGACAAGGTGCTCATGCTTGGCGGAGATGACCTCAAGGTGGGCAAACCCTATATCGAAGGCGCCAGTGTAAAAGCCACCGTTCTTGCCCAGGGCAAAGAGAAAAAGATCGTGATCGGAAAATTCCGTCCGAAGTCGGGATACCGTCGCACGCGCGGCCATCGTCAACCGTATACGCTGTTGAAAATCGAGGCGATCAACGCCTAATGATTCACGTCGAGTTCTACACGAGCAAGGCGAATCCGTCGATGCTTAGCGGCTTTACGATGAAAGGGCACGCGGATTATGGCGAAGCACAACAGGATCTGTTATGTGCCAATGTTTCCGGTATCGTGACTGCACTGATTAACACACTCACCGAAGCAACCGACTTCGGGAAAAACGTCCGCGTGCATTATGCAGAAGGGGATGTTGCCGTAGACGTCGAGGAGCCGCTCAACGAAGAACAACAAAAAATCCGTCAAGTCCTGTTGAACGGTTTTCGTCTCAACATGCAAGAATTACAGAAAGAATATCCGGGTCATATCAACGTAAACGATCGGAGGTTATGATGATTGCTTTTAATTTACAACTTTTCTCAAGTAAAAAAGGGGTGTCCAGCTCGAAAAACGGGCGTGACTCCAATGCGCAGCGCCTGGGCGTAAAACGCCATGACGGCGTGGTCGTCAAGGCCGGCAATATTATTGTACGTCAGCGGGGAACAAAATTTCATCCCGGTCTGAACGTCATGCGTGGCGGTGATGATACGCTCTTTGCGGTATCGGATGGCGTTGTTCGTTTTGAGCGCAAGGGCAAAGATAAAAAACAGGTGAGCGTTTATCCCGTAGAAGCTCTGGCGTAAGCCTGCCGGAGGCGGAACGAAACGATTCCTACTGCACCCCGTTCGGCCACAGGCCGTGCGGGGTGCTTTTCATTGGAGGAAGTATGTTTATCGATCAGGTGACTATTGAAGTACGTGCCGGGCATGGAGGCGACGGAGCCATTTCCTGGCGCAGAGAAAAATTTGTTCCCGACGGCGGACCCGACGGCGGCGACGGAGGTCGCGGCGGCTCCATCCTTCTGGAAGCCGATAAGGACGTGAATACGCTGTTGGATTTTAAGTATCATCCCATCTATAAAGCACCGTCAGGCGAACCGGGACGTGGTCAGCAACAATTCGGCAAGTCCGGGGAAGATGTGATCTTAAAGGTGCCGGTAGGGACGGTAGTACGTGAAGCAGAAAGTGGACTTCCCATTGCGGATCTGCGGGAAGACGGACAGCGCTTTGTCGTCGTAAAGGGCGGTTTCGGCGGAAAGGGGAACGTGCATTTTAAAAGTTCCATTCGACAGGCTCCGCGTTTTGCTAAGCCGGGCGGCATGGGCCAACAGCTGAAGATCATCCTTGAAGTCAAGCTCATCGCGGATGTTGGATTGGTAGGGCTTCCTAATGTAGGAAAAAGCACCATTCTCTCAATTCTGACGCGGGCGAAACCGAAGATTGCCAATTATCATTTTACAACCATAGAACCCAATCTCGGTGCAGTTGATATGGGAGAGGGGCGTTCCTTTATCATCGCGGATATTCCCGGCTTGATTGAAGGGGCGCATGCCGGCGCGGGCTTGGGCCATGATTTTCTTCGTCATATTGAGCGGACCCGTGTTATCGCTCATGTGTTGGATATGTCAGGCAGTGAAGGGCGTGATCCCATCCAGGATTTTGATCTCATTCAGCAGGAACTTGCTGCATACCATGAGGCACTGCCCAAAAAACTGCGGGTAATCGTAGCAAACAAGATGGATCTGCCCGGTGCCGAAAAGAATTTGACTCGTTTTCGAGAAGCCGTCGCTGACCGCGGCTTTGTGGTGCGTGCTGCCGGGGAAAAGCCGGAGCAATCCGCTGATCCGTGGCAGGAAAAAACCACGAATGCTATTGTTCTGGTTCCCCTTTCTGCTGCGACAACGAAGGGAATGGATGTGCTTCGACGCGTCCTATGGCAGGAAATAAGCGAGATTCCGAAGACACTTCTTACGTGTGAGGAAGAAATCGTGCCTGTTGAGCAATTTTTTCAACGCGATACCGCGATTACCGTTCGCCGCGAAGGGCATACCATTTTTGTTCAAGGACAGCCGATTGCCAATTTGGCCAAGAAGCTCATCATTACCGACGGTTCTTCCATTCAGTTTTTTGAGCGGTCCCTGGAGCAGATGGGTGTAATGGATCGCGTTCGTGCTCTGGATCCGGATGAAGAGGATGTCATCAACATCGAAGGCTTTGAATTTGACTGGTTATAATGCCGAAGAGGGGGAGACAATGACAACAAAGGAAAAGCTGCTGGCTTATTTTGAAGCACATCGCGGCATATTTTATTCGGGACAGCAGTTAGCGGAGAATTTGGGCGTTTCTCGCACAGCGATCTGGAAAGGTGTGCAATCGCTGCGGGAAGAAGGCTATGCCATTACCGCTGTTACGAACCGCGGTTATTGTTTTTCCGAAGATACGGATATCCTTTCCGCACAGGGGATTCGTAAATATTTATCAAACCCTTCTTTGGTCGATTTGACCGTACTGCCGGTGGTGACGTCGACAAACCTACTATTGAAAGAAAAGGCGGATGCCGGCGCTCCACAAGGCGCTTGTGTCATTGCCGGAGAGCAGACCAAGGGGAGAGGACGACGTCAGCGTTCTTTCTATTCTCCTGCGAATACCGGGGTTTATCTCAGTCTTCTGCTTCGTCCCGAGAATCGCCTGTTGTCGGAAACCGTACACATTACGACGATGGCGGCGGTCGCTATGTGCGAAGCGATCGAAAGCATCAGCGGACAGAATGCATCGATAAAATGGGTGAACGACATCTTTTTGGGGGATAAAAAAGTATGCGGGATTTTAACCGAAGCGTCGTTGAATATGGAGAACGGCCGCGTTGCCTATGCCGTGTTGGGCGCAGGCGTCAATGTTTATCTCCCCGAAGGCGGATTCCCCGAAGAAGTTAAAGATGTGGCTACCGCCATTTTTTCTTCTCCACAAAAAGATGCAAAAAACCGCCTGGCTTCTGCCTTTTTGCAACGTTTTTTTGCATACTATGAGCAGGAGGACAGCCATCGCTATGTTGAGGAGTATCGCCGTCGATGCTTTGTCCTCGGCAAAGCCGTTCAAGTTTGGCGGGGGGATAAAAAAACGGATGCCTACGCTATCGATATTGATGAAGCCTGTCACCTTCTTGTGCGTTATGACGACGGAAGTGAAGAAGCCCTGTCCTCCGGGGAAGTGAGTGTGCGGATGAACGATTAGTGAAGAAAACAAAGAAACGAAAAAGCCCTTCGTTGCGCATGGCAACGAAGGGCTTTGCTTATCTCGTCTTGTATTTTGACCTTTCCGATGTCTTTAGTTGATTTGTGACCGATTTGTTTTCAGCATCACGTCATGCGCACCGCCTTCAATAATGGAGGTGGAAGAAACGAGAGTCAGTTTTGCTTTTTCGTGCAACTCGGCAATGGATAAGGCTCCGCAATTGCACATTGTTGCTTTTACTTTGTGCAGAGAAATTCCCACATTGTCTTTAAGGGAACCGGCATAGGGAACATAGGAATCGACACCTTCTTCAAACTGGAGATGCGCTTCACCGCCCAGATCATAGCGTTGCCAGTTGCGCGCGCGTGCACTGCCTTCGCCCCAGTATTCCTTCATGGATGTACCATTAACATTCACTTTTGCGGTAGGAGATTCATCAAAACGTGCAAAATAACGGCCGAGCATGACGAAGTCCGCGCCCATAGCCAGCGCAAGTGTAATGTGATAGTCGTAGACGATACCACCGTCGGAACAGATGGGGACATAGATGCCGGTTTCTTTGTAGTACTCGTCGCGTGCCTGTGTGACATCCATAACGGCAGTGGCCTGTCCTCGGCCAATACCCTTGGTTTCACGAGTAATGCAGATGGAACCGCCGCCAATGCCGATTTTGATGAAATCCGCTCCGCAATCTGCCAGGAAGCGGAATCCCTCGCCGTCCACCACATTGCCGGCGCCCACTTTTACCGTATCGCCATAGCGTTCGCGAATCCAATCGATGGTTTTCTTTTGCCATTCACTGAATCCTTCGCTGGAATCAATGCAGAGGACATCGGCTCCCGCTTCGACCAACAGCGGAACGCGTGTCTCGTAGTCTCGGGTATTGATTCCGGCGCCGACCTTTAAGCGCTTTTTCGCATCCAATAATTCCTGGGGATTTTCTTTATGGCTGTCGTAGTCCTTACGGAATACAAAATAGAGCAGCCGTTGATTACGGTCAATAATGGGCAAAGCATTCAGCTTTTTCTCCCAAATGACATCATTGGCTTCTTTCAGAGTCATGCCCTCCTGACCGAAAATCAGATCTTCAAACGGTGTCATGAATTCATGAACCGGAGTGGCAGGATCCATACGGGAGACGCGGTAATCGCGACTGGTAACAATGCCGACCAATTTTCCATGTTGTGTACCGTCTTCCGTCACCGCCATCGTGGAATGACCGGTTTTTTGCTTTAATTTTAAGACATCCTTCAGCGTTTTTTCCGGGGAGATATTGGCATCACTGGGCACAAAGCCGGCTTTGTATCCTTTGACATTCGCAACCATGGCCGCCTGACTCTCGGGAGATTGCGACCCATATATAAAAGAAAGACCGCCTTCACGGGCTAAAGCGATGGCGAGCGTATCATTAGAAACGGACTGCATGACAGCGGAAACCATCGGAATGCTTAACGTATGTTCCGGTTCTTCGCCTCGACGAAAACGGACCAATGGTGTTGTCAGATTGACATTTTCCACACGGCATTCACTGGATGAATAGCCGGGAATCAACAGATATTCGCTAAATGTACGAGATGGTTCTTTTAGATAGATCGCCATATCTCCTCCTTTTTGATGTCTCAAATCCATCTTACGCGATGTTGGTTCGATTATATCCTTTTTCCCTCTTCCTGCCCAGACCTCCAGTCGTGGTTCCGCCTTACGCTATTCACGTACACCGGCAAGACGTGGTACGATAGTTAATAGAGATTAAACAGTGCAGGGAGGGACGCGATGAAAATTGCTGTTTTGGGCGCCGGCACGTGGGGAAGCGCGCTCGCACGTCTATTAGCCAAGAACGGGCATGCCGTTACCTTGTGGTCGAAATTCCCCGAAGAGTTGGAGAAGATCGAAAAAACGCATCGCCATCCGCATCTGGGAGATGCGGAAATGCCGACCAGCCTTTGTTTTACTGCTGATTTGGAGAAAGCGGTTTGTAAAAAGGGGTTGGTCGTTTTCGCCGTGCCTTCACCCTATGTGCGGATAACAACCGAAGAGGCGGCACCATTTCTTTCAGCACATCAGATTTTGGTAGATGTCGCCAAAGGCATCGAAAAAGATACCGGCTTGACGTTGACCGGCGTGATACAGGATGTTCTGACACAAAAGAGACCGCAGGAGCGTTTTGCCCTTGTCGCTTTATCCGGACCGACCCACGCCGAAGAAGTAGCAAAAGATCTACCCTCGGCGATTGTATCCGCCAGCCTTGATGAATGGGCGGCCAAGAGCGTTCAAGACGCCTTCATGAACGAACAGTTTCGGGTGTATACGAATCGGGATATTCACGGCGTGGAGCTTTGCGGTGCACTGAAAAATATTATTGCTCTTGCCGCCGGCATTTCTGATGGTCTCGGGTTCGGCGATAACGCGAAAGCGGCCATCATTACGCGTGGAATGGCCGAGATGACGCGCCTTGGACTTGCTTTGGGTTGCGCGCCGGAAACCTTCGCGGGTCTTGCCGGCTATGGCGATTTGATTGTGACGGCCACGTCCGTGCATAGCCGCAACCATCAGTGCGGAGAACTTATCGGCAAAGGCTTTTCACCGGAAGAGGCGGTTCGTGAAGTGGGGCAGGTGGTGGAAGGTATGAACGCTTTGCCCGCTGCACGTGCATTGGCGAGTCGCTATGGGGTGGAGATGCCGCTTGCCGATGCCGTTTACGACGTTCTTTGCGGCGCGGATGTGCGCTCCACGGTTTTTTCGCTTATGACGCGCGAGAAAAAAACAGAATTTCATCCGATTAGTGTATAATTTATCTATTGTGAATTTTCGTGAGGGCATAGGTCTGCCTCACGATCAACAGATAGAGCTACGGGAGCAAAAACATGAATAAATTCAAAAAAGTGGTCGTTTTTCTCGGCGTGATGATCTATGTGTGCTTTGGCGCCATCTTTTTCATTCATCATTTTTTACCGTTAAAGGAACGGCTGCTGTTGGTGGGCATCTTTTTCGTGCTCAATCTCTTGCTGATGATCGGCTTTGTTTACACGAAACGCGGCTCGGCGGCGGTCGCCGGTGTTTTGCTCTTTTTGATTATGTCCGCAGAAGCAGTCAGCGGTTATTATGTTTGGTCTTCCATTCAAACGCTTGATTTTGTGTCGCAAAAATCGATGTTTCCCGGCGAAGAGAGCGCCGAAAAACCGGATATTCCGTTGACGCAGGAAGAACTGGTCCAACCTTTCCATGTTTATCTCAGCGGAAAAGATACCAGAGGTCCGTTGGAAACGACCTCACGAAGCGATGTCAACATGATTCTGACCGTCAACCCGGCAACGCATACCGTTCATATTACGACCGTCCCGCGCGATGCCTATATGCGTATTGCCGGAAGAGGCGAAAACCAATATGACAAGTTAACGCATTCGGGAAACTTCGGTGTTCAGACATCCGAAGAAACGCTCGAAAACTTTTTCGGTATCAAAATCAAATATCATGTCATGGTTAACTTTGATTCCATAGTGGACATTGTGGATGTGTTGGATGGCGTAGATGTTGAGAACTCGGAAGCCTTTGAAGCGCAAGGCTACTATTTCAACACCGGGAGGATTCATCTGGATGGCAAGCAGACGCTTGTTTTTGCCCGTGAGCGTTATGGTCTGGGTGATGGAGAAATGGCGCGCGGAAGAAATCACGTGCGCATCATGAAGGCACTTATTGAGCGGGTGGCTTCTCCGGCCATTTTGATGAATTATCCTTCTCTCTTGCAGGTGATTGGAAAAGAAGTTTCGACCAATATGCCTCGTCAAACGATGGTGGATTATATCAACTATCAAATTGAAAACAATCGGAAGTGGACCGTTTCTTCTTCTCAGCTTCAAGGTTTCGGTACGATGGGATTGCCCTCGTATCAGATGCCCGATTCGTCGCTGTTTATGTTCCTGCCCAGCCAGGAGAGTAAGCGGGACATTCTTAAGGATATGCAATATGTTCTGGACGGCAAGTCTGTTCCGCCGGCCTCACCAAAGACCTATTCTTTGCATGAGGAAGATTATGCTGATATTCCGGTCTACAATATCATGGACTATATTAACGGCCATGCATCGACCGACGAATATGAGACGGGTGATCCGGAAGAAACCAATGATTTTTCTTCCTCCATCACCGAAAATACAGAATGGGAAAATGAAACTTCGCAGAGGGAAACGGAAACACCCGAATCAAATGGCGAACAAGTTGAGACGTCGTCCGTAAATGAGGAAGGCGAACCGACAGAAGAGACAGAGTAAGTCCGGCCGTTTCCTAAGTGAGAAAGTGATCCCTTCTCTCTTTTAAAACGTCTAAAATGTCGTTTGCTTTGTATGCTATAATAAAAAACACGGGGATGCCCGGTTTCGACAGGGGAACGGAAAAAGGAGAAGCGAGCCGTCAGGCAGATGACGTTAATCAGGCAAAACCAATAACTGCTAACGACAACGAATTAGCTTACGCGGCCTAACCATGGCTGCCGGTCCTCCGACTGGACCCGTAACAGACGGACTGACCTCAACGATCTCGGGAAACTTCCTGCGCTAAGCTTTGCCCGCAGGTTGGACTCATGAAGCTACCGAATGCCATCGTTTGTTTATTTCGCCGGTCATTCGGGAAACAACCGAAATAAACTGCGCTCGGAGAAACTCGTTCGGATGTTCTCTTGGACGAGGGTTCGATTCCCTCCATCTCCATAGCAAAGTGGACTGATTCAAAAGGCAAGACGTCTGCATTTCGAAATGCAAAAGCGTTGAAATGTGGCGACTCAATCTTCGGTATTGTGTCAAGACCAGCCTTTGGGTTAGTCCCTTTTCTTTTTATAATGTTGGCATTATATCTTTACGGCGGAAAATTACGGCAGCAAAGCGCAAAAGTGCGAAAAGCCGCCGTAAACCACGGCGGAAAATTACGGCAGCAAAGCGCAAAAGTGCGAAAAGCCGCCGTAAACCACGGCGGATTCCGACCAACTTGCTTACCAATCCATCCAGCCTGTTTACCAATAAATATGGACGCTGTAGCCTTCTTCTCGTTGCAAATCCCCGAATACATCCAACAGGCGTAGGCCGTAATCACCCAATTGCTCAGGAATGGCGCGCGCCTCGTTAATTTCAATCTCGACCCCTTGTAGGTCTTGTAACACATCCCAAAGGGCATCTAAATTATGGCCAACATAATTCGGCCATTGAAAGATCTGTTGCATATAGGAGAATGCCGCTTCGCGGGACGTAAAGGAGGTACCGTTTAACACATAACGATTCATTTACTCCCCCGATCCGTATAATTGCTCAAAATGCTCATAATGATCCCCGGTATAATAGATGGCACCATCGTTTGAGAACACCAGACGTTCCGAGCCGCGATGCTCGTCATAGCCGGCAATGAGATCGGCTTCGTAATAAACGCGCCCTTTTTTCATGGGCAATTTTCCCTCGCGATTGCCGAAGCGATCGCCACCGATCACATAACCATTATTATCGGAAGTCGACCAGTTTTTTTCTTCGGCCTCCTTTTTTGTGATGTAATTTGTCGGCAAAGTGCCGAACGCATGGATGTACGCAGCTACTTCTTCTTTAGTGTAGTATCGCCCCTCTTTTTGCAGCGCTTCCGTTTTTATTTCTTGGCTTATCGATGCTTCAGAGTCAATTTCCGTCTTGTGCACAGGCACTGCGGTTCCTTGTCGTAAAAAGAAGAACGCAAGAATGGCAAAAAGCACCAGAAGGGGGAACCATTGATTTCTTTTATTCATCACAAAACCTCCTTCCGCTTTAAAAAAATATTTACCCTTTTTATCTGGAGTACATGGGAGTTTATAAAGGTGAATTGGCCACATGCAACGCCCTCCCCATAAAAGCATAAAAATCACGGCGGAGAATCCGTTTTCTCAGATTTTCCACCGTGATTTGCTTAAAATTTGGATCGAAGCGTGCGAACTACAGCACGTTGCAAACGCCGGGTGCGCTATCGTCTCCATCGTCGTCAGAGGCATCCGTTACCAGATGTTCCTTCATATATTGAATAATGTCATCCGATTCATAGAGAGCTTCTCCGTCAATAAAGAGGCAGGGAACCTGATTCATTCCGCCACGGGCGATCAGATCTTCCTTATTTTTGGGCTCTTCTACGATATCCTTCATTTCAACGCCTTGAACATGATGTTTCTCCATAAAGCGCATCACTTTTTGGCAGTAGGGGCAGACATCTTTTTTATATAACTCATAGCTTGGCATAGTATCCTCCTTCAGAGGGTTCTTTCACATGTAGATGCTGCATTATAACAGCGCATCGTTCTATCATTCTTTTCATAGATACCCAAAGGTGTACGCGAGTCCATAATATTGTGTAAAATATACAAGTACAATCACGATAAACGATTCCATAAAACGCCAACCGTCACATTCCGTAGTCTCTTGAAAGGGGATAGAAGAGCCATGAAGAATGGATGCCTGTGACGGACAGGAAATAACGATCACTTTTACTCCAGACGACGGCCATTGGCAGACAGATGTCAGTTTGCCCATGGATGCGCCGAGAATGCACGCAAGCATCAAGATACTGAAATAAAAAAATAGGAGAACAGAAAGGCACAAAAGCGATTACCGTTTTCGTGCCTTTCTTTATTTTTAACGAATTTCAAAACTTTGCCAGCTCCCTTTATTGTACGGGATTAATGTACACAATCGCCTTGCAGCGGATGCGCCCGAGCTGATCATGAAGCGAAATCGACAGCGGAAAACCTAGTGTATCGGGGTGTGCTAAGAAACCTTCTAGACGCAACCGCTGTTCTTTTGTCAATGCCGTATTTAACGGAAAACGATAATGCTCTTCTTTTTTGATTTTCAGTTCCTCATCTTCCGTGTTTGTCTTGATTAGAGGCACTCTTTTCACATTTTCGCCTTCCACAGCGCGATACGGAAAACGATCGGAAGCATTCAGTTGGAGATAGTAGCTATCACCGGCATCGGAAGGTATCTGTTTATCGTAATCGAATTGAACATCGAATACGTTTTCTCCGTTTTCTTCGATAAGTCGCACATGGATAGGCGCATCGCCTATTGGCGACGCTTTTGCCACGGCCTTTGCGTGTATGGTATTCATCCCCGTCAGGATATTCTCCGGAAGAAGAATGCCGGCTAAGACTTCAATACCATAGCCGTCCGGAGCAAACAAATATACGGTCGCGTTTAAGCGATCCCGTTTGCCATGAATAAACTCTTGGAGGATCGCTTCATTTTCTTCGTCGAACGCCTTCGTATCCGAAGACACAGAGAAAGAAATTGTTCCGGGCATACATCCGTTCTCCGCCGCAATGGGAAAAATCTTGTTTTTTGTTTCTTTCATCGTGTGAGGTATGATTCCGTCGAAAGAAACCATGGCATAGATTTGCGGAGAATCAAACATGGAAAGATCCACGGGAAAATTGGTATTCACGCCGTCTAACTTTATATCAAGACGATACTGTTCCCCATCAACGTGTAGGGGAAAAACATCGTCACTGCGATAAAAACTTATATCCTCCAGCCATCCATCACCGCTTCCAAGAACACGGCTTTCCACTGACGATTCGGAAGCCCGCTTCGATTCTAATATGATCAGCGATTCACTTTCTTCCGGCGCCTTCTGTCCGGTACAGGCGGTCAACAACAATAAAAAAACGAGGAAAGTCCAGCCGCTCAAGGAACGAAAAAAAATTTTTTTCATAAGATATTTTCTCCTTTCACCAGTAGTATTAGAAGATCACACGCAAAAAGAAAAGGTTTCCTTTCTATTTTTGTTATTTCCCATTTTTCTCTTATTCAAACGCGACATGTTGATAAAGGTTCTATTAGCACATTAAGCATTCGTATTGTTCTATGTTATAAAATTACCTACTACATGCTCATGTTTTGTTTGGACGAGGAAAGCGATTGATGGGCGGGAACGACAGCATCATGATAAAATAGAGAAGACTTGACAGATCCTGAAGGAGGAGCGCATGACGGCATATATTGGTATAGATCTGGGCGGAACGACGGCAAAGTTTGGCTTATTTGATGAAAAAGGAAAACTCTGTAAGTCTGTTTCCATACCCACGGGAAAAGCAAAAGCGCAAGATACGCTGATTCACGAGATGGCTGTACGGATTCGCAGTTTTCTAAAAGAAGAGGGCTATTCGGAAGAAGCGTTGGCCGGGATCGGCATTGGTGTGCCGGGTCCGGTGATGAACCATTCACTCGTGAACGGTTGCGTCAATCTGAGCTGGGGGCTGGTGCCTCTGGTAGATCTGTTTAAGGAGCAGGAAGGATTTACTTGTCCCATTGTTGTGGAAAATGATGCGGATGTGGCGGCTCTTGGCGAAGTGTGGCAAGGTGCCGCTTCGGATCGCAACTCCATTGTGTTTATTATTATCGGCACGGGTATCGGCGGGGGCATCATCTTGAACGATCAAATCTTAGCGGGTGTTCACGGCGCCGGCGGTGAGATTGGCCATATGCCGATATTATCGGAGCCTTTTTCTTTCGAATGTGGCTGCGGCGGCCATTATTGCTTGGAGCAAGTCTGCTCGGCGCCCAATATTCTGCGTTATGCCGGTGAACTTTTGGCGCAATCGGATGAGCCATCGTCGTTACGCCCCTATGGTGACAGCTACGACACTCGTGCCATTTTCCGCGGTGCACAAAACGGCGACGCTCTTTGTCAGCGCGTGGTAGAGCACGTCACTGATACGCTGGGGCGGGGCTTAGCGGTTTTAAGCGCCACCTTGGATCCCGAATGCTTTGTCATTGGCGGCGGCGTGAGCAATGCCGGCGATACGCTGCTCGAGCCGCTTCGCATTGCGTATCGTAAATATTCTTTTTTCGCCACAAGGGAAACGCCCATTGTTCAGGCAAAACTTGGCAATAAAGCGGGTATGATCGGCGCAGCACGCCTCGTCTTTCCTGCGGAGGAAGCGTAATGCTCAATCTTTACGCCTCGCGTGTCCCGATGGAGGTTTGGTATGCGTTAACCGATGCCATTCGGCAAAGCATTGCTGCCGGAAGACATGCCTATTTAGTGGTGCCTTCGCAGTTTACGGTGGAAGCGGAGCAGGCTCTTTTTGCTGCTCTGGACACGCCGATTCTGATGAAAGCGCAGGTTAAAAGTTTTCGTTCTTTAGTTCGCGATATTTTGCAGGAAGGCAGCGGTCTGCGCACGCCGGTGTTAACCGAAGAAGGCCGCCGCATGCTGGTGCGCTCGCTGTTGGAATCCAAAAAAGAGGAACGAGAGGTTTTTACCGCAGGGACGATCGGCACGCAATTGGTGGATGATTTTGTACGCCAGATGCAGGAATGGAAAGAGTACGGCATTGATAGTCAACGCCTGCAGGCGCAAGCGGAGAAAGCGCCGGAAAATCATCGCACGCGCCGTAAATTTACAGAGATTGCCGCTATTTATGAAGCTTATGAAGAAGCATTAGGCAACATTCGCTTGGATGGCGATGACCAAATGCGCCATGCCTTTGCGCAATTATCGGAAGTTCCGGTATTCGACGGTGTGGATTTTTTCTTTGATCGCTTTCATTCCATGTCAAAGATAGAAGGGGAAGCGCTTGCGGCCCTAGAAAAGACGGGGCATACGCTTCATGTCTCGGTCACCATGGATCCGGGAATGGCGCGCACCATTCTTTCCGCACCGCCGGAAATCGGTGCAGAGACCTTGGAATGGATGCTTTCCGAGAAAACGGATGATGCTGCGGCGTTTTCGTTGAGCACCCGTTTTGTACGTCAACTTGCTGCGATGACATCCGTTACGCTGCGTCCTGTTGCGGCCCGACCCGCCACGCCTTATCAAAAGCAGGCATTACAGGCGGCGCAGGCGGTTTTTGCGTTAAAGACGCCACTGCATCCTGCTAAAGAGGCTTTGGCGTCGGAGCACAAGAATCAAGGCATACGCCTCGTGAGCTATCGCAATACCGAGCAGGAAGTGGATGGCTTGGTGGTCGCCATGAAAAAGCTGGTGGCAGAAGAAGGGGCGCACTTTAGCGATATCGCTGTCTTTTTAACGGAGCAGACGGAATATGCCTCCATGCTCAAACGCGCCTTCCATAGGGATCGCATTCGCTTTTTCTACGATGAAGTGAAGGAAGTGGCCTATCATCCGCTGCTGCGAACAATTCGTGCTTTGCTCGCCTTAAATCTGAAGGGACCGCGTCCCGAAACGATGCTGGCCTTCTTGAAGGCGGGTCTGTTGGGCGTTGAAGAAGAGGAGATCGAGATCTATCAACGCTTCATTGAAGAACGGCACATTCGCTATGGGATGTTTGAGGAGATTCGTTATTTTACGGCGGATCCCACGCGACAATTTCGTGATGCTGAGGAAGAAGCACGCTATCGTCATCCGTATGATGTCGCACGTCGTGTGAATACCGTCGTTTTGGAACGACTGCACTTCTTCGCAAGACGCATCGAAACGGCGCATCGGGTGAAAGATTTTGCGGCAGCATTGGTAGAAACCTTACGCACGCCGACCACGCAAAATGCCCTCTTTGCCTATGGCGAAACCCTGCAGGCGGAAGGGGAAGAGGAGAGATTGGCCATCCATGAGCGCGTTTGGAGTGCTCTCATGGAACGTTTGGACGAAATGGTCGAACTCTTTGCCGATAAGGAGACGGATCTTGCCTTGTTTGCGGGCCTTTGTGAAGAAGGTCTTGCCGGTATATCACTGGGGGTCATTCCTCCCTTTAAAGAGCAGGTATTTGTCGGCGATCTGCTCCGTAGCCGTATGCAACCACGTAAATATGTGTTCATACTCGGTATGACGGATGCTTGGCTGCCGGGCATGCATAAAGAGACCGGGCTTTTAAGCGAAGAAGAAAAGGCATTGGTGTTGGAAAAAGGCGAAGCTTTGCCTTCGATGCAACGCTTTGCGGTAGAAGAGGAGCGTCTGAATTTCTATTCTGTCTTGCAGCAAGCAACAGAGCGCCTGACCTTGTCCACGGCGATGCAGGACAGTGCGAATGTGTCAATGACACCCAGCCACTGGCTCTTACGCATGAAAGAATGTTTGGGTCTTGCGCTAACGGTGCAGGATACTTTCGGTTTTCCGGAGATCCTGTATTCCCGTGGGCTCTTACTGAAGCGCTTGCCTGCATTATTGCGAGAAGAAGACACTTCTCCTGCCGTGCGCCGTTTTGCCGAACGCGTTTTAAGCCATATGAAAGCTTTGCCCGCCTATCGCGAGCTGGCAGAAACGCTGGAACGGGAAGGCGCCGAATCTCCGGAGCGCCCGCTCTTGACGCAAGAGATTACCCTCGCCCTTTATCCTTCGGAGACGATTAGTGCCTCACAATTAGAATGCTTTGCGGCATGCCCGTATCAATATTTTGTTCGCTATGGTTTGCGTGCAAAAGAAAGCGAGGATCTATCCATTCGGGCGTTGGATATCGGGAGCATTTTGCATGCGGCTGTGGACCAATGGACGACGTTGTTGCCGGACTATCTGGAACAGGGAAAACTTCCCGACTTTGCTGCGTCGGAAGCGGTGCTTCTTCAAGCCGGTGACGCATCGATACAAGACTTCTTAGACGCTGTAAAGCGCAACGATCCGAAAAATGCATTTATGTTGGATTTAGCTAAAGAAACCATGCGGGAAACCCATGCCCGTCTGCTTTCGCATTTGGCAAAGAGTAAGATTTGCCGTGTGGATCACGAATATTCCTTTGGCCCGGGACGAAACTTACCGGGTATTGTTTTGGCCGAATCCCCGCGATCGGTACTGCTAGAGGGGCGCATGGATCGAGTGGATACCATTCGAGAAAACGCACAACGCTATGTGGAAGTTATCGACTACAAAACAGGAAATACGAGTTTTGACTTAACGGCCATGATGAGCGGCACCCGTCTTCAGCTGCCGCTTTATCTCAAAGCTGCCTCCCAAAACGCAAAACCGCTCGGGGCCTTTTATTTCCCCGTGCATGCGCCCGCCCTTTCGGAAGAAAAGGAGGGCGACGGGGAGACGCTGCTGTGGCCGAAGGAATTAAAGCTTAGCGGATTTTTGAGTCGCGTCCCGGTAGGCGAAGCGTTGGATGAACGCTTGGCCGAGAGTGCTACGGCGTCTGTCTATCAATTTAACGGCACCGGAAAGGATTGGACGAAGAGAGAGAATGTGCTCACGCAGACGGAAATGGAACGTTTATTGCAGGAATCGGTCGAGAAAGCACAAAAACTGACAGCGTCTCGTGAGAGCGGCTATATTTCTGCCCATCCGGTATATTGGAAGATTTCCAATTCTTCAAGACACTCAGGATGTCACTATTGTCCCTATGCGGCGATTTGTCGCTTTGAACGGCTGCGGCAATTTGGAGCCCAGCGTATCCTTCCATCGACGGATTGGAAAAGTTGGAAGGCGCAACAAGAAACGGAGCCGAAAGGAGGCGAGGCATGAATTTCACAGACGAACAGAAAAAAGCGTTGGAATTAACGCCCGCCAATCGTATCGTATCGGCACAGGCGGGCGCCGGAAAGACAGGTGTATTGGTTGAACGCATTTTGCGTGAAATTACCATTCATCACATCGGTCTGGATCAAATGCTGGTTGTCACCTTTACCAAAAAAGCAGCCGGTGAGATGCGCAGTCGTATCCGTGAGGCACTGCAGCAGCGGCTATCCGATGGAAACAGTGATCCTGTCTGGATTTTTCGCCAGCTCAATCTCTTAGCGGCGGCCAATATTCAAACCCTGCATGCGTTCTGCCTGGAAGTGCTGCAGCGTCACTTTGACCTTTTGGATCGCGATCCGGGACTCCATATTTTATCCGGCCGACAATTGGAAGGGCTGCAGGAAGAGGCCATGGAAAACGTGCTGCGCGCGGCGTATCAGGGGACCCTTTTATCGGAAGAAGACCCTTTTTCAGTATCGGCGGCATCGTTGCATGATTTTTTGGCATGTTATATGGATACGAATCGTCGTGACGACCAGGACTTGCAAGATCTCATAAAACAGTGGGATGGCCTGGCCGATGCTTCTGCCGATCCGGAACAGTGGATGCAAAAGAGCGTGGAAGGGGTAACCGAGAAAGCTACTATTCAAAAGATTATGGACGGCGTTCGGGATGCTCTTGTCATCGCGCCGGTTCTTTCCGTGGAGAGACAGCTGCGTCGGATGGAAGCATTACCTTGGAAGGAATTGCCGGAGTTCTTTGTGCAGTTCTTCTATCGGGAATGCGCCCAACTGCGTGCCACTTTATTTGAAGCCGCGGAAGGAGAAAAGGGTCCACTTACCTTAACCGAAGAACAACGGGAAGCGTTGATGGAACGCTTGGCACAGGGCGTAACATTCCGTTTTGAGAAACAACCGTCGGTAACCGAAAAACGTGACGGTGCGCAGGCGGTGCGCATTAAAGAAGTATTTCAAAATCAGCGTGCGGCTTTAAAAAACGATTTTAAGGCATTGCTTGCAGGACTGGAGCAGTGGAATTGGGATGCCATTACCCGAGAACAGGAGCTTTTGCAGGAACGCTTGCGTCCGCTTGCTTTTTTAGCCACACAGTATCGACATCGCTTACAAGAGCTAAAACGTGATGCCAACGGGATGGATTTTAACGATGTCGAACACGAATTAATCCGTTTACTGCAAAATCCGGAAGTGGTGCAGTCGTTAAAGGAGCAATATCAACGCATCTTCTTTGATGAATATCAGGATGCCAATGCCATTCAAGAACAAATTGTCGAGACATTAGCAGGCGAGGATAATTTATTTTTCGTCGGTGATGTGAAACAATCCATCTACGGTTTTCGCCAGGCTTTGCCGGAAAACTTTGTGCAGCGCTTCAATCGCTATGAAGCTTCCGACAGAGAGCAAGCCCTTAACCTGACAACCAATTTCCGTAGCGACAGTCGTATTTTGGATTTTGTGAATCGGATTTTTACGCCCTTGATGACGCAACAGCGCGGCGGTGTGACATATGATTCATCGGGGCATCGGGCGCAGGCTTCGGCAGAGCATGAGGGAAAAGGCGAGGTTACGCTCTGCGTTTTGGAGGATGTGCGTGAAAAAGAAGACGATGCGGAACCGAAAAGTGCATTGGATGAAATTTCTTCCGAACCTTTCTATGTGGCGCATCAGATCGTAGAGCATGTGAAGGCGGGCGGTCAGTACCGCGATTGTGTGGTGCTGGAACGTACGAACCTTCGCATGCCGGAATACGAGCAGGTATTTCGACGCTTTGGCATTCCGTATTTTCAGGACGCGTCGGCGTCAGAAGAGGAAACGCTCGAGAAGCAACTGGCCAAAAATCTGTTGTGTTTTATGGATAATCGTCGCTATGATATTCCGCTGCTCTCTGTTTTGTTATCGCAAATGGGCGGCTTTTCAGAGGAAGAACTGGCGCAAATGCGTGCGGCATATCCGGATGGTGCTTTCCATGAAGCTTTTCTTTCCGATACGTCGTCCGTCTCCGAGGCATTGCAGGCGAAGCGAGATCGCTTTTTGGAGAAACGCAACGCATGGCGGCAGCGCTATACGGAAATGCCGCTCTCGGAATGGATGACGCTTCTTTTCGAGGAGAGCGGCTTATTTGCGTATTTGACCACGCTTCCAGATGGAGAGATGCGTTTGCAAAACGTGTTAGCCCTCATACGTTTAGCGGAAGACTATGAAAGCCGGGAAGGCGGCGATCTGACAGGATTTTTGAAAGAGGCGTTGCGCCCTGCCGGCAATGGCGAAGATACGTTACCGTCCGTACCGTTGTCGGAAGAAGATAACGTCGTTCGCCTGATGACGATTCACAAGGCGAAGGGGTTGCAATTTTCCGTCGTATTCTTAGTGGATTTGGCGAAAAAATTCAATGCTTCCGTGAAGAAAAAGGCACTGGTATCGGATCCCTCGTGGGGAACGGCGTTGCAATTGAACTACCGTGCGCCAGAAGGAGGCAGCTGTTTTCGCAAAAAGACAACCTATCAAAACCTCATTACCAATGCCATTCTTAACAAAGAGCGCGCGGAAGAAGTGCGCATTCTCTATGTGGCGCTGACACGAGCCGTGCATCGCTTATATTTGGTGGGACACGTTACGAATATAGAGAAAGCAAAACCGGAAGTGCTGGACTTAGAGGCATTTCTAGAAAAAAGCAATACAGTGTTGGATTGGACGTTAGGAATTCTTTCAGCAAGTGCCGAGGGCCTCTCGTCGCAGGAAGGATTGGAGATTCTTTTTGCGCAAGGCGAAGACTATCGCACGTTGCCGGCGCTCTCTGATACGGCACTCGATCGCGAGAACGGAGGGGCTCTTGATATCGATGCGATTTTGCAGGCATCCGATCTCAAGGAAGAAACAACGCCGTTGCCATTAAAAATGACGGTTTCACAACTCTCCGGGAAAAATCAAATCTTAGATCCGCATTTTGAAGATTGGCCGTGGTATGGCGGTGCGCCGACAAAGACAGAGACGAGCACGACGGAAAGCGTCGAGCATATGCCACTTCCTGTTTTTCTGCAGGGAAAGGTTGAAGCTGATCCGGCTACCATAGGCACGTTGTTGCATCGTGCGCTGCAAAATTTACCGTTAAAAAATTATACGGAAGAAACTATGAAACAAGCACTGGACGCGATGGCGTCGCGTGCGCTCTTTACAGAGCAGGAGCGATCCCTGCTTGAGGAAGCGCTCTTATTGCGCTTTTTTGAAAGTTCTTTGGGACAAGCGGTGATTGCCCATGAGAAAAACGTGGTGAGGGAGCATAGCTTTACAATGCGCTTACCTTATGAAGAAAGTGAAATTGCCGTGGACGGGCAGATTGATTTATTTGTCGATCTGCCGGACGGCATGATTTTAGTGGACTTTAAATCGGATCGACATCCGAATCCCGAGCGATACCGCAAGCAATTGGCGCTCTATGCGCGGGCGTTGCAACTAGCGTATCACAAGCCGGTTAAGGCAGCGTATCTCTATTGGATTCGGCATGGCACAGCGGATCGTTTACAGTAGGAACTTTGCAGCAGGAAGGCACGCCGACTCGGCAAGCCTTCTTCGAATCAGTGGATCTCCATTCCGCCGTTAATGCCGAGGATCTGTCCGGTTATGGCTTCGGACTCATCCGCCGCGAAATGGCTGACCCAGAGGGCGATTTCTTCCGGGCGAAGCGGACGGCCGAGCGGGATGTCCGTCACAACCTCACGGGCGGTATCCTCGCCGAGCGCGGAAAACATATCGGTATCTACGACGCCGGGAGATACCGCGTTTACGGTAATGCCGGAGTAGACCAACTCTTTTGCGGCAGCCTTGGTAAAGGCGTCAACCGCCCCTTTGGTAGAAGAATAGAGCACTTCACAGGACGCTCCGACCTGTCCCCACATACTGGAAACATTAATGATGCGTCCCCATTTACGGGCAATCATGCCGGGTAGCGCTCTTCTCGTGCAATAAAACATTCCGTTGACATTGGTTGCAAAGACGTGTTGCCACTCGGCATCGGCAATATCCTGCAGCTGGCCGTATACCGCTATGCCGACATTGTTGACCAAAATGTCCACCGGGGAAAAGTGTTTCTCCGCTTGGGAAAACAGGTGATTCACTTCATCGGAAGAGGAAATATCCGCCTGTACGACAAGGGCTTCTGCGCCACATTTTCGGCAAAGCGCAGCCGTTTGCTCCGCTTCCGTTGCATGGGTATGATAATGGACGATCAATTTTGCTCCGGGACGGGCAAGCGCAAGGGCACATGCGCGGCCGATGCCTCGTGATGCACCGGTGATCAGAATGGTATGCGATGTCATTTTTTCTCCGCCTTCTATTTTTTCTCTCATAGGGGTATGATACCATGGAAAAAATCATTGTCATGATGAGCGATGCCTTTTTGTCGCCTGTCGAAGTCAGCACAGAGCTTTTGCTTCTGTGCAAGGAAGAAGAGGAAAAACATGAAAGTGCTCTTGGGACATATCCTATACGTATTGGCAAAAGGGATAGACCTGTTATTTTCAGGATTGATTTTTTTGCTGGAACTTGCGGTGAATCTTGTGGAACGCATTCGCGCCTATTTTGCGCCTTTGGTCGGCTGTTTGGCCACCTTATTATTTTCCATGCCGTTTTTCTTCTTTTTTATTCCCATCATACGACTTCCAGCTTGGGTATGGCTCATCTTCTTTATTTTAGTGCTTTTTCCGCTGTTGGGACGCGGCTTTGTCTCGATGCTGGAATACGGAAAATACGTGTTGACGGAATATCTCTACGATCTTTCCGATGACTTGCGACAGGGAAAATCCTCCAATCGTAATTTCTCGAGCTATGGAGCGGCCTATCGTCGAAAGTTGTGGGAAGAAGAGGTGAGAAAACGCGAGGAAGCGCAACGCCGCGAAAAGGAAAAGTGGGATCGTATCTTTAATGAGTATTTCCGTAACGGCGGCTTCTACTACCGATCGGATGGGCAAAACGGTCCGCGTGCGGGCGGTTCCTCGGGCTTTAATGGCCAAGGCTATGGTGGTTACGGCTACGGTGGCGGACAAAATGGCTATGGACAAAATACCTGGGCGGGGCCGAATCCCATGGAACAGTTTCGTTCCACTTATGAAAAGAGCTGTAGCGTGCTGGGCGTTTCCACGGATACGACGGAATACGAGGTGAAACTGGCGTATCGCAAGCTGGCGAAAAAATACCATCCCGATGTGAACAGTGATCCGGAAGCTACGAAAAAATTCCAGGAAATCAATGCCGCCTATGAATTCCTCTCTAAAGAGAATATTGAACGCTATAAGAAATATCGGTAATCGATGAGGGTCACGGCTATTTTCTCGTGACCCTTTTCTTGACAACAAAAAAGGAGTACCATAGGGGCGGTTACCGAGAAAGAGGAAAAGAAAAAGGAGGAGGCGAAAAAGAATGAAAAGATTCAGGCCATCCTCGAAATAGACCGTTCGACTCGGGAGCTCAAAGAAAACACCGATCATGTGCTGGAAACGGAAATGAACAACACGCGAGCGGTGATGGCTGAGCTTCAACGGGAAGCGAACCGTCAAATGCGAGAACAAGCGGAAGAACAGGTTAACGCTATTGAAAAAAAACGAAAAGAGGATGAGAGCGCCCTCGTATCGACGTCAGAAGAACAAATCGCGGTGATATGGCGCTTTTTTGATGCGCATCGCGAGAAGATGGCTACGGAATGGTTTGAGCGATTGCGAGACGACAATGGGATCTGATACAGCCTTAGTAACGAAATTACGCGGGCGCTTTGGGAAATATCTCAACCCTCAACAGCTCTCTCGGCTGTTGGAAGAAACGACCCTGGAGGGCGCATTTCGTGTTCTGCGCGAGATTGTAGGTAAGGACATTGGCGATTTTCATGATGTGCGCACCGGCGAGCAGCGCCTCGAAGCCTGGAAACGTCAAAGAAATGATGAATTGCTGACGTTTTTGGACGCCAAGCAAAAACAATTCCTCCACAGCTTTTTTATGGAAGATGAATTGTTGGAGTTGCAACGCTTTCTTCGCGTACTACAACGAGATAATCGAAAAGAACAGCTTCTTTTTATTCAGCACAGCATTTATGCCGACACGCTTCATCTGACTGCCGACACGTCCATTAGCGTGCCGGCATATCTTTCGACGCTGAAAGAGAAACCATATTATCGCCTTCTGGAACCGATCGTTCAAAACGATGTTGATACGGGATCGATCGATTTCGATTCGCTCATGGTCAATTTCAACCGATGGTATTTTCATCGACTGCGTCGGGAAGCGAAAGACATCGGGGGAAAGACGGCAGTGGTTCTCGATGATCTTCTCGGCACGATGATCGACTTGCGAAACATTACCTGGATCGTCCATACGAAGCGCTTTTTACGCGATGAAGATCCGTATTTGGCCATGCAGATGGTTCCGGGCGGAAAGATCCTATACGGAAAGACGTTGGAGAATGTAGTAAGCCTGGATTTGCCGGCCTTTACGGTATGGCTTCGTCAAAGCCCTTATCGCGGTTTGATTGAAGGCGGTAAAGAGGATTATTCCTTTTTGCCCATCGCAAGGCAACGCTATCTCTATCAGCGTTGTCGAAAAATCTTCAGTCTCACCGATGACGGTCTGCTTGCAGCAGTGTGTTTTATACACATGTTAAACGGTCGAATCGCCGAAATACGACGCATACTGGAGGCCATAAATCTGGGATGGAAAGAGGAACAGATGATACAGTATTTAATCGAATGGAAGACGGAATAGGAGGTGGCTTTTGGCAATTCAACGAATGAAAATGATGCAGCTGGTTGCCCCTATTGAGCAACTTTCGCCCGTCGTGCTCGCCCTTTTTCGCACCGGCGGCCTGCATCTATTGGATGCGGAAAAAATGATCGAAAATTATTCCTTCACCATTCCGGTGACGGAAGAAAATTTGTCGAAAACGGTGGACGTTTCCACGGTGCGTCAGTTTGAAAAAGAAAGTGGTACCGGAGAGCGGCGACAGGCCGCATTGACCTACTTGCAACGGAAGTCCCGCGAGATGGGCGACATTTTTGCCCAACCGAATCTCACGACGGAGCTGACCACGCAACAGGAAGCGGTATTGGCCGGCTTAATGGAATTGGATGCGGAAATCGAAACGATCCGTCAAAAGCAAAAACAGGTGAAAACGGACTTGAGCCTGTTACGCCTACTTTCGGCAAATGACATTGCCTATTCCGCGCTGCAAAGTCTGGAACAGTTTGCGTATGAATTTGGTACGCTTACCGCGATTGAACGACGAGCTATTCGCTCCGGCTATGAAAAAATTCCGGCGGCGATTTTGCATCTCGGTGCGATCGAAAAAGAGGAATTCTATCTTTTGGTCTATCCGAACAAGGTGCAAAATGAAATTCATCGCCTGGAAGACCGCCTTAACTGGAAACAGCTCAATCCCGATTTTTCGGAAGGCAAGACGAACGAAGAATGCATTCGCTTAATGGAAGAGAGCCTTAAAGAAGAAGGGAATAAGCTAGAAGCTCTGGAAAAAGAAAAACAAACACGTATCGATCGCCATGAACAAGATCTTGAAGGCTTATATTATGCCGCTTCATTAAATGACGCGGTAAACAACGCAAAACAGTATTTTGCTCGCGGGAAATCCTACTTTTATGTTACCGGCTGGGTGAGTGAAAAGGAGGAGGAAGCTTTTCGTCGGACGATTGCTCGTTTCAAAGATACCTTTGTACAGTTCATTGATGAAGAACACGTATCCGAGAAGGCGCCGACACGCTTACAGAATGCAGCGATTGTTCGCCCGTTTGAAGCGATGGTGAACATGTATGGTACACCGAATTACAAGGAGTTGGACCCTACCGGCTTTTTCGCCATTACGTATGTCCTTCTCTTCGGCGCGATGTTCGGCGATCTGGGGCAGGGAGCGGTCTTTGCTCTGCTCGGCTTGCTTTTGAAAAAGATGCGCCATCCCAATTTAGGCGGCGTGGTCTTTCGCATGGGCATTGCCTCGATGGCGTTCGGCCTGGCTTACGGGTCGTTCTTCGGTCTGGAAACGGTCATTCCCGCTCTCGTTGTGCGACCGTTTGAAAACATCAACACAGTGCTTATTGCCGCCATCCTTTTCGGTGTGGTGCTGTCAAGCATCGCTTATCTTCTCGGTATTGTGAATAAGTTGAGAAGGAAGGAGTACCAGGAAGCCTGGTTCGGTAAAGAAGGATTATGCGGCTTTGTTCTGTACCTTTCGCTTCTGTTGACGGTGGTTAATGTTGCTGTCCAACCTGTTCTTCCTTCGGGTGTATTGACTGCCCTGATTGTCGCCGCATTAGCCGGAATTTTGTTCCAGCAGCCGTTAACGAATCTGCTGCTACGTAAGCGGCCGCTTTATCACCAGGGGGTGGGAGATTACTACGTCGAAACCGGATTTTCCCTTTTGGAAGCGCTCATTTCCATTTTTTCCGGCGCGCTTTCCTTCATTCGTGTCGGCGCATTCGCCATCAACCACGTCGGGTTGTTCATGGCCTTCTCAACCATGGGAAAGATGATGGGCGGTGCGGGAAATGTGGCGATGCTCATCATCGGTAACATTGTCATCATTGGCCTTGAAGGACTGATCGTGTTTATTCAGTCCCTTCGTTTGGAATATTATGAGCTGTTCGGCAAGTATTATGTTGGCGACGGCAAACCCTTTATTGATGCAAAAAAAATGTTTCAGCATCGGTAGTGTTTTGTACGCATACGGAAAAGGAGAAATACTGTGGCACCCATTTTAACGTTATCCACCATTATTGTCGTATTAACCATCTCTTCGGGTTTTTATTTGCTTTATAAGAATACGGATTCCTCCAAAAAGCGCTTAAAACATGCGCTTCGGTTGAATCTGACCTGTTTTGCTCCCTGTATTTTGATGGCATTGATTTTATTCATGCCTTCTACCGCCTTTGCGCAGGGCAATGCGAATAATGCGGCAAGCGGCTTGGCCTACCTTGGTGCGGCGCTTTCCACCGGAATGGCCACCATCGGCACCGGTATCGCCGTCGGCGCCTGCGGTTCGGCTGCTCTCGGTGCAGTTTCCGAAGACCAATCCATCCTCGGTAAAACGCTCATCTTTGTGGGGCTTGCCGAAGGTATTGCAATTTACGGCTTGATTATCTCCATCATGATTCTCGGCCAAATCGGCTAAGAGGCGATTATGCACATGAAGCTCATTACCGACGATAGAGAATTGGCGCTCGGCTCACGCTTAAGTGGCATTCAAACACGCGAGGTGGACGAGAACACCGTTCTTTCCGATGAGTGGAAAATGGCGGTGGAGGATAAGGATCTGGGCGTGCTCTATCTGTCGAAAAATGTGGCGGAAGCCTTACAGGAAGAAATTGATGCATTTCGGGCGAAACACCATCAGCCGATTGTCGTCGTTCTTCCGGAACAGGAGGAGAGTTGATCATGGTTGAATTACAAAGTAAATTGGCCTTATTTCGCAACATGATCTGGTCGGAGGAAAAACGCCGCTCCGAACAAATGCTCTACGATTCTACGACACAGAATTCAAAACTCATTGAAGAACGTAGAGCCCGCTTAGCGCGGGAGAGCGAGCAGTATATCGCACAGCATGTGGATCGCGCAAGGCGCGAAGCCCATGAGCGTCTGGTCGTACATCGGCAGGAAAATCAGCGCATCTTTTTGGAAACACAGAAGAAGTGCCTCGATGCGTTAAATGCCTCCATTCGGCAAAAATTTGCCGATTTTGCACAGACGCCGGAATATGCGGACTGGATGAAAAAGCATCTTCGCGCTGCACTGGAAGAAATGGATGTGGCGGAAGTCCATGTGTTGGATCGCGATCGGGATCTGGCCAGAGAAATCTGCGGTGAAGATTTGCCGGTAAAAAGCATGCCGGAGGAAGAAATCGGCGGCTTTGTTCTCGTGGATCGCCAGCAGGCAAAACGCACGCGCCACACCTTTCATTATTTGATTCAGGACAATGAATATGAAATCGGCCGCGCACTCAACGACTGGCTGATGAACGGTGCAATTCAGGAAGCGGAAGGAGAAGCGCATGAATAAGACCGCAGAAGGTATCATTCGTGCCATCAACGGTCCGGTTATACGCGGGACGCGCATGAATGGATTCGGCATACATGAAATGGTGGAAGTGGGCGAGAACCGTCGACTGGGCGAGATCATTTCACTGGATGAAGATCGTGCCGTCATTCAGGTCTATGAGCAGACGGAAGGACTCAAGGTCGGCGATGCGATCTATGCAACGGGTGAACCGCTTTCCGTCGTTCTCGGGCCGGGACTGCTGATGAATATGTTTGACGGCATTGAACGTCCGCTGGAACGTATTCAGGATGCTCATGGCGATTTCATGGCCACCGGCGTCAAGATGCCGGCGCTGGATGCTGCAAAAAAATGGACGGTGTCGATAAAGATCCACGAAGGTGATACGCTCTCTTCCGGACAAGTCTTTGCCACCTGCAAAGAAACGGTACTGATCGAGCATCGCGCCATGGTGCCGAACGGTATTTCCGGAAAGGTCATCTCCTGCGTTGCGGACGGAGAGTATACCGTCAATGATGTTTTGGCCATCGTCGAACAGGACGGGATTCGTCACGAGCTTACGTTGATGCAGCGTTGGCCGGTGCGTCGTCCACGTCCGGTTTCCCGCCGTCTTTCGACCAATGATCTATTGGTGACCGGTCAGCGAGTACTGGATGTCTTTTTCCCCATTGCGAAAGGGGGAACCGTAGCGATTCCGGGCGGTTTCGGTACGGGAAAAACCATGCTGCAGCATCAGATTGCGAAGTTCTGCGATGCGGACGTCATTATCTACATCGGCTGCGGGGAACGCGGAAACGAAATGACGGATGTTCTGGATTCTTTTCCGCAACTGATCGATCCGAATACCGGAGAAAACCTGATGAACCGAACCGTGCTGATTGCCAACACGTCGAATATGCCGGTGGCAGCGCGAGAAGCGTCTATTTATACCGGCATTACCATGGCGGAATACTATCGCGATATGGGCTATGATGTCGCCCTGATGGCGGACTCCACCTCGCGATGGGCGGAGGCTCTGCGAGAAATCTCCGGCCGCCTGGAGGAAATGCCGGCGGAAGAAGGGTATCCTGCCTATCTTTCCTCGCGTATCGCGCAATTCTATGAACGGGCGGGTCGCGTGGAAAACCTTAATGCTTCCACCGGATCGGTAACGCTAATCGGTGCGGTTTCGCCTGCCGGTGGCGACTTTTCGGAACCGGTGACGGAAGCAACGAAGCGTTATGTGAAGGTCTTCCTTGGCTTGGACAAGGAATTGGCCTATTCGCGCCATTATCCGGCTATCAATTGGATGAATAGCTATTCCGGCTATACCGAGCTGTTAACCAATGATTATCTGGATCGTACGGACGTGGACGTGATGGCGCTTCGCAAGAAGATGATGGGCATTCTTCTTGAAGAAAGCAAGCTCAACGACATCGTTTCTCTCGTCGGGGCGGATGTTTTGCCGGAAGAACAGCGTTTGGTATTGGAAATTGCACGCGTTCTTCGCGTCGGCTATCTGCAACAAAATTCTTTTCATGCACAGGACACCTATGTACCGCTCAAAAAGCAGGTGCGGATGCTGCAGGTCATCAACACGCTTTATGAAAACGGTAGGGATCTTTTGCGTCTGCATGCGCCTTTGCGCATTGTACGTGATGATGATCTGTATCAGAAGGTCACCATGATGAAATACAATGTGGCAAACGACAATCTATCAGCCATTGACGATCTGGAAGAAGCTATCGTTTCGCATTACGATGCGTTGAAAATGCAATATCAGGGGGAGGATGCGTCGTGAATATTGAGTACATTAAACTGAAGCATCTGGAGAGCGCCATCGTTACCGTCGATAAAGTGCATGATGTGGGCTACGGCGAAATTGTCACCATCACCTCTGAAGGCAAGACATACACCGGACAAGTCATGGCGATCGAAGACGATTTAGCCATGGTGCAGGTCTTCGGCGATACTACGGGTATGCGTGTCGACAACGCCGTGGTCACCTTTGAAGGCCATCCGCTTTCCATTCCGCTCAACGCCTCCATTCTGGGCCGCGTGTTCGACGGCTTGGGCAATCCCATCGACGGCGGCGGCGCGGTATTTTCCAATAAACGCTATAATATCAACGGTTCCGCCATGAATCCGGTCGCTCGCGAATACCCCAAGAATTTTATTCAAACCGGAATTTCCGCCATTGATGGCTTGATGACTATTATCCGCGGACAGAAGTTACCGATTTTCTCCGGATCCGGTCTGGATCATGACCGCATTGCGGCACAAATCATCCGGCAATCGCAAATTCGTCATTCGGACGACGACTTTTGCTTTGTTTTCGGGGCGATCGGCGTGCAGAAGGATGAAGCGGATTTCTTTGAAGAAACCTTCCGTGCCGCCGGCGTACAAGATCAGGTCGCAAGCTTTATCAATCTGGCGGACGATCCGGTCATGGAGCGTTTGATCACGCCGAAGTGCGCCTTAACGGCAGCGGAATATCTGGCGTTTGAAGAACACAAGCACGTGTTGGTCTTGTTAACGGATATTACCTCTTATGCCGAGGCGTTGCGTGAAATTTCCAACCTTCGTGAGGAAGTGCCGAGCCGAAAGGGCTTTCCGGGCTATCTCTATTCCGATTTGGCTGCCATGTATGAGCGCGCCGGTATCCTTCGTTCCGGAAAAGGTTCGATTACGCTCATTCCGATTCTTTCCATGCCCAATGACGACATCACGCATCCCATTCCGGACTTGACGGGCTATATTACGGAAGGACAGATCGTACTTTCGCGCGAACTGTCCCGCCGCGGCATCTATCCGGCCATCGATATTCTGCCGAGCCTATCTCGTTTAATGAAAGACGGCATCGGGGAAGGATTCACGAGGGAAGATCATGCCGACGTTATGCGCCAAATTTATGCCTCCTACGCCAAAGCGCAGGAAGTGCGCAATCTCGCACAAATTATCGGTGAAGACGATTTGAGCGAAGATGACCGCAAAATCCTTGCTTTTGGTGACGCGTTTGAAAAGCGATTCCTGCAACAGGAATTCACGGAAAATCGTTCCATTGAGGAGACACTCGACTTGGGCTGGGAACTTTTTGCACTGTTGCCGGAAGGCGAACTTTCGCAGATCAGTCCGGAAATGAAAGAAAAGTATTTGAAGCGGTGAGACATGGCCTTTTTTAAGATTACACCGACCAAAGCTAATTTAATGAAAGTGAAAGCGATGCTTGCGCTGATGGAGTCCAGCTATACGCTTTTGGACAAAAAACGCGTCGTTCTTCTGCGTGCGGCCAATGCCGAGCAGAAGAAAAAAGCGGATCTGGAAGCGCGCCTGCAAACCGTGAGCGCGGATTTTCAGGAAAAGCTGAAGCACGCCACAGTGGCCATGGGACATTATCGACTGGAATCCATCGCTGCCGGCATGCCTTTTGACGAATCCATTACCTTGAGTAACCGCTCCTATATGGGCGTAGAGGTAACCCATCTGCACTATGAGGAAAGCACGAAGGATGAGCTGGATTATGACACCGTACACATTACCCTCGATTTTGCGACCGGAGCCATGCAGGAGTTTAAGAGTATCCTGTTGGAATTGGCTTCGGTTACGGACGCGGCGGATCGTCTGCAGCGGGAGATGCTGAAAACACAGAAGCGTGCCAATGCTCTGGAAAAGGTGCAAATTCCCAAATATAAAATATATCGTGATTTTATTGCGCAATCGCTCGAAGAAAAAGAGCGTGAGGAGTTTTTCCGCCTAAAATTGCTCAAGAAGAAAAAGATGAGAAAGAAACAACAGGCCTAAAATCGTCCGAAGCAGGTATTCATCGTTTGGGATATTCTCAAGTGGTTTGTCTATAAATACGTATCCGTGCATAAGGGGGAAACGATGAGAAAAAATAAGGACACAAAGGGCGGGGCAATGAGAAAAAATAAGGCGTATTGGCTCACCATCTCATTCACGACGTTGAACGTTGCCGCCAATGTGCTCTACAACTTTGCCATGGCTCTGCTTTTAGAGGCACTCATCGCACAGGATTTTCATCGGTTGATCCGGGCTGTTGGCGTCAACTTTTTCGGCGTTTTCATTATTTTAGCAACCGATGCGGCGATGAAGATTTTTCAGGCGCAATACATTATTGACCAACAGCTACAAATGCGCAAAATACAAATCTCTCGCTTGAGCGGCTACGAAATATCCAATCTGACGAGCGATATGGATTTGCTGGAGAACAACTTTTTCAATCCGTATTTTAGTAGTGTTGAAAACGGGCTTCAAATTGCCATGGCTTTGGCAGCCTTATTGTGGATTGATTGGCGTCTCGCGTGCGTCAGCTTGGTTCTTTTCGGTGTCATTGTTATAACCAACAGCAAGATGGGGCCTTATAGCGAACGAATGGTGCAAGAGTATTCCACAGCAAACGAAACCTTTCTTCATCACCTTACGGATCTCTTTAATGGAAGAAAGGTGTATGCTGTTTTTGATTTTTCACGTGGCTTTAAGGAAGCACATATGCCGCTGTTCCGTGCGTTCAACGAGGCATGGATCTCGTTAAAGCATCGTTCTATCGTCCTAGAACAGATTAGCGCTCTTTCCAGTGTAATTGCCCAAGTGGTGAATCTCTTTGTTTTGGCGCTACTCATTTTTATTGGAGCCATCCCTATTTCGTTGGTTCTGACCGCCGGAAATCTCACGGGTCAGTTGTATAATTCGCTCGCCTCCTTTCCGGAATTGTTGAGCAAAGTCAAAGGCGCTCGTCCTTTATACGCGCGCCTTTCAAAGGGAGAGGCGGAGGATGATAAGGAAAAGCCGATTCTTGAACACGAACTGACCGCCTCCGGATTGATAAAAAGGTATGGAGATAAAACACTTTTTCAAGCTGTGAACGTGTCCATTCGGCGTGGAGAAAATGTACGCATCGTCGGACCGAGCGGAAGCGGCAAGACCACCTTACTGAATATTCTTTTCGGCGTCGATGCTCCTGATGAAGGGGCCATTCAAATCGATGGAACTGTGATTTCTCCCTATCGCGGAGTGCGGAACATGGCGTATATCACGCAAAATAATTATATTTTTGAAAATTCGGTGCGGTTTAATATTACGCTTGGCGATACTTTTTCGAACGAAGAGATCGAGCGCATTGCCCATCTTGTCGGAATCGACCGCTTCGTCAATCAAGATGGTCTGGATATGAACCTGCTGGAGCATGGCGAGAATATTTCCGGCGGCGAGCGTCAGCGCATTGCCCTCGCTCGCGCATTGATCCGCAAAAAAGACGTTATACTTGTCGATGAAACAACTTCCAACTTGGATACAGACAGTGCGCGCGAGATCGAGGAGATTCTTTTGCAAGACCCGAATATTACCTTCGTCTACGTGAAACATGACGAACATGCGGAAGAAGATCCTCGCTTCGATCGTATTATCACCTTATAATGTCTGTGGATTTCGGTGTTCGCTTTCCATCAGCAAGACAATGGTAGTCGAATGGATAATCCATCGTCAAAATTGCGTTTGGGAGGGAGAGACCATGAACAAAAAGATTTTGCTTTTGGGTACCGGCGGAACCATTGCATCGGTGGCCACAAAAGATGGACTTACGCCGGCGATTACGGCTGAAGAGCTGTTGGCGTATTTGCCGGAGCTATCTCCTTCTATTGAAGTAGATGCTGTACAGCTGCTCAACCTCGACTCAACCAATATTGAAGTATGCCATTGGTTGGCCATGGCAAAGGCCATTGAAGAGCATTATGACGCGTATGACGGTTTCGTTCTCTGTCATGGAACAGATACATTGGCCTATTCTTCCGCAGCTCTTTCTTATTTGATTCAGCATTCGCCCAAGCCCATCGTGCTTACCGGATCACAAAAACCGATTAATCTCGACAATACCGATGCGCGTGTCAATTTGCGTGACGCTGTGCGCTTTGCAGCCGATCCGCGTGCCCACGACGTGAATATCGTGTTCGAGGGCAAGGTGATCTGTGGTACGCGTGTGCAGAAGGTGCGTACAAAAAGCTACAATGCCTTTGACAGTGTGAATTATCCGTTGTTGGCGGCGATCCAGGAGGAGCGAATCGCCTTCTATATTGAAGACAAAGCGCGTCAAAGCGCACCGGTTCATTTTTATTCCACGCTCGATCCTGCTGTGGGCCTGTTTAAGTTGACGCCCTCCCTTGATCCGAAGATGCTCACTATTTTTGGTCGTTCGTTCCACGCTGTGATCATCGAAGCGTTCGGTGTGGGCGGTTTGCCAACGTATCGGGCAGGCGCTTATCGTGATGCAGTTGCGGAGTTGATCCGTGAAGGAAAAACAATTGTGATGACTACGCAGGTACCGTATGAAGGAAGCGATATGTCCGTCTATGCCGTGGGGCGGGATGTTAAAGAAGATCTCGATCTTTGGGAAGCCTATGATATGTCGCTGCCGTCGGTGGTGACGAAATTGATGTGGGTAATGGGTCAAACTGCATATCCAAAGGAAGCACGAAAACTCTTTCAAACGCCCATCAACCGCGATACGCTGTGGTTTTAGGGGGGGGATCCTTTCGTTCTGAATTCTTAATCATGAACCGACTTCAAAAAAACAAGAGGCAGTAGATTCTTGATTTTGAGTGGAAGTCGGTTCGTTATTTTCACTCTATTTTTACAAAACTATAATCATCATTTGTATTTGTGAAAACGATATAGCATGTATTATAATTGGAGTAGACAGTTAGGTTGTCTTGATAGAAAATGGGGGGGGGGGGTACACACAAGTAAGATTGTTGTCGGCAAAACAGGGAAAACGATTCGCGGCAGGCTAAAAATTATCATCGCTATCTGAAACAAGGGACTCAACTGCGCTGCAAAAGTATTAATCAAAGAAAGGGAGGAATGAAAATGCCAAAGAGATTTAAAGTCTTTATAGGTGCTTTAGTAGGGCTTTTTCTATTTTGCGCCTTTCAAATATTTCAGATCAATCGTGAAATACCAAATCAAGTACGAGAAGTACAAAAGTCATTGCCATATACTTTGAATGTAGATGGTACCGAAGTAACGGTGACCGATTACGCATTTGGTACGAAAGAACTGGATGGAATAACCTATCATACTTGTACGATCTTCTTGCAAGTAAAAACAGGCGACGATATGCCTGATCCGAAGGCTTCTCTCTTTCCTTTTGCTATGGTTGAAAATGATTATATTTTCCCGGACATACAAGAATATTCTGAGAATCTTCGCGATCCCGAAACGAGAGCACTTGTGTTGGAGCCCAATAACGCGGTGGAAGGAAGCATTATGTTTTTGCTTAGCGCTGCACAAAAAGCCGATTCCGTTCGACCGGCATTGGTTATGAAGCCGCGCGCATATCTTGAATTGTATGATCGTGAATGGAATGCAGGTAATCTATACCTTGAATTTATTCCTTTGGAGGCCAAACATGTTCAATCTTGACTTGTATCGGGTGTGTTATCGAAAACGCATTTGGGCGATCATTCCTATCCTCTTCATTTGTTGTTTCGTAGCCATACAGGATATTTCATTTGGAGATGGAGGGGAAATACCCCTGGATGTAAGACACTGGTTTCCATTAAATAGCGCATGGAATATGTGGCAACCCTTCTCCAACGGAATTCCGGCGACGATATTAGGATGGCTTTCATTTGTGATGGTTGCCCTACCGGCAAGCGACCTCTTCTATGAAGATCAAAAACATCGCCTTGTTGTTCCTTTTCGCACAGAGAAGAGGCAAAAGATAATTACCAGATCGCACTATATCCTGAATTTTTTAGCCGGCTTTTCTGTATTGCTTCTTTTGGGGATGGTGCAGAATGCCATCATTTTTACGCGAATTCCTATGATCCCCATTTCGGAACACTATATTCCTCCGGCGTCAGGTCAAAATATCTTTTCTCTGTTTTTCCTGAAGCACCCTTTCTTCTATCTTGTTTTTGCATTATTACGATGTGGACTTTTTGGGGGAATATTGGCGTGTGCGTCGCTGTCAATAAATTATTGGTTAAAAGGAAGCTATGCGGGGCTATTTATTCCGTTTTTTGTCATTCAAGTTTTCGACTTTTTATGGAACCGATTGGCTCGACTTCTTCAGCTTCCCATCGAGTGGTTTGCCCAGCTATCGATCCGATTCCCCTATGGCGTTGTAGCCTTAAACACTATGGCAAAAATCGAACTCGGCGTTTGGGTCTTCTTCATTTTCGCAACATATTTGCATGCCTGTCGCAATCGAGATGTGCTATGAAGCTATTTAGTCGCAACCTCATCTATTATTTTTTCTTTTGCTTGCGGAAATCACTTCTCATTCTGATGATTATTACGCTTTTCCAGGGGATGGCATTACAGGAGGGAGCGGAGATGGGATTATCTCCCTATGAGACATGGATGCAGATCGTTCAATATGACGTTGGCTTGCATGTGGATGCTTCCATGTATCGACTTCCTTCTGTGTGGTTTTTATTACATTTCCTTCCTGTGTGGCTGTTTTCCGATGCTTTTTGGAAGGACTATCAAGCGAACGGATGTCAGCTCTTGTTGCAGTCCGGATCGAAAAGACTTTACTTTATGGTAGGACTTGGAAGCATATGTACCCTGTGCATAGCTTTTCATGGGACGTTAGTTCTTGTGCTAAGCGTTCTTGCATTGGTCAAAGGCGGAGGTGTTAGTGGATGGATGTCTTTTTTACGAATTCATCTGTTTTTTACCATAGAGAATATTGTGTTCCTTACAGCAGTGCTTTTTCTAAGTGTATGGATACTGTATCGAGTGGGGCTTGTCGTTGTTTTTTTGTGGTTAGGAGCAGTTAGCTTGATACCATCGCCATTTCTGTTGGGCAGTGGCTCTCTCGTTTTTCGCCAAGATTTTTTAGAGCCGGAAGGATATTCGCTTCCTCTCAATCTTGTAGTCTGCGCGCTATATCTCTTTATGGTTTTTATTCTCTATTATCGACGAACAAAGAACGTCGATGTTCTGTGAGGAGGACACCGTGATTGAATTAAAAAACGTTGGAAAAAAGTTGGCTGAAGAGTGGGTTTTGAAAAATGTCACGTTGGACATAGAAGAAGGTGGAATTTATGGATTCGTAGGACAGAACGGATCGGGGAAGACGATGCTCTTTCGGGCTATTCTTGGACTCATTCAGCTCACAGAGGGCGAATGTTACATAGATGGGCATAAAGTAGATTTCGATCATCTACCAAAGGATGTGGGACTACTCCTTGAAGCTCCGGCATCCTTGCCCTATCTGAGCGGAGAGCAAAATTTAAAATTGCTTTCCTATTTGAAGTCGGAAATAACGGATAAAGAAATATCCGACATGATGAACAAAGTAGGACTGGCAAAGGCGAAGAACAAAGCGTACGGAAAGTATTCATTGGGCATGAAGCAACGATTAGGTCTTGCCTCGGCCTTCCTTCACGCACCGCGTCTCATTATATTAGATGAACCCACGAATGCATTGGATTCGCAAGGAATTGAAATATTAGTGCAGCTGCTGAAGATCTATGCATCTAAGGAGCGAATCATTCTGATTGCAAGCCATGATGAGCGATTTTTGTCTCAGGTAACGAATAGACTTTTTTACATGAGCAAGGGACAACTAACGAAAACGTTGTAACGATCTTCATGTGATGGAGGTGTTCCGTATCATACGATGATTGTTCATTCAACAGGAAGTAATGCCGGAAACATAGTGATTTCAGCACACACTACAGCAAGACGAAATTATCCATTAAAAAAACTGGGGTTAGGAATATCTTCTACACGCCAATGGTTAGGCTTAAAGATTGGGGGCAACTATGGATATTAAAAAAACAATGCTTTCGTTCGCTTTATGCGGACTTTCATTATTGATTTTAAGTTCATGTGGAAAGACAGGACGTTCAGCGGAGGAGGATGCTTCGGCAAGCGAACAAGTAGCAACGGATGCGTCTCATGAAGATACATCAAAAGAGTCCAACGAAAAGGTATCTTTTTCCAGAAATAGTACCATGTATGAAGTGACTGAACAGGTTAAAGCGTTTTTTGCATCGGATTGGTACGGCTTTAAGAAAAATAAAGCCCACTCCATTCTATTATCAGACGCGGCTAAGAAATCTATGGAACGGGATAGTACCGCAAGAGATCCTTCAATGACAAAATTTGAACGATTTAACGTGATGGATACGTTTAAAAAAGATGATTCCATCCTTATGTTAGTCGACACGGTTGTGACCAATGAAGCACAAACATCCGGTTCCGGTTGCGTTTATCGTTTGCTCTTAACGATGGAAGATGATCATCTAAGGCTTGATCAAATCATTGGAGAAAGCGGTGAGGACGCCATAAACTATCGCTCAAACATGACGGTAGAAGAGATGCACCAGGATATTGATCTTATGGCAAAAAGACTACTGTCAACAGTTGATTCACCGGATGTAAAAGCGGCATATCAAAAGGATATCGACGAGGCGAAGAAGAAATGTGATCCCAATAACCCAATGGATTTTTACTATACGATGGGCATGTTTGGACGTTCCAGCATGGGAATAGTGGACAGGGACATGTTGATTCCTATTATGCAGAAGCATGATGTGGCAGAGAAGCAGTAATTCTCGTCTATGGAAGATCTTCCAAAGATCGACCCAATGAGATGCTTTTCTATCAATAGAAAGGCTTGATTTGGCGAAAAAACCTTCATCAGTGGGGAATAGCGTTTCTCTACAGAAAAAATGAAAAAAACTTGGAAAAGGTGCTTGACAGTTCAGGCACCTTTTAGTATTCTTATCGACGGCTTCACTCGTGAGGGAGCCGAGAAAAGAAAAAGAACAAAAAAATCTTCACCTTTTCTTGACAAACCAAAACGATGTTGCTAATATGTATAAGTCACCTCGCGTGACGCGAACCTAAACAACTGAATCAATCAATAAACTTTGAGTTTAAATAATTCAAACAACAAATTTAGAGTCAAGATATTGGCTCTCAAAACTTTTTTTGAGAGTTTGATCCTGGCTCAGGATAAACGCTGGCGGCGTGCGTAACACATGCAAGTCGAACGAGAATGTACTGACGGATCCTTCGGGTGAAGATAGTACAGGACAGTGGCGGATGGGTGAGTAACGCGTAAGAAACCTGCCTTTCACACCGGGATAGCAGCTGGAAACGGCTATTAATACCGGATGATACTTTTCTAACGCATGTTGGGAAGGTCAAAGAATTTCGGTGAAAGATGGTCTTGCGTCTGATTAGCTAGTTGGTGGGGTAACGGCCTACCAAGGCGACGATCAGTAGCCGGCCTGAGAGGGTGTACGGCCACATTGGGACTGAGACACGGCCCAAACTCCTACGGGAGGCAGCAGTGGGGAATTTTGCACAATGG
>JAIKLF010000003.1 GCA_019753405.1 Murdochiella sp. Marseille-P8839 | reverse complement strand
GAATTGACCCTGGCTACGGCGTTCTATTCCTTCAGCCAGGGCTCGGACGAAAAAATTAACCCTGGCTGGTACACGTTATTGGTCGTTGCCAGGGTTTTGGCAGCAAAATTAACCCTGGCTACGGTCCTTCCTTCCGGTCTGCCAGGGTTCGATCAAAAAAATAGCCCTGACTAGCAAATTGTTTATTGCCAGCCAGGGTTCATTCAAAAAAACATCCGTCCAAACCAACTTTATGCGTTGAGAATTTCAATTTGGCACGCTTTCATGGCCTTCAGCGCCGTCTGATGCGATTCCGGTGTTACACCGGCACAGCCACGTGCGTCCACCTTGATGGGGATCTCCGGGAAAAAGGCTTTGATGAGTAGGGCATTGGAAATGACGCAAATGTCGGTGTCCAGTCCGAGAAGGGTAATCGACGAAATGCGATCGTGATCATCCAAATCCGAAAGAACAGCCGGAAGAGATGCCGCACCGAAGGTGACTTTATCGATGGGTTCCGTTTGACGGAGTGCTTCCAATTCAGGATGAATCTCCCAACCGTGCGTTCCGCGAAGACAATGCACAACCGGAAGATTCCGTCCTTCCTGTGTATTCGCATAATTTTCACGATGTGTGTCTCGGGTAAAAAGAACCGTTCCCTCGAAATTTTTCACCCGCTCCACTACGTAGGGAACAATGGCCTGTGCAGCCGGCGATCCCAGCGCACCATCAATAAAATCATTTTGCATATCAATCACGAGGAGAATATTTTGCATTGTTTTTCCTTTCTGAATTGCTTAGCTAATTATAGCGTAGCAAGGAAAAAAGTGTTACCATGGGGATGATCCTTCCGGCAGAACGGAAACGGAAGTAAGCGCTATCCGCTCAGTACCGTGACGTTTCGGCTTTACTACACACATCAAATTAATCCTCTGCGGCTGTAGTTCAATGGTAGAACACCGGCTTCCCAAGCCGGATGCGCGGGTTCGATTCCCGTCAGCCGCTTTTTTGTTTTGCTGGCGGCAATTATATTTCGCGGCGATCCAATATCGCAATGATTAAATACCGCGGCCATCAACTATCACGATGATCAAACATCGTAGCGAGCTGATATCACAGCAATCAAACATCGCGGCCATCCAATATCATGATGATCAAACATCGCGACGTTCCAACATTATACCGATTAAAAATGTGAACAAAAACGGAAATAACAAAATCACGCATAATCAAAAGAGACCCGACACATTTTTTGGGTCGGGTCTCTTTTTAAGCACAAAAGTAGGGGCGTCTTATTTATCCTTCTTTTGACCGCTCAATTTTTCCGCTTTTTCCGCTTTCTCTTTTTCCGTTGCACCATCTTCATGCATTTCAATCGGTTTTTCGTCGTTGATGGCATGGTTGATGTAGAAATCGGTGTTGCGTTCGTTGCGATTCATCTGGTTATTATTGGCTTCCATCGCTTCATCATTCATTTTATTAATTTTTTCGCTGTTCACAATATATCCTTTCTGTTCCTGTGCTCTCCTCTTCATGCTTCCGGCGTTCCTGCCGGAGGCTCCAATTTTTGTCCGCATTCGGGACAGAAGCGCGCTTTTTCACCTACCGAATGGCCGCATTTCGGACATTTCCGCACATCATCCGGTTTCTTCGTTCCGCACTCCGTGCAGAACTTTCCGCTATTATGTGTCCCACACTGTGGGCAAACCCAAGCAGCAGAGGTCGTCACCGCCCCGGAGTCTACGCCGGAGCCTATCGGGGCACCGACACCCGTCGCCGCACCGGCAACAGCGGTCTCTACACCCTCTTGCCCATGAGTTGCTGACGTCGCCGCATGTCCATCGGCGGAAACTTGGCCATCATTTCCATGGGCTGCCTGCTGTTGGCGAATCTGTTCCGCATTATTTTGTGAAAACGTGCCAAAGCCACCACCAATGGTAGACATGCCTACACCCATACCGAAGAAGCCCTGGCCGGCACCAGCCTCATTGCTGCCGGCAGATTCCAAACCTCTGGCGATCGATCCCTGGACGTAGCCTTCACGAATCGACGCATCGGAGAGCATGGCACCTTGGTTGCGCATATTGATGAGTTTCTGGGACTGTTCATCATACGAAATCGAGGCGATAGAAACGGATTCCACTTGAAAACCGCGCAAATCCTGCCATTTTTCATCCAGCACATCCTGCATATATTCCGCCAGCTGGTCGCCGCGAGAAAGCACAAACGAAATGCGCTCCCCATCTGCACTCATCTTATTGAGTGCCGTCTGAAATGCGGTGAGGAACTCATTTCGATACTGTTCGCTCATATCCGCAACATCAATACTGGAATCCGCATCATGATCCGCCACCTGAATATAAAATTTCAACGGATCGGTTATACGAATGGTGTAGGAGCCATGTGCACGCAGGAACAACTCCGCATTGTAAAAGTTGTCATAATAGTTCACCGCATTCGGCGTACCAAACTTCAGTCCGCGCACTTCCTGCATATTGATAAAATATGCGGTTTGCTTATACGGTGTAGAGCCGGAAAAGCGAACACGATTGAACGTCTCCTTCACCGAGTCTCCCAGTTCACCGTTAAAAAGCGAAGGCATCGAAGAATTATCAACTTTAAAATAGCCCGCTTCGCCCGAATAGTCGATGACTTTTCCGCCATCCACAAGCAGCATGAACTGCCCCTCTTTAACCTGGATGATCGAGCCGTTTGAAATGGTGTCCGCCGTCCCCTTTTTATTGTTGTTACGGGGATCATTTTTGCGAACGATTACGCCCGGTGCCGTAATGGTCGTCGGCCCCATATAATCCGATTCATAGGATTCTAACCATTCATCGCCTAAACCTCCGCCGATTGCACTCGTAATCGCGCGAATAATGCCCATGTACACCTCCTTATCTACTGCTGTTTCCTATGCACCACGAAAATGCTCTTGTAGGGTTCCGTTTGTTTCCTTTTGCGGACCCGCCGGCAACTTACGCATTATCTATACCCGAAGCCGTTGATCTTATTTCGTCATAACATTTATTCTATCCTGTTTTTACGCTTCGCCATCAGATGTGATAATCAAAATGGCTGATGCTCTGTTTCTGCTCCATGTTCGTCGCTTTGTTCGATTATCTCTATCGCCCCGATCGCCCTCGGATCGCCGAACAAAAAGCCTGTTTTCTTGTCTATGCTCACCTCTTCGATGTCGTCTGTTTTCTCCGTCTGAACAATTCGCTTATTTTTTCTCCCGTTTTTTGCCATATTTTTGTTTCACTTCTTCCTTAAATACCGCCCCATCATACGTCTTAATATCCGGATGGTATTTTTCCGCTAAATGAAGAATGCGCTTGCGCTCCGCCGTTGGAAAAATGGCGCGCGACGTCACATCCCCATGCGTGAAATAAAACAATGAATTTTCAGGATGATCCGGCAATTTTTCATAAGTAATGGTATCGATATCGTCCCAGGCAACCATGCGGTAATTGGTAAAAATATACATGTTGGAAAACTGTTCAAATCCCTTTGACGTCACTGCGGCATAGCGTTTCGTCGTTACCGCCAAAAGCACCAGCAAGCCGAGAAGAATGGAGATGCGATACTTCGTAAAAATGCCCAAACCGATACAAAAAAACACCATTATAAAAGTATACGGCATAACCCATTTTTTGCGGTAATTGGCCTGTTTCATCTCTATCGCTTCGTGGTCGTCGTGCCATGGGCATTTTTTATCCAATCTTGATTTCATTCGTTTTGTTCCCTTCTTCCTACGTAAAGAATCCTCTCCATAAATCACTCTTCGCAAGTCTCTCTCCGTAAATCACGCTTCGCAAACATCGTCCGCTTTGCAATAGACGAGTTTACACCGCGTTTTCCACATCGTGCACGAATTAACGAAGTGGCTATGTTTATTATATACTACCCTTCCGCAAAATAGACGATAAGTGCTTGCGCATTAGTCGCCGTCACGTCATCGGTAACGTGAAGAAAATAGACAAAAAAACGCACCGGCTGTCGGCTCATAAGCTCGGCAACAGGTGCGCTTTCTTTTTCATATTCCGAATCAGGCGTCGCTCAGTAAAACGTCACCGATAGGAATCTGTTTTTGTCAACGGTTCATGTCTTAGTTTACGCGCGGAGCACGACCGGCTTGACGCATTTCTTCCAGCGCCTTAAGGGCCTTAGCATGTGCTTCTTCCGGCGCTTTGGCAACTTTGCCCTGACGGGTTTTGCCAAACACACTCGTAAAGGCACCGTCCGCCCAGAAGATATTGCGTCCCAAAAGCGCAGTAATCAACGCATAGATCGGGTTCAGCAGGTTGACGAACGCAAACGGGAAGTAATAGATCGGGTTGACGCCCAAAGTCTTCATCTGATATGCACCGCAAGCGGTCCACGGGAACATAACCGCCCAAAGCGTACCGGCATCTTCCAACGTTCTCGAGAGCATGTTGCGGCTCAAACCGAGTTCATCGTATTTGTCAGCATAAAGCGGAGCCGGAACACCAATGCCCAGGAACTGATCGCACATCGCAGCGTCGCAGAAGATCGAGGTCAGCATCGTTGCAAAGAGCAAACCAGGAACGCTATGGATTTTTTTCTTCAGACCGCCGAACAGACGCTCGACGATGCCGCAGCGCTCAAGCGCGCCACCGAAAGCAACCGCCAAGAGAATCAGGTTGATCGTCCACATCTGGTTATTCATACCACCTTTTGCCAAAGCCGCATCCAAGAACTCATTTCCGGTCTCGATGGTCGGACCATAGTGCAGGATGGAGAAGATGTTTGCAACCGTGTCGCCACCCTGGAAAATAATGGCAAAGAGAACGCCAGTTGCGACTGAAATCAGAACGCCGGGAAGTCCCGGGATACGAAGCAAGCAAACCGCGATGATGACAAGAATCGGCAACATGACAAGCGGGTTCGTGTTGAAATGTTCCGCAATGGCCGTCCGGATGCCTTCGGCAATCGACGGATCATAACCGGCAACAGAGCCGCTAGAAAAACCGATGAAGGTGTAAATAATTAACGAAATAATCAGAACCGGGAAGGTCGTAGAAACCATGGCGGTAACGTGATCGAAAAGACCGGTTTCTGCAACACCGGCAGCCAAGTTGGTCGTATCGGACAGCGGCGAGAATTTGTCACCGACATACGCGCCGGAGATAACCATACCGGCGGTGATGGCCGGATTCATGCCCAAACCTTCGCCGATGGTCATGAACGCAATACCGATGGTAGCGGTGGCGGTCCAGGAGGAACCGCAGGCCAAGCCGACGATGGAGACAAGGACGCAGCCTACCGGAAGGAAGAACTGGGGGGATAAGAGATCCAGCCCATAGTAGATAACGGTAGGAATGGTGCCCGACATCATGAAGGACGAAACCAACAGACCGACGGTCAAAAGGATAAGAATAGCTTCCAATGTTGCATTAATACGATTCATAATTCCTTCCAGCATATCTTGGAAAGTATGGCCACAAATAAATCCAATAATGCAGGTGACGATCAACGCAATGACCAAGGGCATATGCGCTGCGTCATACTGTTCGTCACTGAAGGCAAAAACATAAACCATCAAGCCAACCATGACGAGAATCGGGATAATTGCCTCAATAAAGCTTGGCAATCGCACTTCCCGTTTTGTAGTGGTGCTCATAAGCACTCCTTTCTTTTTTCCCCGCAGGGATTTTTGGAATCGTTTGGTGAACGTTTTCCGCTCACTTGCGCGATTTCCATTGCTGAGGCAGCACCTCTCCGCCGCCTTTCGGCGGCGGAGGCCGCTTTGCAAACGCGAAGCGACAGTCGCTGACCTGCTCGTTTATTCCTTAGCACGAAACATTATATCGTGAAATGAGGAAGCTTGGGACAAAAGCGGAGGCATTTAGAACAGTTTTGCGACCGCGGCCTTCACTTTATCCTCATCCGCAAGATACGGAATGGTGATATGCGCATCCGGATGTTTCTTGTTAAACGCTACGGCAACTTCCATCGCGTGTTCGTTGCGTGCCCAGTTGCGGCGGGCAACACCACCGATAACATCCCAAGAGAGGGAGAGGCGAATGATCTCATCGACACGCTCGGATCCGTCCAGAACGAGACCGAAGCCTCCGTTGACTGCTTTGCCGATGCCGACGCCGCCACCATTGTGCAGAGCGATCAAGCTCATGCCGCGAGCAGCATTTCCGGCATACGTCTGAATCGCCATATCGGCGCAAACTTTGGAGCCATCATAAATATTGGATGTTTCGCGGAACGGAGAATCCGTACCGGATACGTCATGATGATCACGGCCGATCATTACGGGGCCGATTTTTCCTTCGCGTACCAGCTTGTTGAATGCCAAAGCGATGTTCACGCGGCCTTCTTCATCCTGGTAAAGAATGCGAGCTTCGGTACCGACGACCAGTTTGTTCTCTTCTGCGTCGCGAATCCAGTTATAGTTGTCGCGATCCTGGTAACGACGGTTGGGATCAATCGCATCCATCGCGGCATGGTCGGTAGCGACCAAATCTTCATGTTTTCCGGAGAGGCATACCCAGCGGAACGGGCCATAACCGTAGTCAAACAGCAACGGTCCCATGATGTCTTCGACATAGCTCGGCCAGATGAAGCCTTCCTTATCATCTACACCGTTCTTGGAAATTTCTTTGACGCCGGAGTCGTAGATCGCTTTCATGAACGAGTTGCCGTAATCGAAGAAGTACGTTCCCTTTTCCGTGAGCTTTTTGATGATGGCGAAATGACGTGCGAGAGTTTTGTCAACCAGTTTGATAAATCCTTCATGGTCTTCGGCGAGCATGCGGGTGCGTTCCTCAAAGGAGATACCAACCGGGCAATAGCCGCCGTCATAAACATTGTGGCAGGAGGTCTGGTCGGAGAGCAGGTCGATATGCACGTTGTTTTCGTACATATATTCCAGTAAATCGACGATATTGCCATGGTAAGCGATGGACATGGCTTCCTTCTTTTCGAGGGATTCCTGTGCCAGCTTGACGGCTTCTTCCGGCGTTTCCGCCAGCTTGGAAATCCAGCCTTGCTCCAGACGCGTCTCGATACGGCTGATGTCCACTTCGGCGACGATACCGACCGCATGCGCAATCTCGGCCGCTTTGCCCTGTGCGCCGCTCATGCCGCCCAAACCGGACGTGACAAACAATTTGCCGGACAGATCATCTTCTGCGCTCAGACCCAGTTTCAAACGGCCTGCGTTCAGGATCGTGTTGAAGGTACCGTGAACGATGCCCTGAGGTCCGATATACATCCAGCCGCCGGCTGTCATCTGTCCATAGTTGGTGACGCCCATTTCTTCCGCGATTTCCCAATCTTCATGGTTATCGTATTCGCCGATCAAGAGGCCGTTGGTTATGACCACACGCGGCGAATTTTTGCGGGACTTGAAGAGGCCAAGCGGATGGCCGGACTCCATGACCAGGGTCGTTTCATCCGTCAAATTTTCCAGGTACTTTTTGATTAGGCGATATTGCATCCAGTCGTGGCAGACGGATCCGGTTTCGCCGTAAGTAACCAATTCATACGGATAGAGAGCAACGTCAAAGTCCAAGTTATTGTCGATCATGACCTGGAAGGCTTTGCCATCAAGGCATTTTCCTTCATATTCATCAATTGGTTTGCCGTAGATGCGGCCTTCCGGGCGGAAGCGATAACCGTAAATACGGCCGCGCGTCTTTAATTCCTCCAGGAATTCCGGAATCAATTGCTCATGGAATTTCTCCGGGATATAGCGCAGCGCATTTTTCAACGCCACTTCGGTTTGCGACTTGGTCAGACGGAAGCCGCGATCCGGCGCGCGTCGAATACCTTCTTCAAACTTCGGCATCTCAGGAAGCTCATCCATTTCCAAACGAATGGTCATGGCCTCCTGAATCTGTTTGTTTTCTAACATGTTTTCCTCCTTCAATACCCTACCATCCTGCGAAATGGTTTTCATTTGACGATATGGTTATCCTATTCAAGGCTCGTCTTTATACAGTCTATGAAAAAACCGTTTTTTCTTATTGCGTCTATTTTTATCCCGCAAGTCTTGCAATAACAAAGTCGTCGCCCTTTTGACGCCTAATAGACAAACTGGAAAAAGAAAAGAATGGGTATAGGAAAAATGAGGCGAATGTGCACTTTCGTCTGATGAAAATCGGGAAAACGGCGTCCTCGTTTTCCCATGTATCTTTTCACCGTATCCGAATATCCATGTCTGTCGTGAACCATATTTGCATATTTAGAGGAGGAACTATGACGGCAACTTTAATTCTCACCCATTTTAACGAGCTCTTCGTCCCGAATGATCCGGGACATCCGCTGCGCGGAAAAGAAATGAACGAAGCGACCGTGCTGAAAGATGCATACGTCGCCTTTCAAGACGATAAAATCCTGGCGATTGGAGAAGGCGAAGTTCCTGCCGAACTCATCGGCCCAAAGACCAAAATTGAAGAGCGCCGGGGTATGGTCGCCACCCCGGGACTGATCGACTGCCACACCCATCTGGTCTATGGCGGCAGTCGTGAACATGAGTTTTCCAAGAAACTCAACGGCATGAGCTATCTCGATATTTTGGCGGAAGGTGGCGGTATTCTGTCCACCTTAAAAGCGACGCGCGAATCGTCCTTTGAAACCTTGTATGACAAATCCAAGGACCTGTTGGAACAAATGATGATTCATGGCGTGACGACGGTTGAAGCGAAAAGCGGCTATGGCCTGAATTGGGAGACGGAAAAGCGCCAGTTGGAAGTTGTCAAAAAGCTCAATGAAGATTTGCCGGTCGATTTGGTTTCCACCTTTATGGCCGCGCACGTTATTCCCCCTGAATACAAGGAAAACCCGGATCCGCTGATCGACGACATCATTACGATGCTGCCGAAGGTCAAAGAAGAAAAACTTGCTGAATTCGTTGACGTCTTCTGTGATGCCGGCGTGTACACGGCAGAACAGTCGAAGCGCCTTCTGGAAGCAGCAAAAAAAGAAGGCTTCGCTCTGCGCATCCATGCGGACGAAATCGAATCTATCGGTGGATCCGCCGTTGCCGCAGAATTGGGTGCCACCAGTGCAGAACATCTCATGGTGATTACCGACGAGGATATTCAAAAGCTGGCGGATGCGCACGTAATCGGCGACCTGTTGCCGGCAACGACATTCTCCCTCATGGAAGATACCTATGCCCCGGCGCGCAAAATGATGGATGCCGGCATGGCGATCACCATCACGACCGATTCCAATCCCGGCTCCTGCCCGATGGCCAACCTGCAGTTCGTCATGCAACTCGGTTGCCTCTATCTACGCATGACACCGACGGAGGTCTACAACGCGGTCACCATCAACGCGGCCTATTCCGTCCATCGCGAGAAAACGGTAGGCTCTCTGGATAAGGGAAAAAATGCGGACCTTACCGTCTTTGCCGTGCCGAACCTGGATTATCTTCTTTACTATTTCGCGACCAATCATGCCGTGGAAGTCTACAAGAACGGCAAATGCATTGTGAAGGATCGCCAAATGGTGCGTGCTTGACGTCGAAATACTTTCTTTTATTTGACGTTTCATAGATTCTGTTCACTTATGATGATGCCAACGTCGGGTGGATATGCGAAAAAGGAAAATCGCTTTCATCGCCACTGTTGCCCGATTATAATCCGTCAAAGGATCGTCAAATAAGGCATGGACGGTCCCCTCTGCAGGAAAAATCCTGCCTGTTTTGATCTGTTGCAATGAATTTTGATGAAGGAGGAAAAAAAGACAATGAAACGTGTAATGTGTATCCCGAACTATTCCGAAGGACGTGACCTCGAAAAAGTCGAAAAAATTGCCGATTGCTTCCGTGCCAAAGAAGGCTTGAAGCTTGTCGACTACCAGCCGGACAAAGACCATAACCGTACCGTTGTTGAAGTGATCGGTGATCCGGAAGCGGTCATCAAAGCGGTGATCGAGTCCGTTAAAGTGGCAAAAGAAGTCATTGACATGACCAAGCACAGCGGCGGTCATCCTCGCATGGGCGCTGTCGACGTTGTTCCTTTCATTCCTATTACGGAATGCACCACCGAAGAATGCGTCGAATACGCCAAAGAAGTCGGTAAGGCCATCGGCGAACTGGGCATTCCTGTTTATCTCTATGAAGATGCAGCAACAAAGCCGGAGCGCAAGAACCTGGCCAAAGTCCGTAAGGGACAGTACGAAGGCTTCTTCGAGAAAATCAAAGAAGATGGTTGGGAACCGGATTTCGGTCCGCGTGAAATGAACGAGAAGAGCGGCGCAACGGCTGTTGGTGCCCGTTTCCACCTTGTTGCTTTCAACGTCAACCTCAACACCGACAAGGTCGAAATTGCCGAAGCCATCGCGAAAAAAGTTCGCCACATCGGCGGCGGTCTGCGCTTCGTCAAGGCGATCGGTCTTCCCCTGGAAGAACGCCATCAGACGCAGGTTTCGATGAACCTGGTCAATTACGAGAAGACAGCGATCTATCAAGCCATCGAAATGATCAAATCGGAAGCAGCTCGCTACGGCGTCAGCGTCTACGGCACCGAAGTCATCGGCATGGTTCCGCTGCAAGCGTTGGTAGATTCTGCAGCATACTATATGCAGATTGAGAATTTCCGCGCTGATCAGATCATTGAGACCCTATTAATTGAGGAGTAAATCATGGCAGAAGTAAAAACCGATATTGAAATTGCCAATTCCGTAGAGATGCTCCCGATCGTAGACATCGCCAAAAAGGTAGGTTTGGAAGAAGACGATCTGGAGCTGTACGGAAAATATAAAGCGAAGATTTCGCATGACGCGATTCAGCGTTTTTCCAACAAAAAAGACGGAAAGCTGATCTTGGTCACGGCCATCACGCCGACTCCCGCAGGGGAAGGAAAATCCACCTGTTCCATCGGCTTGACAATGGGTCTGAACAAGATCGGTAAGAATTCCGTTGTTGCTCTTCGTGAGCCCTCCCTCGGCCCGGTATTTGGTGTCAAGGGTGGTGCAGCCGGTGGCGGCTATGCGCAGGTGGTGCCGATGGAAGACATCAACCTCCACTTTACCGGCGACCTGCACGCGATGACGGCGGCGAACAACCTTTTGTCTGCTCTCATTGATAACCACCTGCAGCAAGGTAATGCCTTAAACATCGACGAACGTCGCATCGTCTGGAAGCGTGTTCTCGATATGAACGACCGCTCGCTGCGTAACGTCGTGATCGGACTTGGCGGAAAAGCAGCCGGCGTTCCCCGTGAAGATCACTTCATGATTACCGTGGCTTCTGAAGTTATGGCTGCACTGTGCCTTGCTTCCGGTCTGGAAGATCTGAAAGCGCGTCTGGCACGCATGATCGTCGCCTATAATAAGGAAGGCGCACCGGTCACCGCAGGCGACCTCAATGCACAGGGCGCGATGGCCATGCTTTTGGCGGATGCCATCAAGCCAAACCTTGTTCAGACGCTCGAGCATACGCCGGCACTCATCCATGGCGGTCCGTTTGCGAACATTGCGCACGGCTGCAACTCCCTCATCGCGACAAAGTTGGGCCTGAAAATGGCCGATTACCTCGTCACGGAGGCAGGCTTCGGCGCCGACCTCGGTGCGGAAAAATTCTTCGACATCAAATGCCGTCTCGGCGGTCTTAAGCCGGACGCAGTCGTCATCGTCGCCACGATTAAGGCGCTCAAGATGCACGGCGGAGTCGATAAGAAAGATTTGAAGGGCGAGAACGTAGAAGCGGTTAAGGCCGGCTTTGCGAACCTCGGTCGCCACATCAAGAATATGAAGGGCTTCGGTCTGCCGACGGTGGTCGCGCTCAACCGTTTCATCTTCGATACGGATGCCGAAATTAAAGCTCTGACGGATCTGTGTGCGGAATACGGCGTGGAACTTTCCCTGTCCGACGGCTGGGCAAAGGGTGGCGACGGCATGACCGATCTGGCCGAAAAAGTCGTTAAAGCAGCGGATCAGGAAAATAACTTCCATTACCTCTATGATGTGGAAGCTTCTATTCCGGAAAAGCTGGATACCATCGTTAAAGACTACTATGGCGGTGGAAAAGTAACGCTGACGGCAGCAGCCAAGAAGCAAATCAAGACGCTGGAGAAGCTCGGTCTCGACAAGATGCCGATCTGCATGGCGAAAACGCAATTCTCATTCTCGGATGACAAGAACGCGGTCGGTGCGCCAAGCGGATTTGAAATCACCGTCCAGAACGTGCGCGTATCCGCCGGTGCGGGCTTCATCGTCTGCGAAACGGGCGACATCATGGTTATGCCGGGTCTTCCCAAGGTTCCGGCTGCCGATCACATGGATGTCGATGAGCTCGGCAACATGGTCGGCCTGTTCTAAGCGAATCGATAACAGCAACGGCACGTGCCTCGGCGGAAAACGATAAAGGCCACCGAGGCATTTGTCCGCGTCGGATACCAAAGAAAAAGGAGAAACTATGTTAAAAGATTTAACCGTTACCGGTTTTATTGAGGAATTGGCTTCGGATTCCGCCGCTCCGGGCGGCGGCTCCATCGCTGCTCTCTCGGCTGCACAAGCTGCCGGATTATTTGCCATGGTCTGTGAACTGACCGTTGCGAACAAGAAATACGCAGATGCCAAGGACGAGATGGAAAGATACATTCCGGAACTGAAGGAATACGAGAAATTCTTCCTCGACGCGATTGATCGTGATGCCAATTCGTTCAACGGCGTGATGGCCGCCTTCAAAATGCCGAAGGAAACGGCCGAAGAAAAAGCCGCTCGCAGTGCAGCAATTCAAAAAGAATACAAGAATGCGGCGAATGTGCCCTTCACCACCGGCATTCAAGCTATGGAACTCATTAAGTACGCCGAACCGCTGATCGTTCGCGGAAACCAGAATGCCATCACAGACGTCGGCGCCGGATTGCACTGCCTGCGCGCTGCGGTCGTCGTGGCCTTCTACAACGTCAAGATCAACTTAGGTTCAATCAAGGACGAAGCCTACGTGGCCGAAAAGCATCGTGAAATGGACGAGGCGTTAAAAGAGCTGGATGCGAAGATTTCTGCTTGCATCGCAAAAGTCGAAGCCGCGCTGGAATAATCGTTACGCATTCGATACGCCTCTCTATTTCCTGTTAGAGGAAAAAATAAAACCACCCTCATCTGTAGGAGATGAGGGTGGTTTTTGATTCTGCGCGAAATTCACGCGCAGCGAAAAGGATGACTCACCGATCGCGCTTATTCTGGAATATCGAGAGCATCCACGGTAACAGGTTTCAGACCTTCAATCGGCATTTCGAACTCAAATCTATCCTTATCGGTTAAACTGCTAATGATTGCCTTGACGGGTTTCTTCTCGTCTTTGATTTTATAGCAAAGGAAGAAGGTTCCCGTCTTCCCCGGTTCAACCGTGTTAAATTCAAATTCGGTCAGGGTTCTACCATCTTTGCCATCGTATATAATGTTGCCCGGATCGTCTACCAGATCCTCGCCCTGCATGAAATCATAGAAGAAAAGGAACAACGACGTTTGGGCTTCCTCCTCATTGTTGGTAAAGTTCCAGGTCATCACAATATCGGTGTCGCCATCGTAATCCTTCATTAGGCAGTACGAGACCAACTCGAAATCATTGCCTTCAAGGGTGTATTTCTTATTCACCGCCACAACCTTGGCTCCGCCGGCATCGCTTTCCTTTTCCTTTTGTTCTTTATCTCCGGTTTCCGCTTGCGATTCTGAAGCCATATTTTCGGTCGGTGCCGCCGTCGATTCGCTATCCTTTCCGCCTTTCTTATCTCCCCCGCAACCGACAAGAAGCGGAAGGAAAAGAGCAAAGACGAGCATCATAGCCAATGTCGATTTGATCATTTTCCGATTCTTTTTCATTTTTTCCTCCTTCACTTACTAAGCATCCGTTTTATTTGCTAAGCATCCTTATTACTTACTAAGCATCATTTTCTTTACTTGACTCGCGCCGATGATATACACCACCGGCAAAAGCAAGCCGATAATGATCGAGGTGATATCAAACTGATTTCCGGCCTTCATATTCAGGATCTGGCCGATAACCGTGAGGATGACAACAATCACGCCTAATATGATGCAAGTACCGGATTTTTCCGGTTTTTTGCAGGCGCCCACCCCGACGATTCCGGCGATCAGCGTTAATACACCGCTGGCCAGCGCGAATCCGGCAACCGCATACAGCAGGCCAATGGGGATGTCCCCGCCGAATATGGCGTGGAGGGCACCGACACCGAGAAGGCCAACAATGCCCATAATTGTGGCAATTGCACCACCGATGATCAACAAAATACTGCTTACCTTTAACATTTTGATGCCGTTGTTATTGTTTTCCATATCCTTTCTCCTTTCGTTTTGTCCTTTTTTTCCGTCAATAAAGGATGATAATTTCTGCCACGAGGCGAATTGACGAAATTCGCAAGGCATGATACATTTTTTTCGAATGGAGACGGACTCTGTTTGTTGCCGGCGAAAACAGAATTCATATGTACGGATCATCTCCGGTTCTTGGAGCATCTCCCTTCGAATGTGGCGTAAAGAGTAACTGATCTCCTCTCGGTTGCTCTTCTTACCAAAAGAATACAAGATGGCAGAATTTTGAAACCGTCAATATAGTGCATTTCAATGGGAAAATACGAAAATAATAATTTTTATTTTTTTCTTTTTGTCCTATTGATAGTAAAACCGATAGGTTTTGGGAGATAACGATCCCTATAGGAGGTCCCAATGAAAAAATCGCGCGTGTTTTTTCCGTTCTGCATCTTACTACTCTTTCTTTTCCTCTTTACCGGTTGTGAAAAAAATACCGCGCTGGATCCGAAACATCCGGTTACCTTAACCATGTGGCATGTTTATGGGGAGCAGGTGGATTCGCCGATGAACCGTCTGATTGATGAATTTAACCAGACGACCGGCCGGGATAATGGCGTTCTCGTAAACGTCACCCTAATGTCCAACGCCTACGCGATCGGTGATAAACTCCTGAAAGCACAAGCCAATATGCCGGGCGTTCCCGATATGCCGGACTTGTTTTTCTGCCATCTCAGCAACGCCGAAGCGCTGGGGGCGGATACCTTACTTGACTGGAATAAGCAATTCACGGAAGAAGAACGCAACCAATTCGTTCCCGCCTTTGTCGAAGACGGTGTAATCGGTGATCGCTTGTCCATATTGCCGGTATCCAAATCGACGCATGTGCTTTATCTTGCCGGTGCGCCCTTTTCACGTTTTTCCGACGCTACCGGCGTTCGTAAAGAAGATCTTTCCACCTGGGACGGTTTTTTCGACGCTGCCGAAAAATACTACACCTGGTCCGGCGGAAAGCCTTTCTGCGCTTTGGATTATTTACTTCGTTGTGTGGATCTTGATGCGATGGAAAAAGGTGCAAGTAATTTCTATACGGAAGAGGGTTGGTACGATGTTGAAAATGATCAATACAAAGCATCGTTCATGCCTTTTGCCCAAGCGCTGGCCAAAGGCCATATTGTGGTTTCCGATCTGTTCTCCAACACGCAGGTCATGACCGGCGAAGTCATTGCCGGAATCGGCTCAACCGCATCCATCCTGTATTACAACGATGCCATTACCTATCCGGACGGCAAGTCGGAGCCCATGGATCTGCAGGTTCTTCCGATGCCGAAAGCGGAAGGAAAGGAATTTCTGGTGACCCAAGCCGGCGTGGGTCTCTGTGCACGAAAAACCACCGAGCAAAAAACCGAAGCGGCCACCGTGTTCGCCAAATGGCTGACCGAGGCGGAACGCAACCTGAACTTCTGTGTGGAAACCGGCTATATGCCTGTTCGTAAGGACGCATTTGCGAAAATAAAAGACCATTCTTTCCCTTCCAAAGGATATGAAAATCTCTATCATACGTTGGAAACGGTCAACGCAACGGCAACGGCGGTGCGAGAGCCCGCAAGTGTCAGCTACTACGACAATGTGCACATGCTCTATGATGCACTGAAAAAACAACAAGCGAGACTTGCGGAAAAACCCTATACGGAAGAAGAAGCCCAAAAACGAGCGGAGGAAATCTGGGCGCTGTTTTGCGCAATCCAGTAATTGAGGTATACGATGGTCAATTTATCTTCACTCAATCTACGCAGGCACAGCTTGCAGCGTCGACTTTTCTTGACCATGCTGGTTCTTTCCATGCTGCTGCTGGGCCTGTTTTTTGTGGGCATGCATTTTGTTTTAGGCTATACCGATACCAAGCAACGTATGGGTAAGAATCTTGACTTTCAACTGGATATCTTTGCACGCGAAACCACTTCGTATTATAAAGATTTGGCGACGATGGGTATCCTTCTCTCGAGGGAATCCGGCGGTATCGTGGAAAATTACCTTGCGGAAAATCACCTTGCTTTTGACGATCTGAACGACGACCAAAAGCATCTCATCGGCATACAGAAACAGCTTTTTGATCCCATTCGCCATAAACTCTTCGAAGCCAATTGCACCGGTGCGTTTGTCATGTTGCAGGCTACCGTAGATACGAAAAGCAATCATGCTGACGCTTCACGAACAGGGCTTTATCTTCAGCGAGGAACCCTGGATGCCTCCGATAATAATGTTCTTCTCTATCGCGGTTTCTCTTCTATCGGAAGAAATAAGGGCTATATGCCGCACAGAAAATGGCGACTGGAGTTTGATACCGATTTATTCCCGAATTATACCGATCTATTGCAACATGCCACGGCACCCTTGACGACGAATTTTTGTACTACTGAAATTTTCACCTTGCCGGGGACCTCTGAAAAGGCCATGTTAATGGTGGTTCCTTTGCTCGGCTCGCATGGAGAAGTCTATGGGATGTGCGGTTTGGAAGTGAATCAAAGCTACTTTAAACAGACCTTTGCGCAACCCTCTCCCCTTGACCGTGCGATCTTCTGCCTCAGCAAAGGCAAGCGGGAATTGACCAACGCGGAGGATTGTTTCAGCGCCGGCACCACCGATGGATATTATTCGGCGCCTTTAGGTACCTTTACAATCCAGCCCTTCGGGCATGGTCTCTCTCTATACGAGAATACCGGATCCGAAGCGTATATCGGTGCAGCAAGAGAAGTCACCATTTTCCCGAAAAATGTTGATTTCACGCTAAACGTGCTCGTGCCGAAGCAGGACTACGACTATCTTGCCATACAAAATATGTTCCGCATGATTTCTTTAATTGCTCTGTTTTTGCTTCTGGCCGCCGCACTTTGCATTTATTTCAGTACAGCCTATCTCATTCCGCTGAGGAAGAGTCTCCGGGAGATCCAGCAGAACACGTATATGGCAACCGGTTCATCCATCGCGGAAATCGACGACCTGTTTGTTTTCCTGGATGAGGAAAATCGTGCCAATGAAGAACTGCTCAAAAACATGGAGCAGGAAAAGAAACGCACCGAAAAAGCGCTCCAGGAAATGCAGGAAGAATATGACAAAATTACACAAAAAATTGAACGCCTGGCCTATTCCCGTAAGAATGAAATCGATCCGGACGATTATGAAAACTTTAAAATCGGCTTCAAGCTGCTGACCAAGAGAGAGAAAGAAATCCTCCAACTCTATATTGCCGGAAAAAGCGTACAAGAAATTATGGCCGAAGCGGATATCAAAGAATCGACCGTGCGCTTTCACAACCGCAATATTTACAGCAAACTGGGTGTGCATTCCCAAAAACAGCTTCTCCGTTGCCTTGCCATTATGGAACAGGAAGAACAAAAAAACTTGCCGAATGCCTAACGCAAAAAAAACAAAATCACCCATTTAGAGGATGCAAAAACACGAAAAAAAAGTCTATCATAAAGTTACCAATGAAATGATTTCTTGCATGCACTATACGTTTAACTGTAGCAAAAAGGAGGATGAATATGGGGTTTATTAAGGCTTTCACAGGTGCTTTGGGCGGAACCTTCGCCGATCAGTGGTTGGACTTTTATCTTCCGGATGAATCCGTTCCGGCAACCGCGGCGATTTTCCCCGCAAAACCGCAGGGCACCAATCAGGGGCGCGGCGAAAACACCAAGGGCAATGCTAACATCATCAGCAACGGCAGTAAAATTATCGTTCCCGAAGGAACAGCGCTCATCACCATGCAGGATGGACAAATCACCGGTATCATTGCCGAAGCCGGCGGATTTATCTTCCGCTCAGATGATGTCAATTCGCAAAGCATTTTTGCCGGCGACGGACCGGTCGCTTCGCTAATTCAGTCGACATGGGAAAAAGTTAAATTCGGCGGCCAGGTCGGATCACAGCAGCTGGCCTTTTACGTGAACCTGAAGGAGATCCCGAACAACCGCTTCGGTACACAAGGCGAAATTTATTGGGATGATGCCTTCTTCGGTACACAGGTCGGCGCGGTTACACGCGGAACCTACACGTTAAAAATCATCGACCCGCTTCTTTTTGTCAAAAATTTTGTACCGCAGAAATATTTGCTGGCCGGCGCACCGGTATTTGATTTTTCGGATATGGATAATGATGCGGCATCCCAGCTGTTTAATGAAGTGGTGGGAAGCCTTTCCGCCGCGTTCTCCAACTACACCAATGACCCGACCAGAGGCAATCGCATGAGCAAAATTCAGGGCGATCAGATCGGTTTCGCCCAGTCGCTGTCCCTTGCCGTCGAAGAAGGTTTCCAATGGAAAACAGATCGAGGCCTCGTTATTGTGAAGACCGCCATCCTGGCGATCGAATACGACGAAGACACCAAGAAGCTTATGTCCGACGTCAAAAAAGCGGATGCGCTTTCCGGCAGCCGTGGCAATGCCTTTTTCCAGCAAGCCGCGGCAAGAGGATTGCAGTCAGCGGGTGAAAGCGGCGGCGGTGCCAATATGGCCTTCATGGGCATGGGCATGAACGCGACCGGAAACATGATGTCCGGCACGCAACAGCCCAATACGCCAAGCTCTTATCAGCCCAATTTCGGCGCGGCACAAATGAATCAGGGTCAGGGGCAACAGGGACAACCACAGCAACAAGGTATGCCGTCTCAACCGAGCCAAAGTCCGGAAGATTCGACAGAAAAGCTGATTAAGATGAAGAAACTCCTGGATGCCGGCGTCATCACCGAAGAAGAATTCAACAAAATGAAGTTCGATCTCTTGGGTCTGTAAAGAGAGGTGGTTTATGAATGCGGAAAATAATGAGGTTAAAATCATAAACACGCCAACCGCGCAGAAAGACGGACAGGTGAAATGTCCGAAATGCGGTTCCACCGATATTGCAACCAATACCAAAACGGGAAAACTGCGGTGCAATTTCTGTCGTCATGAATTCGAGTTGGAGCTTGCGCCGGAAGATGAAGACATCCGTACGTTGGAGGGCACATCTTTACGAAGCGGCGCACAGGATATTGATGAGAACAGCGAGGATGTCATCACCCTTAAATGTGAGAGTTGCGGAGCGGAAGTCGTCATCGACACGAAAACATCCACGCAGGCGCGGTGCCACTGGTGTCGCAACACGCTTTCTCTAAACAATCAGATTCCCAACGGTGCCGTCCCTGACGTCATTCTGCCGTTTTCCGTCTCCAAAGAGGACGCGAAGGAAAAAATCAACGACTTTGTGCAAAAACGAAGATTTTTTGCTCATCCCCAATTCACGAAGGAATTTACCACCGATAATATTTGCGGCGTATACATGCCCTATATGCTGGTGGATGTGAATGCCCATATGCACCTTTCGGGCAAAGGGGAAATTCAAACCGCCTGTCGAGAAGTCGGCGACGATGACCATAAGCACATCGAATACGATGCCGACGTCTATCATGTGGAACGCGAATTCGATATCTTTGTGGATGATCTTTCCATCGAGTCGAGCAACGATAAGCTGGATTATTCCTCAAAAGAAAAGACCACAAACATTATCAATTCGGTGATGCCCTTCGATACCGAAAATTGCGTCACCTTTAATTCCAACTACCTCAAAGGCTATACGTCCGAAAAACGAGATACCAATATCGGCGCGTTAAAAGAGGTTGTCGATGCACAAAGTTCCGACGTGGCAAGACTTGCCGCACAAGATAGTATCGAGCGTTATGACCGTGGCGTTTGTTGGGAGGAAGAAGACTATAAAGTCAAAGGCGATTCCTGGAAAGCGGCCTATTTACCGGTCTGGCTCTACAGTTATATGCAGATCAAAGGCAAAAAACACCAATTGCACTATGTCGCCGTCAACGCCCGCACAGAAGAAACCATGGGAAGCGTCCCCATCAACTTCGGAAAACTGCTCTTCACTTCCTTTTTAGTGGAGCTCGGTGGCGCTTTATTGGCCTTCCTGCTGAATATCGTAGCTATGATGGATGTCTTTAACGACACCGCTATTCAGGAATACCGTGGCTATGCGTGGCTGCTTCTGGTGTCGGGCATTGTATTCTACTACACGATGTATCTGCGCTATCGCAATTCCAATCAACGGCACTACTACGAAAGGGAAACGAAGCATGAGCTGTCCAATTTCGTCCAGGTGGATGATTTTATGGAGAGCAAGTATGGCCTCAGCAATGCACGAATCTTCGGTGAAAACAGCGAAGAGCTGAAGGGCAATAAGCTGAAATTGGACAAAGATCCAAAGCTCAAAAAAGCCATGGAAAAGGGCGTCTTGGACGAAGCGATTAAAAATCAGGAACGCTTAGAAGAAATGGATCAACAAGACGCCAAAAAAACGGATGCCGAATAAGGCTTACTCGTCTTCAATCACAAAGCCCGTAATGCGTGATTGAATGGCCAGCTGGGTGCGACTGGAGAAGCCCGTCTTATCTAACAGATGCTTAATATGGGTTTTCACCGTATTGGGAGAAATATGCAATTTCTCGGCGATCTCCTCGTTCCCGGCGCCCGTGGTAAGAAGGCGCAACACCTCAATTTCACGTGGAGTAAGGTCGGTCGATTTGGTCAGGCCGAGCTGTACCTCCGGGGTTTCCGCCGGATAAACGGACTCCCCGGCTAACGTACGGTCCATGATCTCCAGGATCGTTGTTTCCGCGACCTCTTTATACCAGAAGCTGTCAATACCGATTTTTTTCGCACGTTCTATCCAAGACACCTCCGGCATACTGGTTACGGCGATAATTTTTATTTCCGGCCGTAATTGTTTGATTTTCTCGGCCGCATCGAGACCGTTTGATCCATCCTGCATGAGAATATCCATGATGACCAGATCAATCGGACTTTTTAACACATACGTGTCCGCAAACATTGCGGAATCGATCGAATGCACCACCTCATACTTTGGAGACTGTTGAATATACAGCGTAAAAAGCTCGCGCGAGACGAATTGGTCATCGACGATCATCACTTTATAGGCCATTGGTTTCCCCTTTCGACCAGGACAGGGCGAGCGCAAAATATGGCGTTGTAGAAACGGACATCTCGCCGCCATAGAGCATTATACGTTCACGAATATTTTTTAATCCGCCCTTTTCGCGGATGGGTCCGTCAGGAGGAGTCCCGTCATTTCGAATGGTACAGCGAACCATCCGATCCTCCTCTTCGAGCGTGATATCGAGGTTATTTGCTCCCCCATGGCGGATCGCATTGTTCAACGCCTCATGTACGATATCCACAAAAATGGAAAGTTCTTTTTTTTCTGTCGGCAACTTGCCGTTTAAATGAATCTCTACCCCAATTGCTTGCGCGGTAGACACCAGTTTTTCCCATGCCGAATCAGCTTTGGGCGGATCCGATTTTTCCTCCAGCACCAACAGGCTTTCTCTCCACAGCCGGAGCAGGCGATCTCGGTCTTCTTTAGTTTTCTCTTCCTTTTCCAAATAGTGCTTAAAATAGATTAACGATTGACCGATTTTGTCGTGAATATTGATTTTCGCCTGAAGGATTTCCTTTTGCCTCGTGTACTCACTGACCCGCTTCTGGTAGCTTTTCAGGTGCTCATTTCGCTGTTGAATTTCGATATTTTTCTTTTTAATCTCCTCATATAGCGCCCACTCAAGAGTGATGTTATAGGCCAAGGTTTCCTTCACCTCGCCATGAAAAACCACCTGGATCAACCAAATTTTCTGATTGCTTTGAATCACCAAGGGATCGCGTTGCAGGATGGTCGCCCGTGGCTGAATTCTATTAGCTCGTATCGCCTCAGCGCAGGCAACATCGTTGACGAGCCACTTGCCGAATACCGCATAACTGATGTCCTGCATGGTGCGATTGACCAGCAACGGAGTTCCGTCCAATAAAGAAAAACATACGCCGTCCGGAAGATTATCCAAACTTTCCTTAATCGAATTGGCTCCGATTTCTTTTTCTTGCCTCTTTCGGATCCACCGGATAAACAGCATTTCCAGAAGGAAAAGAACGACGAGTACGACGATCAGATACCCGACCGGAAGTGGTAGAAACTTCCTGCCGATCCGCATTTTACGGCTCCCGATCTCCGCTAAAACTTGCGTTGCGAAAAAGCAGGCGGAAAAGAGCAGAAGGCTATAGAGAAACGCAAGAGATTTCGGCCGTCTGTCCACCATTTCGACGACGATTCGGATGCTGAGCGTTAGCAAAAAAAGGCAGAGGACAAAAAGAAGAGAAAGACTTCCTTCCGGTATGCTATGTAAGGTCATGCGTTTCTCCTTCCACCGCAATACGCCAAAAAGATTGGATTCCTTCCCGTTTTTCCTCAATGCGAAGCGTGACACCGTCTTCCGTCTCTTCCACCTGATCCAAGATGGAAAAGTGCTTCGTCGTCTCCATCGTCATGCTCCAAACCGGACATTTTCCCTGTTTTTCCAAATCAATCGACAACGAAGACAGAAATGGAAAATGGCGCTCAAGAATGGTTTGAAACATCGCATACATTCGTAAACACACCGAAGCATCCACCTGGTCGTTGCTTTGCCAGTGCAGAGCAGTTGTAACACCTCTCAATCGTAGGTAATTCAGCGATTCGGAAATAGCCAGGCCGACCTCGGCGAGAGAAAGCTGTTCTTTCGTTTTGGCCAATAAAAACAGATTGGAATAGCGTTTAATATACACGTTGTAAATGCAGGCGTCTTTCAGGGCGTCTTCAAATGCTTTTTCCTCTTCCGGCATATGAGCAATAATCTCTTCCAGATGCCGAAATTGCGGATTCAACTTGGCATCAATCGCCAAGCGAATTTGCTTCTGCTCGTCGAGTTTCGCCATTTTTTCCTTTAATTTATTATCCGCGTCAAGAAGATCATTTTCGCTCATCATATCCTCGTTCAGAGCAAAGAGGCGAGCTTTTAAGGCGTTAAAATCGGTTAAGTCCACAAGCCAGAACGATCTTCCTCCCTGAATTTCAGCGCTCTCCAAAAGTGTATTGGCATCAAGAGATACCGGATGTGCCTTGGTCTTCCTGAGCAGATCGCGACTTACTGCAGGCCCTTTATTTGGAGCGATAACCGTCTCTCCCTCCGCATCCATAATGCCGATGTTCAGCGCAGACATTTTGACGAAACGTTCATAGCCTCTGTTGGAGGGCAAAAGCCGTGAAAACACAAGTGCTTCAACGAATAAAATCACCGTCAAAATATTAAATTCCGCACTTTTTATCAGCAGACGAACAGGGTAAAACGGCTTCCAATCAAAAACATAAAGCAATGTATACAGCATCCACAAAGAAAGAATCCCGATCGGCAGCAAAATCGGCCGGAACTGTTTTGTTTCAAAAGACGGAATAAGTGTACAGATGATCGTAGCGAACGCCAAAAGCAAGATATGGATTAGCGTCAAATAAAATATGGGTCCGTATTGGCCAGCTCCTTTGTCGGTCAAGGAAAACGCAAGACCGTGAACCTCGTTGGTCAAAATGAACAACACAAGAAGTTCCGTCGGAATCCACAACAGATTCCAATGCTTGTTGATGCTTTCTCGTTCCGACTTGTTAATCGATAACGAGGTGATAAAGACAAGATGAACAATGTTTAGCGTGAAGCAATAGTACCCGTATCGAATATACCGTTTCGCCAACGGATTATCCAATAAAATTTCATATTTTAATGTGCGCAACGCCAAATAGCCGATAAGCAACAAACTGACACTCTGAAAAAGACGAATCGAAGAGGTGCGCAACATACGGTTTTCCATATTCCGTCGCCACAAGAAAATGATAAAGCCATACAGCGAGAAAATCAGAACATGGACCGAAAAAGGAATCCCGCGAAAAGCATCCAAAAAATGCAAAGCGATCGCCGCGAATACGAAAAGAAGAGAAAGGCAATAACTAAGAGCCTCTTTACGATACATAATTCCTCCTTTCCTTCTGATGGCTATAAAGAACGATACACGCAACGCTCGGCTTTTGATGCGCATCATTGCTTTCATTAATTATAACAAGAAGATTTTCGTTGTTCTACCGATGCCTCTCCGGCTAACTTCAATCTCTTCCGTCGCCTGCCTCGATCCTATTTGTCACCGGACTTTTCCCTATCCGATGGGAAAATCATCCTTTTTGATGATGTGCAAATCAGAAACCTTACATACGATGAGAGTGAAAGGATGTCAACTGTACATCATCGGTAAAGAAAGAAAGGAGGCATGTGGAGACATAATTTTGAAATTCATTACCTAAAAATTAAAGGGAAAGGAGGATATGATGAAGCGACGATGTAAAGTGTTCGGCTTACTTCTGTTTGTTGCCGTTCTTTTATCAATAGCACCGGTTACCGTTTTTGCCGATTGTGTAGACGGCGTTGACTGTGAATACTGCGATAGTTATCGATATGACGATTGGCTCTGCGAAGGGGGACCTCACTGTAGTAAAAACGCTTCAGGGGACTGCTATATGTATCACCATTGCAGAGAATGCGGAGCATGTGAAGATGGAGATTTTTGTGAAGACCATTTAATGTGTATTAGCTGTGCTCAAGGTGCATATGAACATTGTATGGACTGTGGTGCTTGTTCTTTAGATACCGATTTCTGCGAAGAACATGGGTTTTGCAAGGATTGCGAATACACTATGCTTAGCCCAGTGGTTTTCCCACTCTTCACTCAGTACACAGACGTCATGCTCGCAACCTGCATTTTCTGTATTCTCACTACAGCAATCTGTACAATAACCGCAGTCATCGCATATTTCTGAGCATTGGCTACATGCATTGTTACATTGGTCACACAACTGTTGGCAAACCTCACAGTAACCACAATTGCCGCAAAGGTCGGCACCTTCCTCGCAGTAATCTCCATTAGGGCAAATCGTTACACATTGATCGCACTGATGACAAGATTCGCATATCTGGTCCGCACAATTAGAGCAGTAGTCCTTGTTTACACAAAGTTCGGCACAGTGCTCACAATATGAACAGTTTTCACAGATATCCGCACATTCGCTGCAATGGTCTGCATTTTCACAAACCGTCGCACAATCAGGGCAAAAGCCGCAGTTGCCACATAGGGCTTCTCCCCGGTCTTCTATGCAATAGCCGCACTCGTTAAAGCAATGATAACCATCCACAACCGCACATTCATCGCATCGCTCACAGTATTCGCAAAAATCGGAGCTGCATTCTGAGCATTGCCCACATCCGCCTGCACAGGCTACCACTTCGCCGGATTCAAAACATCCTCCACAAGAAGAACAATGCTTACCATCATTTTCGGCACACTGCATGCACATCTCGCAGTTTTCACATTTACCGTCGCCGCATTCGAAACACAGCTCACATTCAGGACATTTTTCTTCCTCATACAGGGTAAAGCATAAGTCACAAGAAGAGCAGTGCTTGCCTTCATTTGAGATACATTCAAAACACATATCGCAATCTTCGCATTTACCGCCACCACCGCAATCAGAACACCGACCACATTCCGGACATTTTAAATCATCTTCACCATTCCTAAAACATGCATCACAGTCAGGACAGGCCATTCCCCAATCCCTATGACAATCTAAGCATATATCGCCGCAGGGTCTACCACATTGTTCTGCACAATCGAAGCAACGGCCACACTCCCAGCAGCAATCGTCATAAGCTTCCAAGTCTTTACCGCAATCAACGCAATGGTTAGCCAACATGCCGGAGAACCCCATCCTTGTGTGCCCGGCACAAAAGTAGAATATGACAGCAACAATCATTATAAGAGATGTTTAATCTGTCATGAAATATGTGACTCTACAATCGAAAAGCATGATCTGGCGGAAACAAGTCATATTTGCAAAAAAGACGGATGTAGCTACCAAGATCATAGAACATGTGAACAATCAAAAATAGAAGTATCTGATGGGAGTGGCTCTTACCATTATATATGCAGCCTATGCGGGAAAGTATTGTCCGAAAATCCGACCGATCCGGTAAATCCGGAGAATCCGGCAGATCCGCAGAACCCGAACGAGCCCGGAACCAACCTCGGTACAAACCCGGGAAGCAACTCCGGTACAACGCCAATGGTTCAGCAATACACAATTACCGTTGACGGAAATGGCGGAAAGTGGAGCGATGGAAAAACTACTCTTCTCCTCTCTGGAGAAAAAGGCTCCTATATTAAGTTACCGATAGCACCGGTGAAGCCCGGATATACTTTCCTCTACTGGAAAGGTTCCGTATATTATCCCGGCGATTATTATTTGGTTCAGGGCGACCATACCCTTATGGCGGAGTGGAAAGAAAATACGCAGGAGCCCGAAGACAACACCGACACGAATCCGGAAACAACTCCGGAAAACAAACCGGGCACAAATCCAGAAACTCCGGAAAACAAACCCGGTACGAATCCGGAAGCTACGCCGGGAACCAATGCCGGCACGAATCCGGAAGCTACGCCGGGAACCAATGCCGGCACGAATCCGGAAACTCCGGGTCAATCCTCTGATCAAGCGGCAACGCCACAGGATACCTTGACGGAAACTGAACGCACAACCGACAATGAGGTAGTTGCACCGAAGACGGGCGATTACACGATCCTGATTGTCAGTGCCTTAGCGCTCCTGGCGATGGGTAGTGGACTGTACCTTATGCGAAAAAAAGAAAACGAACAGTAAACAGTAAACAGAACTCGATCGCATAGATCGTATAACGAACAGGCGGCTCGCCGGGAAAACCGGTGAGCCGCCTGTTTCTTGTATCCAATTTCTTGTGCCGGACAAAAGATACGCCATTCTATGCGCTACCTTCTTTTTGATGAGGCGAGTTCCCGCTTACCAAAAACTAAAACAGCATGAAGAGAATATGCGCAAAAATGCCTGCACACAATCCGCCGATGGTATGGCTTAAAATCGATCGACCGGTTAAATCTTTACAGCCAAGGGCTTCCATCATCGCAACGTGTGTGGAAAGATAGCCCGACCAGCACATGCAAATCGCGGTGAAGACGGCGATGTCATTTCCGCTAACTGCACCAACCTGTGCCATGTTTTTGACCACGCCGATGGCGGCGCCGCTGGAGCCCAGAGCGGTTATAGGGACGGCGATGCCTTCCGCACTGGTAAACCCGAAGAGCGGACGAAGCACAAACGAGAGTTTCTGTCCGATCCAGGGCAGGACGGGAACGCCTTCACCGGCCGCTCCGGTATAGACGCCACCGGCTCCCGGACCGTTGGTGAGCAAAAGGACAATGGTGCAAATGCCGAGGACGCCGGGGATAATGGCCATGCCCATGTCCACCCCTCGTTTCCCGCCATCTAAGAGCGCCTCAATAAAGCGCTGACCCACGCTTCCTTGACGAACGATACGCATGGTCGAGGGCAGCTTGCCCTGTACGGTAAAGCCTTCTTGCGCATGGGTGCCATATTTCTTTTTGGTCGCCCGAAGCATCAGGCGCACGCTCACTACACTGCCAAAGACTGCTCCAAGATTGCCCAGAAGCGCAGCTTTTAAGGCGCCTTCCACAGGAAGTGCCATCATGGTGGTCGTGGTAATTAATCCCATGCCGAACGCTGTGCCCAAATTCGTCAGTGCCGGCTTTTGGTAATTTTTAAAATAGCGAATGAAATTTTCTTCCGTTGCCAAGGTTAAAATGGCCGGATTATCGGATAAGTAGCAGTTCATGATGCCCAAGGAGGCCGCTCCGGGCAAATCGTAGATGGGCTTCATGATGAGCGAAAGCACTTTATTCACTAACGCAATAAGACCGAATTCCGAGAAGAGACCGGATACTGCGCCGGCCATCACAGAGATGGCCATAATATAGAAACAGGTGTGCATTAAGCTTTCATAGGCCGTATTCATGAGCGTCATCAACATATTTGTTGCGCCCATGACTTTCCCCATGCTGATAAAAAAGCCGAAGAAGCAAAGAAGAAATAAAACGCTTTCCAGACCGAAAATCTTTTTTAATCGTTGTTCGCCGTCCACCCTCAACCCTCCTCTATAACTATATATACGATGTAAAAATTATAGCAAATCCGCCACAAGATGGAAGGTCTGTGATCGGTAATGTAAAATTATTCGGCAAGCAGCCAATCGACAAGATAAAGAGATTTTATGCCCTCATACGAAGTGATGAAACTTCGATCCATAGACAACACGATTTTTTCATAATTGTCTTGGATCATCTGTAGCGAGCGAAGTTCTCGTTCCCTGGTCTGTGGGGATTGCATGCTTTCCGTAACTTGGATATATCTCTTATCGTTTGGTTTTTCTGCAATGAAATCAATTTCCGTCTCACCAATTTTTCCAATCGATACCCGGTAGTCGCGACGAAGCAGTTCCAAAAAGACAATATTTTCCAGTATGTGCCCCCGATCTGCATTGCGGTACCCCAAAAGCATATTCCGAAAGCCCATGTCAACAATATAGTTCTTTCCTAATGTTTTAAGTAGTTGCTTACCTTTAACATCATAGCGTCCGACGGAAAAGACGATAAACGCATCGCGGAGCATGGCAATATACTTATCGACTGTTTTTCCGGCAATATTATTTTTCTTCCCATTTTTTATCTCGCCCTCACTGGAAAGCACATTCCCAATACTGTTCGGTGAGGTCGTGCTTCCGATGGTAGAGCACAGATATAACATCACCTTTTCCAGCATGCTCTGATCGATGCCCTTATTGCGCTGTAAGATATCTCGCAATACCACCGTGGAATAGATGCCTTCCAGCGCCTGACGACTCCTCACTTCGTTAAATGAATAGGCTCTTAAAATGGGCATCCCACCAAATTGCAGATACTTCTGGAACTTTTCGTCCATCGTGACATCGGGGGCAAAGGTATAGAAATCCAAAAACTCTTTAAACGATAGCGGAAGCATTCGAATCTCCACATATCTACCGGAAAGAAGCGTAGAAAATTCCGTAGACAAAAGATATGCATTGGAACCGGTAATATAGATGTCCACATCAAAATCGAGCCGGAAGGATTCAATTGCTTTCTCCCAATGTTGAACCGCCTGTAACTCATCAAAAAGAAGATAATTCTTTCCTTTCTTCGCCATATGTTTACACACATACTGGTAAAAAGAGAGATACTCGCTCAACTCATGATAACGAAGAGATTCCATGTTCATATGAATAATGTTAGATTCCGGCACACCATGCTCTGTGAGGTATTGATGAAATAAATCCAGAAGGGAAGATTTTCCACAACGGCGAATACCGGTGACAATCTTCACCAAGTCCACGTCTTTATTCTGAATCAGCTGATTTAAGTAATGGGGCCGATTAATCAATTCCACCATAATGAACCTCCGAGTTTCCTTGCTTTAACTATACACCAATTTCTGAAAAAGTAAATAAATTTCTGACTTGTAAGTCTGAAACTTATTTGTAGGCGAAAGTTTTTGACTTGTAAATCTGAAACTTATTCTTTTGAAATCACCCTGCCGAATTTTTCACTATAATGGGTACAATGATAGAAAATTCTTACTCGGTTCGACACCGAGTTTTCTCTTCGCATCGAATGTTCAGAAATCCGGAGGAGGCTTCTATGGACTACCTGTTGCTGCTCTATTTTTTCGTCTATGCGTTCATCGGATGGATGATGGAAGTCGGCTTTAACGCCATTCATTCCGGACGCTTCATCAACGCCGGCATGCTCAGCGGCCCCTGGTGTCCCATCTATGGCTTCGGCGCCTGCGCAGTGATATTGTTTCTCTCGGATATTGCACAGACCAATAAATTGCTGCTGTTCTTCGGTTCCATGCTAATCGCCTCCGTTATCGAGCTGATCACCGGGTTTGTACTGGAAAAAATACTGCATCGCAAATGGTGGGATTATTCCGATCGACGCTTGAACCTCGGTGGCTATATCTGTTTAGAATATTCCCTCCTCTGGGGCATGTGCTGCTTTGTGCTGTATGAAGCCGTGCATCCTCTTCTACGCCGTTTGATCCGCTTGTTGCCGGTGAAACTTGCTTGGATCATCACATCGGTTTTGCTTCTGCTGATTCTCATCGATGCGACAAGCATGGTCGCCACCCTTCTCGGTCTCAACAAAAAATTGAAATACTCAGCAAAAATCAGCCAGGATATGCGAAAAGTATCCGATCAGATTGGTGAACGTGTCTATGTGCACACACGCGACCTCGAGGAAAAACGCCAGGAACTTCAAGAAAGCGAAGCGGCAAAACGCATCGAAAAACGTCGCGAAAAGCTTTTGGATCGCTGGCTGGCGTTTAGTGAAAAGCGAATGCTCAAGGCCTTTCCCCACCTAAAGCGGGAAAATGAAGACGAAAAGAAGAATGTGGAAGGAAAGTAATATGCATTATCTCTTAGTCGATATCGGTTCTACGTTTACCAAAGGCAGCCTCGTCGATACCAAAGAATGCCGCATTATCGGCCATGGAAAGGCCATTACCACCATTGAAACCAGTGTCATGCATGGCATTCGGGAAATGCTTTCGGATCTTGAACAAGATGCTCATCAGCGCGGACACCGGCTGATTTTTACGGACGGTAAATGTTGGGATCGCGCGCTGCTATGCTCTTCTGCGGCCGGCGGTCTCAAAATGATTGCCGTCGGATTAGGACGACACCTCACCGCGGAAGCCGCCGCCCGTTCCGCCTTAGGCGCCGGCGCACGCATATTAAAAACCTATGCGTTGGAACTGTCCGATGACGACTTGCGCGAGATGGAACGCCTACATCCCGATATTCTCCTGCTCTCCGGCGGAACGAATCACGGCAATCGTCGAAGCCTTGTGGATCACGCGCGAAAGCTCTCAACCCTTTCGATTCGCTTTCCCATCGTGATTGCCGGAAATACGGAAGTTGCGGAAGAAGCGGCCGATATTCTTTCCGATTTTGATGTGACCGTCACGGAGAACGTCATGCCGCAGGTAAACGTGCTGAATGCCGATCCGGCACGTCGTGAAATTCGACGTCTTTTCATGGAGCGCATTATCCACGCCAAGGGGCTGGACGAAGTAAGTGCAACCATCGGGCCGGTGCTGACGCCTACGCCGGATGCCGTTTTGCAAGCGGCGCGCCTGCTTTCTCTCGGGACGGCCAATCGACGGGGCATGGGAGATTTGCTGCTTGTGGACATCGGCGGAGCGACGACGGATATTCACTCGGTGGGCAAAGGAAAACCCGCCTCCCCCGTCATTTCCATCGACGGACGCGAAAGCGAGTTGCGCATAGAAGGTTTGCAGGAACCTTTGGATAAGCGCACCGTTGAAGGCGACCTCGGCATGCGCTATTCCGCCTGGAGCCTTTATGAAAGCGTGGGTAGCGAAGCGCTTGAAGCACTTCATCCCGCCGACTACGCCAAGGAATGCGCCATGCGAGCCGAGAACATCAAATGGATTCCGAAAACGCCGGAGGATTTTGCCGTCGATCGCGCGCTGGCTCGTTCCTGCGCGCAAATGGCTCTCTCTCGCCACGTCGGCACGCTTCGCCGCGATTACGAGAAAGGGCGCTATATCTACTACCTCAGCGGAAAAGATCTTTCGTCTTTTTCCACCATCATCGGAACGGGTGGCGTTCTGGTTCATCAGGATCAGCCGAAGCGCATTTTGCGTCCCGAAGCGCGCTTGCTCTATCCCCATAATCCGACGCTTTATCTGGACCGAACCTACATTCTTTCCGCGATGGGGTTGCTGGCGACCGAAGAAGCGGATGTGGCTTTTGATCTGTTGTCCTCCTCACTCACGCGACTCTAAAAAAGCTGGTTGTCCGTTTCCCGACAACCGGCTTCTCTTCTTTCTTCTCGCCGTACCGACAGGATTTTTTCCTCCCGGCTTAACTTTCCTGTAAATATGCGCGCTCAAAATGATCCCGATTCGGATCAAGCAACAACAGCGCCTCATGCAGATACTCTTCTTTTGAACGGTCACAAGCCGCAGCAAAACGAGCGGCTTCGGAGGTCTTTTCGGTCTCTTTTAATAAACGATACGCCGCATAGTAGGCGGTTCCCTGTGCGCGCGGGTCATTCATTTTTTGTGAAAATTCAAGGGCTTGTTGCAGTGACGTTACCGCCTTATCCGTGTCGCCTTCCTTTCGGGCAATAAGCGCTACATACGCGTCCAAAACGGGACGTTTCCAGAAAGAATCGAATTTGCCGTAGAGCGGATAGGCGCGGGCAAACTCAGCCTTGGCCTCTTCATAACGATCCAACGCGAAAAGTGCCTTCCCTTTATTAATGTAGAATACGGACATGGCGGAAAGGGCATTCTTATCTCGTGAAAGCGTAATGGCTTCTTCAAATTCCTGAAAGGCTTCCTCGTAGCGCGCCTGATGAAAGCGAATTTCTCCAATGTAATTGTGTGCTGCCGCAATGTTGATGGCATAGCGCCGGGCAACTTCCGGCGTAACGGTAAAGGTTTGAATGGATTCGTTCAAAAGCTGCTCAGCCATCGTATGATGGCCGGTCATAATGTTGTACAGTCCCTTTAGGCGCAACAAGATGCCGATTTCCTTATGGTAATTGCACTGCACCGCTAAATGCAGCGCGCCCTCGATGTAGGAAAGCATCTCTTCCGCCTGGTTGGTTTGAATATTATAGAAAATGAACTGTTTATAACCTTCCAGCTCATAGTCCTTATCGTTGAGCGTTTTTGCCTTGCCGACGGCCTCACGCATATCTTTGAGTCCTTCCGCATAGGCACCGTCACGAATAAGATAGCGTCCCTTCATGTAATAAAATTGCATTTCCAGACGCGTCAAATCGGTTCCGGCGGTATTGCTCTGCAGGACATGAAACTTTTCTTCGAGCGCTTCAAACATACTTTTCAGGCGATCACGAGAAATATACGCTTCCTCACCCGCATCCGTCTCCTGGATGCTTAAAATCGGAAAGAGTTCATGCGAAAAGTTCAGATAATAATTGAGCATTTCCAGTTCAAACTGGATGCTTTTCAGCGGCTCTTCCGCACTGGTATAGTGATAGACCAATTTTGAATAGAGATAGAGCGACGGCTTGATTTTCAGTGAATCTTCCAAAATCTGCGCAATGCGCTTGTGAATCACGCGACACTTGGAATGCGGTTGCATCATATAGATATACTCTCTCAGCTTGACATGCGTAAAACGAATGCCGATGTCGCTTTCATGCGCCCGCTCCGTCAAAATATTAATGTGTTCCAAATGTTCAATCAACCCGATAATATCGGACTCGCTTCGCCCCATCAGATTTGTCAATACGGAAAGCGGCGCCTCGTCATAGAAAAAGCTGACCAGATCCAAAACATCGCGCTCAGGCTTGGATAAATACGCAAAGCGCGCCCGCAACGCGTCCTTCATCTTTTCCGTCATCAGCGAATCGATTTCGGATGTCGTCAACAACTGCACGTACTCCGTCAAAAAGAAGGGATTGCCTTCCGTTTCCTGATAAATTTTTTCCATAATTTCGGAAGAAACGGGCTTTTTCAGCGCTTCCTTGATAAAGGCAAAGGACTGTTCCCGATCAAAGCGATGCAGAACGATGGACTCCACAAGGCCGTAGCTGTTAAGCGTAGCCAGCGCATCTTCTAATTCCCGATTCATCTCCGGACGTGCCGTCAGCAAAAAAATCGCATGCTTTTCCATGCGCAGCATGACGGAAGTCAAAAGACGTACGGACACGTCATCGAGCCACTGAATGTCTTCCAATACAATAATCAGCGGATGGGAGCGTGCAATTTCACGCATCCCTTCAAGGAAGATCTGCGTCAGCAAATCAAAATTAAGTCCCTTGCTGACTTCCGGAAAGAACAATTCCTTGGTGGCGGATTCCAGAGGAGGAAACAGTTGTTTCATGGTGCTGTCCCAATAGGTGGGAAGGGGAATGCCCAAACGCTCGAGCGCTTCACCCATGCGCTCAATGAGCACCGCAAAGGGTCGGAGCGCATATTCCTGCTCGGCATTGTAACAGTAGGCCTGCAAAATAACGGCATCTTCTCCGGTTTCTTCCAAGGTTTTGCGCAACAGCGCGCTCTTTCCGATGCCGGCCTCTCCTTTGATCAGCTGGGATTTGGCCTGATGCTTCGGCAGAAGTTGTAAATTCTTCTGAAGCAACGCACGCTCCTGGAAGCGCCCGTAGAAAAATTCTTCATGGGGATTGACGTGTCGTTCACTCACATCAATCTGATTCACCGCTTCTTCATAAATCGTTTTGGTTTCGATATCGGGACTAACGCCAAGTTCGTCACGCAAAAGTTTTTTGAGATTGTAATAGGTTTCAATGACTTTACCGGTTCGCCCGGTTTTCGCATAATAGCGCATAAGAAGGCGCACACTGCGTTCGTCGTATTCATCCATATCGATGAGCGTATGGATGGATTTTTCGACGTGTTCGTTGTGCCCCTCCTCAATTTCTTTTTCCAGCTGCTGATAGGCATGAGCGATGTACTTTTCCTCGTAAAACCCACGCATACGCGTCACCCAAAAATCGTATTGTTCCGAATCCTTTACATAAAAGCCCTGCAAAAAGGGTCCCTCATAAAGTGCCAAGTTGGCTTTCGGATCTTCGGCAAATTGTGTGGCATCACAAACGATGCCGAGCGAGCGGTTCAATTCGAGCAACAGTTTCTTCGGAGAGAGGATAAAATCTTCTCCGATGCATCGTTTTGCCTGATAGATGGCATTTCGTAAATTTTTCTTCGCAATCGCTTCGTCCTCATCCGGCCAAAGCAATCCGGCAATTTCGGTGCGAGTGATGGTCTCATTGACCGCCAAGTAATAAATCATGGCATTGATTTTGTTATAGGGAAAAAAGATTCGTTCGCCATCTCGCTCGACATGAGGCACGCCGAATAGTTTGATGCGTATGGTCATGAGGCCCTCCTCTCTACGCTGCTACGTCATTTCTTCTCCTATTATACTATACGTCAAAATATCGTCCACGATTTGACGGAAAAGAAGACAATGTTTTCCTCTTTTCCTGCTAAATTAGAAAGAAAAAGAGGATAATCGGTTCCGGATATTTTATTACCTTTGGACGCTTGCCCGATACACTGTGCATGACAAGCCTGTAAAGGCTTATTTGCCAAGCCATAGACCGCACGCAACACCGTCTTTCGTTTGACAAGGGCGGAAAAACGGTTCCCGTGTCGGTCCGCCACAGCCAAAAAGCCATTCTCTCGATTTCCGAATGGCAGGAGGAAATAACAAGGTAACATGCAGTAGCAATAAGGAGGAAACATGGAAAAAGTTATTTTGAATGGTTCGGATTTGACGCTGGATCAGCTGGTTGCCGTTGCACGCAATCATGTGACCGTTGAATTGGCTCCCGAAACGGTGGATGCGGTAAAGAAATCCCGCGCCATTGTAGAAAAAATCGTTGAAGAAGAACGTGTTGTTTACGGTATCACCACCGGCTTCGGTTCTCTGCACAATGTTCACATCTCCAAAGAAGACTGCGTACAGCTGCAGGAAAACCTGATTCGCACCCATGCCGTCGGCGATGGTGCTCCGCTTCATGAAGACGAAGTTCGTGCCGTCATGCTGATCCGTGTCAACTCTCTGGTCAAAGGTGTTTCCGGCGTTCGTCTGATCACCGTCCAGACGCTGATTGATATGCTCAATAAAAACGTTGTTCCGCACATTCCGGAAAAAGGATCCTTGGGCGCCAGTGGCGACTTGGCTCCGCTTTCCCACATGGTTCTGCCGATGCTGGGTCTTGGCCGCGCATTCTATGAAGGCAAACTCATGAGTGGCAAAGAGGCCATGGCGAAAGCCGGTATCGAGACCATCCATCTGGAAGCTAAAGAAGGCTTGGCGCTGAATAACGGCACCACCGTTCTTACCGCCGTCGGCGCTCTTGCCACCTACGATGCGATGCAGCTCTTGAAGCTGTCGGATATTGCCGGCGCCCTTTCTCTCGAAGCCCATCGCGGTATCATCGATGCCTTCTACGAGAAACTGCATGCCATTCGTCCGCATGCCGGCTGCATTGCGACCGCAAAGAACATCCGCAACCTGACGGAAGGCTCGACCTATCTGACGCACACCGCCGAATTGCGCACGCAGGATGCCTACACGCTCCGTTGCATGCCGCAAATTCATGGTGCAAGCAAAGACACCATCAACTACGTCGCATCGAAAGTCGCCATCGAATTGAACGCCGCTACGGATAACCCGATCGTTATCTCCGACACCGAAATCATCTCCGGCGGTAACTTCCATGGTGAGCCGATGGCACAGCCGTTCGACTTCCTGGGCATCGGCGCAGCCGAAATCGGCAACGTCTCCGAGCGCCGCATTGAGCGCTTGGTCAACCATCAGCTTTCCGACTTCCCGTCCTTCCTGGTCAAACATCCGGGTCTCAACTCCGGCTTCATGATCACGCAGTACAGCGCCGCTTCACTGGCATCCGAGAACAAAGTTCTTGCCCATCCGGCAAGCGTTGATTCGATTCCGTCCTGCGAGAACCAGGAAGACTTCGTCTCCATGGGCACCATCGCAGCACGTAAAGCGCGCGACATCGTCCGCAACAGTCTGCGCTGCGTCGCCACCGAAATGCTCGCTGCGGTTCAGGCCATTGACTTCCGCAAGGAAATGACCGACGGCAAACTCGGTGTTGGTACGCAAGCCGCTTATGACGCCGTTCGTGAAAAACTCAACTTCATCGCCGATGACCACGAAGTGGAAATGTACGATGAGCTCGAGAAGATCACCGCGCTTCTGCTTGACGGCAGCATCCTGAAGGCAGTCGAAGAGAAAGTGACCTTGGATCTTCAGTAATTTACGCACAACGAAAAAAACAAAAAGGAGAGGAAGCCTTCGCGGCTTCCTCTCCTTTTTATTGTTTTGTCCTGAAACGAAATCCTATTTTTTTCTGCAAAGTGACGTTCCTCGTCATCGTCAAAGGAGCGATTGCGGATGATGCAGGTCGTTATGCGTGTTATCCTTATGCTTGGCTGTCTCTCGATAACGAAAGCTTTCTTACTTCAACGATAATCAATCCGGCAAGCCAAAGCGATACAAATTCCAGATTCACCCAATCAAAAATTGCCGGGTATTCCACCACCGGCATAATACAGGTGGCGTAAAACACACCGCTTGTGCCTAAGCAAAGTACGCCGCCAATCACAAAAGGCTTGCTGAGGATGGTTCCTTGCTCACGATAATGCAGAACCAAATAGACAACGAGCGTCACAACAAAAAGGATGCCAATCACCCATTGGGCAAATGTGAGAAGAGAAAGAAAGGAGTCAATCGAACCCGCTTTTTTCGGCGCAGCAACCTCCGTCATAGCTATCCATTTTTCAGGGGTCATTTGACGAAAATTGATGAATGTCTCATGTTGAAGGACAAAGACAGCAGAGAAGAAGAGCAATTGCCAAAGAATATCCAGAGGAATTGCCCATTTTAGCCAATCACGCCAATCCAATTTCATCGTTTTGCTGTTCATAAAAGCTCCTTTCTCCTCGATGAGATGTCCTTTTCGCTATTGCATTTACCCGCTCTATTCTAAAAAACAGGTTCACAAAGTCTCATTGTTTTTCATACAGCGCATAATGCTGCGGCGCTTCAAAGAAAAAGTCCGCACGGTCAATAAGCCGGTAACCGGGAAATTCCCGCTCTTCTCCTCTTGTGACGATAAAATCGACACATCCCTCACGAATAGCATCCTCCTGCTCCTGTTCCATTTCCGAAGAAGGAAGATTCAATCGGCAAAATGCGCGTACATTCGGTACAATTCCGGTCACTGTATAAAAACCGCCATCCAAAAAGCCATAATTCAGAAGCGTCGGATGTTCTTTTTTCCGGATCTGCTGCGCAAAGCGATATTGAGGCATGTCTTCGCGAATGGTACCCCGCAAATAGGCATTCGGCGAGAAAAACGTAGCATAGCCAACAGCGAAGGCCAAGGTCAATAGGCCGGCCTGAACGAAAGAAGAAAGCGCTTTTCGCTCGCCACGCCTTTCCTGAGTCCTGTTCTCTTGCGACGTTTCCGTCGATACTCCCCTGCGATTCCCGAAAACGCGTTGCCAAAAGACAGCTGACCATTCAACCAGTGCGGCACATCCGATGCAGGCAAAAACAGAGAGTGGCAGCGCATAGTAAACATAAAATCGTCCACCAATATAGATAAAGAACAGCAAAAAAAACGCCTGAAGCAACAAATGAAGAAAGATGCGCAAAGGACGATAAATCAAGCACCAAAATAGGCCAAGCGCCCCCATGCTGAACACAAGACCGAGCGTTGCCCTGGCAATCCCATAACCGGTTTTCAGGTTGGAAAACAGCGAATTTCCTTCCCCATCGACACGCGAATAGGAAAACAGGTTGTCGACAAAATAGCCCTGAACGAGATCCGAAAGCGCTCCTTGCAGAAGAAAATAAAGCAAGATAGGAACGGTAATCAGCAGAAGACCGACAAGAATTCCGCCAAACAGGCGAAGCAAAGCACCGATGCCGGCCTCTTTCACCGTGACAAACGCCACCATGAAAATCCAGCCGATATAAAGGCCTACCAGCGTGTATTTGCTCCAGAACACCATGCCCGAAGTGATTCCGATCACGACGGCTTGACCAAAGCGCATCGGTTTTTTTCGTTCCACCACCAATAGCCCCTGATAAAGCGCATAGGCAAGCGGTGCCAAAGCCAGCTGTTCGACACTGTCCCCATGTGCAAAAGGTCGTGATGAAAAAACGAGTGCGCCCATCAAAGGAAGAATAACAAGCACCATCGATTTTTCCGTCAATACACGGCAAGCGCGATAGCTATACCATAGGAAACCGAATGCTGCAGCGATTTCCAACAGATATACGCCGAAAAAGGTGCGATACGAAAGCATGGCGGCAACGGCATGGAGCATATACAAAAACGGCCCCTTTTGTTCCCACAGGTCGCGATACGGCAGAAGTCCACTTAACATGGATTTTCCAACGGTAAAGAAGCAATTGGCATCTACCCAGTCATTGAGCGGATAGAGCGGTGACGATTTGGAACATAGCGTAATCAACAGCACGGCGGCAAGCAGAAGATACACCGCAGCCATGCCTTGACGCAATCTTTGCGATGGCATTTTCGAAGGCGTTGTTATTTCCGAAATCCGAGACTCTTCCGAAAGAGAAGATTCGTTTCTGGCTTTATTCATCGAGGTCATGGTGATCGTTTCCTTCATTATCGGGAGAATGGGATAACCTGTTGTTGCCGTGGCTCTCTCTTCTCTGTGTTTCCTGAGATTCTTCTTTCTCAAAAAAACTCGACTTTCTTATCTCTTCTGTGCGCTCCGCAATGATATAGCGCGGACGACGCTTGGTTTCCAGATAGATCTTGCCCACATATTCACCGATGACACCTAAGCAGATGAGTTGTATCCCGCCAAGAAGTGCTGTGGAAAGCACCGTGCTGGACCAGCCGGAGACACTATTTCCGGTAAAGTACGAAATCAGCACCCAAATAATCAATAGAAAGCTCAATAACGAGATGAGAAGCCCAAATCCCGTAATAAGACGAATCGGTTTTACGCTAAGGCTTGTTACGCCGTCAAAGGCGAGTGCCAGCATTTTACGCAACGGATAGTGACTCTCGCCCGCCAGGCGTTCGTTTCGATCATAGTAAACACTGGTGCTGCGAAAACCGACTAAGGGAAACATACCGCGCAAAAAGATATTCACTTCCCGGAAATCCGAAAATTCATCCAACACACGCTTGGATACCAAGCGATAATCCGCATGATTATACACGACATCCGCGCCCATCCAGCGCAAAAGTTTATAAAATGTCTGTGCGCTGGTGCGCTTAAACCAGGTGTCGGTATCCCGTTTTTTCCGTACGCCATAGACAATGTCGCAGCCGTCCCGATACGCATCCACCATCTCATCCATGGCGGATAGGTCGTCCTGACCGTCGCAGTCAATGGAAATGGTAATGTCCGCTTTCTCTTTCGCCTCCATCAGCCCTGCGAGAAGTGCATTCTGATGTCCCCGATTGCGACTGAGCGAAATGCCTTCCACCTCTTCGTATTCTTGTGCCGCCTGTTGAATAAAGGACCATGTCGCATCCTTGCTGCCATCGTTGACAAAAAGAAGACGGCTTTTCGGATCAATTTTTCCCTCTTCCACCATCTTGTTTCGCTGCGCACGAAAAAGCGGCAACGTCACCGGCAGAACCTTCTCCTCGTTGTAGCATGGGATAACGATATAAAGTATCGGGCGCATGACCCCCTCCTTTGGACAAAACATTTCGGGTCTTTTTTTCATCATAGCAGATCTTGTGTTCCAAAAGGTTTCAAAATGGAGAGGGAGGGTGTCATTTTAATTTATATTGCGCTTTTCTTATTGCCTTCTTTCTTTATACGTTATGCACTGTAAATCAAATATATTTTGATATAAGTTCGTTTATTGCATACTGTTATTGATAAAAATCAAATAGAATTATATACTTTGCTTACGGAGGGATGTAAACATGGAAGAAATCAATCAAAAGAAAGTGTTTTCAACGAATCTTCGCAAATTCGTAGCGGCTGCGGGAAAAACGCAGGCTGAAATAGCCAAAACAGTTGGTGTATCACCACAAACCTTCAACACATGGATGCAAGGAATTGCCATTCCAAGAATGGGTAAGATACAAGCTCTCGCTAACTTTTTTGATATCAATAAGTCCGCACTCATCGAGGAAGAAAACAACCAAATTGTGCAAGAAAATCTTGCTCTGACCTCGACACGCAAGGTTCGCTCACTTCCCATTCTCGGCACCATTGCCTGCGGAGCGCCAATTTGGGCGGAAGAGAACTTTGAGGGATACGTCAACATCGACCCGGAACATATGGATGGAGAGTTTGCCCTAATCTGCAAAGGTGATAGCATGATCGACGCAGAAATCCACGACGGCGATATCGTGCTGATGAAGAAAACCCAAGATGTAGAGGATGGGAAAATTGCCGCTGTCTTGATTGATGATGAGGCTACCCTGAAGAAGGTTTATAAACGAGATGATTCGCTCGTCCTACAGCCGTGCAACAGTGAATATGGTCCTATTGTCTATAGTAACAGAGAAGTGGAGAACCACGGCATCCAGATCATCGGTGAGTACGTCGGCGCGTATCATCCGAAAAAGCGGTGAAACGTTGAAAATCCAAGTTTTATCGACATTGTAAAATTGTGAGATTTCAACGTTTAAAAGCATAAGTCACATAATAACAACTATATATAGTACTTGAAAAATAGAAATTGGATTGCTATCATGGCCTTAAGTCAAGCATATGGCTTGGCAATACTTGATAGTAATCCTTGGTAGTACGCCTCCCACTATATGGGATGTGCCGAATCCAAGGATTTTTTTAAGGGGGTGGATAATGAAAACGGCAATACTGGTTGATGGCGGATACTATCGAAAAGTCGCTATCCCAAAATTCGGAAGTAAAACACCGGAAGAAAGCGCTCGTGAATTGGTTAGTTATTGCAAAAGGCACTTAAAACAACACAGCGATCCTGATTTATATTCTGACCTATATAGAATCTTTTATTATGACTGTCCACCAAGTGATAAGAAGGTTTATCACCCACTTCTCGGAAAAACAGTTGATTTGGGAAAAACTCCAAATAGTGAATGGATGTCTCGATTTATTAAAGAGCTAACAAAGCAAAGAAAAGTTGCTCTTCGTTTAGGGAGGCTATCAGATTCTGAGATAGTGTATAACTTAAATTACGAGGCTACAAAAAGGCTTCTTTCAAAAGAACGCACTGTTGATGATTTATGTGAGCAAGATTTTCAATTAACGATAAAGCAAAAAGGAGTCGATATGAAAATCGGCGTCGATATTGCTTCGTTGGCCTATAAAAAACAAGTGGAGCAGATTGTCTTAATAGCCGGCGACTCCGATTTTGTTCCCGCTGCGAAACTGGCACGTAGAGAAGGAATAGATTTCATTTTAGACGCATTATCGCGACCTATAAAAACAGACCTTTTTGTTCACATTGATGGTCTAAATTCAAAAGATAACCGGCTAAAACAAATTCGCAATAAGAAAGCGACTAACGAGAAGATGCGAAAGACAGATTCGGCAGATATGGAAGCATGGAAGTAGAAATCATCTAAAATAAACTATTGCTTATAACGCTTATCATGACTTGCTCTCTTTATGGCTTTCGTCATATCTTCGCCACACGGATAGCAGAGAAAAACGGGAACAAAACGAACAATAACGAACAAATCCTCAACCCAAAAAGCCGCCTAAAGCCATTGGTTTCAAGCGGTTTTTTCATGTGAAGACAAGACGATAGAGATGGTTTTGCGTTCTCACTGTCTTGATTTGAACACCTGATGGGCGTGCAGAAGATATCAATTGTCTGTCGGCATACTATCAATTAATTCTTTTATCGTCGTAGACTTAAAAACAATTCCTAAACCAAGCACCTCTTGTGTAGCATAAGCTGCACCCGTCGGAACCGCCTGCAACTGATTATTTCGAACCATTGTCTGTGAAACAATACCTAACAACCTTATTTTTTTGTTTCCTATCACTATTTGCCCATTTTTAAAGTTCTCATATGTTAGATCAATATAGACGGGACTCCCGCTGGATCCGGGAAATACTTGCGCATCAATTATAAAGACCGGATCTCCATTGTAGTCAAGTTTGGGATGGCTCGATATAAGCCCTGTTCTAATTAGTGGTAGATTGTTCGTTTTGTCATATCTATCCTCTGGATATCCAACAAAATAAACATTCTCCGCCACTGATAACTCGGATTCAGTAAAATCCGCCAGCATATCGTATGATACGGCTTTAAAATACAACTGATCTGGAAATAGATTAAAAAGCCCTGTACATTCAAGAATTGCAACATCAATTTTAGGATTTGGGTGCATAACGATGCATTTTTGACTATCACTTATAGGGATATTAAGCGTATTACCAATATCTGGATTTCCATCTCTGTTCTTGGTAAATGTTATTCTAATTGCTTCTGCGTCTTCTAGCACATGCTTGTTAGTGACAAGATATATCTTGCTCTTATCTTTATCAACCGGTCTTTGAAGTAGAAAACCTGTTCCCATTGAATATAGCCTATTACTGCAATCAAAACATTCAATTCTCAATGTGGTAAACAATAATTGTTCCTGTATACTATCCACGATTAATCCTCCTTAATCTTAACTTAAGGAATCGTTCTGAGTTGCTCATCGTTACTCTCCGGTTCCTCTGGTTCATTTTGAATTTTCATTCTTGAACTGAAAAAATTTTAACACTTCGCACCTAGATTCCGCATCATTTCACATTTCAAAATCACAAGCAATAAACTGAGGGGTCATTGTACCATCGCTTTTACCTTGCTTGGATATTATGCCAATAGCATTTGCCAGTTCAAGCCAGTTCTCTTAATTCAGGTGTACTGCGACTCATTTAGATGCCTCTTCATTTGCTCTATCTTTGCTCGCGCATATAATATATGCAGAGTATTCATTCTCTTAAATTTAAGAATACGGACAGACGTCAAACAGTTATCGAACACCAGCGAAAGTTTTTGATGTTAGGATATAATTCCTGTGAATATACCGATCATGCTTTGAGAAAATTGTAGTTTTACTCGTACTATTGGTGTATTTTTTATGTTACCCAAAGGAGTTCACTATGTTTGAAAGTATATATGATAAGAAAATTCTTCTCGTGGATGACGACCAGAGGATATTAACTATGTTAGAAACTCTTCTTAAAAAAGAAGGTTACCACAATCTTGTAGCTTGCTCTTGTGGGCAAGAAGCCATTGAAGCAATGAATGGTTTTTTCCCGGACATCGTTGTGCTGGATATTATGCTGCCGGACATGGATGGTTTTCAAATTTGTACGCAGATTCGGAAGCACTCTATGGTTCCCATCCTGTTCTTATCCGCGAAATCCGATGAATCTGATAAATTGATTTCTTATGCTGTTGGTGGCGATGACTTTATTAGCAAGCCATTTTCACCCAAGGAACTGCTGGCCAAAATAAAAAATATTCTGCTAAGACAAGAATATTACACAAAACAGTCAAGCAATGAAAGCTCTTTTACATTTGGCAACAACATTGTTAATCTAGATAAAAAAATGCTGTTTCAAAATGGTCAAGAGCTACCACTTACAGCAAAGGAATATCTATTGCTGGAGTACTTTATTCAAAATAGAAATAGAACATTGAACAAGAACCAGATTCTTGAACATGTTTGGGGAACTTCCTTTGATGGATACGACAACACCGTTATGGTTCATATACGAAGGTTGCGCGAAAAGATAGAAAAAGATCCATCGAACCCACAATTCTTAAAAACAATAAAAGGTCTAGGATATGTTTTTTACAACGAAAAAGAAAACAATTAGTCAGTTAATCGCACATGAGTATAGAAAAACGATTATCATTGCAGTTATAGGTGTGGCGCTCACGATATTTCTCATTATCTTTTCACTACTCTTTTTCGATAGAGATGTTGACCTTGCTAAGCCGCGATATCTGGTCCAGCAAATGTATCTACATATCGATAAAGGATCAGACAAAGAGTTTGGTTTAGATAAAGAAGGGTTGACTCTCCTTGAAAAATATAATTCCTGGATGCAAATCGTAGATAGTTCAGGCAGAGTGATTTTTCAAGAAAATACACCTACGGATATTCCCACCAAATATTCGACATTTGATTTGATCGATTACACGCTATCTTCAGATCGACTTAATGGCTACACTCTCTACGCTAGTGAATATGAAAATGACTCTATCCTATTGATTGGATGCAGTAGTGATGTTGTAACAAAGTATTCTTACTCAGCTAAGGGCTCGCTTAGTCAGACAATTCTAGTCTGTATCGCTATCTTTTCTTTTGTGTCTATCCTGATCATAATAATGTTGTCGAGACGTTTTTCAAAAAAAATTGCATTGCCTACCTCGATGGTGATAGACAAAATTCAAAGTGTAGGAATGGATAAACGTGTTGGCACTACCACTGAAATCAACAATCTATACAACGATGTTTTTTTAAGCATTGATAGGCTTGAACATAGATTGAATGAAAATAATCAACTCAGAGTACAATGGATATCTAATATTTCTCATGATATTAAGACACCTCTTACATCAATTCGCGGGTATGCGGAAATGCTTTCTTCAAAAGATTATGAGTATAGCCGAAATGAAGTTGCAGCATACGCAGAGCAGATGCTGATGGCAGAGCAAACTATAGAGAGCTTGCTCGATGATTTGAAACTTAGCCAAGCATTGATAGAAGGAAAGGCCATTTTGAATAAGAAGCCGATTCATTTCATCAGGCTAATAGAATCGTGTATTGAGGCGGCTATCGTCCTCAAGAAGCCCAAGGATAGCATTGTTTTTGATTATCATGAAAGCCAAGCCGGAGAGATTGTCGCAGATGAAAAGCTGCTACAAAGAGCTATTGTCAACATCATTTGCAATGCCTTTGTTCACAATCAGGCGGCTGTTACTGTGCAAATCAGCGTTAACTGGCTTCCCACCAAAGTCGATCTTTTGATACAGGATAATGGGATTGGAATTTCTCAAAAGGATGTCGATCATATTTTTGATCGATACTATCGAGGTCTCGATTCAAGAAAAACCATTGGAACAGGTTTAGGTTTGGCAATAGCCAAAGAATCAATTACCGCAAATGGTGGTGAAGTAACGGTAGAAAGTGAAGAAGGAAACGGTACGACCTTTAAAATATCACTAGACAGGAAAAGTTGATGAAAATATAAAAATCAAGATCTCTGCAACCTACTGCTAGCCAAACCGGCGGTAGGTTTAAGCTAGAATTAAGGTTATCGTAAAGTCAAGTTTATCAAGCGTTTGTATGCTGAGTGTGTAAAGAAAGGAGACTCGCAATGAAACGCTTGATCAACTTAGAAATGAAGAAAATTAAATACCCTCTTTTTACAACGATTATTTTTTGTTCCATAGCATTGAGTATCTTAACCTGCACGTTATACTCTGCATGGAGTACAAGCTATAAAATAGACGCATGGGAAATTGGCACAGAGTTATTCGATTTTATTTTTCCCATCGTTGTGGTACTTCCCCTAAGCTGGAGCCTATATTCTGAAAGAAAAAATAATTACATCTCGTATGTTTCTGCAAGAGTTTTCCTTCCAAGATATCTCTTCGCAAAATGGATAGCACAGGCTATCGGCGCATTCCTGATACTATTTATTCCAAATATCATCTCTGCCTTCTCTGCGCTTATACTGACAACTCCAACGAATCCATCCGCAATGCAGATTGCACATATTTTTCAAACCGTATATGAAAAAACACCGTTATTGTATGCTGTTGTTCTTTCGATTTGGAGGGGTTTTATAGGCATTCTGATCATGTCTATGGGTTACGTCCTTTCCATGTATATCGACAACATTTTCATCATTATGACAGGGCCATTTGTATATTACATTGTAGAAAACTTTGTGTTGTCTGTGATTGGGATGCCAGCCTATCGTCTTACAACTGCCTATCGTCCGATTTCCGTAAGCGCTAAGGTGATTACAGCTTCATCTTTTATTGTCGGACCATTACTATTAATAATATTTATTTGTAGCATCGGTCTAGTGGAATCGAAGGTCAAAAAAACGAAAGTTCGGGAGTGACGGTATGAATCAAATGATCCGCGTATACCTATCTCGAATAGGTAAAGCCAAAATCATATTCCTTGTATTCATCAGCTTTTTATTTGCTTTTTCGGGAAGAGATGCTCGCCTTTCTTGCACACTGCATTTCGTATCCTCTATCTCGGATCACTACTTTGTGTTATATGGATTTTTACCTTTGATGTTAGTGTGTCTCTTCCCTGTTCTGGACGACGATTCAGAAATATTTATCTGCAGGTTTACGAGATATTCAACTTATTTTACGAGAAAATGGATCGCTCTTGGTTTTGTTTCAGCACTACTGATCATGGCAGAATTGGCTGGAATATTGCTTTCGGGTATTGGCTTGCAAAATATCTCTGGATGGGTTTCTTCGACAAGTGTTGCAAATGAGGAACTATTTCCGGTACTGATGAAGCACTTTGAAAGTCCGATAACCTGTTTTTTCGCCTTAATCTTATGGCAATTCGCTGGAGTATGGATCAGCAGCGGCTTATTACTATGGATAAGGCATTTCCTTAGTAAAAAAGGAACACTGATGATGATCTTCATCATGTATCTTCTTGCCGCCTTATCAATAAAAATTTCTTTATTGGTAACTGTTCCGATTCCCACATTCAATTACCTATTGTTGCTCCATCATAACTTTATTTCAGAACATGGGGTGTATATCACACTCTCCGCTGTAGCAGTGCTTGTACTATTGATCCTGATCACCATTAGATTTTGTCCATTTATAACCATAAAGCCTACGGGGCTTAGGGGAATGCCGGGGTATTATCTGCGCCAAATCATGACCTGGAAAAACATAGGAATCGTGATTGGTGTGATAGGATTGGTTAGTATTTACAAATATATCCAAATTGGAGATGTACCATTTAATGAAATGTGGGTGCTGGAATTCTACTCCGGCCATGGAATCGGCTATCTGCAACCCATTCCATTTATTGAGATGCTTATTCTTAATGGAGCCCCTGTCTATCTGCTTGCTTCCTTCATACAAAACGCAGTGAGTGAGCAATCCGCTTTTGTGCCCATAAGAGCAGTGACCAAGCGAAAGTTGATGGGCGCCCACCTTTGCATCGGCGGATTATTCGTAGCCATATATTGCATAATACTGTTTCTTTTCCCTGCAGCTCGATATCTTTTTTCAAGAAATAAAGACGCCACAATCGCTTTGAAATTATCCGCAATGCTTTGTTTTTTGAAATTTATGGACTGCTTTATCCAGTATCTTCTGTTTCTGATTGTGTTCAATATCAGCCGAAGTACGCTTGCAGCGTTTAGCCTAATTGTAGTGGGGAACGTTCTTGCGGTCACTCCAAGGCAATTCTCGGAATGGTGGCCACTTGGGATGTCTTCAACAGCAAGATTCTTTGAAGAGCAAAAAATCTTTGCCGCAATAGAAATTCGCACGCTCATCCTTTCCAGTATAGTGCTCGTGTTAAGCCTATATTTACTCAAGTTTGGTAAAGAAAGAATTACGCAATAATTTAGTGGAGGTAAACAATGAATTCATACATTGAACTAAAAAATGTCACCAAAAAATTCGGAAATAAGACCGTGTTGAGGAACATTTGTCTGTCCGTCCAAAAAGGTGAAACAGTGGGAGTGATTGGAAGTAATGGAAGCGGAAAATCCGTATTGTTTAAGATTATTAGCGGCTTTTTGAAAGCGGATAGCGGTGAGGTATATATCAGGGGGAAAAAACTTGGAGACAAAACCGATTTTCCGGAGAATATGGGCGTATTTATTAATTCCCCAGGCTTCGTTGATATCTACACCGGTTTTCAAAATCTGAAGTATCTGGCGGCTATTCGTGGCGAAATTGGCGATGCGCAGATTATTGACGCAATGAACAAGGTTGGACTGGATTATACGGATAAAACAAAAGTAAAAGGTTATTCACTTGGTATGAAACAGAAGCTTGGTATCGCGCAAGCTTTTATGGAAAATCAAGAGATTCTTTTGCTTGATGAACCTTTTAATGCCTTGGATTTCCACACCTATAAAGAGATCAGAAACGTTATTCACGATCTTAAAAAAGCTGGTAAAACAATTCTCTTGATATCTCACAACTATACGGATATAGAAAAACTGTGCGACCGTATCTATGTTATTAAAGGTGAACATTTAACTCCCGCAACAGAAGAAATTGTAATGGAGTACAAAATCGCAAATGGAGAAATTCGATCAGAAAAAATAGCAGCGCAGATTCAGCTACCCATTGGCTTCCCGAACAAATAAATAGCGACCCAAAAAAGGAAAGGAGCGGTAAACCGCCCCTTTCCTTTTTTTATATCAAAGTAGTATCATTCATTTTTAAAACGTCTAAATTTCAACGTTCCCATCGCGTCTACTCGGAGTGACAGGATTTGAACCTGCGACCCCTTGTCCCCCAGTGAGAACGGATAGAAAATAGCTATTATTAGCAATTACAGAAATGGCTATTTTTAGCGGTTTTATCTACCTCTCTGTCCATAATAGGATACGAGAAAAGGCAGTTTTGAAACCCAATTACCACAAAATTACCACAAAAAAAGGCCGCCCAATTTGGACGGCCTCTTTTTTCCCCGACAGCGCTTTCGGCCGGCGGATCGTGCCGGTCTTTTTAATCGGTGTATATATTATAGCACTATTCGTACAGGTTGCTTTTTAGTATGATTTTATCCGCCATATAGCTATCATGATAGCCCTTGAGGATTGTCCCTGCACACGCCGTGATAGCGCCTAGGATAGTTAGTATGATCTCGGTATGCTCAAACCCCGTAGCCTTACCCACTACACCAATGCAAGTGATTACGGCCGGCATGATAATCTGTACAATCAGTTTCAACGCGTCGTATGTTTTATTGCTCATTTTTCCACCTCCTCTAAAAACTTGCCAATATTAATCAAGACCTCTCGTCTATCCTTGCCCGTTAACACCTTATCTGCTCCTTTAATGGCCGCCCCACCGACTTGGATAGTAAAAAATCCATTAAACGGATTGTCCCCTTTGATTAGTGTTGCCGACTTACAAAGACCAGTCAGGCCGTTTAATAGGGCGATCGCATTGGCATAATCGCCGTCATTTTTGTAGCAAACCATCACGCTTTTGTCTTTTAGCATTTTACTCTCCTCCTGCTTTTGCTTTACTGCCTGTTTTGGCCATCCGTTAAGTCCGTTAGTCTTAATGACAGTCGGGTAGTCAACGTATGCTATGTTAAGGTCTGACGTATCGATGCCGTCCCCGTACTTGCCGCCACTTGACGTGTACTGCCAAAGCCCACAAGGCATACTCGGTTTTGCAACGCCCCAGTGTGCTAGCCATAGGTCGTACTTTTTTAACTCAGGACGCTTGGCGTACAAGTTTTGTGCCCATGACTTTGACGCGTACCACATAGCGTAATATCCGTTACGCTCAATGGCTTGCAGTTGCATTACCAACATGTCGGCAATAACTTGCCATGACGGGTCGCCATTCTTGCTTCTCCACCCGTCGGCGTCCTCGGTATCGATAACTACGGGTAATGTCGGTTTAAGTCCTCTCAGGGCGTTAAGATAACCGTAAATCTCTTGCCGTGCCTCGCTCATGGTAGTAGCGTAGGTATAGTGGTACACGCCCCACGGCAAGCCATGTGCCTCGGCCTCTTTGACGTTGCGGGCAAAATACGGGTCAGGGTTATACCAACCATAACTTGCCCTAATCACCCCCCCGCCAATACCGTTGGATTTAACCTTGCTCCAATTTATAGCTCCGTTGTGGTTGGATATATCAATTACTTTCATTGCGTCCTCCTTTCGGGCATAAAAATAGCGCGGTGCATACATACACCACGCTTTAGCATTTTCTACAGCTTTTTTACCGCCCCATTCTGCTTAAGATACACTCCGGATGGCTTCACCAGCTGTTGGCCTTGCTTAACCCATAGGCCACCGATGCGCTTTGCGCCGACGAAAATGGCGGGAAATCGCGGCGGTGGGTTGTATGCGGCAAGGAGTTCGCTCTCTGTTGCATAGCCAAGTGTCCATTTTGTGTACTTGTAAGAACCGTATGGCTTGTTTTCAAAGAATACGATATTTTGATAGTTTTTTGAGTGCTGATCGTACCTCATGTACAGCCTGTTAAAGTTCGGTACGGAATACTCGCCAAGTTGAAGTCCCACAATGCCACCATCGCCAAGAAAAATATAATTCTGTCTCTGATATTTGTCATACTCTACTTTATTTGTCCCAGACTGAAAAACTCGCACCTTTGTTTGGTCGAACCATTCTGGCCTGGCTTCGATTGTCCCATTTGCAGCATTGCGGTAAAAAACTTTATCAAAACTGCCATAGTTCTCGCCTGTCGTTGACTTGTAGCAATAAATGGACGTTCTTCCACTTCTCTCAAAATAGTCACGGTCTTCTGTATAGAATCGATCCTGCACGGGTGCTTCTGCTTCGCCGAATGTGCCGTCCGCCAGCAAAGGATAAACCGGTTTTTCCCACTTTGCGGTATCTGTTCTTTTTTCGATTACGAAACTAAGTTCTTTCAATCGCTCAAGTGTCATATATTCACTCATCCTGCCGCCTCACAATCGTTACATAAGCTTTTTGATTTGGCCATTCTGCTTGATATAGATATTCTGCACGGTTTTGAGTACCCCCCCCCACCTTACAAATGGCTTTATTTACACGTTTTGTGCCGACAAAGAAGGGGATTGGCGGTACATCCGGGTATTGTGCGATTGCTCTTTGCAAGGATTCTTTGTCAAGTCTTAGCCCATAAGGATAGCCACTGTTTGAACGGTATACAAAATAGGCATAATCGTCATTGTTATACCTCCATCCATAGTCTCCGCTTTCCGATGTGCCCCACTGACCAACTTTAAGTTCTGTTGGATAGCCAAGCGTTTCATCTATGTAAAGCGGGGAGTATCCACTCGCGCTATAGACGTAATATGGGGAATTTTTTGTCGGTGTCTCAACCTTTAACCCCATCTTTTTCGCAAGATACATCATCCGCTCATAGGTCATGTATTCAGCCATCACACCACCCCCTACACCTTAAAGTAGATCGTCCCCTCAGGATCACTTGCCGTGGAGGATGCCGTTGGTTCCGTGGTCACGATTTTGATTTTGTCTTGCTTGAGCGCCAGCTGTGCATGGACACCGACCTCAAAACTCTTTAAGGCGTTATCCACATACGACACGCCTGCCGCTGTTCCTTGATATTGGGAGTAGAGCGAAGAGCTGATGTTCTCAAGAATTTTCACCAAACCGGCATTATTGTTTGTCGCCGATGAAGGTAAAGCAGTCGCCATAAAGGACATAGTGGGAACACGATTATCATTGCTCATAATTGAAGGCTCTTCCGGAATAACATGGTGTCGTAGAATTACCCCACCCAGCTCCTCTTCCGTCGCCTGTGGGAGCGTATATGAAGGAACCGTCACTTCCCCCGTCATCCCATTAACGCTCTTGACCTTCCCTGCCTTTTGAAGCTCTTCGTTCAAAATGCCCATGGAGGGAACGGTATAAGGCGTGCTCTCCTGTGCAGTCCCTTTTGCCTTTACGACGCCGGCTTCTGTCTCGCTGGCTTGTGGGATAATCCCTTCCATAGTCTTGTTCCAGCCGGCAAAGGTCTGCTTGCGTTTTTCTTCCGCGCTTACACGGGACGACTCGGCACTTTGGCGAGCGCTTTCCTGCGTCTTTCTGGTGTTTTCGTTCGCCTGTCGCGTGCTCTCCTGCGAGGAACGACTACTCTCAGCACTTACTCGTGCATTCTCTGCCGTGACACGCTTCTTCTCGGCCTCCACACGTGCACTTTCTGTGCTCTGGCGAGCGGTCTCTTTATCGGCGCGTGCTTTCTCCGCCGTGACACGAGAACTCTCCGCCCCTACCCGAGCAGATTCTGCGATAGCGCGACTCTTTTCTGCCGATACTCGAGCACTCTCGACGCTTACACGTCCGCTTTCTGCACGCACGCGCGCCTCTTCTTGTGCCTTTCGAGTGCTCTCCGCCGATGCTCTTGCGCTCTCAGCGCTTACACGAGCGCTCTCAGCACTGTCTCGGGAGGCCTCTTTTGCCTCAATTTTAGTGATGTCTTCTCTGGCCTGCTTTTGCAGTGCATCCGCTCGATTTGCCGCTGCGGTCACGGCATCTATGGCCGCCGCAGCTGCTTCTGCCTGTGCATGGAGCTTTTTGTAGTCCATGAGGATCCCGTTATCCGCATTCAATGGTCGGGAGGAATCGCCACCTAAAAAGTCATGCACGTCAACGACCGATGTATCGGTAATAAGAAGCGCATTGTCACCCTCTTTTAGCGCGAGCTGGATCGCCACACGTCCATCACTCTCGACCGCCTGCCTTGGCACTTCGATGTACCACGTGCCATCCGTATAGGTTCCCTCGGTGTAGTACGCTTTCTCCGTGGTCAAATTCAGCGCGTAGCAGGTCAAGGTCTGCGTGGAGCTCGGTTTAATGAGTTCGCCAGTCACATTAAAAAAGCGTGCCGCGTATCCACGTACACCGACTTCACCGCTGGTCACAAAAAGATCCGGGATCCGGCCATTTTGGGCATGAATTGCCGCCGGAACGAATGCTGATTTCTGTACTTCCGCCATACTCTCTCCTTTCTTATTTCTTAAAAATCCATAAAAAACGACGCCACTAGGCGCCCGTTTTGAGCGTTTTGCGCGCCATCCCATGTCCCCGTTACATGCCTCGCAGGCAAAAACGCCATATCGCGTGTCTGGTGCGCTCTGCGAAGAAATCACTCTATCGAAGCATCACGCCTACGATATATCCGATGATGGAGCTGACGAAAGTCGTGATAACTGCGACCTTCACCGTGTTGTATGTCTTCCCATCCGCAGAAACTAAGGTCTCAAGCTTTGCATTGATCGCGGTCAGCGTTTTGTCCGTCGCTCGGCGCCACTCGTCGTCTGCCGAGTAGTGTCTCTCCAGATCGCGCAGGCGATTCTCATGCTCAGTGAGCACATTTTCATGGCGCTGTACCCGTGCGCCTACTACTTCAAGAGTAGCTTTGTCTTGTTCCATCGCATCTTCCTTTCTTCTCCTAACGCATGACGCCCCGCGGGAGGAAAGGTCGCGAGGCGTCGGTTAGGTCTTCACTTTTTATGCCGCTGCAGGATGCGGCTCTAATTTTGCGGTTTGTTATCGAGTAAATCCCATGTTGGGTAGCCAACTGACGGCTCGTCGTTGGTATCAACGCACGCATAGTACATGGTGCCCATGTACTCTTTTTCCGTTCCCTTCGGGTACTTGAATGCGCCAGTGTTTGGCTTTTCTTCCGTTATGCCACTGCCAATCCAATACTCGCTTCCGTGCTCTCCGGTCGGTGCCATGGTAGCGTGGTCATATACCATATCTTTCTTTGCGCGGTACAACACCTTTCCGCCAACCTCTCGATAGTAATCGCCAGCATCAATGGAGATACCGTCCTGCAATTCCGGATACATCGCCGCCATGTCGTCCGTCATCTCTTTTCCAGCTTCGCCGGTCAGCAATTCTGCCAAGTGATTCTGCGCGCGCTTTAAGGTAGCTTCGGCAATACGCGCCTTCTCTTCTGCGGCCATAGCCTTTTTGCGCTCCGCGTCTGCTTCAGCGACTGCTTCCTGTTTTTCTTCCTTCAATGCTGCGATCTCTTTTTGCTCAAGGCTTCTAAGACCCGGCAAAGCATTTAACAGATTGTCCGCCTCTTCTCGAATATCGCCAAGGGATGCGTCGCATTCTTTGCCATCTGCGACAAAGGAAACATTCCCGCCACCTGCGGCCATGGGATTTATCTGCACGAATGAGATTTTTTTAGCGTCTTTTGATAAGGTCATTGATAGCCTCCTTTAATTCTTTAAGCTCTTGTTTCAACTCCGCATTTTCTTTCCTTATTGCATCCACTTCTTCTGCTAGCTCCACTACGGCCTTCGCCGTGACACACTCCATCGTGTAGCCATCAACCGCCAGATATCCATCTGCGCCTTTAGACTGCGCCAGTGGTATTGACTGTGCGATAACGCCGTAATGCTCCTCGTCGTCGCGCTTGTTTTTCCATTTGTAGCGGATAAAGTCCGTGTTTTTTAGTGCGTCAAGCGCCTTCACATCCCATGGCTTGATATCCTTTTTAAGACGTATATCGGAGCTTGATGCCATTTCTGTTGCTCGTATCATTGCGCCGGTTACAGCCCACAACTTTGCCTTGACAATCATATCTTCTCGCACCTCAGACCATGGTCCTTGCGATGTGTGATAAAAGATGATGTGCTGCTTATAGTTGCTATCGCCCTGATCAAGTTGCGTGCCGATAGCAAGATTAAAGCCATGCGATGCATAGAGCATGACGCCGGACGTTTGACCGCTCGGGTTTGTTGTCCCGCGAAATCCACCAAGACGCCCGTTCGCCCACTCGCGTGAGTGGATCGCAAAGCACTTGTCATCAGACGTCATATAAAAGCGGTCTCCACCGATACGGAGGCCATCTGTCGGTGTATAGGTCATCGAGCCATAACCAAAGTTAAAGTTTGCGCCATTAAGGTCGATATTCGTCGCACCATTTTGCGATCGGATTGCGCCGGTCGTGATGTTATAGCCGTTGATGCTGGTCTCCCCGACCGTACCAAGCGCCGTTTTCGTGACAAAACGCGCCTCACCCTCTTTGATCTCGGTATAGCCACGTTCGAGCTCTTTCGTCGAGTCGTAGGCACCTTGAATCTTTTCTTGCGTATCGCTATCTAAGCTCCCCATCGTGATGGATCCGGAGGCAAAGCGAAGCTCTCCGGTTTCAGGATCATAGATGAGCTTGTCACCAATGTTTAGATAGCCAGTTTCAAGATTCCACTTGACCGCACCGCCCTGTAGCATCCCGGCGCGGATAAGATCGGCCGTAAAGCCTTCTCCGGTTCCAAAGGTGCGGAAATTCCACTTTCCATCACTCTGACGTCTATTTGAAATAACGAGTGAGCCTGCGCTTATACCTATAACCTTTGTTGGGTTCTGATCAATTGGAGCATTAAAGGAATAGTATCCAGCGGGGAGATCGAAGGGGTTTTCTTTTTTTAATTCGTAGTTGTACCCATCTTCATTTCTCCACGTCTTCTCGATTTCCTTTGAAACTACATCCATATAGCTATGCTGTATAGCTTGTTGCTCCTCGCGCAGAGCCTCGAGATCTCTTGATGTTGTGAGTGTCTCAGAAAGTGACTCTTTAATATTTCCAAGACGCATGGACACATACTCTCCAGTTAGTGGATTGTACTCAAACTGTACGCACCTGGCGGATACAAAAAATCCGTCGAGCGCATGCTCAACGGTGATCGTATCTCCACCACGGATAGTTTGCAGATTTGCAATGTCTCTATATTCTTCTGTGTTCTTTAAGAGAACAAAGTCCACATCATAAGTTGCTGTTGGCTGATCGATTCCTTTTCGGAAATCTTCAGCAGCAAAACGGCGAAGCATCTCTAAGGCTTCACTCTCCGGAACAGCGTCTTTATCGTCCTTATACTGTCCCAACGCGGCTTTTGCCTTTTCGTATTTTATTTTTTTAATTTTTGGATGCTTTGGATCTATCCTTACGCTGTCCACATACTTTTCTGGAAGAGATAATCCATTAAAGCCGACCGGCCGTATTCGCGTAACCACTGTTGATGAGTCTATCTTTGCCTTATATCCGACCAGATCTTTTCGGTACTGAATTTTCACACCAAAGTCTTGACCGATATGCGGAACAATTTTCACCTCGTTATAGGACCGTTCAATCTCACCGCCCCAGCGCGAAAGGAAGCTATTGGCAAGCCTTTGATCCATAAGAGCCTGCATTCCGCCGAGTCGTATCATTCGCGCGTTTTTTACGTCTGTTATCGTTGACGAAAGCACAAACGGGTGCGGGTATGCCATCGCATTTTGAATTCTCTTTATCGCATCAACCCCTGTGCAATTAACGATATTGATATCTTCAATGAAATTGTCAATCAAATCGTATGACTTTTGTTCGCAGTAAGCTGTGATGTAACCCATGGATTGTTCAGTAACTTGAATGCGAAAAACGTCAGATAGCGCATCGCTTACGATTTCAACCTGCATTCCGTTTTTGATTTCCGTTCCAAGCGTGGCGTGGAGCGGATATTTGAAGCTAAACGTATATTCTCCGTTTAGTTTCCATAGGACCTTCGGATCGATGATGTTCTTGTCCAATAGTCCTAAGCCGTTCGATTTATAATCATTCTCATTTTTATCATGCAGTATAATCATAAATCCCTCCACCGACCATCAATCGTAACGGCAGTGATGCCTCCATTCCACGAGATTATATTTTCTCCAACCGGGAGAAGTGGAAGAGCACCGCGAATTTTACGATTTTGGTTAACCGCTACTCCTTGGCTAAGGCTGTATGCTGTCATTTCTTCGCAGTCAATGATGATTGGAGCGGTTTGGCCATTTATTGCGATACTGCTCCCCGCTACAGTAAGCGTGCCGTCACCGGATCCATTTACCGTGATAATCGGCGCTGACTCTACTGTTCCGGTATTGGCGATTTTACCGCCATTTTGAATTTCTTTTTCCTGTGTCTCATAATAGAGAAAAGGATCGCATTGAAAAGATGCGTCGAATTCGCCGTACTGTTCGATGCGGTTGTCAATATTGGAAATGTCCACGGATTTTACTTTATAAAAGCGATCGTCATCTTCAAAATTTAATCTTTTTGCCTGGTATAGCAGACCTTTAATTTCCGAAAGTAGGTGTTTCACATTGCGCTTTTCAGCCCGGCCTTTGTAGTGATAATCAAGAAGAACTGAAAATTTACAAGTGATGGTGATGTCATCATACGCGTCTTTTTTTGTTAAACTTCCGTTTCGGCCCGGAACCTCAATGCGTTCAACGCGCATCTGTGGTGACGGTATCTTTGGTCGCTCTGTGAGACAAAGATCTAAAGTGGAGATCGGAATGTCGTTAATGTAGGTTTCTATTATTTTCTTTGATTTCATCGAACACCCCGTCCTCTTTCTTTCTCACTCGTAAGAACCGCCAAGCCTTCATCCAACTTTCTGATCGCTCTGTCTACGTCATAATCAGAAGAAATGGTGTTGTACATCGTCACATTGTAATTTCCTCCAGCGCTAGCGCCTGAAAGTGCTGGCGTAAGCCCGGAAGAAAGAGGATTCATCGATGTATCAAGCGCAAAAGCTAAATCGGACTCGAACGCTCCTGTTGCTTCTTCTCCGAGTGCCTCAACAGCACGTGTCACGGGCTTCATGTTGTCCTCTATACCTCCAGCGAGGCCAAGGTCAAGATATTTACCGATTTCCGCAAAAACTCGTGACGGTGAGTGAATTCCAAAAAAACCAAGGACGCTATCCAAAACATTCTTGGCCGCATCAATCGCAGCCCCAACAACATTCCCAACAGCATTGGCGATTCCTTGCCCAAGGCCCTCAAGAAGACGAAAACCCATGTCGATAAAGTCACCGATAAATCCGGCAAATGCGCCAATAAGCGCAGCGATGATTCCGGGAACCTTCCCAACGATGTCTGGTATCGCTTTAACAATTCCTGCGGCCATTTCTCCTAGTAACTCAACCCCTTTTTGTAAAAGTTGAGGACCGTGTTCCGCAATTTTTTGTAAAAGTCCTGAAAGAACATTTCCAATCGTTGTAATAATGGTCGGAAGATTATCCCATATTCCGCGAGCAATTTTTGCAATAATATCAATTCCTTCTCGAAGCAGGTCCGGACCATATTTTTCGATATTCCTCAAAAGGTTCTCCAGCACACTCCCAATCGTCTCCATAATTTTTGGCAGATTATCCCAAATCCCTTTCGCTAAGGACTCAACAATTTCAATCCCCTTTTGCAAGATTCCTGGAAGCGATTCACTGAGTATTCGAAAAATATCATTCGTAATTTGATTAATACTTTCTGCGATGGCAGGAAGGTTATTAACGATTCCTTGCGCAAGATTTGCTATCAAATCGAAGCCGATTTGCATAAGTTGTGGAAGAGACAAGAGAATTGCCTCAAAAACCGCGCTTATGATTTGCCAAACTGCATCTAAAATCATTGGAATACTAGATAACAACCCATTTACAATGCCGGATAAAATAGCAACGCCTTGCTGCAGAAACTCAGGCAAGTTCTGCTGAATCCATAAAATTGCCTGCTGCAAAAATTCGTTTACTGCAGAAAGAAATTCTGGAACCTTTGACAACACGCCAATCCTTATGCTCGATAAAATGGCCTTGCCCTGCTTCAAAAACTGAGGTAAGTTCTGCTCAATCCACAAAAACGCCTGCTGCAAAAATTCGTTTACTGCAGAAAGAAATTCTGGGATCTTTGATAGCAAGCCAGCCCTTAGACTTGATAATATTTCTTGGCCACGCTGAAGGAAAATTGGTACCATGGACTTGAAAAACACCACAATTGCCTCTGGCAAAGACTTAAAAATCGTAATAACCATTGGTATTAAATTGCCAAACAAGAACGTCGATACGGTTTCCGACAGTCCCATTAACGCGGGCTTTATTCCTTCCCCTAAAGCAAGCGCACCAAGAAAATTCGAAAACGCTCCCTTCATTGCATTAAAAGACCCCGTTAATGTCGTAGACGCCTCTTTTGCCGTCGTTCCAGTAATGCCAAGTTCGTTTTGTACAGCATGAATCGCTTTATACACATCCGATAAATTATTGATGTCGTACTTCACGCCTGTTAGCTTTGTCGCATCCGCCAGAAGACGCTCCATTTCGGATTTAGTACCGCCGTATCCGAGCTTGAGGTTATCCAACATCGTATAGTTTTGCTTCGCAAAGCCCTGATATGCGTTTTGAATAGACTCCATAGATGATCCCATCTTGTTGGAGTTATCCGCCATGTCAATCATCGCCATATTGGATATCTCAGCCGCTTTTTCAGTATCCCCTTCAAGCGACTGCAGTAGAGACGCAGAAAATCCGGTTACGTTTTCCATGTAGGCGTTAGCAGAAAGACCAGTTGTTCTAAATGCCTCCTGAGCTTGTTGTTTAACTTTTTCGGCGCTTCCCTTAAAAAGCGTTTCTATCCCACCCAGCGATTGTTCGAGCTTCCCGCCCTCCATAACTGAAGAAAATAATGCTTTACCGATTGCAGCTGTAGCCAGCACTTTCTTTATCGTACCGGCGATAGAACCACCAGCAGATTTCCCGGCGCGCTTTGCTTCTGGGCTAACGATATTTTCTATCGCCCCTGATATCCCTTTGGCGGATGGAACGATTTGCACGTAGGCTTTTCCAAGTTCTGTTGCCACTATGACCCCTCCATCAGTTTCTTTCTTCTCTCTTCAAACTCCTCGGCGGAACCAAACGCTACAACCCCAGCATCTGCGTTCTGTGGAAAAAGAATGCCCATCAGCGATTTCGGACGATTGCGATTCTTTTGACCGTCCTTTGTCTTTGCCCAAAGAAGAAGCGATAACCGATCAACAATGGAAACGAGCAGTATTGTCTCTATCGGCGCTTTTTCCTTCCTAAGGATCTTTTTAATTCTTGAATCGTCGCGTAATCCGGACGCTAAAACAGCCACCCTGGACAAGGGCAGCTGTTTATAGTCGTAGATATTATATGTTTCGGCAAAGTCGCAAATGAGCGCGTTTTCATTTTCCTTTATCATTCCGGCGAGGATGACGAGTTTTTTACTTCTTGCGTCCCAGAGAAAATGTCCATGATTTCTTCTTGCATGGCGGTAATGGGTACCCGCTTATTTTTACTGCGGATATGTTCAATTAAGCTGGCTTTCTGTTCCTCTCCAAGAAGCATTGTCAGTAGCTTAGGAAATTTTAATGGACTTTCGTCAACACTGCTCATGACTTCAAGGAGTTCATAATCATCCAAGATATCTTTGTCGATTTTGTAAGAGAAGCCGGTTCGTGTTTTCCCTTTTATCACGTTCATGATTATGCACCCTCCATGGTTGGCTTCTTAATGTACTCATAGTGAGAATTCCCTTGGTCGTCAGGGCTAGCGGTTAGTGTCGTCTCGTATCCTGTCGCATCCTCATCGGTGTATTCAATGTCGCCCACTTCAGATATTGTGCCGTTTGGTATCACAATTCTTTTCAAAATTCCGCCCTTTAAAATCATCTCAGCAACTACGCAGTGTGCTTCTTGCGGCATTGAATTTGCTTTAATCGTAATTCCTGTTTCAATGGTTCCAGACACATTATCTTTCCCATAAACCTCTTTTAGCACATCGACATTTAGTGTTTCAATAAGCTTGTACTTAAAGCTATCTTCTTTAGCCGTCTGGACAACCAGAACGATTTCTCCTCCCCATGCCTTAATTTTGTCAGACTCCGGGCTATTCGAGTTCGAAAGTCCGTCTTCTGAAATGTATCCAAGGCATACAAAAGTAGCGTCAAGTTTAGTTGTCGCATCGGTCGGAAGCTTCGTCCCAAGTGGCGCTGAAAAGATTGCTCCACCAATTTTTGGTTTTCCATAGGTTACGTTTTTTGTATCGCTCATTTTCCGCCTCCTAAAAGGTTACGTCGTATACCGCCTGATAGCGATATCGTTTTGATTCAGTGTCGGTGAAGTTATAATCCGAATTGAGCTTTATGCTCGCAAAAAAATCGAGCTCGATCATTCTTTCCACTGTTTCCTTCACTTTTTCGTTAAGTCTTGCAGCGCCATACATAGACTCCGCGTAAGATTGAAACGCAAAGGTGGCAGAACTAATTTGGTTTATCTTGGATGATGATGTCTTTTCAAAGAGGACGAATTCGCCATTCATAACTCCCTTTTCCTCAAGATAAACCGGCACCCCAAGGTGTTCTTTAAGGTACTTTAGAATCACCAGCTCAACCATCATCTCACCGCCTTTAGAATCGTATTGTTTTTCTTGTTATCACGCTTTGCTCTAGCAGATTTTGCCCAAACCATCGCATTCCTACGGTTTTTCCCAACATACGAATCCATCTCGTATCCTAATCCGCATCGATCACGAATTACTCTGGCTTGTTCTGCAAGAACCTCGCCAATTTCTTCGCTTTGTAACAGCTCTCGGACCCCGCTTTTGTTTAGCTGAAATGTTTTACTCATAGCGTTCGACCACCACTTTTTTATTCCAGTCAAGGGGTATCATATCTTCAATCCCCTCTAGCGGGACGCCAACCGTCCTCCAGGTTTCGCCAAAAAACTTAACTTTTCGATTCTCCCAGGTATTCTTGTCACTTTTTGGTATAGCTAGCGTATATAAAGCTTCTTTTCCGGTTAGATTCTGCTGATTTACCATATCTTCTGCAGAATTTGGCTGTATCAAAACGTTTTCGATTTCAATTTCCCGCTCTTCATAGATCGGTGCGCCAAATGGATCAACACCGGTTTCTCGGAGATCAATTAAGACTACCGTCATTCCTTTGATGTGTGTCATAGAAGTCAATCACCCCGTATTTCTGCTTTCTAAGGCCAAGTCGTGCGAGTTCTGAGCGCTTGATGAAAAGCCCTCCGCCCGGTACAAGGAAGGTTCCTGACCAGGAGTAGCCCAGAGCAGCCTCGCTAGTCTGCACCATCGGCTCTTGATCAGTCGAGGTCATCAGCGTTCGTGCTACAACATCGACCACAACGGACCGTAAGACTTCAAAATACGACGGATCCTCCGCCATCTTGTCCAGGCATTTGCCAACATTTCGTGCTTCCAGCCGTAAACTGCTTAAAACCGATTGGATTAGCGCGCGAGTTCGCTCGATCTCATCCGCTTTGAGCGGTCTCCAGAGAAGCATCACATCATCTACGCTTATGATCTCCATGTAATCGCTCCTTCATCAGCTGATAGAGCTCTTCTTTCTTTGCCTTCGGGTTATATTCCACGCCGAAAGCATCAAGCTCCTGCATGATATCTTTCTTCGTTACTTCTTCCTGGACTGGTGCTTTAGATTTTTGCTTCGGCACCGTTTTTTCCTCTGCAGGCTTTTCCTGAGCTTTATCGCTTTCGACCGGAACCCAGTCTCCCCCGGGAGCTTCCAAGGGGAGATCGACAATGACTCCGGTTTTACGGTTTAAAAAGCGCATTAATGACCGACCGATTCTGTGATACGCGCAAAGGCGTTACCGTCCATGATGGCCCAGCCCAGATAAGTCTCACAGCGAATATACACTTGGTTATAGCCCTTCAAGTCTTTGCCCGAATTATCCGGATCGCCGTACTTGATGACTTCCATCGGTACCTGCTTAGCAAAGCCCCATTTGAAGTTATTAGCAAAGTCGCCAATAATCGCACGGTCTTCCGATTTTGCGGCGGAAACCGTGTCATTAACGTCAACAGCAAGACCGTTTACCGAAGTCGGTTTTGCGCCCCAACGGAATTCCGGGAATTGCTGCACACCGTTCACCTTGACTTTAGCGAGTGCTGCGGTAAAGGCCGGGGCAAACGCCATGCCGGAGATTTCATTTCCAGCGCCCTGAACCATAGCGACAGCGGTCTCAATATTCTCATCCGGTTTAGCGGCATCGAAAGGGACTGTCTGCGTAGCTCTGCCGTCTAAGTAGTTCTCGCCGATGACGCTCGACTTTTCACCCGTGCGAGGATTAACGCCGTGCATAGCCATCATGTCAAGACCACGCGCCAGCTTTTTCGCATAACCATCAACGAACGGGCGAAGGATGTTGATGCGTGCTTCATCCGAAGCATACAGAAATTCATCCGAGACACGTGCGCCGTATTCTACCTTGATAGGCTGCACCATAACAGAATCAACCGTTAGGCCGCCATGCGTTTTCTTGCCGTTCTCTGCGACAACATCAATCTCTTTGTCCATAGAAAAAGTGAAAACCTCGTTACCATTGAAGGCAATCGGCATCTGCTGCGAGAGCTGAATAAGAGAAGAATGCCCTTTTACTTTGTTCACTACTTCCGTCATCAGTTGTGCGGGAAAAAGCGTCCCTTTACTTAATACGTCTGCCATAATTTTTTCTCCTTTAGTCGTTAAAGTTCAAGCTATTTAGTAGCTCTTGGTACGCATCGCCGGTTTTGTCATGGTTCACTTCTCGCGGCGGTGCAATTGGATCCGGCTTTTGGAAGTACTCTGCCAGGCTTTGTGCGTCTTTTGCCATCGTTTCTTCATCGTCGCCCTGTATACGGTCGGATAAGCTATAGGGAATGTTGTACTTAAGAGCAATATCGGTTCTCATTTTGGCTTTTTCGTAGCCAGCTACTTGCCCCTTCAATGCATCAATCTCTTTGTCTTTTTCCGCTATTTTCTCAAGCGACTGCTTCACAGAAGAATTTTCTTCGGTGAGTGTCTTAAGCTGGTCATTCAGCCCGGAAATCTTTCCTTCGTACTCTTTGGAGAGCTTTGTCCTCTCCCTTTCCAGTCGATCCTTGATGACCTGGTCAAGCTGCTCTTGCGTTTCGATGATCTTAAAATCTGACATAACTTCCTCCATTTTCCCGTGTCCGGTAATTTTTTATACTAAAAAAGCACCCGCTAAGTAGCGGCTGCTCTCTTAATAACTGATTTTCTGTGTTGCCTTTGGCTTGGTCTCTTTACATGCCCAGTGCGCTAAAATACACGAATCCATGAGCGCTATTTCCATATCGTCGAGCTGACTTTTGTATCCGAAGCCTCCGGACGACCCAATCGGGCGCTTGTCGCAGTTCGTGACCACCTGTGTTAGTGATCCTTGCCCCATATGGCAGATTGACTCGCTATATATCCCCTGCGCCCATAATGAGTTCGCAATGATGATTTCCTTAACGGTTGGTTTCACCGGTTTGCCGAGCCCAGCTCTGCCCATCTCCGCTTCCAGAATCTCCTGCTTGCTAGCTCCATCGACAACCACGACACTTGGCTGCGCCTTTTTTATAAAGTCCAGGATCCAGTAGTCACCATTTCTGACTGACTGGCAATCGATAGACTCCACGAAGATGTGGCCTGACAAGGTCTTAACCGCCACTGACAAGGCAACATTCGTGTTATCCCTGCCGTATTTAACACCGACAAAAAGATCGCCTACTAAACAAGGCAAGGAGTGCACCTGCAAGGCTTCCCACTCTTTTGCCGTGATGGCCGATTTCTGGTTGTACGTTACCCAGTAGCCCAAGCGCTGGATGTTAAAGTCCAGCTCGTTCGGCCCGATTTCATCTTGGATGATGCGCTCCGTTAGGATATAGCCAAGCGAAGGATTTGTCTGATACCAGCACTCCTTATCATGTGGATCATGTTCCTCTTCCACAGACCACTCCGCCCACAAGTCGTTCTCTCCGCCGCCTGCCAGCACCTTTTTACGAAAATTCACAAAGACGGTTCCGGAAGACACTGGGGTCGGTGGCGTCCCGCAAAGGATGGTTTGGGGATTCTTTGAAGAAGAAACCACATACTTTAGCGCCGATTCTTGGTCCTCTGTATACTCCTGAGCTTCATCAATCACCAGCAAATCAAATCCTTCACCGAGGCCGCCTGTGCTTGTACGTGTGCGGAATTCAATCTTTCCTCCACTCTCTGGCAAGGTAATACGCTCCCTGCCCGTTGCCTTGATGGACTTATATTCCATCCCGGCATCGTCTAGCACTTTCTGGAGACGCTCAAAGGCTGCATGAGAAGTATTCACAAGATGCGCCGTGTGGTTAATCTGCTCACCGACATATAGGCCATACAGCTCTCGGATGGTTACAATCTCATTCTTTCCGTTGCGCCGGGGCACTGCATAGCCGCACTTGGTGTGTGCCCACAGGCCATTGTCGTTCTTCGAAAGTATCGCTCTAAGCAGCTTCTCTTGCCACGGGAAGGCCTTTCGCTTGGACTTTTCATAGAACTCCATAGCTTTTTCTACGTCGCTATTTTTGGTGCTCAAGATAACGGATTTTGTTGGATTTTGGTTTCCTATTTTATCCATTCATATTAAGCTCCTTCCCGGCAATAAAAAAGCACAGCCAGCTGATTCTGGCGTGCCTTTATATCAAGTATCTCTTATCCAAATCAAAGTCTAGGCCTAATTTCTTCCAATCCGACTCAGGAACAACGCTTTTTATGATGGTTAGAGTCTCAACATATCCTATCAACGTCCCATACGCTACATCCCCTTTTTCCTTTGTGATTTCTTCAATATTTTCTTTTATATAAGCCACAACTTGTTCCATATTATTCATCAAATCTTTCCTCCCATATTTTTATCTCTATGACGGCTTGCTCAGCATTTCGTTTCGTGTCTTTGCTCCATTTTCTAAGCAGCCCTTGCTTTTGTAGATCCGATTTGCTCTCCCAGTCTGAATCAAATTGTTCCGGATGGCTTATTTTATTACTATGCTCCACCGCCTGGCGATAATGTGATCTTATTGACTTCTCTAATTTAGCTTTGTTTTTCAATATTCCATCTCGATAAATGCCTCCATGCCGTATCCCCATTTTGGCTAACTCATAAATCTGATCTTCATCGATTCCTTCGGCCTTAAAATCATCTAATATAGCTTTGGTCAATGCCTTTGTTTTATCTCTTGGTCCATCACCAAGATTAAGCTCTATCCTTTTCTCAATTTTATTCTCTTCCTCTGCCTTCGTCCATTTCTTTCCCTGTTGAACCGTCAATTTGTCTCGTTTTCCTTTCCTCGGACGGTAATCAATCGTGCATCGGCAATGGTTATGGCTACGGAATACGCCATCCGGTACATCGGGATAATAATGCGTTCCGGCCACTTCCTTGCACCATGGGCAACAGTTGCCGCTTTCTTGCCTTTTAATCATTGGCCGAAACCCACTCTTGTAATGGAATTTCACGTTCTCTTCTATGCTATCTTGAACAATGCTTCGGCAATAGGTGACGATCGGTTCTTTTAATACCCTCTTCACTTCTTCGAATGACTTGTCCTCCGACAGAGCTTCCACGAAACCATGAACACGACTTTCGTCCATTTCGGGGACAACAGCTTTCAAGTGGATCCCTGCCTGTTGGTTTAACAGATTCTGCGTCGCTTCGTCGTAGAGCGAAATGGACTTGTAATTCGCTCCTAGTCTGTCACGAATCATCCGATCGGCAATGTTGTAATACATCCGCTCATTGGGCAGGTCTTCCGGCTTAATCACCTCTGCAAAGGTGTCTCTTAGAAGTTCCCCCAGCTCCACAGCAAAAGCGTCTGCATCAAGATAGGTTGCTTTCTTGTTTTCTAGCTTTTCAAGGAGCCACTTTACTTTGTCCGATTTTGAAACCTTCTCATCAAAGGTCTTCTTTAGCTTATCCAATAGTTCCGGCACAATATCATTATTCAAAGATATTCACCGCCTTCCTATGTCGTTTTGCCGACCCCGATTAGCCCGCACAAAATGATGAGCTTACTCATGATCAAGTCCCGTTAAGTCAGATAGATTCTCCGGATTAAAGAACTCCGGAATTGCTTGATTGATCTTAATTGCCGCATCGCCAATCCCCGAGAGTGTCGCCATATCCGGCTCAAATACCGGGTACCATGTGGGCTTCGTCAGATAGAATTGATTTCTCCGGTATGGATACTCGTCTTCCAAGCACCGGGCAACGTAGCCAACATTTAGAAACGCCGTTCCGAAGCACCGCTGAGCCTTTCTTGCCGTGATTCTTAGTGTCTCATGACTCGCCTTAATCGCTTCCGCAGAGGACGGGTTTTCAGTGATGAATCCTAAGTCATCAAGCGTTAACCCCGTTTCCCCCGCAAATGCGGATGCCAGAGTGCGAAGCTGTTCCGTGAATGGTGACATCGAAGGCTGCGAGAATTGCCCAAGCTTCGGGCTATCACCATCCTCGTCCTTGGTGAACTGCAGCATACTGGAGATAGTCGCCTTCCACTTGTCCATAGGCTCTGCATCCTGAGAAAGACCGACCACGTACTTCTGCGGGAAAGAGTAAAACTCAGAGGTAATGTCTGCCCGCTCGAGCGTTCGTTTGGCATGGTCCTGTAGATACTCTGCCGATCTACTGATTCGTGACCGGCCAAAAGGCCGCACGGCATCCGGACGGTAAATGACTGGCACCAGTAAAGGAACACCAGCTGGATTCTTAATTGACTGTGAAAATTTCCCGTTAACGTAGTAATCTGTTCGATCCGGCAGAAAATGCGCTTCCAGTGTCGGATGCGACAGCTCGTCTGTAGCAAGAACGGCATAGCCTTCTTTGAGCAGCCCCGTGATGGGATCGATAAAGCCCGTAGCCTTATCCGCTTCAATCACCTCGAGCGCAGATGCGCCCTCCTCGTCCTTTCGGATATAGATAAAGCAGCAGGAGGCAATCAAGGCGGAAAGAATCGCCGAGTCAAAAAAGATGTCTGCGCTATTGAGATTAAAGATATCTTGCAAGTCAAAATTGTCATCTTTAAACCCCTTAAAGACCAGTCTGTCCGCTAAGCTGTCTACTGCTTTTCCGCACCACCCGAGGACTGCTGCATACTGCCCTCTAATCTGCGGAGGAACGACAAAGCCGACGTCAGCTGGATGGTACTTCGATTCGTAGCGCTTATAGCGCATCTGCACTCGAGGAATATGCACTTGTAACCGCTGCTTGAGCTTATCTAAGTTGTTTTCCATTCGTTTCTCCTGACTTTGATAATGCTTTCACGATGATTTTTGTACAATAACGGCGGGGGACGTCGCTTGCGCGCCCGGAGGGGGAGGTATGCCCCCTATAAATTTCTGGGCGCATAGCTCGTCCAATCTGTGCTCCAAGCTAAGTCCCGATTTCCGATGTTCTGTGGCTGAAGCTTACCTTTGCTTGCGAATAACTTATCTGATTTCTGTCTGTTGCAGCTCCAATGCGCAAGCTGCAGGTTCTCCATGGCTGATGGATGACCGCCTTTATTGATGGGGATAATGTGATCAATCACCGGACTCATCGGATCCGGGTACTTAAGATGCATATTGACAGGCTTCCCGCATATCCCACATATGCGCTGTGTCTTTAAAATGATCTGCTTATTCTTTTCAAACTGCCTCCGGTGTGGGCCCTGTCGGTCTGGACGGAGGGCTCTCTTTTTTATTTGTGCCATAGCCCCTCCGGTATTTTTCAGTGCACCAGGGCACGGCGTGAAGATCAGACGGCGGGGGGGGGTATTTTTTTCCGCCCGATATCTTCATCCATTCCATGTCCTACGGTAGCGAAAGCCCTTGTCAAGATATTTACCTTGGCAAGCGCATATAGATGACAGGCCAACCCCAAATGCCAATGCTTATGCGCATGCTGTCATCTCGGCATTCCCTGCGCCGAAAAAGCCTAGTGTGCGTACTGGTCAAGCGGCGCATCGCCATATAAAAAGATCGCCCAAGTCCTGGACGATCTTTCCCACTACCAATGTAGCATACCCTCATCGTCCATTTCGTCCATTTTGATATGACAGCTTGCGCACGGCTTGATAGTAGTGTCTTTTCACTGTGGTAGGGCTCCAGCTTGTGCGGATCCCAATCTCTTCAAAGGTAAAGCCATCAATGCAGTGCATCTCCACGATCTCCTTTTGCCGCTCACTTTCTAGTGACTTAATAAAGGCATAGATCTCTGTTTGTAAAGACGAAAGTCTTTTGTACTCGGTGATGATCTGACTAGATATTTTTTCCCGCCAAAGGACAAGATCCTCCAGCTGTGAGTAAGCCGATCCACCGCTACGCGTCTCACTTTCGGAATACCGAAGACCTGATAGCGCCGGTCGCTCTTGTAGCTTTCCTTTCAGCCGCTCAATCCTTCGGCGGATAGACGGTATACTCTCTAACTGCTTTCTTGTAAGCATCTACCACTTCCCATCTTTTTTCCTCGTTTGGTTCATTCCATTCACCTCCTTTTGCTTTCTTCCACCAAAAAGGCGATAAACGAATTCACAGTGCTTTCCGCAAGCTTTCCAATTTTAGGTTCGTAGTATTGCATGAGTTTTTTCCCTTCTTGCACAACCTGTTCCCACTGGTTGTTGTCAGAGAAAGAAATCTGGCTCCATCTGTTGTGAAAGAGTTCCATGTCCGCTAAGAATTCGTGTACTTCTTTATTCATAACTCTTCCACCTTCACATAAATTCCTGTAGGCCTCGCCCAAAATTTTTCCGTGATTTCCGAAGCTACTTGGCTATCGTCTTTCCAAAACCCCGCCTTCGTCATGCAGTCCTTTAACAACTTGATCATATTGTCGGTATCCGGCTTTGTAGTTTTGTAGGAAGGATTCTTCTTTTCCCCAGGTGGATAGCACCACTTAGTGATGAGTCGTACCGGTCCCATGATGGGAGACAATGGTCGATGCAGAGAGAGCATCTCCGTAAAGTTTCTTCTCGCCTCTTTTACTTCCTTTGGTTCGTAAAAAGAGTGGGTTTTAAAGTTTACTTTCTTCATTTGGTGGGTAGCTGTTGGCGGCGATTCCATCGAGAGGAAAAACTCTAATCCACTTTCATGCGTCACATTGTTAAATTCGCTAATCATTTCTCAACTCTATCTCTTTCTTTTCTTCCTCGTTCATCCCTTGGGTCATGCGCGGTATACACACAGGTGGGCGAAGCTACGCCCACCGGTGTATCCCCGTGTGACCCCCAGGCGGAACGCGGAATATCCTTATATATATATACGACTTTCCACGTATTCGGAATTTCCTTATAAGGACTTTCCACGTTTTTTTTCGTCATTTGGAAAATCCTGAAATGTAAGGATGAGACGTACTTCGGAAAGTTCTTAAATTAAGAACTTTCTACGGATGTTGTCTTCTGTACCAACTTGCCCCCAGGAATTGTTTTGTAGTCTTCATAGCTTCCCATACGCTTTCGCAAAGTGTCTTTCGTGACTCCGATTTGTTCCGCAATAGCATCAATAGAAACCATCGTGTCGCCTGAAAAGGTAGCCAGCGAAGCATAGACTTCGTCAAACTGCTCTTTTTGCTTTTCGCGATCCTGCATGCGCTTTTCTTTTGCGTTTGCACTTCCGCGCTCTCGTGGACTCATCTCGCTTTCTGGCTTAAGGTCTTGCAGCGCGTGCATGGTATCAAGAACATGTAGTGGGTACTCGAAGTAACAATCAATGGGGTCAAAGGTTGGAAACTCGCGCAGCGTCCCCTCAATGCGCCATACCGAGACGCCAGGATTTATGCCATACTCTTCGCGCTGCGATGGACGTACAGAAAGCTCTGTCATATCAAGCAGCGCGTCTGGATCTCGTGCAAAGACCCCGGAACCGCTTGCGCGGTCCATGGAACGCTTTTGCCCCTGATACCCCTTGCTATGATGATGACAGTAAATAACGGCACACCGAAGCGCTAAAGCGATCTTGTCAAAGGCATTACAAAACTTTGCCATGTCTGCGGCGTTGTTTTCGTCGCCCGTTAGTACCTTGTAAATGGGATCAATGATAACAGCGTCATAACGATCTTTTTCTGCGCGTCGAATGAGTTTCCCTGCAAGCTTATCCATGGGGCAAGCTTTCCCGCGCAAGTTCCAAACGCGCAAATTATCGTCTAAATGTGCATACGTAAGATCATGCTGCGCTAAGATATCCGCAATGCGCACCCAACAGGATCGCGCATCGAGTTCGAGGTTGACGTAAAGCACTTTTCCCTTTCGGCAGGGATGACCAAGCCAATCTTTTCCCCGTGCGATGGCAATCGCAAGCTGCAAGAGTAAAAAGGACTTTCCCGCTTTTGATGGACCGGCTAAAAGGAGCTTATGTCCCTCGCGAAGAATACCTTCGATGAGTTCCGGAGCAAGTTTCGGAGGTGCCTTAGGCGGTGCTTCCGGGTCGCCCATATCGTCGTTAATTTCTTCGACCCAGTCCTGCCAATCTTCAAAATCAGCTTTTCCCGTGTTGGTATCAATGATGTATTGCTTATGTCCCCCACGCGCAACACCAGGCAAACGGGACAAACGGGACGCATTTTTGTTTTGCTTATCAAGCGTTAAGCCGTTTTTCTCGCATACGCGGTACAAGTAGTCAACACGTTTACGGTATTCCGTAGCACTGGTCGCATTGATAGTAACAATCGCATGGGCGCTTTTTGCGCCGCTATAAATGATTGCCTTGCAAGGTAGTTCTAACTCTTTGATGAGCGCAACTTGCTTGGCTACATCGAGCGTATCTGACTCTACAAGCGCATAACGGTACGACGTCACATTTTCGTTTTTAACGCCTTTTCCATCGAGTGGATTAAACCGAATCCACGCTCCCGCCTCGTGATTATAATCACCGATAGCAAAGGTAATATCTTCATAACGCTTCAGCTCATCAATAAGCTGTCCTGCTTTTTTAGAGTACACACCGGAGTTTGCCGGCTTAAATTTTCCGTCCTTATCTTGATAGGAAGCCGTCGTATATCCAACATACTCGTCTGGCTCAAAGAGTAGATCTAAGTATTTGATAAGCTCTCTTCGTCCGTGCCACTCCTCCCCCGGCTCATGGAGTGTTGTTTCCTCAACCCATCCAACGTCAATAAAGCTGTCTTCGGTTACGATACTGTCCCATGTAAGCGCATCATCATAGGAAGCCTTCGGAATTGTAAAAGCGCCTGAATTCGCCTTGGCATAGGCGGCAATTGTACCTCCGGTTACAACATTCACGCCGCTGTCGCGAAACGTGTCCCACTTTGTAAAACATTCGCCCGCATGATACCGCGCGCTGTCTCTTGCACTCCAATCGTCCCAATCTGCTGCGCTAAGTCCTTCATAGTGTAATGCCATACCAACGTTCACCCATTCCTGGTATGACAATCCCGCCGGGTCGATACGTTCTAAAAGAGATCTCACTATCTTTTTATCCATACATCACCTCATTTCCCGGCAGATAGCTTTTGGATGAAAAACCATAAGGAAGTCGCCAGTTGTTTCTGGCAATGCGTCCAATCATCGACTGTGCCGCAGAAAACTGCCAAGTACCAACCTTTTGAAACCCGTAGCGTTCAAGCAAGCGAATCTGTTTCGGCGTAGCAAGCCCGACTTCTTGGCGCTGTACAAGCCGATCAATCAGCTTTTTCGCCTTTCCTTTACTCATCGACGCATCTGCAAAGACGCCATGTTTTTCTAACATCTGAATCTGTTTTTCAGTTGCTTCTTCCATTTCCCATCCGAATGCCGGCACATAGTTAACGAGATCTTCTGCGTTGATAGATAACTCGTATTGCAAGGGATCCACAAGCCGTTTTTTTCGCTTACGCATAGAAGCAAGTTCCGCAGCAAGGGCTTCTTCACGCGCACGCAAAGTTTCTTGCTCTCCTTCTTCGACGGCTTCAATGATATCCATTGATCCGTCGCTTTCTGCAATCCTTGCCGTGGCTTTTTGCGCGACCTCTTCGTCTTCGGCGATGAGTGATACCGGGTGACACAAGTCATGTCGGTCAGTAAGCCATAAGAAATCGAGTAGGAGCAAATGGTCCTTGCCAGGAGAAAGTCTTGTCCCGCGTCCTACCATCTGGCTATAAAGACTACGCACCTTGGTCGGGCGCAACACGACAATGGTATCCACAGACGGACAATCCCATCCCTCGGTTAGCAGCATGGCATTACACAAGACGTCATAAGCACCTCGATCGAAGTCTTCAAGAATCTCTTTTCGCTCTTCCGATTCGCCGTTGACTTCTGCTGCACGAAAGCCTTTACTTTTTAGGATCTCGCAAAACTTTTGGCTAATCGCCACTAATGGCAGGAAGACGACGGTCTTTCGGGATTGGCAATAGTTACACATCTGCTCGGCGATGGCTTCCAAATAGGGCTCCAAAGCGTGCCCAACAGAGGCCGCTTGATAGTCTCCTGCTTGTATGCTCACGCCTGTTAAGTCAATGGAAAGCGGAATGGAAAGGGCTTTAATTTTGCACAGGAACCCCTCTTGTATGGCTTTCGGTAAGCTATATTGATAGGACAGACTGTCAAAATACGCTCCTAAATTCTTCATGTCACCACGATCTGGCGTTGCCGTAACGCCTAATACCTTCGCCGAAGAGAAATGCTCTAATATCGTCTGATAGGACGGACTAATAATATGATGGGCTTCATCGACAATAATGGTGTCGTAATAATCTGTAGCAAAGCGGTCTAATCGCTTTTGACGCATAAGCGTCTGCACGCTTCCGACGGTGACACGCTCCCATGCGCCTTGAGCGGTGTTCTCTGCTTTTTCCAATGCGGCACGTAAGCCAAACGCCTGATATAGCTTGTCTTGTGCTTGTTCCAATAGTTCGCCTCGGTGCGCTAAGACGAGCACCCGCTCGCCTTTTTTTACGCACTCGCTAATAATTTGTGAAAAAACAATCGTCTTTCCCGTACCTGTTGGAAGAACAAGTAGCGTCTTTTTATTTCCGCTACTCCACTCTCGTGTAATTGCTTCGACCGCTTCTTTTTGATAGGGTCGTAAGTCCATCATTAGAACTGCCCCGCCTTAAACTGCTGTTGCTGCGAAACCGGTGCGGCTTGCGGCTCCAACCATTTCTTAACATTATTTGACTTCATTTCCTGTCCATCATTTCCCGTCCAGGAGCGATGACTAATTTCGCAGCGTCCCCTTAATCCGATCATCGCATTCCAGTTAGGGCGACAAGGCTCTCCGCGCTTCTTCTGTCCGATAGCGACCAAAAATGCAGACATAATGCCCTCTGTTTTTTTGTGTAGAAAAATCGGCGTGGTCACATCAACCGGTTCTTTACTTTCTGGCTCAATAACACGAATCGTGATATCCGCTTGCGGGCATGGTCCCATCTTTTCACCGCCCTGGTACTGTTTTTTCTCCAAATTCACAATGGTAAAATCGTATTGTCCAACAGGCAGTAAAACAAAATCGCTACTATCTTTTTCAATAACACTATCCCAGTCTAAAGCGCCTTCTGTGTTTGTAAACGGAACATTTGCGTCTTGAACCGGCGTAAAGTCATTTTTATTGTCGTAAAATCCCATTTCTATATCCTCCTAAAATTCCATTTTTCCTTCTGTGCGGTATTCTTGAATTGCTTTCAAAAGTCCATTGTTCCACGCCCCGATTAAAACTCCCTCAACAAACTGTGGATCAAAACGGTCAAATGGGGTCCCTGTTGGGTAATAGCCACGTGCCGCAACGACGTCATACAGTTCATCCATTGTCACGTTGTCTTTTTTCATCAGTTGCTGCAGCGCAGGCGGCATCGTAGCCGGTAGTTCACTGTGTTGTTTCGGCTCCTGGATAGCAACGTCTTCTTCGGTCTTTTCTTCATTTTTTGTGTAGATATGATCGCCAAAGGTTTCATATTGAAGCGGCAATTCATCCGGAAGTCCCCACCGATTTTTTGCGTCCCATACTGGGCGATGTGATGTATAAAGCACGCGTTCCCCGCCTGTTGCTTTTCCCTTTCCCTCTTTTGTTTTGTTGATGACATACGTCTTATAATTTGCAAACAAAACTGCATCGGCCCACTCCTTTACAACAGGCGCTACTTTTTTTTGGAGTTTTAATTCCCAGCGGTCATAGGCACCGATTTCATCAGGCTGCTCAAATTTACGCATGATAGCGTGCGCCGTCAAAACAACGTTAATTCGCTTGCCAATCACTTGATTGAGTTGATTTAGCAGCCGTCCGAACTCCTCCATAAGTTCAACGTAACCTCTGCCGTATCCCGGAGTTTCAATGGATTGCCAATGATTTTTTGCAATCAAGTGTTGCATGCAAAGTGCCTCTGCCCAGTCTGCCGTATCGACAACAAGTGTGTCGCATACATCCGGATGACCAATAACATAGCTCACCTCTTCTAAAAGCATGGTCCAGCTTTCGGGGCGATCAAATCGCAGTACATCGAGGTGTTTTGTGGACCCTTCGGTGTCGATAAAAAGAGGCTTTGGGAACCTACTCGCAAGTGTTGTTTTGCCAATACCTTCTGGTCCATAAATGACAACTTTTTGCGCATTTTTAACAATTCCTGATGTAATTTTCATTAGAAGACTCCTTTCTGCCAATTCTGCTTCTGCCCCGGAGCCTCAATTGTTTGATTCACGATGTCGAAACCATCTTCAATGATGAGTTGGCACTCTTCGCCCGTGGAAACTCGTGTTCCGATGACTTGCAGTCCTTTTTCTTCCAGCCATGCGCCAAATTCGGCAAGCTGCGTCAAGTCGAATTGCTCCAACTTATCCAGTAGGACGAAGCCGCATTCCGGTTTAATCGCCTGCACAATGGCGGTAGCGACTTTTAATTGTGTAGATCCGCTCATGGCATCCCACCCGTCCCCAAGGTAAGCAAGCTCTCCGTTTACAATGGACAAGCCTCTTAATGGCAGATTGGCGTCTTGCAAAAGATCCAGCTTTTTCTTTCGCACCGCTTCCACATCTTGCGTGAGTGCGTCATATTGCTCCTGTAATCTCTCCGCAGCATGAATCGCATCTTCTTTACGTTGATTGGTGCGCACCTGGTCGTTAATCTTTTCCACATCTGCAATCTGCTGTTCAAGCTCCCATGTAGATTCATCTTGCAGTTGTTCGGCGGTTTTGGTCGATGCCGCTAATGGTGCTTCCAAATCCTCTTTGGTCTTTTCCAAAGATTGCAGTTCTTTCTTGCAAGCTTCCATTCTTGCAAGTGTCTCATCATATTTTCTCCGGAGCTCTTTAGCTTGTTCTCTTGCTTTTTGGTTTTCTGCATTGCGCAAAAGTATTTTTTGTTGTTGCTGAATGAGTTCAGACGCGCTGATAAGATCTTCCGGTGCACCCTCTTCATAAGGCAACTCATCCGCATATTTTTTCTTTTGCTGATATTCGCGTCCTTTATACGTGCGCTCGTTGTATATGCGTTCTTCTTTCTGCTCAAGTGCAGTCAGTTCTTCTTCTTTCCCGATAACCTGTAAAAGAACCTGTGCTTTTTCTTTCGCGTTCATGGATAAAAATTTCGGCAAATCTAATGCCAATTCCGCAATAAAGCTATCCAATAAGCGTTGACCGGCTCGCTGACCGCTTGGATCGGTGACGGTTAAGGTACTGTTCTTTCCCTTACGCTCGACAATAAGCCCGTTTGATAGTTCCACGCGTAACGTTGGCGGAAGAACACTATCTCGATTTTGCGGCTCTTGTGGACGTTTTCGATCGCCGCCAAGCGCCCATGAAATTGCGTCCAATACCGATGTTTTCCCTTGATTATTATTGCCGCCAATTACCGTAAGCCCTTTTTCGCTTGGGCAAACGGTTACTGCATGCACCCGCTTGACATTTTCCAGTTCTAACCGGTTAATTTTCACAGTCATAACCTAAGTCCTCCAACATGTTGCGCACGGACAAGAAAAAAAGATTTACAAGGTTGCTGAACGATTCTTCGTTAGAAAAAAGTGAGGATTTTTCCCCCGAAGCCTGATCCATGCGTACAAGCAAAATATCAATGACCTTGCGATATTGGCTGTAGAGATACGGCATGACTGGAGGCTCATACGTTCCAGGAGCAACGTCTTCCTCGTCATTAGAAAAATAAAGAACCGTTCCACTTGCTTTTTGGATTTTAGAAATACAGTTTTGGCGAAAGAGCTTCGACAAAGCGCTTGAAACGGAACTTTCTGATATATTTGTTGCCTCTTCAACATTTTTCGCCGTCACGGGTGTTTCACTTTTGCGAATAAAGTCTAAAATTTGTTCTTGTTGTGTCATTTTTCCCTCCGGTCTGTTATACTGAAGGCGCAAAGATCGCTAATCTTGCACCTTTTGGCCATCGTCGTCCAGGACGGTGGTCATCTCTTTTTCGGCATCGTCCATAAAATCCAGAATGGCTCTTGTGACAATTTCTGCACCTTCTGCTCGCAGACGCTCATCGACATTCATGTCTTCGGATTCTGCAGAGCGAAGCGACATCTCGGAAAGAATCTCTATATACATTTTTAGATCTTCCCATGCTTTTTCGTAGTTCATTTCTCACTCCTTCTCTCCGACGGTGGTCATCTCTTTTTCAAAGTCCTTCATTTTGTTAAGAATTTCAGAAATCACCATCAATTTGACACTTGCATTGTATCGACATGTTTCATCCGACATTGTCGAGTAGTAAGCGGTAGCACAGTCAATAGCGTTGGAATTCATTTCGGTTTTCAGATCTTTCCATGCTTTCTCGTAACCCATGTCACTCATCGCCTTCATCCTTTCTCCATGTTTTGTAGTAGAACCTGTAATCAACTGAGCAATCCAGGCGGAACGTCTTTTCGCATTCCGGACATATTCTTTTCTCGTGATAAAGATCTTCTTGATCTGTTTCAAAATCCGGTTCAATAATCAATCCGCAATACGGGCATACAATCTCGCCTTCGTCCTCCTCGATTTCGCCAAATTCATTGAGTTGGTAGTCAATTTCCTCTTGATCTAAGTGTTTTCCGTATCTGTCATGTATGTTCATCTACTCACCTCGTCACCATAAAATAAAACAGCCAACTGCCGACAAGCACATATCCCGCCATTGCAACGCACGCGGCAATTGCAAGAATGGTCTTTAGTACCGGATGCATCCGTGCGAAATTAAACGTCCAGCCGATCTTTTTTTTGCCTCGTTTCATCTTTTTCTCCTCTCACATCGCCCTCAGCGCTTCTTTGAAGGTTGATAGCGCGTCCAGTGCCTTTTGGTCTTTCTCGCTCTTAAACAGCTCCGGGTTCGGCTTGTACGGGCGGTCAAAAGCGAAGTGAAACATCTGCTCGTCGCTCCATCCGTACGCCTTCTGCCAAGCGACAATCCACTCGCCGCGGAAGGACTTCCCAGTTAGAAAGTACGGTGAGAGCGTTGCGCCGGTCACGCCGATAATTTCTGCCATGTCCGCTCGGCGTATTTTGTTTAGGTGCATCCACTCGTAGAGCTCCTCGTGGTACATGTTTTCCTCCTTTCTGTGTTTAATCTGTTCCTTCGCCTTTCCCAATGGAAAGTTCAGCGTTTCGGATTGCCCAATAAGGCCCTCCATGAATTTCAGCCGTACCAACGCCGGGCATATTATCCAGGCACACGCCGTTATTCTTTCCACTGGCCGGGTCATCTTCTTCATCTGGAAACACCAATTCTTTGTGAAACGCATCAATCGTCATGCCGTTAATCGTTAGCTCCAGCTTCACGTTGATGTTTGCTGTTTGTTTCTCCATCCTTCCTCCTTTCTTTGGCTATTGTTTGTCTACTTTAGTAGATTTTTCAGGCAAAAATAAATCATTGATAGTGACTGACAAAGCGTCAGAAATCTTTTGCAAGGTAGCCACGTTTGCCTGTTTCACGCCATTTGTTTCAAGAGAATATAACGTTGTTCTTGAAATACCTGCGCTTTCGCAAAGTGCTTCCTGCGTAATTCCTTTTGCTTCTCGCAATTCCCGTATTCTGTATTCCACTCGTTTCACCTCCTTTCCGTTCACTATCTTGAACACATTCTACATCACATATTTTGCTCTGTCAACTTTTTTTAACAATTGTTTGATTATATGTTCAATTTATTGTACAATCTGTTCACAACAACGAATAATAAAAAGGAAGGAGAACGCAATGAAGGTTGGAGACGCTGTAAAACAATTTAGAGATGCACGCGGATTATCTATGGATGCGTTCGCAAAACTATCAGGATTAAGTAAGGCATACATCTCCCTACTTGAGAAGGGGGTCAATAATCAGGGCGAAAAGCTCGTGCCGTCTATAACGACGCTTAGAAAAGTCGCAAACGCCATGGGCGCAGACGTAAACGACCTAATTGGAATGCTCGATGAGGATTCTTATATTACGATAGAAGAACCGATGCCGCTCATCTATGCAGACGACGATTTTGAAATATATTCCTCTTCTCGACGCCTGCAGGATAATGCGGAACCGTTCGTCCGAAAAACTCTTCTCTCTATGACCGAGCCCATCCCCGTGGAAGAATCCACCCCATCCCGTGCTGAAATTCTTTCATGGCTTGCTGAGAATATCCGCACCGCTGCTTTTGGTGGTGGAAACTATGAGGAAATGGATGATCAAAGTCTTTACGATTACTACATGGATATCCGGAAAGAAGTGGATGATGAGGAAAGAAGAAATTGACAATATCGTTGTCGGATTGGTGGAATCAGCATCGTCAAGGGACCTTGGCGATATTCTTTCTGAACTCAATATCGCGCTTTATCGCATTGATGGAAATAGACCTCTTCTCCGAGGAAGCCATGCCTGCTACATAGAGTCTCCAAAGCGAGACACCATCTATTTATCAAGGGATTGCCCGGAGGAAATGCGCTCCTTCGTAATCGCCCATGAAATAGGGCACGCTGTCCTCCACGACATAGAAATCAGCCACTATGGAATTTCAAAGTTCGGAGATAAAGAGGAAGAAGAGGCAGATTATTTTGCTCTGCGCCTTCTGGATCCTTCCTGGGACCTATCAGAAGTAGAAGGATACAGCAGCGATCAGGTGGCTACAATGCTCGGCGTTTCCGAGCGTTGCACAAAGTATCTTGTTTAAGGAGGAAATGATGGGATTATTTTCTAAGCTTATCAATGACGTTTCCAAGCTTGCGCCGAAGACTCCAGCGAAAAAAGGTATCCCTAATTTTAAAGTTAAAACTTGGGGAATCATGCAGCAAAACTTAAATCTTTGGCAAAGTGAAAACGCAAGAGATCAATGGAAAAATGTGAAATACTCTTCTAAGCCTCTTTATCATTACTCTTGGATGAGGTTCTCTGACAGAGCTTCGCTTCGCCCTGAGCCGAAGAATGAATTTGATAACAAGGCGATTGCTGTATATCTGGATGATGTGAAAGTCGGATATGTGCCTTCTGAAATTAACCAAGATTACCATACCAAGCTGATCAAAAACCTTCTTATAACTGTTGAGGTACACGGAGGAGACCGAAAATATATTGATGAGTACGGAGACATTGTGAAAGAAAAAGGCGACGCCATTGCAGAAGTTGTGTTTGACAAATAAAAACAAACTGCGTAGGCGTGTATCATCCGAAGAAGAGGAATCTTTAGATGAAAATACAGTACATGTGCATCGTCTTGTGCATGAGTTAACCAAATGCAAGAGTCACAAACGCCTAAATTACAACAATCAAAGCAGTGAAACATCTTTGATTGTGCAAGTGTACGTTTTTCGTGTGCATCGTCATAGCTGTCGTTACGGGGGGAATGTATATGGTGGATAGAGAAAAGGTCTTGTCAGATAAATTAGTTGAAAAAAGCATTGAGGCTTTCATTATGGGGCTTGAAATCTATAATAAGCCTACTATTCGATACCGGATAGAGGGGTTCAGCTTTTTCATCTGCAATGCGTGGGAACTTATGCTCAAAGCTAAGCTTTTGAATGATGGTAAACCGATATATTTCAAAGACAAGCCAGAGCGAACCATTAGTTTGGCTGAAACGATTTCAAAAGTCTATACCGATAAAAACACGCGAACGCGACTAAATCTTGAGAAAATCATTGATCTTAGAAATACGAGTACTCATTTTATCACCGAAGATTATGAGGTGAAATATGCGCCTCTATTTCAATCATGCGTTTTGAACTATACAACAGAATTAATGAGATTTCACAAGATCGATATTACTGAAAGAGTCCCTCAAAACTTTTTAACTGTCACAACGCATTACGAGCCACTAACAAATGAAGAGATTCGATTAAAATACCCACCTGAGATTGCTGAACGATTTATACAACAGGCGAACGAAATTGATGTGCTAACAGAAGAATACAATTCTGATAAGTTTGCTATAAAAATCAAACAGATGCTTTATATCACAAAGAAAAAGAGCGAGGCCGATTTCACGGTAAACATTGAAAAAGAATCGCACACTTCTGTAAACATCGTTAAGGAATTAAAGGATCCAGCCGATACACACAAATACTCATTTAACAATGTGGTAACTGCAGTTCGAGAGCGTTTAATAAAAAAGCATATTCTTCTGCCTAACAGAAATGGATTTACAACTAGCGTGTTAACCCAGTTCATTAATTTTTATGATGTGAAAGATAATGCCCGTTATAGCTACAAGCATAGAATCGGTAATTCTGAGAGCTACACATATTCTCAAGCGCTGATCGAATTTATTGTGAGCGAGATAAAGAAAGACCCGCATAACTTTGTTGACAGCTTGAAAATGTACAAAAAAAAGATAACCCCGGGCACATAGGAATGCTCAGCCCAACGGCCTACCCCATTATGGGACCCAGTGTTACTCCCTCACAAGTTATCTTTTGTATCTATATTGTATCGAAATTATCGTTTTTATCAAGCCGCTATATATAGTGCATCATTGTTTTAGCACGTAAAGTAATAGAAAAAGAAACCGCCCAGCGGCAACTGGACGGCATCAAATATGGAGGCTGTTACACCAACATACGCACATGTAATGTATCACAGCCTCTGAAAGGAGGCACTTTTTATGCCAAAAAATCGTATCTGCAAACTAAATGACGGCCGATACACCTATCAAGTCATCGGTACATCCGGGAAGAGACTGCGTATAAACTCCTTCGCCGGAGAGACAAAGCAGAAATTTTCCAAGCGCTGCAACAATCTCGATCGGAAAGCGATGCAGGATAGTGGCGGAACCACATTGGACGCCCTGCATGAGATGTGGATGCGCGATCATGTTTCCGTCCACTGCTCAAATGCGTACTACTTATCATGCGAACGCATATATCTTGAGTACGTGCATCCGAGGCTCGGAAACAAGGAAGTCGAGGATATCACCCGAAAAGACGTAGCCGAAATGCTTGCTTCGATGGAGGCAAAAGGGCTTAAAAGATCTTCCATCACAAAAGCACGTTCAGCGATTAGTGCGCCATTTAATTGGGCGATTGATACACTCGGTTTCCAGCTTCGCACACCGACAGACGGTCTCATCTATAGATCAAGACGCGAAGATGAGGCTGTGCTTGTAAAGTCGCGTCGATGTCTCACACGCGAAGAGGTAAAAAGAATACTGGAAGCTACATCGGGATCAAAGTATGAAGAGTACTTCCAGATACTATCCATGACAGGCCTTCGCCCATCTGAGGGACTTGGACTGCAGGTGAAAGACGTTGACTTTAAGGAAGGCGTTTTACACATTCAAAGAGGCGTTACCATGTACGATATGTCGCCGCTAAAAACCGCCAGCGGGAGGCGTGATATTCCGCTCTTTCCAAAGCTACGGGAGGTACTACAAAGAAGAATTGAGCGTATCGCTTTTACGACAAAAGAGGGATGGCTTTTTCCTTCCGCATCCGGGACACCGTCTATGAATGCTTTGAAGTGCGCATTTCATCGAACGCTCGCGCAAACCGCACAGTGGGAAACCGGCGGTCATAACGGGATGAAAAAGATTGCGTTGCTAACACCACCGGTAAAGTGTGTGCTGTACGACTTCCGGCATACTTTTGCTACACGCATGGCGGAAAAGGGAATGAGCGCAAAGATGCTCCAGACGCTCATGGGGCACAAAGATATCCAAACCACCCTCACCTACTATGTTGATGTGACAGAAGAAATGAAAAAAGAAGCGATCAGCCTTATGGCGAGTGACTTCTGAAATTACCACAAATATTACCACAGAGACCTTTTTTGAAGGGCAAAAACGGAAAAGAAAAACCGCCTGAAACCATTGATTTCAAGCGGTTTTCTTCATCATCGGAGTGACAGGATTTGAACCTGCGACCCCTTGTCCCCCAGACAAGTGCGCTACCGAACTGCGCTACACCCCGTAACGTTCCTATTATAGCATAAACTTCTCCTTTTGGCGCAAGAAACACATTTCCCTTATGGTTCCCTGTTAGAATGCGAAAGAAATAGGGAAATGTAAAGGATGTGGCGCATGTTTTCCTTTTCCGGAAGCGCCTCTGACCGATTTAGAGCTCCTGTTCGATATAGAGCCCTTTACATCGCCCCTTTGATAACCCTTTATACTATAAGGAAGGTAAGAATGAAACTGATTGATACCATTGGAAATACAAAACTGATTCAGCTGCAGCACATCGGCGGCGGAAGAATTTATGCCAAATTGGAGAAAACCAATCCCGGCGGCAGTATTAAAGACCGTCCGGCCTACTATATGATTCGCGATGCCATCCAAAGCGGTGAACTGAAGCCCGGCATGACCATTGTGGAACCGACGTCGGGAAATACGGGCATCGCCCTGGCCCTCATCGGAAAGCAACTCGGTTATGCGGTGGAATTGTATATGCCGGCGTCCATGTCGAAAGAACGCGTACGCCTCATGCGCTCCTTCGGCGCCAAGGTCGTGCTCACTACCGAAGGTGCATTGCAGGGCGCCGTCGACGCCGCGAAAGCGAGAGTCGCCGAAGGAAATGCCTATATGCCGAATCAATTCTCGAACCCTTCCAACCCGAAAGCGCATTATGAAACCACAGGGCCGGAAATTGCGAAAGCCTTGCCCAATGCTGCGGCATTTGTATCCGGATTCGGTACCGGCGGAACCATTTCCGGAACGGGACGGTACCTGAAAGAGCATATTCCAGGTATCAAAATCTTCGGTTTGGAACCCAAGGAATCGCCTCTCGTGAGCGAAGGACATGCCGGCCCCCATAAAATTCAGGGTATCTCGGGCAACTTTGTGCCGAAAAATTTAGACAAAAGTCTGTTGGACAAGATATACTCGGTGGCAAGCGATGATGCGATCGCGATGGCTCGCCGCCTGGCGGCAGAAGAAGGCCTCTCCGTAGGCATCTCCTCCGGGGCGAATGTCGTCGCTGCGCTAATGGCACTGGACGAAGTACAAGGAAACGTCGTAACGGTTCTGCCCGATTTAGGCGAGCGATACCTTTCCACGGCGTTATTTGAAGAGGACTGAACATGAAAAATAGAGATTGGAAAGAGGAAGCGGAATACATCATGGCCTTGGATCCGGCGTGCCGTTCCATCGAAGAAGCCACGAATTTGTATCCCATCACCGATGCGCTCAGCAGCTATGATATTGCCCACGAATTTTATTTGCGCGGCGAGTTTTACGAGGCACGACGCATTTCGCAAAATGCACGCAACCGTACCGGCATTGAAATTCATCCCGGCGCAGAAATCGGGCGCTGCTTTTTCATTGACCACGGCATGGGCGTCGTCATCGGCGAAACCGCAAAAATTGGCGATTATGTGCACATGTATCACGGTGTCACCCTGGGCGGTGTGGAATCCTATGACGGACAGCGCCACCCCGTTATTGGTAATCATGTGCTCATCGGGGCAAATGCCACGCTTCTTGGACCGATTCATGTCGGGGACGGCGCAAAGATCGGTGCCGGCGCCGTGGTGATGCAGGATGTTCCGGCCGGAGCAACGGCGGTTGGTGTTCCGGCACGTATTCTTCCCGCAAAACCACAAGCCGAGCCTTCTTCGGCAGATCGCTGCACGGCTCCGCATCGTGACCGGGCGACAAAAGAGGGAACAACGCCAAAGGAGAAACAATGAAAACCGATCAATCTCCTCTTTCGACGGAGAAAAAACCGTTAGACGTGGCCTATCCTGACGAAGGCGCGCATCCGCAGGCGATTTTTCTTCGCTTAATAAAAGGCGTCCTCGTCGGTATCGGCGCGATTTTGCCCGGGCTTTCCGGTGGTGTGCTTTCGGTCATTTTCGGCATCTATCAGCCGATGATTGCGTTTCTGGCGGATATTCGTCGCGAATTTATGCGCAATGTGCGCTATTTCCTTCCCATCGGTCTTGGCGGCCTGCTCGGCGTTTTTCTTTTCTCGATTTTCGTTGAAAAAGCATTTGGCCGATATTCCGCACAATTTGTATGCCTGTTTTTAGGCTTTGTCATCGGGACATTTCCGAGCTTGTATCGACAGGCGGGAAAAGAAGGACGCTCATCGTCGGATCGCATACTTCTGGCCATCTGTGCGGCAGGAATTTTTCTGCTCATGTCGTTCGGCTCCCGTCTCCCGCAGGTTACACCAAATCCGTTGGTATGGCTTCTTTCCGGCGTCCTGGTTGCCTTCGGCTTTATCATCCCGGGCATGAGCCCCTCCAACTTTTTGATCTACTTCGGCCTATATGACAAGATGGCGGCCTCCATAGCGGCCTTTGATTTCGGCATGCTCATTCCGTTTGCCGTCGGTGCCGTTCTTTGCATTCTCCTCTTTTCAAAAGTGGTCGCCTGGCAATTTCGTCATCACTACGCCCCGATGTTTCATATCATCTTAGGCATGGTGATCGGCTCCACGCTGGGTATTTTCCCGGCAATCATTTTTCCCGCGCTGACGCCGGCAGGACTTGCCGCGGCAGAGCTTAGCCTTCCCACTGCCATTCTTTTTGGCCTCGGTATGCTCATCGTCGGTGTAGGGATCAGCTATCAATTTAGTAAACTGGAAGAAAAGGTGAATTATGAACGATGAAACACGATTTGCGGTATTGATTGACGCGGAGAACATCTCGCCGAAATATATCCAGGTCATTTTTGATGAAGTCTCCAATTACGGTGTCTCCACCTATCGTCGCATTTACGGCGATTGGACCAGCACCCGCAACAACCGCTGGAAAGAGGTGCTTTTGGACAATTCCATCACGCCCATCCAGCAATACAGCTATACGGAAGGGAAGAATTCTTCCGATTCGGCCATGATTATTGACGCCATGGATATTCTCTATACGCTTTCTGTAGATGGGTACGTCCTGGTCTCCTCCGACAGCGACTTTACGCGCCTTGCCTCCCGTCTTCGTGAATCCGGCATGACGGTCATCGGCATGGGGGAAAGCAAAACACCGAACGCCTTTATTTCAGCGTGCAATACGTTTAAGTATTTGGATATTCTTTTTGCTTCGCTCGCCAATGCGGAGGAGGAAGAAGAAAACCACGAGGAGACGAAAACGACCAAAGGTAAGTCGAATCGTAGCGCTGTTTCCGCGCAGGAACGCACGGCGGCATCGGTTAAAACAGAAGAGAAAGTGGCATCGGCAGAAAACGGATCCGCCTCAGCATCAGCCAAAGGTGCCACCGTTCTCAGCCGCAAGGAATGGAAAAAAGATCATGCCCAGACGACAACCACCAAGCGAAACGGAAAGCGCGAAGTCCCTCGTCCGCAGACAACCCTTCTCTCTGTACGTAAGGCGTTGCGTAGCATTGTACGTGAAAACTCGGATGAAGAGGATTGGATCTCGTTAGCGAATTTGGGCAACCAGCTCTCCAAGCGCTTCCCCGATTTTGACGTGCGAAATTACGGCCACCAAAAATTGGTGACCTTCATTGAGTCCTTCCATGAATTTGAAGTCGCTCACCGACCGGTATCCGAATTCGGTAATAAACAGCTCTTTGTGCGCTTGCGCAAGGAATAAGTCGGACGTGATCGACGACACATTCGGCTGCACCGTTAAACTTGCTTTATCAACCCAAAAAGTTTGCCGGCGGTCGCTCCGGCAACTGCATTCGGCAGCCTTTTTTCCGCATTTCATGGAGTTTTACCAAAAGAAGATTGATGTCCGTGGAAAGCATTTTAGCCATCGTCACAATGTCGTAGCCTTCATTGGACAGGGCCTGCACCTCTTCTTCGTCCAGTAACAGGTGCGCCGCAAAAACATTCGCTTCGTACTCTTCCCGCTCGCTCATATTGAGCAGCGTAAACGGTACCAAGTCTCGCACGCCGTCCTCTTCTCCTTCGTGAAGAAGCGTATGCCCCAACTCATGTGCCAAAATAAGACGACGGCGAGGCTCCTCGAGCGAAGCATTCAAAAAGATGCAAGGCTTCCCGGCAATACGTGCCGCCATTCCGCCAAGCTGATGAAAATCGCTGCGTTCGTAAAGGCGAATGCCCATCGCGCGCGCAATCTCTTCCGGATCATTGCTCTGGTATTCGATTTTCAGGCGCTTTACGCATTCTTCAATCGACATTTTCATTCGCTTTCTACCAAAAACGATCGCTCCTCGAGCGGTCGTTCGTTTTTTTCAGTTCTCTTTTCGCGCATCCCAATACGCTTCCTGCAACGCACGCATGACGGCATCCTTATCCTCTTCGGAAAGCGATCCGCCGGAAAACATGGCGCGCGCTTGACGAAGGAGACGAGACACTTCCTCTTCCTGTTCCGTGGCGGAAGATGTCTTGGCAAAGGCGGATTCCTCTTCATGTTCGGTATAAAGATAATTCACATCTACCGAAAACAAGATTGCCAACGTTGCATATACTTTTCGCTGTTTGGGATAACTCTGCCCCCGTTCATAGCTGACCACGGTACGCGTCGAAACATGCAGACGTTCCGCCAGCTCTTTTTGCGTCCAGCCCTGTTGTTCGCGCAGAGCTTTCACTTTTTCTCCAAATGTCATGCGTTCTCCTTTCTATAGGAAGTTTATCTTCTTCTTTTTCTTGACAGATGAAGATTATTTTCCTATACTGGTTCTGCATTAGGAAGATGATCTTCCTTTATTGTATGCGTTTCCCCTGCACTGTCAAGAATCGCCTTGCGATTGCCGGTTTTCATCATCGGAAAAGAGGAAAAACGATGCGCCGACAAATTCTTCATGTGGACATGAACAGCTTCTATGCCTCCGTCGAACAGGCTTTTGATCCGTCCTTGCGTGGAAAAGCGGTGGCCGTCACCGGTGCTGCCGAAAAGCGCCATGGAATCATTTTGGCCAAATCTCCCGAAGCTAAAGCAAAGGGTGTGCAAACCGGTGAAGTCATCTGGAAGGCCAAACAGAAATGTTCCGAGCTCATTACGGTCGAAGCACACTTTGAACGCTATCAGCTATATTCCCATCTTGCCCGAAGCATCTATCTGGAGTATACCGATCGCGTCGAGCCCTACGGATTGGATGAATGTTGGATGGACGTATCCGGCTCTTCACGGCTCTTCGGTGACGGTTGGGCCATTGCAACAACCATCCGTGAGCGCATTCGTCGGGAGCTCGGCGTGACGGTATCCATCGGCGTAAGCGATAATAAAGTCTTCGCCAAATTGGGCAGCGATCTGCGCAAACCCGATGCCCAAACGCGCTTGGATGCTTCCAATTTTCGTGCGTGCGTATGGCCTCTTCCCGTGAGCAGTCTACTCTTTGCCGGCCGACAGACGACCAAAGCTCTGCTCTCCTTCGGCATCACGACGATCGGCGAACTGGCTAATGCCGATAGGCAGCTTATCGCCCACCGTTTTCACCGAAACGGCATCAAACTGCAAGAAGCGGCGCAGGGAAGAGACTCCGCCCCCGTTCTTCCCTACGGTGTGCGGCCGATCGCGAAAAGTATAAGCTGTGGCACCACCTTTACCCGCGATCTCTACACCGAGGCGGATATTTCCGTCGCTCTGCTTGATCTGGCGGATCACGTGCAGTCTCGCTTGGTGGATGCCGGTCTCAGCGCCGAGGGGCTTGCCGTATGGGCGCGCGATCGCCGACTTGTCGTTACCCATGCCGCCGATTCCCTCCCGTATCCGACACAGAGCGCACAGACCCTTGCACACTGTGCCATGCCTTTGGCTCAGTCTCTTTTTGATCCGCGGATTCCGCTTCGTTCCCTTACGCTTTGCGCCACCGCCCTCCGTCCGACCAAGGAATCCGTGCAGACGTTGCTGTTTTCAGATATTCAGCAACACGATAAATGGGAACGTGTGGCAGATACGGTGGAAGAATTGCGTGCACGCTATGGAAAGCGGGCGGCCGGACCGGCTACACTTTCATCGTTTGCGCTCGCGGATCTGGATGCCCCGCGAGCACCTATGCCGCTTTATCTTTCCGTCTGTCACGCTCTACACGATACAAGGGACAAAAGCAAATCGGGGTATGTTTATTCAACGAAGGAAACAAAAGCCGGATAACGCCACATCGAGGAAAAATGCGGTAAGATAACAAGGGAAATACAAGAAGAAAGAAATCGTCATTGCCGGACGATGCGATATGGCTGTACCATACGATTGAAGCGAACGCGTTTCGCAGAAGAAAACTGAGCGAGAGGAGCCCGCTGTGATTTATACCGTAACCTTAAACCCTTCCGTAGATTTTATCCGTCGCGTAGAGAATATGCACGTCGGTGAAATCAATTATTCCACCGATGATCGGATGGCTGCAGGCGGTCGGGCCCTGATGGTTTCCCGCATGCTGCATAAGTTAAGCGTCCCCACAACCGCTACCGGCTTTATTGGCGGACACGCCGGCTCCTATATTGAAGAAGAGTTGGAACGGGAAGGCATTTTACACGATTTTATTCGTACACAAAGCAACACGCGATTGAATTTATCTCTTTTTGTAGACGATGTTGAAACGCGCATTCTTGGGCGCGGCGGAGAAATTCGGTCGGAGGAAATCAACGATCTGCTCTACTATCTTTCCCGCATTCGCGAAGGTGACTATCTGGTCGTCGCCGGATCACTTCCCCCGGGAATGTCTACGGATATTTATGAGCGAATGTTCGACATTGCTACGGTGAACGGCGCCACCTTTTTGCCCATCATCTCCCCCGAACCGTTAAAACAGGCATTGGTAAAAAAGCCGCTCTTAATTGCGCCGACCATGAATGATCTTCGCGCGCTCTTTTCCGTCGAGGAAATCAGCGCCCAGGAAGCGGTGGACTACGCTAAACAGCTTCTTTCTGAAGGTGCACAGAATGTGCTCATTAATCGCGAACGCATGGGATCGCTTTTTGTTACGGGCGATGGCGAGGTGTATCAAGCCGAAGGGCCGGAAGGGCCCATCGTTTCGGCGACCTATACCAATATGGCGCTCATTGCTGGCTTCATCGGCAACTATATGCGCACAAACGACGCAAAAAAAGCGTTTCCTTCCGCACAGGGGTGTGCAAATGCCACCTATGGGGTCGAAACGCTGCCTTCGCTTGCTATGATTCGTCACGCGATTACCACCGTACAGGTCACTCGTCTGGCGTAATCGAAGAATCCGTATGGGCCGAAACAAAACGGCCGTCCTGTTCGCGGATACGTCGTATGCGTTTTTCAAATTCGCTTCGGCGCATCCATTGTTCCTGGCCGCAGCCGTTGCACTGCAGGTGAATTTCCGGCCCGGTGCGCAAAATGATCCACTCGTTTTTTCCGCAGGCGTGCGGCTTTTTCATCTGAATGACATCCCCCGATTGGTAGCGGCGCACAAGCATCCCTCCTTTATCGTGGTCAGGGCAAAACGAAGAAGGCTTCCCGATAGACCAACATCGTTGAGCCGTCCGTTTGCGGCAAAACGCGAATCAATTCCTGCGTATCGACCGTTTCTTTGTTTTCTTCTTTCAAGGTCATGCGACGATTTTTACCGACCACCACAATGCCATTCTTTCCGGCAATCACGCGCAGCGGTGGGAAATCCAGTGGAACCGTCTTTTTGACTTTACCGTCTACGGCGTAGCAGGTGAGTGCTCTGCCGTCTGTCACCCATACGCCGTCTTTGTTGACCGCCATATCCCAGCCTTCAGTCGATGGAATGGTTGCTGTTACCGCATTGTCAACCACAAAATACAACCGCTCTTCTTGTGTGACGACAAGACTGTTTTCTCCCGTCCAGAGCAGACGGGTAAACGGCATATCGGCATTAAGCTGAAAGCGATCCTTGAGCAAGGCATCGCCCGCCTTTTCGTCACTTTTCTCTTTCGGTTTTTCCGGTGTTGTCGCACGCATCACCAAAACGCTTCGTTCCCTTTTCTTTTCTGTCGTGCGCAGCGAAGAGAATCCCGGTTCTTTTTCCACCTGCCCCGTGACGGTAATGCCTTTCCCCGTTCCCTCTTCTGTCCATGCCGTGTGCGTATCCGTCTGTGCCAACAGTCCGGGTGCGCCGGCGGTTTTTTGTACTGCCTTAATGTTTCCCTCCTCGTCAAAGACAACAAAGCGATCCGCCTTGATCCCGATGAGGGCAGCAGGAGAAAAGGCTTTTTGTTCCATCGCGATAAGCCCGAGCAATCCGTTTTCCTGTATCATCCGTTCTTCACGCCCGTTTTTCGGGTTCAACACTTGGATGCGGCGATCGGCCTGCAAAAGATAGATTTTATCGCCGTAAATGGGCTTTGTATCCGCCGCAATCGGCACTTCCCAACGCTTTCCGCCGGCATCAAAGGCAATCAGGTTTTTGCCGTCGCGAAAAAAGAAGCATCCGTCAATGGCGCCGATATCACGCCAGGAATCGGCATAATGAAGCGCCACCTCTTTCGTTCGTGTCGTATTGCCTTTCGGCAACAAAAAAAGAAGGACAAGAAGGACAGCAAGCACGGCCGCGCCTGCCATAAACAGGCGTTGCTTCTCCTTTTGACGCGGTTGCCCTCCAACGTCCTCTTTTTTCTTCGGCATAGTGGCCATGAACTCTCCTCCGCCGGTCCACCGGAAACAAAAGCGAATTCGCTCCGTCTCTTCACAACAGGATTTTCCTTCCTGTTGCGCTTTACTCAGGCATTATTTTGTTTACGCTTTACGCGTTCCTCAATTTCTTTCTTCCATGCCTCGGGATCGTATTCGATGCGCACCCATTGAATACGCTTGTTTTCAATTTTTTCAATTTTGAAGCGCATCCCCTCATATTCGATAAAGGGCCGTTCCTGATCTTCCGGAATGCGTCCCATTAAGAAGAACAGTAATCCGCCCAGTGTATCGTAATCTTCTGTCTCTTCATCAAAATCGGATTCCGTGTTGAAATTCAGTTCTTTAATCGAAAGCGTGCCCTTGGCATAATACGTATTGCGGCTAATTTTTTCAATTTCCGGTTCGTCCTGATCAAATTCGTCGTCGATATCGCCGACGATTTCTTCCAACACGTCCTCCATGGTGACAATGCCGGAAAATCCGCCGTATTCATCAATAAGAATGGCGAGGTGGAAGTTCTCATTGCGCATCTCATTAAACAGTTCGTTCACATTCTTCCGTTCCGGCACGAAATTGGCAGGACGGATGATTTTACGCAAAGAAACCTGTTCAAAACCGGTACGGTAGGCTTCCTGTAAGTAATCTTTAATGTAAAGAATACCGATCACGTTGTCGATTTCATCGTCGTAAACCGGAATGCGCGAATAGCGCACCGAAAGCAATTCATCAATATACTCGGTATACGGATCATTCACATCAATCGCGAACACTTCGGTTCTCGGTGTCATGATGTCTTCTGCGGACTTGTCATCGAAGGAAATGATGGAATTGATCATTTCGCCTTCATCGCGATTGATCATGCCCTGACTTTGACCGACCTGCACAAGAGATTTGATATCCGACAGCGTGACTTTTTCCTCGATAGCATCCATCTCCACGCCCATCAGGTGCAAAACACTGTTGGTACACCAAGAAAGAAAATGCACAAAGGGATTGAGCAGCTTGGATGTCCACCACAGAACCCCTATCGCGCTGTCCGCAAAGTTTTCCGCATTTTGCAAGGCCAAGCGTTTGGGCACCAATTCGCCGAAAATAATGGTTAAGAGCGAAAGCAGAATCGTGATGGTGATGGTTGCCACACCTAATGCACTCGGAACACCGAGGGAAGCGAGAGCATCCGCAACATACGTTGCAAGACCCGTCGCCGCACTGGCAGAGTTGAAAAACCCGGCTAAGGTAATACAAATTTGAATCATCGACAGAAAATCTGACGGGTCTTCCAGCAGGTGCAAAATACGACGCGCCCGCTCATCCCCTTCATCACGACGTTCTTTCAATCGATTGGTATCTACCGAAACCAGCGCCATTTCCGACGCGGCAAAAAACGCATTAACGATGATCAAAATGACCATCAATAACAACTGAAAAAGTAAGGCCGAACTCCCGGCTCCAGGGTCTGAGACACCTTGGTCCATTCTTTCCTCCTATTGCACGATGCCACACGATAGCTTGGTTTCTCAACCAACGGATACGCCATGCTCGCCATTTCGCGTGGCCATTGATGCGAATATTTTATCACATTCCAAAAAGCATATAAAGCAACAGCAGAACGGACAAGCCGATGCGATAATAGCCAAATACCTTGAAATCCTTCTTTTGCACGTAAGCCATAAATTTCTGAATCACAACATAGGCAACCACGAACGACAGCACAAACCCCAGGACAATCAATAACCACTGCCCTATGGTGAAGTTTCCCAGATTTTTAAGAATCTTTAAAAGGGTTGCGCCCACCATCGACGGAATAGCCATAAAAAAGCTGAATTCCGCTGCGGCAACGCGCGAGCTTCCCAGAACCATCGCGCCGATAATTGTCGCGGCGGAACGGGAGGTTCCCGGAACCAAAGCCAAACACTGAAAAAGACCGATCGTAAACGCCGTTTGCAAGCTAAATTCAAGTGGATCCGCGTACTGTGGTGTCTTTCGCTTTGCATTCCAACGCTCAACAACAATCATCACAATACCGTAAAACAACAACGTGAACGTCACCACCGGCATGGTCATGAGATGTTCATCGATCAGGTCATCAAAAAGGATGCCCACTACAGCCGAAGGGATAACGGCAACGATGACACGAAGCCAAAGTGCCATGGTGCGCGGATTTACATGGGTCACATTGTAATAAATGCGCGTCTGTTTGTTCCACTGCGCGTAGCGCTTGGGCTTCTGCGCAAAATGGAGATCTTCACTATACCAAGGATTCAGTCGTTTCCAATAAATGACAATAACCGAAAGGATGGCGCCAAGCTGAATGATGATGTTAAATGCATTCGCAAACCCCTGGGGTTCCAAACCGATCCACTGATTGGCCAAAATCAGATGACCGGTGGAACTGATGGGCAAAAATTCCGTAACGCCTTCAATGATGGATAACAGTGTTACCTTGATAATATTTATAATGACGTCCATGCATCCTCCCGATTATAGTGTTCCAAAAAGGAATGTTTCTTTCCGTCCAACGTATAGCCCAAAATGGCGTCCAGTGCGACATTTTCGCCGCTGCGCAGAATGGATTTTTCCACATTGGGATTCACCGTTTTTAACGCTTCGATCAGGGCTTTGATGTTGCGCCGCTGAGAATCGACTTTTTGCTGCGTCACGACACAGGCGCAATCAAGGGGCTTTAATCCCGACCAATCACGCCAAGCTATAATACTTTTCTCTTCCACAAAGTACAAGGGGCGAATGAGCTCCATGTTGTCAAAATTCCGTGCCACAATCTTCGGCATCATATTCTTATAATTGGCCGACCAGAGGACATTAAGCAAAGTTGTTTCAATGACGTCATTAAAGTGATGTCCAAGCGCCAATTTATTACAGCCCAGTTGTTTGGCACGATCGTAAAGAAAGCCACGGCGCATCCTCGCACAGAGATAGCACGGTGCATCCGTGATTTCATCCGCCACCTGGAAAATATCCGATCGATATACGGTCGCCGGAATACCGAGCCAGGAGAGATTAAACAGCAGACGCTCGCGATTTAGGGGAGCATAGCCCGGATCCATAGCCAGATATTTCACGGTGAAGGGAATAGCGGAATAGCGCGCCAAGGATTCAAACAGCTTTGCCAACAAAAGACTGTCCTTGCCGCCTGAAATCGCAACACCGACGACGTCACCCGGTTGCAACATCTCATACGTTTTTAACGCTTTATGAAATTTGGATACCAATCTTCCACGGTAGGTCGTTTGAATCGCGTGTTCTATTTCCTTTTTCGGCTTGAGCGTTTCCCCAAAAAGACGATACGTTTCCGGATAGAGGCGTGCCACCGCCTCTTCATGCGTTTCACCTTCTCGGGGTTCAACGGTTACCGTAAATTCTTCCGGCACTTCTTCTCGGCGCTTTGCCCAAAATGCCTCCATGGCGGAAGAAAGCTCTTCGTCTTTTTGTTGATTTTCCTTACGCTCTTCCTCTTCCTTTTGTTTTTTTGCGTCTTCCATTCGTTGCAGGAAGCTCTTCTCTTCAAACGTCTCCGGCATGGTTCCTCCGTTATTTGTGATACGGCTCGTGATGCAAAATCCGAAAACCGCGGTAAATTTGTTCCAGTAAAATGACGCGCATGAGCGTGTGCGGAAAGGTCATGCGCGAAAAAGACAGCTGTTTTCCCAGTGCTTTGATCTCCGGTGCTAAGCCGTCGCTTCCGCCAATAATAAACGTGACTGCTGCCCCGCCTTCCACCGCCCAACGGTTGAGATGCGTTGCAAAGGAGACACTGTCCTGCTGTTTTCCTTCAATACAAAGGGAAACAATACAGCTTTCTTTCGGCAGCGCCTTTCGAATGCGCTCCGCCTCTTTTTCCAGCGCCTGTTCAATTTCTTTCGCGCTCGCTTTTTCCGGGCGCGGCTGTTCAGGAATTTCCACAATGCGCAACGTCGCATAGGGGCGCAGGCGTTTCTGATATTCATTCACCGCCTGCACATAAAACGGTTCCTTTACGGTACCGACGGCAAGAATGGTGATGTTCATCCTTGTGCCCCTTCAATAAGCCCCGGCATTGGCGAAGTACGGAGGATATCGGGATCCTGTTTCGCCGTCTGCGGTGTTTTCGGCAAGCCGCCAACGGTTCCGGCCGAGAAAAAGCCTGATGGAGCACATCTCGGTGCGACACAGACGTGTACACGACTTCCCACGGCGAAGCCGTTATCCGTCAGCATCTGCGATACAGTATGCAAGCAACACTCCTCGGTATTGTTATTGATGGACATATGCGCCAAAAGGACCTGTTCGCCACGTCCTTCAACCCACTCGCATAAAACCTCTCCCGATTGGTGATTGGAAAGATGCCCCACTTCCGACGCAATGCGCCTTTTCGACCAAAGCGAATACGGCCCATGGCGAAGCAACAAATCCTCATAATTCGCTTCCAGATAGTAAATGTCCGCTCCGCGCATCGCATTCATCATGTAAGCGTCAACGAAACCGGTATCGGTCAAAACGGCAATTTTTTCTTCGCCGCAACGAATGGCATACCCCACCGGATCGGCACAGTCGTGATGAACGGGAACCGGTAAAATGACCATATCCTTAATCTGGAAAGGCTGTTTATTGCGAAAGACCACATGGTCGCGATCGCGATGCCGTCCGACCTTCTTTTCCATGGCACGCCACGTTTTTTCGTTGGCATAGATGGGAAGGTGATAGCGCCGGGTAAGCACGCCGAGGCCTGCAATATGATCCGAGTGCTCATGTGTCACCAAAATCGCATCCAGGGTTTTCGGATGCACACCAACCGTACGCAGCAAACTTTCAATTCGTTTTGCACTGTATCCGGCATCAATAAGAATCGTCGCGTGATCCGATTGGATCAATACGCTGTTTCCGCTTGAACCGGACGCCAGAGAACATAGTCTCATTCGTCCTTCTTTCTGCTTTATAAATGTCGGAGTCATTGTATCATACGGCGCGGCTTTGTCCTTCTCTTTTCCCATTTCCTTCCCTTTCCGCTATAATAGAGGCTGAGGGAGTAGCTTGTGAATATCGAATCGTCAACCCGACATCCTGATGTTCGGTTCGAGACCTGTATGAGCAGGTAAGCGAGACTCAATGCGGCCTTCCGGCGCACTACCGCGTTTTGCCGGTGTGCGAAGAGAAGTGCCGAAGAGAAGAACAGTAGCCGAACAAAAAGGAGGTACCATGGAGTGGTATCAAAAGTCCGCCGAAGCGGTGGCACAAGAGCTTAAGACCAGTCAAACAAACGGTCTTGCGATGCAGGAAATTCCTGAACGCCTCGAAAAATACGGGCCAAATAAACTGAAAGAAGCGGAGAAAACGCCGCTGATCGAAAAGCTGATCAACCAGCTGAAAGATCCGCTTGTCCTCATTCTGATTGCCGCAGCGATCATTTCCGCCCTCACCGATTCCGGCATTGAAGCCATCATTATTATTGCCATCGTTGTCTTGAATGCAATTTTGTCCATCTATCAGGAAGGCAAAGCGGAAGATTCCGTCGCCGCCCTGCAAAAGATGAGCTCACCCAACGCGAAAGCAATTCGCGACGGACAACTGATCAGTGTCAAAGCTGAGGAACTCGTTCCGGGCGATTTGGTACTGTTGGAAACCGGCGACATTGTCCCTGCGGATCTGCGGCTGATCGATTCCTCTAACTTGCAAATTGATGAATCTTCCTTTACCGGAGAATCCGTCGCCGCGGAAAAACAGGCGAAAGCACTATTTTCGGAAGAGCGCGGCATTGGCGACCGCGAGAACTTAGCGTTTTCTTCGACCATCGTCACCTATGGACACGGTCGCGGTATTGTTACGACGACAGGGCACGATACGGAAATCGGCCAAATCGCCGATACCATTCAGGCTTACGAAGACGAAGCCTCACCCTTACAGAAAAAGCTCAATCAACTTTCCGGCGTATTGGGGCGCATGGTTCTTGCCGTTTCCGCCTTTGTCTTTGTCCTTGGTCTGATCAGCGGTGAACAGCCTTTGCGCATCGCTATGACGGCGGTGTCGCTTGGCGTCGCAGCCATTCCTGAAGGCATGACCGCGGTGGTTACGATTGTTCTATCCATCGGCATGAAGCGCATGGCGAATCGAAATGCCATCGTTAAGAAGTTGCTGTCCGTTGAGACCCTCGGCACCACGACCGTCATCTGTTCCGACAAAACCGGAACCTTGACGCAAAATGAAATGACCGTCACCAAGATTTTTGCCAACGGTCGTGATTTAGAGGTTACGGGCATCGGCTATTCGCCTGTCGGCGACCTGCTTTTCAATGGTGAAAAAATCACAACCGAGGACGATCGCATGCTCGAAACGCTCATCGTCATCGCCGCCTCCGCCAACGATGCCAAAATTGTTCCAGATGAACAGAAGGGCAACACCACCATCGGCGATCCGACCGAAGGGGCGCTTTTGACCATGGCACATAAGGCCGGCATTGTGCCCGAAGAGCTCGCCGCCCGCAGCCCGCGCATTGATGAGATTCCGTTTGATTCCTCGCGCAAGATGATGACCACCTTCAATGAAAATTATTTTGAAAACGCCATCGCTTCCTTTACAAAAGGAGCCCCGGATATTGTCATCAACTACTGCAACCGGATTCTTCTGGACGGCAAAGAACAGCCGCTCACACCGGAAATACGTAAAGAACTGTTGGCGAAGAACTCGGAATATGCCCGTCAGGCTCTGCGCTGCCTTGCCTATGCCTATCGCAGCTGGGAAGAATTGCCCGAAAAAGAGAGACAGACACCGGAAAACATCGAACGGGATATGGTGTTCGTCGGGCTCACCGGCATGATTGACCCGCCACGTTCCGAGGCGAAAGCGGCCATTGCGGAAACGCGCTCCGCCGGCATTACGACCATGATGATCACCGGCGACTATCTGGAAACCGCTTATGCCATCGGTAAAGAATTAGGCATTGCGGATCACGAGTCCCAAGCCATTATGGGTGCGGAGCTCAATGATAAGAGTGAAGAAGAAATTCGGGAAATTGTCAAAGAAAAACGTATTTTCGCCCGTGTTTCACCGCAAAATAAGGTGCAAATCGTCGATGCATTAAAAGCCAACGGAGAAATCACCGCGATGACCGGTGACGGCGTCAACGATGCTCCGGCGATTAAGCGTGCCGATATCGGGGTTTCGATGGGCATCACCGGCACGGACGTCGCAAAGAATACCGCAGAGGTCATCTTAACCGACGATAACTTTGCGACCATCGTCAACGCCGTGGAAGAGGGACGCATCATCTATGCCAACATCAAAAAATTTGTCAACTTTCTGCTTTCTTGCAACATTGGAGAGGTTATTGTCGTCGCCGCCGCTATGATTATTGACCTCATTCTGGTATTCTCTAACAGTGGCTTTCGCTTCCCGACGCCGCTTTCCCCCATCATGCTGTTGTGGCTGAATCTGGTGACGGATTCGTTGCCGGCGCTGGCCTTGGGCATGGAGCCGGGCGAAAAGGGCGTAATGGAGGAGAAACCGCGCGATCCGGCGGAACCCATCATCGGCAAAAAGGAGATGTCCTCGATTATCGTGCAAGCAATAGCGATCGGCGTGGCGACGTTGGCAGCCTTTGCCATCGGTTACTTCTACTTTGGCCATGGGCTCAGTGGGGAAGAAAAGTTGGCGGAAGGACGCACCATGACCTTTGCCACGTTGATCCTGGCGGAACTTTTCCGCGCCATGGCTGCTCGGTCCGAAACACAGACCATGAGCGAAATCGGTTGGTTCTCCAACAAATCCATGAATATGGCGATTCTGATCGGCGTGTTTCTGCTTCTGATCGTGCTCTACATTCCCTTCCTCGCCTCGCTCTTCCACGTGTCGTTTATGACCTTCAAGGAATGGGTGCCGACGCTGATATTGGCCACCATCCCCTTCCTGGCGACCGAAATTCATCAGGGGATGCGAGAGAAAAAGTGATTCTTCGCCCTGTTCTTTCCGACGAGGAAAAAACATTCGTTGCAAAAGCGGCATCGCCGCAGGCTTGACGAAAGGAGTCATCATGAAAAAAGTAGCGTTGATCATGGGCAGCGACAGCGATTTGCCCATCATGGAAAAAGCGGTGGATATCCTGAAGGAGCTGGAGATTCCCTTTGCGGTACACGTGTACTCCGCGCATCGCACACCGGAAGAAGCGCGCGACTTTGCGGTACACGCGAAAGAAAACGGCTTTGGGGTGCTCATCTGCGCCGCGGGCATGGCCGCCCACTTGGCCGGTGCATTTGCAGCGAACACCACGCTTCCGGTTATCGGCATTCCTTGTACTTCCCAGGCCTTGGACGGCATGGATGCCTTGCTTTCAACGGTGATGATGCCCTCGGGCATTCCGGTCGCAACGGTTGCGATCAACGGATCGAAAAATGCCGCGTTGCTTGCTGCGGAAATTCTTGCGCTCAGCGATGAAGCGCTCGACAAACGTCTGGAAGAAAAGCGCGCAAAAGATGCCGAAAACGTCCGGGAGAAAGACCGCAAAATTTCTGCCCGCTTTGCTGAAAAATAAGGATTTGCCGCTTGACCGCCTTCGGGCAGGCCTGCGGCAATTTTGTTTTCATGTCGATTGGGCACCGGCATACGGTGCAAGGTGTTATGGTACAAGGTAAAAGTACAGCATAAATAAGGAGGATACCCATGGAAAAACTGGAACAGCTCTACGAAGGAAAAGCGAAAAAAGTTTACGCTACGGACGAAAGCGACAAAGTCATCGTGTCCTATAAGGATGATGCTACAGCCGGAGACGGTGCAAAGCGTGGAACCATCGTCGGAAAGGGCGCCATCAACAACCGCATGACAAACTTCCTCATGCAACTGCTGGAGAAGGAAGGCGTGCCGACGCACTTCGTAAAAGAACTGGATGATCGCAACACTGTGGTCAAAAAAGTCGAAATTGTGCCGCTGGAAGTCATTATCCGCAATATTTCCGCCGGTTCCTTTGCCAAGCGCTATGGTGTAGAGGAAGGCATCGTGTTCGATCAGCCGACGCTTGAATTCTCCTATAAAGATGATGACCTGCATGATCCGCTGATTAACCGCTATCATGTTCTGGCTCTTAAATTGGCTACCGAAGAGGAACTGGATCGTATCACGGAAATGGCGTTCAAAGTCAATGACACACTGAAAGCCTATTTCAAGAAGCTCAACGTCAAGCTGGTCGACTTTAAACTGGAATTCGGTCGTACCGCTGACGGATCCATCGTGTTGGCGGATGAAATTTCGCCGGACACCTGCCGCTTCTGGGATGCGGAGACCAATGAAAAGCTGGACAAAGACCGTTTCCGCCGCGATATGGGCGGTGTCGAAGATGCCTATAAAGAAATGATGCATCGCGTATTCGGCGAACAGGCCTAAGCACTTCTACATTCTGCAAACGGCTACATCGCCGTTTGTCCGCAACAAACCTAAGAACGCAGTAAGGAGTAACTATGGGCGGTTTTTTTGGCGTTGCCTCCCGGCGAGACGCCCTGGTCGATGTATTTTACGGCACCGACTACCATTCGCATCTCGGCACACATCGTGCCGGCATGGCGGGCTATGACAAGGAGATCGGACTGCAACGGGAAATTCATGACATTGAAAATTCACCGTTTCGGACCCGTTTTGAATCCATTTTTGAGGAAATGAAAGCCACGTCCGCGATCGGTTGCATCAGCGATTACGATCCACAGCCGCTTTTGATCCGATCGAAATTCGGTACCTTTGCCCTCTGCTTCATCGGCGTGATCAACAACAAAGAGAAGCTGATTGAAGAATATCTTTCGAAACCCGGCGCACACTTTGACGCCATGACCAACGGGCAAGTCAACAGCGTGGAACTCATCGCCGCCATGATGGCCGAGGAAGATTCCTATATCGACGGCATTCGCGCCGTGCAGCGGCGTATCGAAGGAACGGCTTCGTTGCTGCTGTTAAAAGATGACGGCGCCATTATCGCTGCTCGCGATTTTTATGGACGCCTTCCCGTCTTTGTAGGCGAAAACGCCGAGGGACATTGCGTTTCCTTCGAACCCTTTCCCTACCGCAAGCTGGGCTATCAAACGGTAAAAGAGCTTGGCCCGGGCGAAGCGGTGGAAATTACGCCCACCGGCTTCAAAACGGTTCTGGAAGCACAGGAAGAAATGAAAATCTGTGCTTTCCTTTGGACGTATTACGGCTATGCCAATTCCGCCTATGAAGGCAAGGGAGTGGAAAAATCCCGCTATCGCAGCGGCGAAATTATGGCGGAGAATGATCGGAAAAATAACGGCATTCCCGATATTGACTTTGTCGGCGGTGTACCGGATTCCGGTTTGGCCTATGGACAGGGCTATGCCTTTGAAAGCGGCGTACCCTTCGGACGTCCGATGCTCAAATACACGCCGACCTGGTCGCGCTCGTTTACCCCTGCACGCCAAGCGGAACGCAATCGCGTGGCCCACATGAAACAGTTGCCCATTACGGATTACATCGACGACAAGAAGTTGCTCATCGTGGACGATTCCATCGTGCGCGGCACCCAGCTTCGTGAAACGGTCGATTTTCTCTACCGCAACGGTGCAAAATGCGTCCACATGCGCTCCGCGTCGCCACCGATTCTCTTTAGCTGCAAATATTTGAACTTTTCGCGCACCAACAACGAGATGGAACTGCTTACTCGCCGTATCATCCTGCAGCTGGAAGGGGAAGAAGGCTTTAATCATCTCGACGAATACCGTGACGGTAACACCGAACGCGGGCGAGCCATGCGCGACAAGATTGCCGAACAATTTCATTTTTCCTCGCTGGAATACCAGACGCTGGAAGGAACCATCGAAGCCATCGGGCTTCCTCGCTGCCAACTGTGCACCTATTGCTGGAATGGAGAAGAATAATGGATGAGATGAATCGACAGTCCTCTTCTGCTGCCTATAAAGAAGCGGGCGTAGACATTACCGCCGGCTATCGCGCGGTAGAGTTAATGAAGGAACATATTGCACGCACAACGACACCGGGCGTACTTTCCGGCATCGGCGGATTCGGCGGGCTCTTTGCTCCGGACATTGCCGGCATGGAAAAGCCGATTCTCGTCAGCGGCACTGACGGCGTAGGCACAAAACTCAAATATGCGTTTTTGCTGGATAAGCACGACACCATCGGCATCGACTGCGTCGCCATGTGTGTCAACGATATTCTGTGCAGTGGCGCCGTACCGCTCTTTTTCCTCGACTATATCGCCTGCGGAAAAAATGATCCGGAACGCATAGCACAAATCGTGAAGGGGGTCGCGGAAGGCTGTGTCCAGTCCGGATGTGCCCTGATCGGTGGAGAAACCGCGGAAATGCCTGGCTTCTATCCGGAAGACGAATACGATCTGGCCGGTTTTGCTGTGGGTCTTGTCGATGAAAAGAACATGATTGACAAAAACAACGTCAAGGAAGGGGACCAGCTCATCGCTCTGCCTTCCTCCGGCGTGCATTCCAACGGCTTTTCTCTCGTACGCAAGATTCTGAACGGAAACAAAAATACCGACTGGACGACCCGCTATTCCACGCTCGACGACAAAACGCTCGGCGAAGCGCTTCTGGAACCGACACGCATCTATGTTAAGCCCGTGCTCTCCCTCATGAAGCAGGTAAACGTAAAAAGTATGGCGCACATCACCGGCGGCGGTTTCTATGAAAATATTCCGCGCGCGCTTCCGGAAGGTCTCGGTGCCAATATCGATCGTGCGGCACTTCGTTTGCCCTTCCTCTTCCGCTTCATTCAGGAAGCCGGAAAAATTACGACGCACGATATGTACAACACCTTTAACATGGGCGTCGGCTTCGTCATCGTCGTAGCGAAAGAAGATCTTCCCACAGCGCTTGAAGTCCTGCAAGAAGAAGGCGAGGAAGCCTATCGCCTGGGTGAAGTGGTATCCTCGCTGGAGAAGGTGATTCTATGACCGGCAAAGGGTCCTGCGTTCCCGTTGCGGTCTTTGTGTCGGGCGGCGGCACCAATTTACAGGCGCTTCTCGATGCCGAATCCGCCGGAAAATTGGCACCGGCAAAGATTTCCCTCGTACTTTCCGATCAGCCGGATGCTTATGCGCTGGAGCGGGCAAAAAACGCGAATATTCCTACCGCCGTCTTTTCCGCTAAAGATTTTCCTGGCAACGCCTGGGACGAAGCGGTTTTGGATGCATTAAAGGAAGCCGATATTGCGCTCATCGCGCTGGCCGGCTTTTTGCGCGTGCTCTCACCGCGCATGATTCAAGCCTATCCCGATCGCATCGTGAACATTCATCCGGCACTTTTGCCTTCGTTCGGCGGACGCGGCTACTACGGACTGCATGTGCATGAAGCAGTGCTTCAACATCGCCAACAGATTACCGGTGCTACAGTGCATTTCGTAACGGCCGAGGCGGATGCCGGTCCGATTCTGGCACAGCATGCCGTTTCGGTGCATGAAGACGATACACCGGAAACCCTGCAGCGCCGCGTCATGAAACAGGCCGAATGGCGTCTTCTTCCGGCAGTCGTTCATGCGCTTGCCGTGCGTTTAACAAGGGATTTGCCGAAACAAGCCATCAACGTGCCCCTTTGCGCAGCAGAAAAAGCGCCGTTCTTTGCCAATATGGGAACGGCTGCGCAAGTCAATCCCCACGTTTGTGCCCAAGCCGGTTCCCAAGTGGGAGACGATGCGCCATCTCTGGCCCCTCTTGTCGTCGGCAATCCCTATCCCGGGCGCGGTATTGCGTTGGCGCATGGCCCGCACGATGAACGTCTTGTGGCGTATTTTATTATGGGACGAAGCGCGAACAGCCAAAACCGCATCTTTGTCCAACGAGACGGCGATCTCTACACCCAAGCCCATGATCCGGCTCTGGTTGAGGATCCGAGTCTGATTATCTATCGTGCACTTTCCCACACCATGTATCGTGAAAAGCCCGTGACGGTGGTCACCAACGGGGACCAGACCGACACCATTCTTGAAGGCCTATCCCAAGGAAAGTCCTTCGATGACGCTTTACAAAGCCGTCGTTTTGAACCGGATGCTCCGCACTTTACTCCGCGTATCTCCGGCTTGCTTGGTTCCGATGGAATGCAGCTTTCGATCTGGAAGGCCTTGAATGCAAGCGGAAAACAGGCGGGCTACTACGCCTTCCGATATGAAAAAGAACCCGGATTCGGTCGCTTCCTCTCCACCTATGTGACGAATGGCAACCCACTTCCAAGCTTTCAGGGCGAACCGATGCGTTTCGCCTGGGATGGCGACGCGAAGACGTTCACGGACAATCTTTGGAAGGCGTTGGATGCACAGAATCGCATTGCGCTTTATGTGGAAGTGCAAACCGCAAACGGCTTCCAAATCTTCCAAAAGAGTCGTTTCAGCGAAGAATCGTGACCATTGCGCACATTTTGCTTTGTGCAAGGCGCTCAACCCTATTGGCTCACGATGATTTACCGTTTCTCCTGTTTTTGACAGAAAGGATTTTTCATGGACGCATACGATCGTTATCTCTCGCCCCTTTCGACGCGCTATGCCAGCGACGAAATGCAGTTTCTCTTTTCCGCCCAGCATAAATTTCATCTGTGGCGTAAACTCTGGATTGCGCTTGCCCGTGCGGAAAGGGAACTTGGTCTGGCCATTACGGACGCACAAATCAAAGAAATGGAGAAAGTGGAAGACGACATCAACTTTTCCGTTGCCGAAGCACGGGAAAAAATCGTTCGCCATGATGTCATGAGTCACGTCTATGCCTTCGGTCAACAGGCGCCGAGTGCCGCGCCCATCATCCACCTGGGCGCCACGAGCTGCTATGTGACCGACAACACCGACCTCATCATCCTGCGTGAAGCGTCCATGGTGCTATTGCATAAAGCGGCGCAGGTGTTGGTCAATTTGCGTAGTTTTGCCGATCGTTACAAGGATGTTCCGGCGCTGGCCTATACGCATCTGCAGCCGGCACAGCTGACGACGCTGGGAAAACGTGCCACGCTATGGATGAACGAGCTCGCTATGGATATGGAACAGTTGCAATTCCAAATCGACCAATTGGCCTTCCGCGGAGCAAAAGGTACAACCGGCTCTCAGGCCAGTTTTATGGAGCTTTTTGACGGAGATGCCGAAAAAGTACAGGCGCTGGATGAAAAAATCGCCGCCGCCTTTGATTTTCCCCGCCTGATTCCGGTCTGCGGTCAAACCTATTCCCGCAAAATCGACTCGTTCTTCCTTTCCGCCTTGTCCGGCATCGCACAGAGCGCTTCCAAATTTGCGAACGATCTGCGCCTGTTACAGTCTTTTGAAGAGATGGAAGAACCCTTCCAGAAAGAACAGATCGGCTCCTCCGCCATGCCCTATAAGCGCAACCCGATGCGTGCGGAGCGTATGACCGCACTGGCTCGCTATGTCATGACGGACGCTTTAAATCCTGCCTTTACCGCAGCTACCCAGTGGATGGAACGCACGCTCGATGATTCTGCCAACAAGCGCATTGCCGTCGCTGAAGCGTTTCTTGCGACGGATGCGATTTTGAACATCTATATGAATGTCACGGAAAATATGACCGTCTATGAAGCCGTGGTACGCCGTCGTGTAATGGAAAAGCTGCCCTTCATGGCGACGGAAAATATTATGATGGAATCGGTAAAACGCGGCGGCAATCGCCAGGAACTTCATGAGCTGATTCGCGTGCATTCGCATGCGGCGGCACGTGCGGTCAAAGAGGGAAAACCGAACGATCTGATTGCGCGCCTGGCGCAAGAAACAAAGATTCCCCTCACCGAAGAGGAGATTCGCGCTCATTTGGAGCCTTCCGCCTACACCGGGCGTTGCCGCGAACAGGTGGAACGCTTCCTTGCCGACGTGGCCGATCCGTTGATTGCAAAGTATCACGATAGCGATCGTAAAATCACCTTATCCGTTTAAGCCGAACGCGAAGCATAGTTCGGGAGGTTCCGTTCTATGCCGCTTTTGCTCAAGTGTATCTCGCTTGTTCTGAACCTCAGGAGGTCATCATGCAGGAATGTCCATTAAAATACGGCTGTAACCCCAATCAGGTGCCGGCACGTCTGGATCGTGCCGATGGCGGTGAACTGCCTTTTACCGTCCTAAACGGCAACCCCGGCTATATCAACTTTCTGGATGCGTTAAACGCCTGGCAGCTGGTCCGTGAATTGGACGAAGCCACCGGAATGGCGGCTGCTGCCTCCTTTAAGCACGTTTCCCCCACATCCGCTGCGCTCGGTCTTCCCCTTCCGGATGTCCTGAAACGCGCCTGTTTTGTCGAGGATGTTGACGGTCTGGACGAGTCTCCGCTGGCTTCAGCCTATGCACGGGCACGCGGCACCGACCGTCTCAGCTCCTTCGGCGACTGGGCTGCCCTTTCTCGCCCTGTCGATGCCACCACCGCGCGCTTGCTTCGCCGGGAAGTTTCAGATGGCGTCATTGCGCCGGGCTATAGCGAGGAAGCGCTCGCGCTGTTACACGAAAAGAAAAACGGCAAGTATAACGTCGTTTCCATTGATCCCGACTATGTCCCACAACCCATGGAATCCAAAGAAGTGTTCGGCATTCGGTTTACGCAGAAGCGCAACGATTGCCGCTTTTCCCTCGATGCCTTGGGCGACATCGTCACCCAAGAAAAGAACCTGCCACCGACGGCAAAACGGGATCTTCTCGTTGCACTCATCACGCTAAAGTATACGCAGTCCAATTCCGTCTGTTTTGCGGTAGACGGGCAGGCCATCGGTGTCGGCGCGGGGCAACAATCCCGCATTCATTGTACACGCCTGGCCGGCGATAAAGCGGATACCTGGCGACTTCGTCAAAGCGAACGTGTGCTGTCGCTGCCGTTTCGCAGCGATTTAACGCGCGCTGCGCGCGATAACGTCATTGACCAATATCTACATGATTATGAAGAGGATGTCACCGCCGAGGATCGCTGGCCGTTGTATTTCACATCGCGTCCCGAGCCCTTCACCAAAGAAGAGCGCGCCGCCTATCTTCGTCGCGAGGCGCATCTCGCCCTCGCCAGCGATGCGTTTTTCCCCTTTGCCGATAATATTTTGCGTGCCGCACAGAGCGGCGTGCGCTACATTGCACAACCGGGCGGTTCTACCCGCGATGATGCCGTTCGACAGCAAGCGGACGCCTGCGGCATGACCATGGTCTTCACGCATCAGCGTCTATTCCATCACTAATGCAATTTGCATGTTTAAGAGTGCCGCGAGAAAAAACGACGCAAGGCATGAAAATCCGCGCGCGCAATGCGCGAAGCACAGAAAGAGGTGTCTGATGAATGTTTTGATCTTGGGCGGCGGTGGCCGCGAGCACGCCATCATCAAGGCGTTGCGCAAAAATCCGACCATTAACCGCATCTACTGCACACCGGGAAACGACGGCATGGATGGCGGAACGCCCTTTCCCATCGCCGTCGATGCCTTTCCAACGCTGCTGCAGTTTGCCAAAACCGAGCACGTCGACTATATCGTTGTCAGTCCCGACAATCCGCTCGTAGAGGGCGCGGTCGATTACTTTACCGAAGCGGGATTCCCTTGTTTCGGCCCGACCAAAGCCGCTGCGCAATTGGAAGGTTCCAAGATTTTTGCGAAAGCCTTTATGAAACGCCACGCCATTCCCACTGCACGCTATGAAGCCTTCGAGAATGTGCAGGAAGCCCGTGACTATGTGCATGCCGAAGCAAACGCCGGACGTCTTCCGCTGGTCATCAAAGCGGACGGTCTGGCACTGGGAAAGGGTGTCGTCATCGCCGAAACCGAAGAAGAAGCCCAGGAAACGCTTACGCGCTTTATGGAGAAAGATGCCTTCGGGGAAAGCGGTCATCGTCTCATCGTGGAAGAATTCATGGAAGGGCCGGAAGTGACGGTGCTCACCCTTACCGACGGCAAGACCATCGTTCCTCTCCTCTCCTCCATGGATCATAAACGCGCCTATGACGGCGACAAGGGACCCAACACGGGCGGCATGGGCGTCATTGCTCCCAATCCGTTCTATACCGAGGACATCGCCGAACTGTGCCGAAAAACCATTTTTGAACCGACCATAAACGGTATGCGCGAGGAGGGCATCCCCTTCAAAGGCTGCCTGTACTTCGGACTCATGCTCACAAAAGATGGCCCGAAAGTGGTGGAATACAACTGCCGCTTCGGCGATCCTGAGGCACAGGCTATCCTTCCTCTTCTTGAAAGCGACCTCTTCACCCTTTTTCAGGCCGTTACCAACGAAACACTGGATGCGGATATGGTGCAGTTTCAAGATGGCGCTTCCTGCTGCGTCGTTTTAGCTTCCGACGGCTACCCCAAAAAATACGAAAAGAATGTGGAAATTACACTTCCTCGTCACCTGCGCGATAAAATTTTCTGCGCCGGAGTGCGTAAAAAAGGAAGCACCTACTATACCAACGGCGGACGCGTGGTCGGCGTAGTCGAAACGGCGCCGACGCTTCGCGAAGCGATCGATAAAGCCTACAAAACGGCGGAATTCGTCACCTTTCGCAACAAGTTCTTCCGCACCGATATCGGACAGAAAGCGCTTGAAGCGCTGGAAAGGAGCCAAGCATGATTCGTCGTGTCTATGTTGAAAAGAAGCCCGCCCATGCGCAAGAAGCACGCGCGCTTCTGCATGACCTGCAGGATTTTGTGCAGGTGCGGTCACTCAAGAGTGTACGTATTTTGCATCGTTACGATGTGGAAGGCGTCGATGATGTCGTTTTTGCCCAAGCGGTCGAGACCATTTTTTCCGATCCTACGGTAGATGAGGTCATGGAAAAATTGCCGCAATCCGATGCGCATCTTTCCGTTGAGCCTCTTCCCGGCCAATTCGATCAGCGGGCCGACTCCGCTGAGCTCTGTCTGCGCCTGCTTTCTCGCGTGGAAGAGCCGCGCGTAAAAACCGCGCGCGTCTATCTTTTTGAAGGCACGCTTTCCGAAGAGGATCAGGATCGCCTGCGGACGCATCTTATCAACCCCGTGGAAGCACGCGAAGCATCCGATGCCCTTCCGGAAACCTTGCAGTGGGCGGAAACCGAGCCAAAAGCTGTGCCTACGCTGGAGGGATTCATCCATGCTGATGCCGAGGCGCTTGCCGCCTTCCGTGAGGAAAAAGGGCTCGCCATGGATGACGATGATCTTCTCTTCTGTCAGCGCTATTTCCAAAAAGAACAGCGCGATCCGACCGAAACCGAAATTCGTATGATTGACACGTATTGGTCGGATCACTGCCGTCATACCACGTTCCGCACCATCATTGATGAGGTGACCTTTGAAGATCGCCTGTTGCAGGATACCTATGAAACCTATCTTCGCCTTCGGAAAGAAACCGGGGACAGCAAGCCGATCTGTCTCATGGATATGGCCCTCATCGCTGCACGTTACCTGCGTAAAACCGGAAAACTCACCGGTGAGGATGTTTCGGAAGAAATCAACGCCTGCACGGTACACATGGACGTGACCATTGACGGCAAAAAAGAGCCGTGGTTGCTGTTGTTCAAAAACGAGACACACAATCATCCCACAGAAATCGAACCCTTCGGCGGTGCTTCCACCTGCATCGGCGGAGCCATTCGTGATCCGCTGTCCGGGCGTGCCTATGTCTATGCCGCCATGCGCGTAACCGGCGCGGCCGATCCGCGTACCCCTCTTGCCGAAACGCTGAAAGGGAAGCTTCCGCAGCGCAAAATCGTTACGGAAGCGGCGCAAGGCTATGCCTCCTACGGCAACCAGATCGGTCTGGCCACCGGCATGGTGCATGAAATCTACCATCCGGGCTATGCGGCAAAGCGTATGGAAATCGGAGCGGTCGTCGCCGCCACGCCGACAAAAAATGTTGTACGGGAAACACCGACTCCCGGTGATGTGGTCATTCTTCTCGGCGGACGTACCGGCCGCGACGGCATCGGTGGAGCCACCGGTTCCTCCAAGGCGCACACCCTGCATTCCGTGGAAACGGCAGGCGCAGAAGTACAAAAAGGAAATGCGCCGGAAGAGCGGAAATTGCAACGTTTCTTCCGTAATGCCGAAGCAGCGCGTATGATTAAGCGCTGCAACGATTTCGGCGCCGGCGGTGTATCGGTTGCCATCGGCGAAATGGCTGATGGCATCCATATCTATCTGGATCGCGTGCCCAAGAAATATGCCGGACTGGATGGTACCGAATTAGCCATCAGTGAATCGCAGGAACGCATGGCTGTGGTCATTGCGCCGGAAAATCGCGAGCGATTTATGACCCTTGCCGCATCCGAAAACCTGGAAGCTACTGTTGTGGCTGAAATTCAGGCCATCCCCCGTCTGCAAATGGAGTGGAACGTCCAAACCATTTTGGATCTTTCGCGTGAATTTTTAGATTCCAACGGCGCGGAAAAGCACATTTCCATCCCGGCAAGAGCCGCGACGTGGCAGCCGAAACCCACGACCGAAGAAAAAGACCTCGAAGCACTCTTTACCACGTTTGCCCGCAATTTGCGCAATGCCGATCAGCATGGTTTGGTGGATCGCTTCGATTCCACAATCGGTGCGGGAACGGTCCTCATGCCCTATGGCGGAAAAACGCATTCTACACCGATTCAGGCTATGGTGCATCAAATTGCCCTCGAAAAGGGGGAAACCGATACGGCATCCTTCATGTCCTGGGCCTACTCCCCGGAAGTAGCGGAAAAGAGTCCATATCACGGCGCTTATCTTGCGGTCGTTGAGTCGCTGGCAAAACTGCTGGCAACGGGTGCCGATCGAAAACAGACGTATCTGACCTTTCAGGAATACTTTAAGCGCCCCGGAGATATCCCTGAGCGTTGGCAGGAACCGCTCGAAGCCATTCTCGGCGCCCTACAGGCACAACTGGATCTCGAAGTCGGTTCCATTGGTGGAAAGGATTCCATGTCGGGCACCTTTGAATCCATGGATGTTCCGCCGACACTCGTCTCCTTCGCCATCACTACAAACAGCGTAAAACGCGTGCTTTCCCCCGAATGGAAAGCACCGGGTCAGTACTTGACGCTGCTGTGTCCGAACCAAAATCCCGCGGGATTACCGGAACTCGCTTCGTTGAACGCTCTCTTTACCTCCATGGAAGACCTCACGCAACGTGAAGATGTGCATAGCGCTTATGCGCTTGGCTACGGCGGACTGATGGAAGCGTTGGTGCTCTCCGCTGCCGGAAACGAAATCGGCGCCTCGTTAACGAAAGAAGTCACGCCGTCGCTTCTTACGACGCCCGGCTTCGGTGCCTTCCTCATCGCATCGGATAATCCGCTTGGTGACCTTCCCGGCGTGAACGTGCAGGAAATCGGCAAAACCACGGAAGCCTATACGCTGACCTTCCCGGATGCCACAATTGACCTGAAGAGTATTTCTGCCCTGCGAAAAGAAACACTTAAGGACATCTATCCCACGACACCGGCAGCGCCACCTGCCTCGCTTTTTGCCGAAGCGAAAGATGCCGTAGAGCTGGCGAAAAAACACGCCGAGTCGCATCCCTTCCCGATCTATCACGGCACAACCTTCTCCCTGCAAAATACGGCGCCAAGCGTTGTAATTCCCGTCTTTCCGGGAACGAACTGTGAAGTGGACTCGGCGCGCTATGTTGAACGCGCAGGACTTGTTCCCCGCATTCAGCTCGTACGCAACCAAACTACGGAAGACATCTCTCGAAGCGTCGAGGAAATGGCCGCAGCCCTTCGTGAGGCACAGATCCTCTTCCTTCCGGGCGGTTTTTCCGGCGGGGATGAACCGGATGGCAGCGCCAAACTCATCAACGCCTTCTTCCGCAATGCGGAACTCGCCGATGCGCTCACCGACTTGTTAGATCGTCGTGAAGGGCTGATTTTGGGCATCTGCAACGGTTTCCAGGCACTGGTAAAACTCGGACTGCTCCCCTTCGGACGCCTGATGCCGCCCAGTCCTGAATTGACGACGCTCACGTACAATACGATCGGACGTCACCAGTCGCAGATGGTGACCACGCGCATCGTCACCAATAATTCGCCTTGGCTTGCCCATGTTACACCGGGACAATGCTTCCGCGTTCCCGTTTCCCACGGAGAAGGCCGTTTGCAGATGGATGAAGCGCGCTTAAAGCAGCTGTTTAAAAATGGTCAGGTTGCCGGACAGTATGTCGATATGCATGGTGAACCAAGCATGGATATTGCCTACAATCCGAACGGGTCCTTGGGAGCTGTTGAGGCTCTGCTTTCGCCCAACGGACGAATCCTCGGCAAAATGGGGCACAGCGAACGCACCGGTCGCTTCCTCTATCGGAATCTGCCGGAAGTTGCGGATCTTAAGTTGTTTGAAGCGGCAAAAGAGTACTTTAACAAAGAATAAAAAATTGCGTATCGAAGTGATTCACGCCTCGGCGTGAATCACTTCGGTCGTAAACACGAGCCCGGGCATGCATTCGGCCATGTCCCCGGCGATGCGTGAAAGCGCCTCCAAGCGCATATCTATCGATGTTTCCGCATTCCCTACAATGATAAAAATAGCATTTTTGGTATCGTCATCAAATTTATAGTTTTCTCCGTCGCGTACGCCCATCCAGGCCATAATGCCGTTCGCGTCGCGATATAGATAGTCCGTCTCCGCCACATGCTTTTTCGTGGATAAGATGGGTAAAAACTCATCTTCTTTTCCGCTCACCGTAAAGGTAATCGGCTCCATCACCTTATCCCAGTCATGGCCGCCAATGGCTAAAAAGGAACGCAGCGACTCCACATTATAAATATCGACAATGGTGTTCACGTGTGGCATCGTGCCTCGCCTCTGGATGTTGCGAATCAGCGCAGGCACCGTCGGCGGATTCTTCTTCACGCTTCGTCCAACGCTTTGCATCATATTCAGATAGCCTTTGGTAATGGGATGTTCCATCGCCTCGTCCATCGACGTCGAAAGCGCCCATTCCTCCATCTCTCTCTGCTTATTCTTCAAATTTTCCGTCAATTCGGCTTGCGGATTGACGTTTTGCGCTAAGCCGACCACAATATCGGTAATGCCCAAGTCGACCAAACTGGGGTCCAAGATGAGTTTCATGCGTATCCCTTTCTTTTCGGTTGAGACGAGTTTATTCGACGCGGTCGAAGTCACCCGGCGTAAGGGCATCCTCCAAATCCTTAAACGTCGCCGTGGATGTCGCCTTCTTCAGGCGATCAGGCGTAAGCGGCAGATCCGGATAGCGTTCCTGTAAGTACAGCAACGGATCCTCAATCTTCGTTTCGCGCGTTCCGTGGGGATTCGTCCATCCCGTTTTTTCATCGGTAACCGACCCGATGAGTTCTACACGACGGGCATCGCCCATCACCTCTACCGCATAATCAAGCAACTTTTCAAGGTCCTTCATTTTGAACCGATAGACCCTGTCTTTCATCGGAACAAGCGATTCATCGGGATACGTTTGGGCAAGCTCCTTCCCGGTCATGTTTCCGGTCGCCCGGAAGACCACCCGAGGTAAATCCTCACGATCGGTACCTTTGGCCAAATTCGTTTCCTGCACGGCCAACGAAACGGTATCTTTATTTTGATCCATTGTCGGCAGGATGAGTTTGTCCTGATGTCGGAGCAAATCGCCATTACCTTGATTGATGATATTTGCCACTTTCAGTCCGGAAGGCGTGGGTTCCAAAATGGCCCAATAGCCGGCGGCCGTACCCTCTTTTGAACCGGCTGTCGTGGCATGGATGAGGTATTCCGGAACATCATCATCGTTCAGATCCATTCGTCCGAACGCATAACTGGGATTGCCTTCCGGCACATTGGCACGAAGGTCTTTTCCTTCATACAGATATCCATCGGAAGAAGCCAGTAACGGCAAATTCCAATTCCATTCCACCACGGCAGGATTATCTTTCATCATAGAAACCAGTTTTTCCCACTCGGCCTGCTGCGTGCCGAGCGTAACGTCCTTGGCCTCTTTCGGGGGATTTCCGATCATACCGGCAGTACTTAAGTTCTCGACAACAAATTGCGGACTGAGCGTTTTATCCAGCATACCGTACACTTTCTGGTACCGCTCCAGATCCTTTTCCTCTTTTTGGATCACATAAAAGCGTCCGTCTTCCGCTTCGGTGAAGCGCAAGCTGTTTGCCTTGTCCGCTTTTTCCAATTCCTCTTTTTTCTTAGCGTCCACAAGAGAAACGGTAATTGCACCCGGAATCTTCAAGCCTTTTTCCAATTTCTCTTTCAGTTCCTTCTCGTCCATGCCCATCAGGTTCATCATCTGACGCGGGAAGAGGACAAAACCGTCTTTAGTCGGAAAAACATACAGCTGTTCCGCCATTTTTTGTTGCGTGCGCAAGTCCAATCCGACACTAAGGGAAGGATGTTGATAGAAAACGACCTTGGTATTGCCCAGACGCTGGCTTTCAAATACCGGTAATTCGGCTAACGCTTTCGACGACGACGTGGATGGTACTTTTGCTGCGGCTTCTTCGGACGCTTTAGCCAAAGCTATCGAGGATTCTTCCTCCGGTGTACGTTCGCTTGTCGATTGACTTTCCTGTGCTTGCTGAGTAGAAGACGCCGCTTTGGACGACGCCGGAGCCTTGCTCGACATGTTCGGTTTAGCTTCGTTGGAGCTTGGCGTGTTCGGCTTAGCTTCGTTGGAGCTTGGTGCTTTTTCCGTTGTATTCGACTTTTCGCTCGCCGGGGCTTTGCTGCTCGCCTCCTGCGTCGATTTTTGGCTGGATGTCGATGGCCGAACGACCAAATTGCCGCTCTTCTCGCTGGATTCCGGTTTAGAATTTTCCGGCAGGCTCATGGAATCATACGATACGCGCGACAGCGACTCCTGCGTATCAAAACCCGGTCCTTCAGCGATTATGGAGCTTTCTATCGAAGAGGAATGGGCTTCCTCAAATGATTCCTGATAGCTTCCGGAGAGTCCATCATCGACGATGGTATTCAGTTGTTCATTCATTTTTAGAGCGCCATATAACACACCTGTCCCGGCAACGAGAATGCCGACCAGTGCGCCGATCTTTTTCTTGTCCTTATTGCTTAACATACGCCCTCCTTCAGCCGCTTTCTCTTCCTTTCAGTATAGCGAACGCCCACGAATATTGCATGGACGAAGAGAATTTTCTTTTTCGTTATCGTATCGAAGAGGAGTGAATAAAATGTGTCCTTTCGCCTTCCCGGATACGAAATACCTTTCAAAAATCATCTTGGCTAAAAACGTGTCCTCTGACGGGTAAACCTCCTTTTGCATAAAGCAAAAGGCGAATGGGTATACAGAAGGGCGTTACATAGAGTGAAATGATGGCTTTGTCATTCCTGCACAAGCCGAAGAAGGATGCTATGCTGAAAAAACTTTATCCGTATACGAAAAACGTGCGTCTTCAGGTTTTTCTCACCCCGATGTTGATGATCCTGGAAGTGATTGGCGACATCGTCATTCCTATGATGATGGTTCGTCTTGTCGATCAGGGTATTGCCCAAAACGATTCCGCCTTCATTACACAACAAGCTCTGCGCATGATCGGGATTGCCATGATCAGTATGATCTTCGGTATCATCAGCTCCCGTCTCGGCGCCACCGCCGGTTATGGAATTGCCGGAAATCTGCGCAAGGCCGCTTACGGTGCCATCCAAAATTTTTCCTACCATAACCTTGACAAAATCAGCGTCCCCTCGCTCATCACGCGCCTGACGAGTGACATCGACACGGTCGGCATGGTTGCCATGATGAGTCTGCGTATGGCGTTTCGCTTCCCCTTCCTTCTTCTCTTTGCGTTGATTTTCTCGTTTCGCATTCACGCCGGTTTAGCGCTCATCTTTCTTTTGATGTTGCCGCTTTCTGCACTTGTCATTTATCTGGTGTTCCGTAAAGCCATTCCGGTCTTTTTAGCTACGCGAAAGCGAGTTGATGAATTAAACGCCATCATACAGGAACAGCTCAACGGCATCCACGTCATTGCCGCTTTCGGAAGACAGGATCACGCCGCAAAAGAGTTTGAACGGCCGAATCAGAATTCACTGCAAACGGAACTGAAGGCGGTGCGCATCATCAATTGGATGAATCCGCTTTCGAGCATTTTATTCTACTTCACGCTCCTCTTCGTGCTCTATCGCGGAGGGCTTCTTGTCTATCACGGCGAAATGCTTCCCGGAACCATCATCGGCTTTACCACCTATGTGTTTCAGGTGATGCTTGCTGTCATGATGATCACCATGTTTATCGTGAATTTTTCCTTTGCCTATACCTCGTTAAAACGCATTTTTGAGATCATTGACACTACATCGGAAATCAAAGAATCGCCGCACCCAATCGAGATGCTTCCCAATGCTTCCGTGCGTTTTGATCACGTATGCTTCCGCTATCCCGACTATCGGGAAGATACCTTGCATGACATCAGCTTTTCGCTGGGTGCCGGGGAGCATCTCGGCATTATCGGCCCCACCGGATCCTCTAAGTCCACACTGGTTAAGCTCATTGCCCGACTATATGACGTCGATCACGGCGCCGTCTATATTGGCGGTATCAATGTAAAAGAGTATACGCTGCACGCTCTGCGTGAAAACATCGGTATTGTACTGCAAAAGAATACCCTCATCTCCGGTACCATCCGCTCCAATATGCAATGGGGTAAGGCGGACGCAACGGATGAGGAGATTATTGATGCCCTAAAAAAGGCACAGGCCTGGGAATTCGTCTCCCGCTATCCGGACACTTTAGACCATGAAGTGGAACAAAACGGTGGAAACTTTTCCGGTGGGCAAAAGCAACGCCTAACCATTGCACGCGCCCTCATTAAAAAACCGCAAATTCTCATTTTGGATGATTCCACCAGCGCTCTTGATATGGCTACCGATGCCAAACTTCGTCGCGTGCTAAAGAATGAGCTTTCCGGTATAACGACCATCACCATTGCTCAACGCATTGATTCCCTACGCGACTGTGATCAGATTCTCGTCCTGGATGCAGGACGCATCGACGCCATCGGTACCCATGAAACACTGCTGACCACCTCGACGATCTATAAAGACATCGCGGAATCGCAGGAAGGAGGGCTCTCGGAATGAACGAAAAAACCTCTCGTCGGGCGATGCTCAATTTGCCGGTGCTCAAACGCCTGTTTTCCTATTTTCACTACAATAAGAAGCTCTTTGTCGGCGGCTTAGCGATGGTCATCGCCTCCACCTTTTTAGGGGTGCTCGGCAACGGTCTATTAGCGCCCGTGGTGGATGCCGTCGCGGTTTCGCACGATCTGCATGCCTTCTTTTTTGCTCTGGGGCAAATGGTCATTGTATTTACCCTGGCCACCATTTCGGAATATTACGGTTTTCTATGGTTGGCAGAACTCTCCCAGCGAACCATCTATCAGCTTCGTCGCGAGATGAATGCCCATGTGCTTTCCCTTCCCGTCACCTACTTTGACCGTACGGCCAACGGAAAAATCATGTCCTCGTTCACCAATGATGTGAATACGCTGGCGCAGACCATTCAACAGGCGCTTCCTCAATTTCTTCTTTCCGTCGTGCAGTTTACATCGACCATCGTGATGATGTTTTTTTTGCGCTGGCAACTTACCCTGATTGTCTTGGCCTTTTTGATGGTGCTCTTGCTGATCATGCGCATCATTTCGCAAAAGAGCGGAAAATATTATCGATCGCGGCAAAAGCAGATCGCCGAAATAAACGGTTACATCGAGGAGATGCTTTCTGCGCAACAGGTCGTTCAGCTCTTTAATCGACAGGATGCAGCCAAAGCCGAATTTAATCGCCGTTCGGATGCTGTGCAGGATGCCTCTACAAATGCCGCGACCTTCGGTGTCATCAGTTTTCCGATTATGGGAAATCTCGCCTATGTGCTTTATGCTCTTGTCGCGTTGGTGGGCAGTTTTTACACCATGAACGGCGTCATGACGATCGGCGCGTTAACCGCTTTTATGCAATACACGCGCACCGTCAATCGTCCGGTGACCATGGTCGCCCAACAGCTTAACGGTGTGCTTTCCGCCATCGCCGGCGCAGAGCGCATCTTCCAACTGATGGATGAACCGGCGGAAAATATGGACGGTGCCATACGTTTGTGGACCGATCCGGAAACGCAAAAGCAATATTGGGTGCGCCGTAACACCGCCGATGAAGCGACAACGGTTGGCAGCGCCATTTTTGAACAAAAAGTGCCCGTCCATGGCGATGTGCGCTTTACCGATGTCCATTTCGGCTATGACGCCGATCATCCGGTTCTCAAGGGCATTTCACTCTACGCCAAGCCGGGACAAAAAATCGCGCTGGTGGGCTCGACCGGCGCGGGAAAAACGACCATTACGAATCTAATCAATCGCTTTTATGAAATTGATGACGGTGAAATTACCATCGACGGTTTGCCACTTCAGGAAATCCAGAAAGAAGACCTGCGTTCCCTGCTGTCAATGGTTCTACAGGAAACGCATCTCTTTAGCGGTACCATTCGTGAAAACATTCGCTTCGGCAGGCTCGATGCTACCGATGAAGAAGTGGAATATGCCGCAAAACTGGCAAATGCCGACGGCTTTATCCGCCGATTGAAAGACGGCTACGATACCCTCATTTCCGATACAGACGAAGAGCTCTCCCAAGGCAAGCGCCAGCTGCTCGCCATTGCGCGCGCAGCGGTGGCCGATCCGGTCATTCTCATTCTGGATGAAGCAACCAGCTCCGTCGATACCCATACCGAGAAGCTCATCGCCGAAGGCATGGATCAGCTCATGCAGGGCCGTACTACCTTTGTCATCGCCCATCGCCTCTCCACCGTCCGCAATGCCGACGCCATCATGGTGTTGGAAGACGGCCGGATTGTAGAACGCGGCGATCATGAAGATCTCATGCGCCAAAAAGGGCGTTATTATCGCTTGAATAAGGGCTTGGAAGAATTAGCTTAGCCTATCATTAGATAATAGTAATGTATCCTCACGAAATAGTCGTAAATAAAATAATAAGCAGTGCAAAACACTTTGTCCCTCTCATCCGTTCTATAAGTGAAGACCAAGGAAAGGAGGACGCCCATGGTTGCCGAACTTTATACCGTATTCGGAAGCGAATTGCTCAACTATTGCTGCATGATGTGCAGAAATATCAGCGATGCGCAAGATCTACTGCAGGAGACCTTCCTTAAGGCGCTCTCTTACCAAGATCTTTTGGAAGGCATGGAAACCAAACAGCGCCGAGCATGGCTCTATAAAGTGGCCCGAAACCTCTTTTATGACCAATGTCGCCGCCGAGCGGTAGAAAAAAAATATTCCCCTGCGCCCGATGTCGAGGAAGATGCGACATATTCCGAGGCGGAGGTCGGCTTTCTGCTTTCCGTTTTGCCATCTGATTTATCAGAGCTGTTTATCAAGCGCTATCTTGAGGGCTATAACTCAAAAGAGTTAGCGGAGCTATACGGTTGCTCCGCATCCGGTATTCGCGCGAAGCTTAGCCGCGCCAGAAAAATACTACGCGAAGAGTGTTCTCGATAGCCATATTTCTACCAAAAAGGAGGATCAAATGAAAAAGAAAATGATCAATTGTGCCATTTGTGACGCTCGAAATGTCTCGGAAGAATCCCTTACCGGTTATGATCAGATCATGATCAATGCCGCCATTATATTAACCACGGAACGTGCCAAACAACTATTGGATCGCTATCCGGTCGCACTGAATGTAGCGAGTGTCACGATGCTGCCGGATAACGCGGATATCACCGCAAAAGTGGTCAACAATAAATTTACACTCGGACCGGATGCTGACGGAAAAGATTGCTTGCTGGTGGTAAACGGGGAGCTCACCTTAGAAAACGGGAGTTTGACCGCTGCAGAAAGTTTTCAACAAATTATTGCTAACGGAACTGTCCTTATGCCTCGCAGCTTTAATGGAAAACTGCATCATTTGAAGAATAATGGAAAAATTATCTACTATCCAGATGGTGCGTCACTCCTAAATTCCACAACATCCATTGATGATCTCTTTGTACAACGTGCACAAAACGACTTCTATTATTGTCTCGATACCTTGTTCTTCCTCGATACCTCTCTTAACACGGCCAGAATAGAAGAAAAAGAACTTCGTTTTTCCGCTGAAAAAGTCGTGATTGCTGAGAGCCTGATGCCTGCTCTGTTGCCGCGGATTGAGGAAGAAACCAAAGTGATTCCTGTCCCGGACGGAACCGTATTATTAGAGGACGACGTTGCGTTAAAACCGCGTACCATCAAAAAGTACGGCTCTAAGCTTTACGTTGACGGCGACATCACCATCAAGGATAAAGAAGCGCTGGATCGCTTAGAATATCTCTATGTAACCGGAGACGCGCGCGTCCTCAAGAGCTTGGAAGATGCCTTTCTTGATCAATCCTTTGTTTATGATGCGCTGAAGGTCATTGATCCGGAAATCGGCTACGTATCGGATAAAATATCGGCAAAAGTAGGGCCACAACTGCTTCGTAGCTATCCCAAGGGTGTGGTTGTGGAAGAATGTGCTGTGGTGAAACTTTCCCCTGATCTTTCTCCAGCAGACATTCTGAAGAATTTAACCATTCGCGATTGCGCTACCGTCAAATGTACAAAAGAGCAGGAGGAGGCGGTCGGCATGATTGCGGAAGATATCGCCTCCATTGATACGAACCAAGACAGCGAAGAGAAAAGCGGTCTCTTGGGTGGCGTCTTAGGAGAAGTTTTCCACGATCTCAAAGATACGCAATTGATCAATGCAGCAGAGTATACACTCTAATCTTTCTTGGAAAAGAAAAAAGGCGCTGCGTGCAAACGTGATGCTCGTTCGCACGCAGCGCCTTTTGCATAAAAAGACAGTTTCATGCTTTCGTGTCGTCAACTTATCTAGTCAAAATAGACTTTCCAATGCGGATCGGCTTTTGCCGCAAAGCATTGGCGTATTGCGCGTTCGTTGACACGCGCTTCGCTCAGGCGCGGTAATTCCTCCAAACCGAAGAATCGAGCATCCGAGGTTTCCGCATTCGGCTGGAAACCTTCTTCGTCTGTCGGGATTTCCTCCGCGATGACGTAAATTTTATAGATATCAAAGGGCGTGACGTAAATGTAGTCTTCTTTTGTGGGCTCTTCTATGGCGACAACGGATTTCGTGCGCACCCGAAGGCCTGCCTCTTCCCATACTTCTTTTTCCGCATTTTCCGCCAGCGTCAGCCCGGCATCACACCAGCCGCCCGGAAGCGACCATGCATCTTTGGGGCGTTTTTCCTGCACCAAAAGATTTTGGTCTCCGCGAAATACCGCCACACGCACCTCCACATTCGGCGTGCGATATACCGACGATGTCGGCGCAAAAAGTCCTAAGACCTTGCGCGTGGAAATGCCTGTTTTTTTAGCCAGCATTTCATTGGCCAGTAAAGAAATCGCATCAAAGCGCTCTTTGTCGAACGGATCTTTTGTATAGGCCTGTCCCTGTTGCGCATAAAATTGCAGTTGTTTTGCCCAGGAGAGCCACGGCTCATAACGATTCGTCCACTGTAAATGCGGATCCTGGGTCTTTACCGGGTCAAGAAAACTCTCCAATTCCTGCCAGAAATAGACCAAACGTAAGCGTACCGGTTCCGACAGCGACCGGTCAGAGCATAGCGACCACGACAGCGGAACCCATTTCGCATCTACGGTCTCGCCCTCTTGCAGGCGAATGTTTTCAATGTCCACGTCGCGTGCCAGAAAAAACGCATGCATCCGGGCATTCTGCTCACGTCTGGCGATAAGATTACCTAAATAGACCAATTCGTCTTCGACCGCCTCAATCCCTGTCTCCTCAACAAGTTCGCGAACCGCCGCCTGACGAAGTGTTTCGCCTGCCTGCACAGCGCCGCCGGTATTTTCCCATTCGAGCGGATGACTTTTGGTTTCTGCCCGACGGGTAAGCAAAATTTCCCGTTTGCTGTTGATGGTAAAAACGCACACCAAATGTAAATACGTCCCTTCGGGAATGGCGTGCCCGCGAATATGTTTTCCGACATAGCTGCCGTCGCTTATCCGGTAAAGATCCTGATATTCCACAACTTCACCTTTTTTTCTTTCCGCTTTGCGTCGGGACCTGCAATTCCTGACGAAATTTTTTGATGATTTTCTTTTCAATGCGCGAAACGGTCATCTGGCTGATGTTCAACTCCTCCGCAATGGAAATTTGTGTGCGTTTCTCAAAATAGCGGTAGAGGAAAATGCGTTTTTCCAGGTCGTTAAGCGTTGCCGTCAGACGATCCACAACATCGTTAAAGTCAATTTCATTGAAGCGTTCATCCTCTTCGCCGATCAAATCACCAAGGCTCATTTCCTGGTCGTCAACGCCCGTATCCAACGTTTTATCCAAGGATTGCGGCGCATAGACTTTGGAAGCTTCCATCGCTTCCAGTACCTGCTCCGTACTGACGCCGAGGCGTTCCGCCACCTCGTCCACCGTCGGCTGGCGTTGCAGCTCCTGCGCCAGTGACAAGCGGGCAATATTCACCTTCTTTGATAATTCCTGAATACGACGCGGAACGCGAATCACCCAGCCCTTGTCCCGAAAATGGCGTTTCAGCTCGCCGACAATGGTGGGCGTGGCAAAGCTGGAAAAGGCGAAGCCTTTGGATACATCATAGCGATCCACCGCAAAAATAAGCCCTAACGAGGCTACTTGCAAAAGATCATCGTATTCAATCCCGCGATTGACGTATTTTTTCGCCAATATTTCCGCAATATAAAGATGATCGGTGATGATTTTTTCTCGCAGTTTCGGATCGCCCGTTTCGGCTAAACGACGGAATTCTTCCCGTTCCTCGTCAAGTCTCGCTTTACGCGGGTCTTTTCCATTTTCTCGCTCGTTCGCCATCACTCATCCTCTCAGCGTAATTTGATCAATCGCAGGGTGTCATTGTCCGTTTCCACGCCATCCAAAAGCGTCTCCATAATCTGGCGATGCAACATATAGCCTTCCTCTTGCATTTCCTCTCCGGTTGCAAAGATTTCAATGATCAGACGATCTTGCTCTTCCTGAAAACGAACCCGAATCCTTTCATTAAAAGGCAGAAGATAATTTACCGCTTCGGAGACGCAGACGCGCAAATCATCAATGGCTTCCATATCAAACTGCATTTTTTGTGCAATGGAAGCGGTAACCAGACGCAGAGTGGTCACATATTCCGCCTGCGAAGGAATGTATAATTCTACCTGGTTCATCTCAATCCTCCAACAAAAAATCCTGATCCAGCTCGGTAATCGTGAAAAGTTTTTTCACGTTCGCCTTTGCCTTTCGGATCGTAATGGAATGGCCGGCCGGTTTTGTGTTTTTCAGAATCGAAATCAAGGCGCCGAGACCGGTGGAATCCAGATAGTCCAGGCCGGAGAGATCAAAGACAATGGGCGAGGGATTATCCTGATAAGCCTCTAATACCTTTGTCTTCATTTCTGCCGCGCTGATGATGTCCAGATCACCCTGCAAGGCGACTTCCAGCGCTTCGTTGTGCTCCAATTGAATGTGAAATGCCATCGTTCCCCTTACCTTTCCGCTTAGGATTCGGCCGGATCCCAGTCGTCCATATACTTGGCAACCGCCACGATCCGTTCTTCTTCTGTTTTCACGTCTTTCAGCTTCACGCCCTGGGTCGAACGTCCAAGCGTACTGATTTTTGCCACTTCTAAACGAATGAGGTCGTTATTTTGCGACATCAACAACACTTCGTCCGCCTTGTCAACCAACATCCCCGCAATAATGCTTCCGGTTTTCTTGGTCACTTTATAGGTTTTCAACCCCTTTCCGCCACGATTCTGTGGGGTGTAGTGCTCAATCAGGGTCTTCTTGCCGTAACCATTTTCACTGATGATGAGCACATAGGGAAGGTCTTTAACTACGTCCATATCAATGACTTCATCCTTCTTGCCGAGCGTGATACCCTTTACGCCCATAGCGGAACGACCCACACCGCGTACGGCGGAAAGCGACGTGCGTACGGACATGCCTTCTTTCGTCACGATGAGAATTTCCCCGTCTCCTTTGGCAATGCGCACAGCAACGAGTTCATCGTCCTCCGCAAGGGTTATGGCACGAATGCCGCTTGCGCGTACATTCATAAAGTTCGACGTCGCTGTCTTCTTAAGCGTTCCCTTTTTCGTCATCATGACAAAATACTTGTCTTCGGAAAGCGCAGCACTCTTCGGGAACATAGCCTCGATCACTTCGTTCGGTTCCAGCTGCAACAGATTTACAATGGCCTGTCCGCGCGATGTGCGTCCGCCTTCCGGAATGTTATATGCCGTTAAGGTGTATAGTCTTCCCTGATTGGTGAAGAACTGAATCTCATCATGTGTTGAGACGACATAGAGATGGCGCACATAGTCGTCATCTTTGGTCGTCATGCCGCGAATGCCTTTTCCTCCGCGCTGCTGCACCTTATACTGGTCCGCCGGCGTACGCTTGATGTAGCCGCGTTCCGTAAGCGATATCACCACCGCTTCCTTCTCGATCAAGTCTTCGATATCGATCTCTTCCGCTGCCGGCATAATTTTCGTGCGCCGTGCATCCGCGTATTTTTCTTTGATTTCCAGCAATTCCTGCTCAATCACACCGAGAAGAACGCGACGACTGTTTAGAATTTCGCGATAGTAAGCGATTTTTTGTAGCAGTTCATTGTATTCCGCATCCAGCTTTTCGCGTTCCAAGCCGGAAAGGCGTTTCAGACGCATATCCAGAATGGCCTGGGACTGCAGATCGTCCAAACCGAAGCGTTTCAGGAAAATCGCTTTAATTTCGGCATCGTCATAGCTGGAACGGATAATTTTAATGATCGCATCGATATTGTCTAACGCGATACGCAGACCTTCGATAATATGTGCCCGTGCTTCCGCTTTTGCCAGATCATAGCGTGTACGACGCGTAACCACATCAATTTGATGCTCAATGTAGTAGCGAATCAGATCCTTCATGGGCAACACTCTTGGACGGCCGTTAACCAGCGCCAAGTTGATGATGCCGAAAGTCGTTTCCATCTGGGTGAATTTGAATAGATTGTTGAGCACCACTTTGGGAATAGCGTCGCGTTTCAGATCAATGACAATGCGCATACCTGTACGGTTAGAGTCATCTCGAATGCCGGAAATGCCTTCAATACGCTTTTCTTTTACGAGATCAGCGATCTTAAGAATGAGCTTGGCTTTATTTACCTGATATGGAATTTCCGTGATCGTAATTCGATTGTGCCCGCGAATTTCGTCCACACGCGCCACCGCGCGCATCTTCAGACGTCCGCGTCCGGTTTCATAGGCTTCCTGAATGCCGGTTTTGCCCATGATGTGCGCACCGGTCGGAAAATCCGGGCCGGGCATAATCGCCAAAATATCTTCCGTCGTTAAATCCGGATTATTCATGTACGCGATACAGGCATCAATCGCTTCACCAAGGTTATGCGGCGCCATGTTGGTGGCCATACCGACGGCAATTCCCGCGGAACCGTTGACGATGAGATTTGGAAAACGCGCCGGCAACACCGTCGGCTCTTGCTCCTCTTCATCAAAGTTGGGCTGAAAGTCCACCGTCTCCTTGTTAATATCCCGAAGCATTTCTTGAGCCAACTTGGTCATACGTACTTCGGTATAACGCATTGCTGCAGCACCGTCGCCGTCAATGGAACCGAAGTTTCCTTGACCGTCGGCCAACATATACCGGGTGTTAAACGGTTGTGCTAAACGCACCACCGCATCATAAATTGCCGAATCACCGTGGGGATGAAAACGACCCATGACATCACCGACCAAACGGGCGGATTTTCGATAGGGTTTATCGGGCGTCAACCCCAACTGCGCCATACCATACAGAATGCGCCGATGAACCGGTTTAAGACCGTCACGCACATCCGGCAATGCACGGCCGACAATAACCGACATGGAATAGTCCAGATAAGAGCTTTTCATCTCCTCTTCCAGATCCGCATCCAGTACGGTTTGTTTGGTGAATTCTTCTGCCATACTCACTCCTTCTCTCTATTCTTTGGCCGACGAAAAAGTTTGCTTAGCCGACCGTATCAATATTTTCCGCTTTCGTTGCATTCTTCACGATAAATTCTCGCCGCGGTTCCACCTTATCGCCCATCAAAAGCGTAAACGTGTCATCCACCGATGAGGATTCTTCATCTATCTTCACTTGCAACAGAATGCGATGTTCCGGATCCATCGTCGTGTGCCAAAGCTGATCGTCATTCATTTCACCCAAACCTTTATAGCGATTGAGCTTATACGATCCTTCGGGAAGGTCTTGGAGTATGCGGGCCAGTTCTTTTTCATCATAGACATAGCGTTCTTTTTTGCCCTGTACTATACGAAATAGAGGCGGTTGCGCAATGTAGATATGTCCCTCATCAATGAGCGGACGCATCTGACGATAAAAGAACGTTAAAAGCAGTGTGCGAATATGTGCGCCGTCCACATCGGCATCCGTCATGATGATGATTTTTCCGTAACGCAGTTTCGAAATATCGAAGTTTTCGCCGATGCCCGTGCCGAAGGCCGTCACCATAGATTTAATTTCTTCATAGGCAAAAATGTGATGTGCACTGGCTTTCTCGACATTCAAAATTTTTCCGCGTAGAGGAAGAATAGCCTGTGTACGGTTGTCACGCCCTGTCTTTGCCGATCCGCCGGCGGAATCGCCCTCTACGAGGAAAATTTCATTGACGGCAAGATCTTTTTCCTGGCAATCAGCCAATTTTCCCGGAAGGGTGGTGTTGTCCAAAATGGAACGCGAGCTGCGGGAAAGATCCCGTGCCTTGCGAGCCGCTTCACGGGCACGCTGTGCACTCATGGCTTTTTCAATAATGATCTTTCCGATTTTCGGGTTTTCCTCCAAATAGGTGGAAAGTTCTCGGGACAGGTAGGCGTCTACAATACCGCGCACTTCACTGCTTCCGAGCTTGGATTTGGTTTGGCCTTCAAATTGAGGATTGAAAACTTTCACACTGACAATAGCCGTCAAGCCTTCGCGCACATCTTCACCGGAAAGATTATCTTCTTTTTCCTTGATGAGATTAAAACGCCGTCCATAGTCGTTAAGCGTTTTGGTTAACGCGGAACGAAAGCCCGTTAAATGGGTTCCGCCCTCACCGGTAATGATGTTGTTGGCAAAAGAGATGATATTCTCCGCATAGCCTGTGGTGTACTGCAGCGAAATATCCACTTCAACGCCTTCACTGGTGCCTTGAAAATGCGGTATTTCCTCAAAAAGAGGATCTTTATTGCGATTCAAATAGCGAACAAATTCACTGATACCGCCTTCATAGTGAAATACCTGCTCACGTTGCTCTTCCTCTTCTTCCCGCTCATTGACCAAAATGAAACGCACACCGGCGGTTAAAAATGCCATTTCACGGAAACGCCGTTCCAACGTCTCCGCCTTAAAATCCAAGGTTTCAAATATCTCCGGATCGGGATAAAACGTAATCTCCGTGCCGGTATCTTTAGCCTCACCAACCACTTTTAACGGCTTTACCGTTTTTCCCTGTGAAAATTCCATGTGATAAAGCTTGCCGTCTCGACGCACTTCTGCGATGAGCGTTTTCGATAAGGCATTGACCACCGAAACGCCGACGCCATGCAGACCGCCGGAAAAACGATACGCCTCACTATCAAATTTTCCGCCGGCATGCAAAATGGTCAATACCGTTTCCAGGGTGGATTTTCCGGTCTGATGATGTTTTTCCACCGGAATACCGGAGCCATTGTCCCAAACACGGCAGCCGCCATCTTTTTGAAGGGTAATACGAATGGTATCGCAGCGTCCTGCCAAGGCTTCATCCACCGAGTTGTCGACCACTTCATACACTAAGTGATGCAATCCGCGTTCGTCCGTGGAACCGATGTACATGCCCGGACGGACACGTACAGCTTCCAGTCCCTCCAGAACGCGAATATTTTTTTCTCCGTATTCCACATTTTGTCTTGGTGCCATAAAAATCCTTTCTTCTCCCCGGCAGGAACGCAAAAAGCAGAAGTTCCAGCGTTTTCCTGTCATCATTCTTTTTTCATCAATCGTTAATACTTTTTACATTCGTTCTACGATTGAGGGGTAATCTGTCCATCCTGTACACGATAAAAATGGGCGTCTTGTTCTTCACGGCGAAGGAAATCCACTGTATTCGTCGTCACCAAGCTTTGATAAGGACGAATCAATTGTAATAACGCCTTTGCTCGTGGCCCATCCAATTCGGAAAACACATCATCCAACAACAACAGCGGACGCAAACCGTGTGTTTTTTCCCGTATTTTCAATTCCGCCAACTTGCAGGAAAGTGTCAACGTTCTTGCCTGCCCCTGCGAGGCGAAAAGCCTTGCGGGAAGCGTATTAATCGTCATTTCCACTTCATCGCGATGTGGGCCGATTTGGGTACTTTTCATTTCCATATCACGATTTCGATTCTCCTTAAGAACTTGCCGAAACATCTCTTCATCTTCTGGGCAATTAGTGACATACGCTAAACGACAGGTTTCTCTTTCATGGCTCAATACCTGATGGAGAGAACTGGTTTCTTTTTCCCATTTTTCGACCATCTCTCTTCGCTTTTTCACCAACGGAACTGCTGAGGAAGCCAATTCCTGATCATAACCGGCTAACTGTTCCGTAAACCAGGCTCCTTGCGCTTTTAACAGTTGATTGCGCTGAAAAAGCGTTTTTTCATACCGTCGAAGAAGAGGACGATAGGTCGGATCCGTTGATAACAGGAGGGAATTCAAGTACGCTCTGCGCTCGGCAGGCGATCCCTTGACCAATTCCAAATGCTCCGGGGCAAAAAGCACCACATCAAATTGTTCCGTCAGTTCCGCCGCCGAATCCAGTTCCACTTCGTTGATGCGACAGCGCTTTCTCTCCACCATGGAAAACTTGATTTCGACGTTTTTTTCTCTTTCCCTTTCTCGTTCTCGGATACGCGCGCGAATGTACGCCGAACGTTCGCCGAACCGAATCAACTTTTTATCCGTCGTCGTCTTGAACGAAGATCCTTTAGCCGTAATGTACACACTTTCCAATAAATTTGTTTTTCCCTGTGCATTCGGCCCGTAGAAGACGTGACATCCCTCATAAAATGGTATTTTTTCATAACCATAATTGCGGAAATTGATCAATACCAATTCAAGAAGGCTCACTTCTTCCTCCTTTACTTTCCTGCACCGAATAACCCTTTCGTTTATTGTCCGGCAATGCGCACCGGCAAAACGAGATAGAGATACGACTCTTCTTCTTCCGTCGGACGAATAATCATGGGATTGAGTGTACCGTTCATCGTAAGTGTAATGCGCTCACTTTGTAGAGCGCGAACACCATCTAACAGATACTTAGCGTTAAAGGCGATACAACAACTCTCCCCCTGACACTCCACGTCCACAAATTCATCCACATGACCCAGTTCTGAATTGGATTCGATGTGCAATCCCTCTTCCTGAAAATCCAACTTAATCAGGTGCGCACGTTCTCCTTGTGTAAGAAGCGACGCACGTTCAATCGCATCACGAAACGCCTGACGATCAACGATGACGGTCGTCTTCTTATCCTCGGAAATAATCTCTTCATAGTTGATAAAGTTTTTATCGATCAGCCGGGAATAGAGCTTCAGTGATCCGCTTTCAAAGTAAATATGGCCGGGAACCGAACGAATAACGGTTTGTTCTTCCGGCGAAAGTAAACGCGAAAGCTCAATCATACAACGCTTCGGCACGATCATCGATTCTTCAAACACTTCCTGATGCGCGTCCAGAGAAACATCCCGCACGGCCAGACGATAACCGTCAAGCGTCACTAAACGCACATTTTCCGGGCGACGTTCATAGAAAATGCCGGTTAATGCTATTTTCGACTCATCAAGAGAGGTCGCAAACTCAGTTTCGGTAATCGCTTGGGAAAGCACATCATTGGCAATAACGGTCGTGCGTTCGCTATTCACTTCCGGTACTTCCGGAAAATCGGCTGCATTCGGTACCTGCAAGTCAAAATGACTCTCCGCACAGCGAATTTTCAGCACACCCTGATTTTCTTCAACGGTAGCCATCGCACCGGGAAGCTTACGGAAAATATTTCCGATCATTCCGGAAGCAACAACCATAACTCCTTCTTCCAATACCTTACAAGGCATAGAAGTTTGGATGGTCAATTCCAAATCGGATGCGGTAAGCGTTAAGGTCTCTCCATAGGCTTCAAAACGAATACATTCCAAAATTTGCATGGTCGTGCGTGTGGAAATTGCTCGTTGACATTGTCCGATGAGCTTAACCAATTCATTCGGCAGCACTTGAATTTTCATCTCTGCTCCTCCCTTGATAGTAGTAATACGTTAGTAGCATTAGTAGTAGGGCCTGTGTATTCTGTGGAAAAGACGATCTTCCTCCGATGACCTCTTCCCTATCCTTTGGGACAGATTTTGTGGATAAGTTTATTTTTCCCGTTTTCCTTCCACACTTGTCCACTTTTTCAGGTATGCGTCAATTGGGTGATAAGGTTATTGACGTCTTCTTTTAGCGAAGGATCTTTCTCCATAAGCGCGCGTATCTTATCCACGGCATGCATAATCGTCGTATGATCGCGCGAAAAACTGCGTCCGATTGCCACCAGCGATTCATTGGTTAATTCCCGACATAGATACATGGCGACCTGACGGGGAAGGACGATGGTTCCTTGTCTGGATTTAGATGCCATATCATGGAGGGAAAGATTGTAGTATTCACACACGCGACGAATAATTTCGTCTAAGGAAAGTTTGCTTTCCGTGTATTCCTCAATTTTCAACGCTTCTCGAGCAATGGCCATCGCTTCTTCCTGAGAAAGCTCTTCGGATCCTTCCTTGAAACGGTAATAGGCCAATACGCGCAAAAGAGCGCCTTCCAATTCTCGAATATTGGCCGTGATATTGTTGGCAATGAATTCGAGAATATATTGCGGAAGTTTAATGGCCTCTCCTTTCATTTTATGATTTAAAATGGCCACGCGTGTTTCAAAATCCGGCTGTTGAATATCTACCGTCATTCCCCCTTCAAAGCGTGTAACCAAGCGATCTTCCAAATTTTTTAATTCTTTCGGCGGCTTATCTGCGGAAAGTACGATTTGTTTTCCTGCTTCTTTTAAGTCATTAAAGGTATGAAACACTTCCTCCATTGTCGCTTTTTTTCCCGCAATAAACTGAATGTCGTCAATGAGAAGTACATCAATGGAGCGATATTTATGACGAAAATTCTCCTTCTCCACATTGGTGCCATTTTCAATGACCGCAATCATTTCATTCATGAAATTTTCACTGGTAATGTAAAGTACTTTTTTTTGCGGATCCGTCTGTAAGATCTCATGGGCAATCGCCTGCATGAGATGGGTTTTTCCTAAGCCGGATAAACCATAGATAAAGAGAGGATTGTACACTTTTCCGGGAGCACGAATCACCGCAATCGCCGTGGCATAGGCAAAATCATTGCTTGCCCCGCGAACGAAGCTTTCCATCGTATATTTTGGATTCAACGTGTTATAGCCGTTATGACGGTGTTGCTGATCCAATAAATCATTTTTTTCGCGCAATTTTCGCGTAATATCCTGTGAATTTTCACGTGAGGAAGTCGATTCTTCCGGAAACGGAAGGACTTGTTGACGACCGGTGTATACTTTCCCTTTTTCTCCGTTCAGATGCTGCTCATAGTCCGACATACTCGGATCAATAAGCTCAACATGAATTTCCTGTTCGCAAATGTAGGAAAGACAACGTTCAATATCCGTTTTATATTTTTTCTCGACCATGGAATGAATGAATGCACTGGTACAATCCAAAACAAAAATATCGTCAAGAAGGGAAACCGGAATAAGCGGTTGAAGCCAATTTTTCAATTGAATGCGGTTCAGTTGTATATCCAACATACTGAGGACTTCATTCCAAATCATTGTTAAATCATTCATTGTTTCCCCAATCACCATCCACCGACTTTTCCACCGTTTTATCCTTTATATCTCCGTTTAGCGTCCGGTATATATCTCTCTATCCGTTGCTTTTCATCCGGTTATGAAAAACTTATCCACTTATCCACAGTCGATTAGGAGAAAAAACTTATCCACAAGGAAAATCGACGGGCAAACGAAAAGTTCTCCCTTTTCTCTGTTCTTTGCGCACATTTATCCACAATTTATCAACAAATGTGGATAAAGACGTTTCCAACAGGCAAAAGAACAGATAAACACATGATAATAGTATACCATATAATGCCTTTTTTCGTCTGAAAGACGGTTATCCACAATGGCACATTTTTCCTGAAAAGCAGGCAATTTGCGCTTTTCCGTGTTCCGCATCTTGACACGATTTTGTGGGCTCAATATAATAACAACGATACTCTTCTCCTGCGAGCGACGCAGGAAAGGCGCGAGTGATGCGCCGAGAATAGGAAAGGAGGAAGAGATGAAAAGAACCTATCAACCGAATAAGCATAAGAGAAAAAAAGATCATGGATTCCGTGCCAGAATGTCGACGAAAACCGGACGTCGTGTATTAAAAGCAAGACGCTTAAAGGGTCGTAAGAGACTGTCCGCATAGGTCCGGAAATGGGCCTATTTTTTTTCGGGTGAAGAGAAGAAGGAGAAACATGGAACGTTCTTTTCGTTTACGGAAAAACGATGAATTTCAGCGTGTGTATCGGCGAGGAATTCCTGCTTATAATCGCGACTTCAAGATAATCGGTTTCCGCAATCACCTGGAACACAATCGCTATGGATTTTCTCTTTCCAAGAAATTTGGAAAAGCGAATGAACGCAATCGTACCAAACGTCGTCTTCGCGAGATTGTGCGTGCCCATCAGGAAATTTTTCCCCAAAGCTTTGACTATGTAATTTTACCGAAAGAAACGGCAAAATCACTTACGTTTTCGGAGCTTGAACAATCGTTATTGCACTGTCTGCGACAGTGGAAAAAGCGCATAGATAAACAGGCTACACGATCCGCATCTGCCACATCACGAAAAGCATCATCTTCGCAAGGAAAAAACAACCAAAGTCGATCGGATCTTGTTGGCAAGGAAAGTCGTACGTCATGAATTGGTTCGCTCAACTTCTTATTCGCGGCTATCAGCGTTTTCTTTCCCCCCTTCTGGGAAGCGGAAAATGCCGTTTTCATCCGACGTGTTCACATTATGCGCTGGAAGCATTTTCGCGCTTTCGTTTTTCGACAGCGCTCATGCTCACCCTTTGGCGAATTCTCCGATGTAATCCGTTTCAAAAAGGAGGAGAAGATCCTCTACTTCCCTAAACATTTTCAGGGAGACGGATGTCGACTCGATGAATTCCAAAACAGAAAAAGAGGTATGACTTGCAGAATATCTTTTCTCCGCTGAGTGATATTTTTGGCTGGATGATGGGGCAAATCTACCATTTGTTCGCCAACAGTATCGCGGAACCGGCGCAGGTGTCTTATTTTGCCCTAACAATTCTCGCGATGGCTGTGATCAGTAAGCTGATTACCATTCCCCTTATGGCGCAGACGACCAAAGCGTCGGCTAAGATGCAGGCATTGGGGCCAAAAACCGAAGAACTCAAAAAGAAATACGGCTACGATGAGCGTATTTTGCAGCAGAAAACGCAGGAACTTTATAAAGAAGAAGGCGTTTCCATGATGGGATGCTCCAGCTGCTTACCGATGCTGATTCAATTGACGTTGATTCTTGCTTTATTTAACGTCCTGCGAGAACCGGCCAAATACATGGCATCCACTCTCGACGACTTTTCGGCCATTGCCAAAAACTTCTTTTGGATTTCCGACTTGCTCAAGAACGATCCACTCACCTGGTTCGGCTTGCCACTGGTCAACGCGATTTCACAATTAGCAATTCAGCTGTTCGGCCCGATGCGCAAGCAACAGCAGCAGATGAATAAGAATATGAATTTGACTTTTATGCTCATGCCGATCATGTTTTATTTTATTTCGGTGAATTGGGCTGCCGGCCTTCTGCTCTATTGGGTATTCGGCAACATACTGGAACTGCTCTACCGTGGAATAGCCGCATTGATCACTCGTTCCAAGACGCGTAGCGCGATAGAGGGAGGTAAGTAATGCAATCCGTTGTGAAAACGGGAAAAACCGTCGATGAAGCGGTACAGGCCGCTTTAGAGGCACTTGATGCTTCATTAGATGAGGTCAGTATTGAAATTATGGAAGAAGCCAAGTCGGGTTTTCTTGGCGTCTTCGGTTCAAAAGAAGCCATTGTCCGCGTTTCACGAAAAGAATCCGGTTTTCGTGATCTCCTTGAGGAAAGTAAACCCCAAGACGAGAAAAAGGACGTAAAGGCGGCTTCTCCAAAAACGGCAGACGAGAAAAAGGATGTCCCCTATTCCTCAGTCAAGACGGAGGAGACAACGGAAATTCCGACCCCTATCGTTAAGGAGGAGAAAACCGAGGTGCCGACATCTGCGGTGAATGCCGAGAAGAACGTTGAAGTACCACCATCGGTGGAGAAAACCGAGGAAAGAAAACAAGAAGCGCCCAAGCCTCTTCCCCGTGAAAACAAGGCAACAGAAAAGCCCACCCACAGCCTTCTCGATCGGATTCATGAAGAAGTTGAACGTGAACAAGGCAAGAAGGAAATCGCGTTGAACAAGGAGAAGGAGTCGGAAACATCCTCACCATTGACGAAGGCTTCTTCTACGGAAGATAAGGCGCCTGCTGAAGATAATGAAAATGCAGTGACCTCACCGACAGAAAATCGTATCGCGCAGGAGCATACCGTTGTTTCGCGCGAAATGGATAATGTCGAAATCATCCGCTTTACGGAAAACTGGCTCTCCTCGATTCTGGAAGAAATGCATATTTCTGCGCAACTCAACTTTTTTATTGAGGAGGACAACCTGCGCATTGAGCTGACGGAAATTTCCGAAACGGATATGGGCATTGTGATCGGCAGACGCGCGGAAACGCTGAATGCAATTCAGTATCTCTTGGGCGTGACACTTAATCGAATCAGCAAGCGCCACTATCGCGTTTATCTGGATGTGGGCGATTATCGCAAGCGCCGTGCACAGAATATCACCCGTCTTGCGGAACGCAACGCGGAAAAAGTAAGACGCAGCAAGCGATCCTTGAAGCTGGAGCCGATGAATGCCTACGAACGACGCATTGTGCATACCGCACTGCAGAATATGGAACACATCGAAACGGTTTCGGAAGGCCGTGAGCCACATCGTAAAGTGGTCATTCTGTATAAAGAATAGAAAGGGGGCACTCCGAAGGAGTGCCTTTTTTATCGCATGACAAAAACGACCTCTACAACAGCGACGGGAAGCCTTCGTGAGGATACCATTGCCGCTATTTCCACTTCCCTCGGCCCCTCAGGCATCGGTATTGTTCGTCTGAGTGGTCCGGAGGCCTTTGCCATCGTTAATCGGCTGTTTCAGCCGGCAGACGGCAAGCCGTTTTCTCCTGCACATCATCGTCGCCTTCGCTATGGATGGATTGTTGTCGGTGATGAGCGAATAGATGAGGTGCTGGTTTCCTGTATGCCCGGACCGCATACGTATACGGCGGAAGATGTTGCGGAAATTAATACACATGGTGGAGCCGTTTCGGTGAAACGCGTTCTTTCGTGTGCCTTGCACTGTGGGGCTCGATTGGCCGAAGCCGGTGAGTTTACGCGCAGGGCGTTTTTAAATGGACGCATTGATCTTGCACAGGCTGAAGCGGTCATGGATATTATTGACGCCAAAACGGAGCAGGCGCAGGCACAGGCATTAAACCAGCTATCCGGTGAACTTTCCGGTGAAATTAATACGATTAAAGAAAACATGCTGCATCTTTTAAGTCATGTGGAATACGCCATCAATTTTATGGAAGATGCAGAAGAAGAACTCCCCCTCCAGCCGATGTTGGACGAGGCGGAGACAATTTCGAAGCGAATGGAACGCCTTCTTTACGAGGCGGATAGCGGCCGTCTCATTCGAGAAGGAATTGCGACGGTGATTGCCGGACGCCCCAATGTGGGAAAATCCTCTCTCCTAAACGCCCTATTGCGCCAGGAGCGTGCAATCGTGACCGATATTCCCGGAACAACACGCGATGCCATCGAAGAGAACTATATTTTGGACGGTGTCTGTTTACGCCTGATTGACACAGCGGGCATTCGCGACACAGAGGATGCCGTGGAATCCATCGGCGTGACGATCAGCCGAAGTCATGTGGCGCAAGCCGATTTGATTTTGGCGATGCTTGACGGATCAAGACCGTTTTCGGAGGAGGAAGAATCTTTTCTTCAGGAAGTGGCGGACAAACCCGTGATTATTCTTCTCAACAAACAGGATCTTCCCCTCTCCCCAAGCATGAAAAGCGCCATGGAACGTTGGCAAAAAGAAAAGCCGGAGATTCCATGGATTGCTCTCTCCGCAAAGGAGAAAACCGGGTTAGACAAGCTGAAGACTGCCATATTAGATCGTATTTTTCAGGGCCATGTGCCGGAACGTCCGGCCATGCTTTCCAATATCCGCCACATTGATCAGCTGACTAAAGCAAGAGAGGCATTGGATGAAGCACGACAGGCTTTGGCAGGTGGTGTCGTGCTGGATGCGGCAGAAGTGGATTTGCGCGAAAGCTACAATCGTTTAGCGGATATTACCGGTGAACGTGCCGGTGAAGAGGTGTTGGATCGTATTTTTCGTGATTTTTGTGTAGGGAAATAAGGAATAGTCATGGATGAGAAACACTACAAAAGAAAAAGCGTGGATGTGGTGGTTATCGGTGCCGGCCATGCCGGATGTGAAGCCGCTTTAGCAAGTGCTCGACTCGGCATGGAAACGGTTATGCTGACGATCAGCCTTGACTCTGTGGGCGATATGCCTTGCAATCCGAATGTCGGCGGAACGGGAAAAGGGCATCTGGTGCGTGAAGTGGATGCGCTTGGCGGCGAAATGGCGACCGTTATTGACGAAACCTTTTTACAATCGCGAATGCTGAATACATCTAAGGGGCCGGCCATCCATTCCCTACGCGTCCAGGCGGACAAACGACGCTATCATGAAGTCATGAAACAACGTTTAGAAAAACAGTCACGCTTGCAGTTGATCGAGGGCGAGGCCGTTGAACTGGTCATTGAAGAAGGAAAAGTCTGTGGTGTCATAACCCTGCAGGGCGCCTTCTATGAAGCTCGTGCGGTGATCATCTGTACGGGTACGTTTCTCAACGGCACCATTCTTATGGGCGATGTCAGCTATTCATCCGGTCCGCATGGGCTGCGTCCATCTCTTTATTTCAGCACCTCTTTGCAGAAGGCGGGAATCCCTCTAAAACGATTCAAAACCGGGACGCCGGCACGCATTAATCGTCGTTCCATAGACTACTCCCAACTTATTTTGCAGGAAGGCGATCCGGAAATTGTGCCCTTCTCCTTCTTAAATCAGGACAAGACGTATAATGCTGCAAACCAGATGCCTTGCTATCTTACCTATACGACCGATGAAACGAAGCGCATTATTGACGAAAATCTGCACCGCTCCCCCATGTATTCCGGCGAAAAACATGGTGTCGGTCCGCGTTATTGCCCATCTTTAGAAGATAAGATGGTTCGGTTTGCTGATCATCCTCAGCATCAGATCTTCTTAGAGCCGGAAGGACGAACGACAGAAGAAGTATATGTGCAGGGTGCAAGTACAACCCTTCCTGAAGAAGTGCAGATGGCTTTTTATCGGACCATCAAAGGCCTGGAAAACGTAGAAATCATGCGTTCCGCTTACGGAATAGAATATGACTGTATTGATGCACGAGCTCTGAAAAGCTCACTGGAAGCGCGTTCGTGCGAGGGGCTTTTCTTTGCAGGACAGGTAAACGGATCATCAGGATACGAAGAAGCGGCTGCTCAGGGGCTGATTGCCGGCATCAATGCCGCCCGTCTCTTGTCCAATGAACCTCCCCTCGTGTTGGACCGTAGCCAGGCATACATTGGCGTTCTGATTGATGACCTGGTCACGAAAGGAACGAACGAACCCTATCGCATGATGACCTCACGCTGCGAATATCGCCTGAGTCTTCGTCAAAACAATGCTGATCTGCGTTTAACCGAAATTGGCTACGCCATCGGCCTTGCTTCTAATGCACGCTATCAACGTATGAAAGAGAAATGGGAGCGCATTGCCAAGGAAGAAGAACGATTAAAGACCATAATGATTACGCCTACGGAAAAAACCAACTCCTTTTTGGCGACAATGTCGTCCTCACCAATCAAGACGGGTGTTACCTTGGCCGAGCTGCTTCGCCGCCCCGAATTGACGTATGACGGCCTTTCTTTGCTCGATCCGGAGCGCCCCGAATTAACAAAAGAAATTCGCATGGAAGTCGAAACCCAGATCAAATACGAAGGATACATTGCTAAGCAGAATGCGCAAATTGCGCAGTTCAAGAAGTTGGAAGGCCGAAAACTTACGGCAATGGACTACACCATGGTTTCGGGTTTGAAAAAAGAGGCGGCGGAAAAACTTAATGCCGTGCAACCCGAGTCTGTAGGACAAGCTTCCCGCATTAGCGGTGTATCCCCTGCGGATATGAATGTGCTGCTGATCTATCTCGAAACACAACGCCGAAAGGAAAAGGAGCTCTCTCATGAATGAGCGGGATATGGATTTTGCAGCGCGAGCGAAGAAAGCCGGCATTGTTCTAAGTGACTTGCAGTGTCAACAGTTTGCTGACTATCGATCACTGTTGATCGCATGGAACAAAAAAATGGATCTAACCGCCATTACCGATCCGGTAGAAATCGACAATAAACATTTTCTCGATTCGCTTAGCATCCTTCGTTTCTTTCCGGATGGGATTTCTGGGCGCGTGATAGACATTGGAACCGGCGCGGGATTCCCCTCGATCCCCGTAAAGATTTTGAATCCGTTGATGCCCCTAACATTGGTGGACAGTCTGAACAAGCGAATCGTATTTTTACAAGAGGTTGTGAAAAATCTTGCCTTGCCCGATGTTTCGTTATTTCATGCACGCGCTGAAGATTTTTTGCGGGCACAGCCGGAAAACATACACCGCGAAACTTACGATTATGTGTTCGCTCGTGCGGTTGCACCCCTTCCGACGCTTTTAGAATACACACTCCCGGCCTTGCGCGTAGGAGGAGAGCTCATTGCCATGAAGGGACCGAGCGCCATGCAAGAAGTCGAAGAAGCGAAAAACGCTCTTTTGGAACTGGGTGGCGAGCTGGTTGAGGTGGATGATTTTACCTGGACAGAACAGCAGTTTCAGCGAGTGAACTTACGCATTCGAAAAGTACGTCCCACACCGGATCAATATCCACGCGGGAAGGGAAAAGCCAGGAAACGGCCGTTATAATAATGATCTTTACGAAAACAAGCTGAATTGAAATCATTCTTGACGCCGCAAAATGTTTCACGTGAAACATTTTGCGGCGTCTTTTTCTTTTCAGACTAATCCGGATGTGCAAAATGTTCAAATAGTCATGGGAATGTTTCACGTGAAACATTTTGGAACGGAATATCGTGAAAATGGGATGCCAATCTATTTTCCTTTGCTATAATTGTCTTGGAATGAACGCTGATGTAAAGTAAATTGTTTCACATGAAACATTTCGGAGATAAAGATGATTGTTGAATGTATTTCTGTGGGTACGGAAATTTTGCTTGGCGATATTTTGAATACAAATGTTCAGTACCTGTCGCAGCTGTGTGCTGAAGTGGGACTGGACGTATTTCACACGTCGGTCGTAGGTGATAACGAGAAAAGGTTGACCGAATCGCTGTGTGTAGCTTGTAAAAGAGCAGACGTGGTTATTCTAACGGGCGGCCTTGGCTCTACAGACGATGACATAACCAAGCGTGTGGTTATCGATTTTCTTCATCAAGGAACGCAAGTTAGCGAATACAATAAAAAGACGATTGAAGGCTGGTTTGACAACGAAAAGGCGCGAAAGGACAACGAGATTGTCTATACCTTTCCCCAAAACGCGACCATTCTTGAAAACCACGTTGGAACGGCATCGGGTGCCGTCATTCCTTTTGATATAGAAGGGAAAAAGGGATATATCGTTATTCTTCCGGGACCACCGAAAGAGATGATACCGATGGTGGAGAAGGAGTTGCGGCCGGTGCTTTACCGTTGGTCTAAGGGCGTGACGGAATCGCTTGTTGTGCGCTTTGGCATTTTAGGTGAATATCAGATAAATGAGAGGTTGAGAGACGAAATCTCTTCCGGCACCAACCCGACGATTGCACCGTATGTGAAAGAAGATGGCGCTTTGATTCGCATTACTGCGAAGGCCTCAACTGACGAAGAAGCCAAGGAGATGATTGCGCAGGCGTATAACAAGGTGAAGGAAAAACTCGGCAAATACATCGTTGCGGTTGGCGAAGAAACTCGATCTGATGTTCTTGTACGCCTGCTGAGGGAAAGAAAAGAATCTGTTGCGACAGCAGAGAGCATTACGGGAGGAATGGTCGCTTCAACCGTGATTGAATCTCCCGGCGCCTCTACTGTCTTGGAACAGGCTTTTGTGGTTTATAGTGATCGTGCAAAGCATAAACTGCTGCGCGTTCCAAAAAAAACGCTGGAAAAACATACCGCAGTGAGCCGAAAAGTCTGTCGGAGTATGCTTAAAGGTCTGGCGGAGAAAACCGGAAGCGATTTATGTATCGCGACAACGGGCTACGCGGGGCCGGAGGGAGAAGAGGTCGGACTTTGCTATATCGGCATACGCTATCACGGAAAGAAGTGCGTTTTTAAACATCATTTGCACGGGGAACGTAACCACATACGAAATCGAGCAAAAAACCTGGCGATTGACTATGCAATCATGATGATGAAGGGCGAATTATGGGAAGAATAATCAGTATTTATAATCAGAAGGGCGGTGTAGGCAAGACAACTACCGTGGTCAACCTTGCTGCGGCGTTGGCACTTACCGGCCTATTCAAGAAAAACGTGTTGGTGATTGACTTAGATCCGCAGGGAAACACGACATCCGGATTCGGTATCGAGAAGAATACGGATCATCCAGATATCTATTCGGTTATGTTACAGGAGTCTGCGCTGAACGAAGCGTGGCAGTCTGTTCGTAAGGAGACACTGAAAGTGGTACCGTCCACGGCGGATCTTACCGGCTTTGAGATTGAATCCGCAACTATGGCAGATGCGCATCAACGGTTGAAAAACGTGCTTAAACCGGTTGCTGCGCAATTTGACTACATTCTCATTGATTGTCCGCCGTCATTGGGCATGCTCAGCATGAACGCATTAGTTGCTTCGGATTCGGTACTCATTCCGATTCAGACGGAATTCTATGCACTGGAAGGGGTCAGCCAACTGGTAAAAACGCTGTCTCTTGTGCGCGAAAGTCTGAACCCCGAATTGGAAGTGGAAGGGGTACTGTTAACGATGTATGATGCACGAACCAATTTAGCACAAGATGTTCGTGCCGAGGTGAACCGTTACTTTGAAGGAAAAGTCTTTGAGACGGAGATTCCGCGCAATGTGCGTTTGGCGGAGGCGCCTTCTTTCGGAGAGAGTGCAGTAACGTACGATAAGTATTCCAAAGGTGCACAGGCGTATATCAAATTGGCGAAAGAAATCAAGAAAAAGCATGGAAAAGATCATGCGGAAGATAAGGAGTGACCATGGCACGAAAAAGAGGCTTGGGCAGGGGACTGGGCGCGTTGATTCCAACGGGAACAGAGGAGAAAAAAGCGGCGGTAGAGGACGAGAAAACGACCGGAAATTCGGGAAGAACGACCGCGAATGCGGAGAAATCGACAAAGAAGAAGACCGCGTCGACGAAAAAGCCTGTCACGCCGAAAAAGGAAACGAAGCACACAACAACGAACAAAGAAGAGAAGCATACGACGGCAGAAACGGTATTGCGCTCCATTCAGCATCTGGCACTTGACCAGATTGAACCGAATCCGGATCAGCCGAGAAAAACCTTTAATGCACAATCCATGGCGGAACTGTCCGAATCGATTCGTACGTATGGCGTTCTTCAGCCGATTGTAGTGGAAAAATATACGGCTCCGGGTCATGCACCGTATCGGATTATTGCCGGTGAAAGGCGCTATCGCGCGGCGAAAGATGCAGGACTGACCGAAGTGCCGGTTGTTCTGCGTGCCGATCATCCCGAAGAGCAGATGCTGCTTTCGGTTGTAGAAAATGTGCAACGACAGGATTTGAACCCGGTAGAAGAAGCCGTAGCTTATCAGCACATTATGGAAGAGCGAAACATGACCCAGCAGGAACTGGCCGACGCATTGGGAAAGTCACGCCCCTATATTGCGAATGCTGTTCGTTTGCTGCGATTGGATGATGCTTCCCTTGAAGCCTTGCGGGAAGGCAGACTGACTTCCTCGCAGGCGCGCACCTTGCTGGCGGAAAAAGATCTGAAAAAGCGTGCCGCCTATCTTAAACTTCTCACCGAAGGGCGAGCGAGTGTAAAGGAAGTCGAAAATCGTCGCAAGAAGCCAAAAACAACCGATGCGTTTTTGGCCGATGTGGAACGCCGCTTTTCGGAAGCCTTGGAAACAAATGTAGCGGTGATTTCTCGCCGAAAAGGCTGGAGTGTACAGATTGCCTGCTATAATGAAGAAGAGTTAAATCGACTGTTGGAACGGCTTGATGTGCCGGATCAACATTGAAAGGAACGACTATGCCCACTATTCTTATGCCGATCCTCCTGGTTTTGGTCTTTATCCTGATGATCGGCTGCTTTTACATTGCCGGCAACATGAACAATAAACTCAATCGTATGCGTCGCCGTTACGATATGTTGCTTCGCGGCCACTCGGACATCAATTTGGAAGAGCTTCTCCTCAACTTTTCCGATGAATTGAATGGATTTAAAGAAGAACGAGCAAAAACGGAACAAAAACTCTATCACGTTGAACAATGGATAGCGCGTACGGATACGGATCAAACGGCGCATGTGGATGAACGCTTTGCCACCATATCACGACAAATTACGGATGAAATGCGTCAGAGTACGGCAAATGTCATGCAAAACCTTAACCGCATCGATACCGAAGTCAACGCTCGTATGACGGCGGTTGAGAAAGGAAGTGCCGAAACCGTTAATCGGGAATCGGCCGCTCTTCGCGCACAGCTTAATGAGTTCTCGCAATCCATCGTTCGCCAGGTCCGAAAAAATGAAGAAGATGCTTTTGTCCGCTTTGATAGTTTGGAAAAGGATGCGGCAAAACAAAAAGAAGAGACAGCCAGCCGTTTAGACCACGTAGAGAATGATGCGCTCGCGCGTTTTCAACAGCTGGAGAATGGCCTTGTGGAACGCATCGGCGGATTGCAAACTATTACCCAAAATCGATTCCAGAGCATGGAACAAAAGACACAGGAAAACTTTGCTGCGGGCCGTGCAGAGACGGAGAAGTGGTTAAAAACGCTGGAACAGAATACCAAAGCACAGACAGAGGCAATGGGAAAAGAGCTTCATCGACGGGTGGATGTATTGCAAAAAGAGACCAATGACCGGGTGTCGAATTTCCAGAAAGAGACGACGGAGAAGGTGAAAAGCGAGTCCTTGCGGCTGCGTGAGCAGTTGGCAATGGCCATTCAAAAGATTTACTTGTATCGCTACAACGCCTTTGAGGATGTGGCCGGAGAGAGCAGCTTTACGGCGGTTCTTCTGGATGAATATCGAAATGGTCTGATCTTAACGACCATTTATTCTCGCGAAAACACCAACACCTTTGCAAAAGAAATTCGCTCCGGTGAACCGGTACAGAAACTTTCGCCTGAAGAGGAATATGCGCTCAGTGAAGCGATGAAGCGTTAAACCTTTGTTAGGGTAAATAGGGACAGAATGAATGGCGGGTGTTTCGCGTGAGTGAATCAAGCCGCCGGGAAGAACAAAAAGGAGAGGTTATGAGCATTGTTCAAGAAGCAACAAAAGCGATAAGAGGAAAAAACATTCGCATCGTCTATCCGGAAGGAACAGACGCACGCATTCTACGTGCGGCAGTTCGCCATGCGAAGGACGGCATCATTCATCCCATTCTGCTGGGATTGCGGGACGAGGTGGAAGAATTGGCGAAGGAAGAAGGAGTTTCCTTAGAAGGCGTGGATTTCATCGACTACCTCCACTACGATCGCTATGACGAAATGCTGGCAAAACTGTTGGAGCGTCGTAAAGGAAAGATCGACGAGACGAAAGCGCATAAGATGCTCAAAGACCGCAACTATTTCGGCACCATGTTAGTGTATATGGGCGAGGCGGATGGCCTTGTTTCCGGCGCGGACGGTCCAACCGGCGATACCATTCGTCCGGCACTACAGATTATCAAAACTAAACCGGATGCAAAGCTGGTCAGTGGCTGCTTTATCATGATTTCTCCGGATGAAAAGGAACGTCTGCTGTTTGCGGATTCCGCGGTCAATATTTCGCCGTCGGAAGAACAATTGGCGGATATTGCGTATCAAACGGCGCAGACGGCGGAAATTTTTAAGATTGAGCCGAACGTGGCGATGCTTTCCTTCTCAACCTACGGCTCTGCCAGCTCGCCGGAGCAGGAGAAAATGGCAAATGCCACCAAGATTGCCAAAAAGAATTATCCGAACTTGAATGTCGATGGTGAGATGCAACTGGATGCAGCTTGGAATGAAGTCGTCGCAAAGAAGAAGGCACCGGGCTCCCCGGTCGCCGGAAAAGCGCGTGTCTTTATTTTCCCGGATCTGCAATCAGGCAACATCGGCTACAAGATTGCTCAGCGTTTGGGCAACTATACCGCTCTCGGCCCGTTGCTGCAAGGTATGGCTCGTCCGGTCAACGACCTTTCGCGCGGCTGCTCCGAGCAGGATGCATACGAAATCGGTATTATCACGGCTTACCAAGCGATGAGCTGATCACTAATACAAACAAAAGAAAAGAGAGACGCCTGTTTCAGCAGGTGTCTCTCTTTTTGTCTAAATGGGTGATCGATGAACGATGACAGCTTGTTTCTACGGACGAATGTGCTGTTGTGTACGCGCGAGAAGGTCGTGTTTCATATCCCAGACCGCCAGCGAAAGATCGACTTTGTATTCATGGGGATTATCAAAGCGCTTATATTCTTCCCAAAGCGTATCGAGCTCTTTTGCACAGTAGTCACGGCGATCCTTAAGTGACGGCAAGTCATAGACCAATGTGCCGTCGGAAAAAATGCGTTCTCTCATTTCACGTGCTACAAAGTTTTCTAAGCGCATACGCTTCCAGGTATAGACCGGATGGAAGAGCTCGTAAGGCGACTGATCGTCAATCTTCTCTTCTTTCATCGTGATAACGTCAGCAAGCGCTTTGCCGGTGGTTTTGTCATAGAGACGATGGAAGGTTTTGAATCCCGGAGTGGTGATTTTTTCTACGTTTTCGGAAATTTTAATACGCGGTTCAAACACCCCGTCCTGTTCCATGCCGACTAACTTATAGACGCCGCCAAAGACCGGAGAGGACTGTGCGGTGATGAGATTTTCACCGACACCGAAGCTGTCAATTTTAGCTCCTTGGGCTAAAATATCCTCAATACGATACTCATCCAGGGCGTTGGATGCAACGATTTTGGCCTCCGGATAACCCGCTTCATCCAGCATGATGCGCGCCTTCTTGCTGAGATAGGCGATATCGCCGGAATCCAAACGGATGCCGCCGGAAATTCCCTTTGGCTTGAGCACTTCATCAAAAACACGAATGGCATTGGGAACACCGCTGGAAAGCGTATCATAGGTATCGACCAGGAGCGTGGCATTGGTGGGGTAGGTCTCCGCATAGGCTTTGAAGGCTTCATATTCCGAAGGAAAAAGCTGAACCCACGAATGCGCCATGGTGCCGAGAGCGGGAACGCCGAAGCGCTGGTCGGATAGCGTATTGGCCGTACCGACACAGCCGCCGATATACGCGGCGCGTGCGCCGAGCGTCGCGGCATCCGGGCCTTGTGCGCGGCGGGAACCAAACTCCATGACAGGCCGCCCTTTTGCGGCACGTACAATGCGACTGGCTTTTGTTGCGATGAGCGACTGATGATTGACGAGCAATAGCAGCATGGTTTCAATCAAGCTCGTCTGTATCATGGGCCCGCGTACGGTAACAAGCGGTTCATTGGGAAATACGACGCTGCCGTCCGGAACACTCCAAACATCACAGGAAAAACGCATATCCTTTAAATACGCCAGGAAGGCGTCATTAAAGATCTTTTTGCTGCGCAAAAAAGCAATATCTTCCTCGCTGAAATGCAGATCACGTAGATACTCGATCACGGACTCCAGGCCGGAAAAGATGGCAAAGCCGGCCTGATCCGGATTTACACGGTAAAATAGATCAAAGTAACCGACGGTATCCTGCAACCCGCGTTCAAAATAGCCATTGGCCATGGTCATTTCATAAAAGTCGAAAAGCATGGACAAGTTTTCTTCCGAGCGTTTCATTTGTTCCTCCTGAACCCTACTAAGTGAAAAGCGTATCCGCCTTTATTTTTCCTCATTTTAACACATTTTCGCACATTCTAATTTGTTGTATATTCAGTATAATATTGAGAGAATAGAAGAAAATGAAGCGGGAGGAAAAGCGTGAAATCAGTCATTCTTTTTGATTTAGACGGCACACTTCTCTATACGTTGCCTTCCATTACGGCGACAATGAATCGTACGTTGGAGCGATTCGGTCTGCACACGATTACGCTGGAGCGTGTACGTCAGCTCGTCGGAAACAGTTCGCGCTATCTGGTGGAGCATGCAGTGGCAGAAAGTGGGGGGAATGGATGGTCGGACGAACAGATTCAAGCCTTTCTGGACGCCTATAATGCGGACTATTTGTCGCACCCCATCGAAGGAACGACGCCCTATCCCGGAACCGAAACGTTGCTGGATGCCTTAAAGGTTCAAAAAAAACAGGTGTGGGTCTATTCCAACAAACCGGATGCTATCGCAAAAGAAGTAGTGCACCATTTTTTTGGGGCGCGAGTAGACAAAATTCGGGGATATCGTGAGGATACCGCAAGAAAGCCCGATCCGGAAGGCGTGTATGCGATGCTTAAGGAAGGTGGAAAACAAGTGTCGGACGTTCTATATGTCGGGGACAGTGAAGTCGACTGGAAGCTGGCACAGGCAGCCGGGTTAGATATGCTTTTACTTTCTTACGGTTTTCGTTCGGAAGAGGAATTGCGCAAAACGACAACGGCAAAGTCCTTTATTGCCACACCGGAGCAATTGAAAAGCGTTCTGCTGGGGTATTCATCATCGTATCAAGAAAGAGAATAAAGAACGGTCTCAAGAGGAGCATGAAAAATCCGTGCAACCATTGGTATAAGGGCTCGTGCAACGAGGAAAGGAGATGCAATGGAATGGTTTCATCATTTGCTTAACTACACGGTTTTCGGTGTAGAAGTATTGGCTTATTTAGTGATTGTCCTGTCGCTATTACATTGTCTCTATGAAATGATTGTGGTCGATCGTGGCAACATTCATCGATTTCATGATCATGATACCTTGCCGGATGGTGTTGCGGCGGCGTTGGAATTTCTTATGGCTGCGGAAGTGTTGAAAACGATGATCGCTTTCGATTTAAACGATATGCTGATGTTGACTTTACTCATCGTTTTGCGGGTATTTCTCAGCTATGTATTGCAGCGTCGTCGTACGGGAAAGAAAGGAGAAGAAACAAATGAAAAAGATTGATACGCAAGAATTTCGCACGCTTGTTTTAGGGGGGAAGGGCATATGCCTGGTGGATTTTTCCGCGACATGGTGCGGCCCATGCCAGATGCTGGCACCCGTTCTGGAAGAGTTGAGCGCAGAGGGACACACGATTTATTCGGTGGATGTGGATGAGGAAGGCCCCTTAGCCATGGAATATCGGGTTTCCGGCGTTCCGACGATGATCGTTTTTAAGGACGGCGAAAAGAAGGAACAACTGGTCGGTCTGACGCCGAAGCAGACGATTCTGGACAAATTATCCTACTATGAAAACTAACGATCAGACGCTTTACGATGTCGCCGTGGTAGGAAGCGGCCCCGCCGGACTTTCCGCGGCCCTCAATGCCGCCGTTCGACAAAAATCGGTCGTGCTCTTCGGCTCTTCCCGCAGCGAACGTCTTTTACAGACGGAGTCCATTGAGAATTATTTGGGGTTGCCGGGTGAATCCGGAGAAACCCTGTTGGAAAAATTTTTTATGCACATTCAGCACTATCCTTCCATTGTCCTTCGAAAAGAGAATGTGCAAATGATCTATGACATGGGGGAAGCCATCGGCCTTTTGTTGGCTGAAAATGAAATTGTGCGGGCAAGAAGCGTGGTACTCGCAACGGGGGTGAATTTTGGCCCGCTGCTTCCCGGAGAAGAAACTTTTCTGGGCAAAGGCGTAGGCTACTGTGCAACGTGTGATGCCGCATTGTACAAGGGACGTCCGGTGGTCGTTGTTGGTTACAATGAAGAAGCGGCAACCGAGGCGAACTTTATCGCCGAGCTGGCGTCCTCAACGGTGTTTGTGAATCGCACCGGCAGGGACTACCCTCTTATGGAGGGGATTCGGGAAACACGGAAAAAACCGCTGGAAATATTAGGTGATGATCGTGCCCGTGCGTTGCGGTTGGAAGACGAAATTTTGGAGGCGGAAGGCTTTTTCTTGTTGCGGGATGCGCGTGCGGCAGATGCACTCGTGCCGGGGATAGCGCTAAAGGGAAGACACGTTGCGGTGGATCAAGACATGGCCACCAATCTTCCCGGCATCTTTGCGGCAGGAGACCTGGTCGGTACGCCTTATCAAATCAACGTGGCCTGTGGACGCGGCCAAATTGCGGGACTTTCTGCTGCAAGCTATGCCACCCGGCGTTTGACGAAGGAAAAGAAGGTCACCTCTGAATCGTAAGTCGATTGTGGACAGATAGGGACGAGAAAAGAACTCCGTATCGTATACAAGAAGAAGGCGAGCGGAGAGGGAAAGGAAACCGATGGCTATCCGAATTATCATCGATTCAGCCAGTGACTATACAAAGGAAGAGGCGGAGAGAGAAGGCCTGCTTTTCGTTCCCATGGGGGTTTCGTTTGGGAATACGGCTTATCTTGACGGCGTCGATTTAACCAAAGACGATTTTTATGATCTGTTGGTCGATCAGGGAGGCATGCCCGTCAGCAGTCAGCCTTCTCCACAGCATCTGATGGAAGCATTTCAGACCGTTGTTGATGCCGGTGATTATGGCATCCTGCTCACGATGGGCAGTTCTCTTTCCGGAACGTATCAGACAGCAAAGATGATCGCCGAAGACTATGACGGAAAGATTGCCGTTATTGATTCCGAGACCATTTCGGTGGCGGAGCGTCTTTTAGTGCGCACGGCAAAACAGATTGCAGAGGAAGCGAGAACGCTGGAAGAGGCGGTAGAGACCATCCAGGAGAAAATACGTCATCTTTATCTCTTCGGTTATATGGATCAATTGGAATACCTGAAGCGTGGTGGACGCATTTCGCCGGCGATGAACTTTATGGCCAATCTCTTTTCCGTTAAGGCGATTATCTATATCTATAACAACACGTTTGAATTGTATAAACGCGCACGGGGAAAGCAAAAAGGGTGGATGGAGTTGGCCAACATTTTGCGCGAAAAAGAAGATATTCAGCGTGACAGCGTGATTTACGGCTATACCGGCTACACGGATCGCTATCCGAAGGAATTTATGCGGCAATATCCTGATCTGGCCGTTCCGGAAGAGAGGGTCTTTCGTATCGGTTCAACCATCGGCACGCATGCCGGTCCGGGCGCGCTGGCCGTGGCCTTCTTTGCCGATCCGGACACGGCGTTGGGCCACTGATTGCGAACAGGGAACGTGAACAGAAAAGAAGGAGAGATCATGCAGGAAAAATTTGTTCCGACCAACCGCATGCGCATGGAAAAAGACGCACTGGGGGAAGTTCCGGTGCCGGAAACGGCGTATTGGGGCGCACAGACGGAAAGAAGCCGTCATCATTTTCCGACGGATGGAGGAACGATGCCCCTGGAAGTGATCTATGCCCTGGCACGTATTAAAAAAGCGGCAGCAGGGGTCAATGTGACGCTCGGGGTTCTGGATGAGCGACGAGCGGACCTTATCGACACCGTTTGTGAAGAAATTTTACAGGGAAAATTGGACACGCATTTTCCGCTTTCGATTTGGCAAACGGGAAGTGGTACGCAGACGAATATGAATGTAAACGAAGTGATTGCCCATCGCGGAAACGTCTTGGCCGGAGAAAACCTACTGCATCCCAACGATCATGTGAATCGGTCCCAGAGTTCCAATGACGTATTTCCGAGTGCGATGTATATTGCCGCCAGGGAACAGGCGGAGAGACGACTTTTGCCGGCTCTTTCGGCCTTAATTCAGGCCTTTCGCCAAAAAGAAGAAGAGGTTTGCGATGTCATTAAAACGGGTCGTACACATTTGCAGGATGCGACACCGCTGACGGCTGCACAGGAGATATCCGCCTGGCGTGTGGCGTTGGAAGAAAATGAAAAAGCCATTCGCAAAGCGACGGAAGAACTGGGTGCTCTTCCGCTCGGCGGGACGGCCGTCGGCACCGGATTGAATGCACCGAAAGGCTATGATCAAGCGATGTGTGAGGCTCTTTCGGCACAGCTTAGCCTTGCTTTTACACCACTGGAAAACAAGTTTTACGGGCTTTCTATGAAATCGCCACTAAACCGGTTCCATGGCATGCTCAAGTCACTTGCGACGGATCTGAATAAAATCGCCAACGATATTCGCTTTTTATCCTGTGGGCCGCGTTGTGGTATCGGGGAATATCATATTCCCGCTAATGAGCCGGGAAGCTCGATTATGCCCGGAAAGGTGAATCCGACCCAAGTCGAGTCGCTGACGATGATTTCCTTACAGGTCATGGGCAATGATGTTGCCGTGGGTATGGCGGCAGCCTCAGGACAGATGCAAATGAACACCTATATGCCGTTGATTATTCACAATGTACTGACATCAATGCGCCTGTTGGCCGGTGGGATGGATTGTTTCCGTCAATTCCTGGTGGAAGGCTTGGAGGCGAATACGGAACAGATGACTCATCTTCTCACGCAGTCGCTGATGCTGGTGACTGCTCTTGCGCCGTACATCGGTTACGACGCCGCATCCAAAATTGCTCACACTGCCCATGAGCGCGGCATAACGTTAAAAGAGGCAGCGCTGGAAAGCGGGCTGGTGACGAGCGAAGAATATGATCGTCTTGTGGATCCGGCGAAAATGGTGTAGTGCGCATGCGAAATCAAAAAGAGAAGCGCCACGGCAGGTTTGCTGTGGCGCTTGGTTTTTATAGAGGTAAGCGATAATCGATCTGATATGAACGTTTTCTTGTGCTATTGCTATTTGCTTTCAAAAAAGGTTTTTCCACGCTTGCCATCGTACTTGTCAAAAATGCGGTGATAATAGGCGATCCATTTTTCCGCAATGGACTCTTCGGAATAATCCTGCGCAATTTTCGCGGAGGAGCGCTGCGCTTGGGAATAGAAAGTGGAATCCGTTGACAGGTGCAGTAAAAGATTCGCAAAACCGGTATTATCGTTCGCACGAAGATAATCGGTAAAATAAATGACGCGATAGAGATCCAAATCGCGAAGTACAATCGGCAGACCGGCGTGCACAGCTTCCATGACGGCCATGGGAAAGAGTTCGGCATACGAGGGCATAAAAAGTACGTTCATGGCATTATAAAGAGCATTCATCTCCTCGCGCGGAACGATGTCCAGGAAATGCACATTTTCCGGCGGATTCTCCATGCGCTCCTTCAAATCTTTATAGCCGTCCGTAAATGCACCGAAAGAAAAGCCGCCTGCCCAATAAAACTGCAACTGCGGACAGCGCTCGGCAACATCCAGAAAATCGGCCACCCCTTTTCGCGTTTGAACCTGACCGACGGAAATGACGTTAAAGGCTTCGGGATCGATGCGGTAGCGATCGTAAATAAGAGGATGCTCGCCGCGCGCGGGACGAAAGGCGGAAGAATCCACCACATTTGGCATGTACGTGACACTTTCACGTGGCAGCCCGTACTTCTCCAGTTCGTCAATAAAGTAAGGATTGACGACAACGAGCTCGTCAGCGCTTTTATACATCGTCATCACATAGCTGCTAAAGAGCTTATCGAAGGGCGGAGTAATCTGTATACTGCCTTCCAGTGTATCCGGCAGAAAATGAACATGCATGACCACCGGTGTTTTCGAGGCGATCATCTGGGCGTAACTCAAGGGATGAATGGTATGTACATGGGTGATTTCCGCGTTTTTTGCCGTATTGCGCTGAATGCGCAGTGGTTCATGCGCATACGTTTCTAAGAGATGAATTAATTCATTCGTCGCGGATCCGACACCCTGTCCTGCGACATTGTTGCCGGGAGTTACCATGTTGATGGTCAGCATTTTTCCTCCTACTTGAAATTGACGGGAGATGGTAAAGGACGATTGCTCCTTGCTCATCGGCCCATCGTGGAATGGTTTGTTCCAGCATAGGCATTGGGCATGGTCAAATTGTGGAGAAAAGGAAAGACAATGAAATGCGCTTGACGCCAATGCTGGAACAGAGTACCCTATGCGTGGTCAATGAACGTATGGTTAGACGTTCTTTTGACAAGAAAGTCTTATCGTCTGAAGAGGATAGACAAAAGAGAGAATAATCGACAAGTCAGGATGAAGGGTTGACAAGAAAGCGTTTTTCCTTCATCCTAAATCATAGAGAAGTAGGTGGAGGAGTAGCGAATTGCAGCAATCACCTCCATTTATCATGTAGACAGGATGAACATGAATCGACCCATTGGCTTTTTTGATAGCGGCGTAGGCGGATTTTCCGTATTGCGTCGCGCCATGGAAACCATGCATAGGCCGGTCACCTACATTGGTGATACGAAGCGTATGCCCTATGGTCTGCGGACTCCGCAGGAAGTGGAGACATTTACCCTTCAATGCCTCCACGAATTGGAAAAACAAAATCCCGTTGCCGCCGTTATTGCTTGTAACACGGCAACGGTGTTTGCCTTGCAACGTGCCAGGGAAACGTTCTCTTTCCCGGTCATTGGCGTGATTGACCCGGCATGTCGCTATGCGGTTCGTGCATCACGAACAAAAAAAATCGCGCTTCTCGCAACCCGGGCTACAGTGCTTAGTGGTAGCTACCAAAAGGCTTTGGAGGCAGTTGATCCTTCGGTGGAAGTGCTCAGCTGCGAAACCTCGGATTTGGTGGTGGCCATTGAACATGGGCATTTTGATGATGACACAGCAGAGAAACTCATTAGTCGGTATCTGGATCAGATTGCTTCTTTTCCGTATGATACGCTGATTCTCGGCTGTACGCATCTTCCCCTGGCGCTTCCTATTTTCCGGAAGTTTTTTCCGGCGGGCAGCGGCGTCACTCTTGTCGATCCGGCGGAACCTATGCTTGACGAAATCGCTCGCATCGTTCCGAAGGCATCTACAGAAGAGGGGAGCATCGAATTTTTGGCAACCGGTGACGTTGCCGCGTTTCAACAAGTCGCCGAACGCTTTTTGGATTTGTCCGGTCGACAGGTCAACTTCAAGCAATTGAATGTTGAATCTATGGGAGGGATGAAATGACAGATACATTAAATCCACTGGTAGCTGCACAAGAAAAAGTCAAAGCCGCATGTGAGAAGTTGGGTGCGGATCCGGCAGTTTATGAACTGCTGAAAGAGCCCCAGCGTGTCATCGAAATCACGATTCCGGTGAAAATGGATGATGGTTCTCTGAAGACGTTTAAAGGCTGGCGTTCTGCGCACAACTCGGCTGTCGGTCCGTGCAAGGGCGGCGTCCGTTTCCATCCGAACGTCAATATGGATGAAGTCAAGGCCCTGTCACTTTGGATGACTTTCAAGGGCGGTGCTCTCGGTCTTCCGTACGGCGGTGCAAAGGGCGGCATCTGCGTCGATCCTGCAGAACTATCCAAGAAAGAATTGGAACAGCTTTGCCGCGGCTACATTCGTGGCCTTTATAAATATCTTGGTGAGCGCATCGATATTCCGGCACCGGACGTCAACACCAACGGCCAGATCATGAGCTGGTTCCTGGATGAATACATTAAGTTGAACGGAGACAGAATGGATGTCGGCACCTTCACCGGTAAGCCGGTGGACTTCGGCGGATCCTTGGGACGTAACGCAGCGACGGGCTTCGGTGTTTCCATCGTTACGCGTGAAGCGGCAAAACGCTTCGGCCTGGACATCAAGACGGCAAAAATTGCTGTACAGGGCTTCGGCAACGTCGGCAACTTTACCGTGAAGAGTGTCAATCGTCAGGGCGGAAAAGTTTGCGCTTTGGCGGAATGGGATCGCAAGGAAGGCAACTATGCCCTTTATAACGAGAACGGTCTCGATTACGAAAAGATGATGGCTTATAAAGAAGAACACGGTACGCTCATCGGCTTCCCCGATGCCAAACGCATTTCCGAAGAGGAATTCTGGACGGGATCCTATGACATCCTGATTCCAGCAGCTCTCGAGAACGTCATCACCGGCGATCTGGCGAAGAAACTGAACGTCAAACTCGTTTGCGAAGCAGCGAACGGCCCGACCACTCCGGAAGGCGACAAAGTTCTTGCCGAAAGAAATATTGCGTTGACTCCGGACATCCTGACCAACTCCGGCGGTGTTCTGGTTTCCTACTATGAGTGGGTACAGAACCAGTACGGCTACTACTGGACGGAAGAAGAAGTCGAGACGAAGCAGGAAGCGGACATGATGAAAGCTATCGAAGGTGTCTTCGGCGTCTGTGATGAATATGGTGTCACACCGCGTGAAGCCGTCTATATGTACGCTATCCAGTCGATCGACAAGGCCATGAAGCTGCGTGGCTGGTATTAATCCCTCCTGAATCGACAGGCGATCAGGACGTATCGTTCTGCGGTAAGGTAAGGCGACTCGGCCATGTTGCCGTGCTATAGCACAGCGGCTCGGAAATATGGTGGCGCGTTTCCTGCGTTACCGGACGCCAAGAATTGAATTCGCTGCCCCTCGGTGCTCGCCGAGGGGCATTTTGTATATCTAAAGAAGTGAAAGCTCTTTATCCGCTCTTCGTTCGCCAGAGCGTACGCAGAACACTCATAAAACCGCGCGGCTAATCACGGTTCCGGCAGCACTCCGCTGCAATGAAAAAAGCGACGGAAAAATCCGTCGTTTTTTTCATTTATTCTTTTCTTTCTCCCGCACGGCTCGGGTTAGCAAATACTCAATTTGCCCATTGATGGAGCGAAGATCCTGATCCGCCCAGCGTGCCAGTGAAAACCAGAGGGAGAGGGGAATGCGCAGCAGCACTTGCTTCTTTTCCTGCTCGCCGGCAATCAACGCTTTCTCCCGCTCCTTGAGCATCTTCTCCCGCTGCTCAATCTCTTCAAGCCGCCTGCGCAGACGTTCTTCACGTTTTGCAAGCGCGAGTTCATCCCTATCCGGCATAGGGCGTTTATCCTGCGCTGCCATCAGTAGATCGATCCGCTGTTCACGATCGGTGCGACTTCTTTGGACGCACAGAGGACGACGAGAAGATTGGAAACCATCTGTGCCTTGCGCTCCTCATCCAAGGCGACCAGATGTTTTTCATCCAACTGTGCTAAGGCCATTTCTACCATACCAACTGCGCCGTCCACAATCTTGCTGCGTGCGGAGACAACAGCTGACGCCTGTTGACGTTGTAACATGGCTGCGGCAATTTCTTCCGCATAAGCTAGATGCGAGATACGCACATCTTCAATGAAAATGCCGGCAACGTGCATTTTCTCTTGTAATGCGCGCTGCATTTCATCCGCAATCACTTGCGAAGAGCCCATTAGGGTCTTTTCACTATCCGCGATATCATCAAATTCCAGATTGTCGTAGGGATACAGACGCGCGATGTTACGCACGACGGAATCGCACTGTGTCGATAAAAATTCAAAGTAGTTGTCCACGTTAAAGACGGCTTTGGTCGGATCCACGATGCGCCAGAACACGACGGTCTCGAGAATGACAGGATTTCCCAGAAGATCATTGACTTTTTGCCGCTCATTATTCAATGTCTTGACCTTGAGAGACAGTCGACCGGTAGGGATGTTGATTTCAATAGACGGTTCTGCAGCGTCTTTGCTCTTTTTCTCCGTCCCACCTTTACGAGCCGGGTCGGTCACGCTGGATACAAAGGGATTAAGCAGATACAGTCCCGGTTGATCGATGGTGCCATAATAGTTGCCGAAAAGCGTGAAGACCGCTGCTTCATTTGGCTTGACACTTTTGATGGCGATGATCAGCAAAAGCGAAACGATCAGCATGAGTGCCGCCAAAGCCATGAAGATGCCGCCACTCGGCTTCTCTTCATCCAACAGGACGGCGCCAAAAATAAAGAGCGGAATGGAACCGATGAGCATCAACCCGCAAAGAACGGGAATAAAGCCACTGATTTTGCGCGTTAAACGGCGCGGCGAAATCGTCGGGTCATGCAGAGGTTGCGGGCTTTGTGACGCATTCGCTTCTTGCGCGGTCTGTGGTGAGGGGAAAATACGGGGATCGTTTTGGTTGTGTTCCATAATTCGTTCCTTTCTATTTTGTAGCATTATAATATCATTTTAATATCATAACGGCAAGAAGGATATGTTATTTTTCGGTGAAGATTGGTGGAAAAAAGGATCAAATTCCGGCGATTCGTTTATGATAAGAAGGACAGGTAATACCAAGCGTCGGAAGTAGACTCGTCGTAAGCAGACGCATCGCATGCGGACTAAAGGAGAAACGGATTGAAACTGCGGACAAAAATTATGATGCTGGTCGGTGCGGTTGTCGTAGCACTGCTGTTACTCAATCATTATCCGGTGTCGATGCGCCTGCAGAAGACGGTAACGAAAGCGAATGCTTCGGCGCTTGCCGATTTGGTTCGACAATTTGCTGAAACGGACGCGTTGATTGATCAACTGCAACAGCGAAAGAATCGTGAAGAGACGGAACAGAGTAAAGCGGAAAGATCGGGTGAAGCGCAACGGTCGGAAGAAGACAAGAATAAGCAAGCAGGGGACAGCGCGCAGCCGGATGTAGAAATGGCCGAACTTGCTCATCGATGGGAAGCTTCCGCATATTGTTCCGGGTTTACCGTGTTGGATAAAAATCATCGTATAGTCTATACGTCGGCGGAAAAAGGCGTGGAGGAAAACATTCTTCGCGAATTTTGTCAATATCCGATGAATGAAGAACGGCAACTGCTGCCGAAAGGGCATCGGGATAAAGAACCCCTGTATGCAGCAGCGCCCGTATATGGTCAGGACGGACAGCTACTGGGACAGATTATCGCCAGCTTACACTACGGAGAAGGGCAAACCGACTTGCAGGAGGCGGTGCAGAAGACGCAAAGGGATCTGAATGCCATGACGATGTTGGTGATGCTGATTGCGTTGCTCATCGTATGGGATCTCACCGATAAAATTAAGGGAACCATGTTTAACTTGGAACCGGAAGAGATTGCACAGCTGTTGGTAGAACGAAACGCCTTGATCGATGCGGTTCGTGACGGCATTGTTGCAGTGGACGAAGAGGGGAACGTTTTGCATTGCAATCGCACGGCAACGGCGTTGTGTCAACAGCATCTTGGGCAGGAGGAAATCTCGTTCTCAACGCTTATTCCGGAGCTTTCCCTGGCGTCTCTGCTTTCACGAAATACGCCGCTTTTTGATTACGAGGGGCATATCGGAAAAGAAAAGATCTATATGAATTTTATTCCCATTGTGGTCGAAAATTCCGACAAAAAAAGCTTACTGATGACGTTTCGTCCGAAACAGGAAGTTGTGCGTTTTGCAGAGGATATTACGGGTGTGCGCAGTTATATTGAGGCTCTGCGCGGGCAAATGCATGAATTTCATAATAAACTGCAGGCAATTTCCGGCTTGGTTCATGAACAAAATTATCCTGCGTTGCAGGAGTATTTGGACGGTTTATTGCATCTGCAGGAACGAGAAAAAGAGACGCTTCGCGGAAAAATTCACGACCCGATTCTTTGTGCGTTTTTGCTCAGCAAGTTCGATCGTGCAGCAGAGAAGAAGGTGGACTTGGTTTTAACGGATAATTCTCTCATGGAACAGACAGAGAGCAACGATCTCATTCAGGATCTCGTCGTGATCACCGGAAATCTTTTGGATAATGCGTTTGATGCCGCACAAAGTTCGGCGATGCGCATGGTGACATTGGATATCGTGGAGACGGGGAAGGAAATTACCATCTCGGTTTGGAATTCAGGAGCTCCGATTGCAGAAGAGCAAATGGAACATATTTTTGACTATGGCGTGACCACAAAAAAAGAAGGAAACGGTATCGGTCTACATTTGGTTAAAAAAGCATGCGCACGGCACAACGGCTATGTTTCCGTTTCCAGCGATGAGGTATCGGGAACGGAGTTTGTGGCCCATCTGGTTCGAAAGGAGGAAGCATGAACGACGGAATATTGATTATTGAAGATGATCCGCAGGTAGCAACCATGACCAGTGAATTTCTCCTTCATCATGGTTACCGGGAGGTTGCCGTAGCGAACAGTGCGGAAGAAGCGATGGCATATCTTTCCACGCATTCTGTATCGCTGGTGCTTTTGGATATTTATCTTCCCGGTGCATCGGGACTGGACGTATTGCGCAACATTCGTCAAGAACAGGAACAAATCGAAGCGATTATCGTGTCTGCGGCAAAAGACAGCGCACAAATTCGTGAAGCATTTCGTTTTGGCTGCATTGATTATCTTTTGAAGCCGTTTACGTATGAACGTCTGTCGGAAGCACTGGATAAATTTCAGCAGCGTTCATCTTTGCTGGAAAAAGAGCGTTTAAGCCAGACGGAGTTGGACATGCTTTCCGGTGACCTCGGCGCGAGCGCTCCCTCTGACGCTTCTTCCTTGCCGAAGGGCATTGATTTGAACACATTAAACCGAATTTGCCGAGAGATCAAAACACAGAAGGAAGCGTTTTGTGTACAGGATATTGCCGACGTACTGGCGCTTTCTCGTGTAACCGTGAAGAAATATCTGGATTTCCTCGCAGAGGAAAAGATTTTACGAAAAACATACATTTATGGAAATATCGGAAGGCCTTTACATGAATACCGATTGACGACAGATCCGGTGGCAAAGAAACAATTTTTCCATTGGAGCATTTAGTTTAGTTTCAAAAAGGACACATTACTTTCATAACATGAATTCTTTGTAGGACGACGATATACTGAAACAGGTTGGTCAGGATGGCTTTACGAGTCCCATCGGAAACCCAATCGATGCCGAAGAAAGGGGGCGCCTTTGCAACGACTGGAGCAATGGGGAGAACGTTTCTTTTCGCTAAAGCAAAATGGAACCTCTTTCCAGACGGAATTTCTGGCCGGCGCGACAACGTTTGCCACCATGTCCTATGTGTTGGCGACCGTTCCGAATGTATTAAGCGAGGCGGGCTTGCCCAAGGGTGCAGTTCTCACCATGCTCATTTTGATGGTGGCTCTGTGCAGTATCGCAATGGCGCTTTATACCAACAAGCCTTTTGCGATGGCTCCGGGCATGAGCTCTGTAGCGGTTGTCGGCTCCATCACACACTTAGCCGGCATTCCGACAGACGTGGCGTTTGGACTGATTTTCCTCAGCGGGTTGATTTTCTGCGTAATTTCTTTTGTCGGACTGCGTGAGTTGGTGGTAAATGCGATTCCGGCAAACGTGAAATTCTCCATCAGCGCGGGGGTTGGCCTTTTCATCGCCTTAATCGGTCTAAAGACCGGCAACATCGTCGTCACGCATTCCGGCGGATCACTCGGCTTTGGCGATTTGCATTCAACGAAATGCCTTCTCTTTGGTGTCGGTTTTCTCGTTCTGCTGCTTTTGGAAGCGCGCCGTTTTCGGGGAAGCATGATGGTTTCCATTTTGGTGGTGACTCTACTGGCCATTCCCTTCGGGGAAACCGAAGTGCCGGAAACAATGTTCCAACTTCCGGCCAGTCCCGTACCGGTTCTGTTTCACCTGGATATACTGGGTGCGCTGCGGCCGGAATATTTCCCGTATCTGTTCACCTTTTTTGTGCCGGATTTTTTCGGTACGATGGGCATTATCTTAGGCATCGCCAACCGCGCAGGATGGCAGGATGAGGAAGGCAATATGCCGGGCATCGACAAATGCTTCAAGGTGGATTCGCTGGCTACCGTCGCCGGAAGTTTTTGTGCCATGCCGGTGATGACCACGTATCTCGAATCGGTGAGCGGTGTCGAGGATGGAGGAAGAACGGGCCTGACCACGTTGGTAACGAGTGCGATGTTCATATTGATGCTTCTGCTGACGCCGGTTGCGCTGATGATCCCGCCGGTGGCGACGGGACCGGTGCTGACCTACATCGGGTTGCAGATGTTGGGCGCTATGCAGAATATTCATTATGACGATATGACCGAAGCGATTCCTGCGTTCATTGCTGTAGCGATGACGGTGTTCACCAATAATATTGCCAACGGTCTGTCCCTTTCCGTGCTCTGCTACGTCCTGTTGAAGGTCGCGGCGGGAAAGGCGAAAGAGGTTCATCCGGCAATGTACGGCCTATCGGCCTTTTTGGTGTACTATCTCTCAACGCTCATTTCGTAATGCGGGCATTCGGTAAGTCCCATGTCCGAAAGAAGAATCGTGATCTTCATTCGGTGTCTGTTCGCAAAAGAGCTTCTTCGCGTACAAAGCTCTTTCCTACTTGGTAGGCTCTATTGTGTGCGCTGTACCTGAAGGAGGAACCATGAGCAATTTAAGCACAACGTTAGATAAACGTTTCAAGCTCACGGAAAACAAAACGACGGTGCGTACCGAATTGTTGGCTGGCGTGACGACCTTTGCGACCATGTCCTACGTTTTGGCGACGATTCCGAACATGTTGGAAAAAGCGGGTCTGGTGCGTGGTGCGGTGTTGAGTGCCCTAATTATGATGATCGTGGCCTGTAGTGTCGCCATGGCGCTCTATACCAATCGTCCGTTCTGTCTTGCTCCGGGCATGAGTTCGGTGGCCATTCTCAGCTCTATCGATTCGATCGGCATGCCCGTAGAAGTCGCTTTCGGCCTTATTTTTATTGAAGGTGTCATTTTCGTTATTATTTCGTTTGCGGGCTTGCGGAACATTATTGCGACGGCCATTCCGGCCAGTATTAAAATCGCATTGAGCGGCGGTATTGGTCTATATATCGCTCTGATCGGCTTAAAATCCGGCGGCATCATTGTGGCCAGTGAGAAAAATACGTTGATTTTTGGTGATTTGAGCACCGCTAAGGCACTGATGTTCGGTATTGGCTTCTTATTGGTTTTGATCTTCGAGGCAAGAAAAATCAAAGGCAGTATGATTTTGTCCATCATCCTGGTTACCCTGGTGGGTATCCCGCTTGGCGTAACAAAATTGCCGACCACGTTATTGAACCCGCCTTCCGGAATCGGCGATGTGACGTTCCGTATGGATATTTTAGGCGCGTTGAAACCGGAATATTTGCCTTGGTTGTTAACCTTCTTTGTACCGGATTTCTTTGGAACCATGGGCATCATTTTAGGTGTGGCAAACCAAGCCGGCTGGTTGGATGAAAATGGCGACATGCCGGGTATTGAAAAATGCTTCAAGGTGGACTCGCTTTCCACCGTTGTCGGAAGCTTTTTCTGCATGCCGGTAATGACCACCTATCTGGAGTCGGCCAGTGGTGTCGAAGACGGTGGACGTACGGGACTTACGGCGATCACGACCAGCGTGCTGTTTGCGCTGATGATTCTCTTTACCCCGTTGGCCCTGATGGTTCCCGGCGTGGCAACCGGTCCTGTGTTGACCATCATCGGTTTCCAGATGCTCAGCTCCATGCGTAGTATTGATTACAGCGATAAAACGGAATCTCTGCCGGCCTTTATTGCCGTGGCGATGACCATCTTGACGTACAACATTGCCAACGGTATGGCCCTCTCGATCGTTTCCTACCTGATCCTGAAGATCGCTGCCGGAAAAATCAAAGATATTCCGAAGCCCATGTTTGTGGTCGGAATCTGCATGCTGTTCTATCTGTACACGCTGATCTAACGACAACAGGATATACAGTTGTTAAAAGAAAAATAGGAAAATAAAAACCGCCGCAGCGATACCCGTTGCGGCGTTTTTTCATCTTATCACTTCGCTAAGCTGCACCACTCTGCCAAGCCGCCCCGTCCGCGAGTTGCCTCTTCGACGAGTCCCACAATATAAATGGCAACATAGCGAGAGGACGAGGAGAAGCGAGCGACGAGCGGACGGGGCGGCTTGGCCTTATACGTTGGGCGTTTCTTCCCCGTAGACTTTCTTGCGCAACGCTTTTCCTGTGGGTGTAGCCGCTAATCCGCCGAGAGCGGTTTCTTTTAGCGTGCTGCTCATCGTATCGCCGACGACTTTCATGGCTTGCAGACATTCATCGGCCGGAATGTAGAGCGGAACGCCGGCCAGAGCCATGGTTGCCGAGGTAAGAGCGATAGCGGCGCCGGAGGCGTTGCGTTTAATGCAAGGAATTTCGACTAAGCCGGCGACGGGATCACAGACAAGACCGAGTTGATTCACCAGGCTCATGCCTAAGGCGTCCGCACATTGCTGGGGCGTACCGCTTTTGAGCTCCACGAGGGCGGCGGCGGCCATGCCGGAAGCACTGCCGCATTCCGTTTGGCATCCGCTTTCGGCGCCCGCGATTGAGGCGTTTTTGGCGATGACTATGCCGAACCCGGCCGCCGTAAAAATCGCCATGACAATGTCGCGTTTCGGTATCTTTTCATCCTCATAAAGCGTGGTCAAAATGCCGGGAAGAATGCCGCAGCTGCCGGCCGTCGGCGTAGCGACAATCTTGCCCATGGCCGCATTGCAGTTGGACGTGGACATGGCGCGCGCAATGACTTTCGTGAAAAATTCGCCGCCGATGCCGCCGTTCTGCTCCTTGGCATAGCGTAAAAGTCGCGCGCCTTCGCCGCCGGTAAGCGAAGAGGCGGAACGCAAGTTGGCATCCGATCCGATGTGCGTCGATTCGATCATGACATCAAAGGACGCTTCCATCTGGTTGAAAATGACTTCTTCGGGACGATTCAGCTGCAAGGCCTGGTCGTGCAAAATAACTTCACTGATTTTCTTGCCTTGCTTTGTTGCCTCATCGACAATTTCCTGAAAGGAAAAATAGCTTAACATATTGTCCCCCTTCCGTTAAAACGCATGAAAAACGGAAACGCTGCGCACATGCGGAAGCGTGGAGACATCCGTTTTCAGCGTTTCGGGCGGATCTTGGTCAAATTCCAGCGTCATTAGGGCTGTGCCGCCGCGTTCCGAGCGGGTGAGATTGAAATTACAGATGTTCATTTCGGCATAACGGCTGCTCAACAGATTCGTGACAGAAGCGATCACCCCCGGAACGTCATCATGGACGACCAGCATAGCGGTATTGTCGCCGGTAAAGTTGACGTGCAGTCCATCAATTTCATCAATGCGAATGTTGCCGCCACCGACAGATGCGCCCATCACGACACCTTCCCGGCCATTTTTCAGACGGAAATGGATGCGTGCGGTATTGGGATGGGCTCCCGGAATATCGCAGGGGACAAAGGTATAGTGCAGTCCGCGTGCTTCAGCGATTTCCAAGGCATCGCGTACTTCTTTATCATCGCTGTGATAGCCCATGATGCCGGCAAGAAGAGCCCGGTCGGTGCCATGTCCGCGATAGGTGCGGGCAAACGAGCCCGAAAGCTCAATGGTCACTTCTTCCGGCTGTTCTTCGTTCATGATCTTGTGTGCGACACGTCCCAGCCGGCAGGCACCGGCTGTATGGGAACTCGAGGGGCCGATCATCACCGGGCCGATAATGTTAAAGACATTCATCGTGCCTCCTTTCTCAAACTGTTCCATTTGCCGGCAAAATTGGCGAAACCCTTGCCGGCGCTGTCGAAACGATGGATCGCATTGCCGGCAAAATTGCCGACAAAAAAACCCGGGCAAAGCGCCACAGCAAGGTGGCACTTTGCTCGGGAAAGGGACTTATTTCGTGGCGGTCTTATGGAGAACGGCCTCGTCGTTGAACTTATCCACGATGGCGGCAATTGCGTTATCACCGGAGACGTTGCAGGCGGTGCCGAACGAATCCTGCGTGATGTAGAGCGCAACCATCAGAGCGCAAATCGGGCCTTGCGGATCACCGGCGGGCATACCGAAGATGAGATACAAAAACGGCAGCGCGGTCATGATGGATCCGCCCGGAGCACCAGGTGAAGCGACCATGGCGATACCGAGAGTCAGAATGAAGGGAACGACCGTACCGATCGAAATCGGTAGGCCGTGCATGAGGCAAACGGCCGTAGCACAAGCGATGATCGTAATCATTGAGCCGCACATATGAATGTTGGCGCACAGCGGAACGACGAAGTTGCGAATTTCACGGCTGATCCCGTTGCGCTCGGCGCATTGCAGGTTGACCGGAATGGTTGCGGCCGAGGACTGGGTTCCAACGGCGGTCAGGTATCCCGGAATCTGATTCTTGATCATCGTGAACGGGTTACGTTTGGTAATACTTCCGGCAACGCTGAACTGAATCAACAGATAGACCCAGTGCATGATAATGACAACCAGGAATACCTTCCAGAGAATGCCCAGGATGGTGAAGGTTTGTCCGGAGTAGGTCATGTTGACGAAAGTGCCGCAGATGTAGAGCGGGAGCAGCGGGATGATGACCTTGTTCAACACGTTTTCGATGATCTTGGCAAATTCACTCATGCCGCTGTAAAGGGCATTGCCGATTTCTTTACCGCGCATGGTGGAGATACTCAAGCCCAAAATGAAGGCGAAGACCACAGCGGAAATGGTATCCAACAGCGGGGGAAGATTCAATGTGAAGAATGGATCTAGCGTTTTTTCCGCCGTATCGGCGATGGTTTTGATATCTTCCGCAGAAATAAAGGACGGGAAAAGCGTGGAGGATACCAGGTAGGATGCTGTTCCGGCAATCAGGGTTGAGCCGTAGGCAAGGACAACCGTAAACAGCAGAAGCTTTCCGGCACCCTGTGAGATGTCTGCAATACCCATGGTAACGAAAGCCAGAATCATCAGCGGAATAACGAATTTAATCAATAAGCTGACGAAATTGGAAACGGTAACTACGGTTTGCGAGAGGAACTGCGGTGCGTATTGGCCGATCAGGATACCGAGAACGATTCCGATAATCAGTCGGGGGACGAGACCGAGATGCTTCTTTTCAGTCTTTTCTGGGACATTGGGATTTGTGCTGTCCATAATGCACTCCTTATGTAATAATAGCCGGCTCACCGCGATCGGAAAGAATAAAAAGGAAATAAATTTTCGGTCCGATGAAAACCTTACAACACCTTAAATGTATACGAAATCTCCACATTTGTAAATTGCATTCTTCGAGGAGGACGGGTGTTCAAGAATGGCAATGGCGGCGCGATCGTGGAAGTGGAGCCGCCTTCGGCGGCGTTTGCTAATCGCCGGCCAAAGGCCGGCTCCTTATGGGGCCCGCGGGCGGATTACGGCGGCTTTCTGCACAATCCTCTTTTGCCGTCGTAAATATGCCGTCCACTTTACGGGGGCTTTCGGCACGCTGATATGTCCCCAAAAAGTAAAGCCTTAAAAAAGATACCATGAAGAAAGGCGTAACGAGAGTGACATGACACGACGGAGATAAACGAAATCGTGGCTTTAAAAGAGGAGATTTCCATCTTAAAAAGCCACGGCCTTTCTAGAAAAGATGCCCCAAGACTAAAGTCTGCATTCATGTATCGTTTTGCGTACAGTCCAATGAGGGAGAGGGTTAGATTTCACCGGATGAAATTTTTTATCCACGTTTTTCCTGGTACAGGAATTCTCTCTATATTTTTCTTTTGGTCTCACATCAATCGTATTTCTATCATTGATATATTTGTTGGTGGCGATGCTGATGGCGAAACAGAAATAAACCATGATATAATAAAAAAACAAGAATATCCTCACCGAGAATCTACCTGTTTACAGGAAGGTTAAAAACGGAATGACATTTGAAGAAGGAGAGTACGATGAAGAAAAAACTATTGGGCATCTTTCTCACCGCTTTGCTGATCATTGGAGTGGCTTCCCCATCAGCATTTGCCCGCGAAGAAGGTGGTAGCCAAAGTGAACCGTCGACATTAAGATCCGATGCGGTAACCGCTACAATGACGAAAAACCTGGCAGATAATACGGACTTGTTCAACAGTGCCGAGGCCGTTCCGTTTAACAACCAATATTTAAAGGTTCATATTAACCATCCGGTAACGCAGTTTGGGACGGTCAAAGAAGGAACAAAACTGGAGATTGAACTTAAACCGGAGACGGAAGAAAGCTATCTTCGTTATCCCTTTACTTTTTCCGAGAACAAGTCCATCGTTGCGGATGGTGGAGAAAAACTGGCCGATATTGAAATTTTACCAACCTCCGTTAAGGCAACGTTAACCTTTAAAGAATTGGACAAAGACTTTACGATAGACTTGAACTCTGCCGTTGAATTTAGCACACAGAGCCTATTCCGTTATTTCGAGAACAATCCGGAGGCTACCGAACTGACCCAAACGTATTGGCTATACATTAATGGTCAAAAGCAAGAGAAGAAGATCACCTTCACTTTTCAAAAGCCGAAGCCGTCGGAAGCTGTCGTTAAGTTTTCCAAGACGGCGGGAAGCTATAAAAAAGATGGCGAACTCGGCGAAGGAAGCATGTATTACAACATTAATATCGGGACAAAACTAAAGAAGTCAAATGAATTCTTTATTTACGATACACCGGATGTGAACCTTAGTTTTGAAGATACAGAATTTCGAGCACTTTTTACGATAGGCAAAGGGCAATACTATAAGACTCCGTTCTTCAGGGCGAAAAATGGAGCCACGAGTAAAGATGATGCAACAGGAATGGAATGCACGCTTTACGAGATCTACTTTTTAACGGATGAGCCCAGTCAGTCGAGCATGCCCCGTCAGGTATCCTATGAAGGGAAAACGTTGTGGATAGATCGGACAAATGTCATTACCGGAGAGAATGGATTTAACGCTTCTGATGAGGCGGCGGTTCCTAAAAATATCCTGATAGAAAAGAAATTTGGAGAGGCATTAACAGCAGAAGAAGAGAAAAAGATCGAGGATGCTGGCGGTTTAAATAAAACCGTTGGAAAAGGCTTTAAATTCCATATCAAGAATTTTAACCATCCTCTCTATGATGCCGGAGGATCCTTTGCCCTATTATTTAATATGAAAATCAAGAATCCGTCCGAAAGCTTAAATAGCAACAACGATCCGGTCTATTACAACACAGGTTCCTATTATGCACAGGAAATTCCGACATGCGATCCGGACAAGGATGACACCTGTGATCCGATCAAAAGCGAAAAAACCAAGCTTGAAGATGTTGCGAGAGGAACCTACACGACCAAAGCGATTGTAGAAGAGGGCGAGATTGGCGGTTCGGTCAATAACTTCAGCTTAGTTAACTTCACGAAACAGGATGATAAGGGAAACGCTCTAAAGGGTGCAACGTTTACCATCTATACCAGTGATAAAAACGGTAAGCAAGATGTCGTTGCGGTCAATAAGGATGATATTGCATTAGAGAATCTCGTTACGAATGACCAAGGAAAGCTCTGTATCGTTAATGATGATCAAACATTGAGCGAGGTCAGCCTCACACTGAAACGCGGATATTATGTCCTATCCGAGGTTCAGGCGCCTGAAGGCTACGAGAAAGCGAAGGACTACTTCTTTACCGTAGGGTTTAAAGTGGATCCGATCGTCATCACGAATAAATCCAATCAGCCTACGCCGGAAACGATAGACGTTAAGGTAAGTAAGGTATGGGATGATAACCAGAACGTGAAGAAAAAGAGACCGGATTCGATTACGGTTAAACTCTTGGAAGAAGGAAAAGATACCGGAAAAACCCTTATCCTCAACGAGAAAAACAACTGGGAAGACAAATTTACCGGTCTTGACAAGACCAAGACGTACGCCGTAGAAGAAGTCAAGGTGAAGGGATATGAGTCCAAAATAACCGGTGATCAGACGAATGGTTTTGTTCTGACAAACAAGCTGAAGACCCAAACCCCCACAGATTCGAATCCGGACAAGCCGGTCACGCCGAAGCCGAATCCGGACAAGCCGGTCACGCCGACACCGAATCCGGATAAACCGGTCACGCCGACACCGAATCCGGATAAACCGGTCACGCCGAAGCCGAATCCGGATAAACCGGTTACACCGGCGCCGAACCCGGATAAGCCGGTTACGCCGAGACCGGGTAAATCGGACAAGCCAATCTCCCGCAGAGGGGGACACAAGAATCCGAAGACGGGAGACAACACGTCAATGACCATAGCCTTATCCTTGGCGGTTCTTTCGGCCGCTTCCTGGATTGTGCTACGTAAAGCATCCGCGAAGAAGGAATCGGAAATTTAGCGAAATAGGAATAAATAGGAACAGCGGACGGTGTTGTCAATCCTCAACACCGTCCGCTGTTTGTTTGCCTTTTTTTTGCTTTTTTCAAAGCGGAAATTTATACGATATAACCGACAAAAAATACTTTCTACTGTCCAAATTCCATTATGTGTGTGATCCAACTTCCGGCCAAGCCACCCTGTCCCTGCGCCCTCATTCTCTGCTCAAGCGCCTCGTCCCTGCGTCGATTTTCCCCGCCAAGCCGCCTGTCCGCAAGTCGCCTCTTCGACGAGCGGACGGGATGGCTTGGCTTTGGCGAGGAGAAGCGAGCGACGAGCGGACAGGGTGGCTTGGTTTTACAGATCGTCCACCAGCGCGCCGCTCTTGGCATAGGCAGTGGAGCGGGCTTCGAAGAAGTCGGTGCGGATCATGTTGGCGTTGGAGTAGTTGGAGACCCATTTCATGCTGTCCGGTTCTTCCTGATAGCCCGAGAAGATGGGATCAAGACCGAGGCCTGTCGCGCGCAGGTTGCCGAGGTAGCGGATATAGTCGACGCACATCTGGCCATTTAAGCCTTCCAGGCGATTACCGATCACGTAGTCGGCCCAGGCCATTTCCTGCTCCGTGCCTTCTTTAATCATGCGTTGGTACTCATCCTGCAACGTGCTGCGGAAAAGCTCCGGGTTTTCGTCGCGCAGCGCATGGATAATGCTGCGGAAAAGCCAAAGGTGTGTATTTTCATCGCGGTTGATGTAGCGAATTTGCTGCGCCGAGCCGGTCATGCGACCGTTGCGTGCCAAATTGTAGAAGAACATGAATCCGCTATAGAAGTAAATGCCTTCGAGGATGTAATTTCCGATCATCACGCGCATGAAATTGTGCACATCCGGCTGCTGCTGAAAATCGTTATAAATGTCGCCGATGAACTTGTTGCGGCGAAGTAGATGTTCATCGTTTTTCCACTGGTACAGCACCGCGTCGCGCTCGTTTGGCTCGCAGATGGAATCCAGCATGTAGCTGTAACTCTGGGAATGGATGCATTCCTGGTAGGTTTGGATATGCAAACAGAGGTTGGTCTCATTGGCTGTGATGTATTGCGAAATGGACGGCAGATTGGCCGACTGAATGCTGTCCAGGAAAATCAGGAAGCTGAGGATCTTATCGTAGGCACGCCGTTCGTCTTCCACAAGCTGCGGATACTGCTTTTTATCCTGTGCCAGGTTAATTTCCTCCGGAATCCAGAAATTGTTCATGGCCTGACGATACCAGTCGGAAACCCAGTCGTATTTCATGTTGTTGAAATCGTTGAGGTTGGTGGTATTGCCGCCGATCATGCGGCGTTTTACCAGCTCCGTGTCACCATCCGGGTTAAACAACGGGTTTTTGCGCATAAGTTCCATATTGATCCTTTCTTGGCCACATACGGCTCCGTTCATCCTTCTTGCCGCCCTCTCAGCGCATCGCTGCGTGCAGACGTTGTAACGTCACGGCTTTGTTGCAGCGCTGTCCTCGTGAAACGCAGGGCGAAATCACCTTTTTGTTATTATACCGCGCAGCTCTCACAATCCTCTACCTGCAAACTCTTGGAACGGATGTAGTAAAGGGTTTTTAAGCCGGCATGATAGGCTTCCAGATATAGGCTTAAGATCTGTCGGAAGGTAAAGTCGTTCGTGATATACAGGTTCATGCTGGTCGCCTGGTCGACATGGCGGGTGCGCACGCCGGCGGCTTTGATGGACCAGGACTGATCCGTCTGATGCGCAGCATTGTAATAGACGTAATTGGAAAGGCTGAGATCCGGTGCAACGCGCGGAATCAGACCGTTCTTTTTCTCATCATAATAGAAGCGGTTCATGACCGGATCCACGCCTGGCGATGTACCGGCAATAATGGACGTGGACGACGTGGGCGCGATCGCCAACAGATAGCCGTTGCGCAGACCATACTGCTTGACTGCCGCTGCCAGCGCCTTCCAGCGCTCATCGGTATAGTTACGGTCGGTGAAATACGTGCCATCCTCCCATGCCGAGCCGGCAAAATAGGGATAGGCGCCCTTTTCCTTCGCATTTTCCATGGAGGCGGTGATGGCGTAATAGTTCATGTCTTCAAAGACGCGATCGGCAAGCGCCAGGTGTTCTTCCGATTCCCAGAAGACGCGCTCATTGGCTAAAAGGTGATGATAGCCGGAAACGCCGAGACCGATGGGACGATAGTTGCTGTTATTGACCTTGGCCGCCGATACCGGGAAGTAGTTGAGCTCGATGACATTATCCAGCGCCCGAACGGCCGCTGTTGTGATGCGGCGAAACTCTTCGGCATCATGAACGTTGATTTTTCCTAAGTTGAGGCTTGCCAAGTTGCAAACAACGTAATCGCCCGGCTTCGTCTTGGTGACGATGATGGGATCGCCGCCGGCGGATTCCGTCGTGACGATTTCTTCATCCAGTGTTTCCGTAGCGGACATATTCTGTGCAATTTCCGTGCAGAGGTTGGAGCAGTAGATAATGCCCTTATCTTTATTCGGGTTGGCGCGGTTGACGACATCCCGGTTAAAGGTAAAGGGGGTGCCCGTTTCGACGAGACTCTTGATCATCAGGCGCACCATTTCCTTAATGGGAATCCAGCGCTTTGAAATGCGCTCATCGCTTAAGCAGTCCAGATATTTTTCCGTCCATTCTTTGCCATAGGAATCTTCCAGCGCATAGCCTTTGACGGTGAGAATTTCATGCGGGTCTAATAGACCCCACTGGCCTTCCATATTGGTTTCCACTTGTTCCCAGAAATAGTCGGGATAGCAGATGGCCGGGAAGACGTCATGAGCTTTCATGCGATCATCGCCGTTGTTGGTGCGTAGCTGTAAAAACTCCGGCACATCTTTGTGCCAGCAATCGAGATAGACGGCAACCGCACCCTGACGTACGCCAAGTTGATCGACGGCGACAGCGGTATCGTTGGCTAAGCGCACCCAACGGATGACGCCACCGGCCGCACCCTTAAAGCCACGAATCGAGGCGCCAGCGGCGCGAACTTTACCGAAATAGAGACCCATTCCGCCACCGAATTTCGAGACGTTGGCAAAATTGGTGATGGAGCGATAAATCCCTTTCAGATCGTCGGGAACGGTGTCAATAAAGCAGGAGCTCAGCTGGTGGAAAGGCTTGCGGGCGTTGGCAAGCGTCGGTGTCGCCATGGTTACTTTCAAGGAGCTGAGCATGAGATAGAACTCTTTTGCCCAATACATGCGCCGCTCTTTTTCCGGAATGGCTAAAAACAGCGCAATGCCCAGCATCATTTCCTGGATGGTTTCCAGCGGCTCGAGGTCGAAGCTGCGTACGACGTAGCGATTGACGAGCAGATCATAGCCGGAATAGTTAAACAGCAGGTCGGCCGATTCATCGATCCAACCGGCGGCTTCTTCCAATTCCTCGACGGTATAGTGTTCCAGCACTTCGTCGCCATAGAGACCTTCGGCATGCATGGAGCGCAATTTCTCAGAAAAACGAAGCGTGCGGGGGTGGTCAATGCCGGGAACCTTTCCTTCGGCGATCCGCTTTTGCCAGGTCTTTTCCAAGCGCTGATGGTACTGAATGCCATAAAAGCGTGCAGCGATGAATTCCCAGCGGGTGGCTTCTTCATCGGTCAGCTCAATCGCAGCGTGAATCAGTGCCTCCATGCGCTCGGCAACACTTTTCCCTTCTTTATAGAAACTTTCAAACTTGTAAAGCAGATGGCGCAGATCATAGATGTCGTCACGGAAGGCGTCTTCGATGGCCAACAGTACGTCATGCAACACCCGCACTTCCGGAAAATAGCTCTCTAAACGGGAGCGGATCATGCGCTTTTTGCGCCGCTCTTCCCGATAGAGAATATAGCTCTTTGCGACTTCGTAATGGTCCGCTTCCATCAGCTGTAACTCGACGCGATCCTGTATGGCCTCAACCGACAGTTCATGGGCGTCGGAGAAGCGCGCTTCGACATGGTCGACCAGCGCGCTGAGTTCTTCCTCGGAGATGGCCTTATTCACCTGAGCAAAGGCTTTCGCCATCGCCTGTTCAATCTTTTTTCTCTCGTACGGCACGATGCGGCCGTCTCGTTTTATGACTTGCATGGAGCATCCTTCCCGGTTCATGGTATTTGCCTCGGCATGGCCGGGCAGTGTTGTTTTGACGCCGTTTTTACGTCGATTTTGGCACGGCTTGGCCTTGGGACTTGTCTCGGCCGACGCCGTAAGCGATTGGTTTTATTCTACGATATATAGGTTTTCTTGCCAAGGTAACAAACAAGATATGGTGGAAACGCCAAAAAAGAGGAAAACGAAAAACCATCGAAAAAGCGCTTTTCTTGGGGAAACAAGGAAGAAAAAGGAAACGAAAAAAGAAACAAAGCGAAACACTTTTTTTCGGTCTGCGCCGTGAAAAAGGAATAACTATCGTATACTATAAGGAAAAAGATGCGGGAAGCGCAGTTATGCGCAGTGCGATGAAAAAGAATGTGCCGCCACGGCGGACGTGCCGAAAGGAACCGTAACATGGATGAAATACGACAAGCCACGATGCACGATTTGCCTGCGGTGATGGCCTTATTGGACATGGGGCGTGCGCGGATGCGTGCGGAGGGCAATCAAACGCAATGGCCTGCGGGAGTGCCTTCCGAAGAAAAAGTACGTCAAGACCTTGACGCGAAACGCAGCTTTTTGCGTCTTATCGATGGTCAAGTCGTCGGCACGTTCTGCCTTCTGGAGACACCAGATCCGAATTATGCAGAAATTGAAGGCGCGTGGTTAAATACCGAGCCGTATTTTACGCTGCATCGGGTGGCGGGCGATCCGTCGGTACCGGGTCTTGCGCGGGCGATGTTTCACTTTACCGAGGAGCGGGCGCGCCGATGCGGAGTGCGCAATCTGCGCATTGATACGCATAAGGAAAATGTCGGTATGCAGCGGGTGCTGGCAAAAGCCGGTTTTGTGCATTGCGGCGTGATACGACTGGAAAACGGTGATCCGCGCGAAGCTTTTCAAAAGATATTGGAGGATGAATAACACCAGGTGTTGGTAACGTGATGCCGAGGCAAGAGGAAACGTCAACGAAGAAACATTCTTGGATGTCGGGCGATGAAGCCTTGGCGATACCATCCCGAAAAAGAAAGAGAAAAAGCGAGAGAGCATGGAACAAGAACAGCAAAAACGATGGACATTCTTGGAACTAAATATGGTGCGCAAGATTTTCGGTCTGGCGTGGCCGTCGATCTTGGAAAACCTGGCGACGACGATTACCAACATTATTGATACCGTGATGGTATCTCCATTGGGACCGGCGGCGGTAGCCGCAGTCGGCATTACCATTCAACCGGTTTTCCTGTTTTTGGCGCCGATTATTGCGATGTATGTCGCGGTGGCAGCCATTGTAGCCCGAAGAAAAGGGGAAGGAAAACGGGTCGAGGCCAATCAGACGGTCATGACCGTCCTGCTGCTCTCGCTGGTCATTTACGTCTTTATCGCTATCGTCGTCAATCTGTTTTATGATCCGCTTTTGCGCTTTATGGGGTCAAACCCGGAGATCCATGATGATGCGGCGAATTATCTGCGTATTCTTCTTACCGGCATCGTATTCAACATCGCGACCATGATTATCAATGCCGGACATAGCGGTTCCGGAAATACGCGTGTAGCTTTTGTGTCGAACGTCACAGCCAGTGTGGTCAACATTTCCTGCAACTATTTGTTGATCGAAGGGCATTTGGGCTTTCCGGCGCTGGGGGTAAGCGGTGCAGCCATTGCATCGGTCATCGGCCAGATGTTCGGTTTGGTGGTCAGCATCGCTTCGCTATTTAAGCACGACAGTTTCATTCAGGTGCGCTATTGTCTGCAAAAGAAGGTGCGCCCGGCCTGGGATGCATTGAAAACGGTGGCATCGCTGGCGGTGAATATTTTTATTGAAAATCTGTTGATGCGTGTGGGCTTCATGGTCACTGCCATGCAGGCGGCAAGTCTTGGAACGGAAGTCTTCGCAACACATAACGTGGGCATGAACCTTTTGAACTTCGGCTTTTCGCTGGCCAGCGGGATGCAGACGGCGGCGGTGGCCTCTACGGGGTCGGCCCTGGGCGCAGGAAAGAAAAAGAAAGCCATGGATTACGGCTATACGTGCCTATTTCTTGGCAGCATACTCTCTGTGCTGTGGTTTGTCACGTTGTTCTTTTTCGGCGGTGCGTTCTTCCGCATTACCTTCAGCGAAGCGAGCTTCATTACGCGCGGCATTCGCATTTCGCGCTATGTGATGTTTATCGTATTTTTCCAGATTGTGTCCATCGTCTGTGCAGGAGCGCTGCGTGCTGCGGGAGATGTGCGCTACACCCTCTTGGTTTCCACGATTACGATTACGGTCATTCGTTCCGTAGTGACCATCGTTTTGGTGCAGACGTTTCATATGGGCATTGACGGAATCTGGTTGGGCATTCTGGCACACCAGTTTTCAAGCGCCATTCTTATGGTGGCGCGCTTCCGCCGCGGAAAATGGGTGGAGTTGCGAATTTAACAGCAAGGCGGATGTCGCCATGGAGAGGTGGGGTATCGGCGCAAAGTCGCCTTTTCAGATCCGGCAAGGCGGAGAAAAACTTCCTATATGGAGAAAGGAAAGCGCATGAAAATCATTGAACGGCTTGGCGAATTTTATCTCGGTCAGCAGGTCAATCCGGAAACAGGAGAAAAGGAAGATATTCCCTTTCTCTATGCATCTTCGGATTTGACGACACATGCGATGTTGGTCGGCATGACCGGCAGCGGCAAGACAGGTCTGGGCATTGATCTTCTCGAAGAGGCGATTGTGGACGGCCTTTCGGCCATCGTGATTGATCCGAAAGGGGATATGGCCAATCTCCTATTGGCTTTTCCTTCGCTGAGCGGAAAGAAGCTCTTGCCGTGGATTACGCCGCAGGCTGCGGAGCAGGCGGGGATGTCTGCCGAAGCGTATGCCGAAGAGGAGGCGAAGCGCTGGCAGGAAGGACGAACGGCAGCCGGCATGGATGCGGCACGCGTTGCTCTTCTTTCACAGGCTGATATTACGGTCTATACGCCGGGCTCACGTACGGGTGAGCCGCTTTCCGTGATGGATGTAGCGCAAATGCCGCCGGAGGCGATCCTTGCGGAGGAAGAGAGTTTTAACGCTTACGTTTCATCGACCGTGGCGGGGCTTTTGGCCTTGGTGGACGTGGATGCGGATCCGCTGACCAGTAAGGCACATCTTCTGTTAAGCACATTGCTTTCTACGCGCTGGAAGGCCGGAGAAGCGATGGATTTGCCGTCGTTGATTTCCGCTATTCAGCAGCCGGGAATCGACAAACTCGGCGTGATGCCACTTGAAGCGTTTTATCCGGAAAAAGAGCGCCTGGCCTTGGCAATGCGCTTTAACCAACTCTTTGCGTCGCCCCAATTTGCCACCTGGCGAGAAGGCGTGGCGCCGGATCCGCAGCGTTTGCTCTACACTCCGGAAGGTAAGCCGCGCGTGGCCATTCTTTCGCTGGCCCATTTGAATGACAGGGAGCGGATGTTTGTGGTTACGCTCATTCTCAATCAAGTGGTGGGTTGGATGCGTCGTCAAAGCGGACAGTCTGCCTTGCGTGCACTTCTCTATATGGATGAGGTGCAGGGTTATTTTCCGCCGGTGGCCAATCCCGCTTCGAAAGCGCCGATGATGACGCTCCTGAAACAGGCTAGAGCGTTCGGCCTCGGCATTGTCTTAGCCACGCAGAATCCGGCGGATTTGGATTATAAAGGTCTTTCCAACATCGGCACCTGGTTTATCGGCCATTTGCAAACGCAACAGGATCGCGATCGCCTCTTGGACGGCATGGATGCGGACGGGACGTTGGCGCAAAACCGTAGCGAATTAAACGCCCTGCTCTCTCGCCTGCCTAAGCGCACGTTCTATGTGCATAACATTCACGCCCGCGCGGATGCACTGTTTTCCACGCGCTGGACGATGTCCTATCTTGCAGGCCCCTTGACGGGGATGCAGCTGAAGGCATTGACGAAGGGAGCGGACGAATCAGATACAGCTACGGAGTCGGTCGATATGCCGGGAGAGACAGTCGATTCGCAAGCCCCCGCCGTGTCTGGTGCGACGGCCAATTTGCAAGATTCCGCTATTCCGGAAGAAGCTTTCCCTTCACAGGCCTCCGCCGTTCCGTCACTGTTGCCAAAGGGCATTGTGGCCTATTATCATCCGGCTGCGGGTGCGGCATCGTATACCGCGTATCTTTGTGGCAGTGCGAAAATCTTTTATGAAGACGAAAAAGCGGGAATCGCTTCCGAAAAAGCATGCTTTTATTTGACGACGATTCCCGAGCCGCCGTTGGGTGCGGACTGGCAGAATGCGCAGAGAGAGGACCCGGCATCCTTCACCTTGCAGGCAGATGTTCCGCAGGGGGCTGCGTTTCAACCCTTTGCCTTTGAGGCATTAGCCGGAGACGTGATAAAAAATGCGAAAACGTCGTTGAAGAATTTCGTTTATGCCAATGAGCGTTTGCGTGTTCCGTTCCAACGTGCGACCGGAATTTATGGGCGCCCGGGCGAAGAAGAGGAATTTGCAATTCGTGTTGACACTGCGCTTCGTGAAGCGCGTGATCGGGAGATGCAAAAGATCAAGGAGACCTATCAAAAGAAGCTCAATACGATGCAGGAGCGCATTCGCAAGGCGGAATTGGCGGTGCAACGCGAAGAAACGCAGGCGGAAGCGGCGAAACAAAGTACGATGGTCAGTGTCGGCTCGGCGCTTTTGGGTGGACTATTCGGACGCAAGAAAATCAGTTCGTCGATGGTTACGCGCATGGGAAGCTCTGCGCGTTCGTTGAGCCGTCAACGTGCGCAGGAAGAGGATATTCGCCGTGCCGAGGCAAATGTGGAGGCCTATCAGCAGGAGTTCCAGCGTCTGGAAGAGGCGCTTGCCGCAGAGCTGGAACAGGTGAGTGAGCGGTTCTCGACGGAGCGCGATACGGTTGAAGAGGTGGACATCAAGCCGAAAAAGACCAATATTCAGGTGCAGGATCTCTTCCTGGTATGGATGCCGGATGGTCAATAACGGGAAGAATAGAGAGATTAGATAAATGCCCCGTGTATGGCGGATGCCGGACGGGCAATAGCGGAAAGGTAACGTAGAAAAGAGGAAGTCATGAAGTTTTCCCAACGCAGTGAAACGCTGAAAGCCTCACCGATTCGCAAGTTTTCGGAGGCGGTAGCCCGCGTGGAGGCTTCGGGTGTCGAAGTCATCCCCATGAATATTGGGCAGCCGGATATTCCAACGCCGCCGGATTTTCTGGAAGCTGTGCGTCACTATGATGTGGACGTGTTGGCGTATCAGAATTCGCGGGGGATGAAGCGTACACTGGAAACGATGCAGCTTTACCTGCACAATTATGGCCTTGAGTTTGCTCTGGATGAAATCTGTATTACCAACGGGGCAAGTGAAGGATTGAATTTTGCGTTGGCGCTTACTTGTGATGCGGGCGACGCGATTTTAGCGATGGAGCCGTTTTATACGAATTACAACAGTATTGCCGAGGTACAGGGCGTAAGCATTGTCGCGGCGACGACCTATGCCGGAGACGGCTTCCGCGTGCCTTCGCTTGCCGACTGGGATCGCGTGATTGCCGCTTCGGACAAGGCGGATCGCCTGAAGGCGCTCATTCTTTCTTCACCGGCCAATCCCACCGGGCGCGTATATACCGAAGAAGAGATGCAGATTCTGGTTGATCTTGTGCGTAAATATGATCTTTGGCTGATTGCAGATGAAGTCTATCGCGAGTTCAACTACACTTCCCGCCCGTTCCATTCCTTTGCAGAATACGAAGAAATCAGGGATCGCGTCATTTTAGTGGACAGCATTTCCAAGAAATATTCCGCCTGTGGGGCGCGCATCGGTTCGCTGGCATCCAAGAACAAGGACTTCAATGAGAAGGCGCTTCGCCTTTGTCAGACGCGTCTCTGTGTTTCGACCCTTGACCAGATTGGTGCCGGCGCCATGGATATTGTCGATGATGCCTACGTGGAGGACAATCGCCGCACCTATCGTCATCGTCGGGACGCTCTGCAAAAGCGTCTGGAACAGATGGAAGGCATTATTGCCCCCGTTCCGGAAGGTGCTTTTTATCTCATCATTAAGTTGCCGGTCGATAACGCGGAAGATTTTGTACGTTGGACGCTGGAGCATGTGCGGGTGAACGGCAAGACGGTTCTGATGACGCCCGCGGAATCCTTTTATTCCACACCGGGTCTGGGCATCGACGAAGTGCGCCTTTCCTACTGTGTGAAGACCGAGCGCCTTCTGGAGGCAATGGACATTCTCGAAATTGCTCTGAAGGAGTATCCGGGAAGACGGAAGTAAGGCGGGCTGCCCCGACATCCTTCCTTGCACCGCCGGCTTCTCCTCGGCGGGGTTGATAGGGAGTCTACCTTTCCGGCTCGTCGAAGATGCGGTGCGCGGAAGGATGCCGGGGCGAAAAGTAGTGCGTTGCTGGGAATGGCGGTGGTGGCGCGGTAATAGAATACAAAAGTAGTGCGACCCTGGCTGGACGAAATGAAGCGTTTTTGCCAGGGTTGATTTTTGTGCTTGAACCCTGGCTGCGAAAAATGCCGTGCACCAGCCAGGGTCAACTGCCTCCGCCTAACCCTGGCAAAGTCATAAAACGTCGCCCAGCCAGGAACGACGAAAAGGAGCGCTGCTTGGAACCGCTGCTGGCGGCGCAGCTTTCATAAGGAACGCCGCCTTCGGCGACGTTTTCAAACCGCCGGCCGGAGGCCGGCTCCTTATCTTGTAGAGTGGAACGGTCAAGAAGGGCAAAACCACTCTACGTTTCCTTGTCGTCCGGTAGAGGGGAATTGCCGAAAAAAGAAAAACCGCTCTAATGCTATCTGTCGTCCGGTAGAGTTGAACCGTCAAGAAAGGCGAAACCACTCTACACTCGCTTGTCATCCAGTAGAGGGGAACTGTTGAAAAAGACGAAACCCCTCTACAGCCACCCGTAATTCAATAGAGGGGAACAGCCAAATAAGATAAAACCACTCTACTCCTGCATGCAAAACGGTAGAGTGGTTTCGCGACAATTACCAAATAAACGCGATTTCTATGACACGTGAAGAAAAAAGCGGAGCGCCGCCTTACACCCCCGTACGTTGCTTATTCCCTTTCGCCAAGCCACCCCGCCCGCCAACCGCATCTTCGACGAGTCCCGACGAAAAACTCGGAAGCGTAGAGAAGGGACGAGGAGAAGCCGGTGGTGAGCGGGCGAGGGGCTTTGCCTGGACAAGGAGAAGCCGGCGGTGAGCGGGCGGGGCGGCTTGGCCTGCATCTTAATGATTTTTTAAGAAGTCCGGGCGAAATGCCCCTTCCAACACGATAGAATAAGATAGAGCAAAAAGGAGGGGACGATGAGCGAACAACGACTTCACATTCTTGTCTGTGACGATGACTTTGAAATTGTGCAGGCAATACAGATTTATCTGGAACGCGCAGGATATATCGTGCATCATGCCTACAATGGAAAACAGGCTCTGGAAGTCCTGGAAAAACAGCCCATTCATCTTGTTTTGCTGGATATCATGATGCCGTTGATGGACGGAATGGAAGCCTTAACCCGTATTCGAGAAACGCGATCCTTGCCCGTTATTCTGGTATCGGCAAAAGGCGAGAGCAACGATAAGATAGACGGTTTGCTGGGTGGGGCGGACGATTATATTACCAAGCCCTTTAATGCAAAGGAACTGGTGGCACGTGTCAAAAGCCAGCTTCGCCGTTATGTACAATATCGTTCCTACGATCCTCGGCAAGACCTGGAGGGCGTCGTCCTCCGGCAAGGCACATTGATCCTTAACCGACGTAAGCAAAGCGTGGAGGTGGACGGCATGCCGCGGTCGCTCACGCCGCTGGAATTTTCGATTCTCTGGTTGCTGATGGAACATCCGGGAAGGGTGTATTCCAGCGAAGAAATATATGAATCGGTTTGGCAGGAAGATTCCGCGGGATCGGTGGCAACCGTCGCTGTTCATATTCGTCATATTCGTGAAAAGATAGAGATTAATCCTCGGGAGCCACGCTATTTGAAGGTAATTTGGGGAAGAGGCTATCGTCTCGAACCGCAGTCGGATCCAAAGCAGGCGGAGAAAACTACGGCGACGCCGAACCAACAAAGTGCTGCGCCGTCGGACTCTCTACTGGATTCGCAAGAGGAACAAAATAACGATGCAGAAACTGAAAAAACAGAGAAAGGAGGACAGCATGAATAAGCACATCCAAAACGCGATGCAGAAGATGAAAAAAGCTCTTTCCAGCTTGCGTGCAAAAGAAGATTCGGCTCAGGATGAACCGTTGCAAGATGCGCAGGACTCGTACACGGACACCGGCCGTCAGTCGTACCGGGACACGGTCGATGATAACCGCACGAACGCTGAGGGTGGTGCGAAGATGGATCATTACACATACCAGGATAACGACTTCACAACGCAGTCTGCAACGACGAAACAAAAGGAACGAAAAACGCCTTCGGACGAATTACCGACGTTTCGGCGACGCCGAATTTGGCCTTATTTAGTGTTGAATGTGTTGGCTGCGGTTGTGCTGGGCCTTTCTCTTTATGCGTTGCTCCAATTGCAGAATGACCACTTGAATGATTGGGGTCGAGAAGGGAATGCAACGGGCGGTTTTGCTCGGACGGTACATGATGAGGTGGGCAGTATTGTTGGCAACACGCTGATGTCCCAGAGTTGGGTGGAATTGGACCAGTTACCCGCGGACATGCCGATTCCGCATACGTTCGGTTCGTGGCCTGCTATTCGGCAACTTGACTACATGGCGACCGTTTCAACAAAACGTACAGAAAAAGAAAGACTGGAAGCCGCCAAGACGTATCTGAACGAAAACGGTAGAGGAGACGACACCTTTTCTTCGTCTTCCGTCGTTTTTTACACTAAAGCGGATTTGCAGCATTGGATGAAAGTCGGCCTAAAAAAGGAAACGGCTCCGGTGGACTTACGCTTCGGTCGACACACCGAATTTCGACCGAGGACGAAAGGATCATCCCGTCGGGCAGAGGAGTCATCGCTCCCGAATGGTGAAGAAATGCTTAACCCGGACAACTCTCCGTCCTATTCGGAGGAAGACTGGTTGCCGAATGATTATGACGAAGGAGCCTATTCCGCAGACGGATGGACACAGGACATCATTGAGCAGGCCGTTGAGGTGGTAAAGCCGTTGTCCGCAGACTCGTTGCTTGCAGCGGCACAAGGCAATCTCGAAGTGTATCGTGAATCCATGAGACAACTGCAAAACACGCTTGATTTCCTGAAAATCAATCCGAGCACGCGCTATCACGCGAAAGAAAAGCCGAGCAATCTGGAGTATACGATTTCCATTCTGGATGGAGCGAAGAACTTTACCAATGCGAATCGGGCAAAGAGCAAAACGCCGGCATGGAGCGCACCTCTTACAATAGAAAACGGCTATTGTATGGTTGGCACCGGACTGTGGAGTGACAAATTGATGGATGGCACACCACCGATAAGTGTTCTGTTGGCGCAGGACGATAGCCTCAATGCCCCTGGCATGAAAATCACGTTGCGTCTGGATACCACCTTGCAGGAAGCCGATGAACTGCAGCTTTTTATGCAGACATTCCCTCTTGCGCAGAAAGTATCCAAAATCAGCACCATTGCTGCCGTCATCTCCGGCATTGTCTGGATCGTGACGCTGTGCGTGACACTTGCTCGCACCACTAACGTTCATATGCCGATCGTGCGCAAAATCGAGGGCGCAATTCCGCTTGAAGTCGTGCTGGTAGCCTGCTGCTTATTTCTCTGGCTCGCATTCGGCGTAGGAACAGAAATTCTTTATACCATTGACGGCCAAGCGATGACGATCTTACGCGACCCCTTGCGCTATCCGTTGTGGATCATCCTCATCCCGGTCTTGATCGTGCTTGATCTGGTCGGTTGGACGTTGCTTTCCATGTTGTTCCGCAAAGCCCGTCAGGGACGCTTTTTCCGCGGAAGTATCATTGGGGGAGTAGGTCGTGCACTTCACAAGCTATATCTTGCGTACCAGGACGGCAAAGGCGCAAAGCATCGCACGCTGGTAAAGGTGTTGCTGTTTTACCTCATCATGGGATTTTTGTTCCTGCTCATCGCGATATTCTATGCGAATACCTTCTGGGTACTGTTTTTGCTTACGGGAGTCACGTTACCCATCGCCTTTGCCTTACAGCAGGATCGCAATGATGCCCGCATTTTGCAATCGATGCAGCACATTGCGGACGGCGACTGGCATGAGCGTTTGGATGAAGAGTCGTTTCATGGCGCGCATCGCGCGATGGCGAATCAAATCAATCGTTTTGACCAGAGCCTGCAGCATGCCGTCGATAAAAGTCTGAAAAATGAGCGGATGCAGACCGAACTCATCACGAACGTGTCGCATGATCTGCGGACACCACTGACCTCCATCATTAACTATGTGGACCTTTTGCGCAGCCCGGATGCGACGGAAGAGGAACGTGCGCAATACCTGGATGTGCTGGCAAAGAAGGCACAACGCCTCAAGACGCTGATGAATGATCTCATCGACGTGTCGAAAGCGACGAGCGGTGCCGTTCAGTTGAATATGGAAATCATTGACTATGCCGAAGTAATCCGTCAGAGTCTTGCCGAAGCGGATTCCGGCTGGAAAAAGCGTGCGCTCACACCGGTGGTGGATCTGCCGGAAGATCCGCTGTTCATTGAGGCAGATGGGCACAAGCTCTCGCGTGTGCTGGAAAATCTCTTTAGTAATGCACAAAAATACAGCCAGGACGGCACGCGCGTCTACATTCAGTTGGAAGCGCAGGACCATCACGCGCTCTTTACGATAAAGAACACTTCGCGCTATCCCCTCAACATGTCTCCGGAAGAACTCTTGGAGCGTTTTAATCGCTCGGATAAGTCGCGTACTACGGAAGGCAGCGGCCTTGGTCTTTCGATTGCCGAACAGTTGGCTAAGCGCATGAACGGCCGTCTCACCCTCGACATCGACGGCGACCTCTTTAAGGCATCGGTAGAGTTTCCGCTGCACTAAGCAAAGCCGCCCCTCCTTTTTTTGCTCGCTTCTCCTCGTCACTACGGATTCTATTTTATAGTGGCGACTCGTCGAAGAGGCGAAAAAAAGGAGGGGCGGCTTTGCTGTGAAAGAGGGCGAAGGAACTGCGGAGAACACCGGTTCTGGTGGAAAATGTTGTTCGGCTCAAATAAATCAAGTGGTGTGCTGCAGAAAGCGCTATTTGCGGCGCAGATAGAAAGCAAAAAACGTGTGCAACCCTGGCCGGGAGAAATAACGTGTAGTGGCCAGGGTCGATTTTCCGTTTTCCGACCCTGGCTGGATGAAACGAAATACCGCAGCCAGGGTTCCTTTTGTCCGCCAGACCCTGGCTGCGGAAAAAGCTGCGTGCCAGCCAGGGCTTCTTTTCCGTTTTCCGACCCTGGCTGGTTGAAACGAAGTATCTCAGCCAGGGCTTCTTTTGTCTGCAGGACCCTGGCTGCAGAAAAAGTCGCGCGCCAGCCAGGGCTTCTTTTCCGTTTTCCGACCCTGGCTGGTTGAAACGAAATATCCTAGCCAGGGATTCTATTGTCTGCTGGACCCTGGCTGCGAGAACAGCTGCGTGCCAGCCAGGGCCGACTTGTCGCCTTCAGACCCTGGCTGTGGGAAAAACCACACGCCAGACAGGGCCGACGGAGCACCGCTGAAACCATGATTAGCGGTGCAGTTGCATAAGGAACGCCGCCTTCAGCGGCTTCTTCAAACTGCCGGCCGCAGGCCGGCTCCTCTCGGCGCCGCAGCAGCACAAAAGCGGCGCTGTTTCCATCACTTACAGCGTCTTTTACACGGCCGAAGGCCGGTCAAAACCCTCGTCTACCGGCCCGACCCTCTCCGCTAGCCCGCTTTTCCTGCAAGCCCTTCTCTCTCGTAAAGACGCCCCGTCCGCGAGTCGCCTCTTCGACGAGCCGGAGCATATTTTCCACAGAAGCTGCGCCGAGGCGAAGCGAGCGGCGAACGGACGGGGCAGCTTGGATTGGGCGAAGCGAGCCGCGAGCGGACGGAGCGACTTGGCTTGCTCCACATCCCGATAAAGAAAAAACATGGTATCATAGAAAAAAATAACTTTCGGCAGGAAAAACGAGAGAAATAGCGATGCTTTTGCTAAAAGCGGAAGCTATGTTTAGGCATTTTTGCAAGGTTGCCTTTTCGAAGCCGTTTGCCGAAAGACAAGATAAGGGGTTAAAAATGATTGATGTCTGTTTACTGGGTACGGGGGGCATGATGCCCTTGCCGGGGCGTCATTTGACGGCGCTTCTGCTGCGCCATCAGGGGCATTCCGTGCTGATCGATTGCGGCGAGGGCACACAGGTGGCCATCCGCAAATATGGCTGGTCCATGCACTCTATTGATGCCATTTTATTTACGCACGTTCACGGGGATCATGTTGCCGGCATCAGCGGGCTGCTGTCTTCAATGAATACCGAGGGGCGCCGCGAGCCGGTGCATATTTATGGCCCGGATGCCGTGGAAGAAGTGGTAGCCAGCCTTTGTGTGGTAGTGGGTGTGAATTTTGAGGTGCATTTTCATCGCGTCGGCAAGATGCCGTTTTCCGTCGGTACGTTGCAGGTGACGCCGTTCCCGGTGAAGCACAATATCACGTGTTACGGCTATCGCGTGGATTTGCCTCGACGTCCGAAATTTTTGCCGGAAAAGGCAAAGGCGCTAAAGATTCCGATTACGGATTGGCGTAAATTGCAGGCAGGCGAAAGTGTCATGGTTGGTCTGCGCAGAATTCGTCCGGAAGAAGTCAGTGGACCGGCACGTCGGGGATTATCGGTAGTATATTCTACCGACACGCGTCCATGCGCAACCTTGGAGCGCGCGGCAAAGGACTGCGATCTTTTAATCACGGAGGGCATTTACGGCGATCGGGAAAAAACGAAAGGTGCGGAAGAAAAATGCCATATGACAGCGTGGGAAGCCGCAGATCTCGCCGCGCGTGCCGGAGCGAAGGAAACTTGGCTCACGCATTACAGTCCGTCGTTTCGTAATCCCGCGCAATATGCAGATGAAATGGCCAGAAAGAATTCATCCGTGCGCTTCGCTTCCGATGGATGGAAGCGTGTGCTGGATTTCGAGGAAGACTGATCTTTCATCTACTCTGTTACCGCTGTCATCTCATTTTGCCTTTTCGTAAGTGAAAGGGATGCCGCGTGAAACGCGTTGAGGCGGAAACGACATTACGCAAACGCAGTGAAGCGGTAGTGATACTTCATAAAACGTACATGAGACGATCATTCCTATAGTTGAGACGCCGAGAGAAAACGTCCATGCTATGCTCCTTCTATGGAGGACAAAGCATGAACGTTTTTTTTATTTCCATGGGTTGGCTGTTGCCGGCACTCATCGCGGTTGGTGTGTGGGACGAGCGGTATCGACGTATACCCAACCGTGTTTTAGCGGTGTTATGCTTGCTCTATTTGGCGGCCTGCCCTGTTCTGGTGTATACGCTGGACAATATTTCTCCGGACGCCTTCCTGCCGCTTTTTTTCAAGCGCATTGCGGAAGCAGCCGGGACACTTCTTGTTTCCGGCCTTTTTTCTCTGTGGCGACCGGAAAGTCTGGGGATGGGGGACTGCAAACTGATGGCGGTCGTGGTGCTCTATCTCGGCTTCATGGAAGGAGCTACGTTGCTCTGGCTGGCGTTATTTTTCACCGGATTGCGTGGACTAATTCAACGCATTGGGCAAAAAGAAAAAAAGATCCGGACATTGGCCTTTGCTCCGCAGGTTGCTGTAGCCGGGATTCTGTACTGCCTACTCCATCTGGTATGGAAGATAACATAGAAATTGGAATTTACCGGTCCCTAGCGGAGAAACAGGTGTTTCTCCCATTTTTGATACTACTGATGCGAAAACTGCGATAGAAATAGAAATACTCTTGAATTTATCGGATTATGGGAAGTTCTGAACAATCTGAAATTTAACCGTGTGCAATTCGACACGTTTAGAAAGGAAGCAGAACGAAATAGATTTACCATCTAAGGACCGCTTACGACAAGTTCTTTCAAGGGATCGTAAGGCTTAAGGACATAAACGTTTATTGCGCGGAAAGTGGTGGTGGTTTCGCGAAAACGCGTTACCGCCACCATCGTTTATGCCCTCGGCGATGGTGGTGGTGAGGCAAAAATACGCTTTACCCATCATCGATTCTGACCTTGGTGATGGTGGAAGTAAGGCGAAAACGCGTTTTCCCCACCATCGTTTATGCCCTTGGGGATGGTGGTGATTTAGCGAAAATGCATTTCCCCAACCATCGCTTAGGTCCTCGTCGATGGTGGCACTAAGGCAAAAATGCATTTCCACCACCATCGTTTTTGCTCTTGGCGATGGTGATAGTAAGGCGAAAACGCATTTCCACCACCATCGCCGCATATGGGGCTAACTTGCAGTGTCACCTTCCTTGCACAGACATCCCTCTATATTTTTCTCTTTTTGGTATCATATCAATTGTATCGCTACAGAACACAGTCAATGCGCCATGATTTTTCATTGCATGCGAACAAAAAACATGACACAATAGTTGCGTATGTTAACCAAAACCTAAGGAGGCATCATGATCGAACTGCAAGGCATCACGAAAACATTCGGCGACAAGGTCGCCGTTGACCATCTTTCCCTAACATTGGAACCGGGAACTATTACCGGTTTTATTGGTCCGAACGGCGCTGGAAAAACGACTACTATCCGCATGCTTTGCGGCATTCTTCGCCCGGATGAAGGGAAAATTACCATCAACGGCATTGACCTTAAACGTGATCCTATCAAGGCGAAGGAGCAGTTTGCGTATGTTTCCGATGATCCCGATCTCTTTACGGCGCTAAAGGGGACGGAATACATTAATTTTATCTGCGACATCTATCGCGTACCGAAAGAAGAACGTGAAGGACGTCTTTTGGAACTGCTGGACACGTTTGAGATGCGTGAGGCGATCGGGGATCGTATTTCCTCGTATTCTCATGGTATGCAGCAGAAAATTCATATCATTGCCGCTCTAATGCATGAGCCGAATATATGGATTATGGATGAGCCGATGACCGGGTTGGATCCGCAGGCATCCTTCCTGCTAAAAAAACGCATGAAGGAGCACGCGGCGAAGGGCAACATTGTGTTGTTTTCGACGCACGTCCTTGAAGTGGCGGAAAAGCTTTGTGACCGCATTGCCATCATCAATAAAGGACAGATGAAATACACCGGAACGCTGGAAGTCTTGCAACAGCAATATCCGAACCTGACGCTGGAGGAGATCTTCCTGCGCGTGACGGAATCGCGTGTTTTGGCAGAAGATGGTCAAGATGCGCAAGACGGTGGAAATCATTCGACCGGGCAAGATGTACAGAACGAACAGGAAGCGCAGGAAGGACAGGAAGTATGAGTCGTTTTTGGAGTCTGGTGAAAATTAACGTCATCCTGTCGCTCAACCGCAGCGGGCAGACGCTGAATCGCAGTAAAAAAGCGAAAAGCAAAAGCCTGTTGGGAACCATTGCACTTTTCCTTTTTGCCGGCGGAATGTTCTTTCTTTCCGGCCTGACGATGGCAACAGAGTTTGCGGATCAGGGCCTGATGAAGCCCTATTTTGCCTATGGTTGTATGATGGGACTTGCTATGACGACGACGGTTGTTTTTTCCTTCGCCGCAGCGACACTGTTCTACTCGTCGGATGCGCAGGTGTATTTGGCTATGCCGCTGTCTCCGCGGGAAATTTTGGGCGCAAAACTGGTCAGTCTTCTTTTGCAATCCTATCTGATGCAGCTGCTCATTTTTCTGCCGACCGCTCTTGCCGGTGTAGTGGTGGCGTTTTCGTTGCAGAGTCTGTTGGCGTGGATCGTGCTCTTTTTTCTCTTGCCCATTGTTCCCGTTTGCCTGGTAACCGTGGTTATGTTGCTGTTGTTGCAGGTTGCGCCGGCTTTGCGCAATGAAAGACGCCTTACGTTCTTTACCGGTATCATCACGTTGGCCGGTGCTATCGCGGTGTCCCTATCCATGCAATTTTCTTCACGTATAGCCTATGCGCAAGATATTTCGATGTCTGTGCCGAAATGGCTTGGGATGCTGTTTCCGGTATTCCGCTACGGGCAGGACATGGCCTTCGGTGCTTCCGGGGCGATGGCCGGAGCCTACGGCTTGATCCTTTTGACCAGCATTCTTTGGATGGCGGTGACCTTTTTATTGGCGTCCAAACTGTACTTTCCCATTCTTCTATCCCTTGGCAGCGGAGAACATGGCAAAGCTCTTACGAGTGACGCTCTTCGAACGTCTACCGGAAAAGAGCGTGGGGTATTGCTGAGTCTGGCATCTCGTGAAGCCAAGAGCATTTTGCGCGTGCCCGCGTTCGTGCTGAACGCCGTCATGATGCCCTACGTCATGATTGCCGTCTCTGCCGGTGGAGCCGTGGTTGCCCTTGTTCGGAGCGGTGAGGCTGCAGGCCTGGATACACTTCGTGAGCTATTCCTCACCATAGCGGATACACCGTCATCGGCATTTCATGTCGGTGTTCTTGCCGGTCTGGCCATTGCGCTGATCGGAGCGATGGGGTCTCTTACCTCGACGACCATTTCGCGCGATGCGCGGCATCTTGATTTTCTGAAATCCGTTCCGGTGCCGGCATTTACGATTTTCATGGGCAAATTTTTAGGAAGCGCCATCTTCGGCCTTGTACCGATGATTCTGTTATGGATCGTCTGTTTTGCCCTGTTCCCGTTTATCCCGCTGGTGCATCTTACTCTGGTAGTTGTATCCCTTTTCACGTGTTATGGGATGCTCATGTGGGATTTATATATCGACATTTATTCGCCAAAACTCGATTGGATGGATGAGCTTGGCGTGATAAAACAAAATAAAAATGTGTTTATTTCGCAGATGAAAACCTTCGCGATGATGATGCTGGCGATTCCGCTGATCGTCAGCGGTCACCTACGGGCAGCAGGAACGCTTTTTGCCGGCCTCTATGCGCTCTCGGGCTTTGTCCTGACGGCCTTGCTTAAAAATAATGCGGATAAGCGGCTCATGCGCATTGGCGAAGGAAAATAGGAAAGCAACAGGGAATGCAGACCGAACGCCAACACAAGGTCTACATGAAGGCGATATAAGATGAACACGAAAGCGAATAAAGAGAGCGCCGTAAGCGTTAAATAATCGTTGGCGTCAAAGTCAACACAATGGTTGGTAAAGTGCAACTTAAAAACGAAAGATCAAGGAGGGGAAATGCTTTCGGTAATCATTCCTGCATATAATGAACAAGCAGGGTTGGCCGTCACGTTTAAAACATTGGAACAGACGCTTTCTCCTCTGGATATGCCTGTTGAGCTGGTGTTTGTGGATGATGGCTCTGTGGATAAAACGTGGGAAATTATTCAACAACTCCGCCCGGTAAATAATGAAAACCGCGTGCGAGGAATTCATTTCAGCCGCAATTTTGGCAAAGAGGCGGCGATTTTTGCCGGCCTTGAGGCGGCTAAGGGCGATTGCGTCGTGGTCATGGATGCTGATTTGCAGCATCCCCCGGAAAAGATTTTGGATATGGTCGCGTTGTGGGAACAGGGCTATGAAGTGGTGGAGGGGATTAAAGAAGACCGCGGGGAAGAAACCGGCGCGCATCGCGGTTTTTCCAAGCTGTTTTATCGTCTGATCAGCCGCTTCTCGGGCTTAAATATGGAAGATAGCTCCGATTTTAAGCTGTTGGATCGCAAGGTGGTTGACGCCTTAAACCGCATGCCTGAGCGCAATACCTTCTTTCGCGCGATGTCCTTCTGGGCCGGCTATTCGCGCGCGACAGTGTACTATCGCGTGCAGGATCGCCAATACGGCGAATCCAAATGGTCGACGTTTTCACTTTTCCGTTATGCAATGCGAAACATTGCGTCCTTCTCCGTTCTTCCCATGCAGCTCGTTACCTTCATGGGTGCTGTCTTCTTTGTTTTTGCCGGCATTCTCGCGATTATCGCGCTTGTACAAAAGCTCTCCGGTCGCGCCCTGGGCGGCTTCACCACCGTCATAATTCTTCTGATGTTTACCGGCAGCATCATCATGTTCAGTCTCGGTATTATCGGCTTTTACATTGCCCAGATTGCGGAAGAGGTCAAACGGCGTCCGCGCTATTTGGTGTCAGAGGAGTATACGTCGGAAGAGTAAAAGCGGGTATTACTCCAAGGCTGTTTTAAGATTTCGTCTTTGATACAAGACGCGAGAAATAATTACCGCCTTCTTCTCTTCTTGCACAAAATAAAAGATCAGGAAATTATCACAAGGCATAACATGTAAGTTTTTCTTCTTCCAAAGAGATTCATCTACGAGTTGGTGTCGCATGGGGAATTCAGCAAGACTTTTTATCGATTTTTCCAGACGAGAGAGTTGCTCTTTTGCGTTTTTCGGTGCCAACAGATGGAATGCGATATAGGCATGGATACCGCGTAAATCTTCTTGTGCTTCAAGTGAAATGGAAACACGATAACTCATAGGTCAAATTCCTGACGCAAAGATTCAAAAACTTCTTCTGCCGGTTTTACATTACCGGAGAGAACAGACTGGTATCCTTTCTGTAATTCAGCGTCCAATTCGCTTTTTGTCATGGTGTCTACAGCAAGGGGCTGTCTATAATTTAACTTTGCTTCAAAAGGAAGGCCTTGTTGCAAAATTACCTGTTTGTAAAACATGGTAATGGCACTGGAAGGAGCGAGGCCTATTGCATTTAAGATGTGTTCTGCCTGTTCTTTCAATTCCGGCTCCATTCGGGCGTATACGTTTGCTGTTTTTGCCATATTATCACCTCGTTTCGCAAGCAATTACATGTTAATTGTACACCAATTGTACACACATTAGCAATAAATGGGCCGACATTACGAATCCACCTAAAAAAGGAAGCGACGGTTGCCCGTCGCTTCCCTCTGATTTGCAAGAAAAGTATTTTATTCCTTCTCTTTGTTACTTCAGCACCGACTTTTCCCAGCACTCCGGCTTCTCGTAGCCCATGAGTTCCACGACGGTCGCGGCAATGTTAGCGAGGCCGGCACGGTTGGACACGGATTCGTCGAGAACGACGTCGTTGTCAGGGCTGACGGCAATGAAGGGAACGGGATTGAGGGAGTGTGAAGTTTTCGGTTCGAGTGTGCCGGCTTTGGTTTTTTGGAGCATGTCATCGGAGTTGCCGTGATCGGCGGTGATGAGAACGGTGTAGCCGTGGGCAAGCGCGACGGGCACGACGCGGGAAAGGGCGAGATCAACGCTTTCGATGGCGATTTCGGCCGAACGGAAGACGCCGGTATGTCCGACCATGTCGCCGTTGGCGTAATTGACACGCAAGAAACCGTACTGTTCGCTTTGGATGGCGTTAAGGAGCTGATCCGTCACTTCTGCAGATTTCATCCAGGGGCGCTGGTCGAAAGGAACATTGTCGGAAGGCACTTCCACCCAGGTTTCCAGCGTTTCGGAAACTTTTTCGGAATTGTTGCCGTTCCAGAAATAAGTGACATGGCCGAACTTCTGGGTTTCCGCACAGGCAAATTCGTTGATACCCTTGGAAACGAGAAATTCCGTCAAGGTATTTGTGATTTTCGGCGGATTGACCAGATAGTGATGCGGAATGTGCAAATCGCCATCGTATTCCAGCATTCCGGCATAGTAAACTTTCGGCCGCGCACCGCGATCAAAGGCAGTGAAGTCCTCGTCTTCAAAGGCCATCGAAACTTCAATGGCACGATCGCCGCGGAAATTGTAGAAGATCACACTGTCGCCGTCCTGCATAGCGCCGACGGGTTGCCCGTTTTCACCGATCACAAAGGCGGGAAGATTCTGATCCACCTCGCCGGTTTCTTCGCGCAGCGTACGGTAAGCGTCAAGGGCGGAAGGGAACAGCCGACCATCTGCTGTTTTCCCGTGCACTTGGGCATTCCAACCACGTTCAACCATGGACCAGTCTGCTTTATAGCGATCCATGGTCGTCGTCATGCGACCGCCGCCGCTGGCAATGACGCCATGGAACGTATCATCATTCAGTGTAGCCAGAAAATTTTCCAGTTGGGTGAGATAGGTTTCGCCGGACGTCGGCGGCACATCACGGCCGTCCAGCAGGGCGTGAACAAAGACGCGCGGAATGCCGGCAGCTTTTGCGGCGGTAATCAACGCCATCAAATGATCCATGTGAGAATGGACGTTGCCATCGGAAAGCAGACCGATGAAATGCAGCGCGCCGTCATGCGAAAGCGCATAGGCAAGCGTCTCCTTCCACGTGGCCGAGGAAAACAGGGAACCATCCGCAATGGACTGGTTCACGAGCTTTGCTCCCTGTGCATAAATCTGGCCACATCCGATAGCATTGTGGCCGACCTCCGAATTGCCCATGTCGTCGTCCGTCGGAAGACCGACCGCTACGCCATGCGCACGAAGCATAATCCAGGGATATTCTTTGCGAAGCTGATCCAACATGGGTGTATGCGCGGCTTTTACCGCGTCGCCGGCTTCTTTATCAACAGGGCTGATGCCCACACCGTCCATGACGATGAGCACCACTTTTTTCTTCGGTGATTCCATACGTTGTGGATTCCTTTCTATCTATTTCACTGCGCTGCGTTGGCATGGCGCAGGGCTTATTCCCCGATATGCGAATAGTAATTCATGTTGTCGGTTTCCGCATGGGAGTCGAGATTCTCCGCCATGGCCTTGGCCAGAGCGCGGAGCTGTTCCAGATCCTCTTGCGTTGCGGCACTTTTCGCTTCAACGACGGGCTCAACCACCTCAAACGGCTGTTTTTCCAGCCATGCCTGCATTTCCTTTACGGCGCCGCCGCTCCAGGAATAGTTGCCGACAATGCCCACGGTTTTGTTCTGCATCTTGTTTTCGGCCAAAATGTCGAAGAGCGTGCGCATGGGTAGGAACAGCGCGTTGTTATAGGTCGGTGCGCAGGCGATAAACCCGCGATATTTCCAGACATCCGTCGAGATTACCGACGGATGCGTTTTTGTCACATCATAGAGGTGAATGTTTTTCACGCCCTCTTCCGACAGGAAGCGCGCCAGCATGTCCGCCATGTGCTCGGTGTTGCCGTACATGGAACCGAAAGCGATAACGACCCCGTTCTGAGAACGCCAATTGGCCAGGTTGGTGTAAAGCGCCATGATGTGTTCCGGATGCGTACGCCAAATGGGGCCGTGCACCGGACAAATCATGTTGATCGTCAGGCCTTCCAGCTTTTTCAGAGCCTTTGCGGCCATGCGGGAATACTTGCCGACGATATTGGTGTAGTAGCGGCAGGCTTCCGCATAGACGGTCTCGATGTCGCCGATCTCATCGTCGAAGATCTTGCCGTCCAGCGCCCCGAAACCGCCGAAAATATCCTGCGAGAAGAGGATGCCGTCGGTTTCTTCGTAGCTGACCATGGATTCCGGCCAGTGCGTCATGGGGGTCATGTGGAAGGTGAGGGTGTGTTGGCCAAGAGAAAGCGTATCGCCTTCGCCAACCACGAGCGTATTTTCTTCATCGATGCCATAGAACTGGTTGAGCATCGTGAACGTCTTTTTATTCCCAACGAGCGTCACATTGGGATAATAGCGACGAACCAGCGGAATGGTCGAAGAATGATCCGGCTCGACGTGATGGATGACGAAGTAATCCAGCGTGCGATCGCCGAGGGCGGTGCGCACTTTCGTCATGAAATCATCCGCCTGATGGGCATCCACCGAATCAAGCAGAGCGGTCTTTTCGTCTTTTGCCAGATAGGCGTTATAGGCAACTCCTTTCGGAAGCGGCCATTGGTTTTCAAATAAGGGTTTGAGACGATCATTCACGCCGACATAGGTCAGCCAGTCCGTTACGGGTGTACAATAGGTACTCATGAATCCTCCTATATGGTTTATGCACGAGCCGAAAGGCTCGTCGGTTCAAATTTCCTTCTTTATTGTAGTGCATATGCCGAGGAAGGGAAAGAGAAGGAAAATGGGTAAAAATTACATACTATGGGCATAGCACTTTTCCCTGTACGGGTATATGATGAGCCCATACCATAATAGAAAGAACAAGCGGTACAATCGTCGGAAAGACGGCGAGGGGTGCCGAAGATGGATAAGGAATGAAAGGTTTACCCTTCGGCCCTTCGGGATTTTGGAGTAGAGACGAGGAAATATGCTTTATCACGCAGGATTGGATGTGGGATCGACTACAGTGAAAGTCGTCTGTCTTGACGAAGAAGATCGGATCTGTTTTTCGGTCTATCGTCGACATAAAAGTGATGTGAAACGAACCGTAGAGCAGGTCATGCAGGAATTGCTGGACACCATCGGTAATTCGCCGATTCAGCTTGCAGTCACCGGCTCCGGAGGGATGTTTCTGGAAGACTACCTCGGCATTCCCTTTGTGCAGGAAGTCATTGCCGAAACGAAGGCCATTCGCGCGCTTCTTCCCCATACGGAAGTGATCATTGAACTGGGCGGGGAAGATTCGAAGATCACGTATTTATCCGGCAGTGTTGAGCAGCGCATGAACTCCATCTGCGCCGGTGGAACGGGCGCGTTCATCGACCAGATGGCGAGTTTATTGGACACGGACGCTTCCGGACTCAACGCCATGGCCTCCGCATACGAAAAAATCTATCCCATCGCCTCGCGTTGCGGCGTATTTGCCAAGACCGATGTGCAGGCGCTCCTCAATCAGGGTGCATCCCATGACGACATTGCCATGAGCGTCTTCCAGTCCGTCGTTAACCAGACCATTTCCAACCTGGCCTGCGGACGTCCCATTCGTGGAAACATCACCTTTTTGGGCGGCCCGTTGCACTTTTTGGATCAGCTTCGTGTGTGCTTTATCGAAACGCTTGGCAGCGAAAACAACACGTTTACCACCCCGGAAGACGGACAGCTTTTTGTCGCCCGTGGGGCGGCTCTTCTTGCGCAGGAAGAAGCTGGCGTCCAGGATCTGCAACGGATTGTAGATCGTTTTTCGTCGGGAAAAGAGCTTGTCACCGAAGAGCGCAAGCTCATGGAACCGCTGTTCACCTCTCCGGAAGAATACGAAGCCTTCCGCAAGGACCACGAGACCAATAAGGAAGTTTACGGATCGCTTTCGGATTATCACGGACCGACGTATTTGGGCATCGACTCCGGTTCCACCACCGCCAAAATGGTGCTCATTGGCGAAGACAATCAAATTCTGTATACGCACTATTCCTCCAACCGCGGACGGCCGCTGGAGCATATTATCGAACATTTGCAGGAGATTTATACGCAGCTGAATGATGACGCCTACATCGCCTGCTCCGGTATTACCGGCTACGGCGAGGACTTTATTCGGGCGGCGCTTGCGGTGGATACCGGCGAAGTGGAAACCATTGCGCATTATACTGCTGCACACTACTACGATCCCGACGTCGATTTCATTCTGGATATCGGCGGCCAGGATATGAAAGCCATGCACATTTCGGATGGCGTCATCGATTCGATTCAGCTTAACGAAGCGTGTTCGTCCGGCTGCGGCTCGTTCCTCTCGACCTTTTCCGCCTCTGTCGGTATGCGCGTAGAGGAGTTTCAACAGGCGGCGCTTTTCGCCGAAAAACCGGTGGATCTGGGCAGCCGCTGCACGGTGTTCATGAACTCCAAAGTGAAACAGGCACAAAAAGAGGGCTCCGATGTGGGCGACATCGCCGCAGGGCTCTGCTATTCCGTTATTAAAAATGCCATTCAAAAAGTCATAAAGGTGCGTGACCCCAAGAGCCTCGGCAAAAATTTGGTGGTTCAGGGCGGAACGTTTTACGGCGATGCCATTCTGCGCGCCTTTGAAAAAGTAACCGGACGTCATGCGACGCGCCCGGCCATCGCCGGCCTGATGGGTGCAATGGGCATGGCGCTGATTGCGAAAAGTCGTTCCACGGGAGAGAGCGGGATCAAGACGGCGCAAGAATTGGCGGATTTCACCTATACGCAAAAAATGGCGCGTTGCGGACGTTGTACCAACAATTGCGCACTCACGATCAACGTCTTTTCCGACGGTACGCGCTATATTTCCGGCAACCGCTGCGAGCGCGGAGCGGGTGTGGTACGCAAGGAAAAGGGATTGCCGAATCTTTACCAATACAAATACGACAGGCTTTTTCACTATTACAGCAGTATCGGCGAAGAACAGGCCAAGTTCCCGACCGTGGGCTTGCCGCGCGTGCTGAATATGTATGAAAATCTGCCGTTCTGGCACACGTTTTTCAGCCGCCTGGGCTTTCCGGTCGAACTTTCGGGGGAAAGCTCACGTGCAATGTATGACAAGGGGCTGGCGTCCATTTCGTCCGAAACGGTGTGCTATCCGGCCAAACTCGTGCACGGCCATATTGAGGATCTTGTGGAGAAGGGCGTGCGCCTGATTTTCTATCCGAGCGTCTTCTATGAAACCAAACAGTTTGAAAAGGCGGCAAACCAGATCAACTGTCCGGTGGTGATCGGTTTTCCGGAGGTGATCAAGAACAACGTCTCTGCATTGGAGGAAAAGGGGGTGACCTACTTGCATCCCTTCCTGTCCTTTGCAGATGAGCGAACCCTTACCGAGCGCTTGACACAGGTCTTTGCGCACTTCACCGTGGATGGCCAAACCATGGAAATTCCGGCGGCAGCCATCCGCCGCGCGGTTTCCGCGGCCTGGGAAGAACAGAAGAATTATCATCGCGACATTCGTCGGGAAGGGCAGGTCGCGCTCGAGTGGATGAAGGAACACCATGCAAAAGGTATCGTGCTCTCCGGTCGTCCGTATCATGTGGACAAAGAGGTCAACCACGGCATTCCGGAGCTGATTAACGGCATGGGACTTGCGGTACTCAGCGAAGACAGTATCGCCATGAATCAGCAGGATGTTTCCGAGGATTTGCGCGTGCTGGATCAATGGGTTTACCATAGTCGCCTTTATCGTGCGGCAGAATTTGTTACGGCACATCCCGATCTGGAAATGATTCAGCTCAATTCCTTCGGATGCGGCCTGGATGCCGTCACTTCCGACCAGGTGCAGGAAATTCTCGAGAGCAAAGGAAAAATCTATACCCTTCTGAAAATTGACGAAGTGTCCAATCTCGGGGCGGTGAAAATCCGTATTCGTTCGTTGTTGCAGGCGCTTTCTGGAAGTGACCGGGAAGAAAAACGTGAAGCGTCTCGCCGTAACGATTCCTATGCTCCGGCGAAGGCCTCGTTTACGAAGAAGATGAAGAAAGACGGCTACACCATTCTGGTGCCGAATATGGCACCGGATCATTTCGCTATTCTGGAGCAGGCGTTGGCAGGAGAAGGCTACCATTTCGACTTTCTCACGCGCGTGGATCAGTCGGTAGTGGATGCGGGCTTAAAATACGTAAATAATGACTCGTGCTATCCGTCAATTACCGTAATCGGCCAGATGCTGGAAGCATTGGAGAGCGGAAAATACGATCCCGACCGAACAGCATTGCTGATGACGCAGACCGGCGGTGCGTGTCGCGCATCCAATTACGTCGGCTATATCCGCAAAGGCCTGGCCGACATGGGCTATCCGCAAGTGCCGGTGATTGCTCTTTCGGTGCAGGGAATTGAAGTATCCGAAGGATTTTCTGTCGGCCCGTCGCTGTTGAACAAAGCCGGCTATGCCCTGGTTGCAGGCGATCTCGTCATGCGCTGCGCCAACGCGACAAGACCGTATGAGAAAAATGCGGGACAGACCGACCGCCTGAAAGATAAGTGGATTGCGCGCTTTGCGGAATTTGTCGTTCGGCCGCACCGCTCGCTCTTTAAGAAACTCTGTGTAGAATGCGTCAAAGAATTTGATACGGTTCCCCGTGTTGCGCGCACCTGTCCGAAAGCGGGAATCGTCGGCGAAATTTTAGTCAAATATCTGCCGGAAGCGAACAACCACTTGCAAAAGCTGTTGGAGGATGAAGGCGCCGAGGTCATCGTTCCGGACTTGCTGGACTTTATGGTGTACTGTTTCCGCAATGCGAAACATAAGAGCGATCTGCTCGGCAAGAGTAAGCTGCTGGGCACTATCTCGAGCGGTCTGGGCGTATCGGTCATCGAATACTATCGAAAACCCGCCAGAAAAGCGCTGCGCGCCTCAAAACATTTTCAGGAACCACCCTATGCGAAGCAGATTGAACGTTATGCGCAGGAAGTCGTCTCGCTGGGCCATCAATACGGCGAGGGATGGCTTTTAGCCGGTGAAATGATTGAGCTCATTGAACAGGGCGCGCCGAACATCGTCTGCATCCAACCGTTCGGCTGTTTGCCCAACCACATTACCGGCAAGGGGGTGATGAAGGCCGTGCGTGAAAAGCACCCGGAAGCCAACATCATTGCCATTGACTATGATCCGGGCGCATCCGAAGTCAATCAGATCAACCGTGTCAAGCTCATGATGAGCTCCGCCTGGGAGGTTCTTGGCGGGCGGGGAGACAAAAAAGCGGCGCACCGCATGGAATTGCACGGCACGACGGATGTTGACAGCATTGATCCGCCGGTCATCCTGCGCCGGGAAGAAGAAAACGGGGAGGAGAACTATGCGCAAAGAACGCAAAGATGAACACATTGAACAGGTGTTGCGAACCGAACCGTATGGCGGAACGCTCCTGGATCAGGTCGTGCTCGAGCCGGTATCCTTTCCGGAACTTGCTCTTTCCGACATTGATACTTCGGTGGAATTTTTCGGTCGCACCATTCCAGCACCGCTCATGATTAACGCCATGACGGGCGGAACCGATATGACGAAGGGTATCAACCGCGATCTGGCGCAGATTGCCAAGGATTTCGGTTTGCCCATGCAGGTCGGCTCGCAGGTCATCGCGCTCGAGGATCCGGAAGCGGTGGATTCCTTCCACATTGTGCGCGAAACGCTGGGGCAGAATGGCCTCATTATCGGCAACGTGTCGGCGGGCGTTTCGGTGGATCAGGTAGCGCGCGCGATGGAAATGATCGATGCACAGGGCATCGGCATACACGTCAACCCTTCGCAGGAAATGGCACAGGAAGAAGGGGATCGCGATTTTCGCGGTCTGTATGATAACCTTCGGTGCATCGCCGAAGCCTTTCCCGGAAAAGTGATCGTGAAGGAAGTCGGATTCGGCATGAGTCGTCAGGACGGGCGTCTTCTTCGCGATATTCCTGTGGAATACATTGATGTATCCGGCTCAGGCGGAACCAATTTCATGGAGGTGGAGGATCAACGCTCCATGCACCGTGATCTTACGGAATTTTATTCCTGGGGCATTCCGACGGCGAAGGCCATTTGGAATGTGCATAAGGAATGTCCGAACACCAAGCGTATCGCTTCAGGCGGCATCACCACGGCGACGGATGTGTTGCACGCGCACGTGCTGGGTGCAGATATGAGCGCAATTTCCGGAGAGCTTCTGCGCTACCTGATGCACGGTTCACTGGAATATGCCGAAGAATATCTGCAGGGCGTCCTGGATAATATTGCTATGGGGCTTCTGCTTTTGGGCTGTCGGACGATGGCGGATTTGCATCGCATTCCCTACCTGATGGTCGGACGCCTGAAAGAACTGGTGGACGCGGAGGAACGCACCGAAGGACGAAAGGGAAGAGTATGAGCGAGGAAAATACGCGAAAAAAGCCGGTATTTTATAAGGATCCCCATGAAAAGAGCCGAATCGGCCACGTGATTGCGATCATGTCGGGAAAGGGCGGCGTCGGCAAGTCCATGGTGACGACGATGTGTGCGCTCGCCATGCAGCAGACCGGGCGGAAAGCGGCGATTCTCGATGCGGATGTGACCGGCCCTTCCATTCCCCATGCCTTTGGTCTGGAGGGAGGGCTGGAACGGAAAAACGGCATCCCCTATGCGCGACGGACAAAGAACGGCATTCAGGTTGTTTCCACGAACCTGCTTTTGCCGCACGATACCGATCCGGTGCTCTGGAAAGGAGCACTCGTCGGCAGTGCGATTCAGCAATTCTGGACGGAAGTGGTCTATGAAGACGTGGATTATCTCTTTGTCGATATGCCGCCGGGAACGGGCGATGTGCCTTTAACCGTTTTTCAGATGATTCCCGTCGAAGGGGCCCTCATCGTTACCTCTCCGCAGGAGCTGGTCAGCATGGTGGTCGAAAAAGCCATCAATATGACCAGGATGATGAGCCTTCCCGTTTTTGGTATCATGGAAAACATGAGTTACTTTGAAGCGCCGGATACAAAACGACGCTATGACATCTTCGGCAAGAGCCGTATCGACGAAGTGGCCAAACGCTATGGCCTTCCCGTGCTGGCGAAGCTTGCCATCAATCCGAACTTAGCGACCTTAATTGATGAAGGCCGCGTCGAGGAAGCCGATACGCGTCCGTTTGCCCCGACCATTGCGGCCATTTTGGAAAACGAAGTCGAACAGCACCTTAAGTAGAAGGTATCCCGAAAGGAAGTCGCGTTTTGCGCAAGGAGGAAACATGAAATCCATTGAACAGTTGGCCATTCAAACGATACGTATGTTGAGTGTAGACCAAATCAATAAAGCCAACTCCGGTCATCCCGGTCTGCCGCTGGGCGCGGCACCCATGGCGTATACGCTCTGGACACAGTTTTTGCGGCAGAATCCGAAAAATCCGGACTGGTCCAACCGCGACCGCTTTGTGCTCTCAGCCGGTCACGGCTCGGCACTGCTCTACAGTCTGCTGCATCTGTCGGGATACGACCTTTCTCTTGACGATCTGAAACAGTTTCGTCAGCTAAATGCCAAAACGCCGGGACATCCGGAAGTACACCATACGCCGGGCGTCGAGGCGACGACCGGACCGCTCGGCCAGGGATTTGCCAACGGCGTGGGCATGGCCATGGCCGAAGCGCACCTGGCGGCTACGTTTAACCGCGACGGCGAAACGCTCGTGGATCACGACACCTATGTCCTTTGCGGAGACGGCGACCTCATGGAAGGCGTCAGCGCAGAAGCGGCGTCCCTTGCCGGTCGTCTGAAGCTCGGCAAGCTCATCGTTCTGTATGATTCCAATGCTATTTGTCTGGATGGCAAGACCGAACAGGTCTTTACGGAAAACGTGGCAGAGCGTTTCCGTGCCTACGGCTGGCAGGTGCTCGACGTTGCCGATGGCAACGACACCGAAGCCATTGCCGAGGCGATTCGCGAAGCGCGTGCCGATAAGGAACGTCCGACGCTGATCGAAGTACACACCGTGATCGGTTACGGTGCACCCAAGGCCGGTACCAACAGCGTACACGGCGCGCCGCTTGGCGAAGAAGCGACCGAGTCCTTAAAAAAGACGTTGGGCTGGGACTATCCCGCGTTTACTGTTCCGGAGGAAGTGAAAGCGCATTTTACCGATACGGTCATGAAACGTGGCGAAGAGGAGGAACGCGCTTGGCAGGAACGCTTTGACCGACTGGCCGAAAAGGACCCGGATCGGGCACAAGCCTATATCGATGCGTTTGCCGGAAAATTGCCGGAAAACTGGGCGGAGGAGTTACCCTCCTGGAAAGAAAGCGACAAAGCCGAGGCAACACGTGCCACATCCCATACGGTAATCCAGGCCATTGCGAAAGCGGTACCGAATTTCTGGGGCGGATCCGCAGACTTATCCAGTTCCAATAAGACGCAAATCGGCGGTGAAGGGGCCTTCCGCGTGGAAGATGATGCCGATCGCAATATCTGGTACGGCGTGCGCGAATTTGCCATGGCCGCCATCAACAACGGCATTGCGTTACATGGCGGCACGAAAGTCTTCGGTGCTACCTTCTTTGTTTTCTCCGATTATTTCCGCGGTGCGGCGCGTGTCGCTGCCTTGTCGAAGTTGCCGGTGACCTACGTGTTGACCCACGACAGTGTGGCGGTCGGCGAAGACGGCCCAACGCATGAACCGATTGAACAGCTTGCCAGCTGGCGCGCCATGCCCAATATGGACGTCCTTCGTCCGGCGGATGCCAACGAAACCGCGCAGGCGTGGCGCCTGGCTATGGAGAGCACGGATCATCCGACCATGCTCGTCCTAACACGCCAAAACATTCCGGTACTGCCTCATTCAAACGAGAAGGCGGAGGAAGGCGTTGCCCGCGGCGGCTATGTGCTGTCACCGTCTAAAAAAGACACGCCGGACGGCATTTTGATCGGTACGGGCTCCGAGGTTCAACTGCTTGTTGAAGCACAGAAGATTCTGGCCGAAGACGGCGTTGACGTGTCGGTGGTTTCGCTGCCTAGTACAACGCGTTTTGATCAGCAGGATGCGGCATACCGCGAAAAGGTCTTGCCTTCCGCTGTGCGTAACCGCCTGAGCCTTGAAGCGGCCACCACCTTCGGGTGGGAACGCTATGTCGGTCTGGATGGTATCGCTCTGGGCATTGATCGTTTCGGTCTGTCCGCTCCGGCGGAGGAAGTTCTCCGCGAATTGGGTATAACCACGCAAGCGGTGGTTAAGGCATACCGCGACACGTTCACACGATAAGTCGCAGCCTCGCCGAAGGGCGGGGCTTTTACGTAGGAAAGAGGAGGACATGTCCGCATTACTGGAACTCAAAAACTTGCACGTCGGTGTCGATCAGAGCGACATTCTGAAGGGCATCGACTTAACCATTAACCCGGGGGAAATTCATGTCGTGATGGGACCGAACGGCGCCGGAAAATCGACGCTTGCCAATGCGATCATGGCGCATCCCCATTACCATGTTCATGAAGGCGATATTCTTTTTGAAGGCGAAAGCATTCTTGAGAACACGGCGGATGAGCGCGCCCGCAAGGGGATTTTCCTTAGCTTTCAAACGCCGCAGGAAGTTCCCGGTGTCAGCGTCGAGGATTTTCTTCGCACGGCAAAAGGCCAGCGCGAGGGAAAAGCGCCGTCGGTTCTGAAGTTCAAAAAAGCGCTTGCAGCGAAGATGGAATCGCTGTCCATGGCGCCGGAATATGCGGAACGCTATTTGAACGTCGGTTTTTCCGGTGGAGAAAAGAAAAAGACGGAAATTTTGCAGATGCAGGTGTTGGATCCGAAGCTGATTCTGCTGGATGAGACGGATTCCGGTCTGGATGTCGATGCTGTTCGTATCGTCAGCCGAGGTGTCGCCGATTTTCTGGATGAAACGAAGGCTTGCCTCATTATCACGCACATCAGCGGGATCTTAGAGTATCTGCATCCGGATTTTGTCCACGTGGTCATTGACGGCAAATTGGTGAAAAACGGCGGCCCGGAAGTGGCTGAGCGCATCAATCGTGAGGGCTATGAATGGATTCGTCGTGAGATGACCGGGGAGGTCACCGATGAACAGAAATGAGGACGCGGCACTGCGCCATGCCCGGCGAAAAGCGGAACGCGAAGCGCGCCTGGCGGCCGGTGAATTTGAGGTGCCGGAAAAATCCGACGTGAAGGATCTGCCACGTGGTGTTTACGATCAGAAAAATGCGTTTGAATACGACATGAAGGTGGAGAACGGTCTCACGGAAGAGATTATTCGAGAGATTTCCGCCAATAAAGACGAGCCATCCTGGATGTTGGACAAACGCCTCGAGGCGCTGGAGATTTTCAACGCATCCGAAAATCCCAATTGGGGACCGGATTTGCACGCGGTGGACATGAACCGCATATCAACGTATGTACGCCCCAAGGCACAGATGGCCAGAGACTGGCAGAACGTGCCGGATGAGATTCGCGATACGTTTATGAAGCTGGGTATTCCCGAAGCAGAACTGGAATCGCTGGCGGGCGTGGGTGCGCAATACGATTCCGAGGTGGTTTACCACAATATGCGCAGCTATCTTTCGGAGCAAGGTGTCATTTATACCGATTTCGAATCGGCAGTGCGCGAATATCCCGATATCATTAAAGCCCATTTCGGAAAACTGATCACTCCGCGTTTACATCGCTATGCGGCGCTGCATTACGCCGTGTGGTCGGGCGGATCGTTTGTCTATGTGCCTAAGGGCGTGGATGTGGATATTCCGCTACAAAGTTATTTCCGGTTGAACGCGCCCGGCGCCGGCCAATTTGAGCACACGCTTATCTTGGTGGAAGAAGGCGGATCGGTTCATTTCATCGAAGGCTGCTCTGCGCCGAAATACAATACGCTGAATCTCCATGCCGGTGCGGTAGAACTTTTTGTCAAGGAAAATGCGCACCTGCGGTATTCCACCATTGAAAACTGGTCGCGGAATATGTATAACCTCAACACCAAGCGCGCACGGGTGGAAAAAGGCGGTTCCATTGAATGGGTTTCCGGTTCGTTCGGCTCAGCCTGTTCCATGCTTTATCCGTCCAGCCTTCTGGTCGGGGAAGGCGCACGAAGCGAGTTTACCGGCATCACTTTTGCCGGCAAGGGACAATACCTCGATACCGGTGCACAGGTGATGCACTATGCGCCCAACACCTATTCCACCATCAACTCCAAGTCCATCTCCAAGTCCGGCGGCGTCGCGATTTATCGCGGTACGGTGGATATCGGCGAAAATGCAGCGGGCTCAAAGTGCTCGGTTTCATGCGAATCGCTGATGCTGGATGCGGAAAGCCGTTCCGACACCATTCCGGCCATTCGCATCGCTACGGAAGATGTGGATCTGGGTCATGAGGCGAAAATCGGGCGTATCGATGAAACGGCCATCTTTTATCTGATGAGCCGCGGTATTCCCGAAGAAGAAGCCAAAGCCATGATTGTACGAGGCTTCGCGGAACCGATTGCGAAAGAGCTGCCGATGGAATATGCGGTGGAGATGAACAATCTGATCACTTTGGAACTGAAAGGAGCGATCGGATGAGTGTTTTGCATACCGAACAGAAACAAAAAACCGACATTCGAGAAGATCGGGGAAGTGAGCTTCCCGCACGCACATGTCGGTGGCTAAAAGTCAACGACGTTCCGACACAGATAGAAGACTATCCCGAAACGATGCCCTTTGAGGGACTGACGACCGAAAGGTTTGCCGACACGCGCATTGCGGAAGGAAAAGCACAAGCGAAAATTGACGTCGATTCCACGGAAGACGTTCACGCCCTACAGGGCATTTCCGCCGAAATCGCGACAAAAAACGCACAGGAAGCGAATGTGTCGTATTCGTGGACGGTGGAAGACGGCGCGGTGCAAACCCTGCATTTTGCCTTATCTAAAGAGAACCCGGTTTTGCAGGATCGGCTTCGGTTGCGTGTGCCTTGCGGGCACTGCGCGACGGTCGTTCTGGATGTGGAAAGCGATGAGGACGTTGCGGCTGCACGAAACGGGATGCTGGATATTGTGGTGGAAGAGGATGCCGATTTACAGCTTGTATTGCTCAATCGCTTGAATGCGAAGACCGTCAGCAACCAGAGCGTCACGTTTACGGTGGCGGACGGTGGCAATCTTGGCCTTGCGCATGTTGAACTGGGCGGTGGTGCGCGCACCAACTATCACCTGAGCGGCGACCTCGTGGGTGTGGAAGCAAGGATGGAAGAATATGTGGCCTACCTTGCGCAGGAAAAGGAAAAACTGGATCTTTTCTATCACGTTCGCTTTCACGGATTATATACGGAAGGCATTATCCGTGCGGATGGCGCTCTGTTCGATGAGGCGTATAAGTCTTTCCGCGGAACGCTGGACTTTTTGGAAGGTGCGCGCGGCGCTGTGGGCGACGAAGAAGAGGTGACGGTCCTGATGAGTGATGATGCCCATTCGGTGGCTGTGCCGATTCTGCTTTGCCACGAAGATGCGGTCGAGGGAAATCATGCCACCTCTGCCGGGCGCGTCGATGAAGAGCTGCTTTTCTACCTCATGAGCCGCGGCCTCAGCCGACAGGAAGCCGAAGGCATGATTGTGGAATCGCGCATGGCGGAAACGTTGGATCGCATTCCCGATGCCGCTATGCGTGAAAATATTCGCCAAGCTATTCACGATCGCTTGATGAAGAGAAAGAGATAACGATGAACGAACAGCAACGACAACGATTGCGCGATCCGGGTTTTTCGCTCGACGCCGTGCGTCGTGATTTTCCCTATTTGGACGAGGAACATCCCGTCATCTATTTGGACAATGCGGCGACAACCCAGCGTCCGCGGCCTGTGTTGGAGCGGTTGCAACAGTTTTATGCACACGAAAACGCCAATCCGCTGCGCGGCAATCACCGACTGTCGCTTTATGCCACACAGGCGTATGAGCAGGCGAGAGAGCATATTGCCCGCTTTATCGGTGCAAAGAGCGCGAGGGAGATCATTTTTACGCGCAATGCGACCGAATCGCTCAACCTTGTAGCGTATAATTATGCGCTTCGCGTCTTAAAACCGGGCGATGAAGTGCTCATTACGCGGATGGAACACCATTCCAATTGCGTCAACTGGCAATTCGCCTGTCAACAATCCGGCGCTACCTTGCGCTATATCGAGCTGGGTGAAGATTTTCAGCTGGACGAGGCGGATTTTGAAGCAAAGCTGAGCGAAAAGACTAAAGTATTGGCGTTCAGTGCCGCATCCAACGTCATTGCGACGCTGCCGCCGGTGAAGGCGATGATCGCTAAGGCGCATGCCGTCGGCGCAACGGTCGTGGTGGACGGCGCACAGTACGCGCCGCATAGTACCGTGAATGTGATGGAGTGGGACTGCGACTTTTTCGCATTTTCCGGCCACAAGATGGGCTCGCCCTTCGGCATCGGCGTTCTATACGGTAAAGAAGCCCTCTTGGATGCGATGCCGCCGTTTCTGTTCGGCGGAGAAATGATCGAATACGTCGAAGATACGTCCTCCACCTTTGCCGAACTGCCCTATAAATTCGAGGCCGGAACCATGAACGTCGGCGGAGCTGTAGGTCTGGATGCCGCCATTACCTATCTGGAAGGCCTCGGCATGGAGAATATCGAAGCCTATGAAAAGGCGCTTGCCGCCTATCTCGCCGAGGAACTCGAAAAGCTCGGCGGCGTCAGCATCTATCGGCCGAAACAACATGATTGCGGCACCATGGTGGCGTTCAACTTGAACGGTGCGCATCCTCATGACGTGTCCACGATTATGGATGCGTCGGATGTGGCCATTCGCTCCGGACACCACTGCACACAGCCGCTGCATCGCGGGTTGCACATCAGCGCCAGCTGCCGGGCGAGCGTTGCCTTCTACAACACCGTAGAGGAAGTCGACGCGTTTCTTGAGGCGGTTAAGGAAGTGCGCCGCGTGATGGGCATCCCGGAAACCGAATCACAGATGCCGTATGGTGAGGAGGCCTGATATGGACATGAAGCAAATTTATACGCAGATTGTGATGGAACATGCTCGCGAGTCGGCGCATCGTCATGATCTGGCGGATGCGACAGACAGTGAACGCGGCCATAATCCAAGCTGCGGAGACGATATTACCCTGCATATCAAACGCGAAGGGGATCGTATTGAAGCGCTCTCTTTTACGGGACACGGCTGCGCCATCAGCCAGGCATCGACGTCTCTGCTTTGCGAATTGGTCGAAGGAAAGCGCGTGGATGAGGCGAAAGAAGCGATCGAAACCTTTCTCGCGATGATTAAAGGCGAGGAAGAGGATGACGACGTCCTCGAAGAGCAGCTGGGTGACGCCGTCGCGTTAAAAGACATCTCGCACATGCCCCAGCGCGTGAAATGCGCAGTGTTGGCCTGGCGAACCCTGAACGACATGCTGGAAAAGGAGAACGAAGAAAAATGAGGAAGACGCAAACACAGATCGCCATGCTCAGCCTCGCCATGCTATTTGCGCTGAGCGCGTGCGGAAACTCAACCAAACCGGACAGCGGCGCCAACGACAGTTCCTCGCAAATGGAGGAATCGACGGTATCCTCGATGGAGGAAAGCGAAAGCACGTCGAACGAAGAGAGCACTTCCGACGAAGGATCAGCTTCTTCCGAAGAACTGACGGAAGAACAGAAAACGTACGAAAAGATTATTGCGACCTATCCGGCTATTACCATGAAGGACGTCAATGACGCCATCGAGAACAAGAAAGAACTGCTTTTTTACGCCGGACGCGTCACTTGCCCCTACTGCGTAAAGTTTACGCCGACGATGCAGCAGATTGTCAGTGACAACGCGCTGTCTCTCTCGGCGCTCGATACAACGAAGGATTCGACCTTCCTGGACTTTGCCGACGAACATGGCATCGAGTACATTCCGGCGCTGATCTATATAAAGGATGGAGAGGTGCGCCCGGTAAAAATGGACGATCCCTACCCGCGTGCGGATGTCGAAGAGGGCATGAAAGCGGTAGGTGTTTCGCTAAAATGAATTTTCTTTCATTGTGGTGATTGATATTGCACTTGAGAAGAAATAAAGAATAGGTTATAATTACAGAAATTGCGGAACGTTTTCAGAGAGGTTGTTTTTTCTTTGAAAACGAGGAGTCGGCGAATGTCGGTCGTCTTCGGGATTCTCTAAGACGGTGGTACCGCAGTTAAGTCGTACTGTTGTAAGAAAGAAGAACCGGTAACCAAGGAGAGTAGGAGGAGAAAGATGAACAGCAAGAAATTTGCTGCCCTGGGTTTGGCCCTGTTGTTGGGACTGACCTCATGCGGAGCTCCGGCCAACAATGATTCACAAGCCGGCGGTGATGCTTCGGCGAGTGATACCTCGGGCGCAGGACAGACAGGCGAAATGTTGGAATCGGCGGATAAGGAGATTACCGTTGCGACCAACCGTGAAGTGCAGACGATGGACTACGTCGTTACGGCACTTGCCAGCGACCATGAAATCAATGTCAACTTAGTAGACGGTCTTTTGGAAACCGACCATTACGGAAAATTGCAGGCTGCTTTGGCGGAATCTTGGGAATCCAACGAAGATAAGAGTGTTTGGACTTTCAAACTTCGTCCGGGCGTTAAATGGGTCACCAGCCAGGGCGAAGAATTTGCTGAATTAAAGGCGGAAGACTTTATCACCGGCGTTCGTCACGGCGCAGAATTCGGTTCAGCAGCAAAAGAACTGTTGGTTGGCGTAATTGACGGCTATGCAGATTACTTAAAGAGCGATTTCAGCGACGCTGCCTGGGAAAAGGTCGGCATCAAAGCGGTGGATGATTCCACGTTGGAGTTCACCATGCAAAAAGGCGAAGACGGCAAGCCGACACCTGTTCCGTATTTTGACTCCATGACCACCTATACCGTTCTCTATCCGATTAACAAGGAATACCTTGAATCCAAAGGTAACGGCTGCAAACTGGGCGCGCCGAACAAAAAGGACTGCAAATTCGGTTCTAAGGAATTGGATTCGATTTTGTATAACGGACCGTTCATTCTGAGCGAGAACGTCGAGAAGTCCAAGGCTGTTTTGGTCAAGAATGAAGATTATTGGGATGTCGATCATGTTTATGTCGACAAAGTCACCCGTATCTATGACGGCGGACAGGATCCCTATTCGACGATTAACGGCTTTGAAAAAGGCGTTTACTACGCTGCCGCGCTGAATCCGTCATGGGAGAACTTTGCGGACTATACAAAGAAGTATGAAGGCAAAACGTCCTATAGTCTGCCGAACGCGACGGTCTTTGGTGTTGTGTTCAACTACAACCGCAAGTCCTTCGAACATACCAACTATGCAACTGATCAGGCGCAGGCGAAAGCCACGCATGATGCGATTCTGAACGATAACTTCCGTAAAGCGCTGCGCGCTGCTTACGATGTAAAATCCTATCTGGGTGTCGGTATGCCGGAAGAATTGGCAATTCAGAGTATGCGTAATATCGATAATATTGCGGGCGCCGGTTCCACTTCGGATGGAAAGAATTATCATGATTTGGTAACGGAAGCCTATAAAGAGGCAACCGGAGAAGATCGTGATCTGCACGACGGACAAGCGCCGTTCTATGGCAAAGAAGAGGCCATGAAGTACATTGAAGCGGCGAAAGCCGAAGGCGTACAGTTCCCGATTCATCTGGATAACATGGTTAACAGCACCTCGGATCTTCAGACGAAGAGAGCACAGTCGATGAAAGACTCCGTCGAAAAGAATACCGAAGGCAACATCATCATTGAATTGGTGCTGCGCGATGAAGATACCATCAATGCCGTTGTCTATGAGAATCGCGACCCGGAGAAGATGGACTATGATATCTCCACCTATACCGGATGGAGCCCGGATTATCATGATCCGAAGGCGTTCGTCGACATCTATAGCCCGACGACCGGCTACTATATGGAAGCCTGCGGTTTGGGAACGGTTGGTGACGACGGAAAGATCTTGAACGAGGACATCAAAGAGAAAGTCGGCTTCATGGAATATGAGAAGCTGTACCGCGAAGCGGATGCTGTATCTGCCAACTTGGATGATCGTTACAAAGCATTTGCTAAAGCGGATTCCAAGCTAATTGAGCGTTGCTTGTTCATCCCGACGCAGATGCAAACACGTTCGCTGCGCATCACCAAAGAAGTTCCGTTCTCTCGCGTGATGGGCGATTACGGTCCGTGCGAATACAAATACAAAGGTCTGCGTACGCAGGCGGATTTGGTCACGACAGAACAGTACGAAGCCGCGTTTGCAGAGTTTGAGAAGAACAATAAATAAAAGAGAAGAATGGAGAGGGAAGGGGATGAGAAATCTCATCCCCTTCTTTTCATAGTAAGGAGATAATATGGCAAGGTATATCATTACGCGTCTCATTAAATCCGTAGTCTCCGTTCTTGTCGTTGTCAGTTTAGTCGTTCTCATTGTTTTTGAGTTAATTCCGAAGACGAAGTCTTTTGCGAAAGACAGCGGCTGGCAAAAAATGTCGGGAAACGCGAAGACAATTTATTACTACGGAAAACTGGAATCTCTTGGCTATTTGGAATTCATCCCCAATAACAAGATTTTCAGCGATTTGACACCGGAAGAAATAGGCAATGACAAAGAGGATAGTCCCGCACAGAAAAAAGTCATCGAGGATTTAGAGAAGCGTGGATTTACCGTGGAGACGCTGGACAAGTTTGATGCGCTGAGAGGGGAAAAGATTGCTTATCGCTATTACAATCCTCTTGAGCTGATTGGGAATTTCTTTGGTCGATTGATTGTTCGAGACCATAAGAATTATATTCAGGATCCGGATAATCCGGATTTGGAGCGCGGGTATCACATTGAGAAAGATCAAAACGGTATGCCGGCTCTTGTCGGATCCGGTACCCTGCATAAGTATATGATTTACCTGGATGGCCATTTTCCATTCATTCATCAAAACTTTATTACACTGGATTTCGGGGAATCCTTCCCGGTACATCCAGGCATTATGACACTGGATGTCATCACCGATGGACAAGGCGGAGATAAAAAGATTCAACAGACCTTTCCTACGGGCGTCACTATGAAGTCGCCGGTGAACCAGCATACCTTAAAGTATAAATACAAGTTAACGTCGATTGATACCAGACGCTTTAACGATCACTATGCTGATGCCAAGACATTTAAGGAATCCATGTCTATGGTGCAGGTTTCTTATTTCTTCGGCATTATTTCACTAATCATTACCTATGGCTTTTCCATTCCGTTCGCTGTGGCAATGTCCAAAAAACCGGGCGGATTGTTGGATAAAATTGGAATCGGCTATATTAACTTGCTGATTTCAGTGCCTTCTCTGGCATTTATTTTCTTCATGAAGTATGTTGGTATCCATCTCGGTTTGCCGGATATGTTTACGCATCTGGGACCGCATGATCCGCGCTCGTACATCATGCCGATGCTCATTCTCGGTTTGTTGAGCACACCTTCTTTGATGATGTGGGTACGTCGTTATATGGTCGATCAGTCCACTGCGGATTACGTAAAATTTGCAAAAGCGAAGGGGCTATCCGGTATTGAAATTTCGCGTCGTCATATTTTTAAAAACGCGATGATTCCGATTGTCAGCGAGATTCCGTACTCGGTTATCTTGGCGATTTCCGGCGCAGTGTTAACCGAAACGGTCTTTGGTATTCCGGGTATGGGAAAAATGCTGCCGGATGCCATTACCGCCGGGAATAACAACATGATCATCACCTTGACGTTTATCTTTACAGCCTTGGCGGTTGCGGCAGTCTTTATCGGCGATATTCTGATCACGATTGTGGATCCACGTATTTCGCTGCAGGCGAAGAAAGGAGGCCGTTAATGGAGACGAAGAGCACCTCTGTACAAGAAACGACCGGAACGGCTGTAGCCTTGGATTCGATTCCGGAGCTTCCTCCTGATGCGTTTGAACCTCAAGTGGTGGATGAGACGGCTTCCGAACACATTGTTGCCCCGGCCTACTCCTATTGGCGAAGCGTTTTTCGTAAATTCTTTTCGTCCAAAGTGGCCATCGTTATGCTTATCATCATGCTTGCGGTATTTCTGCTGGCGTTTATTCAGCCGATGTTCTCCGGATTTAAGAACATGGATGCGCCGAACATTAACAACCGTGAGGCATGGTATCAGCGCCCGTCATGGGAATATCCGTTTGGGACGAACGACATTGGCCAGAGTTTATTTGATGCGGTCTGGGCCGGTGCGCGCACGAGTCTCTTCATCGCCTTCGTTGCGACAGCGATTGTTATGGTGATTGGGGTCATTGTCGGGATGTTCTGGGGATTTTCGAAAAAGATTGATACCGTAATGATTGAAGTCTATAACGTCATCTCCAATATTCCGTTTACGTTGGTGGTTATGGTGTTGGCGTATACCTTCGGAGATGGTATTTGGTCTCTGATTTTCGCAATGACGTGTACCACATGGATTAGTGTGGCGTACTTTATTCGCGTGCAGGTTATGATTATTCGTGATCGTGAGTATAACCTGGCATCGCAGACGCTGGGTTCCAGCACGCCAAAGATTATCCGCAATAACATCCTGCCGTATTTAGTATCGGTTTTGATGACACTTCTTTCGCGTTATGTACCGATGTTTATCTCCACGGAAGTGTTCTTGAGCTTCCTTGGTGTCGGTTTGACATCCGCAATTCCGTCTTTGGGGCGTATTGTGCAAAAGAACGCGCTCTATATGACTTCTGCACCGTATCTGTTCCTTATTCCTCTCGCGGTAACCGCGTTAATCTCGGTTTCGCTCTATATTGTCGGGCAGACACTGGCAGACGCTAGCGATCCCCGCAATCACATGGTATAGGAGGAACATCATGACCAATAACATCCTGTCCATTAAAGAATTGCAAGTGAAATTTAAGGTGCGTGACCGCGAATTGACCGCGATTCGGCATATTTCTCTCGACATTGAAGAGGGCAAGGTTCTTGCGATCGTTGGAGAATCCGGTTCCGGAAAATCCGTCTTTACGAAGACGTTTACCGGAATGCTTGAAAACAACGGGCGTGTCTCAAACGGTGAAATCTGGTTTGAAGGCAAAAACCTGATGGAGCTGAAGTCGGATAAAGACTGGGAAAAAATTCGTGGCAAGAAGATTGCGACCATCTTTCAGGACCCGATGACTTCTTTGGATCCGGTGCGTACGATTGGCTATCAAATCAGCGAAGTTATTATTAAGCACCAGGGCAAGAACAAGAAAGAAGCGAAAGAACTGGCGATTGAACTGATGGGGCGTGTCGGTATTCACGATCCGGAGAAACGTTACGATGAATATCCGTTTATGTATTCCGGCGGTATGCGCCAACGCATTGTCATTGCTATCGCGCTGGCCTGCCGTCCGAAGATCCTCATCTGTGATGAGCCGACAACGGCATTGGATGTGACCATTCAGGCGCAGATTATTGAGCTTATCAAAGAGCTTGCGCAGGAATATCAGTTTACGACCATCTATATTACCCATGATTTGGGCGTGGTCGCGAAGGTGGCCGATAAGGTCGCCGTCATGTATGCCGGACAAATCATTGAACACGGAACGGCAGAGGAAGTCTTTTTCGATCCGCGTCATCCGTATACTTGGGGCTTGCTTTCTTCGTTGCCGCAGCTCGGGACGGGACAAAAAGATCTCTTTGCGATCCCCGGCACGCCGCCGTCTCTCTTTGAGACAATCAAGGGCGATGCCTTTGCCCCGCGCAATCAATACGCGATGAAGGTAGACTTTGAACTGGAGCCGCCGATGTTCCAAGTGACTCCCACGCATTTCGTCAAATCGTGGCTTGAACATCCGGATGCGCCGAAGGTGGAGAAGCCGGCGGTCATCCAAAATCTGCACGAGCGTATGGTGCAAATGACCTCGAAGGGAGGAGACTACAGTGACGACAACTATTGATAACACGAATCATCCGCAAATGTCCAAGCCGGAAAATGATCGTGAAGTTCTCCTCGACGTACGCGGGCTGGAAGTGACGTTCCGCAACAACGGAAAAAAATTTCGTGCCGTAAAAGACGTCTCGTTTCAGATTTTTAAGGGCGAGAAGTTCTCTCTGGTGGGCGAGTCCGGCTCCGGAAAAACGACTATCGGGCGTGCCATCATTCGCTTGCATCCTACGTCAGCGGGCGAAGTGTATTTCAAGGGCAAGAAGATCAATGGCAATCTCTCTAAAAAAGAAGAGCACGATCTTGTTCGCGATATTCAGATGATCTATCAGGATCCGGCCGCATCGCTGAATGAGCGTGCTACCGTCGACCACATTGTAGCGGAAGGGCTCGACAACTATCATCTCTATAAGGACAGCAGGGAGCGCGCTCAAAAGGTGGATCAGGCGTTGTCCTCGGTCGGCCTGCTGCCGGAGCACAAATCGCGTTATCCGCATGAATTTTCCGGCGGTCAGCGTCAGCGTATCGGGATTTCGCGTTCCATCGTCATGCGTCCGGATTTCATTATCGCAGATGAACCGATCTCGGCCTTGGACGTGTCCATTCGTGCGCAGGTGCTTAACCTCATGAACAAGTTTCGTGATACGGAGGGAATCACCTATCTCTTCATCGCGCATGACCTTTCCGTCGTGCGCTATTTCTCCGATCGCATTGCGGTCATTCACAACGGGCGCATCGTGGAAATTGCGGAGACGGAAGAGCTCTTTGCCCATCCGATGCACCCGTATACGCGCTCCCTTTTGCAGTCGGTGCCGATTCCGGATCCGCTGATTGAGAAGAACAAGAAGCTTGTCATCTATGATGAAAGTTCACGCGATTTTTCTGGCGAGAAGCCGAAGCTGCGCGAACTCGTTCCCGGTCATTTCGTCTTTATGAATGACCGTGAAAAAGCCGAATATCTCATCTCCTACGAAAAGCGTACAAAAAATTTGCAAAAATAAATTTGTTTTACATCGCACCTCGTACTGATGAAAAGCCGTCGAAGCCATGCTTCGGCGGCTTTTGTTTGTTCGAAGGTACTTGATGGAGGGGGGGGGTAGAGGGGATTCTGTGAATTAGGGAAAACCACTCTACAGATGCGTGCATTGTTGTAGAGTGGTTTCTGTGAAATCGGCGAAACCCCTCTACAGGTGCGGACACTGCTGTAGAGTTGATTTTGTGAAATCAGCAAAACCCCTCTACAGGTGCGGACATTGCTGTAGAGCTGATTTTATGAATTTGATGAAACCGCTCTACACCTGATGGATTTTGTGTAGAGTGGTTTCTGTGAAAACGGCGAAACCCCTCTACGGGTGCGAACACAGCTGTAGAGTTGATTTTATAAAATCGGCAAACCCCCTCTACAGGTGTTGGACTTTCTGTAGAGCGGTTTCTGTGAAAACGGCGAAACCCCTCTACGGCACTCTTTCCTCCTTCGCTGTAACGAAGATGTAGAGGCAGAATGAAAGCTACGACTGTTTCTAACTTACTTAGTAATACAGGAGTGAAAATCATTCGTATTTTTAGGAAAGTGACTGTCGCTCATTTTCATGCAATCTTAACCTGAGTCTCATCTTCCGTGAGAGAAATCGAATCTATATCTTGTAGTCTTCCTTTTTTTACCAACAAGAAAAATAATAATTATCGCAGTACCCCGTGTAACCTTCCATTGCGTATTCTGACCTGCTGAATGCGAGACGAATGTCAAGCGCGTATCAATAATTTGTTTATCCACAGGAATGTGGATAACTTGTTGATAAAAAAGGCACAATTCAGGCGAAAAGAGGCTTTTTCCACTACGGATTTCCTATCTTGTCCACATATCCACACTCTGTGAAGGATGAATAGTGAATGGGAAAAGAAACCATATTTATTCATTCGTTGCGATAGGGGCATAAGACGAAATAAAATATACACTTATTCATTTCGGGAAAAGTTTTTCAAAAAGCGAACGTTTTCATGAAATTGGGGTAAACACGTGATAAATAGGAAGGGGGAAATCATGAAGATTACGTATTACGGAAAAAACATCAATTTGCGCGACAACACGAAGAAGGATATTGAAAAGAAGGTATCCCGTTTGAACAAATATTTCCAGGACGACGTGGAGGCAAGGGTTACCGTCTCACAAGAAAAATCCGGAATGCGGTGTGAAATTACCATCCCCATTCCCGCATCAGGAACCATTCTTCGTGCCGACCAGGTAGAGGACGAGTTGTTGGATGCGGTGGACGCCTGCATCAGTGCCCTGGTTTCGCAAATTCGCAAATACAAGACAAAACTGGAACGTCAGCGTTACACCAAGAATGCTATCCACTTTGCTGAGGTAGAGGAACCCGCACCGGAAGAAGCAATTCCAGAAGATGTCGATATTGCTCGTACCAAGGAAATTGATATTCTGCCCATGAGTGCCGAGGAAGCGGTGGATCAGATGGAGCTGCTGGGCCATGACTTTTTCCTCTATCTGGATATGGATCGTGATCGCATCTGCTGTGTCTATAAGCGCAAAGCCGGCAACTACGGCCTGCTGGTTCCGACGAAGTAAGTAACCGGTCGGAAAGGGAAGTAACGGAAAAGAATCGAAGTAGACGATCAAAGTTGAAAAGTGTAGCTAACGATTAACAAAAGTCGCCCGGACAGCAAGAAGGCGGGCGCTAACGAAAGAGGAGCAAAGAAGAGCACCAGATAAACCCGGTGCTCTTCTTTGTTGTGGTGTAGTTCAGCTATTCCATGCGAAATAACGTATTTGGTTGAATTAGCGCATTGGTTGAATCGCGAAGTCATCTTTGCGTTCAGCCGAAATCCATCCGCGTATCAGCGATCAGCCGATACCGCCCAAAATCGCACCCGCAATGAGCGCAATTAAAGCTGCTGCGCAATAGAAGTACTTGCCCAGGGGATAAAACCAGTTGCCGATGGGCTTTTTGCTGCCCTCATTGACGGCATATAGCGCGGTTTCCTTCTTGAGCACCCAGAAGAACATGATGCCGGCCAAGAGTGCGCCGAAGGGGCAGAGATAAATCGAAACCATATCCATCCACTGGGATGTCCAGGGCTGAATCATGATGGCAACGATTGCGCCGAGGACGCCGATGGTAGCGACAGCAGGTATGCGTTTAAATTTGAACTTTTCCTGCAGGAAGGCGACCGGCGCTTCGTAGAGGTTAATCTGTGAGGTGACCCCGGCAAACAGGACGCAGATAAAGAAGATCATGCCTACGATGCGGCCGCCGGGCATGCCGTTAAACACGTTCACGAGATAGATGAACATGAGTCCCGGCCCGCCATCCACGTTGTTGATTTCGGATCCGAGCATGACCGCCATGGCCGGAATGATGACGAAGGCGGCAAGATGGGCGGCGATGGTATCAAAGAGCGCGACGTTGAATGCCGAGGAAGGAATGGATTCTTTCTTGGACAGGTAGGAGCCGTAAATGACGGAACCGTTGCCGGCAACGGAAAGCGAGAAGAACGCTTGACCGAAGGCGAAAATCCATACCTTGGGATTGGCAAGGCCTTCCGGATTCAGGGTGAAGATGAATTTGTAGCCTTCGCCGGAACCGGAAAGAGTGCCGATGTAGATCGCAAGACCGACAAAGAGGACGAAAAGTAACGGCATCATGATCTTGTTGGCTTTTTCAATACCGCCGGAAACGCCCAGACTCATAATCGCGAGCGACACGAAAAGGCCGATTAACAGCCAGACGCCGTTTCCGACGCCGAAAATGCCGCCGGAGACCATCATCTGCAGGGCTTCCCCGAAGGTTTCCGCTTCGGGAGCGATGGACCCGAAGGAGCCGCCGATTGCCGACATTTCCGTTCCCAGCGCGTAGAGCTCTCCGTTGATGCCCATCCAGCAATACTTGAAAATCCAGCTCATGACGACGGTATAGCCGATGGCAAGCATCAGAGCGCCAACGATGGGGATGGCACCAAACACCTCGCCGAGACGGCGGTTGCCGGTACGTTCTTTGGTTGCCATGCCGAAGGCCCCCACCGGGCCGGCTTGGGCCATACGTCCAAGCGCAAACTCTTCAATGATACCTGTAGAGCCGATGAGCAGCACAAAGAGCAGATAGGGCAGAATGAACGTCAAGCCGCCATATTTTTGTACCAAAATCGGGAAACGCCAAATGTTTCCCATGCCCACGGCGGAACCGATGCAGGCGAGGATGAACCCCCAGCGGGAGGCAAATCCGTCGCGCTTTTCCACCGGAGCAGCATTCGTTTTGGCATTTGGGTTAGTCATAAGACACCTCTTTTTTCTTCGCTATTTTTCTTCGTTCGGATACGGTTCGAGGAAGGCATGGAAGTGACGCATGGGCAGGTTGTGTCCCCAGGTGATGCGCATATTCGGGATGCTCTCCCGGTCTTCATATAGCTGTTTGACGGCGGCAATCACGTAATCCAGATGTTCCTGGGTTAAGCGGCTGCGGTCGATGGCAAAACGCACGACGTTGGCGACTTCAGCCTGTTGTTCCGGGGTCTTGAGGTCGTATTCCATCGAGAAATCGCCCAGCTCGGCAACGCGGATGCCGTAGCGACGGATGAGTTCCAGGGAGAAGCCTTCCCCGGCAAACGATTCATGATCGCGTTTGCCGTCAAAGAAGGTGTCCATGTTGATGTATACGGCATGGCCACCTGCCGGCAAAACGACACCTTTGACGCCGGCATTGTAGAAGCCTTGTGCCAGATATTCGGCTTGCGCGACGCGTTCCTGCATGTAATGGAAATCACAGCTTTCATAGAGTCCGACTGCCAGTGCCATGATGTCGTGGCCGCTCATTCCGCCGTAGGAGTCGTTGCCGTAGCAGGAGATCTGCTTTACTTTCAACAACACGCCGACGTCCCTTTTGACGGATCCGTCTTCGTTGAAGTCGCAGAATTTCTGCCAGAAGAGGCCTTTGTCGTGGAAGGCGAGCATGCCGCCCATGTTGGCATGGCCGTCTTTCTTGGCGGACATGGCGAAGACGTCGCAGTATTGGAACATTTCGGTTGCAATTTCCGCAATGGACTTGTCGGCATAGCCTTCTTCATTCATCTTGATGAAATACGCATTTTCTGCCCAGCGTGCCGCGTCGAAAACGACCGGAATTTCATAGGAATGGGCAACCTCGTTAATGGCCTTAAGGTTTGCCATCGAGACCGGCTGTCCGCAAACGGGGTTGTTCGTCACACAGCAGAAGACCAGAGGTACATTTTCCGGGCCGACGCCTTCAATGAGCTGCTTTAGTTTCGCGATATCCATGTTGCCTTTGAACGGATTCTTTTCGTACTTTCCGCCTTCCGGCACTTCCCACAGCAGTTCCTTGTTGTAGAGGTTTCTCGGGATGGAGCCCATTTGTTTAATATTGCCTTCGGTGGTGTCAAAATGGCCATTGGACGGAATGGTGAACTTCTTTCCGGGATGACGTTCGTTGAGAATATTGCGCACAATTTGCATCAACACCGATTCAGCCGCGCGCCCCTGCTGGATGATGAAACTGTTCGGACGCTCCATTTGTGCAGCGCCGCCGTTGAAGAACTTGCCTTCGTATTCCTGCAGATAGACGTCGTCCATCATCTTTTCGACGTCCCGACAATCCGTGCGCACCAGGTCCAGCACTTTTTTCCAGTTCTTTTCTCCGCCGCGTTCAAAAATATCGCGGAACGTATCCAACAGCACATAGTAACCGGTGTTGCGGCCATAGGCCTCATCACCGAGGAAAAGCGCCGCCCACTGGGTATTGGTCATTGCCGTCGTACCGGAGTCGGACAGCATATCGACGCTGAGCATTCCGGATGGAAACGCGAATTCGTTGTAATGCGTAGCTTTTAAAGCCCGTTCGCGTTGCTCGACAGTCACCTCCGGCAGATCACGAACAACATAGGAAAAATGATGCGGTGTGGGAACAGATAATTCATACTTTTTCATGAAAAATACCTCCAGTTTGACGCATGCTTGCGCGATAAATAAGCGGGAATCGATTTCCTCGCAGTTATAGCCTCCTTTCCTTATGAATTTAACCAAGATTTCACGATTTCATTTTAGTCCATCCGAAATTCCTTCGTCAACAAAGCCAGGCATGGCTCACGAGCGTTCGCCTTCGTTGATTTCTCTTTGCTCAGGCAAAGTCGCACCGACTGTTTGGCGCCGGCTTCTTCTCGTCAAGGCAAAGCCATCCCGTCCGCTCGTCGCCGACTTCTCCTCGCTCGGGCAATGCCGCCCCGACTGTTTTCCGCCGGCTTTTCCTCGTCAAGGCAAAGCCATCCCGTCCGCTCGCCGCTGACTTCTCCTCGTCCCTTCGCTGCGCGCCCTACTTTTGCGGTCGGGACTCGTCGAAGATGCGGCTCGCGAACGGGATGGTTTTGCGAGGGAGTGGGGCTGGAGCAGCGGTTTCAGGTGTAGCGACGCTGGAAGTGGGGGGCTGGCGATGCGGTTTTAGGTGGAGCGCCGCTCGAATCGCAGTTGGCGGCGCGATTACGAAAGTGGAGCCGCCTTCGGCGGCGTTTTCAAACTGCCGGCCGGAGGCCGGCACCTTATCTTGTAGAGTGGAACTGCTGAAAATGGCGAAACCACTCTATACCGGCTCGTTATCCTGTAGAGTGGAATGTCCGAAAACGGCGAAACCACTCTACACCGGCTCGTCATCCTGTAGAGTGGAATGTCCGAAAATGGCGAAACCACTCTACACCGGCTCGTCGTTCTGTAGAGGGGAACTTCCAAAAAGGGCAAAACCACTCTACACTTGTCCGCCATCTTGTAGAGGGGAACTTCCGAAAACGGCGAAACCACTCTACACCGGCTCGTCATCCTGTAGAGTGGAATGTCCGAAAACGGCGAAACCACTCTACACCGGTTCGTCATCCTGTAGAGTGAAATTGCCGAAAACGCCGAAACCACTCTACACCCGCTCGCAATCCTGTAGAGTGGTTCCGCGATCATTGCAAAACAAACACGATTTCCCAGACACGCGACGAAATAAAGTGGAGCGCCGCTGGGAAATAGAATTGGTGGCGCGATCGTGGAAGTGGAGCCGGCCTTCGGCGGCGTTTTCAAATCGCCGGCCATAGGCCGGCACCTTATTTTTGGAGCAAGCCCAATTACTTCTGTGGACGATGGTGGTGGAAGTGCGTTTTGGTTCCACCACCACCAACGCTAAAAGTAAAACCGATGGTGGTGGAAGCGCATTTAGACCAAACCACCACCAACGCTAAGGGCAAAACCGATGGTGGTGGAAGTGCGTTTTGGTTCCGCCACCACCAACGCTAAAAACGAAACCGATGGTGGTGGAAGTGCGTTTTGGTTCCGCCACCACCAACGCTAAAAACGAAACCGATGGTGGTGGAAGTGCGTTTTGCCCCAATCACCCCCAACGCCAAAAGCAAAACCGATGGTGGTGGAAGCGCGTTTTGGCCCAACCACCACCATCGCCAAGGTCAAAACCGATGGTGGTGGAAGTGCGTTTTGACCCAACCACCACCAACGCCAAGGTTAAAACCGATGGTGGTGAAGAAGTGCTTCCGACAAAACACCACCATCAGTGCAATAAAGGAGAAGCAAGCACCGCGCGAACAGGATGATTTTGCTTTTCTCCAAAGTCTTTACACGAGAGGGCGCTAAAATGCTATGATAGGAGTGTTGTAATGCAACGTACAAGGGAGTAGATATGGGCTTATTTGATTTTTTAACGAAATCCTTCAGTGAAAAGGAAATTGATAAAATACGTCCTCAGGTGGACGCAGTGCTGGCGCTGGAACCGGAGATGGAAAAACTCTCGGACAGCGAGCTGCGGGCGAAAACAGAGGAGTACAAGAAGCGCTATCAGGGTGGTGAGACGCTGGATGCGTTGCTGCCGGAGGCGTTTGCCACGGTGCGTGAGGCGGCATGGCGAGTGCTGGGCATGAAACCGTACCCCGTTCAGATCATCGGTGGAATCATTCTGCATCAAGGCCGCATTGCCGAGATGAAGACCGGTGAAGGTAAAACGTTGGTGGCTACGATGCCGGCGTATCTGAATGCATTGGCGGGTGAAGGCGTGCACATTGTCACCGTTAACGACTACCTGGCACAGCGCGACGCCGAATGGATGGGAAAAGTACATCAGTTCCTGGGTCTCAACGTGGGCGTGGTTTTGCAGCCCATGGAACAGGAAGAACGTAAGCATGCCTACAATGCCGACATCACCTATGGTACCAACAACCAGTTTGGTTTCGACTATCTGCGTGATAACATGGCCATCTATAAATCCGGCGTGGTACAGCGCAAACTGCACTATGCCATCGTCGACGAAGTCGACTCAATCCTCATTGATGAGGCGCGTACGCCATTGATTATTTCCGGTATGGGCGATCCGTCCACCGAGATGTATTCGCGTGCGGATGTGTTCGTGCAAACATTGGAAGGACGTGTGCTGGATCCGAACGAAGAGCTCAACAAGCTGGATTCCCTTTTGGAAGAGCATAAGCTGGAAACGGTCGACTATGTGGTGGATGAAAAGCGCAAAACGGCAAACCTTACCGAACAAGGAAACGGCAAAGCAGAAGCCTATTTCCATGTAGAAAACATCTCCGATCCGAGTCACATGGAGCTCATGCACTACATCAATCAGGCGCTGAAGGCGCGCACCACGATGCGCCGCGACATTGACTATGTGGTCGACAACGACGAGGTCAAAATTGTCGATGAGTTTACCGGCCGTATCATGGAAGGCCGCCGCTACAGCGAAGGCCTACACCAAGCCATTGAGGCGAAAGAAGGCGTTACCATCAAGAGTGAGTCGAAGACGCTTGCGACGGTCACCTTCCAGAACTTCTTCCGCATGTATGAAAAGCTGGCCGGCATGACCGGAACCGGTCTTACCGAAGCGGATGAATTCAGTGAAATTTATCACATCGACGTGATTGAAATTCCGACCAACAAGCCCATCGCTCGCGTCGATCGGGAAGATGCCGTTTATGCCCATGAAGAAGCGAAATTCCGTGCCATCGTGCGGGAGATTCAGGAAATTCATGCCACGGGGCAACCGATTCTGGTCGGTACCGTCGACATAGAGACGTCCGAAAAGATCTCCAAGATGCTCAAGAAAGCCGGCATCAAACATCATGTTCTTAACGCCAAACAGCATCGACACGAAGCGGAAATCGTCGCGCAGGCCGGTCGCTTCGGCGAAGTGACCATCGCGACCAATATGGCCGGCCGTGGTACCGATATTGTGTTAGGCGGCAACGCCGAGTGGATGGCGAAAAAGCAGATGGAGAAAGACGGCGACAGTGCGGAACTCATCGAATGGGCCGACAGCTTCCGCCATGTGGAACCCGAAGAAACCTTCCCGGCGAATAGTGCCGGCGAAGAGAGTGAAGAAGAGGCCTGGATTACCGGACGTGAAATTCTGGATGCCCGGGAAAAATTCCAGCGTCTGAAGAAAGAATTTTCCATCGAAACCAAAGAAAATGCGGAAAAGGTGAAAGCCGTCGGCGGACTGTTCATTCTGGGTACCGAGCGTCATGAAGCAAGACGTATTGATAACCAGCTGCGCGGCCGATCCGGCCGACAGGGCGATCCCGGCGCTTCCCAATTCTTCATCTCGTTGGAAGATAAACTCATGCGCCTCTTCGGCAGTGAGCGGATGCAGAAATTCGTGGAATCGGGTGCTTTCCCGGAGGATGAACCCATTCAAGCGGGAATACTGACAAAATCCATTGAGCGCGCACAGAAGAAGGTGGAATCCAACAACTTTGCTACTCGTAAACAGGTGTTGGATTACGACAACATCATGAACATGCAGCGCAACACCGTCTACGGCGAGCGCAACCGCGTACTGAACGGCGAAGATATGCGCGACGAAATTGTCGAAATGATTCACGGTGTGGTTTCCGATGCCGTTGACAGTTTCTGTGGAGTAGATATACCGCCTGAACAGTGGGAAATGGAAGGCTTGTTTAATTATCTGAACAACATCTTTCTGCCCAAGGGCGCGGTGGCCGTTGGCCAACTCCAAGGCATGAAACCGCAAGATCTCAAGGATCAGCTCATTCATATTGCCGATGATCTCTATGCCCGCAAAGAAGAGGAAATCACACCCTCTGTCATGCGTGAAGTTGAGCGCATGGTGCTTTTGCGTGCGGTGGACACCAAGTGGATGGATCACATTGACGCCATGGATCAGCTGCGCAAGGGCATCGGCATTCGCGCCATGGGCAACGAAGATCCTGTGCGTGCCTATGCCAACGAAGGCTACGATATGTTTAACGCGATGAACGAATCCATCCGCGAAGAGACGGTGCGTGTGCTCTATCACATCGAACCGCCGAAGCGTGAGGTGGTCCGTACCGCGGTGGCGACCCCGACGCGCGCCATCGGTGCCGGCGATGAAGCTGAGCCCGAGAATCGTCCTTTCGTGCGCAAGAACAAGAAGATCGGACGAAATGATCCCTGCCCATGTGGCAGCGGCAAGAAATACAAGAACTGTCACGGTCGCTTCGACCGGTAACGGACGACCGCTACAACAGGTATAGATGAACGCAGCATTGCCGGACGCAACGATCTCGGCAACGTGGGCACAGCGAAGGAGGAAGCATGGAACTGTATGAAATGCGACAGCATCTGGAAACCGTCCGGGTGCATTTGAGTGAGCTAAGGAGCTCTCTTTGACATTGCCGGCTTAGAGGAATCCGTCAAGTCATTAAGCCAAAAGACAGCAGAGCCCGATTTTTGGAATGATTCCGATGCGGCACAAAGCGTGATGGTGGAGCTTAACGGCAAAAAGGCGAATGTCGATGCCTATCAGGAAATCGAGACCGCCTATGAAGATCTGAACGGTCTGGTGGAACTCTTTAGTGAAGACGAATACCAGGAAGAAAAAGACGATTTGACCGATGCGTTGGCACAGATGGAAAAAAAGCTGGAGGCGCTCTCCAAAAAAGCGCTGCTTTCCGGCGATTACGATGCCAACGACTGCTATCTTTCCATTCATGCCGGATCAGGCGGTACCGAAGCTATGGACTGGGCCGGAATGCTTATGCGTATGTATGAGCGCTGGTTCCAGACCAAGGACTGGAAGGTGACACTAACCGACATCAATACGGAAGAAACGGGCGGTATCAAGTCGGTGCAATTTGAGATTAAGGGCTACGATGCCTACGGCTATTGCAAAGGCGAAAAGGGGGTACATCGCTTGGTGCGTATCTCGCCGTTTGATTCGCAAAGCCGCCGCCACACCTCGTTTGCGAGCGTGGACGTCTATCCCGTCTTAAAGGACACGGGCGAGATTCAGATCGATGACAAGGACATCAAGGTGGATACCTATCGTTCGTCCGGAGCCGGCGGTCAGCACGTCAACACTACCGATTCCGCCATTCGCATTACGCATTTGCCGACCGGTGTGGTTGTCACGTGTCAGAATGAACGTTCCCAGATTCAGAACCGTGCCAAAGCGATGGAAATGCTCATCGCCAAGCTCGTGCAGATCAAGGAAGAGGAACACCGCGAAAAGATCGAAGATATTCAAGGATCCTATAAACAGATCGCGTGGGGATCCCAGATTCGTTCCTATGTGTTTCAACCGTATACGATGGTAAAGGACCATCGTACCGGTGAGGAGACGGGCAACATTGAAAAAGTGATGGACGGCGATCTCGATCCGTTTGTGGACGCGTACCTGAACTGGCATGCCCAGCAGGAAGCGAAGGGAGAATAACATGAGAATGAAACGCTTCTATATGCCGACGCTGCGCGAAGTGCCGGGGGATGCGGAAGTCCCCAGCCATCAGCTGCTTCTTCGTGCCGGCATGATTCGCAAAGCCGCTTCCGGCATTTACACGTATTTACCGTTAGGTTATCGTGTCGTGCGCAAGATTGAAGAGGTGGTGCGTGAAGAGATGGATCGGGCGGGTGCCCAGGAAATTCGCGTCTCGAACCTGCAGCCGAAGGAGATCTGGGAAGCCTCCGGTCGTTGGGATACTTTCGGTCCGGAGATGTTCAAGTTGACGGATCGCCATGAAAAAGAGTTTGCTCTCGGCCCCACGGCGGAGGAATATTTTACCGACCTGGTGAAAGAAGAATTGCGCAGCTATAAACAGCTGCCACTCAACCTCTATCAGATCGGCTGGAAATACCGCGATGAGAAGCGTCCGCGCTTTGGCATCAACCGTTCCTGCGAGTTTCTGATGAAGGATGCCTACACCTTTGATATCGATCAGGAAGGGCTGGAAGCCGCCTATCAAGTGATGTGGGATGCCTATGTACGTGTTTTTGATCGTCTGAGCATCAACTACCGCGTCGTGCAGGGCGATTCCGGCGCAATGGGTGGCCGTGTGTCGCACGAATTTACCGCGCTTTCCGAAATCGGTGAGGGCGTTATCGTCTATGCGGAAGGTGGCTATGCCGCGACGGATGAAAAGGCGGCGATGCGGAAGCCGACGTATCCGGCGGAAGAACCCTTGCCGGTCGAGACGCTTGACACACCGAATGCCCATACGATTGAGGAGTTGAAAAACTTTTTGCACATTCCGGCGCACAAGATGATCAAGGCCATTTGTCTGCGCGTTAGTGGCGAGCCGGTGTTCGTCTTTATGCCGGCGGAGCGTGAACTCAATATGTCCAAGCTCATCGCCTATTTGCACAAACCGGAGCATGAAATTGAGATGCTCGACGATGAAACCATCGAACGTGTGACGGGCGCCCCGGCAGGCTTTACCGGTCCAGTCGGTCTTCCCGATACGGTGCGCACCATTTTCGATGCGGCTGTCACGACGCGTGCAAACCTCGTCTGCGGCGCGAATAAGGCGGATACACACCTGAAAAATGTCAATTTCGGCCGTGATTTTGACGGTGAAATTGCGGAGGATCTCTGGATGGTTGCCGAAGGTGATCTCGACCCCGTTCACGGCAATCCGCTGCAGTTTGCCCGCGGCATCGAAGTGGGCAACATCTTTCAGCTCGGAACGAAATATTCCGAAGCTCTCGGCGCAACGGTATTAGACGAAAACGGCGTCGCTCGTCCTCTCGTGATGGGCTCTTACGGCATCGGCGTAACCCGTGTGGTTTCGGCCATCATCGAACAAAATCACGATGAGAAGGGCATGATCTGGCCGCTCATCGCTTCCCCGTATCACGTGATGATTACCGTCATGAAAACCAACGACGAAACCCAGATGCAACTTGCTGACGCGCTTTACGAGCGCCTTGAAAAGGAAGGCGTCGAGGTTCTTCTCGACGACCGTGATGAGCGTCCGGGCGTGAAATTCAATGACCGGGACCTCATCGGCATTCCGCTGCGCATCACCGTCGGCCGCAATGCCGCCGATGGTATGGTAGAATACTCCACGCGCCGTGAAATGACCAACGAGGATGTGTCGGTGGACGAGGCTGTTGCGCGCGTGGTTTCCGCCATGGAGACGCTACAGAAGTAGAAAAAGCGGAAAGAATTTTATCCATCAAAAAGGAGCCGTTAACGGCTCCTTTTTCATTCCGTTTCTTCGATTCTGCATCGCGTTACGGGATCAGCAGGCTGACCGCGTAACTCACCAGATTGGCAATTACGGCATAGCGAACGGGGTGCTGTTCTTTTGGCAGTTTTCTGCGGTAGAGAAAAGCTTCAATGCCGAGGACCAGGGCTTCCAGAGGAAGCAACAAGACAGGGCGCATGACCTGCATGATGCCGGTTGTCCCCAGTCGGAAACCGATGAACCACAAGCCAAGATGGAGAAGCGCCTGCGTACCGAGATTCACGAGGGCGATGTAGCGGAGTGATGCTGCATCTCGGATGCCCATCAGGTAGGCGACCGCGAGCTCAATCAGGATCGTACCGACGATCAGCGCCAGAAGCTTCGGAACATCCGCCAGATAGTCATAGCGGAAACGAATGTCGGTGATGCGGTCTTCTTTTACGGTGACGGTATACTCATTTTGTAAAGCGTGGCGCGTGAGCGGCGCACTCAGCAAAAAATGATCCGCTTTGTCGTCATAAAGGAGGATGCGAAACGTTTCCGGCGGATAGTAGCCCCAACGAAAATCGCGAGGGGCCGCTTCCGCTACATAGCCTAAAAAATAATAGTCTTCGGGAAGTGTAAACTGCTGAAATTTTTGCTGAATGGCATCCGGCGCATCGGTGGTCCAGACCGCATTCGCTCTCCATGGACCATATTCTGCAGAGGAAGATAACAAGGTCGCGTAGTAGCGCTTGTCCGATCCGGTGATATGCACCGAAACGTATGGCTTAGGCCCCATGTCGGCGTGGGATAGGGAAGGACACAGCAGAAATAGAAGCAGCAACACAACAAAAAAGCGACGTTTCACGGCAACCTCCTTTTCCGCATTTTCAAGATCATTATATCCGTTTTTTTAAGATCATTATAACGGAAGGGAAACGGAGAAAACCGAAAACGTCGCGGTTTCTTGGTTTATTCAGGCGCGCGCGTTGGACGCATCGGTTCGCTGCTTCATGGGCATGGCAAGAGCTTCCGGCTTCGGCAGACGTAGCTCAAATTGTCCGACCACAAATGACGAGATGAGGGTCGTAAGAAAGGACCACAGCAGGTTCTGTGCCGGCAGATAGACGAAAAAGGATAGACCAAGGACTACCGCGTCGCTGATGAAGTACGCTCCGCTTAACGACAGCGACGTGCGTTTTTTGAGGATCAAGGCGAGGCAGTCGTCTCCACCGGCAGCGCCGCCTCGGGTAACAACAAGACCGCATCCTGCACCAAGAAGTAATCCACCGACGATGGCAGCCAGATAAGGCGCATTTTCAAGGGACGGCAAAACCGGACCGATCGCGGAAAAAATCTTCAAGGAAGTGGCATAGGAAAGTGTGGAAAACACAGCCTTTTTCAAAAATCCGCGTTCCAAAAGAAGAATGCCCAGCCCGTAAAGGGTAAAGTCCAAGACAACGCTCAAAATGGCCGGATCCAGCCCAAAAACCTTATTCAACAGGACAACGCCACCAAGAACACCGCCTTCGGTAATTCGGGATGGTATGTGGATGTTATAGAGGGCAAAAGCCATAGTCAGATTGCCCAGAACCATTAAAAAAAGATCCGAAACGGATAAGTTCATCCACGTCGCAAAACGACGTAGCAGCTGCATGGGCTGATTCTTCCATGACTTTTTCGACAAGAATTTCATAAAGACACCTCGCATTCGCGGACACGGTGTCTTCCGAACCAAAAAAAGATTGCCTTGGCCGTGAGAAGACTCCGTGCTGTACAATCGTGTGGTGGTTGATGCTGTTGTTTGAAATTCTTTCTTGTAAGAACTCTGTCTCCCTCGCCGTTTAATGATTCATCGTGCCACATCAGACAACGCATGAACCCGCTCACAGCCAGGTGTTCAGATAAAAACTACCGCTTAGCGGCACCCACAGGATGTTGCTCATTTCTGTTACGAGAATAGTATAGCACAAATTTATATTATGGAAAAGTGGGGAATTGCGCCGGCTATCCGTTCGCGCGCCGCCGGCTTCGCCTCGGAGGGGGTGCTTGCAGATGGCGCATTTCCGGCTCGCCGAAGATGCGGTGCGCGAACGGATGGCCGGCGCGTGGGGTGCGGGCAAGATGTGTTGCGTGGTGCGGAGTTCGTGTGGGTAAGTGGGCGAGATATGTAGGCGGAGCGCCGCTGGGAATGCTGTTGGCAGTGCGGTTGGAGGTGGAGCGCCGCTGGGAATGCTGTTGGCGGCGCAGTTGGAAGGCGGAGCGCCGCTGGAAATGCTGTTGGCGGCGCAGTTGGAAGGCGGAGCGCCGCTGGGAATGCTGTTGGCAGTGCGGTTGGAGGTGGAGCGCCGCTGGAAATGCTGTTGGCGACGTGGTTGGAGGCGGAGCGCCGCTGGAAATGGTGCTGGCGGCGCGGTTGGAGTGGAACCGCCTTCGGCGGCGTTTTCAAACTGCCGGCCGAAGGCCGGCTCCATATTGATACGTATAGAGTGGAATTGTCAAAAATGGAAAAAACCCTCTACACCTGTCTTCGCACTTGTAGAGCGTTATTGCGGAAAATGAGGAAACCACTCTATATCTGTCCGTGCCCCTGTAGAGCGTTTTTGTTGAAAATAGCAAAACCACTCTACACTCGTCCGCGCATCTATAGAGCGTTTTTGCTGAAAATGGAGAAACCCCTCTACACCCGCTTGAAAACTTGTAGAGCGTTTTTGTTGTAAATGGAAAAACCACTCTACACTTGTCCGCGCATCTGTAGAGCGTTTTTGCCGAAAATGGAGGAACCCCTCTACAACCGCTTGAAAACCTGTAGAGCGTTTTTGTCAAAAATAGCAAAACCCCTCTACACCCGCTCGTAACATTTTCGCATGCTTTAAATAGAAACATGAAGAACGCCAATTGAGACGGAAAGGAACCGAATTTTTGAGCCAAATCTTTTATACTCTAATTGGCACGGGGCGTACGCTGTGCATGAAGGAAGCATCTATAGAAAAAAGGAGAGAATATGATTGGCCTGAGTGAGCAATTAAGAGCACTAGAGAGAAAATACCGTTTCCTTCAGAGAAGTCTTAAGAAGTTCCAGCAGCCGAAAAAACAGGGCTGGCTTGAGATTCGGCCCAGACATCGTCGCCCTTATTATTATCACTGCTTTTATGATGAAGAGAGTGGAAAAGTAACACGAAAATACATTCGCATTTCGGATATCTCCTTCGCCAAAAACCTTGCCGGCAAAGCGTATTATAAAAAGTTGGAACACCTGCTTGCTGAGCGTATTCCGCTTCTTCATCAACTGAATCAAGTCTTTCATGAGGACGAAATCGATCGGCTTTATGACAACCTGCATGAGGCACGAAAAGATCTATTTTCTCCTCTTCAACCCACGAAAAAGCAAATCCTTGCCCGGTGGATGAAGCAGCCCTTTTCGCCGAATCCGATGCCGAAAGCTTCTATAGAGATGAAAACAAAGCGCGGCGAAGTTGTCCGCTCTAAGACGGAAAAGATATTGGCAGATATGTTTTATGATGCCGGCATTCCCTACAAATATGAATGCCCTCTATTTATTCAGAAAGATCGTCCCATTTATCCCGACTTTACGTTTTTGGATCCGATGACCATGGAAGAAATTTATTGGGAACATTTCGGACGGATGGATGATCCGGATTATGCGAACCGCACGCTGGAAAAAATCAAACAATATGAAATAAACGGCATCCATTTAGGCGATCGCTTGTTGGCTTCTTTTGAATCCGGGAAGGTATATTTGAATTACGAATCGGTACGGCAGATTATCGCTAAACGGCTGAAATGGTCGGAATAAAAAGGAATCGTCGGCCGCAGGCCGGCACCATCAGCCGGCCGCTGGCCGGCGTCACCTTGGCAATGCTGAGGACATGGACAGTACCAGATGATGCCGACACCATTAGCCGGCCGACGGCCGGCGTAACCTTGTCGATGCTGAGGACATGGACAGCACCAGATGATGCCGGTACTATCACTCGGCCCCCGGCCGGTATGACATCCAACACGAAATTAAAAGTCGGCACCTTATCCGACTTTAACCGGATGCAGAAAAACAGAAAAAAAGAGAGGATCCGGCTATTACACCGGAGTCCTCTCTCTAGGGACTGCTTCTTCAACAACCCTCTCTATTACTTATTATTTTTTTTCTTGTTAAGAACAAAAGCCAAGGCACATATACCGGACATTGCTGCTGCGCCGAGAATGCCGACGTCACCCGATTTCGGCGCTATTTCCTTAGAGGGATGAGTGGGTTTTGGCGAAGCCGGTTTATTCGGCTTCGATGGTTCACTCGAATCGCCGGGTTTGTTCGGATTCGGCTTATCGGGGTTCGGCGTATCCGGATTCGGCGTGTCCGGTTCAGGAGGATTCGGCGTATCCGGATCCGGTTGGGATGGATCGGGTTTGCCCGGTCCCACCGGTGGTGTCGATTTTTTGTACGTATTCGTAATCACCGGATTATTGTCCTGCACCTTGGCGACAAGATTGCCCTGTCCGTCATTCGTGACGACCACTGTAATGGTATGCGCTTTGGTGTCATAGATCCAGCCGGAAGCGTGTCCTTTGTTTTCTCGCAGCGTAAAGCGGAACGTTCCTTCTTTCGTAAAGGTAATTGCGTCAAAGCGAAGCTCTTGCTTTTCCCCATCGTTAATGGTTCCGTTAGTTGCTATCGTTTTTGAGGCAACCAAATCACAACCTGTCGGATTCGAGGCCTCGGCGGTCAGCACAAAGGAGAATTTTTCCGAGGCATTCTTGCCCTTTACCATCTTGGTGACGGCAAGCGCCTGATCGCCGTCCAGTGTTACCGGCTTGGGCGTATCCGGCTGAGGCGGATTCGGATTTTCCTGGTAGCTGTTCACAATGGTCGGATTATTCCCTTCTACTGCGGCTTCCAGATTGCCTTGCGCATTCTGTGTTACGGTAACTGTAATAGTTTTTTCCGCTTGATCGTACGTCCAATTCGCAGGGGCTGTTCCCGTTTCTTTGACGGTAAAGGTGAATGTGCCTGCCTTCGTGAATTCAATGTCCGCAAAAGACACTTCTTGTTGCGTATCTTTGGTAATCACACCCTGCGTCGTCGCCGTCATCGCCTGCAAAGTCGTGCCTTCCGGATTATTTGTCGTCGGCGTAAGTGTGAAACTGTAGTCCGCTTCGCTGTCATGCCCCTCGACTTTCTTCGTAACTTTCAGCGCATTTTCGCCACCGAGTGCGATGGGATCTGGCGTCCACTCATCTCCTTTAAGTCCCAAAAGGTCAATGTACGCCCCTGCCTGCGTCTTTGCACCGGCATGACGGTGAATATAGTCTGCTAACGATGCCCGGTTCATGCCATCCTGAATAACGTCAGCGTCGTTTCCGACCGCCGTAACATCCCCAAAAGTCGTAGCAAGGAGATAGGCAAAATTCTTTTCGGCATCGCCGATGGTGTATTCGCCAATTTCCTCATTCCAGTACGTATCCTGGAAATCGCGCTTGGCGATAAAACCGGTTCCCTCCGAAGTGTCTGTCTTTGCCACGACGCTCACCATATTGCCATTGACCTGAATTTCCTTTTCCGCCGTGGTAAACACTTCGCGGTTGGTGCGCAACGCTCCGTCTTTCTTGCCTACGACCGTAACAAAGTTATTGCCGCTTTCCGCAGAAACACTTGCGGTACGATAGAGCTCATTATCGGCGTTTTCCTTATCGACCAGTAGCGTGGAGTTTTTAATGGTCGGCTGATTCGTCTTATGCGCTCCTAACAAAGCAGACCAATACATCGGATTGGGCTGGTTCACGTAATGCGCTATGCCATCCAGGGTTCCGCCATTGGAAAAGCCTACAAATACGCCCCAGTCGTTAAGCAACAAACTTCTCGTATTGGTAATCGTAGAGTTGTTATTATATGCCATAAAGCCGCCAAACACGCCTTTGTTGTTTTGTGCAACGCTATTTTTTCCATTAATTTGATAGTCACAGTTGTCAATCTTCATGCCATTCGCGTAGCCGAAGAATCCGCCGGCATACTTCACTTCGTCTGTCTGAACAAGGAAATCTTTATCGATAAAGACGGAAGAGTTCTTCAACTCAGCATTTTTACCGAATGCGGTTCCCATGCCCACATACAGCGGTCTTTTCGACGCATTGGCTATCGAAACATTGCCGATATACGCACGGCAATCGGTAATCGTCCCTTGCTGATAAGCGGCAATGCCGGCGATCATCGGCGTGCCTTTCGCTGCCGTCGCATCGGTCATTTTTACGTCAAGCGACTTTGCCTTCACCACACAGTCTTCCATCGGCTGATCCGCTTCCTGCGCTCCAGCCATTAAAGAAACGCTGCCAACTCTTTTTCCCGTGAGCTGTATATCATCAAATGTCAGACGGTTGCCTTTGGTTACACAGGCGTGGGGCGTGTTCTTCGGCTTTGTCGCACGCAATTCGCCAAGACCGGAAAACATCACATAATCGGCATTTGTCGTAATATTGCCGTATGTCACGGTGTTGTCTTTGGCGTTCGTGGCTTCCATCATAAAGGGATAGAGCATCGTATAGGCGTTTGGCGCATCAATGTTTACATCCCCGACCGTAAGGGTGTTTTCTTTTGCGCTTACTTCAGGAAGTGTCGGTCTATCCGCGTGCGTTTCATTTCCGGCATAGGCTTTTTGCGCAAGACCGAGAAAGGCGACCTGCGTGCTCTTATCATTCTTGATTTCGACACCGCCAACGGAAATCTTGTTATTTTCCAGAACCTGCAGAAAATCGACGCCATCTTTCCCATTGCTGTTCCATCCATTCCCGAAGCCAAGCCCCATGGTATTCCGGAACGGCGTATTCATACTCATCTTGCCTTTGACCGTAAATTGGCAATTCGACAGATTTTCATACCAGCCTTTGCTGTTCGTAGAGGCGCATACATACATCGTCGCAAACTCATCGGTTTGTGGCATAGCGGGATCGGCTTCTATTCGAATGTTGTTGACTTCGAGAGAGGAATTCATGAACACGCCGATTTCATCGCTGATTCCGCTCGCTGCAGGCGCCTCTGAATTTTCCGGATTTGGATTGCCTGCATTCAGCTTGGTCACAATATCCCCATCTACCTTGAGATGCAGGTTCTCCACCCAAGCTTCACCCAAGTCATTCGAAACACCCCAGGCATAGCCGTGCGAATAACCGGTGGCTTGAATATTTCCGCCCACATGGATATTGACGTTCTCTATATATCCTGCTTGTTTGAGTTTACTTGTATCCTGATTTTTATAAATCGCATCGCCCGACGGTGTCCCCGGCGTGGGCATCTTCTTGCCCCAATGGAACGTCAGACCGGCAGCACCGGATTTCCAATGGACTTCTTTCGGTAGAGTATCCGACCCGATATTTCCGGTTACCTCCACATCAATGTTATCCAAAGTCGTTTTTTCCAGATACCACGAAAGACCGGCAGCAATTTGCCCCTCACGAAATTGATTCATAAAATGGTTATCGGCAGGAATGATTCCCCACACCTCATCGGATTCAATATTTCCATTGACCTTCACCTTGATATTTTTCATCAGGGCGCTGTGGATATCAAACCCGTTCGCATCCGTTGGTAACTCCGCAAATAAAACCGCTTCGCCGACCAGACCATAGCCTTTAAGGCTTCCCGCGTACTCCACCTGAAGATTTTTCAACGTAAATGCGTGTGCGCGAATCCCCTGGAACAACGGAACCTGCTTTGTGCCGGTAAATGAGATCTTATGGTTATTCCCATTAATGGAGAATTCGCCTTGCTTGTCGTCAAACGACAGCAAGCCATGCGCAATTTCATCCTGCTTATCGGCAAAATAGGCATCCGATACATCAATGGAAATATCGTTTTGCAACTCGTACTTGCCGGCTTTCAGGAGCAGCGCTTTGGGCTTTGGATCGGTAAAATCGGCAGCATACTCGCCTTTCATCAAATACGGCTTTAAATCTTCAAACGAAGAAATTGTAATGGGTGGATCTTCCGCTTTTACTTGTTGCGGAAAAAGACCAATCAGAAATAACGCGAAAAACGCGCATAGCAGTCCATGTATAAGATACCGTTTTTTATACATGGGGGTACTTTTGCGATTCATTCTATTTCCTCCTTAAAAATATACAGAAATGATAATCCATCACTTTGTATTATAGATCATTTTCGGCTACGTGATGACAAGGAAAGAGGTACAGGCCGAAGACACATAAAAGCAGCGCCGCCCGTAAGACAGGCGGCGCTGCTGGTTAACTTTCTTAGAAGTTATATTACTTTTCCTGCTTCTTAACCGAAGCGACGATGGCATCGGCCAAAGCAGCAAGCTCTTTGTCGGTGTTCTCATCCGGGGAGGACATGAACGAGACTTCAGAATCGAGATAGTAGATTTCGAACATCTGATCCAAAATCTTCTTCATCTCTTCACCCGAGGTCGGCGCCCAGGTGCCGTTCTCGATGATGCCGACGGTACGCTTCTGCATGTTGAGAGCGACCATGTCGTTCAGGAAATTTTTCATCGGCGGATAGACGCCCAGGTTGTAGGTCGGGCAGGCCAGGATGATATGGCCGACACGGAAGGCTTCCGAAATGAGGTAGGACATATGCGTGTTGGACACATCCCAGACCGTGACATCGGTGATGCCGCGCTGGACGACTTCCGAAGCAAGCTTCTGTGCGACTTGCTCGGTGTTGCCATACATGGAGCCGTAGGCAATCATGACACCATTATCTTCCGGCGTGTAGCTGGACCATTTGTCATACTTGTCGATGATGTAGCCCAGGTTCTTTCTCCAAATGACACCGTGCAGCGGGCAGATGATCTTGATCGGCAGCGTTGCCGCCACTTTCAGGACAGCCTGAACGTAGGCACCGTATTTGCCGACGATGTTTGTCAGATAACGACGTCCCGGCTCAAGAAAATCACGATCCCAATTCACTTCGTCATCGAAGAGTTTGCCGTCAATCGCCTTGAACGAGCCGAATGCATCGGCACTGAAGAGCACGCCGTTGGTGGTATCCAGCGTTGCCATCGGTTCCGGCCAGTGCACCATCGGCATTTGCACGAAAGCGAAGTTGTGCTTGCCTGAGCTGAACGTATCGCCGGTGCCTACCGTGATGCGCTTATCGCAGTGATAGTTGAACTGGGACATGAAGTAGAAGCCCTTTTCCGTCGAAATAACGGTGGCCTCCGGATGACGCAGGATGACTTCCTGGAACGTCGAGGCATGATCCGGCTCCCAGTGGTTGATGATGATGTAGTCCAACGGACGATCGCCCAGAACATAGGCCAGATTGTCCAGGAAATACGGTGCAAACTCAAAGTCGACCGTATCAAACAGGACCGTTTTCTCATCCAAAAGGACGTAGGAGTTGTAGCTTACGCCTTCCGGAATGGGATGAATTCTCTCAAAAATATCGGTACGGTGATCGTTGACCCCGATCCAATATAAATCTTTTACGACTTCACGAACATTTGCCATGCAAATCCTCCTTAACCTTTCTTTTTGTGCGTTCTTGATCGGTGCAGTTTGTTATCGGGATCGACTAATCTTCAATCGAGATGTAGCCGCTCTTCGGGTCACCGCACTTCGGGCACAGATAGGTGTCCGGAAGCTGATCAAACGGCGTTCCCGGAGCGATACCGCTATCCGGATCGCCCTTGGCCGGATCATATTCATGACCGCAACCGTTGCAGACATAGATACCGGATTTCGTACGCGGATCTTGCGGGACGTTGCGCTTTTTCTTCTCGAAGGTTTCGGCCGGATGACGTTCCTGACCCTGCTCCAGCGCTTCCGTCAACAGCGGCATGATTTCCATGATGTCGCCCACAATGCCGTAGTCGGCATTCGCAAAGATCGGCGCGCTCGCATCGGTGTTAACCGCCACGATGGTTGCCGCTTCCTTGATGCCGCGCAGATGCTGGCCGGCACCGGAAATGCCCATGGCAAAGTAGAGGTTGCCCTTGAATTTCTGACCGGACATACCGACGTAGCGTTCGATCGGCAGATAGCCGAGCGTTTCGGCTACCGGACGGGAGCTCGAAATGGCACCGCCAACAGCCTTCGCCAATTCTTCAGCAACGGCCATGTTTTCTTTGTCGCCAATGCCTTGGCCAACGGAAACGAGGCGTTCGACCTCATCCACCGGAGCATAGACATCGACGGTTGTATCAAAGGCATAGCCGTCTTTCTTGAGTGCTTCAACGAGCTGTTTTACCTGCTCTTCCGGCGTGCCTTCAAACATGATGTTCTTGCGCGGTCCGGTGACGGCGCCGGCTTTGCCGGTATCCGCTACCATCGCGGCTTTCTTCTTGCGTCCGATGCGGCCGATGATTTGGCCGGCAATGACGACGCGCATGATTTCGTTGGTACCTTCGTAGATTTGCGTAATCTTGGCATCGCGGAACATACGTTCTACATCAAAGCCCTTGATGAAGCCGTTTCCGCCGTGCAGCTGGATCGCTTCCGTGGTGACCCACATCGCCGTATCCGAAGCGAACATTTTCGCCATAGCGGCTTCTTTGGTGTATTTTTCGTGTTTGGTCTTGAGCTCGGCTGCCTGATAGATCAGGTGACGGGAAGCCTCGATACGCGTGGCCATATCGGCAATCTTGAAGCTGACGCCTTGGTTTGCCGCGATCGGTTGTCCAAACTGGATGCGCTCACGCGTATAGTTGACGGTTGCTTCGAATGCGCCTTGCGCAATGCCCAATGCCTGGGAGGCAATGCCGATACGACCGCCGTCAAGCGTTGCCATCGCAATCTTGAAGCCTTCGCCTTCTTTTCCGAGCAGGTTCTCTTTCGGAACGATGACGTTCTTGAAGCTGAGCTCGGAGGTTATCGAGGAGCGAATGCCGAGTTTGTCATATTGTGTCGGGAAAGTAAAGCCCTCGAAGTCTTTTTCAACAATGAAGGCACTGATGCCGTGGTTGCCTTTTTCCGGACTGGTGACCGCGAAGATAACGTAAGTATCTGCACGATAGCCGTTCGTAATGAAGATCTTGCCACCGTTCAATACGTAGTGATCTCCCTCCAGGACAGCCGTCGTCTGTGTTCCGCTGGCATCTGAGCCGGCATGCTCTTCGGTCAGACCGAATGCGCCGATTTTCTCACCTTTTGCCAGAGGAACTAAGTATTTTTGTTTCTGTTCTTCGGTACCGAATGCCCAGATCGGCCATGATCCGAGGGAAGTATGTGCCGAGCAGATGACGCCGACACCACCATCCACGCGGGACAGCTCTTCTACGGTAATTGCATAGCTGGTCGCATCCAGTCCCTGGCCGCCATACTCTTTCTCGTACGGAATGCCCATCAATCCCATTTCGCCCATGTGCTGGACGATTTCTTCCGGAAATTCCTCACCCTGATCCAGTCGGAAAGCAATCGGTTTGATTTCCTTTTCCGCAAAATCACGAACGATCTTACGGAGCGCTTCGTGTTCCTGTGTCAGCTGATATCCCATACTTCCTCCTTTTTGCCTACTCCTACGCACAAACAAAACGTTTTCACGTTCCCACCGTTTCGCCGCACGCTTGACAACATTTGAATCTGTTGCACTTCCCCTACATTCTAATCCAATTATTCGGCGTATGCAACTAATTCCGATGAAATTCGTCGGAATTAGAATGGCGGAAAATGCACGTTTTCAAGGCCTTCTTTTCCGGTTGTCCCGATTGGCCGGCAATTGGACAGTCATGTGTCGGCCATGCCTGACCTTAACTTGTCCTTTACCCATTTGCGAAAAATCACCGGCCAAGGCAGGGCGAAATCTTAAAACTTTCTTTCGATTTCATAAATTTCCGCAAAATTGGCCTTGGTAAAATGAGACGTAAGCAATTTGGTTGGTGGTACAGGCTAAACAGCGGTAGAGTGATTTGCTCAACGCCAAGGTCTTAATGCCAAGGTCTTAATGCCACGGCCTTAGGGATGGCATTGGATTTCCGCATCGACCATGCTCTCGCCATTGCAGGTGCTTAGTCCAACGTCAAGGGCTTAGGGGTAGCGGGGAGATTAAACGAATACCATCGGTCGACAGAAAGGGGAATAGGGATGAGAGAGAGTGGGAGTCGAAAAAAACGGCATTCCCGGCGCAGAACACGATTTGTTTTTCTTTTCGTTTTTCTGTTTGCCGTCAGCGGTTTTTTATTTTACGCGGTGCAGCCGGAACATTTTCGCAAGTGGAAAGATGACTTTTCCGCTTGGCGTTATCGACAAAGCGCAGGTGCGAAAAACGGATATAACGCGAAAGCGATGATCTTGGTTGATCGAAGCAACAATTCCGTTTTTGTAGAAAAGCAGAAAACGGAAAAACAAAGTCCGGCAAGCCTTGCCAAACTATTTACGATTGAGTATGCACGTACGATTGCATCGTCGGACACGCTTATCACTGTCGAAGAGGAGTCCTTGCTTCATGTTAAAGAAGGTTCTTCCTTGGCATACCTGCAAGCCGGAGAAACCTATACTTTGCGGGATCTTTTTGCCGCTATGCTCGTTCCGTCGGGAAATGACGCTGCGTATGTTGTGGCGGATTATATTGGCGGAGTCCAGCATCCGGATGCAACAAACAGTGACGATCGGATTCGTTTGTTTCTGGACGATTTGCGCATGCATTTGCAACAGAAAGGCTGGACGGACACCTGTCTGTTTGATCCCAGCGGCTATGATTTTGAAGGGAGCACGACCGCCGTCGATCTGCAACACGTTTGTGAGACTTTGTTAGAGGAATCTTGGTTTCGTGAAATCATTTCGCAGTCCACGTATGTGGCGACATTGGCAGATGGAACGACAAAATCCTGGAAAAATACGAACCGATTCCTCGACCCGAATGATCCCTATTACAACGAAAAAGTGAAAGGAATTAAAACGGGGTCTTTGGCAGGCGACTACAACCTTGTTGTCCTTTACCGCACAGGGGAAAAAGAGTTTTTAATCGTAAGTCTTGGCTCCTCCTCCGACGACTCTCGCTACGATGACCTTTCCTATCTTCTCAAGACGATCGAGGAGAGCGACTTTCTTAAGAAATAGATCGCGTAAAGGGTGTTTCTACATCTGGCTTAGCGTTTCTCGTTTCCATTTGCCGGTGGTAAAAGTAGAAGGCACTGGGACGGGCGTAACGTATTCGGTTCAGCGTGTGCAAAGTCGCAATTCATAGTGATCAATGAGGTCTTGAACACTACGGCTATCCAGAATAAGACTATCCCCTTCAAAGGTAGCAATCAGTCGGTCTCCAAGAAAAATACCATTGCGTTCATACGTGCGAATTTTGCTCGCAGACCGTAACGCATATTCTGGCAGATCCATTCGTCCGAAATGTTCCCAGTAGATTTCCTGCTTGCGCCTCGGATGGTAAAAGGTAAAGTCAGGATAGAAGATTTTTTCGTCGCGCAAAAACAACGGACACTCATATTTATAGAAAATTCCCTGGGCAAGAAAGAGATCGGCCAAAATCTTTTCTGACTTTGATCGCACCCGTTCATTATTATTAGTCAGGATGCCATCCGGGTCGCCTTCCCGAAATGTCAACCCTTGATACGGCTTCACCTTCCAAGCGGCAAACTGTTGCTCGGCGGTTTCCTGCACAGGAACCACGAGCGCCTGTCGCAAGGGATGTAGATTCTGGTACACGCCATCAATCGTCCACTCGATTTGCCTGTAAGACAAACTTCGTTTTTTTGATAAGGCGTTCAAAACTCGTTCTATTCGGTTATTGTACGCCTGCTGCGCGAGTCGTTTCACCTCCTCTTGCCGGGATTTTGGAATGTACTCGCGGCGCTTAACGCCGCCCTATCTTGTGCAATAAAAGTATTCCGGTCGCTTACCATTCGTTTTTATTTCCAGTTTTCCGGGAACCTGCTCAGATTGCAGCTCAGCAAGGCGCCGCTTCAATTCCTCCAAGTATTCGGCAATCTCGTTTGACACTTTTTTCTCTTTTGCGGCTTTTCTTTCTATTGTGGTTTTTCTTTCATTAGATACTTTTCTTTTTTTTGTAAATTTTCCCTCTTTTGATGTACGTTGGCCATTCATGATTCACCTCTTCGCAGGTAATTCGCTCTGCCTTTCATTGCTCCTTTATTATCGCATAAGCTTTGTTCCACCTGTGTTCCAAGCCATTCCATTTGGGCGTTCGGCGGCGATTTGCCGGTTATCTACCGGCAGACTTGGGCCGAGGAGTCATCCGACCCTGGCTGGATCAAACCACGCGCGCTAGCCAGGGTCAAGCAGGCCATAGCGGACCCTGGCTGGATCAAATGCCACTCGCCAGCCAGGGCTGAGCAGGCGATCACAAACCCTGGCTGGATCAAATGCTGCTCGCCAGCCAGGGCTGAGCAGGCCATAACAAACCCTGGCTGGATCAAATGCTGCTCGCCAGCCAGGGCTGGGCAGGCCAAACAAACCCTGGCTGGACCAAACGACGCGCGTCAGCCAGGGTCAAGCATCCTCCAACGGACCCTGGCTGGATCAAATGCTGCTCGCCAGCCAGGGTCGGGAAGTCCACAACAAACCCTGGCTGGATGCTACGCCTCTTGCCAGCCGGGGCTACGGGCGCATTATTACTATCTTTTTTGACATCAGGAGATAAGTTCGATGCGATCGGGTAAAGTATGAACATCAATTCTGCTCGTGCAGCGTCTCGGCTTATTGCAGCGTGATGCGCAAAGGCATAAGCATCAACCATGCCGGCGCTCCGCCTTTCGACGTGCCGGGGCAGAAACGCCCAAAGACCAGAAGCGTCAGCAAAACTGGAAAAGAAAATAAACCCAAAAAACACATAGAAGCCCGATTTACGAAAGGAGAAAATATGTTTCAAGGAGAAAATATGTTTCGTCCCCTGCGAAGAAAGAAAAATGAACGGACAATGGACCAGGCGAAAGCGCTGCTAAGGAGTGCCCGGCGAGGGGTTCTGGCCGTTAACGGCGACGAAGGTTATCCTTACGCCATTCCGATCAATTATTGGTACGATGAAGATGCACAAAGGATCATTTTTCACAGCGCAAAGGCCGGCCATAAAGTCGATGCGCTGAATGCCTCCGATAAAGTGTGTTTTACGGTTTATGGAAATGAGAGCATTCGAAAAGAAGAGTGGGCGCCCTACGTAGAGAGCGTCGTTGTCTTTGGTCGATGCCATGCCATTGAAGAAGAGGAGCCGGCAAAGGCGGCGCTGGTACAATTTGCTCGCAAGTATTATCCGAGTGAAGACCTGATCGTTCAAGCCATGGAGAGAAGTTGGCACGGCGTTCGGATGTACCAAATCGATATTGAACATCTCTCCGGAAAAGAAGTGCAGGAAAGGTGAGCGCTTGGACGGGAAAAACACTCCCTGTTCAGACGCATCATAAGAGGAGACCACATGGACATTCAGCTGAAAATTCCGACAGCAGAAGATAGAGAAGGATTGAAGAAAGTCTGCAATGCCGTCGATCGAACCTATCTGTCCGATCGCATTCCCGACCCATATACGGATGAATCTGCGGATTGGTGGATCAATATGGTGGCTGAAAACGAGGGAAAGACCGGTTTGTGGCGCCTTATTGTTGTGGACGGCGAAATCGTCGGCAACATTTCCGTAGAAAAAGGGGAGGGCATGTCCCGTCGGGATGCCAACATCGGCTATATTCTGCTGACGCCCTACTGGGGAAAAGGAATTATGACCCGCGCGGCAAGCGAAATCTGTCGACTGGCTTTTGCACAGCTGGATATTGTGCGCATCACCGGACTGTATTATGAACCCAATCGCGCATCCGGGCGTGTGTTGGAAAAGGTAGGGTTTCAGCCGGAAGGCAGGAAAATCAACGCCGTCACCAAGGGAGATTTCACGTATAACCTTTGCATAACGGGGTTGCTTAAGGAATAAAGAGATCGCACCATCCGCACGATCAGAATAAGAAGATCGCGTCATCAGCATCACTAAAAATAAGGCAATTATATTAAAAAGGAGGAAACCATGACCACGGGAATAACCACAAGAGCAGAAATGGAAAAAAATGCACCCGAGGCGATCGCACCGCTTTTTACGCCGTGGAAGATCGGCAAGGTGGAAATCAAAAACCGCATTGTGCTCACCTCGATGGGTGGCACGAATCTGCTGGGATGGATGGAAAAGAACCACTTTGACGAGGTCGGCGCACACTTTATTCAGACCATCGCGGAAAACCATGTGGGACTGGTTCTTCCGGGATGCCAGCCGGTGTATAACCCCATGTATGGCCAGTGGTTGTATAAAAATAAGCGGATGTACGACGATCTGGCAAAATGGTTGCCGAAATTCCATCAAACAGGCGCCAAACTTTTCGTACAGCTGACGGCGGGATTCGGCCGTTCCTTCACGATTTCTCCCATGATGGAGAAACTTTATACGAATCCGGTTTTGCGCTTCCTTTCAAAGCCCGTCATGAATCTGGACAAGATCACTGCCTCGGCATCGGCTGCGCCCAACCGCTGGTCGGATAAAGTGCCTTCTCGTGCGATGACCGTTGAGGAAATCCAACAGATGGTGGAGGCGTTTGGCAAAAGCGCAAAACTCCTCAAGGATGCCGGGGTGGATGGGGTAGAAGTGCATGCCGTCCATGAAGGCTACCTGCTGGATCAGTTCACGCTCAAGTACGTCAACAAGCGCACGGATGCCTACGGTGGCAGTCGGGAAAACCGGTATCGTTTCCCGGTGGATATTGTCCGGGAGATTAAGCGCGTCTGTGGCGATGATTTTCCGGTTTCTCTGCGCTATTCCGTGGAATCCAAGACCAAGGGATTCCGTCAGGGGGCTCTTCCCGGGGAAGAATACACCGAGGTCGGCCGGGACATGGAAGAGTCCCATTGGGCGGCACGTTATTTGCAGGATGCCGGCTATGACATGCTCAACTGCGATAACGGCACCTATGATGCCTGGTACTGGTGCCATCCGCCGATTTATATGCCGGAAAACTGCAATTTGGACGAAGTCAAGGAAATCAAAAAAGCCGTGACGATCCCTGTCGTTCCGGCAGGGCGCATGGATCCCTATGTGGGGGCGAAGGAAGTTGCTGCCGGCACAATTGACGGTGTCGGCTTTGCACGCGCGTTTTTGGCGGATCAGGAGTGGGTGACGAAGCTGCTGGAAGGACGAGAGGAAGAAATCCGTCCTTGCATTCTGTGTCACAATGCTTGCTTCAATATGAGCAAGTGGAAGGGGACACCGAATATGCAGGAACTGCAGGATTCGCTTCATTTGGCACGTTGCGCCGTGAATGCGGAAACCATGCAGTGGGACAAGCATTATATTAAAAAGACGGATGCGCCGAAAACGGTTCACATCATTGGCGGTGGCGTTGGTGGCATGGAGGCGGCACGCGTGCTCAAATTGCGCGGTCATAATCCGGTCATTTATGAGCAAACGGATCGCCTCGGCGGCGTGGTCATTCCGGGAGCCGCCGAGTCTTATAAGAAACCCATGCGCGACCTCTTGGCCTGGTATCGTCAGGAAATGGATCGTTTGAACATTCCCGTTCATCTGAAGCAGACCATTGCGCCCGACCACGACTTCGGTACGGATCCGGTCATTGTCGCCACCGGCGGAAAGCCCATTACCCTTTCGCGCGTTCCGGGCTTTGACCGCACGATCGAGGCTACGGATTTCTTGCGTGCGCTGGAAGCGCAGCACCGGGAGGAAGAGACGAACCGCGGTGAAGGAAATGGCCGGCAAGGCGATCAGCAAGGCAGCGGCGCGGCGGTCAGGAAAGGCGGAGGCGACATGATTGCAGAGGCGACCGACGCTGCAAACGCTGGTGCTACGGAAACGATCGGAAATGCAGCAACCGCCGGTGCTACCGATGTCGCTGCCTCTGACGACGCTGCTGTTGCGGAAACGATCGGAGACGTTGCAACCGCAGGTGCCGCTGCCGCGGAAACCACCGCTGACGCTCTCCGCGTCGGCCAACGTGTTGCCGTCATTGGCGGAAGCCTTACCGGCTGTGAAAATGCCTACGAGCTGGCATTGCAGGGCAAGGAGCCGTTTATTTTGGAAATGAAGGAAGATCTCATTGCTACGGAAGGCGTCTGCCTGGCCAACTCCTCTTATATGCGGGAATGGTTCGCGCTGCACAAAGTTCCGGTTTTCCTAGAATCCACTTTGGTCGAGGTGAAGGCGGATGCGGTCACGTATAAGGATGCATCCGGTGTCCTGCATGATGTGGCTTGCGATTCCGTCATGTCCGCCGTCGGTTATCGTCCGGATCCCTTGATGGACAAGCCTCATGCAGGCTCGCAAACGTATTTTATCGGCGACTGCGCCGCCATCGGCAACATCAAAACGGCCGTCTGGCAGGCCTACGAAACGGCGATGAAGATTTAATGCAGGAAAAAAAGGAGCGCCGCTGAAAATGACGTGGCGGCGCGGTTGAGACGGAGCGCCGCTGGAATCGCTGTTGGCGGCGCGGTTTGAGGCGGAGCGCCGCTTGAACCGCTGTTGGCGGCGCGATTTTCGTTTATAAACTATGCATGACCCTGGCCGGGTGAGGTGTAGTACCTTTGCCAGGGTCAATTTTTTTGGTAAAACCCTGGCTGGCAGGAAGAAAGTTTGCGAGCCAGGGCTGATTTTTGCAACGGAACCCTGGCTGAGCGAAACAAAATGTCATTGCCAGGGTTCCTTTTTGCTTACCAAGCCCTGGCTGTAGAAAATA
>JAIKLF010000002.1:81399-261984 GCA_019753405.1 Murdochiella sp. Marseille-P8839 | reverse complement strand
GTAATTAACAATGCTACGCCCCCCTGTAGCATTGTTAATTACAAAAAAATCACCCAAAGAATTACTCTTTAGGTGACGTATTTCTAAAATCTGCAAGCGTTTTGCAAGCACAACGCTCACAAAACGGCTATTTATAAGGCTTTACAGCCTGTTTTTAATTACTCCCATTCGCTCCCCGAAACCGTAATCTAAACGATTTTGTATAGACCGTTTAGCTCCGATTATCAGGATTACTTAGATTATCAAAGAATTACTGTGTATCATAATTCCTGTTGTCATTGTGTTGTCACGGTTTTTGGGGGTACCGGATACAATTTGGGAAATTAAACATTACGGCACACGCACAGAGAAGAATATTATTGTTTTATCAATCGAGGATAACCACACTCAATATTGATGGCGCTGTGCACTGTTTTTATGGTGTACTCTTGTACATACTCATTTGTCATTGAGTCAATATACTGCAGAGAAAAAGAAACGCCGTCTTGAAGATTATCCTTGTTTAGAACGAAGAATGTATATGCGCCCCCCCCCAACAGTAATAACTCTATTAAATGCATTCCCTCCCACGTTAAACCCTGTGTGGATGACTAATGTTTTTGCGAACCCGTGTTCTATATTCTTTATAATTACATTAATAGTTTTCTTTTTTTCTTTATCATCGGTACGGTTTCCAAGGCTAAATCCAGTACTTAACTCATGCCGTGGATCTTGCGCGAGTTCAACCAAAAGGAACGGCTGTATTGCTGCTCTTTCTTTCTGTGCATCTGATTCTTTGTAATATCGAATCGTATAAAAGACACCAAGAAAAGAAAGTATGCCGGAAACTACGCCGCCGATAATACCACCCCAGTATGAAACTACTGACACAACCCAAGTCTCTTCCTGCCAAGAACAACACAATATCTGATAGCAGTTTCAACACCGATCGATATAAGGGTAACCACCACAATGGAGATAATAAGGAAAACAATTACCCCAAAAAGAGCATTATTTCTCTTTTGCTTATCTTTCTCTTGTTCGAAGGTTTTTCCGAATCGCTTCATTTCTATTTTCATAGTAACACCCTCGGTACGGTTATGCACATATCCAATAACCTATGAAGATATGAAATCTGAGTTAAGATATCCACTGCATCTTTCTCGTTCACATCCCAGCGAAGTCTCAACTCGTGAGCAGTAACATTTCTGACCATGTGAGTTACGCCGCAGAGCATTTCCTTAAGCCCATTCTGCTGATTTTGTTCACTACTTGTACGCAATGAATTATATGCAATGTATGGGCTATTAACTGCAAAAGCGGTATTGAATAACGCTGCCCCATCCGTTGTTAGCCCTGACATTGTCCTAACTCGATCACACAGACTTTTTGCCGCTTCTTGAACAGCATGAAAATAATCCTGTGCTAACAATTCATCACGGCAACACTTCAACACTTCTGAATGTACGCCATAGCCAGTTAACTTTTTGCGCAATTCTTTTGTCCGTCTCTGGACTTCTCCAAGGCTTTGCGCTTTTGAAACAGAATAGAACTGTCCATCGTCCTTTATTTCGATCCCTACAAGCATCAAGACCTTGTTGAGTTCAAGCCGCACAATGCTATATCGTTCGATATTATTTAGCCCTTGAGCGGGCTCCATACACTGCTGTATAAACTGAAAAATAGCATTTGCCGAGCCGCTTTCATTTACCGCAACGCAAAAAGCATTGTACAGACGCTTCCACTTTGTTAGACTGGGATTCGGATCAGCCATGTGGCACTGAGCAAGATGGTGACCGATCTCAGTCCCTGTGAGTCCAGTCTCAGTGTCCCCTATGACACGTGCAATCTGTTCAATTTGATTCGATGTTAGTCGAGGTAGCGTCATCTACTATTTCCTTTCTGATAAAGCTTATTCCCGCTTGCTTCATTGAGCTCCATTGGCCCGGTAAACTACCCGAAGACAAAGCTTCGTAGCAGAACAACCAGTAACGATCCATGTCTGTGTTTGTCAACTCCATGGCCACTTTGTTAAGCGGCTTTACCTGTGTTGCGTCTCTTTTCCAATGATTCTGTTTCATAAAGTAAATCCATGTCATAATCAGCAGCAGGCAATCTTTACTCTTAATTACATAGTCCTGTGCCCTGACATAGTTGTTTTCAAATTCCTCAAGCACAAAGTCGAAGCGAATTGCAAAATAAATCGAATAGCACAGGCTCTCATAATCATTTTGATTGACTGCATTACGATATACTGTATCTGAAAGTACTTTTATATCACTTGCATCTACATCATGTGGTGCGAACACGTATTCTTCTAGTAAATGTAAAAGATAAGGATAGAGTGTTGCCATATGCATGATTCGTTTTGCAGCCAGCTTTTTTCCATTACCCGAAAGCTTTGCTCCTCTCAGCTTTTTAATAGCATAATTGATAATTGCAAAATCACCTGTTGCCGTTGCAAGCGTTAAGGCTGTATCAATAAACGTGTTAACCTGTGGATACTCAACCATTCCTGACTCACCCACCTTGGGTAAATCGCTCAGTTGATGCTTCCAATTTTTCTCCATACCAATAGGGAGTTCAATTACCTTCGTCTTTTTGTGATTCAAAGGCAAATCGAATTCACGAAGGGCTTCTTCAAGATCTCGTAGAAAACGTTGCGCTGCATCATAACTATCAACATAACAATCGTAGTCATCTATATTTCTAACATAACGGTAGCCCTTATCATATAGCTTTTTATCTACTACAGTGAGAATAATTTCTGAAAGCAGATTTGATGCATGTGGTCCGATAAGAAGCCCGTGCGTTTCCCCATTGCGCATGTCTGAACAAACCTGATCAATCCTGTTATACCAAGTATCTTCGTGAACTGTTTGCTTTGCTATTTCTTTTCCCACCAAAGCCCAAGGTATCGAATGCGTGTAAATACTAGGAAAGCATGTGGAGATATCCGCCTGAACGATGAATCGACTTGTTTTGTTGTCATGCATCAGCAAATCCAACTCTGGATTACCATCTACTCGCCAATTTTTATAATTCATCTCAAAGATACGCTTTTTGTCATACTCTTTGCGAACATGAATTCGGCTGACACGATAACTATGCCCATCTGTCTGCGCATGAAAATGGTCTCTCAGCTTATACCAGTTATCCCTAAGTTCAGAACACGCTATTTGATACTTAAAAGGATTCGGAATTCCCATAAGCCGTGGTATGCTGATATTACGCATTACCCGAAAGGTTATGTATTCATTCCAGCCTGCTTCAAACGGAGCAGACAACGTTTGGCAATAATTAAAAAATGGAACAGCGGTAAATACAGGTGGGAGCTTTTCGGCAAAAAAGCCGTGTGCAAGGAGCCCCTCGTATAGTTCGTCGGAAGAGATTTCATCCATAAAATCTGTATACTTTTTATTACCTGAGGTAAATACCGAAACCATCTTATAATGTGCTTTCCTTTCGTGTGACTTAGTGTATATTAATGTCCATTTATACTAGCGCAGGCCCAAAAACGTGAGAGAAATTCAGTTTTTTTGTTGACACTTGTTTCATAGACTAATCACTCCCACTCAATCGTCGCAGGGGGCTTGCCGGTAATGTCGTAGACGACACGGCTGACGCCGTCGACTTCGTTGACGATGCGGTTGGAGGCGCGGTCGAGAACATCGTAAGGAATGCGGGCCCACTCGGCGGTCATGAAGTCGTTGGTAGTGACGGCGCGTAGACCGAGGACACAGTCGTAGGTGCGATGATCGCCCATGACGCCGACGGTGGCAATGTCAGTGAGGACGGCAAAGTATTGACCGATGGTGCGATGGAGGCCGGCGTTCTTGATTTCTTCGCGCCAGATGGCATCGGCATCCTGGACGATGCGAATGCGTTCGCGGGTGATGTTTCCCAGAATGCGCACAGCAAGACCGGGGCCCGGGAACGGCTGACGCCAGACGAGATCCTCAGCAATGCCGAGCTCGGTGCCGACGGCGCGCACTTCATCCTTGAAGAGATCGCGCAAGGGTTCTACAAGCTCCTGAAAACGGACATTTTTCGGCAGACCGCCAACGTTGTGGTGCGATTTGATGACGGCGCCACCTACGCCGGATTCGATGACGTCCGGATAAATCGTGCCCTGAACAAGGACATCCACCTCGCCGATCTTGGCCGCCTCTTCTTCAAATACGCGAATAAACTGCTCGCCGATAATTTTGCGCTTCTTTTCCGGATCGGTAACCCCGTCCAGCAAGTGCAAAAAGCGTTCTGAAGCGTCTACGCGAATCAGATTGAGTCCGAATTCTTCCTTAAATACGCGCTCAACCGTATCCGCCTCATCCTTGCGCAAAAGGCCGTGATCCACGAAAACACAGGTCAGATTCTTGCCGATCGCTTTATGAACGAGAAGCGCCGCCACCGACGAGTCCACGCCGCCGGAAAAGGCGCAAAGCGCTTTTTTTCCTGCCAACGTTTCTTGCAAATGTGAAATGGTCTGCGAAGCGAATGTCGACATTTTCCACTGTCCCGTCACACCACAGATGCCATAGAGAAAATTGTGAAGCAATTGCCGGCCATAAACCGTATGCTCCACCTCGGGATGAAACTGCATGCCGTAGAGACCACGACGGTCATTGCCAAAGGCCGCCACCGGGCAATTGGCGGAATGTGCGATGGCGGAAAATCCTTCGCCCAGGGCGAGAATTTGATCACCATGGCTCATCCAGACAACGGAAGTTTCCGGCATCTCCTGAAAGAGAGGCGAGGAAAGGTCGAATGTCGTCTCCGTTTTGCCGTATTCCGGAACACCGGCCTTCTCTACCTTGCCCTCTGTGTGGTACGCAATCCACTGTGCGCCGTAGCAGATGCCGAGAACAGGAATGCCCAGCGACAGGATGCCCTCATCCGCCTGCAAAGATTTCGGATCATAGACCGAGTCCGGGCCGCCGGTAAGAATCAGGCCGGCATATTGTCCTTCCCGGATCACCGAAAGCGATGTCGTACAGGGTTTAATCTCACAATAGACGTGTTCTTCCCGCACCCGACGACCGATGAGTTGTTTATATTGTCCGCCGAAATCCAGAATCAGGATCTTTTCCTGACGAAGCGTTTCTGTTTGAAGCATAATTCCTCCTGTTTGCACTACACCCGCGCGGGTAGATAAGTAAGCAACCGCAAGGCCTTAGCATGCCGGAACCGAAGGTTTTCGACGTGAAAGGGCGCGCTTGATGGATTCATTATATCGAATTTTACCGCCGCTTTGAAACGGATGTGCTGATGTTCTATTCGATAAGCGAAAACAAAACGGTATCTCTGCTGAAGAAAGGATCTCCCATGTCTACGATAAAGCGAATGCGCTATTTTGACGACTTTGCCGTCGGCGAGACATTTCCGATCGCGCCAATACGCCTTGATGAACAGGATCGTTTGGCGTTTTCCGCGCAGTTTGAAGGCGGTACGCTCTTTCCCGGCCTTTCTCCCTGGCACGTGGCGACCGCCGTCTGGGGAAAATGGGTGGATACGAAAACGGACGCTGGTGGAATGGTAGCCGGTATGAGTATTGACTTTGCCCGCTGGTATCGAAAGGTTTCGGTCGGCGAAACGCTGATCGGTACCGTCACCATTTCCCGTAAGCGCATCTTCTCCGGCGGTGATGCCGGAAGCGTATCCTTTTTGCTTGACGTCGTAGACAAAGACCGCTTGCCCCTCCTGAAAATGGAAATAACCGGAAAGATGCTGCTGCGCGCACCGGCTGTGCCCGATTCCCAATCGACATCTGTTTCTAAGGCAAACAAAACAGAACGGAAGGCCGAACAAACGTGGTATCCCGCACCGTTTACACTTACGGAGGAAGAAATCATTGCCTTCGGTTTGGCCTTTGATGATCGCCCGATTCATGTAGATCGTAAGGCATCCGCGGAAGGCCCCTTCGGGGAGCTGATCGCCTCGGGATTGCATTCCATGGCGCGCCTTCTTGGCCTATGCCGTAGGATCGTCCACGAAAAAGAAGGTGCATCTGCTAATGACGGCACCCTCGAGATTCTCCGTGCGCGCTGGCTCTTGCCGGTACGAGCGAAGTGTACCATCGTTCCATCCATTGCGCGCATAAAAAAAGAACCCGCGTCGGATGGACGCACTGTTCTTTACTATACGGCAAATCTTTGTGATACCAAGGGCAATGTGCTCCTCGTCTGTAACCTGAAATGGTTAACTACTTTTCCTGCGTAAGACGCGACAAAAACTGGTAAATTCCGCCGGCATTATTCGATCCCGTGCGGTACTTCGCCGTTGATGCCGCACGATCGGAGGCTTTTTCCATCGCCACGCTCACCCCGGCATACGCCAACATCGGTATGTCATTATCTTCGTCCCCAAACGCCACCATCTCATCCGGCAAGATGTCATAGCGATCCGCGTATTCCTGCAATCCCGTACCCTTGTTGATGCCGCGCATCATGGCCTCAAAATACGTTTCCGCGGAAAAGGCGCCGTAAATATCGGCTTCATAATCATCTTTCACCATGGCCTGTGCCTTCAAAATCAGCGAACGGTCACCTAAAACACAAGCTTTTACCGGTTCCTCCGGAAGCGGTGTACTCAGGTCATAGTGTTCGACTTTCATTGTCGTCACTTTTTCAATGCGTTCCAGTCCCTTTTCCATGGACATCCCGAAGTAGGTAAGTCCTTCCCGTTTCGGCACATCCACATAAATTTTCTCGCGTCCATAGGCGATCAACGTCAATAAAAACGGCTTCCACAGCTGAAAGTAATGCTGTGCCGAGGCAATCGTCAACGTATGACGCCAAAGTTCCTTCTCCACGCCCAGCTGATAGGCATGTCCACCGTTCGCGCCGATGATGACGCCCTCGTGGTGATCCATTTCCAACTCGCGGGCATAACGCATCATGCTCTGAATAGGTCGTCCGGAAATGAGCGTCAACCGGATGCCTTCCTTCTGCCAGGCGATGAGCAATTCTTTTGTACGCGGTTCAATTGTTAAGTCCGAACGGAGGATCGTGCCGTCCATATCGGAAGCGATCAGGCGTAACGGATGTCCATTCGGTAGAAGTATCGTTTTGTTCATTGGTCCTCTTTTCTTTTCCTTACACGCGCCTCCCTGTCGCCGCCCCTGCGGCAACGGCGTGCATCCCTTTTTTCTCTATGTTCCTTCGTCAGTATACCAAACTTTTCTTCCGCCCTCCTACTCAAGTGTCCGAATAAAGACGGAAATACAATCAATTTTACCTGGTTCTTACCTAAACACGTGGGTTACCGGTGGACTAAGGATATAATACCGATAGAGGCCTTAATAATAGACTACCCGGGAGGGCAAAATGCGTGAAGTAAATACCGAAAAGTCGAAAGACACCGCTAAGAGCGCAAAATACAACAAAAACCAAGCCACGGATACCGGCTTTACCCAAAACCGTGAGTTGTCCTGGCTGGAATTTAATCGCCATGTTTTACAGGAGAGTACGGATCCGCGCGTCCCACTCTACGAGCGCTATAAATTTATCGCGATTTTCACGAGCAACCTCAGTGAATTTTTCCGCGTGCGCGTGGGATCGCTGATGAATCTGAAGGAGTGGAAAGGCGACGCCATAGACAACAAGACGGGCTGGACCGTCGATGAACAGCTTGCGCATGTCTTTGACGAAATACCGAAGCTCTATGCCGAACGCGATGCTGCCTTTGCCAAATTAAGTGATGCATTGGAGCTTGCCGGCGTCCATCATAAAAAGATGGAAAATCTGACGAAGAGCGAAGCGAAATTCATTCAAGAGTACTATGAAGCGAACGTGTTGCCTCTTCTCTCACCATTGATTATTGACGCGCGCCATCCTTTCCCTCATATGCTTAACCAAATGCTCTACATCTTCTGCGACGTGGTGGACGCCAAGGGAGCCGCATATTATTCATTGATCGGCGTACCAACCTGGATTCCTTCCATCATCTTTCTTCCAAACAGCTGTTCGTTTGTCTTGTTGGAAGAAGTCATTATGGATCAGGCGGCCGCGCTTCTTAGCGGCTTTAAGATCATGGACGCTGCCGTTATTTCCCTCACGCGCAATGCGGACATTGACCTGGATGACGGCATTGACGAGATGGAAGGCAACCTCTTGCAGGCGATGAAAAAGGCGATCAAGAAGCGCAATCGTCTCGCACCGGTTCGTCTGGAAATTCAGGGCACGCTGCCCAAGTCGTCGATAAAATTTCTGTTGAAATATCATCGTCTCGACAATACGCAGGTCTATTTCAGCAAGGCACCGTTGCGCATGAAATATGTTTTTGCGATTGAAGATGTGCTGACGCCAAAGCAAAAGGATCAGCTTTGCTATCGGCCGTTTTCTCCCCAGCCGTCCCCCATGTTCTTGCCCAACGTGCCCATTATTGACCAGGTCTTCCAAGAAGACAAATTGTTGCACTACCCATACGAGTCCATGGAGCCCTTCCTGCGCATGTTAAAAGAAGCCGCTCATGATCCTTCGGTGATTTCCATTTCGATTACCATTTATCGAATGGCGTCCATCTCAAAAGTGGCGGAATATTTATCCATGGCGGCAGAAAATGGTAAAGATGTGCTGGCACTGATGGAACTGCGTGCCCGTTTTGACGAGGAAAACAATATTGACTACTCCGAACGCCTGGAGCAGGCCGGCTGTACAGTCATTTACGGCATCGAAGATTACAAAGTACATTCGAAAATCTGCCATATCACCCTCTATCGGGAAGGAAAAGTGCGCACGATCACTCAAATCGGCACCGGTAATTACAATGAAAAAACGGCCAAGCAGTACACCGATTTGAGCTATTTCACTGCAGATGAGCGCATCGGCGCGGACGCCGGCACCTTTTTCAAAAATATGCTCATCAGTAAACTGGACGGCCGCTACGATAAACTATGTGTCGCGCCGACCGGCATTAAGCCGATGTTGTTGACCCTCATTGACCGTGAAATTCTGCGGGCGAAAAATGGCGAAGAAGCAAGCATTCTACTCAAGTGCAATTCCATTACCGAGCGCGATCTGATGGATAAGCTTTCCGAAGCCTCTAACGCCGGTGTGCATATTGTGATGATTGTACGCGGTATCTGCTGTCTCCTTCCCGGCATTCCCGGGAAAACCGAGAATATCCGGGTTCTGTCCGTCGTCGGTCGCTTTCTGGAGCATCATCGCATTTATTGCTTCGGCGCAAACCGCGAGGATATGTATATCTCTTCCGCCGATCTCATGACGCGCAACCTTGTCAACCGCGTAGAAATTGCAGTACCTATTCAGCAGGAAGCCATTCGTTCGCGGATCAGCCATATCCTGGATGTTTTTCTTATGGATGATGTGAAAGCACGAGAATTGTTGCCGGATGGCTCCTATCGTCGTGTGACGGGAGATCATGGCATTTCCGCCCAGTCCCGTTTCATGGAAGAAGCGGAGGATAACGCCGGTCGTCAGCGTGAGCGATTGCGCAATAGACCGGAACGGCAGGGATATGAAGGCCATAAGGATGCGGAAGAAGCAAGGTTGGCACTTCTACGAGAACGCGAGGCCGTTGATGCAAAGAAGATGGATTACCTTATTCACCACCCGGAAGTGTTGAAAACGGACGATGCTTCTGTGTCGGAAGAGGTTGTTCGCCACACCGACGTCAATTCTACGCCGGAGACACAAAACGCAGAAGAGACCCGGCCGAATCCGGAGAATGTTGCAGATCCCTCCCCGCACGCCAACGAAAAACAGCGTCGCAGCTTCCGGCAATGGCTAAAAGATCTTCTGTCGGGAAAATAATACAGCGATTCTATAATAAACAAGGCGGCCTCCGGGCCGCCTTATTTCTATTGCCAAGAGCAACCTTCTTTAAAAGATGTCCGCGTCAGCCTAAGCTATATCGTCTGCGGCGTTGTCACTTGTCGTCTTCATTTCCTTCGTCGCTACGCCGACATAACGCAAGAGACGCTCATTGCTGCCGGGTTCGAGATACGAACGGTACGCGCCGGAACGCATAAAACGCAGGAAAAGCATCGCCGTAAACAAAACAATAACGACGGTCGCCAATAAGGAAGCTTCCATGCCGTAGGCGCCGCCCGTCCAAAGACCGTTTTCATGAAGAGAAAAGCGAACGGCCGATTCACTAAATGCCATGCCGCTAACCGGCAAGCCATAAAAAGCACCCATGAAAAAATTCCACGCGCAGTGCAAGCCGGAGGACATCCACAGATCCCCGGTCAGAAAGGTCTGCAAAGCAAAAGCCAGACCAATGAACATGGTGGAGATCACAGGCAGAAGAGAGATATGCGGGTTGCCCAAATGCAAGAGGCCGAATGCGATAGAGGGGGCAAAAAGCGCAATCCATAGACCGAAGCGTTCGAGAAGGAGGCGTTGCACGAAGCCACGCATCATGAGCTCTTCGGAGTAACTCTGAAGCATGAATCCCACCAAAAAGAGAAGCAAAAGCAGAGGATGTAGGCTGCCAGCACCCTCGAAGCGAATCGTTCCCCGCGCTACATTAATGCCGACCAAGACGGAAAAAAGTACAAAGCCCTGTAAAAAGCCGATGCCATAGTGCAAAACGGGACGGTCGGATCGTTGAAAGAAAGAAGCAAAAGGTACTTCAAAGATATAAACGGCAAAGCCCGCAAACAAAAAGACCGTGGTCATGGTGCTGAAGAGTTGCACAAGACGCGCCGGTGTAGCATTTTCGCCAAAACTTCCCTCGACGTGTTGCCGAAGAACAGAAAACAGAATCATCAGGAGAGTGTAAAAAACATACACAAGGATCATGCGCTTTAAGATTTTATTGGTTACAACCTTGCGTGCTTTTTTCTCTGCTTCGGCTTTTTCTTTTTCTTCTGTTTTATTCTCTTCCCCTTCGACGTTATTTTCCATCATGGGTGCCCTGTCCTCCCTGTTTTCCATCGACGTTCCTCTCTTTCGCTTGGGCGCGTCGCGCCTGAAAAAAATCCTGCAGTAATTGTTTCGCTTCCTCTGCTAGGATACCTTTCCGAAGGATGACGTGATGTAAATTTTTTGTGTGTTGCGGAATAGCGAACTGGGATCCGCAACCGCCGCGTTCCGGATCATCCGCACCATAAACGAGACGACCGAGCCGAGCATGAAGGATGGCGCCGGCACACATGACACACGGCTCCAGCGTGACGTAGAGGGTCATATTGGTCAATCGTCTTCCATATTGACGCCCTGCCTCCTCCAAAAGAAGCAATTCCGCATGGGCAAGACCGTTGTGATCCCGTTCGACGCGGTTTATTCCTTCCGCCACGACGACGCCGCGACGAACTAAAACAGCACCGATCGGCACTTCGCCGATTTCTGCCGCCCGGTACGCCAAGTGCAAAGCGCGTCGCATATAATGCCGATCAACCACCCGACGCGAAAAACAGGCGACCGCCATTGGACGCTTTTTTCCCTTCGGACCGCGCATCACTTTTTTTAATTGTGCACGGCGCAAAAACTGCATTCTTGTTCCTTCCCTATTTTTCCGTCCGATCGCGTTCCAGAAGCGGAGCCAGATATTTTCCGGTATAAGACGCTTTCACACGGCAGACTTCTTCCGGCGTACCTTCCGCCACAATTTGGCCACCGCCGTCTCCGCCTTCCGGGCCCAGGTCAACCAGATAATCCGCAACCTTGATGACGTCCAGATTGTGTTCAATGACGACAATGGTATTTCCCTGCTCGATCAGGCGCGTAAAGACCTTGATGAGCTTATCGATATCCGCCACGTGCAGCCCTGTGGTGGGCTCATCCAAAATATAAATGGTGTTACCTGTGGAGACTTTGCCCAACTCCGCCGCCAATTTGACACGCTGGGCTTCACCGCCCGAAAGCTCCGTCGACGGCTGACCGATCTTGAGATATCCCAAGCCTACGTCCACTAGCGTTTGCAGCTTGCGGGCAATCCCCTTGTGATTGCGGAAAAATTCCAGTCCTTCTTCAATGGTCATCTCCAGCACGTCGGAGATGGTTTTGCCTCGGTAGTGCACCTGCAGCGTTTCGTGGTTGTACCGATGTCCGTGGCAGACTTCACACGGTACGTAGACGTCCGGAAGAAAGTGCATCTCCACCTTGATGGTGCCATCCCCTCGACAGGCCTCGCAACGTCCGCCCTTCACGTTGAAGGAAAAGCGTCCCTTATCAAAGCCGCGAATTTTCGCTTCGTTCGTCTGCGCAAAAACGTCCCGAATGAGATCAAAAACCTTCGTATACGTTGCCGGATTGGAGCGTGGCGTGCGCCCGATGGGAGACTGGTCAATTTCAATGACTTTATCCAACGCCTTTTCACCGCGAATGCTGCGATAGGCGCCCGGACGCATATGCGCCTGATTCAACCGATTGGCCAGCACTTTGTATAATATGCCTTCCACAAAGGAGCTCTTGCCCGAGCCCGACACCCCCGTAATGCACGTCAAGACGCCCAACGGCAAACGGATATCGATGTTTTTCAGGTTGTTTTCCTGACAACCCAATACCTCCATCCATCCCGTGGGTTGACGGCGTTCTGCCGGCACGGGAATAAATTTGCGGTGGGCAAGATAATCGCCCGTGATGGAGTTCGGATTGGCACAGATGTCATCAAAGGTGCCTTCCGCGACCAGAGTACCTCCCTGAATTCCGGCTCCGGGGCCGATATCCACAATCCAGTCGGCCGCGCGCATGGTGTCTTCATCGTGTTCCACCACAATTAAGGTATTGCCCAGATCGCGCAGATTTTTTAAGGCGCCGAGCAAGCGATCGTTATCGCGCTGGTGCAGGCCGATGGACGGTTCATCCAACACATAGACGACACCTACCAGTCCGGCACCGATTTGCGTGGCCAGACGGATGCGCTGACTCTCTCCGCCGGAAAGCGTCGCCGCATAGCGGTCCAGCGTTAAATAGTCGAGACCGACATCCACCAGAAATTGGAGACGAGCCTTCACTTCCTTAAGAATCGGGCGCGCGATAATGGATTCCGCTTCCGAAAAGGTGAGCGTGTCGACCCAAGTCAGCGCCTCATGAATGGACATCCGGTTAAATTCGGCAATGTTCTTTCCGCCGATGTGGATGGCCAATGCTTCCGGACGAAGACGGTCCCCATGACAGGTTTCACAGGTGTTTTCCGCCATGTATTCGCGAATGCGCTGCTGCATAAAATCGGAATTGGTCTGGTGATAGCGGCGCGTTAAATTGGGAATGACGCCTTCCCAGGCATCATAATAGGTTTTTTGGCCGGAAAAATGCGAGTCAAAACGGAAACGCAGCTTTTTCCCCTTTGTGCCATAAAGGATGGCATCGGTGACTTTTTTTGGAGCCTCGCCGATGGGCCGATCCGTCGGCCAATCATAAAGTGCACAGAGCGCGTGAATCATCTCGTAATAGTATGTGCCCTTCGCAGAAGTCGCAAACGGTGCAATCGCCCCCTCATCGATGGAAAGATCGGGATTGGGAATGCAGAGTTTGGCATCCACGGCAATATGAAAGCCGATACCGTTGCAATCGGGACAGGCTCCCTGGGGACTGTTAAAGGAAAGCAGGCGCGGCTCAATTTCTTCGATAACCATGTGTCCATTGGGACAGGCGAGTTTCGAGGAATAGCGGTGCAGTTCTCCGTCCACAACCTGAATGGCGCAGCTGCCGTTTGCCTGTTTCAGCGCTGTTTCTATGGACATGGCAAGCCGCGAGCGCATCCCGTCGCGACGCACCAGACGATCCACGACAATCGCGATGGAATGCTTGGTGTTTTTATCCAATTCCGGCTGTGTGCCGAGATTATACATTTCTCCATCCACCAGCACGCGAGTAAAGCCCTGGCGCTCCAAGTTGGTGAAGATCTTATCATGCCGACCTTTTTTATCGCGTACCACAGGCGACAACACCAGAAAGCGCGTTTTTTCGGGAAACGCCATCACTTCTTCGACGATCTGATCCACCGCCATGGCGCGAATGGGCTCGCCGCATACCGGACAGATCGCCTTGCCCACTTTGGCGTAAAGAAGGCGCAAATAGTCATGAATTTCCGTCACCGTGCCCACGGTGGAGCGGGGGTTGCGGTTGGTCGTTTTCTGGTCGATAGAAATGGCCGGTGACAGCCCTTCCACGAGATCCACATCCGGTTTATCCATCTGGCCAAGAAACATGCGCGCATAGCTGGAAAGACTCTCCACATAGCGGCGCTGTCCCTCAGCATAAATCGTATCAAAGGCTAACGAGCTTTTTCCGGAACCTGAAAGCCCGGTCATTACAATCAGTTTATTTCGCGGCAGCGTCAAGTCCAGGTTTTTCAAATTGTTGACGCGCGCACCGCGTATGACGATATTCTCGAGAGTCATGGTTGTCCTTTCTATGGCATTCGCTTAGGAAAGGCCATATTCGCGCTTCATTGCACGAATCGCATCGCGCAGGCGTGCTGCGCGTTCGAAATCCAATTCTTCCGCAGCACGACGCATCTCCACATCCATCGTGGTGATCATTTTTGTCAGATCTTCACGCGAATAGCTTTCTTTTTCTTCGGTCGGCAACTCGCCCTGATACTCTTTAAGCTCTTCTGCAGCAATTTCGGTGGAGATACGGGCATGAATTTCTTTTTGGATGGTCGTAGGAATGATGCCATGTTCCTCATTGTAGGCCTGCTGTATGGCACGGCGACGCTTGGTTTCTTCCATCGCAGCCGCCATGGAATCCGTTATTTGGTCACCGTAAAGAATGACGTGGCCGTTGACATTTCGTGCTGCACGGCCGATGGTCTGAATGAGCGACGTCTCGGAACGCAAGAACCCCTCTTTGTCCGCATCCAGAATGGCAATCAGGGATACTTCCGGCAAATCCAGTCCCTCACGAAGGAGGTTGATACCGATGAGCACGTCATAGGTTCCCAGGCGCAATTCACGCAGAATTTCCATGCGCTTGAGCGTCTCGACATCGGAATGCAGATAAATGGCCTTCACTTTCGCTTCTTCGAGGTACTTGGTCAAGTCTTCGGCCATCTTCTTGGTCAGCGTAGTAATCAAGGTGCGCTCCCCGCGTTCGGTGGTTTTTTGGATCTCCGCCATCAAATCGTCAATCTGGTGCTTCGTCGGTCGCACTTCTACCAGCGGATCCAGCAGTCCTGTCGGCCGGATAATCTGGTCGACCGTCTGTGTCGCGTGTTCGTTTTCATACGGTCCCGGCGTGGCGGACATGAAAATCGCTTGCGGAACCAACGCTTCAAACTCATCAAATTTAAGGGGACGGTTATCCAATGCCGAAGGCAAACGGAAACCGTAATCCACCAAGTTTTGCTTGCGCGCGCGGTCGCCATTGTACATCCCGCGCACTTGCGGAATCGTCTGGTGACTTTCATCCACCATGAGAAGAAAATCCTTCGGAAAATAATCAATGAGGGTATACGGCCGAGATCCCGGCGGTCGACCGCTCATGGGCGCGGAATAGTTTTCAATACCGGAACAGAAGCCGACTTCCGTCAACATTTCCAAGTCGTAGAGTGTGCGCTGTTCGAGTCGCTGCGCTTCTACCAGCTTGTTTTCGCTTTGCAAAACGCTCAGACGCTGTTGCAGTTCCTCTTCAATGCGCACAATGGCGCGTTTGAGTTTTTCTTTCGTCGTTGCATAGTGGCTTGCCGGATAGATCATGTAATAACTTCGGCCACGCAAAATTTCTCCCGTTAAAGAATTAATCTCCAAAATACGGTCAATCTCATCCCCGAAAAACTCGACCCGGATGGCCTCTTCATCGGAAGATACCGGAAAAATATCCACGACATCGCCGCGTACCCGAAAGGTTCCGCGCTGAAAGGCCACATCATTGCGCACATATTGAATAGAGACGAGTTTGCGCAGGAAATCGTCGCGGTCCATGGTCATGCCCGGACGCACGGAAACGGTCAGTTCCAGATAGTCTTCCGGATCGCCAAGACCGTAAATGCACGACACCGAGGCCACGATGATCACATCTCGTCGTTCAAAGAGAGACATCGTGGCCGAATGGCGCAATTTATCAATTTCATCGTTCACGGAAGAGTCTTTGGCAATGTAGGTATCCGTCGCGGCCACATAGGCTTCCGGCTGATAATAATCGTAATAGCTAACAAAATACTCCACCGCATTGTTTGGGAAGAAGCTCCGCAGCTCCGAACAGAGCTGCGAAGCCAATGTTTTATTGTGCGCGAGCACCAGTGTCGGACGTTGAACGGCCTGAATGATATTCGCCATCGTAAACGTCTTGCCCGATCCGGTTACCCCGCGTAAGGTCTGGTAACGGTCTCCGCGGCGTACTCCTTCCACCAGCGTTTCTATGGCCTGTGGTTGGTCGCCTGTCGGTTGAAACTTGGATTCAAGCTGAAAACCGCTCATAAGCCCTTCACTTCTTCAATCGCACGCTTCAGCTGCGGGTCCTCCTCCAAAAAGTCCGGACCGGTGCCTTTCGCGTCTTCCGGCGCTTTCACGATAATATCCGGTGTGATACCTTTGCCGTGAATCTTTTCTCCGTTTGGTGTAAGATATTCGGCCATGGTCAGCTTAAATCCGCCATCTTTTCCGTCTTCGCCAAGAGGATAAATTTGCTGCACAATGCCTTTTCCGAAGGTCGTCTCCCCGATGGATTTGGCGCGTTTATTGTCCCGCAAGGCACCCAGGAGAATTTCCGAGGCGGAAGCCGATCCGCCGTTAGCGAGAACAACAAGGGGCTCTGTAAATTGCTCCGCATCCGATTCGCTCTTCTCTTCGTGGCCCTTGTTGTCCACTGTCGTGACGATGGTCGCTTTGCCCAGAAGAAGATCTGCAATGTCTTCACAAGTGTCCAACAGACCGCCAGGGTTGTTGCGCAAATCGATGACGAAGCGTTTCGCTCCCTGTTTTTCGAGGTCTTTCCACGCCTTTTCAAAATCGCTGGCGGTTTCTTCATCAAATGAGGTTAATTGCAGATAGCCGATATTGTCCGGCAGCAGTTTGCTGATCACCGTATCCACTTTTATCATTTCGCGAATGATGCGCACATGCGACGTCTGCGTTTTGCCCTGAATCACACGTTGGACCGTCAAATCAACCGGTGTTTGCGGCTCGCCGCGCATCTGATCCGTAGCTTCCTGCAGATCCTGTCCCGTATAGGTGACGCCGTCCACTTCAATAATCTTATCTCCCGCCTTCACACCCGCGCGTGCGGCCGGTGTATTGGCTATCGGGGAAACCACGGTAATCAAATTGTCGTCGCCTGCAGTAATAACCAGGCCGACGCCGGCAAATTTTCCGCTGGTGTCCTCCATCAGGCGCTGGTATTCTTCCGGCGTATAATATTCCGAATAGGGATCGTTCAGTCCCCAAAACAGGCCCTTATAAATACCGGTTTCGAGATCTTCCGGCTTATAGGAAAAGAGATAATCGCTCTGGATGGCTTTGCGATACATGTCCAAGTTTTTCATGATGCGCTGATCGGTTTCCCAGTCGGCCGATGCCGTACCGACCGGATAGCCTTCCATATTGTGACCCAAAATAAATCCGCCGCTGCCAACCGAAACCAGGAGGAGCAACAGCAGTATGGTTTTCCCAAATTTTTTCATCGTCGTCTCCTTTTCTCTGAAACTGTCCCGTTCATTATAACACGGAACGCCAATACCATACCGGAAAGGTCTCGTGACCTTTCCGGTGAATCCGCGCGTATTTTCTATGCAACATGTTATAGTATATGGAGTTCGTGCAGAGGAGAGAGAAAAGGGGACGTATGGCTAAACTGTATTTTCGCTACGGCGCAATGAATTCCGGTAAATCGACACTGCTTTTGCAGGTTGCCTACAACTATGAAGAACGCGGGATGCATGTCCTGTTGCTGAAGCCGGGCGTGGATACCAAAGGCGAGGATGAAATTGTCAGCCGTCTCGGTGTTCGACGGCGCGTTGATCGCACCATAACAGAAGATACGGATTGTCGCGTGCTGGTGCAGGAAGAAAGTAAAAAGCGCCCCATCGACTGTATCTTGGTCGATGAAGCGCAATTTCTTACTCGGCAACATGTCGAACAGCTTTTTGTCGCCGTAATGGATGCCGATATCCCCTGCATCTGCTATGGCCTGCGCACCGATTTTCGCGGAGAAGGCTTCCCGGGCAGTCAGCGTCTCTTGGAGCTTGCCCATTCCTTAGAAGAGCTCAAAACCATCTGTCATTGCGGGCGCAAAGCCATCATGAACATCCGCCGGGTGAACGGCCAAACCGTTTTTGAAGGTAACCAGGTGTGCATCGACAACAGCGCCACCATCGAATACGAGGCCGTCTGTGGACAATGCTTTTTGGCGGAACGAAGAAAACTGGGTGAAGTGCCTTTAGCAAGTCTGGATGCGGATCTTCTCTAAATTTCTACTTCTCTGTTCTCCGCCGTAAGAACCGTCTTTACCGCTACTTCCGCGCCCAAATAACGCTTCCCGTCTTCGGCCAGTCGATCAAGAATGGCAAGTAAATCGGCATGGCGTGTCGGATCAACGCTTTCTACGATCAAAAATGCCTTCTTCGTGTTTTCCGTAAGCATGGTGCGCTGACCATCACGCCAATTCCAGCAACGGCAGACCGCTCCGGCATCATCCAGGTAGCACAGTTCGCCGGGCAACGTGGGATTGTTCTCTGCATCCCCCAGCGCGAGAAAAGCATCGCCTCCATTTTCAGAGACCGTCAGGCGCAAATCTCCCACGAAACAGTCTATGTCTTCGCCACCGACCGGCAGTGCATAGGTAAGGGATGCCATATTATAAATGTCTACAAGTGGATTGATGCAGGATATCTCATTTCCTTTGTGAACACGGGTAAGCAGCGCTTCAATTGAAGAGCGATTGCCTTTTTTCTTTTTGAATTTTTGAAAGGCCTCGCGCCAGACCGCAATCACTTTGCTTTGACTAATGGGCGTAGTGTCCAACCACTGTAAAGCCTTTTGGTTGGCTTTTTGCAACTCTTCTTTCAATTCCGGATGTTCGGTATAGACCGCATCCGTATTCTTCACATTCTCCAAGACCACAACACCGATTTCTGCTTCCGGAAACAGCGTCCAAAACGATTCTTCCGTAATAAACTTCGTCATTCTTTCTCCCTCGTTTTCTTTTTCCTAAGCGAACGCCTGAATCCCCTTATATACCACCCCGGTCGAAGCATCGACCGTAACTTCTTCACCTTCTTCCAACAGTGCATAAGCGTCCGTCGCGCCCACAATGGTCGGAATGTTGTAATGCCTGCCGAGAATGGCCGCATTGGACGTCAGTCCGCCTTCTTCCACAACGACGGCGCCTGCTTTTTCAATGTATGCAATCATATCCGTTCCGGTCGTTCGGCAAACAAGGACGCTACCTGGAACAAAAGAATTCTTGATTTCGTCCACCGTTGAGCCATGAACGACGTTGCCAGAGACAATACCCGTACCGATGCCGGTGCCGGAAACAACAATATCGCCAATCGTATGCACTTTGATGAAGTTCGTGGACGCGCCTCGACCGACGGGAATGCCGGCAGTGAGCACGATTTGATCCCCCTGATGACATATGCCCGTGGAAAGTGCCGCCATAATCGAACGTTCAATAAGTTCATCCGTTTCTTTGGATACGGTGGAAAGCACCGGGGAAACGCCCCAAACTAATGCTAATTGGTGATAAACCGACTCGTCCGGCGTTACCGCGATAATGGGTGTCACGGGGCGGTACCGAGAGATCTGACGAGCGGTAAATCCGCTGGCCGTCGAAGCCACAATCGCGGCAAGTTGGATCTGTTGCGCAATAATGCATGTGGAACGGGAGATGGCGCTCGAGACATCAATACTCACCCACATATCTCGATCTTCAATGGTACGCAGAAAATCCGGTGATTTTTCCGTCGTTTCGGCAATAACGCGCATCTGACGCACCGCTTCCATCGGATATTTTCCCGCAGCCGTTTCTCCGGAAAGCATGACCGCATCCGAGCCGTCTAAAATCGCATTGGCGACATCGTTGACTTCCGCACGCGTCGGACGGGGATTGCGCTGCATGGAGTCCAGCATTTGCGTAGCGGTAATGACCGGCTTGCCGGCTAAATTGGCTTTACGGATGATCTGTTTTTGGACCAGCGGCACGCGTTCCGTGGGAATTTCAACGCCCAGATCGCCGCGCGCAACCATAATGCCGTCGGCAACATGCAAAATATCGTCCAGATTGTTCACACCCTGTTGGGACTCAATTTTGGCAAAAATGAGCACCTTTTCGCCGCCATGTTCTTCACAAAGCGCTCGGATGGCTAAAATATCTTTCGCGGAGCGAATAAAGGAGGCGAAAATGATTTCGATGCCTTCCTGCAAACCGAACAGAATGTCGTCACAATCCGTATCCGTCAATGCCGGAAGCTGAATATCCGTCGCCGGCACATTTACACCTTTACGGTTGGAAAGTACGCCGTTATTGTTGGCTTTACAATGAATTTCCGTGCCGTTCTCCACGGAAAGCACTTCCAGTTCGACCAGACCGTCGTCAATGAGAATGCGCGTTCCCGGTGCGACGTCCTCCGGAAGACCGGCATAGGAGATATGTACGATTTCCTTGGTTCCCACCACGTTCCGCGTAGTGAGCGTAAACGCATCGCCGGTCGAAAGTTCGATCGCTTCGTCATTCTCAAACGTCCCGATACGAATTTCCGGCCCCTTGGTGTCCAAAGCGATGGCAAGCGGCACGTGCAATTCCTCACGCACCCGATGCAACGTTTCCAGTTTTCGTTTCTGTTCCTCATGCGTGCCATGTGAGAAATTCAGGCGCGCAACATTCATTCCTTCTTTGACCAACGCTTTTAAGCAGTTCGCCTCTTCCGAAGCGGGACCTATGGTACAGACAATTTTTGTTCGCTTCATCGGCACTCCTTTCAGCTGGACAGCACTTGCGCCATTTCGTACAATTCCTGATTAAAGGTGTGTTTCACCGCAACGGCTTCCAAAATCGGCATGGTGAAGATTTCTTCTCCGCGTACGCCGACGGCAACGGAACTGGATCCGGCCAACAATTCTTTCACGGCGCGATAGCCCATGACACAGCCTAATTTCGCGTCGGTAAAACTTGGGCTTCCGCCGCGCTGCACGTGGCCCAAAATGGTGAGTTTGGTTTCCACACCGGTTTTCGCTTCAATCTCTTTTCGCATATTGTAGGGTTCGCCCGTTCCCTCGGCAAAAACGATAATGTGATGGCGTTTTCCGCGCTTTCGCCCACGAATAATACGATCGGTAATTTCCTGCATGGAAAAGGCGTGTTCCGGCACGATGATGGTTTCCGCTCCGCCGGCAAGACCCGCATAGAGAGCGATATCACCGCAATGACGTCCCATCACTTCAATGATGTTGGCACGACCGTGCGAGTTGGATGTGTCGCGCAATTTACCGATGGATTCAATAACCGTCTCGACGGCCGTATGAAACCCGATGGTATAGTCGGTATACCCCAGGTCATTGTCAATGGTTCCCGGAATACCTACCGTGCGAATACCGCGCTGATGCAATTGTGCCGCACCCTGAAATGAGCCGTCTCCGCCGATGACCACCAGACCGTCGACGCCGAATTGCTGCAGAATGCGCACGGCTTTGTCCTGTCCTTCCGGCGTTTGAAATTCTTCGGAACGCGCGGAACCTAAAATCGTTCCGCCTTTTTGAATAATATCGGCAACGCTGGAAACATTCATTTCATAAATATCTCCGCTCATCAATCCGTCATAACCGTAGCGAATGCCTTTGACGCGCAGGCCGGCATCAAAAGCGGTACGTGCCACGGCACGAATCGCCGCATTCATGCCCGGCGCATCGCCGCCCGACGTGAGTATGCCAATCGTCTTCATTCTGTATCCTCCTGTATCTCATTGAACACGACATTGCGCTCGCCGAAGCGCTGTGTGAGCTCCTCCAATAAAGCGGAAGTACCATCTCCATAATACCCTTTCGGGATGGAATAGGCTCTTTCCTGATCCATAAAATAGACAATCACCGGAACCGATCCGGGATGCTTTTGCAAAATGGCCGTCATCGCCGCATAATCCTCACGATCCTGCTTTGGCAGGCGCACATACAGTTTCGCGCTCCCTTCGGTTTTCGCTTCTGTTCCCTCGGATGCCGCCACCGCGGTTTCCGTTGACGATAACGAGATGGATGCCTTAGGCTCCCTTTGCGCTTTTGGTACGGACGGTAGCTCGTCCTTGGCCCAAACCCGATCCACTAATAAATTGACTTCGTCCTCCCGCACCTGCAGCGAACCGCTTAACAGCAAGGGTTCTTCCATGTGAATGCGATCGCGATACGAGGCATAGACGCGCGGGAAAACCACACAACGTAGACTTCCTGTGCGATCTTCCACTTCAAGGAAGCACATTGCCTCCTGTTTCTTGGTCAGCAAATCACGCTTTCCGCGCACAATGCCCGCAAAGCGTACTTTTCGGCCATCCAAGTGATCGCGATTTTCCTCTTCCAACAATTCCTCCGTCGAAAAGGTCTGGAAAGGTGCAAACGCCGCTTCATATGGCGCAAAGGGATGTCCGGAAAGATAGACGCCCAACACCTCCTTTTCGTAGGCAAGCCGTTCGGGAACACCATATTCCGGAACCGGCTTTGTACGCCATCCGCCCGGATCTTCCAAAGCGGAAAACGCGCCGAAGAGCGATTGCTGACCGCTGAGGTTTTGCCGATGTGCCGTTTGAATGCCGGAAAGGGACATCTCCAAGTCCGCCATCATCTGGGCGCGATGCGTACCGAATCCGTCACAAGCACCCGCATAAATAAAACTTTCCATGGATTTGCGATTCAGCGCATTGCTGTCGACATCGCATATGCGGCGCATATACTCTTCCAGAGACGTGAACGGACCGTCTTTTCGCGCTTTCACCGTCGCTTCCACAATGGCGCTACCGACATGTTTAATGCCCAAAAGGCCGAAACGCATGGCGTTTTCTTCCACGGAAAATTTGCCGAAGGACGCATTCACATCCGGGGGCAGCAATTTTACGCCGATACGTTCCGCTTCACGAATGTAAAGCGACATCTTGGAAAAATCTCCCATCACACTGGAGAGCAACGCGGCAAAATACTCACAGGGATAGTATCGCTTCAAATAGCCGGTCTGCACCGCCAAGAACGAGTAGGCCACAGAATGCGATTTATTAAACGCATACTTGGCAAAGGCAATCATCTGGTCGAAGATCTCATTCGCAACCGTAGCGGGAATGCCGCGGCGCACACATCCTTCAATCGTAACGGTCCCGTCTGATCCTGTTTTGCCGTGCACAAAATATTCCCGGTTTTCTTCCATGACGGCCATTTTTTTCTTAGACATGGCACGGCGCAAATTATCCGCACCGCCAAGCGTATAGCCGGCCAGTTGCTGCACAATCTGCATGACCTGTTCCTGATAAACAATGACGCCGTAGGTTTTTTCCAGTATCGGCGCCAGTGCCGGATCCAGATACCGCACTAGTGCCGGATTATGCCTTGCCTCGACATAGGTCGGAATCTGTTCCATGGGGCCCGGACGGAATAAAGCGTTCGCGGCCACCAGATCATCAAAACGCGTGGGCTTCAGCTGCGAAAGGAAGCGACGCATCCCCGGCGATTCGAATTGAAAGAGGCCGATGGTTTCGGCATCTTGGAACTGCTTGAGCACTTCGGGATCGTTAATGTCCATGCGATCCAAATCCGGACGCGTTCCCGTGCGTTTTTCAATCATATCCAGGGCGTCGTCAATGACGGTAAGGTTGCGCAAACCCAGAAAGTCCATCTTGAGAAGCCCCAGCTCTTCCAGCTCAATCATATTGTATTGCGTCGTCACCTGGCCGCTATTTGTCGACAACGGTACCAGATTCTCCACTGCCTCGCCGGCAATGAGAACACCTGCCGCGTGTGTGGACGTGTGACGCGGCATTCCTTCAATGGCGCGAGCCAAATCCACCAGACGATGATGCATTTCATTTTCCTGATAAATCTGTCGGAAATCGGGGCTTTCTTCCAAAGCCCGATCAAGCGTCATCTTTAACGCATTGGGAACGGCTTTGGCAATGCGATCGACGGTACCGAGCGGCATATCCAGCACCCGGCCGACATCTCGAATGGCCATCTTGGCCGCCAGCGTCCCGAAGGTGACGATCTGTGCCACTTTTTCAGCACCATAACGTTGTTTGACGTAATCGATCACTTCTTCCCGGCGCACATCATCAAAATCGATGTCAATGTCCGGCATGGATACGCGCTCGGGATTGAGAAAACGCTCAAAAAGGAGATCAAAACGCAACGGATCAATACCGGTAATGTCCAAAGCATACGCCACAATGGATCCGGCGGCGGAACCGCGACCCGGTCCAACGGAGATGCCATGCGTCTTCGCAAAATGCACAAAGTCGGACACGATAAGAAAATAATCCACAAAGCCCATGGAAGAAATGACATCCAGCTCATGCTCGGCACGTGCAACAGCCTCGGCGGAATCCGGATATTTTTTCTTCAGGTTTTCCCGAACCAGCCGACGCAAAAAGGTTTCGTGGTCTTCCCCGCCGGGCACTTCAAAGTTGGGCAAATGCGGCTCATGGAAAGGAATCTCGACGTTGCAACGCGCAGCAATACGCGCCGTATTGGCGATCGCGCCGTCGTAATCGCCCAAAACGGCTTCCATCTCTTCCGGACTTTTCAAATAAAACGAATCGTTCGGAAAGCGCATCCGCTTTTCCTGGTCAATGGTGGCGCCGGTTTGAATACACAGCAAAACATCGTGCGCTTCGGCATCTTCCTGACGAAGATAGTGGCAGTCGTTGGTCGCTACTAAGCCAATCCCCGTTTCTTCATGAATGCGCGCAAAAATACGGGCGACCGTCGCCTCTTCGCGCAATTCATGATGTTGAATCTCCAGAAAAAAGTGATCCTTACCGAAAAGCTGTTCGTAGCGCAGCGCCGTTTCTTTCGCCACATCATAGGAGCTGTCCAGGGCGCGTTGGGCGCACTCCCCGGCAAGGCATGCCGACAGTGCGATCAATCCTTCATGATATTTTTCCAAAGTAGAAAAATCTACGCGGGGCTTATAGTAAAAGCCCTCCACCCAGCCGGTGGAGACAATTTTCATCAGATTGTGATAGCCGGTCTCATTCTCGGCCAATAAAACCAAATGATAACGCGTGCGATCCTTGCGATTGAAACGGTCTTCCGTCACGTAGATCTCGCACCCGATAATTGGCTTGATGCCCGCCGCCTTGGCGGCCTTATAGAATTGAATTACGCCGAACATATTGCCGTGGTCTGTGATGGCTACTGCTTCCATCCCCTGGTCACGGACAGTCTCCATCAACCGGTCAATACGGCAAAAGCCGTCCAACAGGCTATATTGTGTATGCAAATGGAGGTGTGTAAAGGTCACCGGTCCCTCCTGTCCGTGTTCGCCTCATCAGCGACAAATAATCCGCTTCGCTCTTTCCTCACTTTTTCAATCTTCCACCAAAGCCGGTAAAATTTCGGCGATGTTGCCGTGTATCGCAATATCCGCCCGCGAATCCGCCGGTGTAGGGTCGCGATTCAGAAGAATAAATTGATGGCCGCGATAATAATTCAAGAGACCTGCCGCCGGATAGACGACAAGCGATGTACCGCCCACGATGAGCGTGTCGGCTTTGGCAATGGCCTGAATGGCACCGAGAAACACGTCTTCATTGAGCGGTTCCCCATAGAGGACCACGTCCGGGCGCATAATGCCCCCACAAATCGGGCACAGCGCCCGTCCCTTTCCGGCCATAAATTCTTCCACGGGCAGATGATGTCCACAAGCGGGACAGTAGATGCGGGCCATATTTCCGTGTACTTCAAAAACGCGCTTGCTTCCGGCACGCTGATGCAGACTGTCGATGTTTTGTGTCACCACCGCATCCAGTTTTCCTTCCTGCTCCAGGCGCGCCAACGCCAAATGGGCGCCGCTTGGCGGCACCTGATAGCTGGCGATGCATTCACGAGTAAAATCCGCAAAGCCGTCAGGATCTTCGACGCTAAATTCATGACTAAAATAATATTCCGGAGAATGCTCACGCTTCATGGTGTGATAGAGGCCGTTTTCCGAACGGAAATCTGGAATACCCGAAGCCGTGGAAACGCCGGCACCGCCGAAAAAGACGATGTGGGAGCTCTCCTTGATCCAGGCTTTCGCTTTTTTCATCGCGTCTGTAAATTCCATGGCTTCCTCCTTTGGTTTGGTGCATCATCACCGAATGAAGGTGACCTCGCCCTTTTTTCCGTCGTTGACGGTGATCAACACCTCTTTCGCTTTTCCCTGATAAATTTCCAGCATCTCATCCATGGAATCGCTCTTGGGTTGGGTAGCCAGAAAAGAAGAAAACGACACCCACTGCAAACTGCCTTCCGGCCCGGCAACCACGTCGCCGGAAAAGTCTTCACAACGATATAAGAGTCCCAGTTGGCGCAAAGGTTTATCCTGATGCAGCCAATGCACCATGCCGACGAGATCCACGCGACCGAGAGTGAGACCGGTTTCTTCCCACGCTTCACGGCGCATGGCCTCGGTCAGACTCTCGTTCGGTTCCACTTTTCCGCCCGGAAACGTCAGCCCTTCCCAACCTTCTTTTTTGACTTTATCCAACACCAAAACAGCGCCGTCCGCACGCTTGAGCATCACCATGTTGAGCAGCTGAACGTCTTCTTGTTGATGCATGCTTTCCTCGAATTCGTTACTTCATGCCTTCCACAATGGCGATGCCTGCGCTGGCGCCAATGCGCGTCGCTCCGGCTTCAATCATGGCCATCGCTTCTTCTGCGGTATGAATGCCGCCGGAAGCCTTGACTTCGGCGCTGTCGCCTACCGTTTCCTTCATCAGGCGCACATCGTGCACCGTCGCACCGCCTGTCGAGAACCCGGTAGAGGTTTTCACAAAGTCTGCGCCACCCTGAATGGCCAAAACGCAGCCCAGCGATTTTTCTTCGTCGGTCAACAGACACGTCTCCAGAATGACTTTCAGGATGCGATTGCCACAAGCGGCCTTGACCTGAGCAATATCTTCGCGCACGTATTCGGTGTCCCCGCGTTTGAGCGCACCCACATGAATTACCATATCGATTTCATCGGCACCGTTGGCTACCGCATCGCGCGCTTCGGCCGCTTTTGCCGCCGTTGACATCGCGCCAAGAGGGAATCCGACCACACAGCACGTCTTCACATCCGACCCGGCAAGACGTCCGTGCACCTGTGCGACAAAGGAGCCGTTTACACAACAGGAATAAAAGTGATACTGCAATGCCTCAACACACAATTTTTCAATTTCTTCCGGCTGTGCGTCGGGTTTGAGCAACGTGTGATCGATCATGCGATTGATCTGCATAGTTTCCTCATTTCTATTTTGTTTCATTCTTCAGACTACACGGCCAGTGCAATTTTCATCATGGCGTGAAAGCTATTCTGTCGTTCTTCGGAGGTGGTTTCCTTGCCGCTGACAAGAGAATCGGAAATGGTGAGAATGCCCAGCGCATCGACGCCTGCGGAGGCTGCCAGAGCGTAGAGCGCGTACGTTTCCATTTCCACGGCCAAGCAGCCCATATTTGCCCATTTTTTCCAATGGGCTTCACTGCTGTTCAGCGGATTATAAAAAACATCGGTGGAAAACACATTGCCCACATGTACGGTTTTTCCCTGTGCATCGGCGGCCTTTGCGGCACGCGAGAGCAGATTCCAGGACGCGATGGCGGAATACGTTCCGTTTAAAGCATAGGGAAAAGCGATACGCGAATCGGTGCAGGCTCCCTGGGCAAGAACGAGGTCATAGAGATGCAGATCCTCACGCATCGCGCCCGCCGAACCCACACGAATCAACGTCTTTACGCCATACGCATGAATGAGTTCATGTGCATAGATGGACAGCGAAGGCATGCCCATGCCCGTGCCCATGACGGAGACGCGCTCTCCGTGATAGAGGCCGGTATAGCCCAGCATATTGCGCACGCGATTAAAGCAAACCGCATCGGTCAAATACGTCTCGGCAATGAATTTTGCGCGCAACGGGTCGCCCGGCAACAGGATTTTTTCCGCAATTGCACCTTTTTCTGCTTCAATATGTGGTGTGGCCATATTTCCTCCTTATGAAGTTCCGTAGGAAAAAGCGGTTACGAATGCGCTCTTATTAATAGCCCGGTTTACCTAAGCGTTGAAACATATTTGTCTTGTACTGCTCCACGCCCGGTTGATTGAAGGGGTTAACGCCCATGGCATAACCTGTAATACCAATGACCGTTTCAAAGAAATAGAGCATAGCGCCGAGATTTTCCGCATCCAGTTTGCGGAAAACCAGCAGATGATTGGGCGCCGCGCCGTCATAATGCGCCTGACGCGTCGCTTCCATGGCCTGTTCATTCACTTCATGCATGGACTTACCGGCCAGATAGTTCAGCCCGTCCAGATTATCCGCTGTACTGGGCACGGCCACGTCCTTATCGACTTCGGCAAACCACACTACCGTCTCAAATAGGATGCGCGGCCCTTCCTGAATCCACTGCCCCAAGGAATGCAGGTCGGTTGTATTGCTGACGGATGCCGGAAAGAGGCCTTTGCCCTCTTTGCCTTCACTCTCGCCCGCCAATTGTTTCCACCATTCCTGGATGTAGTGCATCTTCGGTTCATACGACACGAGAATTTCGATGTTTTTTCCTTCTTCCATGAGCGCCAAACGGGAGGCAGCATAGCGAAGCGCCGGATTCGTTTCAAAATTAGCCTCAAGTACCGTTTTTCGCATCGTTCTTGCGCCTTCAATCAGTGCATCCACGTCGATGCCCGCCGCAGCAATCGGCAACAGACCTACAGCCGTCAGGACGGTAAAACGTCCGCCGATGTCATCCGGAACAACAAAGGTTTCATAGCCTTCTGCATCGGCCAAAGTCTTGAGGGCACCGCGCTTCCGATCGGTTGTGGCAAAGATGAGAGACTTGGCTTTTTCTTTGCCGACATTTTCTTCGAGCAATGCCTTGAAATGACGAAACGCCACAGCCGGTTCGGTGGTCGTCCCGGATTTGGAGATGACATTGATCGCAAAGGTCTTTCCCTTAAGATGCGCTAAAAGTTCCACGGTTTCCTCGGCGCTAAGCTGATTACCCGCAAAAAGAATTTCCGGTTTTCCCTTTTCATACGATGGGGAAAGCGCCTCAATCACCGCACGGGCACCGAGATACGATCCGCCGATGCCGATGACCACCAGCGCCTCCGCTTCATTGCGAATGCGTTTTGCCGCTTCACGGATGCGCGACAGTTCTTTTTGATCCACCTGTTCCGGCAGATCCACCCAACCTAAAAAGTCATTGCCCGCGCCGTTCTTTTGCACCAGCGTGTTGAGGGCGGCCAACACCTGTTCTTTCTTTTCTTCCCGAGCCTTCGCCTTTCCGGCTTGTGACAAGTCCAGCTTCATGCTTTCCTCCTTTGATTCTCAACATAGACAATCGCAATGTCATCCTTGAGTTGCTCTCCTGTATATTGGCGCAAATCATGTACAATCGTCGCTAACGTGTTCTTTTTTTTGCTGCGCAATAAACGGCGCAGATTTTCTTCGCCGTATTCGACGCCCAATGCGTTCTTCGCTTCCACCGCCCCGTCGGTAAAGAAAAGAAAACGCTCTTCTTTATGCATGGGACGAACGTGCTGTTGATAGGTATACCCTTCCAGGGGGACCGGCGAAATGAGTTTGCCTGTGGCAAACAAAACATCCAAATCCCCATCGCTTTCCACCATGGGCAAACAATGGTGCCCGGCATTGGCGTACGTCAAGGTATTTTCAACGGTGTCAAAGACGGCATAAAACAGGGAAAAATATTGTCCGTCGTCCATTTGGATTTCATAAAATCGATCGCGCAGCGCATGCAAAACCTGTGCGGGTTCACGAATTTTTTCTTCTTCCAGAATAGAACGCATAGTCTGTCGGACGAACATGGTCAAAATCGAAGCAGATACACCGTGGCCAACCACATCGGAAATATAGAAGCCCAGCCGCCCCTTCCCCAGAGGCACAAAATCAAAGAAGTCGCCGGAAAGCTCTTCACTGGGCATGTAGGCAAAGTCGAATTGCAAATGCCCGAATGACTTCATACGTGGCAGCATTTTCGTCTGAATAGTCCGCGCCAAAGCAATTTCTTTTTGCCATTTTCGGTCCCGATTCATTAGCTGCATGGTAATGTTGTTCTGGATGGTGGTGTCGCGAAACACTTGTATGGCTGCAGCGACTTCCCCATCTTCATAAATGGGCGAGTTCATTACAGAAAACACGTGTCCGGCAACACAAAACTCCGTTCTTGTGACGGTGTGCTCAAGAAACGGCCCTGTTGCGGTGGACAGCGGAAAAATTGGCCTTCCCTTGCTTTCTACCTGATTAAAACGTAAAAGCGCCTCGTTTTCAAAGAGAATACGTCCCCTACGATCGACGACGCGCACATAATCTTCCATCGCATTCAAAAGAGTGGTATCGGTAAGAAAGGTCTGCTCTTTTATTGTGGTATTTTTCATGCGCTCCTCCCTCGCCGTTCCCGTCATTATCTTATCATAGCGGAGGCCTTTGCGACGGAGAATCCGCACAGTTCATTAGCGAAACAATTTCGGATCGGGGCCTAAAAATTGATAATAGGTTGTTTCTTCTCCACCATTAAACAGTTTCCGTCGTCTGGTTGCTTCTCTTCCCGCTTCATGCAAGGTCAGCGTCTCGAAATCCGGCATGGCGGTGAGAACATATGTCGACCACGTGCGCAGAGTTAAAAATCGCCGTGCGAAGTCGCGCATCAGCGCATCCACGCCTTCCACAGGAGAAAGGCGCTTTCCGTACGGCGGGTTGGTCACGAGAACGCCGAAATTCTCACTAAATCCGACTTGGCGCATATCCCGCTTCACAAAGCGCACCATATCCGAAACGCCCGCCTCGTCGGCGTTGTGTCGTGCGATCTGAACCATGGCCGGATCGATGTCAAAGCCGAGCATATCGGCTTCAAGATCCGTCTTAACCGCAGCCAACGCTTCGCGGCGCAATTCCCTGTACCGTTGCGCATTGATCCACGGCCAATGCAAAAAGAGAAAAGAGCGATCCAGCCCCGGAGCAATTCCTCTCGCTTTACGCGCCGCTTCGATCACAAGTGTGCCCGATCCGCAAAAAACATCCGCAAACGGCCGATCCGGTGTCCAGACGGAAAGATCAATAAGCGCGGCCGCCATGGTTTCTTTCAGCGGCGCGCCACCTTTTTCCCGTCGATAGCCTCGTTTGAACAAGCCCTCGCCGGTCGTATCCAAACACACCACACATTCGTCGTGGCGAATGGTCACGTCGATGGGAAATAGTGCGCCGTCTTCCGGAAAATGTTCCAGCGGATCCCGACGCTGTAATGCGGTGACCACCGCTTTTTTGACCAGCTTCTGCACATCGGACGGCGAAGCCAATTGGGATTGTACGGTTTTCGCACGCACCGGAAAACGGGCGTCGCACGGCAAATAACTCGTCCAGTCCAGCGCCCTCGTCGCTTCGAATAACGCGTCGAAACTTTCGGCACGAAAACGCCCCACTTCCAACAGCACACGATCCGCACTGGCCAAATACAAGTTTGCCCGCATCACGTCCTCGACGTCGCCGGGAAACAGTACATGTCCCTCCTCAATACAACAGGGGCCGAACCCGAGTGCTTCGCATTGTCTTTTTACCACCGCTTCCAGCCCGAAGGCCGCCGTAGCATGTATGGTCCATTGCTTCATCTTTCTTTCCTCCCGGTTCTATTTTGTCGCATTTCCAGAGGTTTTTCCAGCGTAAGCTCGGTCAATTCGCGCAGTTTGTCGGTCTTGCATTCGGACATAATCAGCAAATTGCTCGTCCAAGAAATTTCTCTCACCAGCTGTGAGAGTTTTTCGTTGCCGCAATACATCTCATAAATTTGTTTGTGCAAATACATCCCCCTTGACGTCAAGCGCATCCCTGCGTAAAATCATGTTAGATAAAGCTAACTATTTCTTGGGCAATGGATGAGTTTTCCGGTGCCGTCCGGCATTATCTCGTCATGGACATAGAATGATTTGCGTGAAGTTGTTGGCGAAGAGTAATCGCCATTATGTTATGGATGTTGAAAGGATGTATCATGAAACTTTTCTTAGCAAATCCGGGTGAAACCTATGAAATTGTACATATCGGAGGACGCGAAAAACTGCAAAAACAGCTGATGAATCTTGGATTTGTTCCCGGCAGTCAAATTCGATTGGTGAATGAAACGCAAGGAAACTATATTGTTGTGGTCAAGGAAACACGCCTCGGCATCAGTCGTGAGTTGGCGCAAAAGATAGATGTCGCTCCGGTCGCGGAAAGTGCACAGCCGTTTCTGCTCCAGGCGCGTCCATGCGCAGAACATGAAGGCTGAGGTTTTTCGGGTTTTCCCGACCACTCCCGTGATGACGGGATTTTATTCTTCTCCGCTCGGCACGATCCGAATCACATTCAATGAAAATGCTCTTCACGCACTGCGCTTCGAGGAGCATTTTTCCGTTTCTGGATCATCGGAATATTTGAACCAGCCCGTCTTTCAAGAGACAACACGCTGGCTGAATCTTTATTTTTCCGGCCAACTGCCCGACTTTCTTCCGCCACTCGCGACTATGACAACGCCTTTTCGCCACGTCATCTACGAGATTCTGCTTACAATTCCCTATGGACAAACGGTGACCTATGGTGATGTTGCCCTGCAGGCGGCAAAACGATTGAACCGTCCCACCATGTCCGCCCAAGCCGTCGGCAACGCTGTTGCGCACAATCCCATTCTCCTCATTATCCCCTGTCATCGTGTGATCGGTGCAAAGGGCGCACTAACCGGTTATGCGGGCGGATTGAAACGAAAGGCTCAGCTGTTGGCATGGGAGAAACAAAGGAAGAAAACGTAAGCGCTATTTTCCGCATACATAAAGAAAAACAGGACGCCACGGCGTCCTGTTTCTCTTCGACAAAGGAATGCTCTATTGTTCAGGCCATTTGCATGGCCTTGGGAAAGAGACCATCGATCAGCGGTCGACGGAACCTTCCCATGTGCCGACTTCTCTATACTTAGAACGATCATCGAACCAATGTTTGGTAACGGTTTTTGCGCGCGTATAGAAACGTACACCATCCGCTCCAAGCACATGCAAATCGCCAAAGAACGAATCTTTATTTCCGGAGAACGGGAAATAGGCCGTCGGTACGGGAATGCCAACATTGATTCCTACCATGCCGCCATCCGTGCGCATTTCAAATTCGCGTGCATAGTATCCGCTCTGCGTGAAGATAACCGAACCGTTCGCAAAGGGATTATCATTCATGACTTTCAATCCCTCTTCGAAGTCCCTCACCCGTTTAATAAGGGTAACCGGTCCAAAAATCTCCTGTGTTCCCACAGACATTTCTTCCGTGACATGGTCGAAAATAGTCGGGCCAACAAAATAGCCACCTTCATAGCCCGGTACAACGATATCTCGTCCATCCAGCACCAGTTCAGCGCCCTCTTTAACTCCTTGGTCAATCCAGCGCACAATCGAATCTTTGTGTTCCTGCGAAACAACAGGACCCAAATCCGTATTCTCATCGTAAGCGCAGCCCACTTTCATAGCTTGTGCTTTTTCTTTGAGCAGCTCGACAAAGCGATCTGCAATGCTCTCCTGGACGACAATGACCGGAAGCGCCATGCAGCGCATGCCGGCACAGCCGTACGTGGAGTTGATAATCGCTTTGGTCGCGCTTTCCAGGTCGGCGTCTTCCAACAGAAGAGCATGGTTCTTCGCTTCGCATTGTGCCTGTACGCGCTTGCCGTTGGCAGAAGCGACCGAATAAATATGCTTGCCGACCTTTGTCGTGCCGACGAATGTGATCGCCTTTACGCGAGGATCGGTCAGCAAAAGCTCCGCCTCATGACGGCTGCATGTCACCAAGTTCACCACGCCCTTGGGAAATTTGGCTTCTTCATAAAAGAGTTCCAACATACGCATGGATGTAAGCGGCGTCTGCGTATTTGCCTTGAGAACAACCGTATTTCCTGTTGCCAGTGCAACCGGAACCATCCATCCCCAGGGAATCATCGCCGGGAAGTTGAACGGAACAATTCCACCGACTACACCGAGCGGTTCACGATACGTGGCCGTATCGTAGCCGGTTGTGACGTTGAGAGATGCATGTCCTTGAGAAGCAAAGGAAATTCCCGTGGCAAATTCCGTCGGTTCAATCGCCTTTAAAACATCTCCTCGTGCTTCGGCCAGGTTCTTGCCCAATTCTTTTGCACAAAGCACCGTTAATTCTTCAAGATGATCCATCAGCACATTTCGCCAGGTAAACAGATATTGTGTACGGCGGCTTAAAGACAGTGCAGACCAGCTCTTATAAGCCTCGTGAGCGGAAGCGATCGCCTCTTCGACCTCTTCTTTTGTACAGCTGGGCACCTGCGCCAGCAGTTCGCCGGTACTGGAGTCCGTCACGTCATAATATTTTTCTGCTTTGGATGTTTTCCATTCTCCATTTACGCAATACTTCATTTTTTTGACTTCGTTCATTTTTTCTCCTTGCCTTTTTGATTCCTATCTTTCTTCTCGGTCTATTCGCCAAAAGGGATAGCCGACGAAGAAATCTATCCATCGTTACGGCGACTTTCTTTAACGCAGCGCGACCACCTTTATTGCCATACCGGGGTCTTTGTCCAGCGCTGCGATAGTTTCCGGTAACTCGTTGAAGTCAACGACACGGGAAATAATCTTGCGCGGATCAATTTTCCCTTCTTCAATCATGGAAACCACTTCTTCAAATTCTTCGGTGACACCTGTACGGGAACCGAGAATCTTCAATTCTTTTCTCGTAATTACAGCAGTGGGAAGTTCCACTTCACGATCCGGCCAACCGGTAAGAGCGATTCTTCCTGTCGATGCGGCATAATCTAAAACACTGCGAACACCCGCTGCAGAGCCGGACATCTCGCAAACGCATTCCGCCATTCTGCCGTTTGTCAATGCCGACAGCTTCTCCACGGCATTTTCCTTCATCGGATTGATTGTGCCGTCAACGCCGAGAGATGTTGCAACCTCCAAACGCTCATCAACCACATCGGCAACAATTACCTTCAGTCCCTTTGCCTTGGCTACAATGGCGGTAAGAAGCCCAATACACCCTGCGCCAATGATCACCACATGCTCCCCTGCTTTTGCTTCCATACGGTGCAATGCATGAAGAGCGATCACCGTCGGCTCAATTACCGCGCCTAATTCGTTGTCAATCGTATCCGGCACCTTAATCATCAGTTTCGTCGGATGAACGAAGGTATCGCACATCGCGCCGTCAGTTTGGACACCGAGGCATTTGAGCGAGGAGCAGGCATTGGTTTGTCCTTGTTCACAGGCGTAGCAGGTTCCACAGTACAGATACGGATTGAGAACTACACGATCGCCAACGCGCAGTTGACGAGGGTTCTCCCCTTCGCCAATCTCTATAATTTCGCCAACAATCTCATGCCCGATGATCACGGGATACTGCACATTCGGACTTTTTCCGGCATAGGCATGTACATCCGACCCGCAGACGCCCATCGACAGCACTTTAATTTTGCTGTGATTCGGACGCATTTTTGGCTCATCTACTTCTACTACCTGAATATTCTGTTTTTCTAAAATTTGAATTGCCTTCATGTTACACCCCACTATAAGCGGTATAGCCGCCATCCACGGGAATTATGGCTCCCGTTACAAAGCCGGACAACTCCTTGTCCAAAAGATAGCCGATGGTTCCCAGCAACTCCTCCGGTACGCCGAGACGCTTCATTGGTGTACCTTCGATAATTTGGCTTAATCGTTTGGTTGGCGTCTTTCCGTCTTCTTCATAGAAGAGCGGCTTTGTCTGTTTTGTTAGCAAAAAGCCCGGCGCAATAGCATTCACCCGAATGGGCACGGCCGAAAAATACATGGCAAGCCACTTTGTAAAATTACTCAAGGCTTCTTTTGCTGCAGAATAGGCCGGAATTTTCGTTAAAGGCAAGAAGCTATTCACCGACGCAATATTAATGATCGCCGCATCTTCGCTTTCCAACATATCCTTGGCAAATTCCTTGATGACAAGAAATGCGCCCATGAAATTGATGTCAAAAACAAACGTAAAATCCGGTTTGCTTAAATCAAAGAAGGTCTTCTCTTGACCAAGTTGTTCTTTTGAAAACACCGGGCTTGTTGTTGTCGCCTTCGGATGATTTCCTCCGGCACCGTTGATTAAAAAGTTCACCGGCCCATACGTGTTTAATATGGTCTCATGTGCTTTTCGAATCGCCTCTTCGTCCAACACATCACACGCAATGGCCAATGCTTCTCCTCCCGCTTTCCGAATCTTTTCCTGCAATTCGGTTACGGCCTGAACATCAATGTCCAGAAGGCATACACGCGCATTCTGTTTCGCTAAAAACATAGCCATTTCACTGCACAGAATGCCTCCGGCACCGGTAATCGCAACAACTTTTTGTTGAAAATCAAATTTCATCTTCTCCCCCAATCAGAACAGCAAATGCGGCAGGAACAAAGCAATTTGCGGTACAAAGATAAACAGAAGAATAGACACGACCACAGCAATCAAATACGCCGGCAAGTATGGCAGGACATCTTTCATCTTCGCTTTGGCAATGCCCATGGTAATAAAGAGCACGCCGCCTACCGGAGGCGTCACGCCGGCATAGACCAGTGTGATAACCATAATCAGCGCGAACTGAATGGGCTCAATACCGTACTGCAAGGCAACCGGCATCAGAATCGGTGCACAAATAATCGTTGCAGACAGAGTTTCAATGAACATGCCGACAAAGAGCAAAAACAGCACCAATAGGATCATGATGACGTATTTGCTGTCCGTTAAACTGGTAAAGAAATTAATGATAATGGACGGGAATTGCTCGTAAGCCACCAACCAGCTAAAAATCGAAGCACCGGCAACAATTAAGAGACACATTCCTGTCATGGAAGCCGATTTGAGCAAGACGCCCGGCAGCATGCTCAATTTCAGTTTCTTATACACAAACATGGAAATAATGAGCGCATAGATGCATGCAATCGCCCCGGATTCCGTCGGCGTAAACAATCCGCCAACAATCCCACCGATGATAATGATGGGCATGATGATCGCAAAAAACCCGTCTTTGAGGGCTTGTCCTCGTTCTTTCCACGTATATTTTTTTCCGCCTTTAATATTCAACTTCTTTGCATAGTGCCAAGTTACAAATCCGGTTCCGAACGCGATGATTAAACCTGGGATAACACCGGCCATGAAGGCTTCCCCAATGGAGAGGTTGGTCAGTGAACAATAGATGATCATCGTCAGGCTGGGCGGAATGATTGGACCAAGAGATCCCGCAGTAGCCTGAATCACAGCGGCCAAGCCGCGCGGATAACCATCTTTCAACATTGAAGGAATCAGCATCGATCCAACCGCTGCGGTATCCGCCGCGGCCGACCCGGACACACCGGCAAATAAGGTGCTCGTACCGATGTCCACCATACCAATACCTCCGGTGAGATGTCCCACAAAAGCCTTTGCAATATTCACAAGTTTTTCCGAGATACCGCCCGCTTCCATCAATTCGCCGGCGAGCATGAAAAACGGAATCGCCATAAGAGAAAACGAGTTTACGCCGGTAAAGAGTTTCTGTGCCACCAGCATAGGCGAAACGCTGCCATCAATGAGGATTGCTAACATAGAACCTACGCCAAGAGAGAAGGCAATCGGCACGCCAATGAACAGACAAACTAAAAAGATAATAAACGCCATTAACAGCATTATTGTACCTCCTGTTCGATTGCGGTTCGATCGTCTTTATGCCGCAGATAGGAGGCGATTTCCTCAAAAATCATGAGTACCCGCCAATGGGAATACAAAGACTGACCATTGACATCGGCAACTGCATAATGGGTGAGGTTTCTGCTGCAAGAGATTGACAAACCAAAACACCAAAATAGGTCACCAGCACCAGAAAGAGCGTAGATGCCAAGAAGACCGCCGTATACATCACTTTCCATTTCTTTCCTTGCTGTGCGTCCAGAAAAAGATCGAAGCAGACATTACGTCCATCGCGAATCGTAATCGCTCCGCCTAAATAGATCACCCACACAAAAGCAAAACGGGAAAACTCATCCGCCCAGCGAATGGATGTTCTGAGAACAAAGCGAGCAAATACTTGTGCGGATACGACAATGACGACAAGGGCGAAAAAGAAAATAACAATTCCATTTGTAAGTTTTCGTACTTTATCGAGAAGTTTCGTCATAATGAACCTTTCTGGGATATAACAGGCTCTGCGATGGAGCAGAGCCTGTTTCTACACCTTGCTTATTCGTAGGAATTCACTTTCTCATAAATTCCTTTCAGATCATTCTTTTGAATGTAATCATCGTTGTAGCTCTGTACCGATTCAATAAAGGGCTTCAGATCAACTTCGGTAAATGTGACACCGAGAGTTTTCAGCTTATCTTCCATGGCGGGGAAGAGTTTGTCCGTGTAGTTAAGGAAAACATCCAACGCCGCGGATGCCGCGCGATCAATAACCTGTTTCTGCGCATCCGACAAACCATCATAAATCTTCTTGCTCATGACATAGTCCGTAAAGGTGAAGACGTGTTTCGTCTGGACATAGTTCTTCGCAACCTCATAGAATTTCTGCAAAACCATATACTCGGCATGGCCTTCTAAGCCATCAGCAACGCCGGTCTGAACGGCGGTGTACGCTTCGCCGGAAGGAATGACCGTCGGATTTGCCTCAAACGCACGGAAAGCAGCAATCGTGTGCGGTTCTTCTGGTGTACGCATGGTGATGCCTTTGAAGCCTTCAAACGAATTGATATTCGCATCTTTCATTAAGGCATTGCGGAAATTAAGCGGCATAAAGGATAGTAAATGCATACCGGAATCCTCAATCCAAGCTGAAATTTCTTTGTTAATTTCCTCGTCTTTTACCAACTTCGTCGCCTGATCACGATTTTTAATCAGATACGGCAAGTCCAACATACTGGCCTTGGGGTTGTAATTGGCCAAAAGAGCCGTGTCGGAGTTGGCAATATCCAGCGTACCTTGCTGAGTAGCCTGCAACGCATCCGCCTGTCCAAAAAGCTGTCCATTTCCATACACAGTAATCTTCATTTTACCGTCAGAAAGTTTTTCGACCGCATTCTTGAAGGCCGTGGCATACACATAGTTGGAGTCCAATTCGGTGCAGTGCGTAGAAAGCGTTAAGGTCTTTTCTTCTACATTCGGTACCGGGTCTCCGGTTTCCAAAGTTGCTAAGGCATGTTCAATTTCCGTTTTGGCGTCCCACTCAGCGTTAGCATCCGTTTTGGTTTCGGAAGGTGTGTTGGCCTTCTTTTCCTCCGCCGGCTTATCTCCTCCACAAGCGGTTAAGCCGACTGCTAAAGCAGCAGCCATGAGGAGTGTCCATAATTTTTTCCCGTTCATTCTTTTCCCCTTTCCATCTTTGTTCACGATCATTCCTGCTTTTGCGTTACCGCGCATGTCGGTTATACGCGTGCCACCATCTCTCCATATTCCGCTTTTTCATGAGTAATGAATTCACGAAGTTCTTCCAGTGTCGGCATGTCTGCACTACATGCGTGACTAGCTACCAACATAGCCGCCTCTGCGCTGCCCATTTCCAGACAGTCGATCATATCCATTCCTTCAAACAGCCCATACAGAAATGCTGCGGCATAGCCGTCTCCGCCACCAAAGCCTTTTAATGCTTTAACCGGGAACGGTTTAATGGAATAGCTTTCACCGTCTTTTGTATACGCTGTCGATCCCTCTTTTCCATGTTTAATCACTACAATAGAGGCACCGCGACCCAACCAGTAATCAGCGCTCTGACGATCGTTCATTCCCTGCGCGATTAATCTTTCCGCTTTATTAAACTCTTCTCTTGAGCCTAAAATGACATCGGCATGTGACGCTACAATGGAATAGTAAATTGCAATTTCATCGTCGTTTTTCCAGGAATACGCGCGATAATCAATGTCAAAAATGATTTTCGTGCCGTGTTTTAGTGCAAGAAACATGGCTTTCAGTGCCGCTTCACGCGAGGGCGATTCGGAAAGCGCTGTGCCTGAAATTTCAATAGCCTTCGCCTTCTTAATGTACTCCTCATCCACCTCATCCACGTCAAGTTTCAAATCTGCTACTTCTTTGCGGTACATGAGGATGCTGCTCTCGGTTTCGCTTAAAATCTCCGTAAAAGTGAGCCCGATCTTCTCTCCTCCGGTCGCACGAACGACTTGTGAGGTATCAATGCCTTCCGCTTTAAATGTATTCTCGACGAATGTTCCCATCTGATCATCAGAAATTTTTCCGATGAACCCCACTTTTTTGCCTAATCGGGCCAAGCCGATGGCAATATTGGAAGGTGAACCGCCAACATATTTCCGAAACTCTACACTATCTTCCAGCGGACGGTTGTAATCGATGGGGTTGAAATCTACCGCAATGCGTCCCAGCGCAATCAAATCAATGGGACGATCCTGGGGAAACTCGATATACTTCACGCTAATACCTCCTTGTTGTTGAAAACGGTAATGTGCCGTTTCACCTCTTCCTTCGCATACTTTCGACCAAATTCATTGACTTGGTAGTACGTACATAAAGGATTTTCTTTTATGGCTTCACGCAGACCTTCGACATAGGCGTCCAGGACACTGGTGGCAATGTTGATCTTGCGAATGCCGTGTCCAATACATGCACGAAACTGCTCGGCGGTAATGCCGCTTCCGCCGTGTAAAACCAACGGAAATGCGGAAGCTTCCGCCAATTGCTCAAGCAGCTCCATGTTCAATTTTGGCACTCCTTTGTAATGACCATGCGCATTGCCGATAGCGACAGCCAAAGCATCAACATCGCACTCTTTCGAAAACCTTTTCACGTCGGCAAGGGAGGAATACTTCACCGTTTCTACGTTATCTGTCGCCTCTTTTCCGCCGATAGCTCCAATTTCCGCTTCTACTGTTGCTCCATATCGCTTGGCTATTTCAGTAACGCGTTGCGTCCTTGCAATGTTTTCAGCAATATCATTCCGTGAACCGTCATACATGACCGAGCTGAATCCCAAATCAAGCGCTTGCTGAATAGCATCTTCGGTCAGTCCATGATCTAAGTGGACGCAGATCGGCACTTTTGCCTCCTCTGCTGCACGTACCATCATCGGGCCAAGATAATGCAGAGGCGAATGAGCCAGCCTTCCTTCCGCAATCTGGATCACAATCGGGCATTGCTTCTCTTCTGCTGCTGCAACGGCAGCCATCAGAATTTCCATATTTGGCACCGTAAAACAGCCGACGGCGGAATTTTCTTTCTCTGCTTTTTCCAGCAACGTTGTCAATGTAACCTTCAACCATTCCTCCTTTCTTGTTGTGAACTAATTGAGTGTTTTTCATTCAATATACTCATATACTACAAATGTTTTCCTGTTGTGTCAATCTAATTTTTACGTTTTTACACCCTATTAACGCATTTCTATTGCCTATGTATGGATTCTTATGGTAGATTGTGAGTAGATTGTGAGTAGATTTAGAGCAATATGTTCATAAATAGGGCACGTTGATAAGGATGAAACATGAAAAAAGAGCGCTTATTAGAGTTGGAAAAATTTATTGATCAAAATGGTCTTGTAACTATTGACGAGTTGTGCGATCAATTTCAGGTATCTCTGAGCACGATTCGACGCGACCTGGATACGTTAGCTGCCGAAAAGAGTATTCAAAAAGTTTACGGCGGAGCACGATCAATAAAAAATACCGAAGAAGGTTCGTTCCTTTTAAAATCCTACGAAGAACGGCACTCTGCGCATGCCTTAGAAAAACAAATCATTGCCAAGCAAGCCGCTTCTTTCATCGAGGAAAATGATATCATTTTTATCGATACCGGAAGCTCCACGGTTCCCATTATGGATTTCCTCCGTCCATTTCATCATATTACCGTCATTACCAATAGCATTTTGGTGTTATTACGCGGCCTGGAATATCCCAATCTAACGGTTGTAGGACTGCCCGGACTTGTAAAAAGCAAAACTGCTTCTTTGGTTGGAGCCTCATGCCTTGAAGCTATTGAAGCCTATAACTCTGTGCTAAAGTCCTTTATGGCTTGCTCAGCCATTGACCTTGCTCATGGCGCAAGTAATTCTTCTTTAGAAGAATTTGAGATCAAAAAAAAGATTATTGCCTATAGTCGTATGAAATATCTCCTTGTAGATAGCTCCAAGTTTGATCATGTTGCCTTAAAAACTTTTGCAGAAATCCGTGATTTTGACGGCATCATCACCGACTCTGTTCCTCGTCAAGATTATGTACAATATTGTGATGACAATCAGGTTCGTTTATATATTGCAAGTGTGTAAAGAAAGCAGGATCGTAGAAAAAGCAAAATGGGAACGTATGGTGCTACGTTCTTCTCCTAAGTGAAGAAGGCCCTTTTCCGGTTTCGGTTAAAGGCCTTCTTTGTTAATTTTTCAAACATCCCAAAGGCACCACATACACGCCATCTTTACGCCGATAGGCATAGTCACCGACGCCGATAAGCACCGCGCAAAAAGAGGGGGATTTCATTTTCTCCGTATCAATTTTCGCGCTGAGCTTCAGCAGGCTTTCCGCACCTTGTTCAATAAGGTGACCTCCTCCCAGTTTAATCTCGATAAGGCCGTATGATCCATCACGGAGATGAACAACTGCATCGCATTCCAAGTCATCCTTGTCACGATAGTGAAAAACATCACCGTTTAGGGCATTGGCAAAGATACGCAAATCACGGACACACATCGTTTCAAACAGAAGACCAAACGTATTGAGGTCCGCGATCAAATCCTTCGGACCAATGCCAAGGGCGGCTACAGCGATGGAAGGATCAACATAATAGCGCGTATCGGATGAACGAATCGCTGTCTTTGAGCGCAAATTAGGATTCCAAGCTGCCATATCCTCAACTACAAAGATTTTTCTCAAGGCATCCAAATACGTGGCGACCGTTTTTTCATCAATAGGAATCTCTCCTTTTGTCGAAACATCTTGAGCAAGCCGTGTGTTCGGAATTTGTGACCCCTGATTCCGTGCATATGATCGCATAAGTCGCTTTACGCGTTCTGTATTTTTCTGCACTGCATCGGCCCGATGAATATCTGAACGAACGACCGCATCGTAATAATCTATCGCCTGATCCAAGGCAAGATCCTCTCTCATGTCCACCGCTTTCGGCCATCCGCCTCGGCAGATGAGAAAGGCAAGACGGTCCAAATCGAGGGGGGACTCTCCATCAATGACTTTCGGGGTTTCAAAAAGGTCTCCCAAACTCACATCGCCTGTGGAATCACCGGATTCATACAGACTCATCGGGCGCATGGTAAGCCATGCAAAACGTCCGGTTCCGGAATGCATGATTTCTTCTGTATCTACCGGTACGGCAGATCCGGTAAGAATAAATTGCCCGAGTTGTTTTCGATGATCCACTTCAAAGCGGATGGCATCCCACAGTTTTGGCGCTAATTGCCACTCATCAATCAAACGTGGCGTATTTCCGTCCAGAAGCCTCTTCGGATTGATTTGCGCCATCATCTTATTTTGTTCAATTCGACTTGGATCGTCTATATAGAGGATGCTTTGCGCTATCTGTTCAGCTGTCGTCGTTTTACCGCACCATTTTGGTCCTTCAATAAGAACCGCACCTTTTCCTTCTAATTTTCTCACCAAAATGGCATCCGCCACTCGCTTGCGATACATGCCCATTTTCGCTACCTCACAATCTGTATTTCTACTTCTTATTATATTGAAATTTCGCCATTCTTCAATAAAATTACCACGATTGGCAAAAAATCATTACCATGATTGGCGGTCTTCTATTACCACGATTGGCGGTTCTGTATTGCCATGGTTGGCGGTTCTTTATTACCATGGTTGGCGAATTTTAGTTGCCGTATTTAGCGATATTTTATTTCCATGATTGACGAGTAGTCATTGCAATACAAAACGAATACAGATAACCCTCGCAAAGAAAAAACCACGTCTTTTCATCGAAGACGTGGTTTTTCTTTTCATCTAAAATCGTAGAGAGAGGCAGGTCAGACTGCCGTCAATTTTTTTGAACTCATCGGTATCAACCACTTTGACCGGATAACCCGTGGTTTCAATATGCTTCTGCGTAATCGGATTGCCCTTGGGAACCAATACCGTACCATTGATCCATAAACTATTGATAGCGTATAGCTCCTCCCGGGGAACGACAAAACGATTAAAATCAGCAAAGGCATCCTGCTCGTTCATTATCTCGCTCACCAGAAGATCCCGATGATCCAAATATACCGCAAAGTCCTTCAAATGCAACCCTTCCGTTACTGGAACTGCAGTAACGGTATAGCCGTATGGTGCAACAATGTCGGAAAACTGACGTACGCCTTCCGCATTGGTACGATCGGAAAGCCCAATGTAAAACCGATTGTTCACTTGTAATACATCTCCTCCTTCCATATTTGCCGGAGGAGTAAGCGCAAAAATTTGTTCAGGAGGATAATACTTTTGTAGGGCAGCGAGGATTTCCTGTTTTTCGCCGTGGCGCGTTGTTGCCGGGGAATTGGTGACAATGGCGCATTCCTTCATGACCACTGCCGGATCTTCCACAAAGCATGAATCGGGATATTGTTCCAACGGCTCTAACACCAGCACTTCCACGCCCAGTTCCTGGAGTGCGGAAACATAGGCATCGTGCTGCAACAGTGCTTTTTCATATACCGGCGTTTCCGTGCTGAACATGCCGGTCGTAATGCCTTCAACCATGGATCGAGCAGGTTTGCGAACAATGGCGTGATGATACTTCATGTTGTCTCCTTTTCACATTTATACTTCAACTTACTCTATCAGACGAAAGAAAGCGTAGCAATCACAAAAAATAAAGCAAAAAGCCCTGCGCACCGATCGGCACGCAGGGTTTTCTTTGCGAAAGGTCATCTCGATGACCTTGACTACTTTGTTATTGCTCCGCGTTCTTCGCGCGGTCTTCTTTAACCTTCTCGGTCAGCTTCGGCACAATCTGGAAGAGATCGCCGACGATGCCGACGTCCGCGACGTTTGGAAAAGAAGAAAGATGGGATGGATGCAATTTCAATCCACGCGCCCGTGAAGGGCGCGACTGATCTTGCAAAAGCGATAGGCGATGCGCTCTATATTTCAATCCACGCGCCCGTGAAGGGCGCGACCTTTGAAGCAGGCTGGTCAATTAAAGAGGTGCAGATTTCAATCCACGCGCCCGTGAAGGGCGCGACTTGCCATAAGGTCCTGCAGGTCCGTAATGGTAAGGATTTCAATCCACGCGCCCGTGAAGGGCGCGACCTACAAGCGAGTACAAGTACCCGAAGGGGACAGAATTTCAATCCACGCGCCCGTGAAGGGCGCGACTCAAACGAGCAGGCCTTAACGGATGGCCAAAAACATTTCAATCCACGCGCCCCTGAAGGGCGCGACTAAAAGCTCTGCCGGGCGAGTTGCGGTATATATCATGATTTCAATCCACGCGCCCCTGAAGGGCGCGACCTGGGGAAAACAGCTGATGGTTCGGACAGAAAAATTTCAATCCACGCGCCCCTGAAGGGCGCGACAGCATGACGATGGATGCGAAACAAGCCTTACAGGCATTTCAATCCACGCGCCCCTGAAGGGCGCGACCGGGAGAAGGACGAAAGACAAAAGTGTCGGTCACGATATTTCAATCCACGCGCCCCTGAAGGGCGCGACCGCAAAATTGCAACGTTTTTTGCGGTAAAACTTAATGTTTGCATTAATTATAGCATGAAAAAAAAACAAAAAACGGTCTTAGAACACGCGAACCTAGCGTTAGATTATGAGCATCGCCGGTTCTTACATGAGTAGGAGGTCCTTATCCGGGTTATAGGTATCGTTCTTCCCCATCGATGAGATTCTCCGATCGCCTTCTTTGCCCAAGCGATAAAAACGGACACTATCCTTTTCTTTGTCAATGATCTTAGACAGTTTGTCTTGAATAAGACGAAACTGAGCCGGCGTCACACTACACTCAAAAACGGAGTTCTGCACTCTCTGGCCATAGTTGACACACGCTTTTGCTACTTGACGAAGTCTTTTTTCGCCCGTCGGACTTTTTGTGTTGACGTCATAAGTGATCAAAACCCACATATTTGCCTCCTAAGCACGCATTACAAAAGGAGGATAGCTTTCTAGGTCTCCTCGTATTGTACGACTCAATAGCATCGCTTGCACATAGGGTAAAAGGCCTCTTTGAATTTTTTCTTGTAAAAAGGGATGCGTGATTTCAATTTGTTTTTGTTTTTGCCAATACGCAAGAGCCTTATTGCGGCTTCTCTCCTTTAGTAAGACAGCTCCATTTTCTTTGAACTCAAAGTCTTTCATTGAAATGATTTTTAAGTTGATCATGGACAGTACGGATCTATCACAAATAAAAGCGCGCAATTCCTCCATCAAATCCAAAGCAAGAGAAACTCTACCCGGGCGATCCACATGCAAAAATCCAACGTAAGGATCCAAACCAACCGCTTCCAAACCGCTCATACAGTCCTGACAGAGTAACGTATAAAAGAAAGACAGTAGAGCGTTGACGGGATCTTGCGGTGGGCGGCGGTTACGCCCCACAAAATAGAAATCTTTTCTTTGCTGTAGAATCATCTCGTCAAAAACATCAAAATAGTGCTTAGCCATTAGCCCCTCTTCTCCCCGTAACGAATCGATACTTCCTGCGTTTTTGATGCGTTCTAAGGCGCTATCAATTTCTTGCATTACCACTTGTATTCGCGCCGTATCAACATCTTCTGCATTGTCACGAAGCGTGCGTGCCAGCACTCTTTTGGAGTTCAGCCCCTTTGCATATACGATATTACGAACATACTCAATAGCCGCGTCTTTATCCGCAAGGCGGTACTGTTGACGTCGTAAAAGCACATTTCCATTTTCAACGCCAACGAGCCGTGCACAAAAACGTCCCTGCGGAGTGAGGAAACTCACCAACACATGATGCTCATTGCACAATTTCATTAAAGCCGGAGACATTCCAACATATGAAAAGCAAAGGATTGACTCTAAAATATGAATCGGGAATCGTCCCAGCGTTATCTTATCCGCTCGAATGACGACATTTTCACCTTCTTTAGATAGATAGGCATCCTCATGTGTCACAAATAACGTGTTCAACAGCTTCTTCATTATCTACTCCGTATAAATAATTATAAACGGATCGTTTTTTCTTCGTGAGTCGTGGCAGACAAACATCTCTTAATGAGCACAATGCACAATGTTTATAAAATCCTGCCACCGGAGTTTTCCCTGATGCATATGCATCATGCATCTCTTTTGCCAGCTGCCTTACCTCTTCGCGTAAAGCAAGATCAATAGGAATATTGATACGACGATTCGTTTTAAAATAGTATAAATACGACGCATCTATAGCGATGCCAAGCTTCTCTTCTAGGCACATTACTTCTGCGCCCAATTGAACTCTATCCCGATTATCGGGTTTCTCCTTACCACGTTTGTATTCGATCACATAAGGGCGCCATTTGCCTCTGTGATGCGGGAGTGAAATGCCTGCCTCGTCTTTTTCAAATAGGACGACATCCAGAATCCCGGATAGCCCGAGAGTAGCCGAAGAAACAGGCATGGCGCGGGAATAAAAAATATCCCCGCGCTTTTCATGTAGCATTGGTTTATCGGCGCGTTCATGAAGAATTTCGCCTTCAGCAGTACTGTAGTTTTCTGCCCATTGTTGTTCCAGATGTATCAATGCCCATTGCCTTTTACAGAAGAAAAAGTGCTGAATGCCGCTAAGCATTAGGAACTGATCCTCAGCATACATGATCAGATGCCCTCAATTTTTTCGCAGCGCAATCCCTTCTCCTCGTATTCGTGCAGCTTTTCTTCGTTAAGATGAATCTGATAATCCTCATAATTTTTTGCCGTGGCATTCTCTTCATATTCCAGCAGTTCTCGAATTTTTGCGCTGGATACATCGCCGATTGGACAGGAATGCTCAAACCAATAGATGTCTTTAACTTCCATCGAGCCGTCCGGACGGGCAGAAGATGCATCGTTGACAAATAATGTACGCAAGGCCTCTTTCAACTGTTCTTTATCCTCTTTTGAAAAGCCAGTTTTATCAGCAAAATACGAATTAATGGCACCATTAAAGACATATACGCCAAAATCGACCGAGTGCTTCATACCCATAGTATCTTTTGATTTTCCATTCTTTCCTTTATCCATTCCGTTTGTGCTCTTGGTAATTTGAAGGCTTGATATTTCTATAGGACGTAATGATTTAGCCATACCGATAGAAACAGCACCACGAATACCAATCGACTTACTAACATATGTTATTACTTGTCCAAAGGCTCGAACATCAATCCATTTTTCATTGAATCCTTTTTCAATATCCTCATCTGAATCACTTGACTTAAAGTGTTTTTTATAACGTTTTTCTAAAGAATCACAGTCGTCATCAATACGTTCCTTTGCTTTTACAAAAATATCATTGCCAAAGTCCTGATAGCGGTTTCGTATTTTTCTTTTAATGCAAACATCAGAGATCTCGCCATAGCCGAAAGAATCTGTTCGTGGCATGTTTCCCGCAAGTGGATCACCATTAGGGTTAGCATTTCTTACGACGACAGTTACAATAAAATCTACTTTGTTCATTACTTTTCCTCCTTAGCGTACAGTGCTGCTTTTTGTGCCTGGTAACCAAAAATAAATTCGGAATCCAATGCTTTATTCGGATTTTGAGCCTTCTCTTGGATCGGATCTAATAAACGAAAGATTTCATCCTTCTGTTTCTGCAATTTGATGAGCATCCCCGGATGATCGGTTTTGAGTTTTCTTTCGTATACTTTTGTTTTGGTGTCCAATAGCTTCAGCGTGCTGAATGGGGCATTAACATAGGCAGTCCACAGTCTTTCCGCATTGGTCAGACGATAATTCGATTTTTTTGTTTCGCCCCCAGGATTTGCCGCGTTTGCTTCTTTCGTATCCATACTGTACAGACTGGCTTCTGTCATCTCATAAATGGCGAGCAACCTCCCATACAGATAGGAATAGGACTGTTTTTCTGCTGGTCTCATATACCATTCCTCCTTGTGCCCTTTGCTTAAAACTGCCAGTGCAACATAAAGTACCTGGCGCCAGTTTTTGTAATTGGCGTACTTTAAGCGTTGCCGAATATTGAGTTTTAAAGCTTGAATCATTCCTTTGTTGATGCCACGCCCCTCCAGCATATTGACTATGAGCTTTCGATTGAGGTCCTTTAAATAAGAGTCCTTATCAACCTGCAACATTTCATCACGTTCAATACCGTAAGCGGTATATATCAACTGAAGATGCGGAGGACTAGCAATGACCCATTTCTTCTCCTTGGCATTGTATTTTTTCCATGAATAATCGGTCTGCCATTGGCATAGACGATCGATGAGCTGGCTCGTGCGTACCCTTGTATAATATTTGATCGAAATACGTCCATTACTTGCCTTGTCTAAGATCATGGCAGTATAGTAATTGTCCGGATCCAGTGTGGATTTCCCTATCAAATAAGATTTGGTAAACTCGGCATTTTGATCGGTAATAATTTCTCTTTTGATATTTTCTTCACCTTCTTTTCCGGTAAAGGCTTCGGGATTATCTTGAGCTGTTACTTTAAAATCACGTTCATTGGTGAAGTCATCCGTAAACCAATTGATAAGGAACTGTTGTTCTCCCAGCCAAAGAGAAGACTTGGGGTTCTCGAGAAAAAACTTAAGTGCCAAATGGATTTTTTCTGAAGTTTCCCTGCCGACGCGCAAGATATCCGAGCCCTTTTGGAAGCGACCAAAATAGGTTTCTTTGGAATTGCTGACAGAAATTAATTTGGCGTTTCCCAGAAGGCCACGGTGTTTGTCCGTAAGCTCCTGATATTCACCGCTGATATTACATACTCCCATATCCTCCTGCTTCGCCTGTTTTTCATAGTAACGAATATAGGCTCGATGCAGTTCAACATAGTTTGTGACAGAAAGGGTGCGTTCCTCCTCCAAAGATGAAACAGCAAATTCAACAAAAATGCTTTCCGAGTTGTAAGATTTCGCTTTTTCCTCTGAAGTATCTATGATGTCTAATCCTTTGCCTTTCGTCCCCTCATGTACTTCATACGTAGCAAATAGGCAGGGAAGAATTTCATCGAGAGCATCCGGCTTGCGTGCGAACATCAAGATGATTTTTAAAAAGTGCTGTACCTTTTCATCATCTGCATGTTCGTAAAATTGCTGTAAGATATCAAGATATGCTTCATGTTTTTCTTCATCGCTACCCGCTAAAACATAGGATAGTTTGTCCGTCAAAGGATGTGGCGGCGGATTTGATCCGGAACGGGCAACCGAATCTCGAGTGACAGGAAAAATCAGAGTTGTCATCGGCGTAGCAAACATGGCATCGATTACTTCTGCATCATCGCTTAAAATGACTTGCAGAACTTTAGGGCTGGTAGACTTATCATCCCGAACCGTCATCGAAGCGTGATAGATGGGTAGAACTTTAACCATTTCTTTTCGGTTATCTACCAATCCTTCCTGTTCGGCTTGTTCGTAGGCTTTATATAAATCGGTGAATACGCTCATAATCGCCCCTCTTTAAAAAACGCGGTCATCGCATTCCATTCCTCTTCGGCACTTTTAACCGCGTTGGCGGTTCGGAAAGTATAGCCAGACAGCGTATTATGAATCGGACATTCTTCCTTGGGTTTCCAATGAATAATCCCATTTTCCATAACGATCGGAGCAAAATAAGACTGTAAAGCTCCTCCTGATTCTTCAGGATATTCAAAGCATTGAAACATAATCCCAAAGTGAATCGTTTGTCCATCATAAAAAGACTGTGCTTCGTGGTAGCTTGCTTCGTCCAGTGCTTCAATGTTTCCGACAAATTCCCTGGCGCCTAAAAAAACATCTCTTCTCCCACCGTGGCGTAAGCTTCTTTCAACAATGGCTTCGTGCTTTTTCATGTTACGATCGCCGGCCAAGTCTGGGCGTGCCGGATTCCATTCAAAATGAAATTTCACCAGGTATTCGACGTTTTCAAGCGCTGTTACATAATTTAGGCCCGGTTTGCCGTTGTTATACAGTGCTCGAACGCCAAACGTGTGTGTGCGAATGGGATGCATCACTTTGACTTCCTCCACACAATTTCGAATCGTGGGTTTGAAATAGCAGGCATCAACGATGCCATGCAGTGCTTGTTGCGTAGGAACAGAATACGAAATTCGTTCCCCTCCGCCCTTTGATTCCGGCGCCGTAAAGAGAGCATAGTCTCCGTACAAGCGCATATAGAAATCTTTTGAACGTTCCATTATTACCTCCTTTTCTTTTATCTTTCTTTTATTATATTATTGTGTTTAAATTTTTCAAGTACCAAATTCAATCATTTTTGTGGTAAAATGATTCATCATCGCGTTAGACGATGTGGATTGAAATTTTTATTATATGATTGGGGTGACGAAATTTTTTCCTATAAGTTTCGTCACAACAGAAGTACCTGCGCATCCTCGTCATGCGCTTTTCCATATAAAGGCTTGTAGTATGGTTTTGGCAGAATCCATATACGTCCATGAAGCAAGCTCAAGTAAGCCCCTTTCTGCAGCTCATTTTTATACACAGGAACTGTATAGAGCTGCAGCTTTTTTAGTAAATAGCGAAGTTGTGATAATGACTCGGCATCGTAATTCTCTTCATATTTCGCCGCCAATTCTATCAGTTCCTCTATCATGGGTTCCGAATCTCGATAATAAACGATGGCATGTTTCGCCTCGTCTTTAATTAAAGCAAATTCACTTCCTGCCGCTAAGAAGCTCTGTCGCAGGCATGTATTAAGACCGTAATTTTTCCCTTTTGAAAGCCATTGCAGCAATGAGCTGTTTTCCTTCTCTAAGGGATACGTCATTTCAATCGGAGCCTCGCTAAAGTATTTCTTGAAAAATGTGTCATTGAATTGCAGAATATCCAATTCACCCTTCTGTTTAAACAGAAGCTGCCTCGTAATACTTTTCTTTCTTTCGATCGATTCCAACGATTTGAGATTTTCAATTCCGCTCGGCAGGTTGATCAGTTTCATCTCTCCACTGTCTCGTTTTCCCTCGCGATTGCACCGTCCCGCGGCTTGAACAATGGAGTCAATACCTGCCAATGAGCGGACGACTACGGCAAAGTCCACATCAACCCCTGCCTCTATTAACTGTGTGCTGACACAAAGAATAGGCTCTTTTTCCTTCAGCTTTTGATGCATCGTTTGAAATACGTCATGACGGTGTGCTGCGCAAAGATCGGTACTGAGATAAAAAGCGTTTTCAGGAGAAATGTCTTTCACAGCTTTGTATATCATGAGTGCAGCTTTTTTAGTATTTACGATAACCAGGCGGGACTTGTCTGCACATTCTTGCAAAAAGTCATATAGATCATCCAATGTTTGAAATCTTTTTTCCTCATTCAATTTTAAAATATGGACGCGTTTAAAACTCAAGCGTTGTGCTTCGGAAAGTACGGCTATTTCTTCTTCGCTTTCTTGTGAATGATACGCCATCCGATGGGCTATCGCTTTTGCATTATATAAGGGTTGTGTTGCTGTACAAAGCACAAGATTACAATGCATCACATGTGCTAAGAAGTTTAATGTCAAATTGAACAGATAGGTAACTTCTAAAGGAAGCGACTGGACTTCATCTAAAATAATCACGCTATTCGCCAGATTGGAAAAACGCATAATATTAGAGGCTTTTTGTTTCAGTAAAGTGTTAAAAAATTGTACCATCGTTGTCAAAACAACCGGTGCATCCCATGTATTCAGCAGGTATTCCGCCTGCGTATTTTCCACGCTCTCAGCTTCCGTTTCATCTTGATGAGGTCGTTCGTCGACAATGTTCGAATGATGTTCTAAAACCCCTTCTTCCCCCAGAACGGAACGGATTTCAGCTGCATTTTGTTCAAGCACAGAAAGAAATGCTGTCGCATAAAGCATTTTCTTTTTTTCGCAATGTTGGAGTTGTTCCACAGCATAAGACAAGGAAGCTAATGTTTTGCCGGCTCCGGTCGGCACATTGAATTTATAAATACCGGAAGGAAAAATTTGTCCATTCCGTTTCGCTTCAGAGGCGATAAATGCCCTTGCCTTATTGATTGGACTTTCCGGTTTTGGAAATTGGGCATAACGCTCTTCAACACGATAAGAATACTTTTCAAATAATGCCGGATCTGCTTCCGTTTTATGAATGATGGGGCCAAAGGCATTAATGGTGTCAAAAACATCTGCGCGCTTCAGTATAGAGAGTAGCAGACGAACAAAAAGGCCTAAATAAAAAGATAACGCCGTTTCTTCGTCTTCCGTTGAAAATTTTTTTGCCAATTCTGTAAGGATTCTATATTTTTCTTTAAATTCGCGCAGTGCGTGGGTTAAACAAGCATCCCAGCTCTCCGTCTTGCCATAATCGCTCTTTACATAAATGTCTTGCAATAAACGCATGGCTTCCTCGCTCGGGTGTTCTTTATCACGCGACGAACGTAAAAGAACAGCACTGCTCCAGTGCTGTTCTTTATCTTGTTTTGGAATATCATAAAGTCCATGATGCGCCGTAATGACATAGCAACCAATTTCCACAAAAGCTTGGCAAATATCTTTTTCTGCAAACTTCATAATATCAAGATCTTGGCAAGAAAAGAAAAATATGGTTGCCCCTTCATTTGAGTGCACCACTTTATCGTTTGTGTTTTCTTGTATTTTATGTTGAAATGCTTTACTGCGTTTTCCAAAATCATGCAAAAGTCCAAGCAAAAAGGAAAAGTGCTCTAACTCTACTTCACGTCCCAATTCCGCACAAAGTGATGCCGTATGCAGGAGATGTTCTTCCAATGATTGAACTGCTCCGCTCTTCTGATTTTTATGTGCGAGAAGCATAAGCCCTCCTTAGAGAATGATTTATGCGTAAACCTTTTCATCTCTAATTCTAATAAATCTGGCTAAAAACACAATCTTCCTATCCCTATTTTTCTCATGAATGTAGAAATACAATTGATGTGAGACCACGAAGAAAAAATATAGTGAGAAGTCCTGTGCAATGAAAGTATCAGCCAAACCAAGAAAGGATTCTCTCTACGTCAACCAGTATAGCAAAAACGCAGCGGTATCTGCCACATGTTTTGGCAACGAGATTTCAATGCCGTTGAAACCCATCGTTCCGGATTTTCGGTTTCCGCGAGCAATCTTCCTATTACAGTGCGGAGCGGAGTCATCGTAATAACAACGAACGCTTCTATTCGTGCTTGTCTTTCTACAGCTACGAGGATTTGCCGGTACAAATGAAGTGCTATTGATATAAATCGAATCGGCTTCCTATGCAGACCTTAGGGTGGTTAACATACATGGAAAAACGCCCCCTATTGATGGTGGGTTAACTCGCCATCAATAGGATAACATATAGAAAATTCTATCTCCCGTTTTTGATCTCACATCATTTACAAATGTACACGTTTCGGAGTCTCTCTTTCGGAGCCTCTCTATAGTAATAAGGTGCTGTCTAACCGCCAACTGCAAGCTATTTCCATATTGCAGCGATGGTGAGGAAAGTGCGTTATCGTCGTACCACCACCACTGTCAAAGGCACAAACGATGGTGGTGGTATAGCATTTTCGCCAAATCACCACCATCGCCGAGGGCAAAAACGATGGTGGCGGTACGGCGTTTTCGTTAAATCACCACCACTTTCCGCACAATAAAAATAAAGATTTACAGGGCTAAATATTAAGATCACTTGAAAAGACCTATCGCAAGCAGACCTTAGAGGGTTAGCTCCCATCAAAAAATCCCCGTGCTACGCTTCTCCACGTAGCTCGGGGATTTCATCACTTCACTTTCCTTGTGAAGAATGGAGCTTTATTTTTTCTTCTTCATTCCAAGATATGCACCTGCGGACAGCAGCGTCATTACCGTGCCCATTACCAACTGAATTTCCTCCCCAGTTTTCGGCGCTTCCGGTTTTTTCGGGGGCGCTATCGGTTTTGGCTCCGGCTTCGGTTCCGGTTTTGGTGTCGGCGTCGGATTCGGCGTTGGTTCCGGCTGCGGCGTCGGCTCAGGTGTCGGCTTCGGTTCCGGATTCGGCTTCGGTTCCGGGTTCGGTTTCGGATCCGGCGTCGGGTTCGGATTCGGGTTGGGATTCGGATCCGGATTGGGGTTTGGATCCGGATTGGGGTTCGGATCCGGGTTTGGATTCGGATTCGGGGTCGGATTCGGTGTATAGCTATTTGTGATTGTGAAACCGTTCTTCGCATCACCGGAAATGCTTGCCGTATAACCATTCGGAACCGGAGTCTCCTCGACGGTATAGACAATCTCGGTTCCCGTTGTAAGCTTCTCATCTAAGCCTTCAAAACTGGCCGTCCACTGATTACCTGCTGTCAGCTGCAAGGTCTTTCCTTCTACCGGTTGATCGTTGGCAAGAAGCTGCACGGTGATTTCCATCGGACGCTTTTTATCTTTGTCGTCCTGATCATTCCAAACCTTTTGGACCGGAATGTTGATTTTTTTCGGTTTCGGCGGCGTCGGTGGTGTCTTGGTAAATTTCCATGTTCCCACAAATTTAACGTCGGCACCATTTATCGTATCTTCCGTCTTATTCCAAGATACAAATTCCCATTTCCCGTCATTAACCGTATCGTTGTACGCTTTGTTCGCAAAATCTGACGGTTTTACTGTTGTTCCGTCGGTCTTATCGTTTTGATCCGCCGGCGTCCAATTTTTAATATCCTGCGGTAAAGCAACCGTCATGCCCTCGGCTGCTTTAAATTCATGAACAACCTTGTAGAGTTTGTCTTTCTTCGTATTCGTCACCGAGTAGTTCACAACAGAACCATCGTTGCTTGCTTTCTCTACAACTGTTTTGGTATAACCGTCCGGAACGGAGGGTTCATCCACCGTATACCTGATTTCTGTTTTACCATCTTCGAGATACTTGTCCAGTTCATCGTATGTCTTCGTGAGCGTATTTCTATCCGCAGTAAAGCTTTCATTCGTGCCCGCCGGATCGGAAGTAAGGGTTATTGTAGCCTGCTGTGCTTTTGTTTTCGCCGTTGCATCTTCCCAAACTTTTTCCAATCTAATTTCGAGCGGCTTCCAACCGGCATAGACGTGCAACTCATTGGGGTTAACAATAGCAGTAATCTTGGCCTCTGTGTTCGTAAAATAGGCGTCGGCAAAGTTTACCTTGTAATCAGCAACATTATTATTCTTCTTCGTGTTTCGGAAATCCGCACATCCGGCGTCGTCAACAGGCGGCTGTTTTGGCGTATGGTTATACCATCCGTCAAAAATCCACTTAGAAACCGGCTTCTCTTCCAATTCGGTCAGATAGGTAACGGCAACGTCATTCACGGAAACCTTGGGCTCACCGTTTCCGGAACCAAAGAAGGTGTAAAGTTGCTCTTTTTCCTTCGATCCATCCTCGAATTTTGCATTCTTATCATTATAATTCGCATGGTATGTCATCTTGGCACGCTGGCCTAAAACAACGGTCTTTGCTTCCGGATTAAATACATAATCCCATTTTCCAATTGACGTATGATCATCGACAGCTGCAATGGGCTGACTTGCATCTTTTGATACATAATGGATTTTTTGGGCGTCTGCAGCGGTTGGCATGTAGCCTTCTGTTCCACCTGCCACTGTATAGCCGATGTATCTTTCCTGTGTCTCGGAATAGCGGTCAAAAATGCTCTTTGGATCACTGTGCGTTTTTTTCTTCTCACTGATAGAAACATTAATCTTGTTCTTTAATGGTCCGGTCAAAAGGATCTTGGATTGCCCATCCAGGACACGAATATCATTTTCGTCAAATTTTGCTTCCGGGGTAATAATAACGTCTTGATCCGCGTAGATATTGATTCCGCCCATTTCAGTTTTATCAAGTACATGTGCATCACCGGTAGACCAGTCACCTTTTTTGTTGCCACTAAAGGTAGCATTGTCAATCTTCAGATATCCATCATTATAAATTCCACCAACCATTTGGTAGGCAGCATTTCCGGTTATCTGAGCAGTGCCCTTATCGCTACCTGTGATCGTAACAGAACCTTCATTAAAGATACCGCCGGCATTGTTTGATGCGGTCTGAGAAGAGATTTTTCCACCATTAATCGTTACCGTGTTGCCTTTTCCTACAAACATCGCGCCGCCATGTGCAGTTCCCTGCCAAACATAAGCAGCTGTGTTCTCGATAGTAGTATTTGTCATGGTCAACTTGACTTCGGCTTCATGACCTGCAGCCTTCGCCACCGATATTCCGGCACCGGCACCATCTACCATAAAGTTTTTGATAGTTGTATTTTCAATATTTGCCGTAACTGTCGATCCGTCATAGAAGCAGATTGCTCCACCGGTATTGGCCGTATGTCTGTTACCATTAAACCACGCACCGGATCCTGTAAGTGTTGAGTTAGTAAGATTAAATTCACCATCTTTAACGACTTGAATTAACCCCCCTGCTTCAACTACTCGAGTGCCCTCACCCGTATTAAACGAAGACTTATTAATTGACAGGATAGATCCTTCTGATGTTATCGCACCGCCGGCAACGCCAAATCCCCAATCACCTTGGTTTGGCAGTATTGTAAAATTACAATTCTCGACAACGGCTTTGTGGCTTCCCTGGCAGTTTTCAAATTTGATTGCGCCGCCCGTGTTAAAGGGGCCTTTAATTTGAAAAGTAGTACCGTAGATAGATACTGTCGACTGCGTTGCTTCGATCGCGCCGCCTTGTCTTCCGCCATCATCCCCGGAAGCATCTAAGTGGTTGCCTTCGAAAACTGTCATGTCTTTTGTAGTCACATTGGCGTCATTGATGGTTAATGTGGATCCCGGATGCAATTTGATCGCACCACCCTCACCATGAGCAGCTTTTTCTTTATCCACTTTCCCCGTATAGTTGCCTTTAAATGAGCCGCCGGTTATTTTAATATTTGCCGAATAGGAAACAATGGCGCCACCATGCGGTGCGCCTGGGCTCGGCACTACAGCTTTCGTGTGGTTCTTTTCAAAAATGGTATCTTCCAAATTCAACGTCGTATGGGCCGCATAAATCGCACCGCCTTCATAGCGTTGCGTATCCTTGTCGTCGACAATCTTCTGTGTAAACGGCTCCGTTGTTGCGTTTTTAAGGGTTGAGTTTTTAATCGTCACGTTCGCTTCGCCGGCATCAATAATACGCCCATGTTCCTGTCCATCAAAGATAAGGCTATTAAACGTTACCTTTGTGCCGTCCGGTATAACAAACATATTGTTGACACCATCAGCCAGTCGTAAAGTACTATGAGAAGAAAAAATTTCGCCATGATAGCCAGCAGGAAATGTCAATTCTTCCGTTACATCAATATCGTTCATTAGGGTAACTGAATTACCCTCCTCTATCGCATCTTTAAGGTCCGTCAGGTTCGTAACCTGAACGTCACCTGCAAAGGCCGGTTTTGCCCAAAACATGGTCAACAGCATCAATATGCCTGCAAGGACTACGGGTATCTTATGGCGTTTCATTTTTTCTTCCCCTTTCGCGTGAGCAGCATTTCCTCGGTGTCTATTTCAAGAACGCGCGATAAGCGCGATAGGTTTCATAGGCGTCCGCCTTGGAGGCCAACTCGATCGGTGCATGCATGGAGAGCATGGCCGTGCCGCAATCGACGACATCCGCGCCGTATTCGGCAAGAATATAGGCGATCGTGCCGCCGCCACCGGCATCCACGGCGCCGAGCTCAGCGGTTTGATAGATCACGCCATTGGCTTTGAAAATCTGACGCACATCATTTAAGAATTCAGCGTTGGCATCGTTGGAGCCGCCTTTTCCGCCGGATCCCGTGTACTTAGCAATGGCTACGCCGCAACCGAGGAGGGCCGTGTTCTGCTTTTCAAAGACTTGCGTACCTTCATATTGCGGATCAAATGCGGCAGTGACGTCTGCGGAGAGCACGCGGGAACGTGCCATCGAACGCTTGAGATAAAGCTCGCTGTACTCGCCTTTCGCCGAGGCGATAATCTCCGCGACCACATTGACGAAGAAATGAGACTTCATGCCGGTGTTGCCGATGGAGCCAACCTCTTCTTTGTCCACGAAAAGGCCGACCGTCGTGCGCTCCGGCTTTTCCGTTTCTAAAATGGCTTTCAGGTTGGCAAAGGAGCAGATGCGATCGTCATGACCGTGCCCTGCAATGAGCGAGCGGTCAAAGCCGACTTCCCGTGCCGGGCCGGCCGGAACAGCTTCCAGTTCCGCCACCTGAAAATCCTCTTCTTCGATGCCATATTTTTCATGCAGAATGGACAGAATATTCGTCTGAATGGGATCCTTATCGTCTTCCTTCTTGCCGCGGCTGCTGTGGCCAATCACAATCTGAAGCCGCTCGCCGGTAATATTTTCGGCAGAGGATTTTTGGTTCGGGTTACGAGAAAGATGAATGAGCAGATCGTTGATGTAGAACACCGGATCAGTCGGTTCCTCGCCGATGTGCACCTCGACACGCTTGCCGTCTTTCGTAAACAGCACACCGTGCAAGGCCAGCGGCGTATTCACCCAATGGTATTTCTTCACGCCACCATAATAGTGCGTGCGAAGATAGGCCATGTTGCCGTCTTCATGTAGCGGATTGGCTTTAATATCCAATCTGGGCGCATCAATATGCGAGCCGACAATGTCCATGCCCTCGCATAAATCCTTGCCTACGACAAAGAGCGCGGCGCTTTTTCCGCGGTTGGAAGCAACAATCTTGTCCCCCGGCTTAATGCCCTTCTTGAGCGCCTCGTCAAGCGTCAGAAATCCCGCTTCTTTCGCGGCATTCACAATGTAATCATGGGCTAAGCGTTCTGTTTTTGCCCGGGATAAAAATGTGATGTATTCCTGACTATAGGCTTCCATTTCCTTGCATTCATCATCCGTGAGGGCTTCCCACACATTCGTTCTCTCGTATTTCATGATTCCCCTTTCCAGAAAACAATTCCTTGCATTTTTGTTTTTGCATTCCAATGGATAACCGACAGACCGATGCGAAATACAATTTGTTCCTACATCTGTCGAAGCGTTAAAACACGACTTTCACCGTGGTCATTCTTATCTTTTTTATAGTAACATACTTACCTGCTCATCGCATTGATTCTGTAGGCTCCTTTTGCTACACTGATGCTGTTCCGCAAAGAATCCCGACAAAATGAATCGTCATTTGTTTCATTTTGTTTTTTTTGGATAAAAAGAGTGATAAGGTTGTATCCGTAGTAAGGAGGCACAATGAATCTGTTTCAACATCAATCGACCGCGGAGGACATCACCCCGCAGGATAAAGTAACCGCTTCGCCGGACAGCGAAAAAGAAAGTAGCGAAAAGAAAGAGGTGCTGATCACCAAGGATATGCTCATTTCGGAAGTGATTCAGCGTAAGCCGCGCACCATCCAGACCTTGATGCTCATCGGCATGGGCTGTATCGGTTGTCCCAGCTCGCTCATGGAAACCGTGGAACAAGCCGCCTGGGTACACGGCATTGACCCGGACATGCTGGTGGAAAAGCTGAACGAATGCTAACCAAAAAAGGACGTAGGAGAGAATCTTCTCCTACGTCCTTTTTTGGTGTTTGTCTGTTTATTTCTTCAGTAATTCGCTAAGTTTCTTCTGATCGAAACCGATGATTTCTTCGCCATCGACCACGATAACGGGAACACCGCGATAGCCGCGATCGAGCATCCATTTGCGCGCCTCGGCATCCGCCGCCACATCCTTTTCCGTGTACGCAATGTTGTTATCCGCCATAAACGCCTTTGTCGCCTTGCAGTGTACGCAGGTCGGTGAGGTGTAAATCGTTACTTCTGCCATTAGATTATCCTTTCTTTTTCGCTGTTCTACTTTCGCTCGTCTTTATACCCAAAAGTTTTCCAAAGTGCCACGAAATCCTCCGGCGATAGATTCTCCGCCCGCGCCGTTTTTGGCAGGCCGCGCGAAACCAGGAACGACTCGATGGCTTGGGCATCCGCTCCGGTGGAATGCATGAGTGATTTTTTTACCATCTTTCGCCGTTCCAAAAACGCCTGCCGAACGATGGCATTCACGGCATCACGCTGCGTTGCGGTGAGATTGCCCAGAGGATCTTTTTTCAAATGTACCACTGCCGAGTCCACTTTTGGCGGCGGCAAAAATGATGTGCGCGGAACCGTAAATGCTTTGGTTGCTTTGCCATAAAGCGCCAGTAAAAGCGAAAGTGCGCCATACGTTTTCGTTCCCGGGGCGGCCGTCATGCGATCCGCCACTTCGTTCTGTACCAGCACGGTGATGGTTTCGATCGGAAGCGCATCATCCAGAAAACGACGCAGAAGCGGCGTTGTAATGTAATAGGGAACGTTGGCGACCACGTGCACCGTGGCTCCGGGGGCCAGCCGTTCGAGTTCCTCTTCCAGAGGAAGCTTCAGCGCATCCCCCTTCAACAGCGAAAAACGTGGATTGTCGCCAAAGGCTTCTTCCAGCACGGGATAAAACGTGCGATCCAGCTCCACAGTAATCACGTGTGCACCCGTTTCGAGAAGGGCTTGCGTCAGAGTGCCGATGCCCGGGCCGACCTCGAGGACCGTGTCTTCTGCGGTAATTCCGGCAGTTTCCACAATCTTGCGCACGGCATTGCCGTCAATGAGAAAATTTTGGCCCAGCGACTTCGTAAAGCGCAAATGATGACGCTTCATCACCGTACGAAGAACGGAAGGCATATATAGGCGTTCGTCGATCATTCACTCCCCCTTGATCGCTACATGGCGGACTGTTCCTCGTTATCTTAGGAGACTTCCCCGTTATCCGAAACCTCTCGTCGTTCCTCATGAACGGCCTGCATAGCTATTTCAAACTCCTCCCGGGTGACGCCGAAATCATTGAGACGTGCCAACATCTGTTTGGCATTGCCGTAGCTGATTCCCAGTGCGGCGGCCAGCGCGATGCGCCGCTCCTTCGCCCCCGGGGCACCGTCCAGACCATGCGCAAAGAGATCCGCGGCATCAAATTCATGACGTTCTTCACAAAGCGTCGCCCGCGCGCGTTTGAGCGCTTCGCGAATCGCTTCCGGCGAGGCATTTTCCACGCCGATGTCATCGCCTTTCGTCGCTGAGACGCGGGTAATATACGCCTGTTTCGCCTGCGGAACGTGCTCGGTAAGGATGCGACGAATGCGCTTTCCGGCATAATCCGGATCCGTCAGGATGATGATGCCGCAGCGTTCCGCCGCCTCTTCGATATCCTGCAACAGCCGTTCATTCAAGCCATGACCGTGTGTCGTCAGACACTGGGCATCCACCGCCGCCTTCACAGCAGCCACGTCATCTTTGCCTTCGACGACAATGACTTCCCGGATGCGCATCAGAATGTCTCCCCTCTTCGGATCGCGGATGAAGCGCCGCCTATCTTGCTCTTTGTCGAGCAATAGGCGCTATCCGCAGTGCTCGCTCCGAAAGGAAGAGCGAAGAAGGCGATGGTGTTTTGTCGTATCTGCTTTGCCAACATCGGCAACGATTCTTGTCGAAGTTCCGCGATAGTTTCCAGCGTCCGCGCGGCATACCAAGGCAGGTTCAACCGCCCCCGATACGGTACCGGCGCAAGATACGGTCCGTCCGTCTCGATGAGCAGGCGATCGGCCGCCACGCATTTTGCCAACTCCTTCGGCCAACGGGCATTCTTAAACGTCACCATGCCGCCAAGGGAGAGGGAATAGCCGAAATCCGCCAATTCTTCCCAGATTTTCGGATCTTCATTAAAGGAATGCATCAGCGCGCGAATGGAAGAGCCGAAATTTTTCAAGATAGCCAGGGTATCTTCGCACGCTTCGCGGCTGTGGATGACCACGGGCAAATCCAGTTCCTTGGCAAGCGCCAACTGGCGTTCAAACACGTTCCGCTGCGTGTCACGCGGCGAAAAATCGTAATGATAGTCCAAGCCGATCTCGCCGATCGCAACGACTTTCTTTTCTCCGGCAAGCGTGCGCATATGCGCTTCCCATTCAAATGTATAGCTCGAGGCTTCATGCGGATGCGTCCCAATGCAGGCAAACACGCGATCGTATTGGTTTGCCAGCGCGAGCGCCTTTAAGGAACTGGTTTCGTCGCAGCCGGGATTGACCACCGCCTCAACGCCTTCGTTTTCCAACGCGGAAAGAACGTCCTCGCGTTTTTCGTCATAGGCGTCATCATCGAGGTGACAATGCGCATCAATGAGCCACAATTTATTCTCGGGCGCAACGACCGGACGGAAAAGTTCGGCGTTTGGCAACGACCGCTCGGTCGTCTTCGTTTGATCTATGCGTTCAGTCACGATCCCCCGCCTTTTCGTGCTGACGGTGGAGCAGTTCTTCGACACTGATGCCCAAGCGGCTTGCCATTAAGCGGTTATTGGCATCGGCGATTTTTTCGATTGCCTCTTCAATCTTAAGGCGCGGAAAGAGGGGCTCTCCTTTTTGCACGCGCGTCCCTGCGGGCAACTGATTGACTTCCCCGGCATGCAAAAAGCCTTTTCCGGCATAACCCAACTGCGCAAACATTTTGGGCGCCGTCTCCGGCATGAACGGAATAAGGAGCGTCGCCACCGTCGTTAAACTGTCAAGCAGACGATACAGCACGGTATTCAGACGTTCCTTCTTTTCGGGATCCTTCGCCAGCGCCCAAGGTTCAGTCTCATCAATGTATTTGTTGGTGCGGCGAATGAGCGTCCAGATCGCTTCCAAGCCGCGCTGGAAATCATAATGTTCCATGGCCTGTTCCAAGGTCTTCGGCGTCTCTTCCTGTAGCGCCGTCAATTCCTCATCCGGTGACTGCGGAGCCGTCGGTTCCGGAACAATGCCGTCGTTATATTTTTCGACCATGGCCACGCTGCGTGAAAGCAGGTTTCCTAAATCGTTGGCCAGATCGGCATTGAGACGTGTCAGGAATTTGCGCATCGCGAAATTGCCATCCGCCCCGAAGTTGAATTCCCGAAGAACAAAGTATTTCAATGCATCACGACCGTATTCGGCAATCAACGGTTCGGGATAGATCACATTGCCTTTGGATTTGGACATCTTGTCGTCATCAAAGAGAATCCAGCCATGCCCGAAAATGGTATCCGGAAGGGGCATATCAAGAGCCATCAATACCGCTGGCCAGATAATGGAATGGAAGCGCATGATGTCGCGCCCGACAAAGTGTACAGCTGCCGGCCAGTAATATTGAAATTTCTCCGGATCATCGCCGAAGCCGATGCCGGTCAGATAGCAAATGAGCGCATCCACCCAAACGTAAATGACGTGTTCAGGATCAAAGGGCACCGGCACGCCCCATTTCAGGCGTTTGCGGGATACAGAAAGATCTTCCAGACCGTCTTTGAAAAAGGAGCCGATCATCTCTTTCTGACGATTTTCCGGCTGCATGAATTCCGGATGGTCTTTGTAGTACTGCAACAGGCGATCCTGATAGTCGGAGAGACGGAAGAAATAGCTCTCTTCTTCACGATGTTCCACAGCGCGTCCGCAACTCGGGCATTTTCCGTCCTCCAGCTGGGCTTCCGTCCAAAATTCCTCACACGGCGTGCAGTAGTATCCCGAATAGGTTCCTTTATAGATGGCACCTTTATCATAAAGGCGCTGGAAAAGCTCCTGTACGTCTTTTTCGTGTTGCGCAGACGACGAACGCACAAAGGTGTCCGGCTCGACATCCAAAAGCGCCCATAATTCCTTAATCGAATCGACGATGGGATCAATGTATTCCAACGGCGCAACGTTCTTTTCTTCCGCAATACGCGCGAGTTTCTCGCCATGCTCATCGGAACCCGTCACATAATAGGCGTCATAGCCCTGTTCTTTTTTGTAGCGCTTGACCGCATCGGCAATAATGGACGTATAGGTATTGCCCAAATGCAAATTCGCGCTGGGATAATAAATCGGTGCAGTAATATAGAACGTTTTTTTTCCGTTCTCGTGATGATCACACATAGTGGCTCCTTTCGTTTGAAACGGCTGGACACATTATAGCATAGCCATTCCCACAGCCATATGCTCTATTCATGCTATAATGAAAAGGTATTTTCCAAAACCGCCAAGAAAGGAGATGGCATGCGTCAGCCGTCGCTGTTTTTTAAAAACGCCCTTTTGCAATTTACGTTTTTCATCAGCTTTTGCATGATGACGGTATTCACCGTGCTGTATATGCAATCGCTCGGTTTTACCACCCTTCATACGGGCATCATCTTTGGGCTGGCCAACTTCTTCGGTGCTTGGCTGCAAATGATCACCGGGCAAATGGCGGATTCTTCCAAGGTCGTTACGATTAAAGAAGTCTTGCTGGCGCACGCCGGCATCGCAGCGCTGGCCATGGTGCCCTTAGCGTTTTTCTCAGCGAGCGGATTTGTTGTTCTGGCATCATTCTTTGTGTTCAGTCTGTTGGCACAGGCGGTTCAAGGTCCCATCAATGCCGTATCCGTCGCTTTTGAACAGGCAGGCTACCCCATTCAGTTCAGTGTGATTCGCGGCATAGGCTCCGCCAGCTACGGGCTGACGTCGCTCTTGGCCGGCATGTATTTTGATCACCACCCGCTGACACAGCTTCCGCTTCTGCTTTTTGTCAGCATGACCCTCTTCTGTCTGGTGATTTTTCTTTTGCCGCCGGTGCCAGTCGGTCAGCGTCGTCCCGGCGTGAAGGCCGTGGGCGTAGTGGATCCGCCGACGCAGCATTTTTATCGTAAGTATCCTCTCTTCATTCCTCTGGTGATCGGCTTTACGCTTCTCTTTGCCGGACATATGGTCATAAACACCTATTTGGCGTTGCTCGGGAAAAATGTGGGCGGCGGTGCGACGGAAGCGGGCATCGCAGTCAGTTGTGCCATTGTGATGGAGGTCATTTCCCTCTTCAGTTACGGACATCTTCGTCGGCACGTTTCGGATCGCTTTCTGATGGGCATTGCCGCGCTGGTCTTTACCATTAAAGCTATTATTCTGTATTTTGCGACCAATGTTTTTTGGGTCTACATTTCGCAGTTGTTCCAGTTCGCCACCTTTCCCTTTTTCACTGCCGGCATCAGCTACTTTTCCGCCGCAATCGTCGAAAAAAAGGATCTCGTGAAGGGACAAAATGTGGTGACCATCATCATGTCTTTGGGCGGCGCTGTGGGATCGCTTCTTGGCGGCATTGTTCTGAATTTTCTCAGCGTCCCCTCGGCACTGTTGGCCACTGTCGGCATTAGCCTTGCCGGCAGCGTGATCGCGCTTACCGGCATCCGACAGGCCGGCGCATGGATCAAAGCGAAGCAGAATCCCGGCAAAAAGGAAACGCATTTTTCGGAAGAGAGGACAAATTGAGTCTTCCGTCGTATGATAAGAAGAACAAGAAAAAGGAGAAAGTCATGATCGAGTACAAAAAGGAATACGATAACGTTTTAGATGAACTGAAAGACCGCGGCTACTTTGACAATGCTACGGATGAGGCATCCCTGCGCAAACTTCTGGAAGCAGGGCCCGTCAAATTCTATATTGGCTTTGATGCTACGGCGGATTCCCTGACGGTTGGGCATTTCATTCAGATCATGGTGCTGATGCGTATGCAGGCCTATGGACACATTCCCATTGCCCTTCTCGGCGGCGGCACCACAATGATCGGAGACCCCTCCGGGCGCAGCGATATGCGTACGGTCATGACGCCGGAAAGAATTAATCACAATGCGAAATGCTTCTATAAACAGCTTTCGCGCTTTATCGATTTTCACGACGGCAACGCAATGGTGGTCAATAACCGCGACTGGCTGTTGGATCTGAATTTCCTCGGTTTTATGCGCGACGTGGGTGTTCACTTCAACGTCGGCGAAATGATCAAAAAAGATGCCTATAAAAATCGTCTGGCGACCGGTGGCCTCACCTTCTTTGAGTTTGCCTATATGCTTTTGCAAAGCTATGACTTTTTGGAATTGTATCGTCGCGAAGGCTGCCGTTTGCAATTCGGCGGTTCGGATCAATGGGCCAACATCATCGGCGGTGTCGATCTGGTACGAAAAGCGGAGAATGCCAACGTTTACGGCATGACCTTTAAGCTCTTAACGACAGCGGACGGCGTAAAAATGGGCAAGTCCATGAAGGGCGCCGTTTGGCTTGACGAGGAAAAAACCTCTCCTTATGAGCTTTTCCAATATATGCGCAATGTGGATGACCGCGATGTGACGAAATTCCTGTTGCAGCTGACCTTCCTGCCCAAGGCGGAATGCGTGGAGCTGGGCAGTTATTCGGATGAGCGCATCAATCAGGGTAAGGAACGCCTGGCCTATGAAGTGACGCGCATCGTACACGGCAAGGGCAAAGCGGATGAGGCGCTCGCCGCTTCCAAAGCGCTGTTCAGCGCCGGAGTGGATCATGAGCATATGCCCGAAAAGCGCATCGCGTTTGAGGGAGAAACCATCGGCCTTCTCAATCTCTTGACTCTTGCCGAACTCACCAAGTCCAACGGCGAAGCGCGCCGCTTGGTGCAACAGGGCGGTATTGCGGTCGATGATGCCAAAGTGACCGATATCACGGCGGAGATCCCGCGCGCATCGTTGCGCGATGGCATTACAGTCAAAAAAGGCAAAAAAGTCTATCTGCGTGTTCTTGTGGATGAGGAATGAACAAACGAATCGAAAAGAAAACAACGGCGCGCAGAAATGACCTCCTGCGCGCCGTAAACGATACAGAGAAAAGAGAGAAAGAGCAAAAGATGAAACGTCGTCTCCCCCTTGCTGCATTGAGTTTGGTTGCCGGTTTTGCCGTTCTCGGCGAATCGTTACAGGTTTACCGTCCTGAATTGCGCACACTTTGCGGGGCTATTGCCATGGTTGTCGGCATTGCCTTTATTATCCAGTCCTTTGCCGACTCCACACATCTGGCCAACGAGATGCAGGATCCTGTCGGCTTCTCGCTTTTTGCCTATTTTTCGCTGGCGCTCCTTTATCTTTCGCCCTATGCACGCGACTATTTCATCGGCGAAAGCGCGAAAAAGCTATTTTGGGTCGGCTTGGTTGCGCATCTGATTCTGACGCTCTACTATCTCTATCGTCTTATTCGGGGTCGTCGCGAAGAAGCCGTGCAACCAACATCCCTGCTCTTTTTTGTCGGCATTGCCGTTATCGGCGAAACAGCAGCCTCCTTCAACCTGATTGCCTTCGGCCGCGTTTTCTTTTTCATCGGCCTGGTCGCCGCTTTTCCTCTCTATGCCCTTCTTTTATGGTATCGCCTAAGAGGACGAACGTCGGCGAGGACATCGGTTGTGGATGCGGACAAGACGACGATTGGCGGTGCTTCCACGGGCGCAAGCATTGTGACAAACACGAATGCTGACAAGAAGACGAACACGGGCGTTACGGTAAGCAACCGCGCGGGCCGGGAAAGCTCGGCGTACGCTTCCGCGCAGCTGGAGACAACACTTCTTGCGCCGGTGGGCATATTGCTTGCCGCGTATCCGCTTCTTTTTGAAGACGCCGGCCCACTGTTCTTTTATTTACGGATCGCTACGATCGCGCTCTGGGCAGTTTCTCTATGGCGTCTGATTGGCCTGTTCTTCAAGCCGTTCTCCAGCGGTCTATTACTCTCCGCTTTCCCGTTCGCGATTTCCGCGCTGGCTTTACAACGTGCGAACTCTTTTGTGCCGTCCATTCCTGCAGTAAATCTGCTTATGCCGTGGATCTCGCTCATTTCCGTTTTCCTGGCGATGATACTTTGCTATTTGCTGCTTCTTCGTCTCTTGTGGCGTTTGGTTGGCGGAAAATGAGTCTTGTGCATTGTTGTTTCAATCGATCTTGTGTATTTTCAAATAAGGAGCACAAAAGCGCCCCCTCCGACAATGGATTTATCAGATGGGGCGCCTTTTTACGCTTTTCTTACAGTTTGATCGCCAAATCCGTCTGTTCCCAGGGCATCTTAGCTGCATTGCTGCCAAAGTGACCATAGCAGGATACCGATGAAAAGATAGGATTCGTCAGACCGAAGCGTTGAATGATGGCCGCAGGGCGCATGTCGACGCTGTTTCGGATTGCGCGAGCGAGGATACTCTGCTTAACGTTTTCGGTTCCGAAGGTCTCGATACGCACCGACATGGGCTCCGCCAAGCCGATGGCATAACTGAGTTGCACTTCACACTGATCGGCCAAGCCTTGCGCAACGATGTTTTTTGCGATGTAACGAGCCATGTAGGCGCCGCTGCGGTCCACTTTGGTGGCATCCTTTCCGGAGAAAGAGCCGCCGCCATGACGGGCATAACCGCCGTAGGTGTCTACGATGAGTTTGCGCCCGGTCAAGCCGGAATCCGCTGCCGGACCACCCTGCACAAAACGGCCTGTGGGATTGACATAATACTGCGTATCATCGTCCAGCATCGCCGCAGGGAGCACCTCGTTGATGACATGGCGACACACTTCGGCACGCACCTCCTCAATAGAAACATCCGCCCGATGTTGCGTGGAAACCAATACCGACGCAATGCGCATAGGTCGATTGCCGTCATATTCAACGGTGACTTGTGCTTTGCCGTCGGGCAGGAGAAAGGGGAGCTTTCCGCTGCGTCGCATTGCTTCCAGACGCTTCGTCAAGGTATGCGCAAGTTCGATGGGCAGAGGCATCAGGCTTTTGGTTTGGTTGCAGGCATAGCCGAACATCATCCCCTGATCGCCTGCACCGGCATCGAGTCGCTCGGTTTCCCGACTGCGGGCAATCCCACGGGCAATATCGGGGGACTGGCGATGAATGTCCACCGTAATCTCACACGTTTGCGCGTCGAAGCCGTGTCCGGGTTGCGTATAGCCGATTTCCGAGATCACCTCGCGGGCAATGGCACGGTAATCGACCTCCGCTTCCGAAGAGATTTCCCCAAAAATATGCATTTTTTCTTCCGCACAGGTTACCTCACAGGCAACGTGGGAATCGGGATCTTGCGCCAACAGCGCATCCAAAATACGGTCGGCTACCTGATCACAGACTTTATCCGGATGGCCACAGGTCACCGATTCCGAAGTAAATAACATTTTGTCCATGATTTTCTCCGATCAATCTTTTTTCGCCATTTTTCCGGTACGCTGCACACCTTTTCGATTTGGCTTCGCCTCCCACAATTCTTTTGCCACCGGCGCCCATGCTTTGGCCGCCGGAACGCAACGGTCACTATAAACCCGCGCTTCTTCCGGGCTTTGCAGGTCGGTCGAGTGCGCACCGGATTTGTCCACCATCTGCGTTAAACGGCCGGGATTATCCAAAACCGGACAGGGCCGCAACATATTCTCATTGAATGGCTGATTATGACGATAGGCCATGAAAAGCGGAGACTGATAGCACTCCAGAAGGGTCTTTTCTTTGATATTGGAGTCGGAGTAATGAATGAATGCGCACGGCTCCATGTCGCCATTTGCATTGATATGGCAATATCCGCGTCCACCGGCAACACAGCCGCCTACCGCATCGCCGTCATTCCAGAAGTCTATGGTAAAGAGCGGTTTGGTTTGACGGAATTTATGGATCTGCTCATACATGAACTTGCGCTGTTCCGCCGTGGCAATCAGTTCCGGTACTGCACCGGCGCCAATCGGCATATAGGTAAAGAACCAGGCAAATTTCGCCCCAAGTTCAATCATGGCGTCAAAGTATTCTTCGCTGCCGATTACTTCCGCATTTTTGCTGGTATAGCAGCAGGAAAGGCCGAACAGCAGCTTGCGCTCTTTCAAGCGCTTAGTCGCTTCAATTACTTTCTGATACGTGCCCTGTCCGCGACGGAAGTCGGTAGCTTCCTCGAAGCCTTCAATGCTGATCGCCGGAACGAAGTTTTTTACGCGCAACATTTCATCGGCAAAGGCATCATCAATGAGTGTTGCATTGGTAAAAGAAAGAAAGGCACAATCGCTGTGTTTTTCGCACAGGCGAATCAAATCCGCTTTGCGCACGAGCGGTTCACCGCCGGAATAGATGTACACGTAGGTGCCCAGTTCTTTTCCCTGTCGAATCACATCGTCCAGTTGCTCAAAGGTCAAATTCATCTTGTTGCCGTATTCCGCCGCCCAGCAACCGGTGCATTGAAGATTGCATGCGGAAGTCGGATCCATAAGAATGGCCCAGGGAACATTACACTGATACATCTCTTGCATTTTCATGATCTGCGGCATACCGATCAACATGCTGTTGATCGCTACGGTTTCCACCAGCTTCTTTCGTTGGCCGTTGTCGATATCCGTCCAAAGGCTCTTGACCAGCTGTGACCAGTTGTTGTCCGGATCTGCCAGAGCTTTGCGAATGCCTTCAACCTGCGTGGTAATAGACTGTCCGTTTTTGTCATATTTTTCCAGCAGGTCCAATAACTTGGGGATATTGGTCTCCGGGTCCTTGTCCAAATAGTCATAGACCTTCTTCATGGCAAAGCCTTTTACTGCTTCTGTCGCTTTCATTACGACGACTCCTTTCTGTTTCCATGCCTCATTCCGGTTTTGCTGGCTGATTCAGGTTTCACGGTCATTCCGGCTTCTACTGCCTCATTCCATGGTATCTGTCTTTAGCCTATCGGAGTCGTCGAAAAAGAGCCATAGGCAAAAAATGTCGAATGTCCGAATTTTCAAAGAACGGAAAAATTGCGCAAATTTGCCTATTTTCTACGAATTACGCAAAAAAGTCGCCCGAGGGCGACTCAAGGATACGAAACAGGGCGAAGTAAACTCGATTTCGTCTTCGGCCTATACTGCGAAGTAAATTCGGTTTAGTCATCGGCCTGTACCGCGAAGTAAATTCGATTTAGTCTTCAGCCTGTACCGCACTGATTAAAAAGCGCTCAAAAAGTATACCCAGCCTCTCCACGCCTTCGTCGATATCATCTTCCATGTGGTTCCAAAAGAATTGCATCACAAAACCGATGTAGGCATAGCGGCAAAACGAAGCGATGCTGCGTAAATATTCCTCAGAAAGAGAACGATCTTCAGCAACTTGACTTACAATCCGCGAAAACACATCATCCGTCAAGGAAAAAATATAGCGTTCCAACCGGTCTCGTGAAAGACCGTTAAACAAATGGTAAACCATGCGAGAATGTGCCTTGCAGTTCTGTAACGCATCTTTTGTAACGCTTTTCCATTCTAATGGCACATCCTTGGGTACAAACTCGTCGACTTTTTCCTGAAACCAGGCGTCCAACAAAGCATAAATATCCTGATAATGATAATAAAACGTATTGGGGCTGACCCCGGCACGTTTCACCAGCGCGGACACCGTGATTTTATCAAAGGGCATTTCGTCCAGCATCGTCTGGAATGTATTTATGATGAGTGTTGTCGTATATTTTGCCATGCCTTCCTCTCTTCTTCCGACTGAGGATTTATTCTTCTTCCGTTTTAAGCAGATCTAAATTTTCGATATAGCCGTTGTCTTTCCACCAGGTGAGCAGATCTAAAGCAAATGTTTCCGATTCATAATCCAATTCGATCGGCTCAAGATCATCCATGTCCTGTTCCACATCATACAGATGCAGCTTTCCCTTTACCGGAAACGGTTTAATGGCAACAACGCGGTCAAAAATCCAAGAATAACCTTCAAAGGTCTCGTCATCATAAAGAAACGCATCATCACGATCCGTGTCGTTATTAAAGGGACGAATATCCGTTAATTCCGCAATGGCAACCGCGTGGCCGCTGACCATAGATTTCTTTTCCATTTTTGTTTTCGCTGAGGACGAACAGATGAGCAACCATCCCCGATAATCCGTCTTCCACGTTCGCAATTCAATAAACTTCGCACCTATGGCAATCATCGTGGCATAAAACGGTTGTATGCTTAATGCTTTCATTTCCTGCTCCTTTCCATGAGCCGGCCTTGACGTTCTACCGGCCTTGACGTTCTACCGGCCTTGACGTTCTGCCGGCATCGGCTTTCCAGCGACATCAGAAGGCTCATGTCTTTGGCGTTCTGAAGAGAAATTAATGCCGTTGCAGTGCGAGTTCAACTTTCGGAATACTGTTCTCTTTCTTCTTTCAACATAACACAAAACGCGAAGCATGACACGCGTGCACAGGTAAAAATAAGGAGCCGGCCTCCGGCCGGCGGTTTCAAAACGCAGCCGAAGGCGTCTCCATTTTCAGACGCGCCGCCATTAGTGGTTCGAGCGGCGCTCCGCCTTATTTCGTCGCGTGTCTGGAAAATCGTGTTTGTTTTTCAATCATCGCGAAACCACTCTACAGGATTACGAGCAGGGGTAGAGTGGTTTCGCCTTTTTCGGCCATTCCACTCTACAGGATGACGAATCGCTGTAGAGTGGTTTCGCCTTTTTCGATGATTCCGCTCTACAGGATGACAAATCAGTGTAGAGTGGTTTTGCGTTTTTCGGCCATTCCACTCTACAGGATGACGAATCGCTGTAGAGTGGTTTCGCCTTTTCGATGATTCCGCTCTACAAAATACGGAGCCGGCCTCCGGCCGGCGGTTTGAAAACGCCACCGAAGGCGGTACCACTTTCAGACGCGCCGCCATTAGTGGTTCGAGCGGCGCTCTGCCTTCAAATCGCACCGCCAACGGCAGTTCCAGCGGCGCTCCGCTTTTGTCAATTCTGGCTGAAGAAGGCATCGAGGATCGAACGCCAGTGCCTGACCCTGGCTGGTGCACGCTATTATCCGTAGCCAGGGCCGCAAGTAGGAAAATTAACCCCGGCTGATAAACTTTTTTTCTGCCAGCCAGGGTTATACTGAGAAAATTAGCCCTGGCTACAGCGTTTTATTTCACACAGCCAGGGCTCGGCAGAAAAAATCAGCCCCGGCTACGGCATTTTGTTTCACACAGCCAGGGTTTCCCCGCAAAAATTGGCCCTGGCTGTGGCACTATATCTTATCCAGCCAGGGTCAAATATATTTTTCGAGCCTTCAAATCGCACCGCCAACGGCAGCTCCAGCGGAGCTCCGCCTTCAACCGCGCCGCCAACGGCGGTTCGAGCGGCGCTCCGCCTTAAACTGCGCCGCCAACAGCCGTCCCGCGGCGCTCCTTTTGAAATAAAAAGGAAGGCGACGGAAAAAGCCGTCGCCTTCCTTCAAACAAATGATGTCCTGTAGAACACCCTGCGTTTTCAGCCTTCTCGATGCCCCCCTTCCGTAGCGCAGACCTTAGCATTCCCCGAAGCACTTGAAAGGAGACCGAGGCGTTCCTACTCCTTGCGCATCACCTTGGGGCCGCGTATACGGATCAGGAAGAGAGCGAAGGGCAAAAAGAGTACAAAAAAGCCGATGGAGAGGAGCGAGAACGTCATGGGCGAAAACGCGTCATCCAAGCGAGGAGCGCCGAAAAAACAGAACATGTACACGAGCGCATTCAAAAAAGAAGGCGCAAAAGAGGTAATCGTACCGGCCGAATCATAGGGCTGAAATACGTAGTAAATAAACAACGGAGAAATAGTGAAAAACCCACCATTTGCCAGCGTTAACAGAAGTGCAGCAATAAGCAGCTTGGTGGAAAATTTCAGAATCAGCCCATTAACAAAAACCAGGACGAGCACCAACAACGTCGGTAAAGCCATCAGCTTCCAGAGACTTATCATGCGCAGACGAAACATCTCCAACAAGGCCTTCTTCTCTTTATAAAAGCTGTAATGCAAAAGGCTCTGATCGCAATTGACATACATCGCCTTGGTTAGTCGGGAATAGGAACAGAGAAGATACATGAATGTCGGCAAGTAGTACACTAGAAAGGCCGGGGACTCCCCGAGATGAACTTTCCCGGCAAAAAACATGCTGATGCAGGTTAAAACCAGGCCAAAGACCAAGCCGATTCCTGTACGAATCCAGACCGGCCGTTCAATAATGCGTTTATGGCGTGCAAAAAACAAGGCGTTGAGGTAGGCATAGCCGGTTTTTCCCTTGAAAGATGCGGATGGAACAGAAGTCGTGGCAGACGCAGTGGACATGACAGACGCACCCGGCATAACAGACGAAGTCTTCGCGATAGACGCATCCGGCATGGCAGGCGCACCCGGCGCGACGGACGCATCCGGCATGACAGACGCACTCGACGTAACAGATGCATCCGACGTAGCAGACGCACCCGGCGTAACAGACGGAGCCTTCGCGATAGATGCATCCGGCGCACCGCTATTTTTCAAATCTTCGTCTTTTATGCGAACATCATTTCCATTCGCCTCGGGAAGGTCGGCAAGAGAATAATGCATATCGCCGCTGACTTCCATCAGACGAGCAAAGTCCGTTTCCTGCCAAAAATAGCGCACGGAAAGAAATGAGGGATAGGCCAATGCGGCGCTGATCACCCAGCCGAAAAAGGACGGCAGGACATTCCATTTACAAAGCATTGCGACGACCAGAGTGGTTAATAACAGTCGAATAAGCATAGAAGCGAATTGCCATCCTACACTTTCCGTCTTATGAATTCTGAGCTTTTTCTCATAGTTATGCTTCGCAAAGGCCCACTCCAGGACAAGGACGGCAAGGCTCCATCCGACGGTATCCAAAATCGACCAGGCCGGAGAAAGCACGGAAAACAGCACGCTCCAAATAACACAGCGGGAAAGAAAATGCTTGAGCGGGTCAACAATACTCAGCAACACCACGCTGCGATGCATATCAAGATGGAAATAGCGCTGCCAGCCATAGAGCGTATTGCCCTCGGAAACCACACGAGACGTGCCCCAGCTGGTGAACAGGTAAACCACAACAAATCCCCCAGTTTCCGCCAGATAGGCAGCAGGTGACAAGTCCGGAGCAGGACCTAAAACCCAGCGCCGCATCACCAAAAGAAAGAAATTGGAAACCGCTAAACATAGGGCGGAGACGACCGCTGTTTTCAACAGCTCCACAATCACCATCACCAACGGGCTGAGTGCCCGACTGACCTTCTTGAATACGGCAAAGCGATAGTGCTCGCCCAAAAGAGGTCCGATGAGTGGCAATCGACGCACCATCGACACAAAACCGTTGATGAAGCTGTGCCAGCTGATCATGGTGACGAGAAGCATGTCCTTCCAGAGACGCTTACTGTTCATAAGTTCCCTCTTCCGTTAACAGATGGATGACACGATTTTCCATGTCCGCATCCTGCAAATCCTCGTCTACGGCCAGCAGTGAGCCGTTTTTCAACAGCACCACTTTGTCACACAGATCTTTGGCAAGCTGCAGAATATGGGTGGAGAAAAGGATAATGTGCTCGCCACGAATGCGGCGAATCCATTCCTTCATCTCATGCTGTACCACCACATCTAAGGACGTTAACGGTTCATCCATCAGAATCACCTGGGGACGTAAAATCATGAACATCAGCATCTGGATTTTGTTTTTCATGCCCGTGGAATAGCTTTGAATCAGGCGGTCGCGGTCATCCTCTGCAAAATCAATCTGTGAAAAATAGTCATCCACATCGATCGCGTGGCCGATTTTTTCCTGATTGGCTTCCACAAAAAATTGCACCATCTCCCGGCCCGTAAGAAAATTCGGCAGCGTCGGCTCGGACACCATGAAAAAGACATCTTCCGGAAGCAGCGGCCGCATTTCGCCCTCTTCCTCCAGCATCACGCGCCCGCCATCTTTCGTACGTTCGCCGGCGATGAGCGAAAAAAGCGTCGTCTTACCGGCGCCGTTTCGACCCAAAAGTGCATAAACCGTACCTTGTTCAAAGACGCCGCTCGCACCACGCAAGACGTGTTTTTCTCCGAACGACTTCTCCAACTCTTCCACATGTAAACGCATCTACAACTCCTTCATCATCAAATGTAAGCGCGAAAGACACAGGTTTTCGCAGACATAGCGAATGCGATAATCTTCCGGCAACAAAAACGCATATTTTACCTCGCCCAGCATCCGGGAAAGCATGGCGGGATCCGCCCGCAAATAGGCCGGCAGGCGGCTGAGCAGCGCATCGCCCTCTTCACGATAGGCATGGCGCAGGCGCAGAAGCGCCCCTTTTAACGCCTCGCCATACAGACGCCCGTGGCGGCTGTCCCAATAGATTTCCGGATGCGGCGTCTCGCAAAGGGCACGCAGCAGCAAAAAGAGCGTACGCTCCGCACGCGTTCCCAGAAAAAGGGTCAATGCCGGCTCAAACGCGGCATTTTCGTCCCATTGTATCATAGGAGCAAACGACCACCGGGAACGCAAACGCAGAAAAGCGTCCATCGCCTCGGCATGATGAACGACCGCTTTCGGCGGATGGTAGAGTACGTCAAGCATCCGTTGACGCAGCAAAGAAGAAACATCATAGCCACTGCCGGAGAAGAGAGGCGCACGACCTTTTTTTGCCGATACCACAAAAATCTTACGCGCGTTTTCATCCACCGTTTCGATTTTCCAGACGCGCCCGGCAAGCAGAACATGCGCCCCTTCGATCGTCTGCGGCGTCAGCGGAATCGAGCCGACCCGTTCCTTTCCCGCCAACACGGTATAATCCTGTGGCGTTTGAAATTGCGCATAAAAATCGCGCCTCGTGGCCACACGCTCGCCCGCAAGCCCCAAAAATACTTCTTCTCCCTGTCCTTCGCTTTGTTCCAGAAAATCTTCCGCAAGAAGATGATCCAAGATAGCGTCGATATCGGCTTTCGTCAGAAACGTAAAAACCGGCCATTCGGAAAGTGCATACAGATCTGAAAGAGAGAGTTCGCTTCCTTCCAGAGCCATCGCCAGCACCTGATGTGCAAAGACGTCGTAGGGATGTGTAAGAGGTTCTACCGGCTCCAGCGTTCCTTCCTCCACCATGACCAGTGCCGTGACGGCCTGCAACAGTGCCTCATCCTCGGTGGTCAGGAGATGAACGCGCGCAGGCTCCGGGATACTTTTTCCCGTATACGGATCAATCGTCTCTCCACGGCCACTTCGCCCCAGGCGCTGTGCCAACGAAGTTGCCGAAAAAGGCGCATCCACCTGGCAAACTGCATCCACCGCGCCGATGTCAATGCCGAGTTCCAGCGTAGATGTAGCGCAAAGCGCAAAGCGCGAAAATCCGCCCTTTGCCCACTGCTCTGCTTCCTCACGCAATGCTTTTTCCATGGAGGCATGATGCGCCATGACGCGTACAACAAGATGCTCGTGCGCAACGCGCTCCTGCAGCGCGTGGGCAATTTCCTCCACCCGGCGACGGGAGTTGGGAAAAATCAGCAGGTTCTCCGTTTTCAGTTGTGCAAAAAGGGCATCATAAAGAGTCGATTGTGCCGAGTTGTCCTCCTCGGCCTCCCTTTCTGCGGGAAAAAGATGAATCGAGCTTTCAATGGTGCGTTTCGTATGATCCAGAACCAAGCGGGTTTCTCTGCCCGGAGGAAAAAAGCGCTTGGCATCGTCGTAATTGCCTTCTACTAGTGTCGCACTCATGCCGACATAACGTGGATGCGCACCGCTTCGTCGTTCGAGGCGCATCAGAAGCGAGCGCAGCTGCGCACCGCGAGCCCCCGAAAGGAAACTGTGACATTCATCCACCAGCACCCAATCCAAATGAGAAAACAGCAAGGAAATGCGCTCCGGATGCGTATCAAACATCGCTTCCAAGGACTCCGGCGTGATGAGGACAATACCGGCCGGATGCGCCAGACAGCGACGCTTCGCCGCGGTATTGGCCTCGCCGTGCCAAGCGGTAACCGGAACGCCAAGTGCCTTACACAGCGACCATAATCGATTGGTCTGGTCATTGATGAGCGCAACAAGCGGCGAAATCAACAGAATGCGCACGCCATCCTGCCAAGAGGACGGTTCCACAAGAGACATCGCCGGCAAAAAGGCGGCTTCCGTCTTTCCGGCCGCTGTCGGTGCGGCGAGAAGGAAATTATCCTCCGTTTCCGTCGCAACACGGATGGCCGCTTCCTGAATCGGACGAAGAGCCTGCCAGCCCTGCTCATAAATATAATGACGAATTGGCTCCGAAAGACGCCCAAAGGCAAACATGACGCCCTCCTTTCGTTTGCTGTTCCTTCCGCTTTCTGTATAGGCCATATAATCGACAATGAGCCTTGGTCACACTACAGAATTTCAATCTCCGCATCATCCCGGTCGTCGGGATCTTTTTCCACCCGACCAAGCGAACCGAAACGACGCGTTAACAGTTCTTCCGCCGGAATGGACGGGTTTTGCCTTGCCCATTGGAGAAGCTGCAAAAAGTCCTTGATGACGGCACGCGGCGTAAGAAATTCTGCAGCACCGGGACGATTGAGTTCCGCCTGCATAAATTGCGCAATCTGCTCCTCGGTAAAGGCGATCTCGGCAACGTCGTAACAGAGGTCAAAAATCGCCTGCAATTTTTCAAGCAACGTATAGATTTCCTCCGGCGTGAGTGGCTTTAAGATTTGTACCGTGGCCGTTGTGTCCACCAGATCCCCTAAATCCGCCCGCTCAATCCCGAAGCGACCTTTTAACGCACCGTATCCCGACATCCCCCGTCGTTCATCAAAGACGGTTTTTCGGGTGGCCGCTAAATTGATCCACAGACCGGGCGTATTGCCGCTCTTGGTCTCGTTATAGAGGTTCAAAATGCGTTCATAATTCTGTTCGCGCGTCATGCTGCGCGGCAGTTTATACAGATTCACGCATTCATCAAAGTTGACGACAAAGCCACGATAGCCGAGCAGTCGGAACAATTCACTCCAATTGAGCAGCGCCTCGGTCCAGTTGTCGTCGGTGATGATCTCCCCGACGCCGAGCGTCCGTTTCGCTTCCGTTTTCGTGGGCATATGACCGCTGAGCCAGCGAAGCGCCATGGCTTTTTTCATGGGATCCGCATTGGCCATTGCTTCCATATAAACCATCAGCACTTGTGTCAATTCGAAGCGCAGACCGCCACCGGCAAAGGATGCGAGTCGTTCAAAAAGATAGGCGCCAATTTGCGGCTGATTTTTTCCTTCTTCGGCATACCAGCGGTCCAGAATTGCGGCGAGCGCATTTCCGGAAGGAAATTCCTGCGTTCGCAGACGTTTGAAAATCTCCTGATAAAGGGCAACGCCTTTTCCGTCAGTGGCATGAAAGCGGCGCGTCGGCGTCAAATCCACCGTCGCCGTCACCATGTTCATGGGCAAGGCCAGCTGTTCGATGGTGCGAAGCATGAAGCTCTTTCCGGAGCCGAAGTCCCCCACCCATAAACGAAATTCGGATGTGCCCTCCCCAAGGCGAGAAAGGATGGACACTACCTCTTCGACTTCCTGATGACGACCGACTAACAGATGCTGGATGCCGACGGGCGGCACCACGCCTCCTTCGAGAGCCTGCAGTATCTGTTGGGCATCGTCACGCGCCAGGATACGCGCTTGTTTATTCGTCATCGACTTCCTCCTTTGTTTCAGTGGTCAACAGGCGGTCCACCATCGCAACCGTTTTGGCTAACTCCTTTTTCGCTTCGCGAATGCGTGTCCGGTTCAGGCGAAGGGAGCGTACTTTCGGACTTTGCCAATCATCAAGTTGTTTTTCCAGTTCACTTGCCCAGTGCGGATTGTTGGGCGAAACGTTGCAAAGCGCCTGGCGCAGTTCTTCTTCCCAAGAGGGGTGCACCACGGCACGTATCGCTTCGGGCGTGATCGCGTCTTGATTTTTGCTTCGTAGTGCAAAAAATCGTTGCAATCGCATCAACGTAGGACTTAGTTGTTCCCGAAATTCGCGTCGATTCAATACCGAGATAACTTCCTTCTCACACATCGCATCGAAAGCCGCCAGACGTTTTTCGTCGTCCGGAAGGAGAAACAGCCATTTTGGACGTATGCGTGCAGCAAGTCTGTCTCCCACAGGAAGCAGTCGGACATCCTCTTCGGTGATGGGCGGAAGAGGCGTCTTTTCCAACGCTTCCATGACTTCGTCTTCAATACTCTTCGGCAATCGACGGGAAACTTCCCGGCGATCGCGTTCCGTTTGAATCGGCGCAATGCCCGCAATTTCAACGCGAACGCGCGTCTCCGCTAGGCGCAAGAAGCTGGTAAGGATGGTGTAGTAGTAGGGATTGATGGTTTCTCTTCCGCAAGCGGTATCAAAAAGATAATCGCGCATCATGCGATTGTTCCAACGCACCTCTTGTTTTTTTCCGGCCTCTTCGAGCACATCCATAACGGCATCGTAGAGAAAAACGACACGCATCACCAAGGGAGGCAAAGTCCACATCTTACTCAATTGTGCCGGCTGTTCCTGCAAGCGGCGAACCGTTTTTTCGTCAACTTCGTAATGATCCTGAAGGATGCCGTCCGGATCCCACCAGAGAATCGGCCTGCCCTTTGAATCAAAACCGAAATAACGCAGCGTTTCCTCATCTGCCGGCGGCAATTGGCTTATCGCCTGCGATAAGAACGCTTCAAGCGCATTCTTTCCCTCCGGCCCGAGGGCAAAGGAAAGGTACGTATCATCGAAATGACCGTTTGTTCTTCTTCCGCGATAGTGATCACAGACAAGCCCTTCGGTCAGCGTGTGAAGCTTGGCCAACAAGTAGGAAGGCAGCTTATCTGCCGGTGGCGCATCGCTTTCGTTATCGTAATCCGTTCGCGCTAAGCGAAGCACATAGGCCTGCTCCGCCGTCTGCTCAAACAGGTCATCCACCTGCCGTTGAAGCTGCGCGGTAGCCGGAAAAGGCGCTCGATACGGTGCGCCCTGCAATAGCTGCGCCTTCCAGAAGCCTTCCTCATGCGGTTTCGCCACCTGAATAAACCGCCTTTTCACCGGAGAAGAAGGCACCGGAGAGGATTTTACCGCACTCGAAAATTCCGCTGGAGGCAGTGCCAAAAATGATTCGTCCGAAGAAGAAGGCAACAAAGACGATTTTTCCATGCGCTCTTTCGCTTTTTCTCTGAGCTTCGGATCATGCAATTGTGTCAAAATCCAAGTTGAAAAGTCGTTGCCCATGCCCTCTCCTTCCTATCGCCACGTGGATCCATTCTTTCTATTCTACCGCATAATAAAATCGTCTGCGACGACAACAATTCCATGCGGTTCTTTTTGGCACGTTCGAACAAGTAGACTATAATAAGACCATTGGAAACAAAAGGAGTGACGCTTGAAGACCATACTTATTCTCTGCGGCGGGCGATCGACCGAACACGAAATCGCCCTGCGCAGCGCAAAATCGGTGATCAACGGCTTGGATCGCAAGGCCTATCACGTAGAAGTCTGTTATATCGACAAAGAAGGACGCTTCCTGCCTCTTGGTGCACTTAGCCACATTGAACACGAAGAAGAGCTCATCCGTACCAGTGATCGCTCGCGTCCGGAAACCATCAGCGACTTTTGCCTTCTGGTCGAGCGGCTTTCTGCGGAAAGCGACACGCTGATCGTTTTTCCCGTCCTGCACGGACAAACGGGAGAAGATGGCGAAATTCAGGGCTTTTTGCAGACCTTGGGCGTACCCTACGTTGGCAATCGCCTGACCACCAGCGCGCTTTGCATGGACAAAGGCTTCGCCAATGAAGTCTTTCGCGCCTGTGGCCTGCCCGAAGCAGATTATCTGGTCTACACCCGTACACAGTGGGAAGCGGACGGAAAGAAAAGCGATATGCTCGCCAAACGCATTGCCGATTCGTTCGGTTTTCCCTGCTTTGTCAAACCGGCCAACAACGGCTCTTCGGTCGGCGTAAGTCGTGCAACCGAAGCCACGCTTGCTGATGCCATAGCGGAAGCCTTCCGCTTTGATCGACGCATTGTCATCGAAGAAGAAATTCGCGGCCACGAGTTGGAAGTCTCCGTCCTCGGGAACGCACATCCGAAGGCTTCCCTCCCCGGAAGCTACACTTCAACACACGAAGTGCTGGACTACGAAGCGAAATATAACGATACATCTACCAAAGAGAATGTGCCGCATCCGCTTTCGCCGGAAATGACGCAAGCTGTTCAGGAGCTTGCTTTGCAAGCCTACGAAGCTCTCGGCTGTGAAGGCTTTGCCCGTGTGGATCTGTTCCTTGGTGACGACGGTAAGCTGTATCTCAATGAAATCAACACCTTCCCCGGCATGACGCCCTCCTCCCTTGCACCGAAACTGTGGACGGCGCTGACGGAGATGACGTTCAGCGACTATCTGGATGAATTGATCGACTATGCGCTCGAATCGGAAGCGGCGCAAAATACGGTGGAAACCTCTTGGAGGCAAGAATGAAACAACAGACCTTAAGCCAAATCGCCGCCTATGCGAACGCGACACTTTCACCTACGGCCGATGCCAATGCACCGGTGCGTGCCGTTTCCATTGATACGCGCACCCTGGATCCAGGCGATCTCTATGTGCCCATTATCGGGGAGCGTCTCGACGGACACCGGTTCATCGACATGGCCTTTGAAAAAGGCGCCGTTGCCTGCCTTCATGATGCGAAACACACGCCTTCCGTCGACGACACGCGTGCCTACCTTGCCGTGGACGACACCACCGAAGCCTTTACCCGTATGGCCGCCAACTATCGTGCGTCTCTTGCGACTACGGTCATCGGTATCACCGGATCCAACGGTAAGACGACAACGAAGGATATTGTGCATTCCGTTTTACAGCAAACCTTCCGCACCGTAAAAACTACCGGTAATTTGAACAATGAAATCGGCGTGCCGCGCACCTTACTCCAAATTGATGAGGATACCGAAGTTGCCGTTGTCGAAATGGGCATGAGCGGATTCGGTGAAATTTCTCATCTAACGAAGATGGCCCGCCCGCACATTGCCGTCATTACGAATGTCGGCGATGTACATTTGGAGCAACTCGGATCACGCGAAAATATCGCCAAAGCCAAGCTGGAAATTCTGGAAGGCATGAAAGCGAAGGATATTTTCCTCTACAACTATGATAATGAGGTTCTCCGTAAAGCCGTTGCCGAACGCACCATTATTCCACGCGTGATTTCCTTCGGCACCGATCCCGAAGCGGATGTTCAGCTTACCTTGGATCGCACGACACCGATCAGCACCTCGTTTACCCTCGACGGGAAGTCCTTTACCGTCGATCTTCTTGGTGCATATCAGATGTATAATGCTGCGGTTGCCGTCATTATCGCCCGCCTTCTCGGTCTGGATGATGAGACCATCCAGGAAGGGTTGCACGTCACGGATCAAACCAAATGGCGCACCGATTTGGAACACTTTGTCGGCTTTGATATTTTGGTCGATGTCTATAAATCCAATCCCCCTTCTCTGGAAGAAGCGCTGCATACGGCAGAGCTTCTTCATGGATACAAAAAGAAAATCGCCATTCTCGGCGATATGCTCGAGCTTGGCGAACAGGAAAGTGAGTTGCATCGGGAGGTCGGCCGAAAGATCGATCCGAACGTCTTTGACGCGGTTCTCTTTTATGGGCCGCTGTCCAAAGCCATGATGGAAGGCGCCGCCGAACACTTCGACGCTTCACGCCTTTTCCACTTTTCCTCCAAACCCGATCTGGTGGACAAAGCCAAATATCTCATTTCGCGCAATTCTCTTGTGTTAATCAAAGGCTCACGCGCCATGCGACTGGAAGAAGTGGTGGAAAGTCTTTCGGGCGTTACGGTGTAACGCTTTACCGCTTGTTAAAGTAGGCCCACTACATGAAGCGCAACGCCGCTCATTGCGGAAACGATAACGATGCCGATGACGCTGAGACGTTTTTTGCGATAGAGCGCAAAACCGATCACAAAACCGATGACGCCGCCGAGGCTGAGGGCGGAAAACGTCCAACTTTCTCCAATAAAGAGCGAAGCGCTCATCATATCCAAGGCCGCAAGCCCCACCAGAGAAACAATGGCGGGTTTGAGGCCTTTTAAAATGCGATCCAGCCACGGCATTTCCTGATGACGGGTGAAAAGAAAATAACCCAGGGTCATCATCAAAATAAACTGTGGTGTCACATTGCCGAGTGTCGCTACAATTGCACCGGGGATGCCGGCCACTTTGGTGCCGATAAACGTCGCGGCGTTGATGGCGATGGGGCCGGGCGTCATCTGCGAAAGTGAAACGAGGTCGGTCAGTCCGGCGGTGGAAAGCCATCCCTGTTCATGCACAACATACTCGGAAATGAGCGGCAAGACGGCATAACCGCCCCCAAAAGCAAAGGCGCCAATTTGTAAAAACACAAGATAAAGCGTCCAAAGATTCATCGGATCCTCGATTCATCGACAAAAGAAAACAGTAAGAGCCCGAACAGGCCCGAAACAGCAATGATGAGGGCGGCATTCAGATGAAGAAAAAAGCCGGAAATAAAAGCTCCCAACATGATGCCGGATCCAAAGGCGGGATGTTTTTTTAAGGCGACCTTGCCCATATTCAATGTGGTCAACAGCAAAACGGCCGAGATCGCTCCGCCCATGACCGAGAAGGCGGCATTCACCCAAGGGTTCGTGCGCAGAGACTGATACACGTAAAATAACAACGTGATGACTAAAAGGCATGGCAAAGTGGCCGCCAGGAGCGCCACTACCGCCCCGACCGGTCCGCAAAGACGATAACCGGTAAGGATGGAGGTGTTCACCGCCATCGGCCCCGGTCCGGACTGAGCAAGAGCCGTTAAATCCAGCATTTCCTCTTCTTCGATAAGTTTCTTGTTGCGCACAAACTCATCGCGAATGACGGGCACAATCGTGTAGCCGCCGCCAAACGTGAAAAGATTGATCTTGAAAAACGTCAGAAACAGTGTCCACAGAGAAAGTGTTTCGGTGGGCTTTCTTTTCTTGTGTTCCGTTTGATGATTTTGTTCCCCTTGATCGGTCGGGAATGGCCTCTGTTCGGTCATACCTTCTCCTTCGATACGTTATGACAACAAACGGTGTGCTTCCAGCAGCGAAAGAATCGTCTCGACACCGTCCGAAAAAACAAAGCTGCGTTGTCTGCGCTGAACCTCGTCCCGATGATTCATGAGCTCATTCACGGCCGTTAAAAACTCCTGTGGCGTTGCCTCGCGTTCATCGAGCACTTTGGCATAACCGGCACGCTCAAATTCCCGCGCATTTTCCACCTGATCACCACGACTTCCCTTCCAGTACGGGATGAGCAACATGGGCTTATGGTAATAGAGATATTCAAAAATCGCATTGGAACCGGCACGCGAAACCACAATATCCGCCATGGCCAGAGCATCATTCATGCCGGCCTTAATATAATCTACCTGGTGATATCCCGGGCGTTCAATCGCCGAATCACCCTTGTTCGCACCAACGCCATGTAAAATTTCAAAGCGTTCCAAAAGCGGATCAAGGCTCTCCCATACCAATTTGTTGAGCGCCTCCGCGCCCAGAGAACCACCCAAAATCAACAAAATCGGCTTGTTGGATTGAATGCCGAAACGAATGCGCCCCTCTCTTGCCGATCCGCCTTTGAGCTGCGGACGAATGACCGGACCGAGATAAAATGCCTTCTTTGCCGGCACCTGCGATGCCGTCGCTTCGAAGGTCAGGAGTATGCGCTTTACAAACGGAGCTGTCATCTTATTCGCCAGACCGGGACTTAAATCGGATTCGTGGCTGATCACCGGAATGTGGCGCATCTTAGCGGCCATAACAACAGGAACAGAAACAAAGCCGCCTTTAGAAAAGACGATGTGCGGCGCAATCTGTTTTAACAGCCGGCGTGCCTCATGTATGCCGGAAATCACGTGACCCATATCCCGCACATTGGTGACGACACTTTCCAGAGAAAGATAGCGACGCAATTTTCCGGTCGGAACGGCATGGTAACGAACTTCCGGATAATCCGCAAGCAAGCTCTTCTCGATTCCGTCTTCGGAACCGATATAATGCACTTCCCATCCCTCTTCTTTAAGACGGGGAAGAAGCGCCAAATTTACTACAACATGACCGGCGGATCCCCCGCCGGTCAGTACGATACGTTTTTCCATCATCCGCGCGTTTTCTTCTCAATGCGATCGCTGCCGAAATACGGACGAAGTGCATCCGGGATAGTGATGGAGCCGTCGGCATTCTGATAATTTTCCGCCACGGCCGCCCACGTGCGACCGACCGCCAGACCGGAGCCATTGAGCGTGTGTACAAAACGGACATTGCCCTGTGCATCGCGGAACCGGATGTTGGCACGACGCGCCTGGTAGTCTTCAAAGTTAGAGCAGGAAGAAATCTCGACATAGCGCTGATAACTCGGCATCCAGACTTCAATATCGTAGGTTTTGGCCGAAGAAAAGCCGAGGTCGCCGGACGATAGCGTCACCACGCGATACGGAAGCTCCAGACGCTTGAGCACTTCTTCCGCATCATTGGTCAATTTTTCCAACTCCTCGTAGCTTCCTTCCGGATGAACAAATTTCACCAGCTCCACCTTGTCAAACTGATGCTGACGAATGATACCGCGCGTATCGCGTCCGGCAGATCCGGCTTCCCGACGGAAGCAGGGCGTAAACGCCGTCATGTACTGCGGTAAGTCCTTTTCATCCAAAATCTCATCGCGATAAATATTGGTTACCGGCACTTCCGCCGTCGGAATGAGAAAGAGATCGTCCTCGTTGCAATGATACATATCTTCTTCAAACTTCGGCAGCTGACCCGTTCCTGTCATTGAAGCGCGATTGACAAGATACGGCGGCGCAATTTCAAGATATTCCTGATCGATGGTGTGCAAATCCAACATAAAGTTATAAATGGAACGCTCCAGACGGGCGCCCTGGCCTTTCATGATGGTAAAACGTGCACCGGAGAGTTTGGCTCCGCGGTCAAAGTCCAATAGAGACAAATCGGTGCCCAAATCCCAGTGCGGTTTGGGTTCGAAGTCAAACGCGGTCGGTTCGGAAAAACGACGCATCTCTACGTTTTCGGTATCATCTTTACCAAAGGGAACCGATTCATGCGGCACATTCGGAATGGAAAGCAGCTCCATGCGCAAATCTTCTTCGATCACACGCAACTTCTCGTCATCCGCTTTAATGTCATCGCCCAGAACGCGCATACGTTCAATGGTTGCAGACACATCTTCGCCCGCTTTTTTGCGCAGAGGAATCTCCTTTGACACCTGGTTGCGTTCAGCCTTTTTCGCTTCGACTTCGCTCAATATTGCACGGCGTTCATCATCCAACTGTAAGGCCTTGTCCACCGAAAATGATCCCGAGCGTCCGGCCAGACCTTTTTCGACCTTTTCCCGCTCTTCTCGGATACGCTTGATGTCTAACATGAGTTCCTCCTCATTCTTCTGCAGCGCCATGCTGCCGTTTTCTGCTTTATTATAGCACGGAACCTCCGGCCATTTTCCCCACCCGCCGGTTCCGTCCTGGCTCATTCGTTAACGTTCGCGTTTTCGAAGCACCCGATCTTTGACCGACTGCGGTAATCCTGCCGAAACCACCTGAATCGGACAATCTACATAGGGATTGTTTTCCAATCCTTTTTTCATCATCTCGATGGTGATCACTTCGTTGGCTTCAATGAAGGCGCCGTACGGTCTTCCCGTGTCCGCATCCAGCCCCGAAGGCACATCCACCGAAATGGTGTAAATGCGGGATTGGTTGATATTGTCCATCACTATGGGAGCAACGCCCTTCACTGCACCATGAAGCCCCGTTCCGTACATGGCGTCAATGATGGTATTGTAGGCGTTCATTTCCTTGAGCATATCTTCAATTTCCCCCAACGTCTCCACGCGACGCACATTTTGAGTCATATGCCGCAGGATGCGCAGATTGATCGTCCAGGCTTCGCCGGGATGTTCGCTTTCTCCGATTAAATAGACCATGACTTTCTTTTCCCGACCGATCAGATGGCGTGCCAGCGCCATGCCGTCCGCGCCGTTATTTCCGGGGCCACAAAAAACGGCAAACGAATGGCGTGTATTCAAGTCCAGACAACGCAAAATGCTCAGCGCGGCATTTTCCACCAGAAGCACTTCCGGGATTTCCAATTGTTTGATGGCGATTTGCTCCATCTCTCGCATTTCTTCCACCTGCACGCTTTGCATAGGCGCCTCCTTTCTCATTGTTTGCGCAAATCGCTGCCGAAAAGCGCAAAGGGAACATATTCCCCGGCAATACGCGATGCAATGCGCTCGCCGTACAAATCTCCTAATTCCTCCAGCTGAACGTTGGACGAAATAATCGTGGGCAGTGCCGCCACAATACGGGCGTTGAGCAGTTCAAACAATTCTGCACGCATTTTATCCGTTAAAAACTCCGTGCCGAGATCATCGATCACCAGCAAATCGCACGAAAAAGCGAAATCGTGTTTTGCGCGATCGCTTTCGGTACGTTCCCCTGCGTAGGAAAAGGAATAGGTCGTCAGAAATTCCAAAAGTTGCGGAGCCGTCCGATAATATACCTGTACGCCGCGATCGAGAAGCTCTTTGACGATGCAATTGATAAGAAACGTCTTTCCGGTTCCGGTCGGCCCATAAAAATAGAGGTTCGGCGAACGCCTGGAAAAGGTCGGAATGTATTCTTCCTTCATGCGTCGATGCAAATCCGCCATGTTTTCGAACGGACTGCAAGGTTCATTGGGCTGTCGATCCTGACGGAAGAGAAGGAGGTTGAACGTCTTAAAATTCTCAATTTCCACGCGTTTACCGATGGCGCTCATGTCGTATCGCGCTTCCGCCAACAGACGGTTGCGACAATGACAGGAAACCCCGTTCACAAACCCTTCGTCGTGACAATCAGAACAGACATAATCCGGCAAAAATGCATTGGGTGAAACACCGAGCGCTTCCCAGCCGGCACGCTCTTCTTCTCTGCAGTGGCGCAGATCGGCCTCCGCTTCTTTGCGCTCCTCTTCGTTCATCGACAGCATTTTTCCGAGCAAGGCACGCCCTTTTTGCAAGCGTTGTTGATGCAGGCGCGCCATTTCCGGATGCGCGGCATAGAGGGCTTCCACGCGACGATCACGCTTTTGCACGGCCTCTTGACGACGTTTTGCTAAAATATCGCTGACATTGGTCATGCTTTTCCTCCTTCAGACTTACCGGAAAGCTCTTCTGTGGAAGGCGGTAATGTCTTCTCGCTTGCTCCGCCGTCTCCGCGAAGACTGCGTTTACGCGATTCCTCTAATTTTCGGTTCACCCATTCCTTACGTTCTTCCCGAGTCATCCGGGTATCCTTTTGCGCGAAGGCTGCCTGTTTGCGCTTCCGTCTGGTCGGCCGGGACGTTTTTTCGCGATCCGCTTTGGCAAAATAGGCGTCCAGCGCTTCGCGATCGGTAATCTGTTCAAAACGCGCCCAGTTCTCGATGACCGCCACGACATAGTTTACCGAACGGGAGCCGACCTCATTTCGTCGGCAGGCGCTTTGATAGGCATACAAAAAATAGTCGGGGGTGAAGGCGTAATGTTCCATCACCTGCAAAATAAGGCGCAATTCATTTTCTTTCAAGGCAACGTGGTAACGAAGTCCTTCCGAAAGGAACTCTTCCAGCGCATCAAACATTTCCGCCTGGGAAAGCCCGTTTCCGGAAGCCGAGGCTTTTTTCGGCTCAGTGCTCTGTTGCTCGGCGCTTTGTCGCTCCGCGCTTACCCTATTTTCGTTGTTCGCTATCGTTTGCTCTCCGTTTTTCCGTCCGTCAATTGAGGGGATGTCGCTTTTTGAAAGAGTCGTAGATGCAGGCGGTGTCGGTTCGCCGATTCCCGCCCATAGAAGAAGCATGGAACGGAAGGTCAGCCGGTCGGGATGATCCGGATCAACAACGACCAGCCCTTCGTTCACCCAATATGTCACCGCATCCTTTACCGCTTCAGCGCTCATTCCCAACAAGTCCGCAAGATCGGTTTCTTCCACGTGCTCATCCGGTCGACTGTAACAGGCTTTCCAGCCGGCAAGATAGACTCGCAAAGCGTCCGCCGGAGCATGGGAAAGGTACGTGTCTAAAAAAATATTTTCTACCGGCGTCGTGCGAAAATCCACACGCGACAGTTCAAATGACGCTTTCATCCTGCTCCTTTCTTTCGACCAAGCGAAGGTTTGTATTCACGAGCAATGATTTTTCACAAGCAAGGGCTTCTTCTCGCAAGCAAGAGTGTTTCTCACGAACAATGACTTCGTCTCGCGAGCAAGGGTTGCCTCTCACAAGCAATAATTGCCCCCCCTATGCAGTGGGATCGTCCTCTCGATTTAGATCTTTGAATCGCGTGAGATAATCCTCAAAGTACAGTTCAACTTCTCCTGTCGGCCCGTTGCGGTGCTTGGCAATAATCACCTTGGTAATATTGGGCCGTTCGGTGTCTTTGTCGTAATAGTCTTCACGATGCAGAAGCATGACCACGTCCGCATCCTGCTCAATCGCGCCGGATTCTCGCAAATCGCTCATTAAAGGGCGACCCCCTTCACGACTTTCCGCTTTTCGGGAAAGCTGGGAAAGGGCAAGCACAGGGCAGTTCATCTCTTTCGCCAGTCCTTTCAGACCGCGCGAAATCTGGGTGATCTCCTGCTGCCGATTTTCGTTTCGCCGCACATTGTCGGCATTCATCAGCTGCAAATAGTCAACCATGATTAGATCCAAGCCCTGTTCCATTTTTAAACGACGGCATTTGGCGCGCAATTCCTGCACGGAAATGGACGATGTATCATCAATGTAAATTGGCAATTTTGCAAGCTTTTCCGTCGCGTCCCAAAGCAGTGACCATTCCTCATCCGTCTGCAGATCACCGGTGATGATCTTTTGCAGACCAAGGCCGGAAGCCATGGCAAACAAACGCTGCGTCAGCTGCATTTTGCTCATCTCAAGCGAGAACACGGCCACCTTGAACGGATGGTTGCCTTCTTTATCCTCTGTACGCGCCACGTTGTACGCGATGTTTAAGCCGAGAGCCGTTTTTCCCATGGAAGGACGAGCGGCAAGCAAAACCAGATCGGAAGGGTGCAGACCTGCCAACTGATGATCCAGCCATCGAAAACCGGTCGGCACACCGGTAATCGTTCCCTGGTTCACGGCCAAATCGGAAATACGCGCGAGCGTCTCTTGCATGGTCACGGCAATCGGCGTCAGACCGATGCGGGTGCGATCCTGCGAAAGCTGCAGAAGCTGCTCCTCGGCAGACTCTAGCACCATTTTGGATGGATTGCTGCCATCGCTTGCATGTGCAGCAACATCGTTTCCGAAATGAATGAGGGCGCGTTGCAGGGCATGATTTTTCACCAAATCGATGTATGCCTGCAGATTAGCAGAATAGAAAGGTTCACTCGTAATCTGAACGATAAAATCCATCCCGCCGATTTCTTTTAACTTTTTTTCGCGTTCCAGTTCGGCGACGAGCGTTTGCAAATCGATGGGCTCATGAGCGCGGTTCAGCGCAAGCATCGCGTCATAGAGAATTTGATGCTTGGGAAAATAAAAATCTTCGGTTTTTACCTGTTCAATGACGGTGTTGATCATCTTGTCATCGAACAGGATGCTTCCCAATACCGCCCGTTCGGCATTGGCGCTTCCCGGCAATTGTTGGCCCGTCATGTTTCTATTCCTCTTCTACATTCACCTTGAGGCGCGCCGTCATGTCGGCATAAACGCGGACATCGACTTCACGCACGCCCACTTCACGAATGGACTCTTTGAGTTCAATCTTCTTCTTGTCGATGGAAAGGCACGCTTGCTTCTGCAGGGCATCAGCAATGTCCTGTCCGGTGATGGAACCGAACAGCTTGCCGTTTCCGCCTCCTTTTGCCGAGACGGTTACCGTCAGTGCGTCAATCTTTTTCTTCAATTCCTCAGCTTCGGCTTTGCGCTTTGCTTCCTCTTCTTCCAGGCGCTTCTGTTTGGCTTTCCATTGCTTGACGGCCGCCGGTGTCGCTTCAATGGCAAGGCCGTTGGCAGCTAAAAAGTTGTGAAAATAGCCCGGTTTGCTGTTCACCAGATCCCCGGCTTTTCCCAATCCTTTGACGTCTTTAAGCAGGATTACTCTCATCCTTTTCCTCCTTTAAATAGGCGTTAATCGCCTCTTCCAATTGTCTCTGTGCCTCATCCAATGACCCGTTGAGCTGTGTTGCCGCCGAAGTCAGATGTCCGCCTCCGCCCAATTTCTCCATGATCAGCTGCACGGAGATATCGCCCAGGCTGCGCGCGGAAATGTGTACACGTTGCTTTGCCAGTGTCAACACAAATGACGCTTTGATACCCCGAATGCCCAGAAGATCATCCGCCGCCTGTGAAGCGATGAGCGTAGAACCTTCGATGTCGTGCGGAAAACGGCCGATCATAATGTCCGGAGCAAAATGGGTTGCCCCGACCAGAATCTCGGAACGATAGCGCATCAAATCAAAGTCATCTTTAAAGAGCTCTTTGATCACAACGGAATCCGCTCCTCCGGCTTTCAGATAGGCCGCCGCTTCAAACGTCCGGGTTCCCGTCTGATAGAAGAAATTCTTGGTGTCCACGGTAATGCCGGCCAACAGCGCTTCGGCTGCCACTTTCGGCAGCGCAATATCGCTATCCTGATAGCTGATCAGCTCCGTCACCATCTCGGAGGTCGACGAGGCATACGGCTCAATATAGGCTATTTCCGCACCTTGGATATACCCCGCACCGCGGCGATGATGATCGATAATGATGACGCGATTGCCTTCATCCAACAGCTTCGGTTCCGCCGTGGCATCGTGGCGATGATTGTCCAGCACCACGATGAGCGATTGCGCGTTGCGCAATTCCATCGCACGTTGCGGGCGAATGATGCGCTTGGCAAGGTCCGGTGCTTCGTTCATGACTTTGTTGTACAGATTTTCAATGGACGCGGTGACCTCGTCCAACACAATCCAGGCATCGCCGCCCACCTGTTCCGCAAAGGTGAGCATGCCCAGACAGGATCCAAGAGAATCCATGTCGGCGTTCTGATGCCCCATGATGAGGACGTTGGATGCTTCCTCTACGAAGGAGCGCATGGTATTGGACATCACGCGCGCCTTGACCTTGGTCATGCGCTGCGTAGCCTGATTCTTTCCGCCATAATAATCGAGCTGCTCACCAGATTTGAGCACCGCCTGATCGCCTCCACGAGCAAGGGCGATATCCAGGGCGGATCGCGCTTCCAGCATCTTTTGTGCGGGAGTGTCCTGACCGTAGCCCACGCCTATGGATGCCGTAGGACGGATGGTGGTGAGGCCTTCCGTCTCGGTCTTTAACTGCTCCAACAGTCGGAATTTCTCTATTTTCATCCGATCCAGAGCGGCCTGTGTGCATACCAACAGATACCGGTCGGATTCGTATTTGATGACGGTCGCATCATAGTCCGCGGCAAAGCGGTTGACCAATCCGTCTATTTTCGCAAAGGCGAGAGGACGGTCCGCTTCATGCATCGTTGCGCGCACTTCATCGTAATTATCCAAGACCACCACAGCCAACACCTGTTGTTCTTTATGATAACGTTCGCGTACTTCTTCATCATCGCTGTTATCAATGCCGTAAAGCAGGATCAGCGCTTCTCCCTTCGGCGAACTCGTCACACTGTTGTAAAACAGATAAATGCGATCTCCAATGGTCACCCGAAACGGCTCGGCATTCTTTCCGGTTAAGATCTTTACAGGAACATCGGCAAACAGCTTATCGTAGCTTTGTCCAAGCAACGAATCCTGAATGTGAAACAGTTTCTTGAAATATGAGTTGTACCATAGAAAAAGGCCATGCTCATCCAATACCGTCATCGGGAAAGGCATACCAAACACCGCATTTTTTGTCACTTCATCAAAATGCAGATCCAGCGTTTCAATGGCATCCACAACGGAGCGCTGCGCTTCCCTCTCGCGGATGTAACTGTGTGCGCTTAAAAAAATGGTGCCGACAACGCCCGCCACACCGGCATAGGCATTCCATAGAAAAAGACCAATCGTCATGAACAGGCCGATAAGCGTCACGACCAATACCTCGGTCCAAAGTCGTTGTTGTGCGTTTTCGGAAGAGTAATCGCTATTCATGGTTGCCTCCTTCAGTGGTCGTATTGCGCTCATAGAGAAAGCTCAGCAAGAAGCCGACAAGGACGAAGAAAAAGGTTAAAAACACGAAAATGAACGACGACAGATAAAGAATAACCCGCAATGCCTTAGGCACGTGCCGCCGCGAAAGTTGTTCGTCTATGCGCGCAATACCATGGAGAGCATAGAGAACCATTACACCGAGCCCAATATTAGCGCCCAAGTAGGCTAACGGCTCGACCGTCAAAGACAGTCCCATCGCGACGGCCACCATGCCCAACAGGATGCCGCTGATCTTTCGTGTGATCTGAAACTTGACAAGAGAAAAACGCACCACGTCCTCTTCCGTATGGGAAAGCACGAGATGGGAGAAAATGGACGTAACTATCGCAGTAACCAGGCCCTCGATAAAGAGAAATGCCGGCAACACGTTCAGCATGGTAGCAAAAACCTGACGAATGAGCACTTCCGATCCGGCAGGCAGGTTGCCCTGTTGCTGAGCGAGTTCAATAATCTGCTGCGTTACCTTCTGCATTTCTTCGCGTAAAAGAGCCATTACGTCCTGCCCGGTCATCCACTGCTGAACAAAAAGAAGCAATACACTTAAAGCAGCAAATAGAAGCGCCGGAAACACAATTTCGTGAAATAGGGCTGCGTTTCTTTTGATCATCATGCCGATGATGAAGGAAATGACCAGAAGATGTAAGGCCATGGAAACGCCAACTTCGGCCCCGAACAACGCCGCGATCGCAGCTACACTGAGCACGCCGGCCGCACCCGCCCAATATATGCCCTGGACGACAAACAGCGTCGTCAACGGAAAATAGAGCAAAAGACGCACGGCGCCCACAGACTGGGCGGAAATGTAATAGATAAAGACGGTGAGCGCAGCTGCAAACAACGCATTGACCGGCGCCGTCCATTTTTTCATATCGAATGTCATGTCTTCTCCTTCCTCTCCTATTTTAACATAGTAGGAAGAAGGCAAGGTGATGGGATTACTTTTCTTCGCCGCTTTCCTGCTTACACTTTTTTAATCTGTGTTTTCTCTGGTCTTGTGTGTCTCATGGTTTTCTCATGTATTGTGTGTCTCATGGTTTTCTCATGTATTGTGTGTCTCATGGTTTTCAGCGTTGTTCATCTTTTTCGGCCATTCCACATTTTTCCGCAGGCAAAGGGCACGGGACATGATTTCTATCCACACTTCTCCGCGTTTTCGTTTTTTTGACACGAAAAACACGAGCTGAGAAAGTGGTGGACGGCAAAGGTGGTGGCGGGTAGCGTTCTATGGCGAGTCCAGCGGCACGCCTTCTACATCGCGCTGCCGACGGCGAGTCCAGCGGCACACCTTCTACATCACGCCGCCGACGGCGAGTCCAGCTGCACTTGTATTCCAATTGCATTGTTTCCATGGCCCTGGCTAGTGAGGTTTTCGGCCATTTTCCAGGGGCGAAAGACGCTGCGCGACCCTGTCGACATTCGATATTTCGCTTTTGTCAGGGCTGCCGACCCTGACGATGTTCTATTTTGGTCATTCATCGGGGTCGATGTGACCCTGTCAACGTTCGATATTTCGCTTTTATCAGGGGCGCTATCCCTGACGTCTTTCCGTATTATGCGTTTATCAGGGTCGATGCCCCTGACGATGTTCGATTTTGGTTATTCATCAGGGTCTGTGGAACCCTGTCAACGTTCGATATTTCGCTTTTGTCAGGGGTGCTACCCCTGATGTCTTTCCGTATTATGCGTTTATCAGGGTCGATGCCCCTGACGATGTTCGATTTTGGTTATTCATCAGGGTCGATGGAACCCTGTCGACGTTCGATATTTCGCTTTTGTCGGGGCTACCGACCCTGACGATGTTCTATTTTGGTTGTTCATCAGGGTCGATGGAACCCTGTCAACGTTCTGAATTACGCTTTTGTCAGGGGTGCTACCCCTGATGCCTTTCCATTTCGACCATTTGCCAGGGACGAGGAGCGCTACGCGACCCTGGCTGGCGCGCGTCGTTTCTTGCAGCCAGGGTTTAGCGTACAGCAAAAGCCCTGGCTACCGCACTTCATTTTTCCCAGCTAAGTTTCGAAAAAGCGTGCCTGACCCTGGCTGGCGGGCGGTGTTTTCAACAGCCAGGGTTTAGCGTACAGCAAAGGCCCTGGCTACGGCACTTCATTTTTCCCAGCCAGGGTTCGAAAAAGCATGTTTGACCCTGGCTGGTGTGCGGTGTTTTTCGCAGCCAGGGTTTGGCTGACAGAACAAGCCCTGGCTACCGCTCTTCGTTTTTTCAGCCAGGGTTCGAAAAAGCATGTTTGACCCTGGCTGGCACGCGGTGTTTTCAACAGCCAGGGTTTAGCATACATGAAAAGTCCTGGCCAACAAACCATCTGCTCAACAGCCAGGGTTTCGATCAAAAAAATAGCCCTGGCTAAGCACCGTTGTTTCGTCCAGCCAGGGTCGCGGACATTTCTCAAACATAAACCGCGCCGCCAACGACGGTTTAAGCGGCGCTCCGCTTTATTCCAAAGCTGAACATCTGAACAGCTTGTAACCACTTTGCAGTAAGCGTGCTTTCACTGGATATAGCATCCTATCTCAGGATATCCCCTTGTCTCAGGATACCCCCCCCACACCGAAGCGGTGAAAATAGTAATCGCAAAAGGATAACCCTCTTCTCAGGATAAACCCTTGCCTCATGATAAAACCCTGCCTTACAATAAGGCATCCTATCTTAGGATAAAACATCCGAATCCAACAAAAACGCCCTCAACCCGGAAAGGGTTGAGGGCGTTTCACGTGCACCGCAATATTGTGCTTACTTATCCTCGTAAGGAATAAGGGCAATGTGACGAGCGCGTTTTACGGCGGTGGTCACATCGCGCTGATGCTTAGCACAAGTGCCAGTAATGCGACGGGGAAGAATTTTTCCCGCTTCGCTGATAAACTCTTTTACGGCATCGACATCTTTGTAGTCGAGCACGCGTTCTTTGTCTTTGCAGAAAATGCAGACCTTCTTATGCGGTCTGAACTTGCGTTGAGCCATGTCGTCCTCCCTGATGTGTTTCGTTAGAAGGGAATGCGCTCATCATCCACAGGGCTAAAGTTGGCATCGAAAAAGTCGTCGCCGCCATCGCTATTTGCGGGCGATGCCGCCTGATTGTTTTTCGGGAAATTGTTGGCGCCGGAAGTGCGGGAAGCGTCCCCACCGCCGAAACCGTCACGATCTTTCCAATCAATAAATTCAACCGCATTAGCAACCACATCCGTGGTATAACGGCGTGAACCGTCCTGTGCCTCGTAGGAGCCTGTCTGCAGACGTCCTTCAACGATGACTCGTTTGCCTTTGGCCGTGAAATTATTGACTGTTTCCGCCAATTTGCCCCAGCACACGCAGTTAATGAAGTCTGCGGTGGGCTGATTGCGTGATTCCATCTCTTGTTTCTTTTCGCGGGACAGTTTTTTGTCCACGGCCACTGAAAAGCGAACCATGGCATTTCCTGTCGTATTGTTGTAAGTCAACTCGGGGGCACGGGTTAAGCGCCCCATAATCGTCACTTGATTCATCGGTTACCTCCTAAAAGAACTAAGCCTCTTTCTTTACAGTAAGGTAGCGAAGGACTTGATCCAGAATGCGTGCGCGACGTTCCACTTCAGCAACAACGGACGGATCGGCCTCATAATTGAGGACGTAATAGTAACCGTCTTTGTTGTAATGGATCTCGTACGCCAGCTTTCTGGTGCCCCAATCATCGATTTCACCGACGGTACCGTTTTGGCTGATGGCGTCCTTAAGACGATCAAGCACTTGATTGCGCTCCTCTTCTTCCAAACCGGCCTTCAGGATGAGGACCATTTCGTACTGATTCATGCGTTTCACCTCCCTCTGGATTTCGCCCCGCTTTTTAACGGAGCAGAGATTACGACCATGCGCGAACACGCCGCGCCTGCGTCACCCGCTTATTATACCAAAATCATGCGGAAGTGCAACTCCAAAACGGCATCGCTACCTTCTTTTGCCGTTCGTGCATACTCCGGCGCTCACGTGCCCGATGGTCTCTTCACCGCTTTCATTATACCGTGCAAACACGTGGAAAAGCGCCCTTCCGGTAATTTGGTATGTTCTGAAGCATCGCCGGTATGTCCTGACACATCGCTGATACGACATGATGCGTCACAGGCCAGACATGACGACACATCACAGGCAAGACATGATGCATCACCGACAAGGGATGACGTGTCCTTCTTCAAGAGTGACGCATCGCCGGCAAGGCGTAAGACATCAAGTGCCAAGAGTGACGCATCACCGGCATGCTTTACGAAAGACGCTCCACAATATCAAATGGCGTTTCGCTTGCGTGGATGGCCTCCGCATTGCCGATGGTCACTTTCGATGCATTCATCATTGCGCGAGAAAGAGTTTCTCCCCACGCGCGAAGATCTTCCGCACGCGTGCGCAGCACTTCCTGCAGATAGCGATCCTCGCGTGCGATATCGCGATGGCGTAAAAAATCGAGCAGATCACGGCGTCCCTTTTGCTCATCGGTGAGCGGTCGGTCCATCTGGCCCACCGCACCGACAACAAAGCGATCGATGTCTTTCGGCGTCAGCGACAGTGCCGAAACCGCTTTTCCGACGTCTGCAAATACGCGATACGTCGCATCCAATTGCGGATCACGGAAAGAGGACATAATGACATTTCCGTCCGTGGTAAACAGGGCCGACTGTCCATATGCGCCGCCTTTCGCGCGAATTTCGTTGTATAACAGGGAATTGTTCAAAATATTCATCAGGACAAAGAGACTACCGTGCAGACTTTCCGGCTTAATAAACGGTGCGGCGACCGCGTTATACTGCACGTCGGACGTTGCCGAATAGGCCTCGGCTGCGCAAGCGGGAGCAAACGTCCAGGCTTTCTCTATCGTATCCGTTGTGGGAATGGCGGAAACGACCTGCCGTGCGCGTTCGAGGAAAGCCTCCCCCTCCTTGCCGTGCCCGGTGACATTGATTACCCGTCCCGCAGCGGAAAAAAGGCGATGTGCAACTTCCTCCAATTTCGTCCGATCCTCTTCGGAAAAGTGCTGATTCAGCCGTTCCAGGAAGCGGAAATACGTCAGACCGGAAACAGCTTGACGATAATATGCGGCCGCATTGTGTTTTGCCAACGCACACTCGGAGGCGTAAGTGTTTCCGGCATACACCATTTGCTGTACAAACGACGTGTAGCGAATGCGAATCAACTCCTGCATACGCTCCTTGTCCGTCCATAACGTACGCAGCAGCTGCTCTTCAAGGAGAGCAAACGCCCGGTCATTATTTTCTTTTCCCATGACCGGCATCTCCACGAGCAACGTGCGACAAATTTCTTCGCTGTCCTCCTTGGAAAAAATGGTCGGTGTCACGGTGATGCCGCCGGTAAAGCGATGCTCCGCCTTGTCGTACTCGCGATAAGAATAGTTTTCCGTGTCCAGTCCGCCGAAGAGATCGGCCGCCAAGGCCACATAGGGCAGCTCATCCTGTGTAAAACCCGAAAGGGCAAAAGAGACGATGAGATAGTTGATGCCGGCTGTGGGCAAATCATGGAACAGCAGCGTATCCGCTCCGCTTTTCGTTACACGTCGCGGCGTCTTCTCCAGTGTTTGCGGCAAAACATCCCGCGTTAATACCGGAATGGTCGCTTTTTCTTCCTCGGTGTCTGAACGATTCTGTCGATCGCGCAGGCGCCGATTTTCAGCAATGAGTGCGTCCAATTCGTCCGCGGACATCTTTTCTTTTTCCCTTGCCAGCGCCTTAGCCACCTCGGCATCCTTTCGTGCGTTTTTCCCCGGTTCCGGGCGATGCACGCTTAACACGCGATGCGGATTCTTCAACAGGCGCTCCTCAATATAGCGCTCGAGCGCGCCATGACGCAAAAGTTCACGCAATTCATGAAGCTGATCTTCGTAATGTAGAATGGGTGCCGGATCCAGACCGTAGATGCCCTCGTTAAGAAGCGCAAATAAGAAGGTTATGGCTTTTGTCGCACGACCGTTTTTCTCTCGCAGATCAAATTCCATACGATGCAAAACGCCTTCCCAGATTTCAGGATCAATCCCATCCCGGACGATTTGTTCCAACGTCTCCAGCACAATCTGTTCAAAACGTTCTTTTTTCGATGCGTCGACGTGTTTTACCAGCAGCAGAAAACTGACGTCTCGGTAGCTCATCTCCGACGCGAGCACGTCCGCGGGCTGCAGTTCCGCAAAAAGACGCCGTCTGAGCGGCGACGATTCGGCATCAATGAGCACGTCGCTTAACATCTGATTGAGATAGCGTACGCTGTCGGTTCGCGCTTCATCCACCAGCCAACTGAGCGCAAGAAAGTCCCTATTCTCCGTCTCTTCTCCGTCCGCAACGGAAAACGTAAATTCCGCTTCTTTCGGCGCGGAAAAAGGCGTCTGCTTCGCCGACAGCGTGTTCATCGTACGCTGCGAAAAAGCGGAAAAATAGGACGCAATCAGGGTAAACACATCTTCTTCAGGGATGGCGCCGTACAGAAAAACTTTGGCGTTCGAAGGATGATAGTATTCCTGATGATAGGCGCAAAATTCCTCATAGCGCAACGTCGGAATCTCGTAGGGATCCCCTCCTGCATTATTCGCGTAGGGCGTATCCGGCAATAAGGCCTGTTGAATCTGCTGAATCACCTGCTGTTCCGGCGCCGACATATCTCCGCGCATTTCGTTATACACAACCCCTTTATACGTAATGGGCTCCTCGGCGGAAAAAATTTCCTTGTGCCAGCCTTCCTGTTCGAAAATGAGGGGATCTTGCACCGCTTGGGGATAGAACACCGCATCCAGGTACATTTCCGTCAAATGCATAAAGTCCGTATCATTTCGGCTGGCCACCGGATACACCGTGCGATCCGGAAAGGTCATGGCATTCAAAAATGTCTGAAGGCTGGATTTCAGCAGATCCCAGAACGGCTCCTTCGTGCGAAATTTTCGGGAGCCGTTAAGAACGGCATGTTCCAAAATATGCATATTTCCCGTCGATCCAATGGGTAACGTCGGAAAAGCGATCGCAAACATTTTATTGGGATCATCATTTTTCAGCCAAAACACCTGTGCACCGGTTTTTTCATGCACATATTGTTGATAGGTCGTTTGTTCCTCGGCGATGAGCTCCGAGCGCAGCAAGCGAAATTCGTTCATAAGAACCTCCGGGGGTATTCATAGGTTGTACGTAATCATAGCGTGTACGTAATCTTAGGTTGTACGTAATCGAAATGTATACGGTTTCATTATACCCGGTGTCCCCCTGCCCGGAAATGGGTTATCATGAAGGACAAGCGAAATAGAAAGGAAAAACCATGTTGAAACTCATGTCTTGGAACGTAAACGGTCTGCGTGCCCAGGTGCGCAAAGGCTTTTTGGATAAACTGGAAGAGCTGAATCCGGATATCCTGTGTATGCAGGAAATCAAGCTGTCGGAAGGACAATTGACTTTGGATCTTCCCGACTACGAACAATACTACAATTATGCGGAACGTAAAGGCTACTCCGGCACGGCAATCTTCACCAAAACAGCGCCCCTCAGCATGCACTACGGCATCGGAATAGCCGAACATGACGACGAGGGACGTGTCATTACGATGGAGTTTCCATCGTTTTATTTGGTTACCGTCTATACGCCCAATTCCAAACGTGGTCTGGAACGACTGGATTACCGCCAAGTCTGGGAAGACGCCTTCCTCGCCTATTTGAAAAAGCTGGAAGAAACCCATCCCGTGGTGGTCTGCGGCGATTTAAACGTGGCGCACCGGGAGATCGACTTGGCCAATCCCTCTTCAAACCGCAAGAACGCCGGCTTTACGGATGAAGAACGAGCCAAATTCAACCAGCTTCTGGATCACGGCTTTATCGACACCTTCCGTTATTTTTATCCCGACCGAACCGAAGCCTATACCTGGTGGTCCAATTTTGCAAAGTCGCGTGAACGCAACATCGGTTGGCGCATTGACTACTTCCTGGTATCGCAGGCGCTCGAAAAGCAGCTGGTTTCCGCAGCCATTCATGACGACGTCATGGGCTCCGATCATTGCCCCGTCGAACTGGTACTTGCGCTTCAATAAGCCTTTCCGGTGAGCTCCTCCACGACGGATTCCGCGATACTGGCCGGACCGCCCAAAAGACGAATCAGGGAAAAATGGGAAAGACTTTCCCTCACCGTCGTATCCAGCGCAGCGGCGCGAGTGAGGAAAATCGGAGCATTCCATTGCTGGGCAAGCGGAGCAGCGACCAACGCATCCGAAAACTTTTCGCCGCTGACTAAAATTGCGCGTTTTCCTTGTGGAAATTGCGTCGCCACCATTGATGAAAGACGATAGCGATCCGGCGCGGCGATGCGATCCACCGTCGTGTCATAGCGTTGCGCAAAATACTGCTGCACATGGGGGGCAACGGATCCCGTTCCTCCGACGATATGAATCGGAGCGCCATCGTTTGCACGATCTAACCGCTCCTCCACAGCCGACGGCACTTCATTCGGTCGAATGAGGGTGATCTGCGCCCCCTTAACCTGGGCAAGCGGCGAGGCCATAAGCGCATCCGCAAAGACCAGGCCGTTTACGGCAATGGTTCCGCCGACGGGATTCGTCAGGGTTTTTGCGTTGACCGCAAAGCGATCCGGCCCGTCAAGGCGACGAAATGATGCCTGCGGAAGCACTCGACGCAACGTATTCTCCACCGTCTTGCTGACGGAACCGGTCCCGCCGAGAACGATGATATTTTCCGGGGCAAGATCCAACAGGCATAACCGCGTAGCGTCGGGAAGATCGTCCCGGCGCGTGTATAAAATCGGCATCTCTCCACGCGAGAGATTCGTTGCGCTCATGGCGTCTCCATAAGCCATATTGTTGACAATCAACACCGTATCCGCCTTCGCAAAATAGGTGCGTGCAACCGTTGCGGCAACCTCTTCACGGTTTGCCCCCGAAAAGCGATCAACGGTGATTTTGTTTTCTTCTTCCGGCGTTGGTTCTTCGTTGGACGAGGTCTCAGCAACATCAACAATCGCCGACGCCTTTGTATTTCCGATGGCGGCTTCCACGTGTACCCGTCCGCCGCCGGCGAAAAGAATACGGATCCCGTCTACAAGGGCTCCCTCCTGCGGCGCTATCTTCCATTGAAGGCCGTCCACAACCGGGACATCGGTATAGTCAATCCCCGAGGAAGAAAAAATATCTTCCCGGCGCACCTCTGCCGTTGCCGACCAGTCAACTGCCGTATTTGCTGTTGCCTTCTTCGGTAGCGAAAGGGACAAGTTCGCCATTCGGCCGCCTTCCACTTCGACATAGGCCTTTTCAGGATACGCCGGAAGCGTGAATGGCTGTTGTTCATTCTCTACGGAAAATACGAACACGGACTGATAGCACTCTGTGATCGGTGAATAAAACGCTGCCGCGCCGACACTCACGTATTCCGGATTGATCAGCGTGGCATAATGTCCTGTCGGGCCATTGGGCGCTTTCCCTTGTCGGCGCAACAGATAATCCGCCTTTTCTTCATAAAACTGTTCCACCGCACGCGTGCTTCCGCCTTGTGAGCTCCAGGCCAGATTCTCCGCATTGTTGCGCATCCCGTTCGATGCCACCATAAACGGATGACGCGCCCCGTTCGGGCGGGAATGCCCCATCAGAATGGCAGTCTCCGGAGCCCGCAAACGGGCAATTTCTTCCAACCCGCCGGACCAGGTAAGAGGAACATAGGCATTTACCAATCCTTCTTTTTTTGCCTCCATACGAATTTCGTTCATTCGTGCAAGCAGGGCATCCGGTTGAACACCTTCGTATTCCCCGGAGACGACGATGATCGCATTGCCGGGCTGCGGGTCCGGGATGGTCAGCTTCTCCGCCTTTACCGATGTAACTGCGCTCAGCAAAAAAGCACAAAACATGACCAGCAAAAGAAAGCCGCTTTTCCCTCTGTTTTGTCTCAACCGGTTCATTTTCTCCCCTTTCTTCGTCAAAGCATACTTCATATTATCGCGTACATCTCTTCCTCACTAACGGTCGATTTTTTTCCAATAGGCCTGTGCACGCCATAGAAAGAAAATGATTGCTAAGAGCAAAAATACGAAAAGAACCACCGGTATGGCCGTAGAATAGAGCGATTCTCCCAACCCGATGCCACGTTCAAAACCTGCAGCGGACTCCAACGTAAAATGAATCGGTACCACGTTCATCGGACGAAACAATTGAAAAGACTCTACATTGATGCACCAGGGCAAAAGCGAAGCGAGAAATGCACCCGCTTCATCCAGGACGAAAAGCGCGGCAAGAAAGGAAACGACGCGTAGAGGGAATTTTCCCCAGCGAAGAATAGAACGCGAAGCAAGCATTTCCGTCCAACCTAAAACCCAAAATACGAGCGCAAGCACCAGCGTCCAGCGCAACACAAAGATCAATCCGCTCAACGCACTCATGCCGATGAGGAAGAAAAAAGGGACGTTCACCGGATGGTGGCTCTCCGCCAACGAAGCAATGATTTCCATGTCGCCCGGAAAGTCATTTCCAGCCAAAGGAAAGAGAACCAGCAGAAAGCGCATCACGAGAAACGACAGGCCAAAGGAAACCATGAAGTTCAGCCATTTCGCCATCATCATTTTCCATGGCGCAAGAGGCGTTAAAAAGGTCAACAGCCCTGAGGGCTTGGACAGTTCACGACTCACGTTGACGATGACATAAACTACAGAGGCCACGACAAAGGCCAGCCCGATCAATAGCGGTAACAGAATCGGAAACATGAATAGAGCCTCCGGATGCATCAACAGTTGACGCATAAGAAGCCAATAGATCGTTCCGCCAAGAACCAGTGTCAGGAAGAACGGTAGGCTGCGTGCAAATTCAAAACGAAAGCGCTTACCCATTTCACACCTCCCAGTCCAAACGGTCTTCCGAAAGAATGACCGCAACAACCCACTGCAGCGCACTGAGCACAACAAGGCCAAGCAAAACCGGAACCGACAATACGGTTTGTGCCGTTTCCGTCATGGTAACCGGCCATAAGAACAGATTGCCGACGAAATTCCAGGCCTCTGCCGTAAATACGGAATGATGAATAACGCCGTTTGGCAGGTCAAGAACAAGCGGCCATCGAAACAGCGCTTTCATCGCCAACCGGTAAAACAACACCCATACGCCCAAGGTAACCAGAAAAGTGAGAAGTCTTCCTGCCGAATGCGGAACGCGGCCGACCAGCCCATTCTTCTGCGCTAAACGGCGCAAAAGAAGCTGTAAGCACATCACCAGCGTGATGGAGAAAAATAACTGAACGATCACCGCCGGCAAGAAAACCAAGAGATGCAATCGCATGTTTTCCGTCAACATCCGCACGCTTTCCTGTACAGCGCCAGTGCGCAGCAGTTCGTCCAGAAAAGAGCAAACAACAGCACAGATCGCGTAAAGAAGAGCACTGAACAACACGCTCAGCAATGCGGCAATGAGGGGTTTGCGTTCCTGTTCCGGAAGTAAATGGCCAAAACGATCATCCATAACCAACGGGACAGAGCGAAAGAGTTCCAGACAAAAAGCCACAGCCAGAATAAACTGAGCCGCCGTATTTGAAATCGTCGGCGCTGCAGCATTCATCACGCGGATATCGCTTCTGTGCACAAGAGGAAGGAGTACGGATGCAATCAGGATCACCGCAATGGCGCCAAGCATCATGCCCCAACGAAGCGGACCGGTACGACGGCGTAGAAGAGAGTAATAATACTTCATCGTATCCTCCTATCCGAATATCGAGCGATACACGTGATCCAGATCCGCCTGTTCTTCGTTGCGAATCTCTTCCGCAACGCCGTAGCGCGCTACCTTACCTTCGCGCAGGAAACAAACCTCATCAAATATACGCCCCAAGTCACGCACCTGATGCGTCGTAATCAGCATCGTCGCCTCATCGCCCAGTGCCTCCACCAGAATGTCAAGAATTTCATCGCGCACAACCGGATCCACTCCACCGAGAGGCTCGTCCAAAAGATAAAGACGCGCACGACGGCTCATCACCAATGCAACGGCAAGACGGTCACGATAGCCTTTAGACATTCTGCCCACCTTTGTGCGTTCGGGCAAGTTGAGGCGTTGCGCCAATTCATCAAAGCGTTCACGGTCAAAATCCATAAAGAAGGTCTGAAAATACTTGCGGGCGCTTTCCACCGTCATTTCCGGTCCCAGGAAAAGTGTGTCCGGAAGATAGGACACCATCCCCTTTGTCTCCGTACCCGGAACAATGCCGTCAATTTCGACGCGACCGGAACTGGGATGTGCTAATCCCGCAAGAATGCGTAATAGCGTTGTTTTTCCTGATCCGTTCGGTCCCAGTAGACCAAGAACGTGCCCGTTAAGCAAAGCGAGGTTCACATCCTCAAGAACAGGCTTTCCGGCAATTTTCTTCCCTAAATGAGAAATGAGCGCCACCGGACGATCCGCTTCCGTTTCATTTTCATCGTCCACGTCCTCTGTGCCCGGCACAGTGGCGATATTTTCCGTTTCGTCCTGCTCATCCGTTTCACTTTCCTCAGCAACGGATGAGGGAACGGTTAGTGGCACACTGTCCGTTTCTTCCTCTTCCGAAGGGACCACCGGCGGTTCAGGAGGCTCCGGCATGATCCAAGGACGAGTGCGAAACGAATCCTCATGTTCTTCGACGACAGGCGTTTCCTCATCCGCTCCGACGAATTCTTCCGTCGGCACATCTCCCTGTGCTTCGCTCACGGCGTCTGTCGGGATGTCGATCGGAGCCGTGTCTTCTACACCATCCTGCTCCGACGATGCGGTTAGCTCAGTATCCGTTTGCACGCCTTCCAGCATCTCCGCTATGGTCATCACGTGTTTCTTTTCGCTCATGCGATTCCTCCTCTCATGGACAACATTCACGCATCGGACAGGTTCTACAATGCGTTTGATTCTCGGTTCTTACTGAAAAATCGCCCTGTTCAATGGCAGCGACGGTTTCTCGAATTTCCTGTAAAAACGGCTCGCGTTCCCCTATCGGAAAAGAAAATTCGTCACGGGGATGCTCCGCTTCTTGGACTGCGGTATAGTACAGCATTTGACTCGCTGTTGTCTCTGCAGAGGTTTCCTTCATCCCTTCATCCCGTGTGGGTGAAAGCAAACAGCGATAAAAGCGCAGCTGATCCCGATACACGTTCTCCTGTTCCGGTGTCGGACGAGCGGTCTTAAAGTCGACGATCCATTTTCCGTCCTCTACAACAAGATCCATCTTGCCTTCCAATACATGATGATCGAGAAGGGCATGTACTTCCTGCTCGACGCCTGTAATCTGCGTCGGCAAAAACGGCTCCGCACGATGAAGCGCTAAAACCTGCTTCTCCGCACATTCGCCATCGTCCGCGTCCAACTCTGCACCGGCACGTTCCATGCCTTTACGTACTAATTGTACCATGGAGAGCACCGTCTCATCTGTCGGCTTTTTCCCCTGTTCCACCAGAAAACGATAATATCGGGCTAACGATTCATGCACCAACGTGCCGCGATCCGCCGCGCGACTTGACTTCGTGGGCATCTGCATTTTGCGTAGGAAATAATATTGTCTCGGGCAACGGCGATAGCAGGCAATGTCGCTGGTAAAGGCATAGCGATGACTTGCCGGCACCGGATCGGACGGAAGAAACACACAGGATTGTACGGTTTGCGCACTAAGGGCGGGATCGTCTTTTCCATAGCGGATACCCGTTTCCACCAACAACGATTTCGCACGCGTTCGTGCCGTATACATGAGGCGCGCATGGTCCATCCGTTCGGCAATGCCGGGAGAAAGCGGCTCGCCAAGCGCCGGAGATCGCGTAAGACGGGCAATCCCGCTTCGCGACATAAATGCGGAACGCGGAGCCGATTCCACCAGAAAGACAACCGAATACTCCAGCCCCTTGGATTGATGAATGGTAAACAGAGAAAGAGCATCGGAAATATCCGTTTCCTGTTCTTCCCGCAATGCAGGCTGTTTTGTACGATTCAATAGCGGAAGCCAGCGACCGAATAATATGGCGCTTTGGCGGACGATGTTATCCTTCGTCAGCAGACTCTCCGATTCCGGATCCACGGCCAGCATGGCCAACAGATCCGTCAATGCATTGCGCACCGCACCGAGGTGTGCTTCCGCTCCGACGTCATTGCAAAGCGCTTTTTTTATCATCGCGTTAAACGGCGAAACGCCCAGAAGGCCATAACAAAGGTCAAGAAAAACGATCGTTTCGCCTTCCGCAAGACGTTTCCGAAACGCCTTTGCATACTTTTCCTGTTCTGCAAAATCCCGCTTGGGAATACTCATCGCATAGGCAACGAACGGATCCAGCGTAGAACGCGTAAGAAGACGTTCATCCATTGCCTGTTTCAAAAATGGACGAAATACCAACGTGAGACCGCCCAAAAAACGACGGACATCCCGATCCGCCATCAACGTCCCGCCGCGTGGCATATTAACGGGAATGCCGCGCTTTTGCAATGTTTGCGCAAGCGTAATCATCATCGGAGAACGTACCGAAAAAGAAAGAATCGCCATATCCGCATACGGCATACCCTGCGCATGCAAAATCAAGAGTGAATCCGCTATCCGCTCGGCCCAAATGGACGCATCGGCACAAAACAACTGTTGTACCGCCGCATCATGATGGCGCATAGGATCCGCCGGAAACAGCGTTTTCTCTTCACGCAACAGCGCTGTGGGCGCGGCCGAAGACATCGTTTGGACGTCACATCGAAATGCACGTTCGGCTCTATCCAGAATGATGCCGTCACTGCGGTAATTTTCCTCCAGACGAATGACGGTCGTATCCGCATAGCGATCGGCAAACGAAAGCAGATTATGTACACTTGCTCCACGGAAGCGATACAGACTTTGATCGCTGTCGCCCACCACACAGAGATTTCCGCTCTTTTCTTGCAACAAGCGAAGAATCTGCTCCTGAATAGGATTCGTATCCTGATACTCGTCCACCATCAGATAGCGGCATTTCTTCTGCTCTGCGAGCAGGATATCCGGATTCTGTTTTAATAGGAAATACGCGCTGAAGAGCATCTCACTGAAATCCATCACGTTATGCCGCATTAACAGCTGACGATACTCTTGAAGCGCCGCTTTTGCAGCGGTGGTTGCCGCATCCTGCGGACGAAAGTCGACAAAGCCTTCACGGAGCTGATCAAATAGTCGACACCATGCACTTACCGCTCCCGGTACCTCCGGCGATAAGGCAATGCCAAGCATTTCAATGTCCGGAATGGTACGAAACGAAGAAAGATGAGCGGTAACCAAAGCCTGTTTCGCCATATCGTTCAGCGGTTTCACGCCCGGACCGAATCCAGCCCGATCGGCCGCCTTTTCCACGATAGCACCCGCAAGATGATGGAAATTACCGACGTGTACTTTTCCGGCGTCCTGCGCGCGCCCAGCATCCGCCAACAGGCGAGATAGACGTACAACCACTTCCTGCGTAGCTTTGCGCGTAAAGGTCGTCACCGTAATCTCATTCGGCAAAACGCCTTTTTCCCGAATGAGATATGCCGTGCGCTGAACAAGCGTGCGCGTTTTTCCCGTTCCGGGGCCGGCAAGGATGAGCACATGCCCCTCGGTCGTACGGATCGCTTGTTTCTGTTTTTCGTTGGCCCTGTCCATCATTACCGCCTTTCTTTTTCCATTCTATCAAAGGCTGCCGGCCTGTCGGATTTTTTGGAACGAAACAAACGAAAAACGCCTCGCGTATTGATCAGCCGTCGTGCTTGTTCTATGCCGGCTTTCTATGCTATGATGCGGAGGAAAAGGGAGGTCAATATGTTAGAGGAGAATAACAATTCAAATACACCAAGACGCTTGAGAGCGGATAGGCCGGGCGACCCGAGGACAGGTTTATCGACCGAGCACACTTCGCGCCCCATGCGTAACGCAAGACATCGCAGTCCACATCCCTCACCGGATTTACCGGAGCGTCGAAAACGGCGCCGGAAACGGAAGGAACGGCGAATGATTCTGGGGACAATACTTGTCCTCGTTCTTCTCATTCTTGCATTTTCGCTGTTATTCTCTCTGTGGAAACACCTGTCGTCACCGGAAAGCACAACACCGACGGTATCTTCACTTTCTTCCGCGACGGAGGAAGTCTCCTCCTCTGCGGATTCTTCCCTATCCGAGGATCAAAGCGATCGTTCCGCTTCTTCATCAGAAGCCGCGGAAACAAGTGGAATCTTTTCCGGCATCGCACAGCCCAATGCCGATACAACGGACGTCAAACAGAATGCCGGAGGTACCGGGAAAAATCACAATCGTGCAGCTTCCGTCTATGCGTATAATACCGCCGATGTGAATGATGCGATGTACAACGGAAAAACGATTTTTTCCGAAAAATTAGCTTTTCTCACGTTTGATGACGGTGTGGACCCGGCATCGACGCCACTTCTGTTGGATATGCTCAAAGAACTTGGCGTACCGGCGACCTTCTTTATGGTCGGACAGTCGTTCACGGCGGAAAATAAACCGCTTTTGGAACGATCCCTTGCGGAAGGACATGCCTTGGCGTTCCATTCCTTCGATCACGACTACGACAAGCTTTATCCCGGCGGTGTCGGTAATGCTACCGAAATTCTCGCACAATACCACAAATCAAAAGACGCACTGCAGGCGCTTCTGGGTAAAGAAGTTGATCCCAAGCCCTGGCGTTATCCGGGCGGCCATATGTCCTGGGACGGTCTGGAAGAAGCCGATGCTGAGCTGAAAAAAGAAGGCGTCGAGTGGATGGACTGGAATTGCCTCAACGGCGACGCCGAAGGCTCCACTTCACCGGATTCCACGGAAGGGCAGGTAAGTCGCATCCTGGAGGCGTGGGAAGCCTACGGTAAACCGAACGTCATCACCATTTTGATGCATGATACCGCCGCAAAAACGCTCACGCGTAATTCCCTTCCTGCCATCGTTCATGCGCTACAGGAGCAGGGCTTCTCGTTCGGTGTACTGGAATAAAGCCGACCTGAGTGAACTCATCTGTATGGTAAATGACTGAAGTTAAAATTCACGCAAAAAACAATCCGCCAAAACATCATTTGAATGATGTTTTGGCGGATTTCTTTTGTCCGTCACGATTCATTATCGCAATTCTGTACATTTGTAAATGATGTGAGACCAAAAATGGGAGAGAAAATCTTCTGTATGCTACCCTATTGATGGCGGGTTAACCCGCCATCAATAGGGCGCGTTTTTCCATGGGTGTTAACCATCCCAAGGTCTGCATAGGAAGCCGATTCGATTTATATAAATAGCGCTTCATCTGTACCAGCAAATCCTCGTAGCTGTAGAAAGACAAGCGCGAATAGAAGCATTCTTTGTCATTACGATGACTCCGTTCTACTTTACCATTATGTCTCGGTGTCCTAGGACGAATGAGTTGGTGGACAATGCCCTGTTCTTGGCAATAGAGATCGAAGGGGTGCGTTCGCTGTGTCTCACGGAAATGGGTCAATTCAAAGCTATTATCCGTCTGTATGATTTTTGGTTTATAGCCAAAATGTTTGATGGCCATTTTGACAAATTCAACACTGGAGTAGGAAGATTGTTCGCAGAAAGCGAAGATAAAACGCTCCCTACTGGCTTCGTCAATGACCGTGTACTGATAAAGCTTGTCGGGCATTCTCCCTACATAGCAGGCTTTGGGAACATACTTTACATCGAGTTGCCATTTTATACCCAGTCTTTTCGGTGTATCGTAGGGCTTAGGGACATAGATCTTTTTCTTTGTCGGTTTTTCTTTATAAAGACCTTGTTTTCGAAGGAGGTGGAAAAGTGAGCAGGGATGACGCTGATAGCCGCGTTGAAACTTGAGTTTTGCGTATAGTTCAATGAGGGAAATGGTGGGGTTTCGCCGGATGAGATTTTTTATCCACGTCTTTTCCTGTGGTGTATGAGCATTCGGATGCGGCGCTTTTGGACGATGGGAGCGATCTCTTAGGGAATCTATTGTTCTGTCAAAACGACGATTCCAGCGCATTAGGGAGGCTTTTGAGATCTTATAGCGACGAACGACAAATTTCACCGAAAATCCGGAGCGATAGGTTTTAACGGCATGAAATCGTGTTTCCAAAGTATGTGGCAGATACCGCTGTGTTTTTGCTATACTGGTTGACATAGAGAGAATCCTTTCTTTGTTTTGTTGACACTTTCATTGTACAGGAATTCTCTCTATATTTTTTTCTTCTTGGTCTCACATCAATTGTATCTCTACACCGTCACGATTCATTATCGCCATTCTCACTTGAAGGAGAATGCAAAAACCGCTACAATAGTTTCTACAGTGTTTCTTGGCACCCACTTTAAAAATCAAGATGGTGTCGTTTTGACACCTTTTTTGTTGCCATGAACACTCCATAAATTTTAAGGAGGTTCACATGAACAAAACGAATTCTTTCTCTTCTCTGTTGTCGGCCAGAACGCTGGCCCGTCAAAGCATCATCGCTGCCGTTTACGTCATTTTTACGCTTTCGGGTTTTGGCTTCAGTTACGGCCCGGTGCAATTCCGCTATGCGGAAGTTATGACGTGGCTTGCCTTCTTTGATCCAAAAAACGTTATTGGACTAACGCTTGGCTGTCTGGTGGCGAATATGTGGAGTCCCTTCGGCGCCATCGACATGGTCGTCGGCACACTGGGAACGCTGCTTTCAACGCTCTTAATGGCCAAAGTTTCCTCGAAATGGCTCGCCTCGCTCTTTCCCGCCGCCTTTTCTTTTCTCTACAGCGGCGAAGCCTGGTTTTTAGGTGAAATCACCGCCGATCTGTTTCCCGTGGTAACGGCGCAAATTATGCTCTCGCAATTCATTATCACGGCAGTGATCGGTTTGCCGCTTTGGACCTTTTTATGGCGGAACAAACTGGTTCGTGAAGCCTTATCCGATCCGATTTCGAGGCGTGACGACAAAAGTGGGCGCAGCAAAATACTCGCGTAAGCCGGAGATCATGTGTTGTTGCCCGATGCGCACGTAGCAACCGGCAAATTGTTCATCAAAGAGAAAACAGCCGAGCACATGCCCGAAGGGCTTCACAACAAATGGTCCGGCAGTTTCCGGTGTTTCTGCATCGTTCATGGCTTGGGCAAAGGAAACGGCTTGCTCATCAGTCAAGTTCGGCGCGTCATTTGCACCGTTTTGTAAACTCAAAAACGGCGTCGGATCATTGTCTACAAATTCCTGTGCAATATATTGCTCATACGGGAGCGCTTCCACCAGCGCTTCCCATTCTTTTTGTGTGTGATCACGGCCGATGACGACCCCCTGTGAGCCATAGGAATTATAGGGTTTAAGAATATAGACATCTTTGTGTTGAATCACTTCCCTTTTGTCTTCGGATGTGGCGATTTCCCAGGTCATCGGAATACGTCGGGCAATGAAATCCTGTTCTTCCTCCGTCAGCAAGGCCTTCGTCTCGTCTTTATGCAACATGGCGAAGGTCGTTTTGGCATGCATCACTTGGGATCGGAACGAGCCAAAAGAGAGAAATGCGCCGGCACGGTACGCTTCTTCAAAGGCCTTGGCCTCTTCTCGCACGGCGAGAAAGTCGGAGGTGACCAATCGGCGATAGACGAGGTCAATCGCCAGCGGCTTTCCATTCTCCTCCTTTGCCCACAATTTTCCTTCTGCAAAGCGCAAATCGCGGACATCGACAACGACCGCGCGCACACCGGCGGCAGCAAATCGGTCACGATAGACGTCAAACTCCATTCGTGTACCCTTTTCCAAAATGTCGACAATGGCGACGCTCTCCGCTTCTCGCCCGCGTATCTGCCGATAACGAGCAAGAAACGCCGAAACGAGGGAATCAAAAAGGGAAAAGGGCGATATGGACCAATCCTTCTGCATATCCTGCATAATCCGACTTTGCATGAGCAGATCACCCAGAACACGATCTTCGTTCATCGCGGAGGCTCCGTCGGTATTCAGTTCGCAAAAACGATAGTCATTTCCACCGCGATAAAAAATGTCGTAACGGCCGACCGGAACGGGAATATCATAGCCCGGATCCAATAAAATGAGTTCTTCCATTTCCGGATCAAAGTGAAATCCCTTACGATAGGCAGGATTTTTTACGTATTCCGCCGTCACTTTCCGACCAATGGATACCATCGTGCGTATCATCTCCTGAAAGGTTTCCACTTCTTCCGGCGTTAAAAACATTCCCTGATACGTCATCGGGACTTCCTGTCCATGATACAGCCGACGCTTTTCCACGCTTCCATCGATCAGTGACCGGGCATCGTCGGCATATCGGTCGGGATTTTTCATCACGCGACGAATATACTCTTGTGTAAATTCAGGATAAAACATGACGTACTTCCAACTTTCTCAACGTTTCCAGCCATCCTTCACGTTCCACCAGCCGTTCAATTTCCAAACGCGGCGTATCGAGATTGTTCCACATTTTCTCTAAGGGAACAAGAAATGCCGCTTCCTGCTCGCTTAATCCTTCTCGAGCCATGGCGCAAAGGGTCGTTCCCCAATGGGCAAAATAATCGCCGTGATAATACGCTTGAATTCCATTATCTCGACCGGCATTTTTCCCCCGTTCCACCCAATCCGCCTGCATGGGCGTAAAACGCTCTTCCAGGCGGCGCAAGGTATCCATGTTATAGAGCAATCCTTTAAAGAGAGCCATGGCGCCGAAAGCATAGGGTGCGGCAATCGAATCCATCATGCGAATCTCCATCACCTGTTTCGCCCGTACATCCGGAAAAACAATAGACATGCCGTGGCGAACAAAGCGATCGAGTTCCTCTTCGTCCTTTGCCTCATCAAGAAGTTCGCGCAGCGGACGATTTCCGGTTGCGACGACCTTCCCGTCTTTCGGCAGAAAAACCGGCGGTGCCGAAAGCACCCAATCCGCATAGCGCTCCACACCAAAATCCGCAGAAAACACATCCGCCGGAAAGCCGGTGCGTGCCGGATCGGTTCGCCGCCAGATCTCTTGACGGGCATTATACGTCGTGAGTCGTTTTCCCTCGTTATCCACAGCGGAATCGAAAAGCGTATAGAGGATCGGGGAAAGCGCGGTCAAAACACGATATTTGCTGCAAAAATCGCGATCGCTTCCGACATCAACCGAAACTTGCAGGGCGGCACTTTTGCGCATCATTGTGCGTGCCAAGTCCCCCGTATTGCATAAATAGGCATCCATCATACGATAGCGGGATTTCGGCAAAAGCGGAATATCCTCAACGGCATTGAATGGATCCAAACCGATCGTCACCAGCATATAGCCCAACGGATCCAAAATTTCATACAGATCATCCAGCATGGCCTGATAACGGCGTTGGATAATGGATACCGACTCCGACGGAGCGAGCGAAAATTCAAGCTGCGCGCCCGGTTCCAGCGTGATGCTGCTGCCCAGTTTTTCGAGCGCAAGAAGATGCCCTTCTTCCCAAGTAGCCGTCCAGTCCGTATGACGTTGAGCAAACGCCCGCAAAATGCCCTCAACGCCATTCTCTCCCGGATACAGGATGCGTTTTCCGCTTTTTCGGTCGAAAACGAAGTGTTCAATTTCCGGGCCCACTTGCCAACGAATTCGATCGGTAAACCCGGCGCGAATCACATTCGTGATCAGCCGTCTTTTTTCTTCTTCCGTCAATATTCTCTTCATGTCTCCGCCTTTCCCGGTTGATTTCGTTTTCAGTGCATCTTCCGGACGATGGCAACTTTATCAACTCATGCCCTATCCCCCGGTTTCGGCCTGTCTTTTTTGTCCGTGTAGGGTATAATCGAAAAAACACCGATGAAAGGAACGATTATGTCCCATACGCTTACCATTCAATATTTATACAACAGCGGCTTCACCATCGATTATCAGGACACCTTCGTCGTCATTGATTATTGGAAGGGTGATCTGGTGTTGCCGGCGAACAAAAGGATTTTATTCATAGTTACCCATGCGCATGCAGATCACTACAATCCGGCTATTTTCTCCCTCCCCGGAAGCGAAGAAGCGCTCTATGTGCTTTCGGAAGATGTGGAGCATGTGGAAGAAAAGGGCAATATTCTTCAACTAAGCAGCAGCCCGGCGCAAACCCGTGCGCGAAAAATCGCCTATGATACTTCACGCACGCGCCGTGTCGAGCCGAATATGCAATTTGACTTCGGCGGAATGTCTTTTCAAACTTTTGCTTCCACCGATCAGGGGATCTCGATCCTGTTCACGCTACATCAAGTGAATTTTTTCCATGCCGGCGATTTGAACGCTTGGAAATGGCCTTCTTTTTCGGAAGCCGAGCAGAAGCGGGAGGTACGCGATTATCTGCGTGTTCTGCGGGAAGTGGCGGTCCATCCCATTGATGTCGGCTTCGGCGTAGTGGATCCGCGACTGGAAGAAAACGCCATGCTTGGCGGAGCCTACTTTCTTAAACATCTGCATCCGCAGATATTCATCCCCATGCATTTCCGCGATCATCCTGAAATCACCGAAGAATTTCGTTCACGCTATGGCGGCGAGACGGGCACGGTGATTCAGACGATTACCCATACCGGTGAACGCTTCGTGATTCAGGCATAGAAAGGATCTTACATGCTCAAATATTTATTCATCGACTTTGACGGCGTCATCACCGATACCGAAAGGGAAGTCTATCGTCTCATGCACGATTGGATCCTCGAGCATACCGGTCATGCCTTGACACTGGAGGAATATGCCATCGCAGCCGGCGCGTGGCATGTGGAATTGGTCAACTATTTTAAACGGGAATATCAAGTCGATCTGGATGAAATGGGATTTACGCTCTTTTGTCACACAATGGAAGAAAGAGCGCTCGGTCGTCTTCCTCTAATGCCCGGCGTTGCAAACTGGTTAGCGGACGCCGAATCCCTCGGTATTCGTTGCGCCATCGTCTCCTCCAATCGAGCAAAAACAATTCATTCGCGCCTGGATTTTTTGGGTCTTCGTAACCGCTTCGCGTTCGTGCTCACGGCGGACGATGCCATCGCCTTAAAGCCCGACCCGGATCTCTATCTTCAGGCCTTGCAACGAGCAGACGTAACACCGCATGAAGCTCTGGTCATTGAGGATTCTAAGAATGGCGTTCGTGCCGCCGCTGCCGCCGGTCTGCGCGCCTTGGCGGTACCTTGTAGCGTGACAAGCGGCTATGCCTTTGGCGAAGCCTGGTGGAAACTGGATTCACTGGAAGATGTCCCGCTTTCCGCTGTAGCTGAGCGCTTTGCTCAAGAAGCGATGTAGCGACTTGTTCCGGAAATAAAAAAGCAGCGACGGAAACATTGAGCTGACCCCCTAAAGTTGGATTTTTTGGTCCAACTTTAGGGGGTCACTCTACATCCGTCGTTGCTTTATATTTTTACTTCGATAAGCGCATAGTGTCCCGTGCGATCATCAGTTCCTCATTCGTCGGAATGACCCAAACCGCAATGGCCGAATCCTCGGCGGAAATTTTCTTTTCCTTGGGCTTGCGTTGGCTATTTGTCTCTTCATTCAACTTCACGCCCATAATCTCTAAACCTTTGCAGATGGCCGCACGATCGTGTGCGCCGTTTTCGCCGATACCTCCGGTAAAGGTGATCGCATCCACTCGTCCGAGGTCCGCCGCGTAGCCGGCCACCGTCTCCCGCACCCGCGCATGGAACATATCCAACGCCAACTGTGCACGTTCATTGCCTTCTGCTGAAGCATTCTCCAAGTCACGGAAGTCGCTGGAAACGCCCGATACACCGGCCACACCGGATTCTTTGTTCATGATCGCATCCACTTCTTCTGCCGACTTGCCCAGGCGGGTCTGCATGAAGGTCACAATAGCGGGATCGATGTCACCGCAACGCGTTCCCATCGGTACGCCGGCAAGCGGCGTCTGCCCCATTGAGGTGATGTAGCTCTTGCCATTTTTGACCGCCGTAACCGAAGAGCCGTTGCCCAGATGGCAAGAGATGATATTGAGCTTATCTACGGGAATATTCAACAGTTCGGAAGCCCGGAGCGTCACAAAATAATGGCTGGTTCCATGGAATCCATAACGGCGAATCCCGTGATCGGTGTAGAGTTCATACGGAAGAGCATACATATAATTTTCCTTCGGCATGCTCTGATGAAATGCGGTATCAAACACCGCGACGTTCGGCTTCCCGGGAAGAGCTTCCTGTGCCGCTTTAATGCCTTGCAAGTTCGCCGGATTATGCAGGGGGCTGAACGGAATCACCTGTTCAATGGCCGCAATCACATCATCGTCCACCAGAGTGGACTCCGTGAATTTTTCTCCGCCATGAACCACACGATGTCCTACCGCGTCAATTTCTTGCATATCCTCGATGACGCCATGTTTCGAATCCGTGAGGGCCTCAAAAACAAGATGGACCGCTTTGTTGTGATCGGGAATGGCTGTCTCGTTGATCCATTCCTCTTCGCCCACTTCCTGCACCAGACGGGAGCCTTCAATACCGATGCGCTCAACCAGCCCCTTCGCCATCACTTCTTCGTTGTCCATGTTAAACAGCTGATATTTAAGCGATGAACTGCCGCAATTGATCACTAAAATTTTCATTCTCTTCTCCTCTGTTTTTTCCGCCGCGACGAGTGCGCCGCAGCAGGCTGTCTTTTTTTGCCGCAATAAGCATGCCGCAGGCATGTCACTTACGTTTGCGACCGCTTCGCCGCGAAATGTTACTTCCAAAGTGGAGACGGATACACTCCGCGATCCACCAACGCTTTAAAGCCGGCCATCACCGGTTCTTTGTCTTCGTGATAGGTTACGCCCATCCAGGTATCATTCGTCGTTAAGACCTTGACGGACAATTTGCCCTCGGATAGTCCCGTCCCAACAGCCGTCGGCAACAGGGCTTCGGATTTCAACAGATTCTTCGGAACGTCTTCACGGAAGAAGCGCGCCAGATCATGTTGTAAAAACGGCAGGAAAGCCGGATGAAAGCCCCAGAAATTCATCGAGACAACATTCTCGCCGTCAAGGTGCCGCTCGATCCCGTTCTCATCGACAAAGCGCGCGCCATCGCCTTCCTTGAAGAGCTTCGTGCGCTCAACGATTTGCACCAGCTTATCGTTTTCGACTTCACAGACGCCGCGCGATACCGAGCCGTGCTCGGTGAGCGTATTCTTGATCTTGAAGCCCACCATGGCATGATGGTCTTCTTTAATCTTATCGGAGGTCATAAACGCATAAATCTTCCGATACGCTTCTTTGCCGTAATAGTCATCCGCATTGATCACGGCAAACGGCGCATCAATGACGTCTTTTGCTGCACAGATGGCATGTGTTGTTCCCCACGGCTTTACCCGTCCTTCGGGGATAGTGAAACCATCCGGAACATCCTCAAGATCCTGATACACAATATTGATTTCCAGATTTTTCGGCAGATGATTGGTCAGTACTTCATCAAATGCCTCGCGGTTTTCTTCTTTGATGACAAAAATAAAGCGCTCAAAGCCCGCCTCGACAGCATCAAAAATCGAATAGTCAATGATGATTTCGCCCGTCGGTCCCAGCGGATCAATCTGTTTCAGGCCGCCATAGCGTGATCCCATGCCGGCGGCAAGCACCAATAGTATCGGTTTTTTTCCCATGTTTCCCCCTTGTACGCTCTATTGTCCTTCGGTTTTTCTTTATTTTCATGATAGCACAAAATGGCAATTTGACGCAGACGAAAGCACGGAAGCTATGGTAAAATGAAACAATAAGGCAGAAAGGAAATAGACATGAAACTGACGCCGGAACAGAAAAAAATCGTCATCATCGGAATGCAGATTGCGGCCTTTGCCATCGCCCTGGCCTTCCTGTTTTTCAATTTGCCTGCGCTTTGGAGTATGTTTTTGACCTTTCTGAGCATGGTTCAACCTTTCCTCATCGGTCTGTCCATCGCCTTTGTTGTGAATATTCCTATGCGGCGCATCGAATCGCTCATCGGCCGTCTTCCCCTTGGACCGATGCTCACGCGTGTGCTTTCCATGCTCATCGCATATGCCATTATTTTTGCTTTTGTCATTCTCACCTTCGCCGTCATCATTCCGAATGTCATTACGTCGATGCAGCTTTTTATTCACGCCATTCCGGATGTGTTGCGGGCGGCTCGCTCCTTCGTACAGCATGCCAATTGGCTCGGGTCGCTGAAAGAAAGCATCAACGACGCCATCAATCAGGTGATCAGCAATGTCAACAATCTTACGCTTCAGGAGTTCATCAATACGTATTTTAAGGGTGTGGATCTCCAGGCGTTAATTTCCCAGTTTGCACAAAATATCCTTACGCAACTCGGGTCCGTGCTGAATATTGCCATGTCGGCTCTGGTCTCTTTCATTTTTTCCATCTATGCCCTCCTCAGCAAGGAAAAGTTAAGTCGTGCCGCGAAGCGTATCATTTATACCTTCCTCGGTGAACGTCATGCCGATACCGTTATGTACGTCTCCTATACGGCATTCGACAGTTTCTATAATTTCTTTACGGGTCAGTTCCTGGAAGCCATCTTACTGGGCACCATGAACTACGTGGGCATGAACCTTCTGGGCATGGAATATTCGCTGATGATCTCGCTTATGGTGATGATGGGCGCACTGATTCCGCTCGTCGGCGCCTTCCTGTCCGGCCTTCTCGGCGCTTTCATGCTGCTGACCATTTCCCCTTTGCACGCGGCGACCTACCTCGTCTATCTCATCTGCTTACAACAGCTTGAGGGCAACATCATTTATCCGCGTGTCGTCGGCCAGCAAACGGGCCTTCCGGGCATCCTCGTGCTTCTCGCCGTTCTTGTCGGTGCAGCCAGCTTCGGCTTTGTCGGTATGTTCCTCTTTGTCCCGCTGGTCTCTACCGTTCACACGCTGTTGATGGACTACACCGATCGGCGCATTGCGGAAAAACGCTTGAATCTGGAGCGGAAGTAATAAAGTAATATAGTAATATAAAACAAAGCACCCGGTGAGAATACGTCGGGTGCTTGCTTTGTGCCTTTTACTGAATTATAAATCTTTAAAGAGCAGAGGATCGTCCGGTTGGCATATCAAAGATGTCACAAAAGTATAGGAATCTCCGATTGGCTGAACCAAGTCTTGTTTAAAATGAAAACTGATATTAATCGAATAGAGTTCATCTACAGGAAACGGTGCGGTTGGGTTTTCCAATGCAATCTCATACGTTCTGTTCCCATAGAATGTGATCTCCATATTTTCTTCTTTGGCGACGAGATGAACTTGCGGTCCGCCTTCCGTGTTGATCGTACCGTCCACTTTACATTTCAGCGTGCCATTTACCTGCTTTTTTGCGATCATGTCGAGCATTTCGGGTTTAGGGACAGTCTCCACTTTGACCAGGAAATTTTCTCCATCCTGATCGTAATGCACCTCCAAAAGATTGACTGTGGAGAGAACCGCTCTTGCTGACAACGTCATCATTTGCTCAGACTCTTCCCGTTCAGGTGCGGAAAAGGAAGACGCCACATCTTCTTTGGATGCCTCTTCAGACTTCGCCTCAACCGAAGAAACCGTCTGCGATGTATTGTCTTGACTCTGACGTTTTTCCGTTTTCGATAACATTCCTTTTGCGAGAAAAACACCGACAAGAACAACAATGACGATGAGAAAAAGATAATGTATTGGAAACTTTTTTTCGCTCTTCATTTTTCTCACCCCCCCTTCATCATCAACGTATCACGTCGCTGGTCACTTTTCAACACTTTCCCTGGTCACTTTTCAGCCGTTTCGCTGGTCACTTTTCAATCATTTCACTGGTCACTTTTCAATCGTTTTGTTGAGACATAGAAAAAGACCGAAGCTTGGATTCGCTCCGGTCTTTCTTCTACTCTTTCAACGTTACTTATTCCCGCTCATTGAGCAGCTCCAAAAACGCCAGCATTTTCTTTGCTTCATCTGTACGGTTCGTTTGTTGCGCCAGCGCTTCCCTCACCCACCGCTCAGCCTGCTTAAAATCCGTCGCCACACCGCGACCTTCAATCAAATCGTAGGCCACTTCCATCATTGCGTTGGGATCACCGTTATCCGCGCGCTTCATGTCCGTCTGCACCTCAAGGTTGGTGGTCAAGGGTGCAAAAAAGCCGTCGACATCCTCACCGAAAGGCGAAATCGCCATTTTCATAATTTCAAACGCACGTTCATCCGTCCACGTGGAAAAGTCCTTCTGCTCGGGCGAAACCAGATCCGTCGACAGCAGCTGCTCACATGCCGTCTGATAGATGTGCTGCGTCATCCAAAGCATATCGATCTGTTCTTCTGTCATATCATAGTGCTTGGTTAAACTGGACAACGCTCCGCTGATACTCGGATCGCGTTCCAGGCCGGTGTACGGCTGGCGAAACACCAGATAAAAAAGCGCACGAAAACCAAGGCCGGAAAGATCCGGACCTTCTTCTCCCGGCAAAAGCTGCACGTCTTTCGCGTCCTGCTCTTCCTTGAGAATGGAAAGAATATAATGTTCCGCTTCCTTGTCGTCCATATCGTCCCCGATAGCTCCACTCAGCGCACGGCAAAGCACCGGCTGCACAGCGAGCACACAGGCGTCATGGATCAATTGGGGAAAAGTATAGGTAATCAACGTTTGCTCCTTTTGTTCAGAGAATGCATGGGATGATCTTTCCTTACGCTTCAACTTGCGCTGAGACATGGGTTAACCTATGCCAAACACGTAGAAGGCTTATTCGACCGTCACACTCTTGGCAAGGTTTCTCGGCTTATCCACATCCAATCCGCGCAGCGTGGATTCATAATAAGCCAAAAGCTGCATCGGCAAAACTGAGAGGCTGTTCGCCCAAAGTGGATGAATGGCCGGAATGGTGATCACGTGTCCAACATCCTCAAAACCTTCCATTCCCTCCATAATCAAGGTGGTGACGTCTCCGCCGCGCGTCTTGACTTCCAACAGGTTGGATCGCGTCTTTTCCATTAGATCCGTCTGCGTGGCAATACCGATTACGGGCGTTCCGTCTTCAATGAGGCTGATGGTACCGTGTTTCAGTTCTCCTGCAGCATACGCTTCGGAATGCAGATACGATACTTCTTTGAGCTTGAGGCTCGCTTCCAAACAACCGGCATAATCCACACCGCGACCGACAAAAAACATATGCTCTTTGTCGAGGAAACGCTCCGCCGCTTTGCGATACGATTTTTCTTCGCGCAATATCGCATTCATCTTACGCGGAAGCGTCTTCAGTTCGCCGATCAGTTCTTGTGCTTTTTCTTCGGTGATGCGCTTGTGATGCAACGCCAAATCCAGCGCCAACAGATCCATTACCAACAGCTGGCAACTGTAGGCTTTCGTCGTGGCTACCGCAATCTCCGGACCGGCCACCGTATAGATGACACGCTCTGCTTCACGTGCAATCGACGAACCGACTACATTGACAATGGCCAACGTGGAAGCGCCCAGAGCCTGTGCTTCGCGCAAAGCGGCCAGCGAATCGGCGGTTTCTCCGGATTGGGAAATGATGATCACCAAATCCTTTTCAGACAGGATGGGATGACGATAACGAAATTCTGAAGCGATATCTGTTTCTACCGGAATACGGGCGAGCGATTCCACCACATACTTGGACACACAGGCCACGTGATACGCCGAACCGCAGGCAACAATATGGATGCGATCGAAGGAATCGTAGAAATCGGGCGTCAGCTTTGCGCCTTCAAAGCGGATCCAACCGTTGAGATCCACAAAATGGCGCAGTGCATTGGCGATCACCACCGGCTGTTCATGAATTTCTTTGAGCATAAAATGGTCATATCCGCCTTTTTCCGCCGCCGCAACATCCCAGTCAATATGCTGTTTCGGCACGGTAACGATCTGCCCCTCCGCATCAAAAAAGGTGATGCCTTCACGGGTTAACTGCGCAATCTGGTCATCTTCCATGTAATATACATCACGAGTGTGTTTCAAAATGGCCGGCACGTCGGACGCCAAGAAACTTGCGCCTTCTCTTACCCCCAAAATCATGGGCGAATTTTTGCGCATGACCCAAATTTCACCCGGACGATCCTGAAACAAAATAGCCAACGCATACGAGCCGTGAATGTGCGCTTTAGCCGCTTTCAACGCCTCTAAGGGATCCGCTTTCTCGCCATAATAATAATCGATCAGCTTAATGCAGACCTCGGTATCCGTTTCGGAATAGAACGTATAACCCTTCTCGGTCAGTTCTTTTTTGATTTCTTTGAAATTCTCAATAATACCGTTGTGCACCCCGACAACGCGATCGTCTGCGGAATAGTGCGGATGGGCATTGTTGCGCGTGGATTCCCCATGCGTCGCCCAACGCGTATGGCCGATGCCCTCGGTTCCCGAAGGCTTTTCCTCCGCGATACGCTTTTCCAAATTGACCAGGCGTCCTTTTTCTTTGATCACATCAAAAGCGCCGGCATCATTGCGTACGGCGACGCCCGCCGAATCATATCCGCGATATTCCAACTTTTTTAATCCGTCCATCAGTACGTCGACGGCGGATGCTTTTCCGACATAACCTACAATGCCACACATAGTTTCCTCCTGAAAAAGGTGCTCAGCACCTTCGCTTGCATTTTATCATACTTGACGAATGTCACATAGATGCCCGTCGTCGTGAAGATGCCATACCGCGGTAATCGCCAGCATCTCCTCTGCCAGCTGATCTCCTCCCAGAACGTGATCACAGACAACGAGAGCGGAAAACCGGTCACTTCGCCGGACAATTTCCTCCGCCGTTTTTCTGCGCAATGCTTCATCCAGACCAACGAACGGTTCGTCCAGCAACAGCAGATCTCCCGATGACAGCAATGCGCGCAGCAGCGCCAGTCGACGTTTCATTCCGCCGGAAAGCGTGGAAACCGGCTGATCCGCTGCATCCAAAAGGGCAAGCGACGAAAGTCCTTCCTCAATTGTCATCTCATCGAGGCCGATAAAGCGCAGATTTTCACGCACGCTGTGACCTTCCAATAGACGGTTTTCCTGAAACAGAATACTGCATCGCAGCACGCTGCCGGACGAATAAACCACTTTTCCCTCATCCGGAGCCTTTGCTGCCGCCATGACACGCAGCAGCGTCGTTTTCCCGACGCCGGACGAACCGCGGATGTGTATGCGGTCATGCGTAAAAAGCGTTGCCGAGACGTCCTGTAATACCGGCTTTTGCGAAAAAGAAACGGACACCTTCTGCAACCGGACAAGGGGCGTTTTTTCTTCCTGTCCGAAGGAATTTCGGTTGTGTGCGGAAAGCGAAGTATCTTGTTGATCTTGCAAATCTCGTTTCCGACAAATCGGTCGAATGCGCATCAGGCGGTGTGCCGCGCCGTTCCACAGGGCAATCAGCAACGTCGTATTCAGCAGACTAAGAAGAAGAATCATCACCGTCCAGGCAAAAAGTGCCGGCATGTCCAGCGTGATTTTGGATTGGAATAAAGCTTCTCCCAAACTATTTCCGGAAAGCGCAATCATCTCGGCCGCTACACCGCCCTTCCAGGCAAGCCCGGAAGCGGTTCGAAACGCAGCACTCAGAAAGGGAAGAATCGAAGGCAATACGATCCCGCGAAGGCGACGTGAAAACGGCACATGAAACGTATCGGCCATTTCGACGAGCGAAGCATCCACCGCCTGTCTTCCCTCAACGGTATTCTGGTACACCAACGGAAAAACAAGCAGAAAAACGATGAAAAGGGATAAATGGGCGGAGGGAAGCAAAAACAGCGCAAAAACGACAAAAGAAGCCACCGGAATGGCGCGCATCATCTGCACAGGCAAAGCCAGTAGCCGCGACAGCGCGGCGTGAATCGCCGCCATCCATCCCAGGAATACCCCCAGGGCAGCGCCCAACACGAAGCCGCCCAAGATATGCAGCTGTGAGGTGGCGATCCGCGCAAAAAATGTCGGATCAACCACCAAAGAGCCCAACGCAGCCAGCGTTTGTCCCGGTGAGGGCAAAATGAGCGGATTGTGGATGCCGTGTGCAACAACCGCCCATACAGCAAGCCAAAATCCCCAAACCATTGTCCTCTTTATCGGCTCACGCATTTAGCGCTGTCCTTCCGGAAGGAAGTAGAAGTCGTCTGCCGGCAGCGCTCCACCGATCGCCTTCACATCCTGTTCGGCAAGAACGCGCAGATAGCCACCCAATTTTTCCTTCATTTCCACACCCGTAATGGATACGAGATTGGCGTGTGGAATCGCCTTTTTTACTACGGCTTCCGGCACGATGCCCAATTCGCTGATGATTTTCGCCGCTTCTTCCGGATTTTGCTTTACTTTGTCGACCGAGCGCGTGACGTCTGCAAGGAGTTGAGCGATCGCATCGGGATGTTCGTTCACGATTTCACGCCGTGCAACCAGGACGCCCATGACCAGCGCAGAAGGCGCATCGTTTTTGTTTTGTGCAGCATCCCAGGCTTCGGTCAAATCCACTGCACGACGAAGGTCAGCAAGATTCGCCTCTGCTGACGAAACAAAAGGTTCCGGCAATAACGCCACGGCATCGGGGTTTTCCGCTAATGCGGCAACCACTTCGGCATGTTCACTCTTCCATTCAATGGATACCTCGTCCTCGCTTAGCCCGTTGGCTTCCAGAAGATAGCGCAGAGCATATTCCGGCGTCGCTCCTTTGCCTGAAGCAAGCACGGTTCTTCCCTTAAGATCCGTTATCGCGTGGACACGCTCCCCACGCTCCACCAGATACAACACGCCGAGCGTATTGATATTCAACACCTGAATGTTGCCCTCCGTCTTTGCGTAGAGCACGGCGGCCAGATTGGACGGTACAGCCGCCACATCGATTTCCTTTTTCACCAGCAACGGCACAATCTCTTCCGGCGAGCCTAAAACACGACAATCGTAGGAATGCCGCTCTTGATCTCCGGACGATAACACGTAAGCCATGCCCATAGAGGTCGGCCCTTTCAGGGCGGCAAGACGAAGCGGAGCTTCCGCTGTAACCGATTCCTCCGTTTCACTGCTCTCCTGTACCGTCGTCTCTACGGAAGAATGCTCTTCTTCTTTACTTATCTCTGTTTCCTGCTGCTTCGGTGCGCCACAAGCACTAAATAAAATCATACCTGCACAGAGCAACAGGGCAGAACACAAGTTCTTTACCACCGTTCTATCTCTTTTTGTCTTCATTCGTCTCTCCCTTTTCTTAGCACGCATCCAAAGACTTGATCGTGCGTAGCACCTTTTTCTACGTTTTATTTCTCTTTCGGGCGCTCCTCCACTTGACAGAAGGGGCGTTTTTTTTCGTCCCTATTGTACCAGTTTTTCTGTCCTTCCTGCGCCAAGTCTATCTCTTTTGTACCGGCTGTGATAACATATTCCCAAAGGATAAAATGCATTGTGCCTGTCGAATTCGTCATTTGTTTTTCTTGTGGGAAAACGTCTCGGCAGGCTCACCCTGACGGCTCGTCGCATGACGGCGAGCGTACCCCTGTAGTCGAGGAGGAACAATGAAGGTCAAAATTTGTACCGGCACGCGTTGTGTCTTTTATGGTGCCGACAATATCTTAGACAATGTCACCGACTTAAAAGAAAGTTTAGGCGAATACCCCAGTGTTCCCGAAGGGGCGGATTTTGAAATCGAACTATGCTCCTGCGATGGCACGTGCAAAACCTCGGAAAAGCGGATTGCACCCGTCGTCACCATTGACGGGGAAAAAATGACGAAGGCAACCAGTCCCCAGGTGATGGAGCGCATTCTGGACGGTTTACAGGAGGAAGAATGAAATACAGTTACGTTGATGTCATCCGGCTTCGTCGTATGGCTTTTGCCAGCATTGCCCGCATGGCCTACAACGACGAAAACCTGCATGACCTGTATGAAGAAACGTTCCGGGCATTGCCGGGAGAAGTCGCGCACTTCCGGGAAAATATCTTCCGTGAGCGCGCCGTCTATGGCGAACGTCTTCGCATGGCGCTTGGACTGGATGCCCGCGCGGCGGATGTGACGGAATCCATCACGCAGGATATTGAAAAAGTCGATGTGGCAACGCGTGTTCACCATCCTCCGCTTGTTTCGGTCATCAAAATCGCTTGTGAAGCGTGTCCTGAACGGCACATTATGATCACGGACAACTGCCGCAAATGTCTGGCGCATCCGTGCAAGAACGCCTGCCCGAAAAACGCCATTTCCTTCGGTAAGACGAAGATGATCATCGACCAGGACAAATGCATCAAGTGTAAAAAATGTATAAAAGAATGTCCGTATAACGCCGTTCTGGAAACGGGACGTCCGTGCGCACAAGCCTGCGGAGTCAAAGCGATCAGCTCGGATTATCTTGGACGTGCGGAAATTGACGAAGAGAAATGCGTCAGCTGCGGTGCGTGCATTGCCTCCTGCCCGTTTGGAGCTATCGCAGACAAGTCGCAGATTTATCAGGTCATCAAAGCGATGAAAGAGGATGCTCCGGTATACGGCATCATTGCACCGTCTTTTACCGGCCAGTTCGGTTCGCTCACCAGTCCGGCACAACTGCGAGCAGCTATTCGTCAGCTCGGTTTTGCCGATGTTGTGGAAGTCGGCCTCGGCGCCGATTTAACGACGATGAATGAAGCGAAAGAATTCCTGCACAGCGTGCCGAATGAACAGCCTTTTATGGGAACCAGTTGCTGCTATTCGTGGAAACTCATGGTGCGCAAGAATTTTCCGGAACTGGATTCGCTGATTTCCGAGAGTTCCACGCCGATGATGTATACTGCGGAACAGATTAAAAAAGCGCATCCCGGCTGTAAGGTCGTATTTATCGGTCCCTGCCTGTCCAAAAAATTGGAAGGCCTGCAACCGGCTGTGCATGATCAGGTCGATTTTGTCATCACCTTTGAAGAGCTCATGGGCATGTTTGTCGCCAAGGAAATTGAACCTTCCTCCATTGAAACGGAAGAACCGTTTCAGGATGCGTCGAAAACCGGGCGCGGCTATGCCGTTGGCGGCGGTGTCGCCAAAGCAGTGGTTGCACGCGCCAAAGAAATCGACCCGGACCGCGAAATTGAAGTGGAAGCGGTGGAAGGATTGGCGGATTGCATGATGCTCATGCGCATGGCCAAAGCCGGCCGAAAGAACGGTATGTTGCTGGAAGGGATGGCCTGCGAAGCCGGCTGTATCGGCGGTCCCGGTGTCATCACTCCACGACATCGCGCACGAAAAGCAAATGCGCAATTTTCAGCCGAGTCCCCCTTTGAATCCCCTTGGGACAATACCAATATTCCGCAGGAAGATAAACCGGTCTAATACCGCTTTCCTCTTGCGCAGAAAAAAGTCTTCCCTTACGTCGACTATTATCGACAACGTGGAACCGCTGTGTTCCACGTTGAAGCAGTCGGTCTAAGGGAAGGTTTTTTGCATTACACGTTGTCCTACTGCGCCGAAGCAGCCGGTAATTGATACTTGGTGCGATAGAATTCAAACGTGGCGCGGAACGCATCGCTCGTCTTGTCGATGTGTGACTGATATTCGTGCGCCAGATACTTCTGTGTCGTGTATTGAATGACGCTGATACCGATATTGGAACAGTGATCCGCAATACGCTCTAAACTGTTAAACATTTCGATGATGATCGGGCCGTTGATTGCGCTGCATTCGCCCTTTTGTAAACGTTCAATATGACGATGGGACAGCGTCTGGTTGATTTCGTCAATGTATTCTTCTAATGGCTCAATTTGAATCGCTTTCTCATAGGACAGGCTTTCCAGTGCAACATAGCTGTTTTGTACGATCTCTTTTACCGCTTCGGTATAGACCTTTAACTCCCGCTTCGCCAGCAAGGAAAACTTCTGCGGCGATTCAACGCTTTTCAGCACTTGATCCGCAAGGTTGATGCCATAATCACTCACACGCTCAATATCGTTAAGCGAATACATCAACGCCGTCAGCTTGTGCGCATCGCTATCAGACAGCGATGCCTTCGAGATTTTTACACTGTAATCCTGTAAGGCATCCTCATAGCGATCGACCTGCCGTTCCATCCATTCGATTTTTTCATGGCGTTCCGGCGTGTAATTTTCGATCAATAAGGCGGCCTCTTCAATTTCCTGGGAAGTCAGCTTCATCATCTGACACAGAACGGTATAGGCCTGCTGCACGGCAAAGTCCGGACGATCCAACAGACGCGGCTCGAGAAGGCGCAGATCCTGTTCAATGGCATCAACCTCCACCGGAGCCTTTTTATCGATAATAAGTTTCTGTGACAGTCTAACCAAATGATCCGCAAAGGGATAAAGCACTACGGTCGTGGCAACGTTGAAGGTCGTATGAATGATCGCGATATTCACCGCATTGACCGTGTCCTCAAGAAAAGTGTAGTGCAAAAAGGCATTGCCCAAATAGAACACACAGAGAAACAGCAACGTACCGATGACGTTAAAGATCAAGTGAATGATGGCCGCACGTTTCGCATTGACCTCCGCACCGATACTGGAAAGAAGCGCGGTGATACACGTGCCGATATTTTGTCCCATGATGACCGGTACGGCTGTCCCGAAGGTAATAGCTCCCGTAGACGAAAGTGCCTGTAAAATACCGGTAAAGGCGGAAGAGGATTGGATAAGAGCCGTAATTCCGATACCGAGGAGCAACCCCAGAATGGGATTGGAAAAGAGGGAAACCACTTCAAAAAAGGCGGCGGAGCTTTGCAAAGGCTGCATGGCACGCATCATGGTTTCCATGCCGAACATCAATACGGCAAAGCCCAGAAAAACGCCGGATTTCGCCCTTTTCGCATCATTTTTCGCCGTAAAGAGAATGATTACGCCGATTACAGCCAAAATAGGTGAAAAAGAACTCGGTTTCAGCATCTGAATCCAAAAGCTTTCGCCGCTTAGGCCGCTCAAGCTGAGAATCCACGCGGTAATCGTCGTTCCGATATTAGCGCCCATGATGATGGAAACGGCCTGTTGCAGCTTGAGAACGCCGGAGTTAACAAGCGCAACCACCATAACGGTCGTCGCAGAGGAAGACTGAATCACAGCGGTAACGCCGGCTCCGAGCAAAACCCCCTTAAACCGGTTGGACACCAATCGTTCCAACAGACTTTCCATCTTTCCACCGGAAACGACGTTCAAGCCGTCGCCTAATATCGACATGCCGAAAAGCAGCATGCTCAATCCGCCCAACAATTCTAAGTAATCAAATAGCGTCATGGTCCCGTCGTTCCTCTCGTGATTCCTCTCGGCTGTTTTGGGTTCATTGACTCGGGCGGCCGCTTCTCGGTCAAGCCCACTTTACCATTGTACATGAAGTGAACAAAAAGTTCTCTGAAATTTAACGCATTTTTCCGCCAGACAGTGTTTTTTATGGTCAAAAAAACAGCGAGATCAGGAAATCCTGTTCTCGCTGTTTTGTCCATTCATAGGTTTACGAGTGGACTTTGTTCATTTCAACTGCTTCTTCTCTTAACCTTCGTAATACGGAAGCTGTTCCTTGAACATTCCCTTCCCCTCGTTGAAGAAGTAGGCAACGTGCGCCATCGCTTCTTTTGCCTTATGCACGGCAGCAACATCGGAGTTAAAGCCTTGATGCGGCTGGACGTAGACATTGGCCTCACGATCAAGCGCGCGATGAATCAGCGTTAATGCCGCATCAACATCCGGATCATCTGATTTGGTTTCGCCATTGCGCAATGCTTGCGTAATGCGCTCTTCATAGCTGAAGACGTCCGTGGCGAAGCCGACGACCTGACCTTTTTCCATGCCTTCCAAGACGACATGTTCCGGCATGATTTCTCCTCTGGTGACATTGATGAGGATGATTCCATCCTTCGCTTTGGAAAGCGTCTCCTGATCAAAGTAACCGACATTGTAGAAACGACTTTCTTCCGCCTTGGTTAAATTCATGACGTTGATAATCACGTCCGAATTTTTAATGGCAGTTTCTTTGTCAACAAAGTGGAAATCCTTGTACTTGTCGAGACCCTTCAGCTCCTCTTCACGTACGTCAACGGCCTGAACGGTCAAACCGTTCTGCACTAGCAGACGATAGGCTTCTGCGCCGATATTTCCAACGCCGAATACCGTGGCGACCATGTCCGAGCCCAACTCGTAGAACGAATGGGTCTTATTACGTTCAAAACTGAGCGTATTTTTCGAATACTCGTTCAGATAGCCTGCCGTAGCGTATAAAAATTTGATCGCTGTTTGTGCGACAGCCTTAACGCAGTACACACGCAGACTGGCGATATTCACTTTGTTTTGCAGATGCTCAAAGTGATCGTAGCCGGCGCTTCGTGTAATAACGCTCTTCTTCGCACCGCTGTTCACCCATTCATCCGGCAATACCGAATGTGTCTTGGTGGTGACGATGTCCGGAAGATCCGTACCGCTGAGGTTTTCTTGCTTCAGATATTCTTGAAGCGTCAGCGGTGTAATCACCGAAGAGAAGTCTTTTTTCAGTTTGCCCTCGGCGATCAGACGATCGGTTTCTTCTTGTAAATGTGCCGCTTCTGCGCCAAGAGCTTCAAAATGCATAATATCGTACTTCATGTATCCTCCTTTCTACAAAACCCCTGCATAAGTTTTGTAGGAAAATAATGGCGATCTTATTTTTTCTGGTCTCCCTGCATCTTGCCCGGGGTCCACCATTTTAGCGCTAAAGCGATAACGGTCAATACCACGAAGCCGAGCCACATGACGCCGGTCATCGCATATACGCTGGATAATGTTCCCATACAGATCGCCGGCGGAAGCACCTGAAGAGCGATCGCAACTGGACGGTTCAAAAGGTCGGTAATACCGGTGTCCTCAAGACCACGCGATTTCGCATCCGGATCAACAACACGGTTCAGCAAAACACCCGTGGCAACGACGCCGTTGGAACGTCCATAGTTCATGATACCGCGCTCGAACCAGTCTTTCTCAGAGGAATACTTGCTTACGCCGAGGAACCACACGATGTTCAGGATGATACCTAAGATAAACGTGATAACCAGTGGGCCGGCATACGTTGCAATCGTACTTAACTTCAATGAGGCAACAGCCGAGCAGACCAAGAAGTCCGTTGAAGTTCCGCTGATGCGCTGAAGCGTAGCACGATCAACGTATTTGTCCGATTTCGTTGCACGCAGGAAGAACTGAGCGACATAGCCTACAGCTAGGGCAAGAACGAAGACCGGAATCGATAAACCGGGAACCGCTTTTGCGATGACTTCAGAGAGCTTCTTTGCAAGGAATGTTACAAAGATCGCAATGCCCACGTGAAACGCCAATGAATCAAGCGACATGTTGTTAATCGTTCCCTTAGTCGATGTTTTCTGCTGTTCCGGCGGAATTAAACCGGTACGCATATCGCTGGGAAGTTCTTTCGGCGAAGTAACATAGTTGGTGTATCCCTTTCGTGTGCCCCAGTTGATGAGTGCCATACCAAAAAGAATACCGACAACAATACCGACCGTTGCAGAAGCATTGCCTAGGTCAAAGAATTCCGCATAGCCTAAATCCTTGAACGCGGAACCGACAGCTGCAGCCGTTCCATGACCGCCATAAAAGCCGGTGGCCAAGACTAAGCCGAAGCTGTTGTGGAGTTCGGGCCAAAACTTATTCAACACAAATAATGACAGTGCCATGCCGAAGGCATATTGAAGAATTAAAATACCGGTGTTTTGGTAAAAGAATCCACCTACGCCCTTAAGTTCCTTCTTAGAGAGCGGCTTGTCGCCAATCGGCGTGCAGCCAAAGACAACCGCAATCAGAATACCGGCGTATCCGCTCAAGCTTTTTGAAAAAGGCAACACATTCATCCCGCTCGGTCCTAATGCCAAGCCGATAAAACCACCGATCAAAGAGGCAGGCAACAGCAGGGATTGAAATAATTTCACCTTTGCACGCAAGAATTGCCCGATTAACATCAATGCACCTAATAGGGCGACGTCCGTTACGACATCCCATAGTGTCATACTTTTCTCCTTCCATTTTCATTCATGAGTGACAATCAACAAATCTTCTTTCTCTTGCAGGGGTTTTGTTATACGCTTTGACAAATTTCCCTATCTCTATCAAAGCGTTTGTTTGATAGTATAGCATCCTGAAATCATTTTCATCAAGCCGGATGCATAACAATACAGAAACACGAACAAGTTTATGATCCCGCTTTCTGTTATTCTTCCGGAAAAAAGAAGACAAATCCCGATGAAGCTATATCTATCTATGCCACGGCTTGCGCCTTTTTCTTCTTACCCAGAAAATACTGTAAGGCTATCACAACACCAACCAGGCCAACACCGGCGATATCCGTCACAAGCCCCGGGTAAATCAGAAGCAGGCCACCCACGACCGAAAGGATACGCTGCCAAATGGGCATTTTGGTGTAGATAAAGCCGGCAAGACCGGCCGATACGCCAAAGAGACCGACAATCGAAGTCAAGACGATCAGAACGATCTCCAGCGGAGTTGTATCAATGAAGAGCAGCGCGGGACTCATGACAAAGATGTACGGCACGATAAAGGCCGCAATCGCCAGACGAGTCGCGGTAAACGCCGTCTTCATCGGGTTGGAACGAGCAATGGCGCTTCCGGCATATGCAGCAAGCGCAACCGGCGGAGTAATATCGGCGATGATGCCGAAGTAGAAAACGAACATGTTCGCGGCAATCGCATTGACGCCCATGCCGGAAACCAGAATCGGGGCACAGGTCGTCGCCATGATGATATAGTTCGCTGTCGTCGGAACACCCATGCCGAGGACAATGCAGGTCACCATGGTGAGTAACAATGCGATGATCAGCTTTCCGTTAGCCAGACCGACAATAGCGGAAATCAGCACCTGGCCGAGACCGGTCATGGTGACGACGCCGGCGATGATACCAGCAACACCGCAGGCGATGGCAACAGAGATGGTGTTTTTCGTTCCATTTTCCAAAACATTAACAAAACCCATCGGCGTCAGGCGTGTTTCTTTACGGAACATGCTGACCACAATGGCAACGAGCGTAGCGATAACCGCCGAACGCGCCATCGTAAAGCCGTTCATGACCATCCAGATCAAGATGACTAACGGTAAAAGCAAATATCCTTGTCTCAGTACCAATTTCCCGAAATGCGGAAGATCTTCTTTTTTCAATCCCTTCAGTCCCGTGCGCAAAGCTTCCAGATGGACGGCAATAAAGATACCAAGGAAATACAGGAAAGCAGGAAGAATCGCCTTGATCGCGATTTCTGCGTAGGGAACGCCCACCATTTCCGACATCAGAAACGCTGCAGCGCCCATGATCGGCGGCATAATTTGTCCGCCGGTAGAAGCGGAGGCTTCAACGGCACCTGCAAACTCGCTGCGATAGCCTGTTTTCTTCATTAACGGAATCGTAACCGATCCAGTGGTCACGGTGTTGGCAACGGACGAACCGGAAACCATACCGCAAAGGGCGGAAGAAATAACCGCAACCTTCGCCGGACCGCCTTTGGACGCGCCCGCAATGGAGTTAGCCACCTGAATAAAGAAGTCGGATATGCCTGTTCCTTCCAGAAAAGCCCCAAAGATGATAAAGAGCACAATATAGGTCGAGCAGACGCCGATCGGGGTGCCGATGACGCCCGTCGTGGTATAAAAGAGATTGTACACAATCACGCGCAGCGCCTTACCCTGCGCGAATGAGTAAATGATAAAGAAGCCGGCAACAAAGAGAATCGGCAAGCCGACAACACGCCGGCAGGCTTCCGCTAAAACAAGAATGCCGATGATACCCAGAATAATTTCCGTCTGGTGGATACGGGTCGCCTGGTCAATGATCGCCTTAAAGTTAATGATGTAATAAAAGAAGCTGCCCGCACCCAAAAGCATCAAAATGATGTCATAAAAAGGCATGTGATTGACACGCGAAGTATCCCCTTTGCGCATCGGATACATTACAAAGGCAAATACGATAATGGTGCCGAGAAATAAACAACGGCGAATACGTTCATCCCAGTTGGCAAACAAGTTCAGCCAAATCATGAAAAGGGCAAAGGCCGCCATGGCAAATTTAATAATCATTCCCGGCGTTCCGGTCCAGATACGGGTGTTCGATTCGCGATCATATTTTTTCATGATCTCTTCGACATCCGCCATCGTTCCGGTGCCGGTATCTTCTACTTCCGGCATCTGGTCAGGCGTTTTATTGATATCGTCCGTCATTGCCGTTTCTCCTTTCTTGTTGTCCATGAGACAATGGGTTAAAAGGAATAACGTTTTCCTTCTGCTGACGGAACGAGTCCGTCTTATCCTTGTATCGTAATTGAAGCTCTATTTCTTTTCATAAGTAAAAACAACTGTCGCATTTCGTCCGCATAAGTCGCGTAGACTGATCTCTTTCTCCCCCACAGTGAGGATGTGATCGGAGACCGTTCCGACGATGTAGGACAGATGTTTCATTGGCGTGTGGATGTTGGAGATGACGATCTCTCCGTCTTTTCCGGTGGAGAGGATTTCCCCTTCGTTCAATTCCGTTTCCACTCCGGCACCGAATTCTGCAAAGCGCGTCTCTTCGGCATAAATCGTTTCGTTTTCAATACGGTACATGTCGCTATAGGGCTTTTGATTGACCGAATGAATAAAGGTTATCGTAAAGGTATCTCCTTCCGCCATCGGATAACGGGCAAAGACCTTGCCCGTCTTTCCGCTCCGCAGAACCAGCTCATGTCCTGCGGAAGCGGAATTCCCGACGAGAAGGAAGGCGACGGCAACGACAAGCGCGAGAACCGCCGCCCATAAAGCAATTTTATGACGTGAAGCCATCGATTACTTCATAACGCCAATTTCTTTGAAGTATTTCTCAGCACCCGGATGGAACGGTACGGAGATCGCTTCAACGGCATAGTTCGGATCCAGCAATTTGCCCTTCGCATGGGATTCGGCAATCATGTCTTTGTTGTCGAAAATGCCCTTGACCAGGTTGTAAACAGCATCTTCCGGAAGATCATTGCGGCAGATGATGGTCGCTTTAACGGCAACCGTCTGCACATCTGCATCAACACCCTTGTAGGTGTTTGCCGGAATGCTAATATCCGAATAGAACGGATAGTCTTTCTTCAGCTGATCTGCATGTTCTTTATCTACAGAAATGATCGAGATATCGTTCGTTGTAGCCAATTCGGTAATTGCCGTGGTCGGCGCACCGGCGACGCAGAAGAAAGCATCAATTTTTCCGTCTTTTAAGGCTTCCGCCGAGTCACCGAAAGACAAATTGTGTTTTGTGATGTCTTTGTTGATGTCAATGCCATAAGCGGCGAGAATCTGAGTCGCGTTAAATTCAACACCCGATCCGGCATCGCCGACGGAGACGTTCTTGCCTTTGAGATCTGCAACCGAGGCCAAGCCCTTGGCACCGACGATCTGGCAGGTTTCCGGATAAAGCGCAGCAACAGCCGAAAAGCTCGTGATTGCGCCGTCTTCTTTGAAGAGGCTCTCGCCCTTCATCGCGTAATCCATAACGTCATTTTGTACAAAGCCGATCTGGGCTTCATTGTCATCCAGCGAGAAGATGTTCGCTTTGGATGCGCCGGTAGACTGAACGGTCAATTTGACGTTCGGAACTTTTTCGCTGAACACATTAGCGATAACGCCGCCGTAAGCATAGTACGTGCCTGTGGATCCGCCCGTAGCGAAGTTCCAGTTTACCGTTTCACCGCTTGGAGCTTTTTGCTCTTCCGCCGCCGGAGCAGTAGATTCGGCCGCCGGTGCTTGGGATTCATCCGTTTTGGATTCCGCCGGTTTATCTCCACCGCCACAGGCGGTCAGCGAAACGGCCAGTGCTAAAGCAAGTAGGACGCTCAGTGCTTTTTTCATTTCATTCTCCTTTCGATGCTGTCGAATGAGCTGGACAGCTGCTGAGGACAAACATCCTCTTTCCCTTCTGTTCCCTTATTCAATACCGATCAACAGATTTCCTATCGCGGCTGAGCTGTACCGCAGGAACGGTTTGTTAAAAATGTAGAGTGTAACTCTTATTAAGGCGGGGTGATATCGTTTTCCCCACGCAACAAGCAACCATGCGGTTGCTTGTTATTTATCCTCCTGCTTAGCAAACCACATCGATGTGTCCGATAAGAGGGGGAATCGCTATTTAACCGAACATGTTCAGTAATAAGCCTGCTGCGACAGCAGAGCCGATAACGCCGGCCACGTTCGGTCCCATGGCATGCATGAGAAGGAAGTTCGAGGGATCTTCTTTCTGTCCCACTTTCTGTACGACACGTGCCGCCATCGGAACGGCGGATACGCCCGCAGCACCGATCAGCGGGTTAATCTTTCCACCCGAAAGTTTGCACATAATCTTACCGAAAATCACACCACTCGCTGTACCAATAGCAAAGGCCACAAGCCCCATAGCCAAAATACCCAGCGTTTGCGGTGTAAGGAAATTCTCTGCACGTGCGGTCGCACCGACCGTCGTACCCAAGAGAATCGTAACAGTATACATGATGGTATCTTTGGCAGCCGTGACCAGATGCGGTACGACACCAGCTTCTTTGAACAGATTGCCCAGCATCAACATACCGATGAGCGGACCCGCGGCGGGAACGATGAGCGTAACGATAATCGTTACGATAATCGGAAAGAGAATCTTCTCCCGCTTGGATACCGGACGCAGCGTGGTCATTTTGATACGACGCTCTTCTTTCGTCGTCAGTGCCTTCATGATTGGCGGCTGAATGACCGGAACAAGCGCCATGTAGGAATAAGCGGCGATCGCAATTGCGCCCAACAGATGCGGCGCCATACGGCTTGTTAAATACAACGCGGTCGGACCGTCTGCGCCACCGATGATGCCGATAGAACCCGCTTCCTGCGGATTAAAGCCCAACAGGATCGCGCCGGTAAAGGCGAAGAAAATACCAAACTGCGCTGCAGCGCCTAAAAGCAAACTCTTGGGATTCGCGATGAGCGGAGAAAAGTCCGTCGAGGCGCCGACGCCCAAGAAAATCAGCGGCGGATAAATGCCTAAATGAACACCTTCATAAAGGAGATTCAACAGTCCTCCCTGATCCATCAATCCGGCCAGTGGCAGATTCGCCAGTAACATACCGAACGAAATAGGAATGAGAAGATACGGTTCATAGCCCTTGGCAATCGCCAAATAGAGAAACAGGCACGCAATACCGATCATGATGATCGAGCCGAGGTCAAGTGCCATAAACCCGCTGCTGTTGAAAAAGGATACAAGCATATCGATCATAGAAGATCTCCTTACTTTACTTCAACGAGTAGAGCGCCTCACCGGTGTCAACGGTTTGTCCCTCAGTGACATAAATGGTGCCAATCACACCGTCACGCGGTGCGACAATTTCATTTTCCATCTTCATCGCTTCGAGGATGATCACGGTATCACCTGCGGCAACCTCGTCACCTTCATTGGCAACGATCTTCCAGATGTTGCCCTGCAGCGGAGCTTCCTGATCTTCGCCATCGCCGGCAACGTGCGGTTTCTTCTCTTCGACCGGCTTCGCTTCTGCAGCGGGTGCCGGCTTCGGTGCCTGCGGTGCGGCCGGAGCAGCGGGCGCTACAGGGGCAACCGGAGCAACCGGAGCAAACGCCTGCGGTGCACGATAAACAGGACTTCCGGCTGCGCCAACTTCTTCCAGCGTCACTTCGTAGGTCTTCCCCTCGACGGTGACATGATATGTTTTCTGCATAAATTTCTCCTTCCATAGTACCTGAATAAGTCCGTAGTACCTATAAGGTATTATCCATCAAAAAGCAAAAATCGTCCAGCAGCTATTTTCGCTTTGCCTTTGAATGCGCGTAAAGCGCAGCACCCAGCGCACCCACATATTGAGACAGCGGAGAAGTAAATACCTCGTGCTCCAGCTGATCCTGTAGCGCTTTGACCACTCCCTCGTTCTGTGCAACACCGCCGGTCATGACGACGCGGTCACGAATCCCGACACGGCGCGCCAGCCCGACGACACGAGCGGTAATAGCATAGTGAATACCGTTGACAATATCTTCCTTCTTTTCACCGGTTGCCAGCTGGCTGATGACCTCGGATTCGGCAAAAACCGTACAGGTGGAGCTGATCGCAATGCGCTTTGTGGATTTTTCAGCCAATCCCGCCAAATCCGACACATCCACCTCCAAGATACCGGCCATGACATCCAAAAATCGTCCGGTGCCGGCGGCACATTTGTCGTTCATTTGAAAATTCACCATGGCGCCATTGTCTATCTGAATCACCTTAACGTCCTGGCCACCGATGTCTATGACGGTGCGCACATCCGGAAACAGATAGTATGCTCCCTTGGCATGACAACTCAGCTCACTCATCTGCGCATCTGCACGTGCAAACGTGTTGCGGCCGTATCCGGTCGCCAAAATATAATCGAGCTGATCGGCCGAAAGATTTGCCGCGTTCAAAACCCCTTCAAACGCGCGATCCGGTCCCGACGTGCCTGTACCTACCGCCACCTTAAAGGTGCCGACGATTTCGTCGGCATCCTTTAAGATAACAGCTTTGCAGGCCGAAGAACCGATGTCAATTCCCATTGTATAGGTCACGGTATCTCCTTACTGTTTTTTACCTATTCTTCAAGAGAAGGCTTACGCCATTTCGTCTGCAATCACGTCGGCAAAGGCCTGTAACGCCGTCTTGGCCTGACCGAAGTCGCGCATCTGATGATCGATGCCGAGACGAATGTGACGAATGTTCTGTTTATCCAACTCCTGACGGAGCGACGGATATTCCATCTCTTCCGGATCGCAGAAGTTCTGCATAAAGACCACGACACCTTGTGCGTTATAGTCATGAACCAGGCTGGCGACGTATTCTGCACGACGATTTTCAGCCGACGCTTCATCATAAAGCAGTACTTCGTAATCCTGATCCGCAAACTGCTGCGCCAAAGCACGCATCGGATCCCCTTCTTCAGGAGCATCTGTACGGAAGCTGCGGCTTTCATGAGCCACATCGTCCATGGCGATCGCGATTTGGTTGTCGTCTAAAATCTGCAGCAGATCGGGGTTGTCGCAAATAATGCCAGACGTCACAATGCGTACGCCCTTCCAATCGGATTTCGGCAGCGCTTCCAACTCATCATTCAGAGCCTTCAACGCTTTGGTATATTCGTCCTTCAGCATAAAATAGGAAGCCTTCAAAACCGCGCTGCGGTTGACCGCCGAAACAGCCTCGGGATGTTCCCCCGCCAATTTCACAAAGCGACGACGCTCGGCACGGCTTTGGTTGTATACCTTAATCGCATTCATGAGCGCTTCATCGGTAATCTTGGTTCCGGCGATTTCTTCCAGCTGCTCTTTCACGTTGCGATATTGAGACATGGTGTATTGGATGCCAAACTCCGGACGACGGTGTTGCGGATGCGCTAGGAAAATAGTCGGCATTTTGTTAAGTTTCGCCATCGCCACACGAATGTTCTGGCTCATCGGACGCAGGGTGTCGCAGAGCGTCGTCATAATGACGCCATCCAGATCATCCAGCGTGCCGTCAAGCAGCATTTCCAAATCTAGCTGGGCCAGTGAGCAATAGAAGGAAGCGCAATATTCTTTGGCTTCTTTGATGTTTTTCGTATTGGTTCCCCACATGCCCATCGGAACCATGCCGGCGGCAAAGACCAGTTCTTCCGGCGCATAGTACGGCATTACGCCAATCGCCTTTTTCCCCTGGGCTTTATAGGCTTTCAGTTGCTCGTCGGGATGATTGGCGGCCTTAGCGAACGCTTCAAACTGTTGTTGCATGCTCATCTTAGTCCTCCTTCATCTTCGCACGACGATCGGCCATGGCTTCCACCAAGCCCTGTACACGGGTTTCATATTGCGCGGCGTTAAAGTTACGCGGATCCGCTTGGTCACCATCAAAAGCGACGCAGGGAATGCCCAACTGTTCCGTCCAACGACGCTGCATTTCCGGCATATAGCCCGACCACGGTTTGCAGCTACGGTTATAGTGCACAAGAGCACCGTCCACCTTGTTGTCTTCGCAGAGTTTGGCACGCCATTCTACGCCCTCTTCCAAGCAGACGCTGTTCGGTGCCTTGCAATAGGCGGCGCACATGCTGTCCAAGTCGTCATAGACGAAACCGAATGCCGGCGCATACACAACAGCCGTGACATTCAAGCCGTCCTTCTTCAACGGCTTAAAGAGGTCGCGCAGTGCCGGCCAGCACGGAATACCTTCGAAAAGGATGCGATATTGCTCTTCAAACGGTGCGGTGGACTTGCCTTCCTGGCGATAGCGTTCCAGGTCGACTGCTAACTGGTTAAATGCTTCCGCTGTCGCCTTCTTGGCACGCGCGGTAACGATATCGGCCATGTGGTTGAACAGGTCGAAGCCGGACATCGGTGAGGGCACGTATTTCTGGAAATCGCAAACCTTCAGCCATGCCTGAGAGGTGCGGTTGGCGTTGGCACAAACTTCTTCAAATTTCTTCTCGTCAAACTTCTTGCCCGAGATTTTTTCCAGCTGCTTAATCGCATCCTGGAACTGCGCTTTGATGTAGTCAATATTGTCCTGGGAAACGCCGAATTCGTTACGATACGGAATATCGATCATGATCAGCGGAATATTGTGCATACGCGCAATGTTCTCATACCATTTGGTCATGCAGTTGCAGATATTGTTGCAGCAGAGCACGAAATCCGGTTCCGGCACGCGACGGCTCTCGTTGGTCGTCTCAATACCGGCGGCATACGCCAAGCTAATACGTGCATAACCGCAAATATCATTATCAAAGCCCATGTTTTCGGCTTCCTGGCACATACGCTCCCCGTCATGACGAGCAGCAATACCGGCCGCCTGGTTTTCGGGATACACAACAGCCAGATCAAAAACTTCGGCCAATTCGCACGGGAACTTCGAGGAGGACCAGCCTACCGGACGGCCCGCTTTTTTCGCGTCCCACGCCGCCTGATAAACATCCGTCACGATGTCCTGTAACATTTTTACGCCAGGCAACACCTCTTTTTTCTTTTTCGGTGCAGCCGGAGCAGCATCCGTCTTCGGCGCCTCCGTTACGGCTTTATCCTGTACCGTGTCTTTTTGTTCCGTCACTGTAATCTCCTTTCCTCCATCGGGAGATCGCGCGGCGCCGAATCGAATCCGGCGCGGCACGAACTACCTTTATTTATTTCTGCAGCATATCAAAATCGCGAATGATGCGCGGTGTCATCATCTGATGCACCGGAGCGATCGACAGCGGATTCTGATAGTAGCTCTCGGTAAATGCCTGAATGTACGAACGGAGATGAACCATATTGACCACTTCGTCCACCAAGCCGAGTTTCGCACAATATTGCGGGGTCGATTTTTCCGTGTAATCGTTGATCAGCGCGTTCATCTTGTCAATGGTCGGAGTAAGATCGTTGCCCGCTTTTTGTTCCTTAACCAGGCGACGGCTGTACATGGCCGCAGCCGCCGTTTCGCCCGTCATAACATTCATCTCGGTCGCGGCAGTGCCCAGAGAGAAGACGTTCGACGTATGTCCCTGCGGACCACCCATGACGTAGTGCGCCGCAGCAGTGCCCTTGCGCAAGGTGATTTCGAGCGATGCCATATGCGTATCCTGAATGGAATAGATGAGCGACTGGCCTAAGCCCAAAAGCTCTGCACGTTCCGCCGGATCGCCGACATCAATGCCGGTCGTATCCTGAATCCAAACCAGCGGTACACGATCACGCGCGCACAGCGTTACAAATTCGTTCATCTTGATCAGGCCCTGACGATACAGTTTTCCACCGATACCGACGGAGCCTTCTTTGTACTCGGGATAATTCATCAGCAAGCCCTGGTTGTTGGTCACAACACCGACCAGCAAGCCGTTGACCTTGGCCAGGCCGCAGATGATTTCCGGGCCGTAGCCTTTTTTGTATTCCATGAATTCGGAACCGTCGAACAAGCGGCCGAGCACATCATCCGGCTTGTATTGTTTCTTCTTGTTCAGCGGAACGATGGAATAGAGCTCTTCTGAGGAGTAAAGCGGTTCCTTCGGATCGTCCACGCGGAAGAATTGAGGGTCGTAGCACGGCAGGAAACCCACATACTTGCGAATACCTGCCAAAACGCCCTGTTCATCGGCATAGACTTCACGGAAGAATCCCGTCTCATTGTAATGAACAGCTACTCTTCCCGGAGGCGTAGAGGTGTCGCGCTTGGTCGCTTCAATCAGCTGCTCAGCGCTTTCCTGATCCATGTAGCCCTTCGGATTCATGCCGCCCAAGATACCGGCGCCACCGACAGCCATGTTGGCATCCTGATGGGCAATCAGGATCGTCGGGCTGATGGAGTGATAGCCGCCGCCGGCCGGGTTGGTGCCGAAGATGCCGACGATGACGGGAACGCCCAACTGGTTCAGTTCCGAATTGCGGTAGAACGGTGCGCCGCCGCCGCGACGGTTAGCATACACCAACTCCTGCTCATCCAGCTTGACGCCGGAGCAGTTGAGAACATAGACCAACGGAATATGCAACATCTTCGCGGTATCGGATGCGCGAATGAGGTTTTCGGACTGTCCCGGAACCCAAGCACCGGCCAACTTCTTGTTATCGGATGCTACAATCACCGTCCAGCGACCGGCAATTTTGCCCAATCCCTTGACAATACCGGTGGACCCGTTTTTGTTGTTCATGGGATTGTAGAGGGAGTTCAGCGGCAGGAACATGCCGTCGTCCACCAAGGTCAGGATACGCTCCCAGGCGGTCATCTGTCCCGATTTGTGAATGCCTTCATCCGGTTTTCCGGCATCGGCGGCTTCCTTTACGCGACGGGCAATATCCGCCTCAATATCTTTCAGTTCTTTTTCATTTTCCGGATTCGGACGATTCAACGGTCTGCCGACGGTCGGCATCGTCTGAAAATATCCGGGCATGGAATACATGTAATCGCTCATTATTCCTCCACTTTCTTTCCTGGTGTTTTTCTGTTCGGGACGTACGACTACTTCGCTTCCTTCGGTACCTTAATGAAGACCTGACCCGGATCGATTTCTTCACGAATGATGCGGATGATTTCCGGACTCGGTCCTTCCATCAGCTCCGCACGGCTCAGGTCAATTTCAAAGCCGGTGTTTTCCTGAATTTCTTCCGGCGTCGAATACGGATAGTAATACGCCAGGTACATTCTCTTGGTCTGCTCATCAAATTTCATGATGCCCAGATCAGTAACGACCATTTGCGGACCACGATCCTCCGGAAGACCGGCTGCTGCACGTGATCCCGGTCCGGTAACCCAACCGGGGCTCGTGACGTAGTCAATCTTCTCGGTAAAACGACGTTTTTGATGTTGCATCATCAAGACGGTGTTCTGATAAGTTGCAATTCCGTTTGCGCCGCCCGAACCCGTGAAACGGGTCTTGGGATGATTGTAATCGCCGATCGAAGTCGAGTTGACGTTGCCGTACGGATCGATTTCAGCACCGCCGATAAAAGCGATGTTGTTGTCAAAACCGTGCAGATACATATTCGTCTCAAAGCCGACAAAGCGGACGTTCGGCCACTGCACAGCGCAATGTGCCATAAAGCGGCAATCACCGACGCTTCTGGGCACTTCGATCGGATCGCAGTCCATAAGACCGCTCTCGACGATGAGCATGCAGCTCGGCTGAATCACGCGTTTAGCCAGGGATCCGCCGATCAGCGGCAGTCCCGTACCGATCGTAACGATCATGTTCGGTTTGATGGATTTGGCAATGGCATACGCCTGCATTTCCTGTTTGGTATATTTTGTGTAATCTGACATGTCGATTCCCCTCCTGCTTATTTCACGTAGGTCGAGTAACCGAGACCCGGCACAACTTTCAGCTTGGCCAAACGGCTTCCGCCGATCTTGTCCAGCAACTGATCGTGATTTTCCACACTATAGATCCACTTCTCGCAGTAGTCCTTGAAGGTCTCCGGCTTGTTTTCCGGATCATAGGGGATGTTCTTCTTCGCCATTTTCGCCTTGGCATCCTCATCATCCATATACTTGGAAGCCCGGTCGTATTCGCGAAGCGCTACCGGATCATCGTCATAGTAGTCGTAGCACTGTGCCGGCCAAGCGCCGTAGGGAACATGGACGACCGCATCGACGCAACCCTGGAAAATATTCGGAAGAGCAGGATCTTTGCGGATTTCTTCATTGCTGACCAGTTCTTCGCACGTCACGATGGTTTTGCGTGCAGCCATGGCAATGTCGACATCATGGAATTCGTCACCGTAAATAATGGCCGTGCCGTCGGGGCTGGCTTTCTGTACGTGAATGATCGCCGTATCCAGCTTCGGTACCGGAACAGCAACACATTTTTCGCCCGGGTTAAACGGATTGTCCATTTCGACAAGTTTTAAATCATCTACTTTTTCAAGGGTCTTGCGAACTTCTTTGGACATGCCCCAATACTTCGTCAAACCACTGGCAGCCATGAAACGCGTCGGCAGGAACGGCAGGCCCAATGCAGCGGCATGCAGCTGCAACATCAGAACATCTTGTGAATAATCTTCAAACAGCAGTTCGCCCTTTTCAATTGCTTCACGGAAACGACGGGATACGTTGGTAAATCCGGAGTTTGCCGTATAGCAGTTGATATAGGCTTTCACGCGTCCGGAGCCGATCAAAAGATCCCAATCGCCTCCCGCAGGGCTTGACCAGCCGACGAGATCTTTTTGTCCCTGACGAAGAATCTCGAAAACGGCGGCATACGGTTTGCGGTTTGTGGTGAAACCGCCGAAGCACAGGACATCGCCGTCTTCAACGTATTTGGCAACGGCGTCCTTCATGGACATCACTTTGTCCGACATGATTTCCTCCTTCTTCCTTTTGCAAAGGTTTTTCCTTGTAGCAAGCCTTCATTATCATTCTACAGAACTTTCGAGATTCCGTCCACCGAAAAGCCGAAATCCGATAATTCTTCTGCGAGAAAAACCATAACGAATAGATACTTCAGCGCTTGCAAAATATGCACTTCCTGTGGTAAACTTCGAGCATCGTGTTAACCATTTTTAATTTTAGGTTGTCAATTTGTTCGGTAATTCTTGCCGTGCAAAATTTACTGGACAATATCTCACCGAAGCCCTGTGCCGGTGAGAATACAGAAGGAGAAAAAAATGAACGCAAAACGTATTACCCGCATCGCCGTAATGGCCGCCCTCACCTTTATCGGTTCCCTGATTCGCATTCCCATCGGGCCCATTCCCATTACTCTGCAAACCGTGTTTGTCATTTTGACGGGTTTGCTCCTCCAGCCCGCTGATGCGGCGCTTGCCATGGGCGTTCACTTTGTGCTCATGCTGTTCTTGAAAGGCTCGGCGATTTTCGTTTCGCCGTCGACCGGTTTTCTGTTCGGGTTCATCCTGTCCGCTTTTTTGGGCTCGCTCATTGCCCATCGCACGGCGTTCGGTAAAACAACCGCCGGCATGGCCGTTGCCGTTCTGGTCGCTGCAGCCAGCTGCTACATCATCGGCCTTCCGTATATGTACTATGTTCTCGACGTCCTTAAAGGCGCGGACATGAATCTGATGGCCATCTTGGAAGCCGGACTCATTCCCTTTATCCCCGGCGATCTGATCAAAGCCGGCATTGCCTTTGCGGTTGGAAAAGTAGCCCTTCCCCACGTTGAGCCGCTGTTAAAACAAGCCTAATCAAGCGTCTCCGATTCCCTACCTACTAAACGCCCCGTACATTGACTCTCATGGCGGGGCGTTTTTGATGACATTATCCTCTTTCTTTGCATAATCAGCGCAATTTTGAATAATTAGCACAATTTTTCTTTTCCTTCTCGTCATAACGTTTTCCTTCAGAAATGACAGAATTTCAACCATTTTTGTTGACATTTTCCCTTGTTTACGTTAGATTTTTATAAATTACTTTTCATGGTTTTGCAAAGTAATGCGTTTTTGTCTTGCTCACGAACGGCTTTGCCGAAGGAAGAGCAAGACTGTCGACGCCTTCTTTATTCTTTACGGATTACCGTGCTTACGACTTATCGTGCGGATGGCCTCTTATCGTAAGAGACGCCATCGTACAAAGACACTATCGTTGCACGGATATTCCGAAGAAAAACAGGCGTATGAAGCGAAGGAGCAGCATATGAAGCGATTTTTTGCCTTGATGGTGACGTTGATGTTTTTTGTAACGGCCTGTTCCGGCAACGCCACGGAAACCGACAGCAAGAAGCCTGCCGATAACGGGGAAGGTTCCGATAAAGCCATTAAAGTCGCTTTTATCGGCAATACAACCGGTGATTATCAACAATACGGCATTCCTGTGCGAAATGCAGTGAAGCTCTGGTTTGATCAATTGAACGAGAGCGGCGGCATCAATGGAAAGAAAGTGGAACTTCTCGACTATGATGATAAAGGCGACGGCGTGGAAGCCATCAATGCCTATCACCTGGCAAAACAGGAGGGCGCAACCGCAATTATCGGCTCCGTGTTGACGGGTCCGACCATCCAGTTGGCAGATGAAACGTTTGAGGACAATGTGCCGCAAATCACCGCCTCCGGAACGGCTTTAGGCGTAACGGTAATCGATCCGGATGCCGAGAAGCCGGAAGTGCGTACCAATGTCTTCCGCTCCTGCTTTACCGATCCGTATCAGGGCGAAAAGATGGCGAAGTATGCGAAGGAGAAGTTAGGAGCAAAATCGGTTGCCGTCTTCTATGAAACGGGCAGCGACTATTCGGAAGGTGTTAAAGATGCGTTTGTCAAGACAGCAGAAGATCTCGGTATGACCGTCGTGGGCATTGAAGCCTTCGGCACCGGCGATAAAGATTTCCGTGCACAAATGACAAAGCTTAGTGCGGCCAAACCGGATGCTATTATGCTTCCGATCTATTACAGCGAAGCCGGTCTTGCCGTTACCGCAGCTCGTAACGCCGGCTTCCAAGGTAAATTTATGGGTGGTGACGGCATGGGGTCCATTAAGGAATATGCCAGTCCTGAGCACCTCGAAGGTTTGGTATACTGCTCCGGCTATGCTCCGGGAACGGACAGCGTGGCGGACTTTGAAGCGAAATACAAGAGCACGTTCTCTTCGGATGTGCCGAATATGTTTGCTCCGCTCGGCTACGATGCGGCCATGCTGATGACCTATGGGCTGAAAGCAGCGGAGGAAAAAGGGCTCACCCCGCAGACACCGGAATACTATGATGCCGTAATTGAAGCGCTTAAGGGCGCATCCAACCTGAAAGGCATTACCGGAACCTATTCCTTTGATGAACAGAATAATCCGATTAAGGAGGCGGCGATTATCGAATTGAAGAACGGACAAGAGGTCTTCAAAGAAATGTATTGATTTTCGCTTCGCCGGAAAAGACGCCGACGATCGTCGGCGTCTTTTTTATCCACGCTGTTCGGAATTTTTCGGAGGAACGCATGAACTTATCTCTATTTTTTACACAATTCATCAACGGCTTACAAACCGGCTCCATTTATGCCTTGGTGGCCTTGGGCTATTCCATGGTCTACGGCATTATTCTTTTGCTCAACTTTGCGCACGGCGACGTCATCATGATAGGTGCCTACAGTCTGTTTTATGCCCTGGTACAATTTCATTTTCATCCCGTATTGGCAGCCATTGTTGCCGTTGCCGCTTCGACGATTGTCGGCCTTCTCATCCAGCAGATCGCGTATCGTCCCCTTCTTAATGCGCCACGTCTGTCGCTGTTAATCACAGCCATTGCCATGAGTTTTCTGTTGCAGAACGGCGCACAAATTCTCTTCGGAGCAGACGCCAAAAGCTTGGATCCGCTGGTACCCGGATCACTACAATTGGGCAGCACCAGCATCAGTTATGCCGCTATCGTTACCCTCTTCGTTTCTGTTCTGAGCATGATCGCTTTGACGCTTCTGGTTTCACGCTCCAAGCGCGGACAAGCGATGCGCGCCGTTTCGGAAGATATGGACGCCGCTCGGCTCATGGGCATTGATGTCAATCGCACCATTGCCTTTACCTTCCTGATCGGATCGGCACTTGCCGGCATCGGTGCGGTGCTCTACGTCAGTTCCTATCCGCAGGTATCCCCTACCATGGGTTCCATGCTCGGCTTGAAAGCCTTTGTTGCCGCGGTTCTTGGCGGAATCGGTTCGCTTCCCGGTGCCATGGTGGGCGGATTGCTCATCGGGGTTTTGGAAGTGTTGGCATCGGCCGTTGGCCTGTCGATCTGGAAAGATGCCGTCGTCTTCGCGATTCTCATTCTGGTTTTGCTCTTTAAGCCGGATGGAATCATGGGCGTGACGCGGCGTGAGAAAGTGTAGGTTGCTATGGTACGATCCTATCCCATGCCGGCACGTTATGCGGTGAATACGATCCTCGTCGTGCTCTGCGGCGTCCTGTTAATGGCACTTCGCTCCGCCGGCGTCATTACCGAATATTGGAACGGTATTCTCATCATGGTCGGCATCAACATCATCCTCGCCGCATCATTGAACATTCCGGTAGGCTATCTGGGTCAGCTTCCATTGGGGCATGCCGGCTTTATGGCCATCGGCGCCTATGCCTCCGGTATCTACCTGAAAACCACGCCGCTGGCTAAACTGGTGCGCGGTAATCTGACGCCGGAAGCGGTCTTCTATATTGTCATGGGGCTTCTTATCGCCATGCTGGTTTCCGGATTTTTAGGCTTTCTGATCGGCATTCCGGCCCTTCGTCTGCGCGGCGACTATCTGGCCATTATTACCCTCGGATTCGGCGAGATTATTCGCGTCGTGCTGACCAATATCGACCAAACCCTGGGCATTACGCTTACGTATGGTGCTGCCGGACTCAAGCGCCTGCCGAAGTTCACCAGCCTTCTGCTGATTTTTATCTGTGTTGTGCTTTGTCTTTTCCTGATTCATGTGTTGATGAAATCTCGTCACGGACGCGCGATTCTCTCGATTCGGGAAAATGAGATTGCCGCAGAAAGCGTGGGCATCCCCACAACGTATTACAAAACGTATGCGTTCGCCTTTTCCGCTGCTTTGGCGGGACTGGCCGGAGCGCTGTATGCCGGTTATCTTGGCTCCCTCTACCCTACAAGCTTCACCTTCATGAAATCTATTGAGGTGTTGGTCATCGTCGTTCTTGGCGGCATGGGCTCCATGCTGGGTTCCGTTCTGTCCGCCACGCTTTATACCACGTTGCAGGAGCTTCTTCGCGGTTTTGAAAGTTACCGCATGGTTGCCTTTGCTTTATTGCTCATTCTGATGATGATTTTCCGACCCAAGGGACTTCTTGGCGACTATGACTTTTCCCTGAGCCGGTGGATAGAAAAGCTGCTGGCACGGCGAAAGAAGACGGGAAAGGAGGAAAACCATGCCTAATCTTCCTCACGAGACCGCCGGACAGGGATGGCGCAATCGTCCGGAAACAAAACTGGTTCCGGTGCCAAGCCGTAACCGCATCCCGGAGCGCGATGTGCAAAGCGCGCCTATTCTCGAGTGCCGTAATCTGGGCATTGATTTCGGCGGACTGACCGCCGTCAGCGATTTTGATATTGCTATCGGACGCACCGAAATCGCCGGCCTCATCGGCCCGAACGGTGCAGGAAAGACCACGATTTTTAACCTGCTCACACGCGTCTACGACCCAAGTCGCGGCACGATTCTTCTTGACGGACGCGATGCGCTTCGCATGAACACGCCACAACTCAATCAGGCGGGCATCGCGCGCACATTCCAGAATATCCGCCTGTTCAAGAATTTGAGCGTTCTGGAAAACATTCTGATTGCCCTGCATCAGCGTTCGACCTATTCGATGATGGATACCTTCCTGCGCCTGCCAAAGTATTGGCGTCAGGAAAAAGAAGCACGTGAAAAAGCCATGGATCTTCTTTCGATCTTCAATCTTCAGGGCTTGGCCAATCAGCGAGCGGATTCTCTTCCCTACGGTGCCCAGCGACGTCTAGAAATTGTGCGCGCACTGGCCACCAATCCCAAGATTCTCCTATTGGATGAACCGGCGGCCGGCATGAACCCCTCGGAAACGGCGGAGCTGATGGACAACATCGTCTATATCCGTGATCGGTTTCAGATTGCAATCTTCCTCATTGAGCACGATATGAATCTCGTCATGGGCATCTGTGAGGGTATTGCCGTGCTCAACTTCGGTCGCATCATCGCTAAGGGGACGCCCTCGGAAGTATCCAATGATCCGGCGGTGATTGAAGCCTATTTGGGAAAGGAGGCCACGCATGCCTGAGAAAGTCTTGTTGCAGGTGGAGGGTCTCAACGTCTTCTATGGCGCTATTCACGCCATCAAGGACATCTCGTTTCAGGTCAATGAAGGCGAAATCGTCACCTTAATCGGCGCCAATGGTGCCGGTAAAACGACCACCTTGCAGTCCATTTCCGGACTCCTGCCCATAAAGTCCGGCCAAATTCAATTTGAAGGAAGTGATTTAGTTCACGTTCCGGCACATAAGGTGGTCGGACGCGGAATCGCCCAGTCGCCGGAAGGACGCCGAATCTTTACGAAAATGACGGTGGAGGAAAATCTCCGCATGGGTGCCTATCTTCAGTCCGAAGAAGCCGTCGTAAAAGCCGATTTTGAGCGTGTCTATGCTCTCTTTCCGCGTCTTGAAGAGCGGCGTGAGCAGATTGCCGGCACGCTTTCCGGTGGTGAACAACAGATGCTTGCCATCGGTCGCGCGCTGATGTCGCGTCCGAAGATGCTCATGCTGGATGAACCGTCTATGGGTCTCGCTCCGCTCATCGTGGAGCAGATCTTTTCCATCATTCGCCGCTTGCATGAAGCCGGTACCACCATCTTGCTCGTAGAGCAGAATGCCCAGGCTGCCCTTTCCGTTGCCGATCGCTGTTACGTGATGGAAACCGGTCGCATTGTGATGGAAGGCTCCGGCGAGGAATTGTTAAACGCGCCGGAAATCAAGAAAGCGTATTTGGGCGGATAAACGAAGCTTTGCCTGACGCCATTCGCGTGCCTTTGGTATGTCCGCCCCGGCACCCTTCCTTGCGCCGCCGGCAGTTCCGCCCCGGCAGCCTTCCGTACGCCGCCGGCTTCTCCTCGGCGATTTACTTGAGGGTGGCGAACTTCCGGTTCGTCGAAGAGGCGGCGCGCGGAAGGCTGCCGGGGCGGTGGCTGGTGCGGGCAAGGAAAATGCAGAGAACAAAGCTTTTTTGAGAGCGGCTTTGAATATGATTACAGGTTAAGGAAGCGACAGGTGCGTCGCTTCCTTTTTGATTAGAAGAGGTGCCCCGCTGGAAACGATGTTGGCGGGGCGATTTAGCATGCAAACCGTACGCGATCCTGGCTGCAAATAATAGTGTACGTCAGCCAGGGCCGTTTTTTCCTCTCTTCCCCTGGCTAGGCGAAGCAAAGTATCATAACCAGGGTTTCTTTTCATTTTCAAACCCTGGCTGCGGATAATATCGTGCGCGAGCCAGGGCCGATTCACCTCCTTCAGACCCTGGCTGGGTGAAGCAAAGTGTCATAACCAGGGTTTCTTTTCGTTTCCGAACCCTGGCTGCGGAAAATATCGTGCGCGAGCCAGGGCCGATTCACCTCCTCCAGACCCTGGCTGAGCAAAGTAAAGTGTCATAGCCAGGGTTTCTTTTCAGTTTCGAACCCTGGCTGCGGAAAATATCGTGCGTGAGCCAGGGTCAGGCAAGTGCTGCCGCTGAAACCATCGTTGGCAGCATAATTTTCCTTAAGGTTCGCCGCCTTCGGCGGCATTTTCAAACTACCGGCCAAAGGCCGGCTCCTTATTTTATAGAGGGTAATGGGGGAAAAAGGCAAAACCACTCTACACCTGCTCGCCATCCTGTAGAGCGGAAATGTTGAAAAACGCGAAACCACTCTACATCCGCTCGTCATCCTGTAGAGTGGAAATGTCGAAAAACGCGAAACCACTCTACATCCGCTCGTCATCCTGTAGAGTGGAACTTCCAAAATAGGAAAAACCACTCCACACCTTTTCGTCATTCTGTAGAGCGGAATGGCCGAAAAAAGCAAAACCACTCTACACCGACCTGTACATCGGTAGAGTGGTTTCGCAACGAATACAAAACAAACACGATTTCTGTGACACGCAAATACAAATAAAGCGGTGCGCCGCTCGAATAAGCGTTAGCGGCGCGATTTCGAAAGTGGAGCCGCCTACGGCGGCGTTTTCAAACTACCGACCGCAGGTCGGCACCGCCTTTCTATAATGATGGTGGTGGTGCATTTTCCTCAAGCCACCACCATCGTCGAAGCCACAAGTGATGGTGGTGGAAATCCGTTTTCAACAAGCCACCACCAACGCCAAAGCCAGAAACGATGGTGGTGGAAGCCCGTTTTCAACAAATCACCACCAACGCCGAAGTCGCAAGTGATGGTGGTGGAAGCTCGTTTTCGGCAAATAACCACCATCGCCAACTGCAAAAGTGATGGTGGTGGAATCGCGATTTCAGCAAACCACCACCATCGCCCAAGCCTCAAATGATGGTGGTGGAAGCCCGTTTTTTTCAGACCACCACCATCATCCTTCGAAAAAACGATGGTGGTATAATCCCCATTTCGGCATTCCACCACCATCGCTACATACGTATACTAAAATCCCCTCAGCAATTCCGCCTCTAAAAAAGCTCTTGCCCACCACATCCTCGAAAAGCCGCCGCGTACGCGAGTCGCCTCTTCGACGAGTCACGGCAGAAACGATAGGCTATACAGCGAGGGGACGAGGAGAAGCGAGCGACGAGCGGACGGGACGACTTTTCCTGGACGGGACGGCTTTTCCGAACGTGGAGAAGCGAACGACAAACCGACTGAGCGACTTTGCTCAGCAAACGGAGCTTGGACATAAAAGGCATGGCCTTCTCAGCTTAGCTCCACCAGCTCATCTACGATGGAGCCGATATACGCAATCGTGTCTTTCAACGGCTTATCGGTGGTGATATCTACGCCGACGAGCGCGGCTTGGGCAATGGGATCTAACGATCCGCCGGCGGCGAGGAAGGAACGCCAAGAATCGATGACCGCTTGGCGATCCGAGCCACCGGCATGATCCTCACCCGTTGCAAGGTCATTCCGCCCAACCTCGTTTTGATCCGTTCCGACGGCCTTTCCGGACGCGCCATCGCCTTTTCCATCCGCCCCCGAGGACGCCATCAGGCGAAGCGCCATCTGGGTGCCGACGGTGAGGCCGGCGAAATAGGTATAGGAATAAAGGCCGTTGTAATAGTGCGGCTGGCGCATCCAGGTGAGGGTCGATCCGTCCTTGATTTCCACCGCATCACCCCAGAAGCGCGTGAGGACATCACGGTAGATGCCGGAAAGATCGTCTGCATCGACGGAACCGCCACGGTCCACGATGCGATAGACTTCACGCTGGTAGGCCGCCTCCAAAAGATGCGTCACAAAGTTGTGGTAGTAGGTCTTGGAAAGCATCTGCGAGAGTACCCATCGACGTTCACGTTTATTGTTGCCGGCTTTTTGGAGCAAATAATTTTCCATGATGAGCTCATTGGTGGTCGATGGCGACTCTACCATGTAAAGCGACATTTCCTTATTCAGATAGGGCTGCGCCGCACAGGTGAGCACGCTTTGGCCGGCATGGCCGAGTTCGTGGGCAAGTGTCGCCACTTCATCCATGCGGTAATTGAAGCTGGTAAGAATATAGGGATGAACACCATAGACGTCGGCGCAAAAGGCGCCGGTACATTTGCCCTTGTTTTCCGCATAATCAATCCAACGCTCGTTGAAGGCCTGCGAAAGCATCTTCACATAGTCTTCACCCAAAATAGAAAGGCCATCTTTAATGTACGTCGCCGCTTCCTCATACGAGACGTGGGAAACAAACGTGGGATCCAGCTCCAACTTGAGATCGTAGCTCGTCATGGAAGGCAAGTTATAAACGCTCTGTAACAGACGTGCATACTTCTGCATAATGGGCGCAAGATCCTGCATGATGATGTCGATCTGACGGTCGTATAGCTCACGCGGCACCTCCTGATCGGCGAGAAGGAAGGAAAACACGGAATCATAACCGCGCAGATCCGCTTCGATTTTCTCCTGCTGAACACGGGCGTTATACGCCGAGGCCGTGACATGACGATGACGGGAAAGTTCCCCGTAAAAGACTTCCGCCGCCCGATGGCGCAGGGCATAATCCGTCTCCGTTTCATAGCGATTTTCAAAGGTATTGTAGGTCATCTGGACGGTTTTGCCATTCACAGTAAACGGCGGAAAGACCGTATCGCCGAATTTGCTATCCGCATAAATCTGTTCCGGTGCCGCAAGAGTCGGTGCCATAGCCGCCAAGGCTGCTTCGGTTTCCCGCGAAAGAAAATGCGCCTTGTCTTTTGCGAGGCGTGCAAGGTAGCGCGCATGCTCCGGCATGAGACGAGCCGCTTCTTCCCGTATGCCTTCTTCCATATGGGCAAGCGTGATCGGAACAAACGCCAGCTTCTTGCCGAGGATGGCGAGACGCGACGCAGTGCGTGCCTCCCGTTGGGCATTATTCTTGTTTGAGGTGTCCTCCTCCACTTGCAGGGAAGCATAGGCCTCTATGCGTTCCACTGGTGCAAACAGGTTCGCATACGCCGTCAACGCTTCATTCACCTGCTTTGCCGATGTCCATTTGCCGTGATAACGCGCCACAAATGCATCGGCCTCTTGTTCCACTTTTGCAAATGCCGCTTCAAAGGCTTCTTCAGTTTCAAAAATCGGACGAAGATCCCAAGTCTCTTCGACCGACACCTCCGCGCGGGATACACTCTTTTCCATCGTTTCTCCTTTCCATCGGGATTCCGTTATAATAACGATAGCGATATCAACGATATTCGTTATTATGCTACCCTATTTTCTTTTTCCCCGTACCAGAAAAGGATGAGCCGTACCGGGAAGGAAGGGAGCCACACCGGAAAAATGCGCTCTCATCAAAGCGAGCCTTTGCCGGAAAGAGGCCGCTCCATACGAAGAGAATAAAAAGATTTTGCGCTTTGACGCATCACTAAGGAGGAATCATGAACGTCAACGATCAACGTCTCGACGCCTATGCGCGTCTTATTGTGGAAGTCGGATCCAATGTCCAGCCGGGTGTACCTGTGCTGATTACAGGTGCCATCGAAACGGCAGATTTTGTACGACTCGTCGTGAAGTATGCCTACGAAGCGGGGGCAAGCGAAGTCGTCGTGGATTGGCAGGATGATGCGCTTAGCCGCCTGCGCTTGGAAAATGCTTCCCTCGATGTATTGGACAATGTGCCTGATTTTCTGTACGACAAACGTGAATACTATTGTCAAAAAGGGGTGCACATGATCCATTTGATTTCCTCTGATCCGGAAGCGCTTGCCGGTGTGGATCATGACCGTGTGCAGCGTGCTTCAATGGCGATAAATAAGAAATTTAAGCCCTTGCGGCATTACACCATGAACGATGAGGTCTCATGGTGCATCGTTGCCGTTCCCAGTGCAGCGTGGGCGAAAAAAGTCTATCCCGATGCAACGGAGGACAAAGAGGCGATCCATCGACTCTGGGAACAGATTTTTTCCGTCATGCGCCTCAACGAGGAAGATCCTGTGGCCGCTTGGCAGGCGCATCTCAAGCGTCTGCAAGAGCGCGCAGATCGTTTGAATCACTACCGTTTCGAACGGCTTCACTATCGGGCGGAAAACGGAACCGACCTTGTTGTTCGTCTTCCGGAAGGGCACATCTGGTGCGCCGCGACGTCCAAGGATAACCGCGGAACAGCGTTTGTTCCCAATATGCCCACCGAGGAAGTATTCACGATGCCACATCGTGAAGGGGTGGATGGAACACTCGTGGCCACTCGACCGCTGGCCTATAACGGCAGCCTGATTGAAGACTTCACCTTGCACTTTAAGGACGGTGCCGTGACCTCCTATTCCGCCAAAAAAGGAGAGGAAAAGCTTAAGGCGCTCTTGGCGGAAGATGAGAACGCTGTGCGTCTTGGTGAGATTGCGCTGGTTCCCTATGACTCCCCCATCTCCCTTTCAAAAACGCTGTTTTATGAAACGCTCTTTGACGAAAATGCGTCCTGCCATTTCGCTTTCGGGGCAAGCTACCCGACAACCATCCAAGGCGGAGAGAACATGAGCGACGATGAATTAAAAGCGCACGGTGCCAATGTCTCGCAAATCCATGAGGATTTCATGGTTGGCACAAGAGACTTGTCCATTGTTGGCATTACGGCAGATGGCGAGGAAAAGACGGTTTTTGCACACGGCAATTTCGTTCTTGAATAATACAAACAAAAATCCGATGCCCTCGAGGGCATCGGATGATTTTGCTTTCGTCAGTCGCCTGAAAGCAGGACAGGCGAGTACGAAACGCCAACCGCCAGCTGATGTGTCATGCATAAGGATAACTTATCCATTACTAGTGTAGCATGCGCGACGCTTGGAATTTTGATTTCTTTGTGATGATTTCTCCTTCCGGACGGAAATCTACCCGACTGAAAATCCCGCCGGGCAGTAATCCACTCTACCGGATATTCATCCGAGCGTATTTTCACGCAGAAAAACTATCCGGGCAAAGCCCACCCGATCGCAAAAAGGAGGAAAGGATGTTTTCGACCGTACCGCAGGAAAACGGAACACTCGGTTTTTTTGAACACGTTGTGCTGATGAGCGGCTCTCCGAGAAGACGCGCCTTGCTGGCGTTTCTGCATCCGAGACGGGAACACGTTCCTTGCGATGAAGAGGCTATACGGCAGACGTCGTTGGCGAAGACGGTCGGAAAGCCGATGGTGGAACGCGCAGCCATCGCCGCCCGGGCGCTCGCCTACGCGAAAACCGGCGGACAAAATCTTGTCGATTCGGATGCCGAAGACCAAAATGAAGCGTTCTCTCTGTTATCCAACACCCTCTATATTGCCGCAGATACGATGGTTGTCCATAACGAAGAAATATACAACAAACCCCGCAACATGGCCGAGGCGGAACGAATGATGCGCTCCTATTTCGGCAAGACGCATACCGTGGTTACGGCAGTCTGTCTGCGCACGTTGCAGGGCATGCTGCAGTATGAGACGTTTGCGGAAGTGACGTTTTCACCCTATGCCCCGCAAATGGAAAGCCAGCTGCAAGCCTATCTCACGCCGCAACTTTTGGATCGTGCCGGCGCATACGGCCTGCAGGATATGCCGCCCGGTTTTCTTGCCGGGGTGAATGGCGATCCGTACACGGTGATCGGTTTTTCCGTCTCCGCATTATGGCGCGCGATTGCGCCGTATTACGTACCTGACGGAGCAACGCTTCCGCCAAATGACTTTCCCTCCATTGCGGATTTTGAGCAAATTGTACGGGAATTGGCCGACGAGCTTCCGGATTTTCTCTTCCGAGAACTGAACGGCCAAATTCAGATTCAGCCGCAAGTGGAGCTGCATCCGAAAGCCCGTCACGACGATCTTTTAGTGCTTGGACGTTATATTCGCGATACGCTCGGCAGACATATTGAACTGTATTATGGATCCTTCAAGGAGCAATTTCCGTTTTGTAATCGAGAAGAACTGAAGATCCACGTTCGTAAAACCCTGCGTCATGAGTTTGAACACCATGTCGAAGAGCTGGCCGGAAATCACGATCTGGCGAAAGAGGATGCCCGTTTTATACAGGATTATCTGCAGCATCGATAGACAAAAGCGATAGACGAAAACGATAGATGGAAAAGGATTCCAATAAACTGGAATCCTTTTTACTTTTGTCCGCGCCGGAAAATCAGCAAAAAGGATATATGTCCTAACAAAAAATAAATACGACGGGAAAAGGAATCCATGATACAATTATGTTGCATCTGTAGAGGAAAAAGCCGAAAAGAGAAAAGGAGGCATTATGACATTCGAAGTTGTCGATAATTTATTTACGATCAATCTTAACAGCGTGCTGACGCTTGCGTTAGCCGCCATCCTTCTTCTCATTGGATACGTCCTGGTGCGCAAGATCAATTTCCTTGCGAAATTCTGTATTCCTGCACCGGTCGTTGGTGGCTTTCTGTTTATGCTCATCACCTGGATTGGGCATACCACCGGAAGCTTTACTTTCGTATTCGATGATCCCTTCCAAAGCGTATTTATGTTGGCATTCTTTACCACCGTCGGTCTCGGTGCAAGTCTGAAACTCCTGAAGAGCGGCGGCAAACTGTTGATTATCTACTGGCTGGTCTGTGGCGTCGTTTCCATTATTCAGAACTGCATCGGTATGGGCATTTCCGCCGCTACCGGTCTGGAACCGCCGTATGCGCTTCTTGCGAGCGCTATCTCCATGATTGGTGGACACGGCGCTGCCCTGTCCTATGGCAACGATTTTGTGGAAATGGGCTACCCACTCGCCAAAACGGTTGGTGCCGCAGCAGCGACATTCGGTTTGATCTCCGCCGTTCTGTTGGGTGGACCGCTCGGTCGTCTGCTCATTGAACGCCATCACCTTAAGCCGACCAATGAAGACTTTGTGACCGATGCAGCAAACGTCAATACCACAGAAGGTAACGAGAAGCTCACGAGCTTTGAGCTCATTCAAAACGTGGTGGTCATTATTCTCTGTATGGCAGCCGGTTCGCTCATCGCCGGCTGGATCAAGAGCCTCTTCAACGTGTCACTCCCGACTTATGTTGGTGCGATGTTTATTGCGGTGATCGTCCGCAACCTGAATGAGAAACATCGCTTCTATCATTTCGACTTCGCCCTTACGGATGGTATCGGTACGGTAATGTTGAACCTGTTCTTATCCTTGGCGCTGATGACGCTGAAACTTTGGGAAATCGCGGATCTGGTTGGCGGCGTATTGCTCGTCGTACTTTGCCAGGTACTTTTCCTTGGTTTGGCATCCTACTTCATCATTTTCCGTCTCCTTGGGGCGGACTACGATGCCGCCGTTATGTGCGCTGGTCTTTGCGGTCACGGTTTGGGTGCAACGCCTTCGGCAATCGTCAACATGACCGCGGTCAACGACCGCTATGGGTATTCCCGTAAAGCTATGATGATCGTGCCAATTGTCGGTGCGTTCTTGGTCGATATTATCTACCAGCCACAGACGATCACCTTTATCAGCATGTTCGTCAAAAATCTGAAATAAGCTCTCTCTTTTTAGGCAGATGCAAAAGGCTGTACATCGGTTTTCGATGTACAGCCTTTCTTTATGTTATGGGATATGGCAACGCGATTTTCGTAAGCCCGCGTGTTCCTTTGATGCCAAGTCGAGACACGGGGCAACAGCATCGTTAGATGATGCCCAGTTCCTTGCCCACGCGATCGATGATCTCCACCGCGCGCGTGATTTGTTCCGGTGTATGCGCTGCCGTAATCATGCAGCGCACGCGACCCGTCCCTTTAGGAACGGTCGGAAAAACGATGGGGCTGGTGAATACGCCCGCCTCGAAAAGTCGAGCGGAAAATTCGCCTGTTTTCGCCTCGTCCCCAATAATAATCGGGGTGATAGGCGTTTCGCTGTGTCCCGTATTAAAGCCTAATGTATTGAGCTTTTCTTTGAATAGGCGTGCATTCGCCCAGAGTTTTTCAGTGTATTCTTCGCTTTCCATCAACATCGTAATAGCTTCGATAATCGCTGCAGTATCCGCCGGTGTGTTGCCGGTAGAAAACAATAGCGGACGGCTGCGATTTTTCAGCCAATCAACCGTAGCTTTCTTGCCTGCCACATACCCCCCAATCACGCCAATCGCTTTGGAAAGGGTGCCGATGATAAAATCCACTTTGCCGTGCAGGTGGAAATGATCCACCGTACCGCGTCCACTGCGTCCTAAAACGCCGGAGGCATGGGCATCATCCACATAGGTCATGCAGTCGTACTTCTCCGCCAAGGCAACGATGCCCGGCAAATTGGCGATATCCCCGTCCATGGAAAACACACCATCGGTAATGATGAGCACCTTATCGTAATCCGCGCGGCGCTCTTTCAACACGCGCTCCAGGTCCTCCATATCGCTGTGGCGGAACACCGTTTTCTTGGCCTTGGACAGACGGCAGCCGTCGATAATCGACGCATGATTGAGTTCATCCGAAATAATGAGATCGCCCTCATCCACCGCCGCCTGAATCGTACCGGCATTGCAGTTAAATCCCGATTGATAAACAACGACAGCTTCCTCTTCCTTGAATTCGGCAAGCAGTTTTTCCAACTCTTCATGCAAAAGCAGGTTGCCGTTGATGGGACGCACTGCGCCCGCACCGACGCCGTATTCGCGAATCGCCTTGATGGCCGCCTCTTTTAGGCGCGGATGATTGGCAAAGCCCAGATAGTTGTTGGAGGAGAGGTTGATCACCTTTTTGCCGTCGATCACGCACTCCGCCTCGTTCGGTCCTTCCACCACTTTAAACGATTTATACAGACCTTCGGCCTTTAATCCATCAATTTTCTGTTGCAAGTACTCCATGTCATGAATGCTCATGGCCAGCTCCTTTCGTTCCGGGCAACGTTCTTATTTTGTCTCGACCAAACGCGGCCGTAGATTCTGCAACATATCTTTCGTCATCGTTTTCAGGTCATAAAGCGCCTTCCAGCCCCATTCCTCACGAGCCGCCGTATCGTCCAGTTTATCCGGCCAGGAATCGGCAATGGCCTGCAAAATGGGATTGACCTTATACGACATGGTGAACGAGGGCAATTCCTGTTGAATGGCCGCGGCGATCTCCTCCGGCGCAAAGCTCATGGCCGCAATATTAAAGGCATTGCGATGCTTTAATTTCGTCGGATCCGCTTCCATCAGCTCGTGCACGGCGCGCAGCGCATCCGGAATATACATCATATCCATCAACGTTCCCGCCGCGATGGGGCAGTCATAATGCCCCACTTTCAGTGCCGCATAATAAATGTCCACCGCGTAATCGGTCGTTCCACCGCCCGGAAGCGCCGCATACGAAATCAGGCCCGGAAAACGCACGCCGCGCGTATCCACACCGAAGCGGTGAAAATAGTAATCACATAGGAGCTCGCCTGCGACTTTCGTCACGCCATACATCGTGCTCGGACGTTGGATGGTATCCTGCGGCGTCACTTTCGGCGTGGATGCACCGAAGGCACCGATGGAACTTGGCGTAAAGACCGCCAGTCGCTTTTCGCGTGCCACTTCCAACACCTGAAAAAGGCCGTCGAGATTGATGCGATACGCTGCTTGCGGATGCGCTTCTGCCACGGCGGACAACAACGCCGCCAGATGCATTACCGTATCCACATGATAGCGATCCACCAATTCCGCCAGCCGCTTGCCGTCGGTCACGTCCAGTTGTTCAAAAGGTCCCTCCTCTACAACGGGGGATTCCTTCTTCACGACATCCGTGACAATGACGTTGTTCGTTCCGTACGCCCGACGCAGATAGGTCGACAGTTCCGTGCCGATCTGCCCCAGGCCGCCTGTGATCAGAATCGTTTTCATTCCTTCTCCTTGGTAGGCCCATTCCGCCATGTTCGTCGTCGGAAGGTTAGTTCTCCTTCTCTTGCGATGACGTTTCGGTCGTGACGGATGCGGTTTCTTTCGCGTCACGCGGCAGGAGAATCGAAAAACGCGATCCTTTACCCAATTCGCTGTCCAGGCGCAGAATTCCTCCATGCACCTGAACAATATGCTTGACCAGGGACAAACCCAATCCCGTTCCTGAGCCGTCTCTGCGCGTTCTGCCCGGATCCACCGTAAAAAAGCGTTCAAATACGCGCTTCTGGTATTCCGGGGCAATACCGATGCCGTCATCTTCCACAATGATGCTTACATTGTGTTCATCCTGACGCAACTTTGTCAAGACATATCCCCCGTTCGGTTTGGAATATTTAATCGCATTGCTGAGCAGATTGCGCAAAACATCCGCCAAAAGGCGCCGATTACCAAACAGCACGACGCGATCGGATTCTCCCTCCCCGACCACATCGCTCTCTAAGCGCACATGGCGTTCCTCGGCCATGGAGGAAAGTGAGGTCATTTCTTCGCGCAGCACCTCGTGGAGATCCACCTCTTCGCGTTGGTCAAAATCGGAATAGCCCGTATCAAATTGAGAAAGCTGAATGATTTCGTTGATCATGTTGAGTAGGCGAACCCCCTCGCGATGAATAATGTCGGCAAAACGACGGGTGTCTTCCGGATTCACCATCCCCGAGGCGATCAGTTCGGCATACCCGTTGATGGATGTTAACGGACTTTTGAGTTCATGGCTGACATTCGCGGAAAACTGGCGTCTCATCGTTTCATTTTCCCGTACATTGGCCAGCTGTTGAAAAAAATTCTCGCGTTCCTCTTCGGTATCCAAGAGGCTTGCCAACATCTCTTCGGCTTCCTGTGCAGGAAGGCCGTCCGTGTCCTTCCCGGAAAGCAAATCCTTCCAATAGCGCACCAGTATGCGCAAAGGACGAAGGCTCTCGTTGTAGATGCGCTGCGTAAAAATCGCTGAAAGCGCCAGCGCCGTGATGAGCAACACCACAACGACGCCGATGATCAGCGGAATACGCTGGCCTACGTTGCTTTTCGGCAAAATCACCTGCAAAAGACCGACACAAATAAGAGAAGAAATGCCGGCAAAAATCATGCCGGCTCCTAAAAAATGACGCCAAATATTGCGCTTCATGCTTGATCCTCCGCCCGGTTAAGCCTCTTTGCTCAGTTTATACCCGACGTTTCGCACGGTTTTGATATACCGGCCGGCATCGCCAAGTTTCTGGCGTAACGCGCGAATATGCACGTCAACCGTACGGGTTTCGCCAGCATAATCGTAACCCCAAATCGCATTCATAATACGGTCGCGCGAAAGAACAACGTCCAGATTATTCATCAGATAGTAGAGCAGTTCAAATTCCTTATAGGTCAGCTGAACCGGTTTGCCGCCGACGATTGTCTCTCTCTTCTTCGGATCCATCGCAATTTCGTTATGCACCAAGAGAGAACGCTCTTCACTTTCGCCGTAGCGGCGCAAAACCGCCTTCACACGGCTAAGCAGTTCCAGTACGCCGAACGGCTTGGTGACATAATCGTCCGCGCCCATGTCGAGACCGCGCACCTTTTCAAATTCACTCGTCTTCGCCGTGACCATGATGACAGGAATTTCTTTGGTATCGACACGATTGCGAATCGTGGACAAAATCGAATACCCGTCTTCCCCCTCCAGCATGATATCCAGCAAAAACAGAATGGGCGCACCATCGCTGTCGAGCGCCGCATAAAGCGCCTTCGCATCCTCGAATCCACGAGCTTTATAACCGTTATTGTTGAGCGCGTAGCTGATCAGTTCGCGAATATTTTGATCATCTTCTACAATATAAACCTGTTTCATGCCATCCTCACGATCATAAAAGCCGTCCAAAAAATTCGGGCGGCAAAAGGTCAGTTAAATTTTTCCATTGCCCCCGTTATCGAGTATACCACGGCTTCCGCGATATTTTGGGCATGATCGGCGCTGCGTTCCAGATATTTGGAAATCATCAACAAGTCAATCACCAAATTCGCTTCAATGGTCTCCGCACGAATCTCAGCAATGATCTCTTCACGAACCTTCATAAAGAGAGCATCCACCTCATCGTCCATCTCAGCGGCATGATAGGCCAACGCGCTGTCTCCTTCAACGAAGGCACGTACGGCATCGGATACCATCGTTTGCGTAATTTCCGACATTTTGGTCAGGCTGCCGAGATTCGCCTCCTGATATCCGAATGTCAGCATCTGCTTCACCAACACGGCAATGTCTTCCGCCTGATCGCCGATGCGTTCCAAGTCGGTGTTCATGCGAATCGCCGCCGAAATGAACCGAAAGTCGCGCGCCAAAGGCTGTTCCTTGAGCAGAAGCAGCAACGCCTGTTGTTCAATTTCGGAAGAGAAATGATTGATCTTTTCTTCCTGTTGCAAAACATAGTCAATCTGTTCCTTATCCTTGCTGATCAGTGCTCCCAACGCATAGGACAGGGATTGATTGACCATCTCGCCCATTTCTACCAAATTGGCATTGAGCTCTTCCAATTTATTCACAAAGTTGTTCCGCATAGTTTTCCTCCGTTGCCGCGATGATCAACCGAAATGACCGGTAACATAACGTTCCGTGCGTTCATAGCGCGGATTCTCAAAAATTTGCACGGTGTCCCCGAATTCGATGAGCTCGCCCAGATAAAAGAAGCCCGTTTCATCGGCAATACGCGTCGCCTGTTGCATATTATGGGTGACGATAATGATCGTAAATTCCTTTTTCAGCTCGAACATCAAGTCTTCGATTTTCGTTGTCGAAATCGGATCCAATGCGGACGTCGGCTCATCCATCAGAATGACTTCCGGTTCTACCGCGAGAGTACGTGCGATGCAAAGGCGCTGTTGCTGTCCGCCGGAAAGCCCCAGCGCGCTTTTATGCAGACGATCCTTTAACTCATCCCAAATCGCCGCCTCTTTCAGACTGCGCTCGACGATCTCATCCAATGTCTTACGATCTTTGATGCCGTTGATTCGCGGACCGTAGGCCACATTGTCATACACACTCTTTGGAAAGGGATTCGGCTGTTGGAAGACCATTCCGACGCGCTTGCGCAATTCCAAGGCATCCATATCCTTGTAGACATCTTTTCCGTCCATGCAAAGCATCCCCTCCACACGCGTTTCAGGAATGAGGTCGTTCATACGATTGATGGTCTTCAAAAACGTTGATTTTCCGCATCCGGACGGGCCGATGAACGCGGTAATCTGATTCGCCTTCACGTCCATATCAATGCCTTTGAGTGCCTGGAATGTGCCATAGTAAAAATCCAGATTGGAAACTTCAAATTTAAGCGGCTGTTGTTTGTTGTCCATAGTAGTCCTCTACTCTCCTTTGCGACGTCGTTTTGCTCCGAGGCGCTATTTCTTCTCGCTTCCCGTTTGTTTCTTGTTAATATTGCTGACAATTTTTCGCGCGGCAAGGGAGAAGAGCAGCACGACGATAACTAAAATCGCAGCCGAGAAGTTGGCAATCTTGGCGCTGTTCGGATCCACCGCTTCGGAACGCATAACCCAGATGTGCAAGGCAAGCGTTTCTCCTGTACGGAACGGGTTGAGTGCATTTAACGGGGAAGTTAAATCCCAGTTGGACCAATCGATGCGCGTTGACATACCGGCGGTATACATGAGCGCGGTCGCCTCACCGAACACACGACCGGCGGCCAGGATAATGCCTGAGCCGATGCGTGGAAGCGCCGCCGGTAAAAGAGTGTGCACGATGGCATACCAATGCGTGGAGCCGAGCGCCATACTACCTTCGACGAAGCTGGGAGGGAGGGCGCGAATGGCATCCTCAGTTGACGTTGTAATGAGCGGAATGCTCAGAATAGATACCGTAATCGCGCCGGCCATTAAGTTCCAACTCGCGCCGAAGCTCAGCACGAAAGCCAGATAGCCGAACAAGCCGATAACAATTGACGGCAGTGACGAAAGCGACTCAATGCTCATACGCAAAAACTCAGTCGTTTTTCCCTTTCCCGCGTATTCCGCCATATAGATGCCGGCAGGAATACCCACAAGACAGCTGAACACCAGGGAAAGAAACAGAAGATAAATGGTATTAAACAGCTGGTTGCCGATGCCCTTGGACGAAAACGAAAGCACGCCCGGGAAATAGCTCATCAGTCCACCGATGATAATATAACCGGCAAGAAACAAAATGAACACGAGAAAGAATCCGCCAATCGCGGTAAACAATAAGGTCATCAGACGATCGATTCGTTTTGCCCGCGAAATACGCGAACGCATACGCTCATTCATCCGGCCACCTCCTCTTCCAACAAGGGTTCTTTTTTCTCCGCCGCCTTCATCGCTTTATGCTCCTGATCCAGTTTATTTTTCTGCTTTGCGGAGAAGAAATGAATGAGTACGATGAACAGAATGGAAATGAGCATCAGCAGAAGCGCTAGGCTCCACAACGCCATGTTCGCTTCACTTCCGTCAATGGTGTTGCCCATGTCGGAGGCAAGAATGCCCGTGATGTTCGCCGTAGGGTGAAGAATACTCTGGGGAAATAGCCGTGTTCGACCGATGACCATGGAAACCGCCAGCGCTTCCCCGAAGGCACGCGCCAATCCGAGGATGATGCCCGTATAGATTCCTGTACTGGACGCCGGTATCACGACGTTTTTAATCACCTGCCAGCGCGTGGAGCCCATGCCGTACGCGGCCTGACGATAGCTGTCCGGCACGCCCCGAATAGTATCGGTGATATAGGTGGTAATTGTCGGAAAGATCATTACGGTCAATACAATCACCGCGGCAAGGACAGAATAACCGCCGACCGGCGCCTTAAAGGTATCGCGAATCCAAGGTACCAACACCGTCAAGCCCACCCAGCCATAGACGATGGACGGAATACCCACAAAGATTTCTACGGCCGGCTGGAAGATTTTTTGCCCGGCCTTTGGCGCAATTTCCGTCATAAAAATCGCCGCGCCGAGTGAAAACGGGGTGGCCAGAAGAATTGCCAATCCACACGTGATGATGGAACCAAAAATGAATACCGCTGCGCCAATGGAACCTTCGCCCGGTTTGTTGAAGGAATCGGTCGGCGCCCAGTTCGCATCCGTCAAAAAGTCCGACACACTGTGTTGGAACTGCGTAAAGGAAGCCGTCCCACGCACCAGAAGAAACAGGAGGATGGAAATCGTGATAACGATGATGATGAGACCCATAAGCGTCACGAATCCCCGTCCCAACCATTCTCGTCTGAACTTTTCTCCCGCAGGCGTGCGCAGCCTTTTTTGCGTCGGCATACTATTTGCCGTCGCCTGTTCTTGTTGTTTCGTCGTCATATGCACGTCCTATCTCATTTGCAGTACAGCTAAGAAAAAGGCATTGCGAAACTGTCATTCCACAATGCCTCCGTTCCCTATTGTCCGTTCTTTGTCCTCCGACATACGGATGCCGGAAGGAGACGTGCGTTATTTTGAAGGCGTGTCATGCCCGGTCATCGCTTCCGGAGCAAGTTTGGACGATACGCCGTAGCCCATCTCTTCGATGTTCTTGCCGAATTCCTCACCCATGAAGTAATCCAGGAACTCTTTTGCCGGCGTCGTGGCTTCTCCTTTGGTGTACACATGCTCGAAGCCCCATACCGGGTATTTTCCGCTGTAGGTGTTCTCGAGATTCGGCTCCACGCCGTCCAGTTTCACCGCTTTAACCCCTTTGCCCTGATCACCGACCAGGTAGGACAGTGCAACGTAGCCGATTGCACCTTCGTTTTGTTTGACGCTCTGGAGCAGCTCGCCGGAGTTGTCCGTTTCCATGGATCCCATGGTCTCTTCCGTGCCGTTCAATGCGAACTTCGTGAACAGTGCGCGAGTACCTGAAGATGAAGGACGCGTAATCAGCATGATGGGCAGGTCAGCGCCGCCAACTTCTTTCCAGTTCGTGACTTTGCCGGAGAAGATGTCGATCATCTGCTGCTGGGTCAAATCGCCCACTGTGTTCTTTTCGTTGACGATCGGGGCCATCGTGATGATGCAGACTTTGTGATCCACAAGATCTTTTGCCTGATCGGCTTCCAGTTTCTCCTCTGCAAAAACATCAGACATACCAAGCGTGACGGTGCCGGCCGCAACGTCTTTCAATCCCTGACCCGAACCGCCGGCATTCACGGTAATGGCCACGCCGCTTGCTTTCGCCATGAAGGCTTCCGCTGCTTTATCCGCCAACGGCTTTAATGCCGAGGAGCCCGAAGCACTGATCTGTCCCTTTAAGCTGGGATCTACTTCCCCGTCTTTGGCCGCTTCGGAGGTTTCTGAAGACGCTTCCGTATCTTCCGATTTCTCCGCTGCGACGCTTTCCGACGCCGGAGCCGAACTGTTATCCTTCTTGTCATTGCCGCCGCATGCCGCCAATGTGACGACTAAGGCAAGCGCCAATACCACACCGAATACTTTTTTTATGGTCGATTTCATTGTCTACCACCTCTTCTTTTCTTATCCTTGTTGTTTTCCTATTTCTGTGTACCGTCCATAGGATAAGAGGGGAAGGTTAAGCCCATACCATGCATTCGGTTAAGGTTATGTTAAGTTTAGGCCGTATGGCCCAAAGATGTTGGTAAACGGGCGCAGAAGGCCATCTGCACAGAATTAGGGAGCCAGCTCAATATCCGGTAGGATCTCCGGTGTTGCCGTAACGTTCATTTGTTGGTCCACCCAGATTACGTCAACATCGGCATCCCTATAATGAGCCAAAATCTGCTGTGCTTCGTTTTCATCGGCAATGAAGAACGTCGTCGAAAGATAGTCCGCCAAGCCGGAATCCGCTGTTCGGACGCTGACAGACGTATACCGTTTTGCCGGAAAGAGGGTTTCCGGGTCAATAATATGGGCGTAACGCACCCCGTCCAGTTCGAAGTAGCGTTGATAGTCTCCGGAGGTGACCATAGCCGTATCGGCGGATACCAGAACGGTCGCTAAGACATCCTTCTGTTCCGGCCGCGGATGCATAATGCCCACCTTCCATTGCGTGCGATCGTCGACGGGGCTTCCGATCGTTTTCACGTTCCCGCCGGCACTGATGATTCCGTGCTCCAAACCTGCCGCCTGCAACTTCTTCGCTACCAACTCGGTCGCATAGCCTTTTGCGACGGCACCGGCATCCAGCTGCAATTCGGGGTCACGAATCTGTACCGTCCTATTCGCTTCATCCAAAACAAGATCGTCGAGATTGCTGTGACGATTGGCTTCATTCAATGCCTCCTTAGTAGGAAGGGCGATTGTTTTGCCCGCTCCTGCCGGGTCATGCTCGTTTTCCGCGGTGACCGTTTCGCGCAAACCATGCCAAATCGCAAGAGGCTTGCCCATGGCGATGTTAACTTTGCCCAATGTTTTGTCGTAATTGTCCTTACTGAACTGGAGGAGAGAAAACAATTCATCTTCCACCTTTACCGGCGCTTTGGAAGCCGTGCGATTTAGCGTCATCAAATTGGTCACATCATCGTATTCGTGGTAATTGTCAAAAAGTTTATGCAGACGCTGAAATTCGCTTTGGCAGATCGTAAATGCCTTCTTAAACGTTTCTTCGTCCTTGGTGTAGCCGGTCAGCTGAATCACCGTATCAAAGGCATCATAGAAGGTTCCTTTGTTTTTGTACCATTTTTCGCCGTTTTTACCGGTAATCCATGTTCCTTCGCCCAAAAACGGCATCTTTTGCAGTTCCTCTTTCGTCAGCATTCCCTGGCCGCTCTCGCCCTGAGATGTGCCTGTCTCTGACGTGCCTGTCTCGGAGGATGTCTGCCCGTCCTTGCTATTGGAGCCTCCACTATTAAATTCGCCGACATTTCCGTTTCCACAGCCGACAAGCATGCTGAGGGCAAGCCCCAAGGCAAGTAGTTTCTTTTTTGCTTTCATTCGTATTCTCCCCCGGTTCGTGATGGTAGGTTCTTTATAATTCTTTCGACGGTTCAGCATCTTGCTCTGCAAATGCGTACACGTTTTCTTGGCGTTTCGGTCTGTATGCTCGCACACGTCCGCTCGATTTTGCTCCGCAAATTCGCGCACATCCGCTCGGCACGCGGTCTGTTAATTCGTACACATCCACTCGGTTTTGCTCCGCAAATTCGCATGTGTCTGCTCGACTTTCCACTCTGCAAATTCGCGCACGTCCGCTCGACGCGCGCTTCTCCTCGTCACTTCATTTTCCATTATACTTATACTGTCGTGACTCGTCGAAGAGGCGCCTCGCGGATGGTGCGAATTTTCACGGGATGCGGCAGGTATGTGACTTTTTTGGCACTGCTGTTGGAAAGCGGATCGTCTCTGGTTGCCTTTTGCAAACGCGCCGCCAACGGCGGGGCAAGCGGCGCTCCTTTGTGCAGACGCTCCGCCAATGGCGGGTCGAGCGGCGCTCCTTTGTGTGCGTTGAACATGCAGAGGCTAGAGACTGTGTCCCAATTTTTCGTTTCTCAATTTTCGGATACACTTTTCCCCTCTTTATGAGCAAAATCCGTGTCCCATTTTTCATTTTTCTTATTTTCGGACATGAATTTTCCATTCTAAAGAGGAAATCTGTATCCTTTTTTACGCATTTCTCATTTCCGGACACACCTTTCGTCATTTTATAGGTCAACTTTGTGTCCCTTTTTTCTCTTTTCCTATTTCCGGACACATATTCCAGCCTTTTAGATGTCAAACCTGTATCCTTTTTTCCATTTTTATCTTTTTCGGACACGCTCTCTGCCCTATCATGAAAAAACAATCGGCATGGCCCTGGCTAGAGAAAGCAACATTCCTTTGCCAGGGTTATTTTTCTCGGTCAAGCCCTGGCTGCTGAACAAAATTTTTAACAGCCAGGGCCGATTTTTGCAGTGAAACCCTGGCTGGCGAAAAAGTAATTTGGCAGCCAGGGTCGATCGGTGGTCGCCCAGTCCTGGCTAAACGATACAAAATATCATAGCCAGGGCTTTATCCTCCTGTCAAACCCTGGCTGCAGATAATAATTTGCATCAGCCAGGTTTTTGCACGCTATGTCGAACCCTAGCTAAGAGCCAAAAATCTTGTCAGCCAGGATTAAACGCCATTTTTTAACCCTGGCAAAGAGATGAAACTTCTCAAGCCAGGGTTTGGCGGAACGGTGCTTGAATCAGCGATGGCCGCGAGGTTATAATGCGGATCATCGCCGGATTCAATGTTGATGGTGCCGTTGAAATGCAGAGTGCCCCCGAAATCAAGATTAGTGGCGATGTTAGCCGCCTGCACCGCTGATGACTTGGTAGTAGAGGACATGCCGCTGTTTACGGCGTGTTTGCAAAAGATGAAAAACGCCCGTTCCGTTGAAATTCAACGGAACGGGCGTCTGTTTTTGGACCACACTGGAGTCGAACCAGCGACCTCCACGATGTCAACGTGGCGCTCTAACCAACTGAGCTAATGGTCCGTACTCAGGGAATAATAACAGAAGGAAAAGAGCCTGTCAAGACAGCGTTAGAAACAACAACATACCCTAAACAACAAAGCAGCGGCAGAACATCTGTCGCCGCTTTGTTGTTCATTCCTTTGTTTTCTTTTCTTTCCTTTGGCGGATACCCTTGATCCGAATTGCCTTTGGGCATGCTCAAGTCGTATTCACCCGTCTTGTTCACCGTAAACTTGCCGTAGCGTGATCGACTTCTTCCCCCTACTTCACCGGGAAAATCGCTTTTACCGCATTGCGTACACTCTCTCTTATCGAACGTAAAGTGTCGATGGTTGTATTTGTGCTCTACTGCAGATCCGCCTTGAAGGGGTATATCTACTTCCCAATTCCGCCCAAGAAATCCTTAGCGCTATCCACGCCTTCCTTCGCTTTTTCTTTCAGATCTTCTGCCGTTTGTTCCGCTTTCTTTCCGGCGTCTTTTCCGGCTTTTTCAACACGTTCGCCCATTTCGCCGACTTTTTTCTCCACATTGTCTTTCATCTCACCGGCATGTTTTGCCGCCTCGTCCATTTTTTCTTTTGCTTCGCTCATAAAATCTTTAGCCATGTTTTCTCTCTTTCTGTTCCTAATTACTTGGTATCTTCGGCGCTTTCGGAAGTTTCTCGTATAACAACCGGCGCTCCCACATCTTGACTTTCGCCCGGTGGAAAGGATTCCCATTCCCGACGCTGATAATAGTATACCCATCCATTCCTATTTCTATTCGAAATGAAAAATGCCCGTTCCGTTGGAATTTCAACGAAGCGGGCAAATGTGGTTTTGGACCATGTTGGACTCGAACCGACGACCTCCACGATGTGAACGTGGCGCTCTAACCAACTGAGCTAATGATCCGTGCAATGGGGATATTATACCATGGGCATCCATCGCTCGCAAGGCAATTCGTCCGACGGAAAACAAAACGGTGTAGAGCTACAGCGGAAAGTTCTGTTGGCGAAAAGGTCGCAACAGCGCCAGCTGGAGGTCGACTTCTTCCGGCATCTCTATAGTAAAAGGTGCCGTCGAAATGCCAACTGCAAGTTAGCCCCCTATTGCGGCGATGGTGGGGAAAGCGCGTTTTCGCTAAATCCCCACCACTTTCCGCGCAACAAACGTTTGTGTGCTTAAGCCTTGCGATCCCTTGAAGAAACTTGTCGCAAGCGGTCCTTAGTGGATTAACATCCGTCAAAAAAGTACCTTATTGCTGACGGTTAAACCGTCAGCAATAAGGCAGCATACAGGAAATTCTCTCTCCGGTTTTTGGTCTGACATCATTTATAGATGTACATAACGTTTCTCATGAGATAGATGACTCTTACACTTCTCTATTGTTTCATCTGCACACGCGTATTGGCAATGCGCAACGTCGATTTCCGATGGGAAACCAACACCAGCGTTTTTAACGTAGCTTCTTCCTTGAGTGTTTTTAGTATCAATCCCTCATTTAAGGCATCCAGATTTGAAGTTGGTTCATCCAGAAGAATCAAATCCCCATCCTGTAGGAAGGCACGCGCCAGGCCCAAGCGCTGCCGCTGTCCGCCGGAGAGCCCTTCTCCCAATTCAGCAAGAGGCGTATCGTACCCCTTCGGCAGGCTCATGATGAAATCATGAAGAGAGGCCTTCTTTGCCGCTTCCGAAATCTCTTCCGAAGTGGCATTTCGCTTTGCCAGGGCGATGTTTTCGCCAATGGTGGCTTTAAAGAGGTGTGTATCCTGACTGATGTAGCTCTGTGTTTTTCGAAGCAATCCACCCGGCACCTTTCTCAGATCCACTTCATTTAAAGTGATGCGACCCTTTTGTACATCCCAGAAACGCATCAACAGCTTTAGCAATGTAGATTTCCCACATCCGCTCGGTCCATGAATGCCCAAAATCTGTTTGGGGGGAATCGACAGAGAAAAATCTTCCAGAATCGGACGCGCTCCGTAACTGAAGGTGATCTCTTCCGCGGCCATGCCTTCAAAAGATACGTCTACATCGCCACCGCCCGGCACTTCTTCCACTTCCGGCTTTTCTTCCAATAACCGCAGTACGCGCTCGCCGGAAGCCAGTGTTAACGTCAGATTATTGGAGAGGTTCGATAAGGCGACCGTAGGACCGAAAGAACCCATCAATGCAACTGTGGTAATTACAACGGTACCGACGCTAACCTGCCCATGGCGATAAAGCCAGGTGGTGAGAAGAAGGTTCGCAAAGGTCGCCAAAAGAATGATAAGAGAAGTGAAGGCACGCTGAGTGCCGCCATTATCCGCCAGTTTCTTTGCGTCGCGCGACAGTGCATCCGATTCTTCAATGATTCGCTTTGTGCGTTCTTCCCCCTTATCAAAAGCGATAATATCTTCGAGTCCGCGTAAAGATTCCAATACCAAGCTGTTCATATCGCCTGCTTTTTGGCGAAAAGAAAGACCCGCCTCGGCGCCTCTCTTGCCGTTTCTTACCGGAATCCACGCCCCCACGATAAGATAAGAGAGCAGGGCAAGCATGGCTACAGACCAATGGTATTGCCAGAAAAATGCCAAAAGAAAGAGGCAAACAACAAGACAAATAGCAATGGGCGAAATCGTATGGGCGTAAAATACCTCCAAGAGCTCGATATCGTTGGTCAAAACAGAGATAAGATTACCGCGTTCTTTGCCTTCGAGTTTTGCGGGGCACAAAAGGCGCAAGGCGGCAAAAACCTTGTGGCGAATAAGCGCCAAGGTTTTAAAGGCAATGAAATGGTTGCAATATTGCTCTACATAGTGCAAAATACCGCGCAACACTGCAAATACAAGCATAACCCCAAGCAGGGTGGAAAATGATAGAGGTTGAAGAAGTCCTGCCATTCCCTCCACGATATGCATCTCCATCAAGACGCGTAAAAGTGCTTGAGTCGCTAAAACCGTAAGAGATATCGCGCAGAGAAAACCCGCTACGCCAAAAAGAATGGCCAAAATCATGATGGGTAAAAGGGATAGAATCAGTCCGACCATGCGTCGCATTATCGCAAGGCTGCTGCGTCGCTGAATAGCTTTATCTGTCTTCATCATGATCCTCCCATCCGAATTTCTCTAAGCTCTCCTGCTTTTCATAGAGGTCGCGATATAGCCCTTTCTCTTGCATCAACGTCTCATGCGTCCCCTGTTGTACGATTTCTCCCTTACTCAACAAATAAATTTGTTCCGCCAAAACTACGTTGGCTAAGCGATGGGAAATTAACAGCACCGGTTTTTCCTTGGCTAACGCATAAATTTGCTCCATGATGACGGCTTCACTTTCCATATCAATATTGCTAGTCACTTCATCAAAAATGTAGAATTTCGCAGGCTTCAGAAGCGCACGTGCCAATACCAGCCGCTGCCTTTGCCCTCCGGACAGATTGCTGCCGCGTTCAGCAATGGCTGCATCGAGACCGCCGGAAGATTGTATTTCATCTTGCAGCTTCACCGCCGCAAGAGCCAGCTTCATATCTTCTTCAGTTGCCTTCAAATTTCCCATACGCAAATTCTGTTTTACTGTGCCCTTAAAAAGATGACTGTCCATGCCAACACGAACGATCGCCTGATGCAAGTTGCGCACTTTGATATTCTTAGCTTCTTGTCCGGAGAACAGAATGTTTCCCGCATAGTTGCGATACTTACCGGCTATAATATTGGCCAACGTTGATTTTCCACAGCCGGATCCTCCGACGATAGCAACCAGCCCCTTCTCCGGGAAAGTCAAGCGAATGTTTTGCAGCACCGGCTCATTTTCATGATAGGAAAAACACAGATTCTTGATGGAGAGCTGCGCCTGTCCGTCCGGAAATGGCTCGGTTCCGTCTTTTGGCTCTTCGAGCGATAAAATGCGCATAACCTTATCGGCTGCTGCCATCCCATTCATCGCAATATGAAAAAAAGAACCCAATAAGCGCAAAGGCAGGAAAAATTCGCTGGCAAGCAGTACCACGCTCAATGCAGTGGAAAAATTAACGGTATGATTGAAAAACGCATGGCAGGTAAAAAACATACCGATAGCAGCTCCGCCGTAAGCAACAAGATCCATCACGCTAATAGAATTAAGCTGCATCGTAAGAACACGCATTGTAGCGATACGAAAGTCTTCCGCTTCGACATCCATTTCCTCTGCTTTTTCGGCATCTGCGCCGTACACTTTCAAGGTGGTCATGCCTTCCAGATTCTCAAGAAAGTGATCTCCCATGCCGGTATAAGAATTCCAATATTTTGCCAAAATACGTTTGGCGATTTTCTGCACAGCAACGATAGAGAGCGGAATCAGAGGCACGCAGAGCAAAAGGACGACACTCGCTTTAAAATAACGCGGTGCCAGTACGGCAAAGAGCGTTATCGGTGCCAAAAGAGCATAAAAAAGCTGCGGTAAATAACCACCAAAATAGCTCTCCATCTGATCCACGCCCTCTGTGGAAAGCTGCACCACTTCCGCCGTGGATACATGCGCCGTATAGGTTGGTCCCAGACGCAGCAATTTTTGAAATAACTTTTCGCGCAATACTTTTTTCACATCCGCACTGGCGCGATAGGAAAAAAGGCTCTGGCCTTTTTGTCCGACATAGCGCAACACGATGGCGATAGCAAACGCCGGAAGACACATAGCCAGAACGCTCGGATTCTGTTCGAAGAGCTGCGCTTGCAAAAAAGCAGACAGAGAAAACACCACGGCAATCTGCGATACTAACTGGAGCCACTGGCAGAGTATTGTCAGCGCAATATACCTCTTTGCCTGCGGCACCAAAGCCAGCAATTCTTTTTTTATCATTTCTCCTCCCTTTTCAATTCTGACGATTTCAGTGTTTTGATGCGAAACAAAAAAACATAGATGTGCGCCAACCAAACCACCGCAACGATGCCGCAAGGAATCCAGTGCTTTCTCATGAAAAAGATGGCCATGCCAAACAACACACTGACCAATAGCAGAACGCGGGCTTTCATACCGCATGTCATTCCGCCCCGCTTTTTATACGTACCGACGGTACTCGCATATAAAGAAGTCTGCAAAAACCAATCATGAAGTCGATCCGAGCTTCGCGCAAAGCAAAAGACCGTTGCCAAATAAAACGGAACGGTGGGCAATAACGGCAGGAAAATACCGATGGTGCCCAAAACGAGCGTTACCATTCCTAAAAGCAGCCAAAAAAGGCAAAATCGTTTCATCATCCCCTCCTAATAGCATCATTTATAATACCAAAAAATAGGAAAAGAAGCCGCGAATCCGCATTTTTCATGCCGTTTCGTGGCTTCCCTCCTGTAATATAGCGTTTATTAGCCCATCAGGCTGTTACGCTTTCTTTCTGTTCTTGAAGTAATACATCAGTCCCAAGATACCGATACCGCCGATGAGAACCGCTGCCGCAAGAGTGATATGGGAGGAATCCGAAGTATCAACCGGTGCCGATTGCGAACTTTCTTCGCCTCCCGCAATCTGTGCGCTATTCGTTTCTTGAATCAACGTGGCGTTTGACCAGTCGAGAACAAGATACGCGTCCTGTGCGCCGGAGCCCGGTTGGATTTTATCATACGTTTTTGCTCCATTCTTCAGAGCATCCATCGCATCCACCCACACACGCACTTTAATCCGACTTTCTTTTCCACTGCGCAACAGGCTGAACTGATAAGGGAACTTCTGCAGTTTTCCGATCAGGTTCTTGTCGTTGTGCCATTTCATGACTTGTGCCTCCACCGGGTTGCCTCCGACATAATGGAAGAAATTCCAGACGTGGCCGTACATATTCATGAACTCCATGCCGTTGATGGAAAGAATCACTTGCGTTTTGCCGTCTGATTGACAAATGACACGCGCAGTTTTAACCAGCGCCGGATTGCCCATCGATGGACGATTTTCATACGCATGCATAAGTTTTACGGGCACATTATAAATCTTGCTTGTAATGTTGCTTTGCCCCTTAGTGTTGCCCTGAGGTTTTGACTGCGTGCCATGGGAGGTTCCCGAACCGCCCTGTTCCGTATTGCCTGGGTTTGGCGTCGGGTTCGGATTCGGTTTTGGTTGGTCCGGATTCGGCGCCGGTTGAGCTTCTTTTACCTCAAAGGCCTGTTCGACCGTTCCCGCTGCGAAACCGTTGCCTTCTTTGAAGGCTACCATCAAGGTGTGCTTACCGGCCGCTAAAGAGTTCAGATATGACTCTTTTAAAGTAATGATGGTACTGCCTTCGGTGACCGAATAGTTTTCCTTCGCAAGCTCATTACCGTCCACTTTGACACTCTTTAAGTTCATCATGGGGGCTATAATACGGCAAGTAAAGGATTTTGTTTCGTTCTTCTTCCACACCTTTGGTACTTGGTCCTTAGGATCTACCATTGGCTTCTGTAGTGGTGTTGAAGGATTCGGCGTCGGCTGATCCGGGTTTGGATTCGGTTGCGTCGATTCGTGTTTTACCGCCTTGCTCCAATCAAACTCCAAATAGGCTTTCTGTGCTCCGGAGCCCTTAACAATTTTGTCATATGTCTTTGCGCTATTGTTCAGCGCATCCATTGCGTCTACCCAAACATTTACGTGAATGCGGCTCTTTGCTTTCAGATTCGGCAGGTTCTTCTGCGCTTCTCCCGTGCAATTTAAACGGAACTTGGACGGGAATTTACGCATCTTGTTTTCCAAATCCCTGTCGCTCTTCTCTTCCAAGACAACCGCCGGTGTCCATTCTTCTTCGCCGCATGGTTCGTTGCGATAGTAGAGATTCCATAGGTGACCGTACATGCCCATAAACGCCATGCCGGTAAATTCCAATTCATAGGACAATCCATCTTTTGTTACAAACACTTTCGCAGTGTGCACTAAAGCCGGATTTCCCATGGAATGCTTCTTCTCATAGGCATGCATCAGCTCCACAGGAACCTCATAATAGATTTCTGTCTGCTGCGGCTTTGAATCACCTGGGTTTGGTGTCGGGTTCGGATTCGGTTTCGGTTGATCCGGGTTCGGATTCGGTTTCGGTTGATCCGGGTTCGGATTCGGTTTTGGTTGGTCCGGATTCGGCGCCGGTTGTGCTTCTTTTACCTCAAAGGTCTGTTCGACCGTTCCCGCTGCATAACCGTTGCCTTCTTTGAAGGCTACCGTCAAGGTGTGCTTACCGGCCGCTAAAGAGTTCAGATATGACTCTTTTAAAGTAATGATGGTACTGCCTTCGGTGACCGAATAGTTTTCCTTCGCAAGCTCATTACCGTCCACTTTGACACTCTTTAAGTTCATCATGGGGGCTATAATACGGCAAGTAAAGGATTTTGTTTCGTTCTTCTTCCA
>JAIKLF010000002.1:0-81337 GCA_019753405.1 Murdochiella sp. Marseille-P8839 | reverse complement strand
CGCTAAAGAGTTCAGATATGACTCTTTTAAAGTAATGATGGTACTGCCTTCGGTGACCGAATAGTTTTCCTTCGCAAGCTCATTACCGTCCACTTTGACACTCTTTAAGTTCATCATGGGGGCTATAATACGGCAAGTAAAGGATTTTGTTTCGTTCTTCTTCCATACCTTTGGTACTTGGTCCTTAGGGTCTACCATTGGCTTCTGTTCCGGTGTGGCTTTTTTTAAGCCTTCAAGTGCAGCTTTTAGGACCTTAACCTGCTGAAGCAACTCTTCTGTCGTAGCATCTTGCTTCTTTAATAATGCTTCTGCTGCCTCTTTTTGCATCGCCAATGGTTTCCAGGACTCCGGCGTATAGTCGGATTCCTTTAAAACGCGAATCGCCGTCAATTGTTCTTGCAGTTTTTTTAACGCTTGTGCTTTTTGTGGATCTTCTTTCTTCTGCAAGGCAGCAATGGCATCCTTTAACGCTTTTTCTGCGTTCTGAATCTCTGCCTCGTTCGCCATGGCCTTGTTGAAGGTCTTCGATGCATCCTTTACCGCCTTTTGCAAGGCGTCCCAGCTCTCCTTGGTATAGTCCTTCTCCTTCAATTCTTTTGCCTGATCCAACAGATCTTTGAGATCCGCCTTCTTGGCATCGACTAAGTTGTTTCGGTTCGCTTTAAACTCCTGCAGCGCATTAAACAGTGTGTTCGCATCTTTGAGTTCACCGGAAGCGAGGCTCTCCAGAGTATCCAGCGCCTTTTTGTACGGTGCATAGCTCTTTGCGCTGTATTTAGATGCATCACGAGATGCATCATGCACATACTGCTTTATCCCGGCTTGCAACAGTACCGCCTCTAAATCGGTTCCTGCTGCTAATTTTTCCGCCTTGCTCCAATCCGGCGTTAGTTTCGCATTCTGTTCGCCGGCGCCCTTTCTGATCTGGTCATAAGAGGAAGCACCCCCGGATGATATGGCGTCCATAGCGTCTACCCAGACACAAACCGGTACATAGGGTTTTGTTACGTCACAGTCCGTGAGCTTAAGAATTTCCGGGAAGTCCATTAATTCGCCCAAAAGGTTGCTGTCTTTGCCCGTGCGAATCACCGGAACCTGTTCTTTATTACCTTTAAAGCTATACGGATCGGCGCCGTTTCCGTCACTTTTCCACTGGAACAAATTATAAAGATGACCATACATTCCCATGAAGGTTAACCCGCGCATTTGCATATACAGCGTGGCTTTCCCGTTTTTCACATCCAAGGTTGCCGTCTGAATCACAGCCTTGTCGCCCATGGATGGTCTTCCTTCACTGTACGCATGCATCAGCTTTAGTGGCACTTTGTATAGGCCGTCTGCTAAGCCAGCTGGCTGCGTCTTCTGCAAAGCGGCAATGGCATCCTTTAACGCTTTTTCTGCGTTCTGAATCTCTGCCTCGTTCGCCATGGCCTTGTTGAAGGTCTTCGATGCATCCTTTACCGCCTTTTGCAAGGCGTCCCAGCTCTCCTTGGTATAGTCCTTCTCCTTCAATTCTTTTGCCTGATCCAACAGATCTTTGAGATCTGCCTTCTTGGCATCGACTAAGTTGTTTCGGTTCGCTTTAAACTCCTGCAGCGCATTAAACAGTGTGTTCGCATCTTTGAGTTCACCGGAAGCGAGGCTCTCCAGAGTATCCAGCGCCTTTTTGTACGGCGCATAGCTCTTTGCGCTGTATTTAGCTGCATCACGAGATGCATCATGCACATACTGCTTTATCCCGGTTTGCAACAGTACCGCCTCTAAATCGGTTCCTTCTGCTAATTTTTCCGCCTTGCTCCAATCCGGCGTTAGTTTCGCATTCTGTTCGCCGGCGCCCTTTCTGATCTGGTCATAAGAGGAAGCGCCCCCGGATGATATGGCGTCCATAGCGTCTACCCAGACACAAACCGGTACATAGGGTTTTGTTACGTCACAGTCCGTGAGCTTAAGAATTTCCGGGAAGTCCATTAATTCGCCCAAAAGGTTGCTGTCTTTGCCCGTGCGAATCACCGGAACCTGTTCTTTATTACCTTTAAAGCTATTCGGATCGGCGCCGTTTCCGTCACTTTTCCACTGGAACAAATTATAAAGATGACCATACATTCCCATGAAGGTTAACCCGCGCATTTGCATATACAGCGTGGCTTTCCCGTTTTTCACATCCAAGGTTGCCGTCTGAATCACAGCCTTGTCGCCCATGGATGGTCTTCCTTCACTGTACGCATGCATCAGCTTTAGTGGCACTTTGTATAGGCCGTCTGCTAAGCCAGCTGGCTGCGTCTTCTGCAAAGCGGCAATGGCATCCTTTAACGCTTTTTCTGCGTTCTGAATCTCTGCCTCGTTCGCCATGGCCTTGTTGAAGGTCTTCGATGCATCCTTTACCGCCTTTTGCAAGGCGTCCCAGCTCTCCTTGGTATAGTCCTTCTCCTTCAATTCTTTTGCCTGATCCAACAGATCTTTGAGATCTGCCTTCTTGGCATCGACTAAGTTGTTTCGGTTCGCTTTAAACTCCTGCAGCGCATTAAACAGTGTGTTCGCATCTTTGAGTTCACCGGAAGCGAGGCTCTCCAGAGTATCCAGCGCCTTTTTGTACGGCGCATAGCTCTTTGCGCTGTATTTAGCTGCATCACGAGATGCATCATGCACATACTGCTTTATCCCGGCTTGCAACAGTACCGCCTCTAAATCGGTTCCTTCTGCTAATTTTTCCGCCTTGCTCCAATCCGGCGTTAGTTTCGCATTCTGTTCGCCGGCGCCCTTTCTGATCTGGTCATAAGAGGAAGCGCCCCCGGATGATATGGCGTCCATAGCGTCTACCCAGACACAAACCGGTACATAGGGTTTTGTTACGTCACAGTCCGTGAGCTTAAGAATTTCCGGGAAGTCCATTAATTCGCCCAAAAGGTTGCTGTCTTTGCCCGTGCGAATCACCGGAACCTGTTCTTTATTACCTTTAAAGCTATACGGATCGGCGCCGTTTCCGTCACTTTTCCACTGGAACAAATTATAAAGATGACCATACATTCCCATGAAGGTTAAACCGCGCATTTGCATATACAGCGTGGCTTTCCCGTTTTTCACATCCAAGGTCGCCGTCTGAATCACAGCCTTGTCGCCCATGGATGGTCTTCCTTCACTGTACGCATGCATCAGCTTTAGTGGCACTTTGTATAGGCCGTCTGCTAAGCCAGCTGGCTGTGGACTCTGCAAAGCAGAGACGGAATCCTTTGACGTATTTTCTGCGTTCTTAATCTCTGCTTCGTTCTCCTCCGCCTCATTCTCTGTTGCAGACTCCTGATTTTCACTATCCTCCGAATCTCTCTTGAAAACGACAGAGGTTCCTTCGGACGACAAAGTTTGTTCTTCGGTTGCCGTCTGCGCCGTTTCCTCTCCCTCCGCGGCAAAACTTACCGTCGGCACGGAAAAGACCGTTGTTACGCAAAGAAGAAGGGCCATTAAAAAGCTCAGTCCCTTTGACATCCACGTTTGGATATTTGTGCCTTTGCGCTTATTATCCATCGAAGATCTCCTTTCAATACATTGAATCCATATGGACTCACCCTGTCAGACCGTCTTTATCAGATCGACCTGACCTGTATGAACTATCTCAAGGTCTATGTCATAAACCTCGCGTAAAATGCTAGGTTGTAAGAATTCTTGTACCGCATCGTTAAAGAGCAGTTTTCCTGCTTTCAAGGCTACGATGCGGTCACTGAAGGCCGTGGCCTGATTGATATCATGCAGCACCATGATGATGCTCATGTCCTGTTCGCGATTAAGCCAACGCACCAGTTTCAGAATTTCAATTTGAAAACGAATATCCAAAAAATTTGTCGGTTCATCTAAGAAGAGAATCTTCGTTTCCTGTGCCAAAGACATCGCTATCCAGACGCGTTGCAGTTGCCCATACGAAAGTGTGCCAATCGAGCGTTTTCTCAGATCCTCCACACCTGTCCATTGCAGGACGCGATCGATAACTTCCCAGTCCTTCGCGGATAGACGAGAAGTAAAGAGTGATTTATGGGGAGTTCGTCCATAGGAAACCAATTCCTCAACCAGCAAATCCGAAGGTGCATGGTTTTGTTGATGCACCATGCCCACCTGTTTCGCAAATTCTCGCTTGTTGAAGGTGTTCAATGAACGATTTTCCAATACTATGGTTCCGTTGCTCGGGTGCAGATTTTTCGCTAAAAGATTCAGTAAGCTGCTCTTACCGCATCCGTTTTGTCCAACTATAGCGATCACCTCACCTTTCGGCAGCGCCAAAGAAAAATCCTTGAAAAGCAAAGGCGCTTCCGGATAGGCAAAATCCATATGCTGCACTTTAAAAAGAAGATCCTTATTTCCCATAGCCAATGCGATCCCCCTTTCGAAAGAGCAGAATGAAAACCGGGCCGCCAATTACCATCATGAAGATGGATGCCGGCACTTCGACTGGGGCAAACACCGTTCTTCCCAGCGTATCGAAAAACAGGAAGATAAAAGCTCCCAGCAAGGAAGCAAAGGGCAGCAATCTGCGATGTGCATTTCCTACGAGCGTCCGCGCCAGATGAGGCACAATCAGAGCCAAGAAGGAAATAATCCCGACAATAGAAGAGGCGATCGAAGCCAAAAATACGGCGATTATGGATACAATAAAACGTATTCTGCCAACACGTACCCCCAAGCCGGATACGGTTTTTTCCTCTAACAACAAGAGATCACACAAGCGCGCGCAAAGAAATGCCGCAACAAGGCCAGCCGGAATATAGGTCAACAGAAAGTAAACGTCCTGCCACCCCTTCATATTGATATTCACAAGAGTTAACCCAGGCGCCGCCCCCATCAATTGCCCCGTAAAATACTTGAGCCCCGATACCAAGCCTAAAAACATTGCATTGATCGCTATGCCCGTTAAGATGATGCGAAGCGGTTTCAAGCCATCCCGAACCGATAAGGCGTAGACGAGTCCGAAGCCGAACGCACCGCCTAAAAACGAAAACAGCGGCTTGGCAAAGAATAGCTGCGGTAATAGCATGCCGACCAGAAGATCCATAAATTGGGCGCCACCCGAAACGCCGATAATGCCCGGATCCGCCAAGGGATTCTTAAGGCAAGCCTGCAAAAGGCATCCTGAGCAAGCTAAGGCGGCTCCTGCCAAAGCAGAGATCAAAATACGTGGAAAGCGAAGATCGATGATGGCATTTACGAGATCATCCTTGCCATTAAAAAGACCGGTAAGGAACTGCACGACTCCCACTTTCAGGCTTCCAAAAATCGCTGAAAACACCAAAAGCGCAACAAACGCAGCCGACAATACCAGCAGTTTGAAAAAAAAACCGCTGCGTTTGCCATCGTGTCGAGAAGTCGCATCAATGGCTGCTGTCATTTTCATGCGAAACGCCTTTCTCGTTATATTGTGTATAAATTTCCCGCAATTGTTCCAGCCCTTTCGGATATTCAAAGTTAGCGCTCATGCCGAAACTTCCTGCATCCAAGTCATAGACGTTACCGTTTTTTACCGCACGGAAATTCTTCCAGATGGTGTTTTCCGCAAACTCTTTGCGGAACATTTCGTTCACCACCTCCGGCATGGCATGGACGGTTCGCAAGATAATATCCGGATCCCGCGCCAACATTTCTTCCGTACTTAAATTCATGAATTCGGATTTACCATCGCCTTCAAAAATATTTTCAGCGCCGGACATTGCTAACAAGTTTCCCACGTAGGAACGCGGGGTTGCCACAACATACGATCCGGGTAATCCCATCAAAAGCAAAACGCGTGGCTTTTTCATGCCCTTTGTGGCTTCCTGATACTCGGCTAAAAAATCATGGTATTCTTTCAGCAATTTCTGCACATTTTCGCTTTTCCCAAAGCGCTCGCCGATTGTTTCCACGGAGCGATAGAGTCCTTCCACGCTGCGAAGATCCACAAAAGAAATGGGCAGATGATGCTTTTCAAAGCCTTCTTTCAACCAGTCCTGCAAGGTATCCGGGCAATAGACGACCGTGGGTTTTAGCGAATAGATGACTTCCATATTCGGATTCATAGGCATGCCGATCTGCACGATATTGTCGTAGCGCGGCGGCATGCGATGCAATTTCGTCGACGGACGGCCGACCAAATGAATGTCCAGGCGATTCATCATCTCGCACAAAGCAACCGAGGTGCAAACCACGCGTTCCTGCCCTTCGGGCTCTGATTTTTTATCTTTATTGACGGCATTCAGGTCGGTTTCGTCCTTTAAATACTCTTCCGGTACTTCAATGCCTTTTCCGATTTCCGGAAGCTGACGTTCCGAATAAACCGGGCCTTTGCCGGCGCAGGCGCTAAGAGAAGTCGCCAGCAACAGAAGCAGAAAAGCGCTCAGGATCTGTTTTTTAGTTTTGTTTTTTTTTACAAACCACACTGCGGCAATGATGGCAACTACGGCCACACCCCCACCAATCAACAGCATCTTTTCCTGTTGTTTTTTCTTTAAATAATAGGCATCATCTTGAGCGAAGTAGTCATTGAAGTCCTTATTGCCCTTCTGGAGCTCGCCCGTCGATATAACAAAATACTTGACAGCGCGCCCCATGGGATTAACAAACATTTCAATGGAGCAATTAAATTTCTCAGCCGGTACCTCAAAACGGAAATCACTATAATTGATCCCATCTACTCCTTGCATCTGACTTTTGGTAATTTGGTATGGTGTTTTTTGGTATGTGCCGTCCTTTTGTTGAACTTTGAAAAACGGACCGTCTTCTTCACTGAAGTTGATGAAGTTCATGAGATACAAGCGAATCGTCGCAAACATCTTGCCATCTAAGCGTTTTTCGATCAGGGCGTCGGCATATTTTTCCTCTCCCGGCGCCGGTTTTTGAAATACACTGTTAAAACCGCCGGCAGGATCGGAAGGTGTAACAACGCCATCCACCATTCCCTCACCGATGGCGGCGTTTTGTGTGCCGCCATCCTCCGTCTTCCCCGTTTCGGGGTTGAGATAGGATCCGAAAATACGCGTAATATACGCCCCGTTTTCCGGTGCTGCCGCAGCGGCATGACCCGTTACAGGCAGAAAGAACAGTTGTGTGCTTAACCCGACGATAAGGCACAGTGCGAGCGCAGCTGTACTCTTCTTGCCTTGTTTTTTCTGTCGCATAATCAGAGCGATAACAACAAGTAAGAATACAATGGACGCTCCAAGAAATGCCCACGCCGGAATCGCTGCAGATTGCGGCGTAGCAACCGCTTAATAGCCATCGGCTGCCGTAACAATTTCCATTTTTCCTTCTACATTCTTTGCTTGCAGAGGATTTGGCGTGCCATCTTCCGCAAAATTTATAATTTGGCATTTTTCTGCTTTCGCATTCTTTGGCAGCGGAAACTGCAGGCGAATCTGGCGCACCGGCTTTAACGGACTGCCTGTGTCGTCTACAAAATCAATTTTGTACAGTTTTAAATCGAGGCTATGCTTTTTGCCAAAATCTGCCGCCTTTTGGAATAGCGCACCATCTTTTACTTCCTCAACTTTTAAAACCGCGCCGCTTGCCAACACACGTTCCTCGGCTAAGAGACGGATACCGGACGCTTCGTCCGTTTGATCCACCGCCGGAGTGTAGACATCACCATAAGAGGTTTCTGTGCTGCCTTCAAGAACGAAGGTGTCGCTCACTTTCTCCAGCGTATCCCAATAGAAGCGTAGCCGCGCGTCCACCGGTTTGTTTCCCATGGCCGCAACATTGGGGTCAACCATGCAGTGCATGAACTCTTCCCCCTTGTAGAGAGGAAAGCTAAATTTGCTGGCCTTCCCACCCTCCAATTTTTTCTCTACCACATCTGCAAAGGCTAAGTTGCCCTGTTCATCCGGATATTGAAAGGTAATCAGAGAGGCAATAATCCCGCTCACGCCCATGGGATGTACGGTGAATTGGCATTCGACTTTTCCGTTTTTGACTTTTATTAACGCCAAATGATTCATGGAGCCGTTTCCCATGGAGGGGCGATCCTCATGCATATGCCATAAATCGATCTTTACGGTGTAATTGCCATCTTTTAACGTGGAAAGATCATAGTTTTTGTTAACCGTCGTATGTTTTTCTTCCTGAGGTGTTTTTGCATCCGGTGCTTCTGGAGCGATCTTTGCTCCTGCCGGCGCAGCCGGGGCCTTGGAATAATCAAAGACCAAACGAGCGTTTTGCTCTCCCTTGCCGTCACCACCGGCAATACTGTCCATCGCGTCCACACGCACACGCACATAAAATTCTTTTTCTCGCAACAATGAGCGATGAATGACAATCTTCGAGGGGAAAACCATCTGCTTTCCATCCAATCCCGCATCTTTTTCCTCTGCTATCACCTTGGTTTCCTTACAGGTGTCGTTTCGTTCGGGCGCCGGTTCTCCATCCCAAGCATAGAGCTTCAATAAATGACCATGCATATTCATAAAGTCTAAAGCCGTAAATTGCAGTTCAATATCTGCTCCATCTTTGGTTTCCGTAATAACGGCAGTTTGATGCATCGCCGGATTGCCCATGGAGGGTTGACTTTTTTCATAGGCGTGCATCAATTTAACAGGTACTTCAAAAGTATTCTTTTCCTCCGCAGCAAAAGCTTTTTCCGTGCCGATAGAAACTATAAGTAACGCGAAAACCATAACCATCGCTACGGTTTGCCAAAAAATACGTAGCTTATGTTTTTCTAAAACCATATTCTCCTCCCCGCAGGAACACATCTTTTAGCGATGTGTCCAAAAGTATGTAATATTCTATTAGTTAGCTATGGCTAACTAATAGAATAGAGCTAGCTATAGCTAACACCGTGAGGGATACCCTCGAAGGGCAAACTGGCGTTCCCTCTTCTGTTAGTATAAGCTAACACAGATCAACATATCTAAATGGATCATTCTTAAAAATGTTAGCTCAAGAAAAAACGTTTGTCAAGACTGAACTGTCAAGACGTATGTACAATTCGTCCGACAGAAAACAAAACGAAACGGTACGGACGTGCCTATGAAAAATAAAAAAGCAGCCGAACGTCAAAACGGCGTTCGGCTGCTGAGTGTAAAAACTCCTCGTCCTGTCAATTACCGCAAAATAATCGCGTCGCGCTCGGGGCCGACGGAAACATAATGAATCGGACAGTCGAGTGCTTTTTCCAGATAAAGGATGTAGTCTTGGGCCTCTTTAGGCAGGGCGTCCCAGGTGCGGCAGGAGGAAATATCCTGTTTCCAGCCGGGAAGCGTGATTTCCACCGGTTTCGCGTCTTCCAGGCAAGCCGGGAACGGGAACTCGTCAGTCTCCTCTCCCTCTACGGTGTAACGCACAACGACGGGAATTTCGGAAAGATAGCTGAGCACGTCCAGTTTGGTTAAAGCAAGTGTGGTTGCACCCTGAGCCTGCACGCCGTAACGGGTGGCAACGAGATCGATGGGACCGACACGGCGCGGACGTCCGGTTTTTGCGCCGTATTCGCCACCGGCCTTGCGGAGGGTCTCCGCCTCTTCTCCAAACCATTCACAGGTGAAGGGACCTTCCCCGACGCAGCTGGAATAGGCCTTCACCACGCCGATGATGTTGTCCAATTTTACCGCCGGATAGCCGGATCCGACCGGCGCATAGGCGGCAAGGGAATTGGACGAAGTGGTGTAGGGATGGATGCCCAAATCCAGATCGCGGAGCGCACCCAATTGCGCTTCAAAGAGAATGCGCTTGCCGGCACGATCCGCCTCGCGCAACACCTTCGCGGTGTTGCCAATGTAGGGCTTTAGGGGTGTTCCATACTGGTCCAGCCAGGCAAGAACCTCTTCGGTAGTGGTTGGCTTCGCACCGTAGACCTTCGTCAACGTAAGATTTTTCCATTCCACAAGCTGTTCCGCATGGGCACGCAGATGTGCGGGATGCAAAAGTTCGCCGGCAAGAATGGTCTTCTTGGCGGCTTTATCCGCATAGAACGGTGCGATCCCCTGTTTGGTCGAGCCGAATTTCTGATCGGCAAGGCGTGCCTCTTCTAGAGCGTCCAGATCACGATGCCAAGGCAGGACGAGAGATGCTCGTTCGGAAATCTGAAAATGCGGGGGTAGCAATTTTACGCCCTTCTTCTCCACTTCCTGCATTTCCTTCCAGAGGTTTTCGCAATCCACGGCAACCCCGTTGCCAAGAATGTTGATCACGTCCGGGCGAAAAATGCCGGAAGGCAAAAGGTGTAAAGCAAACGTGCCCTGTTCATTGACCACGGTATGACCGGCATTGCCGCCACCCTGATAGCGAACAACTACATCATAATCTTCCGTTAGAAGGTCTACCATGCGGCCTTTACCTTCATCTCCCCAGTTGATGCCTACAATGGCGCTATGTGCCATATCACTTCCTCCATTCATTTGACGAGCGTGCTGTTGCGGATCCGACGGACTGCTTTATCGGCGTTGCTTCGGCCTGCGCAATCGAAATTGTTTCAGCCTTCGTTATCGAAATTGTTTCAGCCTTCGTTATCGGAATTGTTTCGGCCTTCGTTATTGGAATCGCTTCTGCCTTCGTTATCGGCATCGCTTCTGCCGATTCGACCAAATTCGCTTCGGCCTGCCTTTCCGATCCGCCCAATTCACTATACACCATCGACGCGATCACGATCACACATCCGATGGCCGTAATCGGCGACAGGGGTTCGCTGAGCAAAATGGCCGAGACAAAAACGGCCGAAACCGGGTCGACATAGCTCAGCAGAGAAATCGTCGGTGCGGGCAAATGTTGAATGGCATTGAACCACATGGCATAGGCCAGACCCGTATGCACCACGCCGAGTATTAAGGTGTAAACGATCGAACGCATGTCCACCTGTAAAAGCGTCAAATCTTCGGTTAACAGTACGTAGGGAAGCATGACCACCGACGCAACACCAAGTTCCATAAGAGCAAGACTTGCGCCATCCACATCCTTCATCGTCTTGCTGATTCCCATGACGGTGGCATAACAGACTGCGCCCATCAGCGCTAAAGCGATGCCGAGACCACCTTTCAGCTCACCGTTGATCACACCCGAGACGAAGAGCATCCCGAAAATAGCGCCGCCCATGGCCACTCCTTTGCGCAACGTAATCTTATCGCCAAAGAAAAAGGGCGAAGCCAACATAAACATCAGCGAAGACATACAATAACACATCGTAGCGATAGCCACGGTCGTATACCGGTAAGCTTCAAAGAGCAGAATCCAGTCCGCCGCCGTAATGATGCCGGCCAAAAGGATGCGTTTTTTATATTTCATCACCGCTGCGGGTGAGAAAGACAGCCGTCCAAAGGCGAATAATGCCGCCAAAAAAAGGAAGCCGATCAAGGCACGAAAAAATACGACTACGCTGGAAGGAAAAAGAATCCCGTGTCGAAACAGCCCCAACGTGCTGAACAGGAGCATGGTGACGACGAGTTTTCGTTTCGGTGTGAGGAACTTTTCTTCCATTTTTCCTTCCTTTCTGTGAGATTTTTATTGCTTTCGAGCTGAAGTTTTGCACGTTGCGCATTAGACGTTCGAAGAAGGATGTTCAACGATTCGTCGCGCACCTATCCTTTTCTATTTCACTTCCACACGATACACACGTGGTGCGATGGCAGTCAATAATTCATACGAAATGGTTCTTGCGCGATAGGCCAAACTGTCGGCGGAAATACCCCAGCGATTTTCCCTTGCCGGGGAAAGCTTCCTATCGTTACGTTCCGCCGTGGTTGTCGTAGCACTCGCCATTTTGGTAGTATCGACGGTTGTCGTCTTCCCCGCTGCTGTCAACGGGCTTTCGTCTCCGAAAAGCGCGGAAAATGCACGCTCGCTTTCTTCGCGAATTCGGCGAGAATCGGTGTGTTCCCAATCACAAGCCCCCATCACGAGAACCCGATCGCCTACGGCTACCGGCGGTGCGTCGGTCACATCCAGCATCAGCTGATCCATACAAATGCGCCCGATGACCGGACAGGCGACACCTTTCACCAACATCATTGCGCGGCCGGAAAGAATGCGCGGATAGCCGTCCGCATAGCCAACCTGCACGGTGGCTACCTTGGTTTTGCGCTTGCTGAACCACGTCCGCCCGTAACCCACGCTCTCGTTTTCGTCCATCCATTTCACACGGGAAATAGGTGCCGTCCAGCGATAAGGAATTTGCAAATCGATATCACAAGCCGCTTCGCTTTCAATGGAAGGATAGTGTCCATAGAGACAAATGCCCAGCCGCGCTGCATCAAAAAGTTCTTCGTCCGGGAAGAAGAGAAGACCGGCGTCGTTGGCGATGTGACGATAGGGAATCGGAATGCCGGCCGCTTCTAGGCGTTCGGCCATCCGCTGAAACCGGGAAAGTTGTTCCTGTGCAAAGGGATGCGGAAACGGTGCCTCATCCGCTGTCGCAAAGTGGGAAAAGAGCCCCTCAATGCGCAGATGTGAAAGCTTGGCGACGGCACAAATGTCCGCAAAGGCTTCATCGCTTTCCGTCAGAAAACCGATGCGGCGATGACCCGTGTCCAGAGCAATATGAATCGGTGCACAAATGCCCAGTTTTTCCGCTTCCCGATTCCATGCCTCGGCATCCGCCAAGGTCGAAATAGCAGGACGAATGCCCATGCGAATGAGTTCAGGGCGATCGTCCGGATCGGTGTAGCCGAACAGAAGAATCGGCTTATTGCCTATCGTCTGACGCAAGTTGAACGCTTCCGAGACGGTGGCGACACAAAAGCCGGCAACCTCATTGCGAATTGCCTGTGCTACGCGCACCGCGCCCAGGCCATAGGCATCCGCCTTGACGACGCCGAAAATCGATTGCGGATGATCCTTACCCATCGCCAACAGATTTTCGCGAATTTTCGTCGTATTCACTTCCAATACGGACTGTGCCTTCATTCTTCCTCCTTCTGCGCAGCTTGCGCAGATTATGACAAATATGCTTGGCAGAACGTGCCAATGGTTAGAGATCACGTTTTCGATGAGACGCAACGCCGGATTGCTTTTCCCCGCCGCGTTGTGTGACAAGCCTGCTGTTTCTGGAGACATGCTTTCCGCAAAGCTTGCGAGGGTCGGTTGTAACGGGCTACAATGAAAAAAAAAGCGAAAAGGAGTCTGCTATGAAGCCCATTATCGGTCTTAGTACGACCTACACCCACAACGATAAGCTTGGCGCCATGTTACACATGGGCGTTCCCGGCCAAAGCTATCATGTCTGCACAGATGATTTTGTACGCGCGGTTTCGGCCGCCGGAGCAACGCCTATACTATTGCCGACGGTAGAAACGCAAGAAGAGCGCGAAGCGCTCCTCAACGTGCTCGACGGCATCGTTTTCTGCGGCGGCGCGGATCTCTATACACCACTCTATGGCGAAAGCACCGAAAAGACCTGCGGTCTCGTTGTTCCCGAGCAGGATCAACACGAAGCCGCCCTCGCCCGATTGGCAAAGAAACGGAATCTTCCCATGCTTGGCGTTTGCCGCGGAATGCAGCTTCTCAACATTGCCTTCGGCGGAACGCTCTATCAGGATTTGCCTACGCAAAAACCTTCTTCACTATATCACAGCAATGAGAACGTGCCACGGGAATATGGCGTGCATGCGCTGGAAATTCGGCCACATTCGCTTCTTGCAGATCTATTCGGTGAAAGCGTCTGGGTGAATTCCTTTCATCATCAGGCAGTGAAAGACGTCGCGCCGTCTCTTTCTGTCAGTGCGCAAACAAAAGACGGCGTGATTGAGGCATTGGAATGTTCGGAAATGCCTGCATTTCTCGCCGTTCAATGGCATCCGGAAATGATGGCTGCCAAAGATGATGCTCAGCAGGCCATTTTTTCCTGGTTGGTCACGTGCGCCCGAGCATTTGCCGGTCGGAAATAAGGCCGTGCGTTCCGTCGGACTGTGCTGCCGAGGCCTTTCGTAACACGTGCTGACGCGTTCGTTACGTTATGTCAACGGTCGTTCATCGCGCGACGGCGCATGATGGTCGGCGAAAAAACACCGCGGCGGTTCTTCACCTTAGCGGTCGTTCATCGCGCGACGATCTTGCATGGCGCGAGCAAGCGTTAATTCGTCATAATATTCGAGTGAACCGCCGACGGGAATGCCACTGGCAATGCGGCTGACGCGCACAGGATATGCTTCCAGCTGATCCGCCAGAAAAAGCATGGTGGTCTCCCCTTCCACCGTAGGCGAAAGAGCCAGAATGACCTCTTTTACCGGCGTAGAACTGTTCAAGGAGTCTTTAATGCGCTGTAACAGGCGGTGTACGCCGATATCTTCCGGTCCTCGCTGATCCATGGGCGATAGCAGGCCGTCCAGCACATGGTAGGTGCCGAAATAGGCGGCGCCGCGCTCAATGGCCAACAGATTGGTGACGTCTTCGACAACCGTGATCACGGAATGGTCGCGTTTCGTGGACGCGCAAATGGGGCAAATCGCCTCTTCGGTGATATTGCCACAAATGCGACAGCGGTGCACCTTCTCCGTCACGTCCAAAAGGGCGCGGGCAAAGGCGCGTGTGGCGGCCGGATCTTTCAGGGCATGCAACGCCAGACGTTGTGCCGTCTTTTTCCCAATGGTAGGTTGCTGACGAAAGCGTTCGATCAGCACCTCTACGGACGCCGGAAATTCGTTCATGTCCCCTCCTTTATTTACATTCGAGGTTGTAACGTCCCAAATTAGTCGAATTCAGAATATTAGAGTCCCGGAATGTTCATTCCGCCTGTTAGGCGTCCCATCTCCGATTCGTTAAGTGCTGTCGCCTGCTGAATCGCGTCATTCACGGCAACCATGACGAGATCCGCCAACATTTCCGTATCTTCGGGATCCACGACTTCCGGATCAATCACAAGCTCTAACAGTTCATGTTTTCCGTTCATTTTGACTTTGACGACACCGCCGCCGGCACTGGTCTCGATTTCGGTTGCGTCGATCTTCTGCTGCGTCTCTTCCATCTGACGCTGCAGGCGCTGCATCTTCTTCATCATATTGTTCATATTGTTGCCGCTGCGCGGTCCTTTGAATCCCTTCATGTCTCCTCCTTATTCTATCTTCTTGAGTATTTCTTTGGGGATGGTGCGTTGTAATTCCTGCCATGTCCAGTCTGATTCCGGCTTGGGAGTCTCCTCGCCGGACACGCTCGTCGGTTTGTGCCCTTTGTCTGTCGCCATTTCCGCGGAAGGCGTTGTTGGCACGGCAGTCGTTGGTACAGTTGTCGTTTTTGTCGACGTGCTCATCCCGTCCTTGGATTTCTTCCTGTCCTCAGGTTGCGTCCCGTCCTTAGGTTGCTTCCTGCCCTCAGGTTGTGTCCCGTTCTTAGGTTGCGTCGACAAGCTCGTCAAATCCTTTGATTGTGTCGACCCGGTTGTGCTGCTCGAAGGTCGCCTTGCCGGTGATTCTTCGCCGAGATGCAGGCGGATCGTTTCCCCGGCAAAACGGGAAAATGCGGCGGACAGTTCTTCTTCTTTTCCCTTGAGGAGGGCGCCTTTTGCTTCGTTTTCCCGGGTATAGGAAACGTAAGCCTCGCCCTGGTGTACGTCTATTTTAGCAAAACGTCCCAGAAAAAACGTGGGCACGATTTTTTCTTTTTCCACAACATTGCGCCAGGCATTCTCATGGCGTCGATACCAACCTTCGGGATCCGCCGAAAAGGAGTTGGATGGCGCAGTCGGTTGCGAAGCCGTCGTGGGTTGCGGTGAAGCTGTCGCGGGTTGCGGTGAAGCTTTTGGCGGTTCCGGGCTTTTGGGTGCTATCGGCTGTGCAGCGAGTTTCGGTGGTGCCGAAGATTGGGGTACGTCAGCCGGCTGCGGAGCAGCGGGTTTCGGTGATGCCGATGATTGGGGTGCGTCGATCGGCTGTGGCGCGATGGATGCAACGGCAGACGTCGGTGGCTCTTTGGCCGACGGAATAGTAGCCTGTAGCGCGGTGGACGCAACCGCCTGCAATCGATCCAACGCATCCCGGATGGCTTTTTCCGGAGATTGCCAACGTTCCACGATGGCCAGTTTTTGTTCCAGCGCGGCAATGCGGCTTTCCAGTACGCGCGGGGAGGCATAGTTGATGAGTCGAGCGACGGCAGCCAGAAACAACGTTTCGGCATGATCCGATTTCTGCAACAGCACCTCGGTTTCCACCAAGTGATCGACGGAGTCGAGCAGGCGCATCATGGGAACGTCGGCAACGAGCTCCTCCATCTCCCGGCGTTCCATGTCCGAAATAGGCGCCTTCCACTCCTTGCCGGCCCCTTTGATCAGCAACAATTGCTGAAAATAGGCGATCCATTCCCGAAGGAGTACGGCGGCCTCTTTTCCTTCCTGAAGGAGGGAGACGGCATGGGTCATCGCTGCAGTCATGCGATCGTTCAGCACATCCCGCGTAAGCTCGGTCAGCGACAACTTGCCGGCAGTGCCGAGCACACGATCAACCAGTTCTTCCGTGATATCGGTCTCGCCCATGGCCATCACCTGATCGAGCAGCGAGAGCGCGTCACGCAAAGCGCCGTCCGCGGCACGTGCCAGAGTGGTCAATGCTTCCGATGTAATCGTAACGCCCTGCTTTTTCGCAATGTAGGAAAGGCGTTGCGTAATAACTTCCACATCAATGCGCTTAAATTCGTAACGCTGGACGCGCGAAAGAATGGTGGGCGGAATTTTTTCCGGCTCGGTCGTCGCTAGAATGAAAATCAGGTGTGCGGGCGGTTCTTCCATCATCTTCAGTAGCGCATTAAAGCCTTCTTTGGTGATCATATGGGCTTCGTCGATGATATAGACCTTGTAACGCACTTGTGCTGGCGGATAAATGACGGTTTCCCTTAACTCCCGAATGTCGTCAATTCCGCGGTTGGAGGCGGCATCCATTTCGACGACGTCCATAGTGGTTTCGTCCAAGATGGCACGACAATGGGCGCACGCATTACAGGGATTGCCTTCCTGCGGTTCCAAGCAGTTGACCGCGCGCGCAAAAATTTTGGCGCAGGACGTTTTGCCCGTGCCGCGTGTGCCGGAAAAGAGATACGCATGGCCGATATGCCCGGTCATGATCTGATTTTTCAATGCGGTAACAATAGCATCCTGGCCGACCACCTCGTCAAAGGTCTGTGGACGGTAGGCGCGATAAAGAGCTTTTTGCATGATTGCCTCCTATCCTCCATTTTAACATAGGTGTTGCTGAGCAGAGCAAAACTGCCGCGTTCGCTCGGGACACTAAGCAGAGTCGCCTGCGGTCGGCGGCTCGCTAAGCAAAGCTGTCTGCGGTCGCTCGGCCGGTGCTAAGCAAAGTCACCTGCATTCGTGCGACTCTCTAAGCAAGCTCCCTGTGAATCGATGGTGGCACCAGCAGGCGAATTAAACAAGATTTATCAGCAGCCTACGGCCGGATGAAGGCCGCGGGCGAAAGGAAAGGCGCCGAGATGGTGGTGGTTGGCTGAAATTACGGTTCCACCACCATCGTTTGTGGCTTCGGTGATGGTGGTGGTTTGCTGAAATCGCAGTTCCACCATCATCGTTTGTGGCTTCGGCGTTGGTGGTGGTTTGCCGAAATTGCGGTTCCACCACCATCATCTGTGGCTTCGGCGATGGTGGTGATTTGCTGAAATCGCAATTCCACCACCATCATAGAAAGGCGGTGCCGACCTGCGGTCGGTGGTTGGGCGCCGCTCAATGCTATTGCGGTGCCAAGAAGGAGCCGGCCTTTGGCCCGCGATTTAAAAACGCCGCTGAAGGCGGCGATCCTTCTGAGAACTGCGCCGCCAGCATTTGTTCAAGCGGCGCTCCGCTTGATTTTTCTTTTCGTGTCACAGAAATTGTGTCTGTTTTGTAATTATCGCAAAACCATTTTACCAGTGTGCAGGCGGATGTAGAGTGGTTTTTCCTGTTTCCGCCATTCCACTCTACAGGATGACGAGAGGATGTAGAGCGGTTTCGCCCTTTTCGGCAATTCCACTCTACAGGAGCATGACCATGTGTAGAGTGGTTTTTCGTTTTTCAAGCATTCCGCTCTACGGGATGACGAGAGGATGTAGAGCGGTTTCGCCCTTTTCGATATCTCCCCTCTACAGGATGGCGACCGGCTGTAGAGGGGTTTCGCCCTTTTCGACATTTCCTCTCTACAGGATAAGGAGCCGGCCTTTGGCCGGCGATTTAAAAACGCCGCCGAAGGCGGCGATCCTTCTGAAAACTGCGCCGCCAGCATTTGTTCAAGCGGCGCTCCACCTTCCACTGCTCTGTCAATATCATTTTTGGCGGCGCTTCGCTACCCAACCCTGGCTGGAAAAAGTTTTATCCCCTAGCCAGGGTCAGAATAAGGAGCTCGACCCCGGCTGGTATACGCTATTTTCTGTAGCCAGGGTCTGGCGAGCAAAGAGAACCCCTGACAACGGCACTTCGTTTTACCCAGCCAGGGGCCAAGAATGAAAATCGACCCTGGCTGACAAAATTGTTTCTTACCAGCCAGGGTTTCGCCACAAAAATCGACCCTGGCTGCGAGATATTGTTTCACCAGGCCAGGGTCACACACTTTGTCACACACATTTTGCAAGGAGAATCGCGCCACAGTTGACGGTTGGAGCGGCGCACCTTCTATCACTGCGCCGCCTATAGCGGATCAAGCGGCGTGAAGCGCCCGTCATGCGCAGATTGACGATCTACAGCTCCCGCCAGGAACGCGGACGATAGGCTTGCCAGCGACGTGCCTCTTCGATTTGCTGCAGCATGTGGGCTCGATCACGGTTAAAGGTACCGCCGACGGGTACGGGGTTGGAGGCATGATTGGAGCGGAAAATCGTCCCTTCGCTATCCACCTGTTCAATGAAACGTTTCATTTCATCTAAAATCTCCTCATCACTGATAAGCGTGAAGCGACCTTCTTTGACGTCGTCATAGAGCGGTGCGCCGGGGCTCAGGTGCAAGCTTAAAAAGGAGACGTAGGCCGGTTTGGACAAGCTGATGGCCTTCGCACTTTCGTTAATATGCAGGTCGCTTAATTCCTGTTCGCCCAGTCCGAAAATGAGCGTTACCGAGGAATCGATACCGTTGCGCTTTGCCTTCAAGACGGCCTCTACATAATCTGCCTGCGTCTGCTTTTTATGAATGTGTTGCAGGATTTCATCGGAACCGCTTTCCAAGCCCAGATAAATCATCGTCAAACCCAATGCGCGAAGCTGCTGCAATTCTTCATCACTTTTCGCCAACACATCCCGAACTGTGGCATAGGCTGTGGCTCGTTCGAGGAACGGAAAATGTCGTTGCGCCGTTTCCAGAATCTCGACCAGACGCGGCGTGGGCATCACCAACGCATCACCATCCGCAAGAAAAATACGGCGAAGCGCCGGCCAATGCGTCGCCACTTCCGCGATGTCCGCCAGAATATCCTCCTGGGGACGCATGAAAAAGGAATCCTTTTTATACATGGAACAGAAACGGCAGGTGTTCTGCGCACATCCCACCGTACATTGCAAAATGAACGAAGATGCCTCCGAGGGAGGCCGATAAACATCACCGATATACTGCATTGCATCTCCTTTCCTGAGTCAGATGGGCATCGCCAAGCCGGACGGCCATAGCCGAGCCGAACGGGCATAGCCAAACAGCCATCGCTAAACAGTCACTGCATAACGGTTTCACTTACCATGCACTGGGCATCACCAACATTAATGCCGGCAAAACAAGCATCACACATCGGTTTCACGTAACACGCGCCGATGCATCCACGCCATCAATGCGAGCAAAATAAGCACATAAAGTGGCAAAAGCGAAACGGAAAGGCCCCGGGCAAGAACGCCGAAAAGGGGCGGCAAAAAGCATGATCCGACATAGGCGCATGCCATCTGCATGCCGATCATCGCTTGTGAATGGTCTTCACCGAAATGTGCCGGCGTGGAATGGATAATGCCGGGATAAATCGGTGCGCAGCCCAATCCCATCAGCACCAGGCCGATAAGAGCGAGTATCGTGGGCAACGATTCTGCATAATTTGCCCAAAGCATACCACAAAACAGGCTCATTCCCAGAAAGGTAAGGCCGAGACCGATGGTCAGAAGACCACCGCGAATAAGAGCGTCATCATTGAAGCGCAACGAAAGAAAACCGGAAACAGCTCGTCCACCGGTAATGCCAAGATAAAACAGGCCGGCAAAACCGGCAGCCACTTCCGGATCCAGGCCGATGGCCAAGGAAAGGAAACTGCTTACCCAGAGACCGACCGTTGCTTCCAGTGCGCTGTAGCAGAAGAAACATAGTAGTATCGCTTTAGCGCCGGGAAGAGAAAGAATCGCGGAAAGTCCTGTTGCCGAAGCGGGCTTTTTCTCCAATTTTCCCTCCGATGTTTTCTCCGATTTTTCCTCTGATTTCGCCGCCGGACGCTTCGTTTCCGCCTGTTTCCACAACGGCAACGTGAAGAACAAAACGGCGCTCAAAACAACCTGGATCACGCCGACACTGCGATAGCCGTTTGCCCATCCCCATCCATGCGTTAGGCAAAGTCCCATCAGGTACGGTCCAAGCGATGCCCCGACGCCCCACATACAATGCAGCCAATTCATGTGCCGACTTTCGTAATGCAAAGCGACATAATTATTTAAGGCGGCATCAACGCTCCCTGCGCCTAGTCCGTAAGGAATGGCCCAAAAACAGAGTTGCATAAAAGAGGACGAAAAAGAAAAACCGAATAGTGCGATGGCCGTGAGGGACACACTAAATGCAGTAATGCGGCCGGTTCCGAAACGGCGATTTAGTCGGTCGCTGAGCAAGCTCGACACAATTGTCCCGGCGGAAATAATCATGGCGATCATGCCGGCATAGGAAATTGGAACGCCAAGGCTCGGATAAAGACTCGGCCATGCGGCGCCGAGCAAGGCGTCCGGAAGGCCGAGGCTGATAAAAGCGAAATAGATGATAACCAGAAGAAGTTGCAGCAAAAAGACTCCTTTCGGGGTGATGCACGACCCGTTCCTGTTTTCAGCGGGTCGTGCGTTTTGCTAACGGTCGACCGCGTACTATAATCCGGCGGAGCGTGCGACTTCCTTTAAGGCATTGGCTGAGGCAAGCAGTTTTTCCTGCTCTTCATCATTCAAAACCAGGGGCACATGAACCCCCGCACCCTCTTCTCCAACGATGACCGGCATGCTCAAACAAATGCCGTCAACACCATATTCACCGTGCATCATCGTAGACACCGGCAAGATGGAGTGTTCGTTCATGACGATGGCCTTACAAATGCGAACGACCGACATCGCAATGCCATAATAGGTCGCGTGTTTTTTAGCGATGATTTCATAGGCGCTGTTGCGTACCTCGTCTGCTATACGTTCCATCGCTTCATCATGCGAGAAATGACCGCGCATCTCGCAAAAATCGTTCAGGGGAATGCCCGAAACATTGGTACTGCTCCACGCAACCATCTCACTGTCCCCGTGCTCACCAATAATAAAGGAATGCACGCTTCGGCTGTCCACGTCAAGATGTTCTCCAAGTGCCGTCTTTAAGCGCGCCGTATCCAGCACCGTACCGGATCCGATCACACGCTGTTCGGGAAGGCCGCTCAGTTCCAACGCTGCCAACGTCAGAATGTCGACGGGATTGGATACCACCAGCAAAATACCGCCATAGTTGCGTTTCTTAAACTCAGGCAGAATGCTTTGAAAAATGCGGATATTCTTGTTCACCAAGTCCAAACGTGTCTCTCCCGGCTTCTGCGCAGCGCCTGCCGTTACCACGACAATGGCCGCGTCCATGATGTCCGCATAATCGGCAGCGTACACCTTCACCTGCCCGACAAAAGGAACACCGTGCGAAATGTCGAGCGCCTCGCCTTCCGCCTTTTCCCGGTTCACATCCACCAATGCAATTTCCGAAAATAATCCGCTTTGCATCAACGCAAACGCGGACGATGAACCGACAAAGCCGCAGCCGACAACAGCGACTTTTCGATTATCCACTCTATTTGTCATTCGTTCCTCCTAATATGCCTTTGACATCCCTGTATCGCTTCCGCCAACACGCAGGCATCGCATCGCATTTAAGACGGCCAAAATCATAACGCCAACGTCCGCAAAAATGGCGAGATACATGCCGGCAAGTCCGAACGCTCCCAGTAATAAACAGACGAACTTGACCGTCAGGGCCAAAATAATGTTCTGCTTTACAATACCCAAACAATGTCTCGAAATACGCATCGCCTGCGCAATTTTCAAGGGGTCGTCATCCATCAAGACGACGTCCGCCGCTTCGATGGCGGCGTCGGAGCCCATCGCGCCCATGGCGATGCCGATGTCGGCCAGCGCCAGCACCGGTGCATCGTTGATCCCGTCACCGACAAAGGCCAGCTGCTCACTCTTATACTTTCTCTGCAGGAGGCGCTCCACATTTTCCACCTTGCCGTCCGGAAGAAGCTCACTGACGACCTCGTCAATACCGAGTTTCTGCGCAATTTCCTGCGCCACTTTATCACTGTCGCCCGTGAGCATGACCGTATGATGAATTCCTACGGTTTTTAACTCCTGAATGGCTTTCGAAGCGGTGGGCTTAAGTCGGTCGGAAATGACGATGTGACCGGCATACTCGCCATCCAGCGCCATGTGAATAATCGTGCCCGTCATGTGGCAATCTTGATACGACACGCCAAGATACTCCATGAGTTTATCGTTGCCGGCGGCCACTTCGATGCCGTCGACCCGCGCCAAAACGCCCTTTCCGCTGATTTCCCGAATATTGGTCACACGATCCGTATCAATTTTCTTGCCGTAAGCGCGCAACAAACTCTTGCTGATGGGATGCGAAGAAGCGCTCTCCGCGAGCGCCGCCAGTTCGATGAGCCGATCTTCTTCACAAATGGCATGGTGCAGCGCGTTGACTTCAAAAACGCCCTGCGTAAGCGTCCCCGTTTTGTCCATCACGAGGATGCCGGTTTTTGACAGCAGCTCAAGGTAATTGGATCCTTTAACGAGTATACCGGCGCGGCTCGCTCCACCTATGCCGGCAAAGAAGCTCAGCGGAATGCTGATGACCAGCGCGCAGGGACAGCTGATGACGAGAAAGGTTAACGCACGATACAGCCAAACCATCCATGCTGCCGGAAGGTGCAGGAAAAACAGGCGCACGAATGGTGGCACAATGGCAAGCGCCAAGGCGGCGCCGCAAACCGCCGGTGTATAGACGCGGGCAAAGCGCGAGATGAATTCCTCCGATTGTGCCTTGCGGGAGCTGGCATTCTCCACCAAATCGAGAATTTTCGATACGGTGGATTGTTCAAATTCCTTGGTCGTGCGAATGGTGAGCACCCCCGTCATGCTGAGACAGCCGCTGAGAACTTCCTCTCCTTCGTGTACGTCTCTCGGCAAACTTTCACCGGTCAGTGCTGCTGTGTTGAGGCTCGACGTACCTTCCACAACCACGCCGTCCAGAGGAATCTTTTCACCCGGATGCACCATAATGTGACTTCCTACCGGCACCTCATCCGGATCCACTTTGACCCACTCGCCGTCGCGCTCAATACGTGCATAGTCGGGGCGAATGTCCATCAGGTCGCTGATGCTGCGGCGACTTTTGCCCACCGCATAGCGCTGGAACCATTCGCCGATCTGGTAAAACAGCATGACGGCAATAGCTTCCAGGTAATCACCGTCTTCGATGATGGCAAGCGTCATGGCACCGATGGTCGCTACCGCCATCAGGAAATTTTCATCGAAGAGTCGTTTGTTGCGCACGCCAAGCAGAGCCTTTTGCAAGATGTCGTAACCGATAATGCCGTAATCCACCACGTAAAGCGCGAAACGCAAGCCCCGCCCCGCTCCGGGAAACAATGCCTCATCTAGCGTCGCAAACACTTCAGCCGGAAGCAGTTCCAGCACAAAGAGCAAAGCTGCACTGGCGAAGATGCGTTTGAGCATGATGCGTTGTTTTTTCGGCATGTCATCCGGCTTCTTTTTCACCCGGATGAGCAGGGCGCAAGCCATAATGATGACGACCAAGAGCAAAATGCTCGTGATAATTTTTCCCATATTGTTTCCTTTCTATGGACGAAAGCGCCCTTGAGGCAAAGAGTCTAAGCAGTGTGCCGCCTAAATCACCGTTTGCGTCGCGGCTTTGGTGCTGCTTTAATAAGGAACGCCGCCTTTGGCGGCGATTCAAATCCGCCGGCCGCAGGCCGGCTCCTTATTAATACTCGATCGAGCAATCCGGCTCAATTTTTTTGCACGCCTTGTACACTTCATCCATTACATCATGTGCATCGGCACCGTCAGCAAATTTCACCGTCATTTTTTGCATCATGAAATTGATACTTGCTTTTTCCACGCCGGCTGTTTTGTTGGCCGCTTCTTCCATCAAGTTAGCGCAATTTGCGCAATCGACTTCAATTGCATACGTTTTTTTCATGGTTTTCTCCTTTTTGATGTTTATTGATGCATTTTTATGATGCGCCTCGCCGCCTTCCGAACCGGGAGAGAGCCTTTGCATTCTTCCTGTAGTGGACGGTAAGATTTTCCTTACTTTTCCAGCAAAATCAGCCGACGCTTTTCTGAATGAGTGCAAGATGCACCGCGGTAACTACGATTCTACGATTAAGCACTTGTTTAATCGTTGTGTCTACATTATAATTTTCAGTGAACAAAAAGTCAATACCGTCTTATGTCAGCAAGAAAGCGCATGGTGTGTCCTTTTTTTCACGATTCGTGTTTTTGGGACACAACCTGAGGCTCTTGGCACGAAAACCGTGTCCCTTTTTTCGCACTTTGCGTTTTTTTGGACACAAATAAAGGCTCCTCGCGACAAATAGTGTGTCCTTATTTTCGCATTTTGCGCTTTTCGGACATAAAAGGCGCTATCGATTCGTGAAAACTGTGTCCCCTTTTCGTACTTTGCGTTTTTTCGGACACAAAAAGCGCCATTGCTCCATGAAAATTGTGTCCTTTTTTCGCATTTTGCGTTTTTCGGACACAAAAGGTGCCATTTCGCCACAAATAGGCCGAAAATAACCTTAGCAAACCAAAATATAGCCTCAGCAAACCGTACATATGTCAAAAAGCCGTATATAACCTCAACAAGCCCTACAGAACGATAGAAAACCGTATAGAACGTCGACAAATCGTACATAACGTCAACAAACCATACAGAACGACAAAGAGTAAAATAAAGCGACAGAAGAGAGGTCAATATGGAAAACAAAGCCATGCCCAAGCATCCGCCAGCGCCACCGGAGCCGGATCGCATCAAGCGTCAGCTGCAGATTGTGAGCGATTTCCAAATTGTGTCGGATATTTTTAAGCAATTGGGCGATACGACGCGCATCCGCATTTTCTGGCTTTTATGCCACCATGAAGAATGCGTACAGGATATTTCGGCGCTGCTCGAAATGTCCAGTCCCGCCATTTCACACCATTTGCGGCCTTTGCGTAACAGCAATCTGGTGGTCAGTCGCCGGGAAGGAAAAGAAGTATATTATCGAGCGGCGGACAATGCCCAGAGCCAACTTTTGCATCAGATGATTGAGCAGGTCATGGAGATTGCTTGCCCGAAATAAGAGTCAGCACGGCACAGCGCGGCTGTCCCTACAACCTCATGACGAAAACGGCAAGGTAACCCGAATGGTTGTGCCGGCAGAGGAGCTTTTGACGACGCGGAGGGTTCCGTTATGCAATTTAACAATCTCACCCGCAAGAGCGAGGCCTAAGCCGACACCGCCCTGCTGGCGACTACGGGAAGACTCCAAACGATAAAACGGCTGAAAAATGGTCTCCCAGTCCTCTTCGGGAATACCGAAGCCCGTGTCCGTTAGGGTGACAACAATGCCGGATTCGAGTGCACAATCGGTGAGTCTCGAGGTGTTATCCGATGTCGAAACGGCAACATTAAACGCGGCAGTACCGGCTGTGGCGCTGCCGTGCGCAGCAGGAACGCTGCAACTAGCCTCTCCGGGCGCGGCGGCGACGTCGCCTGCGATAGAAACCGAAAGCGAAACACTGCCGCCGGGACGATTGTATTTTATGGCATTTTCCGTAAGGTTGAAAAACAGCCGGGAAAGCAAACGGTCGCTGGCAAGAAGCGAAGCATCGTCGCCACCGAAAGAAAGAGCGACCTGCTTCTGTTCGGCCAGCGGCGTCAGATCCGTAACAATTTCCTCCAGCATCGGCAAGAGCGAGACATGATCCGTGCGGGGAATATGTTGGGCACTGCTCATCTCCAGAAGAATTGTCACTGTTTCCGCTAAACGTTCCGTCTGCTCCCGAAGTGAAGCGATGAGCTGTGTCAACTCCTCATCCGTATCGGGATGTTCTTCGACAAAGGCATCCAAGCGCATTTGCAAAAGAGCAAGCGGCGTCCGCAATTCATGCGCGGCATTGCCGGTAAACTGGCGCTGTGCGGCAAAAGAGGTGTGCAGGCGGTCAAGCATTTCATTAAACGAATCCGCGATCGAACGAAATTCGGTAAGCGTATCCGTGCTGACGTGCATATCTTCGAGATTTGTCAGCTGAACCTTTTCAATCTGACGAGAAAAGTCTTCCAGCGGACGCAGCGCACGGCCACTCACAAAATAGGCAATAATGCCGCTGAGCAGCGTTACGCCGGCTGTCACGTACCAATTGATAAGGGTAAACCGCGCCTGTGCCTCATCAATGACAATCGTTAGATTCTTCTCACGGCTCATGCCCTGTGGATCAAACGATGCCTGGGGCGTTTCTCCCGGCACCACGGGCACCAAACTGTCCGATGTAGCACCCTCCGAATCCAGGCGCAATTCCAACGCTTCTATATTTTTTCCGATTTCTTCCATGCGACGAAGCCCTGAGCCGCCCAATAAGACCATCATGGTCATGCAGCTGATGGCAATGAGTAGTGAGGTCATCAGGGCAATGCGCAACTGTAATGATCGACGAATCATGGCGTGGGTCCTTCCAAAAGGTAGCCTTCCCCGATTCGATTGCGCACCGGATCATAGCCCAGCGCTGCACGCAATTTCTTGCGCAAGGCGCTGATGTGTACACGAATCGCATTGCTGAAGCTATCTACGCTGCCGTCCCAAACGTGCTCCATCAATTCCTCCTGGCTGACCGGACGACCGGGATGCAGGAGCAAATATTCCAAAATGCCGCTCTCCTTTTTGGTAAGGGCGATCACCTGTTCGCCGACCGTTGTCGTGCGCGTACGGGTATCAAAAGTCAACTCACCAAAGCGAAGGCACACTTCCTGCTGAATAAAATCCCGACGCAAAAGGCTGCGCACCCGAGCTGCCAGCTCTTCCAGATGAAAGGGCTTGGAAAGATAATCGTTCGCTCCTGCATCCAGACCATTGACTTTATCCGCAATCTCACTGCGCGCCGAAAGAATAAGAACCGGCGTTTGCAAATCTTCCTTACGAATTGTGCGCAAAACCGTCATGCCGTCCACCTTGGGCAAATTCAAATCCAAAAGCACTAAATCATACGGTTCCAACGTTACGGCCTCCATGGCCGCTTCACCATCCGCACAAATATCCACGCTATAGCCCTGCCGGCGCAAACTTTTCGCAATGCTGTCGCTTAAAAAAGGCTCATCTTCCACAAGTAATAAACGCATACCTTCCTCCGTTTCGGATGCAGTATAGCATACGATCTCTTCTTAACACCATCTTTCGTGTTCTTCTTAACACCATCTTTATGTTTGTTCTGCTATTCTTCTTCTTGTCAACAAGAAAGGAGTCGCCATGAAGACAAAAAAACGAAGCATTACCCAGATTGCCCTGCTCGTCGCCGCTGTGGGCATGATCGTCGTGGGCGCTATGCGTGGTGAGGTAGAGACCGTCCTCGCCAAAGCCATTCGTCTCTGCATGGAGTGTGTGGGCATTGGCTGATCCGAAGAAAAGCAAGTCCCGGTTACTTTCCCGCTTCCGCGGATGGTGGCAAGCAGGCGCGACGCTGCTGACCAATATCCATCTGCCGAATTTTTTCACCGGGTCGCTCTATCAGGGAAATGGAAAAATGGTCTGTGTGCCGGGGCTTAATTGTTATTCCTGCCCGGCAGCCTCCGGGGCGTGTCCCATCGGATCGTTTCAGGCCGTCGTCGGGTCCTCGAAATTCCGCTTTTCGTACTACATAACGGGCATTCTCATTCTGCTCGGGGTGCTTCTCGGACGCTTCATCTGTGGCTTCCTTTGCCCGTTCGGCTGGTTTCAGGAATTGCTGCATAAAATTCCGACGAAGAAGTTCTCGACCAAGCGGCTTCGCCCTCTGACCTACCTCAAATACATCATCCTTGTGGTCATGGTCTTTCTATTGCCGCTCTTGCTGGTAAACGAAATCGGATTGGGTGATCCCTACTTCTGTAAATACCTCTGTCCGCAGGGCGTATTGGAAGGCGCGATTCCACTTTCCCTGGTCAATAGCGGTATCCGATCGGCGCTTGGCGCCCTGTTCACCTGGAAGCTCGGCATTCTGTTGACCATCGTCGTTCTAAGCATCCTGTTCTTTCGTCCCTTTTGCAAATGGCTGTGTCCGCTGGGTGCATTCTATGCCCTCTTTAACCGGATCTCCCTGTTGCAAATTCAGGTGGAAGAGCACCGCTGCGTTTCCTGCGGAAAGTGTGCAAAGGCCTGCAAAATGGACGTTAATGTGTTAAAAACACCGGCACATGCGGAATGCATCCGCTGCGGCATGTGCATCAACGCCTGTCCCACCGGTGCCCTGCATTTCCGCTACGGGCTGGGATGCGGCAGAAAAAATGCGCCGGAAGCGTTGGAACCGAAAAACCCGGTCGCCGAAAAGCCAATCGTTGTGGAAAAATAGAAGTTGGCCAATCCTTTAAGGCTAAAAACGTCAATCGCAGTGAACATGCGCCTTCAGCAAGCGCAACTGTCAATCGCAGTGAATACGCGCCTTCAGCAAGCGCAATTGTCAATCGCAGTGAATATGCGCCTTTAGCAAGCGCAAACAATGTCGTGTAAAGCAGGCACGGCATTTCATACGAAGAATGGAAGAAAATATTCGTTAAGAAGAACACCAGTAAAGGAGAATCACATGAACACGAAAAAAGTATCTTTGCTTTTGTTGGCAGCCGGCCTGGCTTTCGGTCTGGCCGCTTGCGGAAGTAAGAAGCCTGCAGAAGACAGCCAAATGCCGGAAAGCGGCATGAGCGTGCCGGCAGCGGAGGCCGGAAAAACGGATCCGACCGCGGAAAAAGGCGGATCGGAGATTGATGCCAAATTAGCGGAATTGCACGATCAGGAAAACGCCATTTTCAGCAAGGACCAAGAGCTGTGGGATAAGCTCTTCCTGTCGGCCAACAAGAATTCCGGGATGATTTCGGATGGCACCAACTATGGCGATTTCCTGTTGCAGACCATTGAGAGTGCAAAAGACAAGTTCACGGAAGCGGAGCTGAAAACCTTGAAAGCGGGCGCCGAGGAAATTCGTGCCATTGAAGAAAAAATTCTTGCGCTGGAAAAAGAAGCACCGAAGGATAACAAGGGCGGTGCCTCCGATAAAGGTGGCGCAAAGCAGGGCGCCACTACCCCCTTCCCCGACTTTACCGGCAAGGATCTGGACGGCAACAACGTTGATTCCGGCATCTTCCGCCAGCATGCCGTCACGGTCATCAATTTTTGGTTCAGCACTTGCAAGCCTTGCGTCGGTGAGCTGGGTGATTTAGAGGCCCTTCATCAGCAATTGAAGGAAAAAGACGGCATTGTCGTCGGCGTCAACTCCTTCACGCTGGATGGTGACAAGGATGCCATTGCCGAAGCCAAATCCATCTTGCAAAAGAAAAACGCCACGTATCCGAACCTCACGTTTGCATCAGATAGTGAAGCCGGAAAATATGTGAAGAACATTATGGCCTTCCCTACCACCGTCGTTGTAGACCGTGACGGAAACATCGTCGGTGACCCGATTCTCGGTTCGGTAGCCGAAGGAAACGGCAAAAAGGCCTTAGAGGAGCGCATCGCCCAAGTTTTGGCAAACGATGCAAATAAAGACGCAGCATACAAGAATAGCGCGAAAAATTAAACGCACTTCAACTCTCGGTATTACCGAGCAACAGTATACGACGAGGAAGCGACGGGTACGCCCGTCGCTTCCTTTTTGATTGCTGGCGAAGTCGCCTTGAAAAGGAACCTTCGGGCGAAGAGAGAGAAGCGGTGCGCCGCTGGAAATGGTGATGACGGCGCAGCTCATAGGGAACGCTGCCAGAAATAATGATGGCGGCGCTATTGGATCTCATAAAAGAAGCGCGTCCTGAATGGACGAGATGTCAATTTCACGTTAATGCCAGGGGCCTTCAACCCCTGACGACTTGCCAGAGTGAGATGTTGTCAGGGGCTGCGACCCTGATGAATGGCTAAAACAAGAAGTTATCAGGGTCGGCGTCCCTGACGAATGGTAAAGTTTGTGCGAAAAACAGGGTTCGATGACCCCTGACGACTTGCTAAATTGATAAGTTGTCAGGGTCCGCACCCCTGACGAAGAGTCAATTCTCGTATATGCCAGGGATCAACATACCCTGATGAATTGCTAAATTTTGAGGTTATCAGGGTATGCTCCCCTGACGAATGGCTGAAAGGAGAAGTTGTCAGGGTCCGCGACCCTGACGAAGGGAAAATATCGTGTTAAAACAGGGTCCGATGACCCCTGAGGACTTGCTAAAGTGAGAGGTTATCAGGGCCGACATCCCTGACGGAGAGTCAATTCTCGTATATGCCAGGGATCAACATACCCTGATGAATTGCTAAATTTTGAGGTTATCAGGGTATGTGCCCCTGACGAAGGGCTGTAACGAGAGGTTGTCAGGGTCGGCGTCCCTGACAAATGGTTTATTTCGTGTTAATACCAGGGTTCGACGACCTCAGAAGGAGCACCGCTGGGATCGCCGTTGACGGCGCGGTTTCCGAGGGAACGCCTTGACAGCAGCTTACTTCACCAGACGAATGTACTGCGGCGAAGGGAACGTGAAGCCGTTGGCGAGCAGCGCATCGTACAGGGCATTTTCCATGATCATTTTGTTTTTGCCGATTTCATCATAGGAGGTGAAGAATTGAATATAGATACGAACGCCGTTGGGATCAAGGGTCGCGCGGATTTTTGGCTTTGTATCACCACTCATGGCACTGACCGCATTTTCAAAATGCTGCATTTCCTCTTCGTCGTAGTCGGCGATGATATTCTGATATTTCTCATAGGCAACTTTCCCGGCGATTTCCAAGGCTTTTTGGCGATCATCTTTCCCATCAATGAGAACGAAGACATCCTGCATCACAAAGGGATCATCCCGGTTGTAATTAAATACCGCCTCTTGAAAAATAAAACGGTTGGGAAACGAAACGTAACGCCCGGTTGGCGTCATACAATCCACCAATGCGCCCATTTCCGCCAGATTGAATTGAATAAAATCAATATCAATGACCTCACCTTGAACTCCCCTGATTTCCACGAGATCGCCCACGGCAAATGGGCGACGCAAAGAAATATAAATAAAGGCGAAGATGTCCATGATAAGATCTTTGAGCGCTAATACCAGCAAAGCCAGGCCGATGCCCACAATGAGGCCGACGGATTTTGCGCGGGAAAACCAAACATAGAGCACCAGATAAACCGTCAGGATAACTGTAAAGAAGCGCGTTACCGACTGAATGCGATGACGACGCTTCTCGTCTTTCACCACTCCATCGATGCTTTTCGTCACCAAAAGCCGCACCACAAAGACGGCCAAAAAAATCAACGCCGAGACTGCTATTTTTTCCAAAAAGGAATGTTGATCATCTCCGATATCGCGTAAATATTCAAAATATTGTTGCATCCCTCTCTCCCTTCGCAAACGAACAAAGCAATCGATACTGCTCTTTAGCTTATCAAGAGAGAGAAGGAAAGGCAAAGTGTTGGATGGGACGGAAACCCGCCTTACCGCATCACAGCACAAATATATTTTCCTCCCAGCCTCATTTTTGGAGCAAAGAACAGAAGGTCGCAATCTCTTCCTTTTGGTTTTTAATGCTTGCCGTGACGGGATTTCGGGACATCAGGGAGAGTTTGATTTTTTCCTGGCCGACTTGCAGAATGACCATCGATTTTCCGGGAAGGAAGGAACGCTTGACCTTCACCAGGTCAATTTCTTCTAAAGGAAGCACCAGCTCGCCTTGCCGTTGGGAAATGGACACGGTTCCCATCAGGGCCATCACCAAGTGTTTTTCCGTTACGCCAAAGTACGTGCATACATTATTTAGTGTTGACATATTTCCAAGGAGGAAACGTTCCAGGCTCGAACCGCCAAGAATCAGGCCCCATATCTGTACCTGATACGTCTCCCCTTCCGGCAACAATTCCGCAAGGTTTTTGTGCATATCCTCTTCATTCAAAAACAGCGTCATCGCGATCCCCTTTCCTGTACTTTCCTGCCGTGTGGGTAATTTCCGATCATCCCTGCACTTTCCGATCATCGGTATGATAACCTGCCGTCTATCGATCGAAAATAAGGAAATACCTGAAGGCATTGTCCCGCAGATCCGAAGCAATTACTGTGCATTGCCATAAAAAAGGCGTAAAAAACAGGTAAAGAGGGCGCTTGGCGCTGTTATGTCATCTGTCGACTATCTTGCAGCGGAGCGCTTCCCGGTGACATTTCCTTCTTCACCGCGGAATCTCTTCCACCGAATTACTCTGTCTGCACTACACTTCTTTCAACGTCTCCGTCATACTGATTTTGGCGATTTTTCGCTTCTGCAAAGCCTGCACCAGGAAGAAGAGCACTGCGCCCGTTACGCTGACCAGGAAATAGATGTGCATGGACAAGTGCGGATCCATGTAGGAATCGAGTTTGGCGAGCGACGCGGTTAATAGGACGGCCATAGCAGAGCGCAAAATAAACGGCAACACCAGAAGGAAGAGGCTGAGAAGAATGCCGGTGGCACGCAGGTAGATACCGGTCGTTTCCGTGTCGGTAAAGCCAAAGATTTTAAGATATGCAATTTCCGTTTTGGCCTTATCCACAATGGCTTTGGACAGGAAGTCGATGAAGATAAAGTAAAACAGAACCGCGATAAAAACGATGGGACCGATGATCTGACCGAACGTATCCAAAAAATGATCCGATGCTTTGCCCACGGTATCCAGGTCGATGCAGGAAGCCACATAGGCGGGATCCAGGTGCAATTTTTCTTCCGAATAGTAACCGGAAAAGGCCTCCTTATCGTAGCCCATGACGGCATTAAAGGCGGCAAGCGGCATATAGGCCGAAAGCGTGACCGCCTGTCGACGCATGGCGCGAATGCAGAACGTATACTTTTTTCCCGTGTATGGATTGACCACCGTGATGTTATCCCCTTCCGCAAGGCCAAATCGTTTCATAAGGCCCTCCGAAGCTTGAATTTCTTTGTCCTGCAGCGGATCAATTGCTTTAGCATCGAAGTAGCGGCTATGAGGGGCCACGCCATAGAGAGCAAAAGGATGCACGTCGCCGTTGATGGAAAGGTCAAAGGCGGCATATCCGAATTTTTCCGCCTTTTCATCGGCTGCACCAAGCACCGCTCCCGGACGGACAAAAGTCTGCACTTTTGCCGGAAACTCCTTTTGCATCAGTGTGGCATGCCGCTCAAAAATCGGACGCATGCCCAGTCCGAAACAAAGAAACACGCTCGAGAGCGTAACCCCGAAGAGCAGAACCAGGACATTGAGTTTATTGTTAAACAACACCTTTAGACGATAGCGAGAAAGAAAGCCCAGGCGGGAAAAGAAAGCGAAACGAGAGAAACGCATCTTGGAAACGCGCGGTTTGCGTCCCAATTCATGGCGCAGAAAACGCAATGGACGCAGGCGCAGCTTGGTCATCAGCATCAGAAATTGGATGAGCATCACGATTGTCGCGGGTATAACCGTCGTTAGCAAAAAAGCACGCGCATTGAACAGCGGATGAAAAACCGGCAACGAAAAAGAGGCATAGTACAAGTTCAGATACAGTTTATAGCCCACCTGATACGTGATGAAATTGCCCAGCACAGCTGCCGAAAACACCGCTATCGTCGGCAATAACATATAATGGGCAATCAACTCCCGACGGGTATAGCCCGATGCCATTAGGGTTCCGATGGCGCTGGATTCCGATATAATCTGATTGCGGGTCTGCATGGTGAACACAAAGGCGATCGACAGCACCGCCAACACGAGAACCGTCTGCATCATCGGCACATCGCCGCCCATATCATCCATCATGTAGGAAATGCGCTTGTTTTGCGCTTTGGTCATGGCTTCCGTCAAGATGTTGTCTTCATAAACGGTTTTCGTGAGCTCTTTGAGCGTGTCATTTGCTTCCTTTTTTGTGGCGGAAGTCTTGTTTTCACGATAGGAATACGTATATTGCAACCCCTGCTGATCAAAGCGCGAAAGCCCGTCCGCGCTGACGATGCCTACGCCGAAGTTTTTCGTGTCCATAACCAAGTCGGCACGATTGCGCATCATTGCGATGTAGTCGGGAAGTACCACCGTTCCTACCAGATGCATCTTGTGTCCGCTTAGTGTCACGTCCTGACCGATCGTATAGGCATGCTCCCCGGCATAATTCACATCCAGCGCCACTTCGTCGTCTTTTTCCGGCATGCGTCCGGCGATCACATCGGGAAGATTGATTTTCTGTCGCTTGGCATAAAGATGCACGTCGGCATTCCCGACCTTTGCCTCGGCATAATAACTTTTTTCCAGTCGGACACCTTTCTCTTCCAGACGTTTCCAAGTCGAGTCGCTTAACGGTGAAAGGGTCGTAAAACGGCCGTCCTCTACATTAGCGCGATCCATAAAATCATAGTAGAGACGTTCCACCGACCCCTGCACGAGGAAAAAGGCGGAGCAAAAAATAATCGTAATCAACAGAAGCAGAAACAGCGGCACATAATGTGCCGGCTGATGAAGCAGCATCCGGGGGATGCGCTTGTTCATCGGATTTCGCATTACCAGCTCACCTCCTCGGCCGTAATCGGCTGCAGATTCGGCGCTACCTCCAGCACCGATCCGTTATGCAGGCGAATGGTGGTATCACACATCCGAGCGATCTGTGTATTGTGCGTGGCGATAATAATGATGGGATGATATTTTTCTTTCAGCGTTTCAATGAGTCCCAACACATCTTTTGCACTTTCATAGTCCAAGGCTCCGGTGGGTTCGTCGCACAACAAAAGCGAAGGATTCTTGACAATGGCGCGTCCGATGGACGTTCTCTGTGCCTGTCCTCCGGAAATCTGATTGGGATATTTGTGCGTCTGGTCGCGCAGACCAAGCGTGTCGATGGTCTCCTCGACATTCAGCGGATTGGTGGACAGATACGCGCCTACCTCGATGTTTTCCTTCACATTCAAATTGCTGATCAAATTGTAAAATTGGAAAACAAAGCCGACGTGATGGCGCCGATACTGTTCCAATTCCTTTTTTCCCGCTCTATGTAAGGCAACATCAGCAACCGTTACCTCGCCCTCGTCAATATCTTCAATGCCGCCGAGAATATTCAGCAATGTTGACTTCCCTGATCCGGATGGGCCCAACACGCATACGACTTGTCCGTCAGCGATGGTTAGGTCAATGTTTTTTAGGACCTCCACCCGGTTTTCGCCTTCTCCGTAAAACTTATGTAAATTGCGTATCGTAATCATTTTTCCCTCCGTAAAGGTGGAATGGACGAACGTGACTCGCCGCCGGGCCGCAGTCTGCGATTCGTGGTTTTCACCGCATCAAGGCGTGCAGCCTCCGGTTGTTCCATCTCCTCCCTTCCTTTAGTTAGTTGTGGCTAACACTTTCCTCCTGTACTCTACTGCAAAGTAAAAACGGACGCAAGCGATTTTTACATATTATCCTTGACGCCGACGGCCACCATGCGCGCTTTGGCACGTAGTTCACCATCTGCTTCCATTTCCATGGCAACAATGACTTTGCGTTCGCCGATTTCTTCCGCTGTTGCGGTGACGGTTACTTCTTTATCCATCGGCACCGGCTTCTTAAAATCCACTTCCAGATGCGCAGTAATGAAGCGTCCGATCACGGTATCCGCCGTCAATGCCAGTCCTTTCTTGCGATGCGAAAACCACGCCGCCGAGGCTGTGCCGTGACAGTCGAAAATCATCGTAATCATTCCGCCGAAAAGATTGGCCGGCACACCGCCGGTAAACTGCTTGGAAGGCGTCACACGGCAGACGCATCGCTCGCCGTCTTCGGTCGGATAGGATTTAATGTGCATTCCTTCTCCGTTTTTCGGTCCGCATCCCCAGCAGTGCTGAAAACGCTCGCCGTATGTCTCCTGAATGGCGATGGACATCGCCTTGTTATTTTCCACCATGGTTTTCTCCATTTCGCTTGCTCCCCTGTTTTAGCAACTTTTCCTCTTTCCCCATTGTAGCATGGAATGGTTCGCACGGATTCCCTTTAGACCGAATCCGAAAAGGCTGTCGTTTTCCACAACTACCTTACGGATAAACAGGTAAAGACAAGGCTTTTTTCAAAGATTTTCTTATGTATGAATGTGCAAAAATCTCGTTGTAAACGATCTTAATACATTCTTAAAAAACGCTCTCTAAAAACACAAATTCGCGGAGTACACTAAAAAAGAGGAGGCGAAAGGAGAGCCTATGCCACGCACGTCATCCCGTCAAACATCCATTTCATCTTCTTCCTCGCATCACAGGGCGTCCGTTCATACACGTCGTTCGGGGAAACCGAGAAAAAAGCATCGCCTTCTTCCCCTTCTCTTTCTTCTATTGCTTTTTGCCGGCGGTTGGTGGCTGAAAAAAGCCTATTTTTCACGTGGCTTCCATCGTCTTCCGAATGCCTATAAAGAGCCGATTACCCAAATCACCAGTTCCGTTGATCGCGACGGGGACGGCATCGACGACCAGACGGATATTTTACAAGGAACTATTGACTACCTTTCCACCAATCCCATATATGAAAGCCGCTATTACCCGAACGGTTATCCTAACGATGAGTACGGTGTTTGTACCGATGTCGTCGCCTTTTCGCTTCTGAACGCCGGCTATGATCTTAAGACACTGGTGGCAGAAGATATCGACAAGCATCCTGAAGACTACGATATCGACATCCCCGATCCCAATATCGATTTTCGTCGTGTGCGCAACCTGAAGGTCTTTTTTGCCCATTGTGCGATAAAAAAGGCAACCGATTTTGCGGACATTCGCCAGTGGCAAGGCGGCGACATTGTAATCTTTACGGATCACATCGGCATGGTTTCCGACCACCGCAATGCCCGCGGCATTCCCTATGTGTTACACAACGGCTCGCCGACACAGCTCGGCTATGAGCAGGATATCCTGGAAAGTCGCAATGATATTGAGGGGCATTATCGGATGTCGGAGTGAAGCGCAAAAAAAAGAAGGGCCACATGCCCTTCTTTTCTATTACGGAGAAGGTGGGATTCGAACCCACGTGTCCCGAAGGACAAACTGATTTCGAGTCAGCCCCGTTATGACCACTTCGATACTTCTCCGCACAATCGGTACCTGACAATTCTACACGAAGCGGCAAAGAACCGCAAGTCCGGCGTGGGATGATTCGTTATGATAATTTGAAATCGGTCTTCAACAGATTCAATTTATTCGTGTATGCCTCTTCCCCTTCCTTTTCGAATGGAAGGGGCTTATCAATGCCGAAATAAGCGAACAGACGCCGGGCAAGAGGGGGATTCGTCACCAACAGCACCCCGAGCGCATCGATCAAAAACGCATTTTTGTAGCGGTAGCCACCCAGATTCGTATCCTCATTGAAGCCCTTACCGGTCTTGGACATATAAATCGCGCAAGTTTCATTGCCATAGTATTGACTGAAACCCATGCGTTCCCCGATGATCTCCTCTCCGTCCCAATCGGCAACAAAAAGCTTCGAATAACGCTTCATGTAATCGCGCACGACGGTATAGTCAAACAGAGAAAGAGTAGGCATCTCTCCCTCATCCACGACGTCAAGCGAGCGGCCGAGGATGTCCAGCGCATTATTCAGTGCAACAAAGAGAACGCCTTCCTCGATGCATTCTTTGAGCTTCTCGCGATGCGGCATCAGCGCTTCCGTTACCCGCTCCAGATTGGACTCCTGCATGGGACCGAGAAAAATTGCGTCAACCGGTTGCGTAGTAAAACACGGCACTTCGCCAAAAGACGTCTCTCGAACCGTATCATCGGGAAACATCCGTTTCAGATACTCCACATTCGCCTTTTCGCCGAAGATATAAAATTCATCGTATAGCACTTCAAATATCATGACTGCTCCATTCGCCCCTTCATGATCGTCGTCTCGAACTCTTTGGCAATCGTCGTCCAGGGTGGTCCAAAATCATGCAGGAGATAAATATCCTTTATCGTTGGATCGATAATGGAATTGATGTCTTCGACACGATCAACAACCACAATCTTCTCCGGTGGTACTCCATCCAGCAAACAGCTGAGTTTGATCTCATAGGTATTGCGAGACCGCAGAATAATAAAATGTGACACGGTCTCGTCCAGATAATCGAAATCCACGGCAAAAAGCCATCCCGGCGTACGCATGGGTGTCGTCTTTTCCCAATAATCCTCAATAATCCAGATAATTTCCTTGCGATTTCGATTTTTCCGAATGGCATCCAGATTTCTTGTCACGGCAATCGGGTTATAGCCTTTCGTGACGATGCTGTAAAAATGCATATCTTCATAATGGGATTCCTGATGGCGTTCTTTCGTCAGCTCAATTTGCTCCATGACGGAAGCAATTTGCGCATAGGTATAGCCGTTTTCCCGTAAAGTCGCATAGGCGGCGATTTGATTGTACATACTCTCGATGGAGCTTCCGAGCGCACGCAAGGTAAACTTTTTCTCGTGATCCTGAATGAACAGGATGCGTTTTTCCCGATCCGCATCATAGACAAAATAGGTCGCTGCGGGATTGCTGAAGTTTCCACAATCACAATGATAACGTCCCAAATGATGATAGCGCTTGAACAACCAGTTCACTTTTCGTCCGCAATGGGGACAGTAGATGAGATCCTGAATTTTGGAATCCAGACATTGCGTCTCAAACGACAGCGGCAACACATCAAAATAGACGCGTTCATTTTCCGGACAAAGATACGCCGAAATGGCATCCGAGGCATTCAACAACAGTTTTGTTTCTTTGGGAATACCGAAAGATAGCCGTTTTTTGATGTAACCGGTATTTGCATTTCGTTCAAAGGAATCTTGAAACAAGTTGGTAACGGTGAAGGTGTTCGGCGTGAGAAAATCGCAAATGCGATAGGTGCTTAATTCATCCACCTCATACACGCCGACCTTCGGCTGCTTATCCTGCAGGGAGGACGAATCCATCAATGCCGCCAAAACACCGTGTTCCAAGTTAGCGCCGTGAAAATTGGAGGAAACCTTTCCCTCTAATAAGCGTACACTATCCGCTAAAATATTGACGGTTGTCGTTTTACCGTTGGTTCCGGATACGCAAATGATTTTTTCCGGCTTGGCTATTCGATATTTGAGGGACGGATCAAGTCGCGAAATCAGCGTTCCCGTAAAATCGGAACCCTCTTTCCCAACAAGATTGACCGCTTTCTTAATCGCTTTCCCTAAAAGCAGGGAGACTTTATTCTTCATATGGATAACACCCTCGCAAATGCAGTATTGCAGACAAAATATGTCTATGCATTATATTGAACAGGTTTGTGGTTGTCAATCTTTCCGCCGGCTTGCGGCCGATCGGAGCCGCGTCCATATGACACAGTATCAACTACTCCTCCTCTTCATCAATGTGGTCGACAATCAGCCATTCCGATTCCGGTCGACAAATGAGGCGCGCGTCCAGGTAAGCCCAGTTCAAAAAAATGACCGTGTGAATCGTGTAAATGTTGTTTTTATTCGTCTCATTGCAAGAAGCAATCATGGCTCGATCGGTTCGATCATCCTCAGAAAAGGACACCGGCAAAAGAAAACACGATTCTTCCCGTTCCGGATTGTAGCAGGGAACTACCGCCCGCCAGTTCCAGGCCAGGCGCTTAATCGCAATGCTGATGACATTTTCTAAGGCGTTTTGTAGGCGACGATAGAAATTCGTAATTTCGTCATTGGGTTGATTGTCGATCACAACGGGCTTCAACAGGTCCCGAATTTTTTTATACTTTTCCGCATCCGTTTCCGACGAATCCAAAATCGCCAAAAGCTGCGGTGAATTCATCGCCTGGTTACGATAAAACGCCAGCGGAATGCGTTCGCAGCGCTGAATTAAAATGTGCGTATCGTCGTATTCCGGAATCGTGATTTGATTGCTTTCGTTAAAGCCGAGCTGCCACACTGTCTCGTTTCTCGTTTGAAAATAGGTCGGCGGTGCCGGTAGGCCGATTTTTTCAGAAAGAATTTTTCCCAGTCCCCCACGACCCGAAACGACAAAACCTTCCAAGCGATACTCCTGTCGGCAATAGAGCGGATGCACGTCTCTCTTCCGCTCTTCGGGAAGGCGGGAAAAGATCGCGTGCAGATATTTATACGTGTTGCGATCCGGCAAGCCGGTATTAAACGCGGCATACTGTCCGTCCGCATCGTAATCCATTTTATTATTTTGTACCTGATGCGAAAACGTATATTGCAAATAGCTGCGCAAAATACCGAAGTTTTCCTTCGTGCCGAACGACCAGCGCTCCTCCATCGTCTGATTGGCTAATTCCCGAAGAACATCGTTGTCTAAAGGGCCGGACCATTTTTCCAGCCACAACTTCTTATCAAACACCTTAAAGCCGGCATTTGCATGGGTTGCCGAGTAGAAATACCAGCCATACCCCATCTTTCCGTTGCGTTTGCGACAAAGCAAATAAATTTCCTCTCCGGCGGGCATATTTATGCCGATCGGAACATATAATTCGTCTGCTTCCTCGGCAGAGGAAACCACGCCGTTTTGCAAATAAACCAGATCCTGCGGAGCATTCAGATAGCGAATTTCCATGCTGCGCACAATGTCCTGTGCCGAACGGTTAGCTTCCGGAATCATTTCCGCAACAGATTGCTCCACATCGTACCAATTAAAATGAAATACGTTGAAAATGGAAGCAATTTTCTTTTCTCCGATGACCAATTGATCGGAAACCCATGGCTGCGCATTGTTTTTGTTTCTCTTGCACAGCAAAAGAATCGGTTCCCCTTCCGGTGTTTCAAATCCACTGGGAAACGTCACCGATTCATTCATTCCGCTTCCGGAGAACACGAAATCCTCATCCTGAAGCGCATTATAGGTGGTGGCAATTTTCCAGAACACGCTGCTCTCGGAGGCAAATTCCGTGTCGGCAAAATTCGGAATGATTTCCATGAGCGCCAAACGAATAAAATTTTGCTTGATATAGGAAAATTCTTGCAGCATACCATGATGATGATTGGTGGGCATGAAGTTTTTTTGCGGTGCGGCCTGCGCAGGGGCATTTTGTGCCGTCTCTCTTGACGCCTGTGTTGAAGTTGGGTCATTATCTTGTGCTGCTGTCTCGCCAACTGCTTGTTCCGACGTCTTTGTCAACACAATATTTTTGGGATAAATCCAACCGCTGAGGTTCGGTTCCATCAGATCAAATTCTACTTCTGCAAAACGGGGAATGTCCGCAAGAGTAAGGCTCTTGTCTGTCCAATTTCGCAGGTCAAAACGATACGTCCTTCCATCTTCTCCACGTATTTCGCCAAAAAATACGAGCTCTTTATTTTTATTCGTTTCAATTTTTTGAATGGTGCCGCGCATAATCCTCTCCTGTGCTCTTTGAAATCAGTGAATACCTTGATTATACATGATTTTGGAAAAGGAGAGGGGCGCTGTGCCGCGGCGGAATTCAGAAGTGGCTTATATCGAAAACGGGCATCTCAAAGAGCAATCGGACCGAAACAAATCATGGATATGATGCCAAAATGAGAATTATATCGCCCAAAATTGATACAGATCAAAAAGCATTATCACGGCGATTTGTATCGCGGCTAGAAGAACCGTGAAGGTAAATTTACGTTTGTCCTTTTTTGTTGCCTCTTTATAGGCGCTTTTCTTTGCCTTCACGATCAAAAGAACCATTCCAGTTGCCAAGAGGCCAAAAAGCGCACTCTGCATCTGGTAGGAAGTCACGCTACCGATATCGCCGGTTTTATAGCCATTCAGCAGACGAAAAAAGCAAAAGAGGAAATTCAATAAGACGAGTACCATTGGTACACAAATAACATAACTAAACTTTCTGAGCGGATAAACGATTAACTTTCCTTTTTTCTTTTTTATGGGATCAAGGATAAGGGCTCCCAGCACCAAATTTAGCAGTCCAAAAAGGCCGGCCACAATGAACAGAAGCAGCGAAAGCACATTCACCAGTGCCTTTGGCGTCGAAAGAAGAAAATCGGAAAAGGGAGTCTGAACGACCCCGTTTTCTTCAAACCACCAATTGTCCAGATCTTCTTCACTATAGGTGCTGACCCCCAGTGCGCCGACAAACGATAGAGGTCCCTCAAGTATTCCGCGCATATTGATTAACAATCCTTTGGGCACATCTCTTTTCCTTTGCCCAAGCGTGGAGTCAGTGAACTTACCATAAATCAGCTGATACATTTGATCGGTATAAATCGTTTCATGAGCTTGGTTGGTCATCACCACCACTCCCACTCCACTTACCGGATCAAACTGCAGCATTGTGGAGCAACCAAATGTATTGCCACCGTGGCCGATCGTTTGCACGCCGTATTCGTAGGCAAAAAAGCCATGATAGTTTTTTTCGACTTTTGAAGAACCATAAAAACTGGTTGCGGTATACATTTCTTTTTGCGTCGCTTGGTTTTTAAACAGCGGTGACGGCTGATTATCATCCGGAGTAAGGGCACGGGCAAACTTTGCCAGATCGGATATCGTTCCGGCCGCACTGCCGGCAGGATAGACAAAAATGTAATATATACCGGATCCGCCAATTTTCTCTCCTTCGGTGTCATAACACGTTAGCCTTTGTCGTTGTTGATCCACCCAGGAATTGTCCGCATAAAGGGGACTGATAGAAGTATGCGCCATATTGAGCGGTTGAAAAATATGTTTATGGACATATTCGACATAATCCATGCCGGCTATTTCCTGCACAATAAAAGCGGCAAGTGCAGCGCCCCAATTGGAATAGGCGGTGTGCTCACCGGGTGCAAAGACTTGTTTTGGCTGTTCGGCACGGAGAACTTCTTCCAGGCTTTTCATCTCCTTTGCGTGAGGCGTTTGAATAAAGTAGGTATCCTGAAATCCTGCTTGATGATTCATCAGATCCAGCATCGTAATGGGCTTATCAAAGCGTACGTTTTGGAGAAACCCATCTGGCAGGTAATGTTTAATATCTTGGTGTAAATCAATTTTCCCTTCTTCATAGAGCTGCATGACACTCACCCAGATCAAAAGTTTTGAAGTGGATCCCCACTCATAAACCGTATCCAAATCTGCCCGCATTTCCGCTTCCTTGTCCATATAGCCGTATGCTTTCTCATAAATCACTCCGTCCCGATCGTAAACGACAAGATTCATCCCGCAAGTGGTTTCTTGATGTTCGCGAACATACTGATCGATCGTTTTGGGCAAGTCACTATAGTTAAGCCCGGATGGAAAAGACTTTTCGGCGGCGCTCACTGAGAACAACGAAGAGCCAACAAGCTGAACAGCCAAACACAAAAGCAAAACAGTACACCATGTTCTTTTCACCCGATTCATTCCATCTCCTTTCACCGTCGTTCACTCATCATTTATAGAGCCGCTTATACTTTTCAAATATGTCATGAACTACATTCGAAAATTCTTCGGATTTGGATTCCAATAAACCATGACTGGTGTTTTTCATGATGATCATGCCTTTTGCCGGTGCAATCACCCCTTCATAATAGTTTTGAGCCAATTGGTAATTTGCCTGAAAATCCATGTCTCCATTGATGTTGATATACGGAACGGAGTAAACGAACTTATCCTTTATGGAAAAATCCTCTAACGCATCCGACCGAAAAAACTCTAAATATCCCCTCGAATCTTCCTGGAGATAGACCAGCCAATCGGTAAGAGAATAATGGGGATTGAATAACACCGTGGTAAGAAAATTATAATCTGTACCGTCTTTCATCATGCTATATCCAAACTTCGTCAACAGCGAATTCCTGGCGTCAACGTATTCTTGATCCATTTCTTCCGGCTTAAGCTTCTCCACCAGTTGCATTGCCTCCGTGTCACTTTCTGCCCACTTTGCGGCAGCTTCTTTGAAGGCTTTTTCATTTTCAACAGGGTCTACCAGCTGTCCGGTTCCAATAAATAAAGTAAAGTATTGCGGATACATCTGAACCAAATTCGCCCCGTATAAGGATCCCCAAGAATGGCCAAGTATTGTGATCTTATCGACACCCAAATGCTTTCGAAGGAACTCGGTAATCTGTTTTCCATCTTCCAAAAGGATAGCCTTCGTCAACACAAAATCGTTCTGTGAGGCATCATAACTTTTTCCGCAATTACGTTGATCCCAAGTGACAACGGTATAAATATCGGACCATTTTCTGGTAAACACATAGTCAACGGCACTCGTCGAAGCGCCGGGTCCGCCATGTAGATAGAGCAGCACCGGGTTCTTTTTGTTTTGGCCGTAAATGTTGATCCATTGCCTACTGCCATTGACGTCAACAACCATTGACTCATTAATACCGTCGCGAGGTGTTCGCTTATTCCAAGCTCTTCCCACAACATGAGCGATAACCACGAGGATCAAAAGCATGAAGATCATTATTCCCAACGCTTTTATTATTTTTGCCACTTCTTTATGCACATTGCCCTCCCTAATCGGCTCTGCACATAAACTGTATATTAGCTTTTTATGGAATAAATTAAGAAGAGGTAAATTCTTTTTTCGCCACAATTGGCAAGACCGGCATTTTCACCAAAATGAAGATTGTTGCCGTTTATGTCTCTTTTCTTCAATAGCATAGTTGGTGCGTGAATAATTGTAAGACGAACAACTTGGCCACTCTTCATACTGGAAGGAACGCCTTCTCATAACAACAGAGAGTGTAAAACCTTCAAATATCATAGTCTTCGTATGCAGATGGCTGCCCAGAGCAAACCAGTCATTAGGGCTTCCTGCATCGACGGATTTTCTAAACCGTTGCTATACAAATATCCAAACAACGAAAACACGGCAACGATACCTAGCGTTGGCAGGGCTGGTAGAATGATAATTTTTTAAAGGAATTATCGATTGTCTTCAGCCGCAGGTGATCCACATTTTCTTAGTTCTCATCATAAAAGGCAACAAATTGTTCAAACAGGTTGATATCAAGCCGGTTACTCCATCGTTTTCTATCAAGATGTTCTTCAATATACTGCGCTTTGTCCTTCATAAAACGCTGCTTGTTTTCCTCTGCTTTGTAATCATAGTCCAGAGTATCCGCCCATTTTTTAAATGTAGAGTTGAACTCTTCACGGTAAGTGTTGTTTTTATCATCGAAAAAATAACTATGCCCTTTGTCTTGAAAACGGAGAAAAGTAAATCTCGGATCACTCTTATATTTTTGATAATATAAATCGTATCCATACTGTATAGGCACCGTCTCGTCATCCTCGCTATGTGCAATCAATATGGCTGCATCACTTGCCTTAAAGCCATCCATTGCTGTGTTCGTAGCGTACTTCTCATATTTCATCCATTCATGGATTTTCACAAACGGCATCATCGCATAAATACCATTGCCCGCCTCTTTCTTTCCTCCGACCTCAAAAATATTCGAAGAGCTGTTGGTTCCACAACATGCAATAACTGCCTTCACCTCAGGGTGATACGTAAGTACACTACAAACGCTATAGCCGCCCCAGCTATGTCCAAACAAGCCAATCGGTAAATCCGGAAAATTTCCACTGTCTTCGACAAAGGATATCGCATAATCCAAATCAATCACGCCTTGCGGAAATCCCCCTATACCTTCACCTTCGCTTTCATCATTTCCGGTAGCATCGTAGGCAAATACAACGTATCCATGCTGTGCAAAGTAGTTGATACAATCCAAATATGAATTATGACCACCGCCGCCAAAACCATGGGCGATGATAATGATGCCGTGCGGATTACTCCCCGAATGGTAGCAATATCCCGTCAGCATTTGTCCCTTATCGGAAGGAAACGTATACTTTGTTCGTTTCAATCCTTCAAAGTCTTCAACTTGCAACATCAGCGGTTTATAACTTTCAAATCGCTGATTAATGTTCTCCTCATAAAGAATTGCAGAAAAGACCCACAAAGCGCCTATCATTAATACAATAACAGTGATCACCATGATTCTTCGTACTACTTTTTTCTTTGATTTTTTCATGCGGATTTTTCTCGATACTACCTTTCTTCTCTAAGTTAATATAGTGCAAATGTCGCAACGAAATTCGCACAGATGCTTTCCGCATACTATGCGCTTATATTACATCATGCCCTTTTTGCTTCGATTCAATGCTCTTTTTTTAAATTTATATACTTTGGCCAAGGTACCGGAAGCATGAGCGATGCTAAAAAGCAAGGCAAGGAAGGTGAGCGGAAGGGTAAATCCTTTGAAAAAGCCAATGGAAAAGGTGTCCGGCAAGTTGCTCCTGTGTCATTTGCTTTTCTTTTCTTAACGCTGCAAGAAACTTTCCAATTTTCAACTGATTCATCCTTGGTTACCTCCTTACACTGTAGGTTTACCAAATCGTCTACAAAAGGAACAGGACACAAAGTGAGCAAATAACACGATTTCTTAAACAGGACATGATTTGTCTCAGGATCTGCTTTCATTATAGTAAGTAATGCTTCCGACGATATCGAAATCTATAGGAGGAGAAAGGACGAGAAGAAAAAATGCGCCAACTTCGTTAACAAAACGAAGTTGGGGACATTCTGTTCATGATGCGCGACCACCGACAGTAAGGATAACCGGCATCATCGAGCATGATCCGTCCTCTCCTATTTATAGAGTATGCATTCAAATAGGGTATTTGAATAAACATCTTTTTGCACGAAACGATTCCAGTCGAGAATATGTTCTACGTGCGTCCATCTTCTTCTGCGCTCTTTGAAATCAGTGAATACCTTGATTATACATGATTTGGATGTGGGCACCATTGGGCTTTGTTTTTTCTCCCCATATAGCTTTCTTCTGTCCTATCGATTATGATCGGAGCACAGGGAGGACATCATGGAAATAAAACGAAAACTTAAGTTTATTTTATATGCCTTCGCTCTTCTGCTCGTGATTGGAGTGATCGGATACATGAACTTGTTAAAGATTGACTTCGTGGATGCGCTGTACATGACCGTCATCACCATCTCTACGGTCGGATTCGGAGAAATCGGCACCACCAGCAACCAGTCAGAGCTTTTTTCCGTATTCATGATCTTTTTGGGAGTCGGCATCGTCGGCTATGCATTTACAACCGTCGTAGCAATGATTGTGGAAGGGCAGCTTGCAGATTTATGGAAAGGAAAGAAAATGGACAGAAAAATTTCTGCTCTTCGTGATCATTACATCTTGTGCGGATCCGGAGAGTTGGCTGAAGTCATTATAGAAAGTTTTGTTGCAGAGAATTTGCCTTTTGTGGTCATCACCGATAATCGGGAAGATCTTGACGACTACAGTCATCATGATATTTTAGTGGTCGAAGGGCATTCCACAGAAGAACGCGTATTGGAGCAGGCCGGCATTGAACAGGCCAAGGGTCTTTTTGCCGTGCTCGATAGCGAAGTGGATAACATTGTTACGGTGCTGACGGCACGAAATTTAAATAAAAACATCTATATTATCGCCAACTCCATAACAAAATCCGGAAGAGAAAAATTATTGAAAGTAGGCGCAAACAAAACGCTCTCCGCCGTGGAAATTAGCGGAAAAAGAATGGCGTCTCTCATGATCAAGCCCAACATCATCTCGTTTTTAGATATCGTTACGCGTATCGGTGACGTAGAATTGGACTTAGAAGAAGTCGTCGTCAAAAACAGCTCCTATCTGGAAAACAAAACACTACGGGAAGCGCAAATCCCGGATAAAACTGGCCTAACTGTCCTCGCCATTAAAAAGAAGGAGGATGGAAAAATGCTCTTCAATCCGCCATCGGACTATACCTTCCAACTCGGCGATGTCCTCATTGTACTGGGAAGGGAAGAGCAAGTGGAACAGCTGCGCCATTTAGGCGATAACTAGTGCCGCACCGATTAATCCAAAATTATTTTCCATTCCTCCAGCAAATCGGCCAGACGATACCTTGCGTTGGCAGGGCTGGTAGAAGGGAGTTTGATTCCCGGAATTCCACTGCCTTTCGCATGATACTTCTGATAATAAAAATAGGACGTTGCCCCGTTACAAAAAACCCGGTGAATATCGGCAGTGGCAAAAATCTTTTGTAGGTCGGTGGGAATGACGTTCTGAATACTGGCATCGCTGGATCCGATAATGTCGCATTGATAGATGCTATCATAAACGGCGATTTTGTGACGAAGGAGAAACGCTCTCCGATCAGGAATCTCCATGGGGACGTCTTCCTGAAAAAGCGCTGCCATAAGCGGCCAGAAACGATTTGCGGGATGACCATAAAAAAATCCATATTCCCGTGTTTTTACTGAGGGAAAAGAGCCCAGAATAAGGAGTTTTGAATCCGATCGATAGACGGGCTCCAGCGGATGCGTGATCGTTTGCGCCCTGCCCTGCTCTTTTGGTGCCATCGTAACTTTTTCCTTTCCTGTGAATGATTAGAATGTATTATTTTCTTCTAATTTTATCAGGTCATAGAAATCATCAAAATTATCGGGGTAGGCGTTACGGCCATGTATTTCTACTTCATCTTGCCCATTACAAAAACGGATAATCAGTGTCCAGGAGGTTCCGTCCAGCACACGATAATCGCAATACCAAGGCTCCCACTCTCCGATATGCAGAGAAGCGAAGGCATCAAGAAAATCCTGTTTTCTGCCGGGAAATTCCTGGACAAATGGCGGGGCATCACTCCCTTCCTGCATACGATTACTGACTTCCAGAGACAAATCGTCTCCCGAAAGAGTGATTGTTCTTTCTTCTTGTTGAGAAAAAAACACTGCATAGGAAAAATAAATTTGCCGGATAAAAGGAATGCTTGCACCAAAGGATGGGATTTGCTTTTTCGGCATTTCCTCGTCATAGAACCTCTTAGGACTCATCATCATGGCAGCTACCTCCGTATTAAAAATTCTCTTTATTTCGAAATATAGCACCGGCAAGAAAGATATTCAATGCGCATTCTTGGTGCGCATTCTTGGTCGAGCTTGAAATAATCTCTTGGACTCGACCACAGATTGTATCCTTTTTTCCATCTTCCGGATTTTAGGACACAAGTTTCTCGTCATTTGATGCATTATTGTGTCCTTTTTTTGTACTTTTTGAAATTGCGGACACGAATTCATGCTTTCGCAGCCAAATGTGTGTCCTTTTTTTGCACTTTTCGCATTTTCGGACACCATTTTACGTGTTCAAGCCGGCAAAGTGTATCCCTTTTTTCCGCTTTTAGAAATTTCGGACACAAATTCATGCTTCCGCCGCCAAAAGTTGTGTCCCTTTTTACACTTTTCATATTTTCGGACACCATTTTACGTGTTCAAGCCGATAAAGTGTATCCTTTTTTCCGCTTTTAGAAATTTCGGACACAAATTCATGCTTTCGTAGCAAAAAGTTGTGTCCCTTTTTACACTTTTCACATTTTCGGATACAGCAAACGACATTGTCCTAACCGCTTTATGATGAGTCAAAACAAAATAGACGTTTCTATAACGTCGTGGCGCCAAGGCGCCATATGGAGCCGGCCTGCGGCCGGCGAGTTTGAAAACGCCGCCGAAGGCGGCTCCTCTTTGGTAAACGCGCTGCCAACGACGATTTCAGCGGCGCTCCGCTTCCTCGCCCCTGGCTGGCGTACGTTTGTTCCGCTGGACAGGGGCGCCGACCCTGGCTGAGAAAAGTTTTTTCTCAGCCAGGGTCGAAAAAAGAATATCGGCCCTGGCTGGCTTGCATTGTTTTTTGCAGTCAGGGCTCGGCAGACGTGAAAAGGCCCTGGCTACGACATGGGGTTTTCGCCAGCCGGGGTTCGAAAGAGCAAACCTGACCCTGGCTGGCACGCGTTGTTTTTCGTAGCCAGGGTTTGGCAGACGTGAAGAAACCCTGGCTACGATACGACGTTTTCTCCAGCCAGGGCTCGGCAGAGCGTGCTTGACCCTGGCTGATACGCGTTGTTTTTCGTAGCCAGGATTCGGCGAGCCTAAACAGGCCCTGGCTACAACACGGCGTTTGCTCCAGCCAGGGTTCGACAGAGTGTACCTGACCCTGGCTGGCACACGTTGTTTTTCGTAGCCAGGGTTTGACAGACGTAAAGAAACCCTGGCTACGACACGACATTTTCTCCAGCCAGGGCTAGACAGACATAAAGTGACCCTGGCTGCGGCACTTCATTCCGCTCAGCCAGGGTCGCGCATAATTTATTATGCTAAAACCGCGCCGCCAACATCATTCCAAGCGGCGCTCCTTCTTCATACCGCGCCGCCAACGTCATTCCAAGCGGCGCTCCACTTTCAAACTGCACCGCCAACATCGATTCCTGCGGCGCTCCGCATAAAACCACGCCACTACGCCAAAGGACCACAAGTCCAGCAACGAAGCAGCATTTCCGGCAGTGCTCGCGCCTTCAGTTGCGCCGCCACGGCCGCAGTTTTGAGCCAGCTATTCAGCCGCGACGCCGCCGCGGACGCGGTTTTGAGCCGGCTATTCTGAGGCTCATCGCGAGTCCCAAGAGGAAGGTGCCTGCCAAGGTGAAGAAGAAGGTACCGGGGCCTGCCGTGGAGGGCAGGACAAACACATAATTCTCGATGGCCAAGGGTGCATAGCCCGTAGCATACGTCGGTGTCCAGACACCGCCAATCTGCGTTTCCTCAAAGAGGTATGGAGTTTGGACGTTGCCCTGGGCATCCACCACGCCCAGCGTCCGCCCCGTCGTCGAAGACAGATCTTCCGGCACCGTATAGCGAAGCGTAATGGTACCGGCCATCTTCTGATAACCTGCCGGAGCTGTCACTTCACTCAAAACATAGTCGCCGGCAGGCCAATCGGCCGGAATGGTGATTTTGAGGCCTCTTGTTCCTGTATTAGAAATGTTCTCGTAGTCCTGAGAAAGATCGAACGTCACCGTCATGCTCTTGCTTGTGTCGTCTGTCTTTTCCAGTTTCATGACCAACGTACCCGAGGTCAGGCGATGCAACGTTTCTCCCTGCACTCCGCCACGTTTATCGAGATAGAAATCAACGCCCGGGCGGTCTTTCGACACGTTGAAGATGGCCACTCCGGATGAACCGTCTGTGAGAACACCGCTCGCGTTTAACGCCTTGACCTTTTCTACCTTGCCCGTCGTTTCGGAAACAGTAAAGGTGGCAACGGGATTCGTCGGCTCCTTGTAGCCGGTTGGAACGGTTGTCTCATTAAGACGGTAGTTGCCCGGATCCAGCTTCTCAAAATGCAACTTCTCGCGTTGGACACCAGTCTCCGTGACCTGCACCGTCGCTATATCCACGTAACCTGCAACATCCGCCCATGTACCCGGCGTTTCTGTCTCCTTCTGGAGCGTGAACGTGGCACCGGCCAACGCCTTGCCGCTTCCGTTCACCTTATAAAAATCCACTTCGTTTGGTACATTGGTGACCGAAACCAGGGTGTGTTTCTGGTTCACAATCGTCACGTAGTGTGTGGGTTTGGTGGTACCGTCCAACTGTGTCACCTCTTGGAAATCATACAGATACGACACATCAAAGCCCGGAAGAGGCACTTCCTTCACGCGATAGACAATTTCCGTCGCCTGGCCGTTCACCACCTGACTGGTGGGCAAATCCGTAAAAGCCCCTTTCCAATTTCCTTTTGCATCTAACGTGATAGACGTCGGTTTCCCTTCTCCGATCAAGGTCTCCAGCTCCGCATCCGTCAGTGGCGTCTCGCTCCCGTCTGTATTTTTCCGGAAAGCCAGGAGTTTAGCCGTCACCGGAACCTGATCCTCCGGCTTCGTCCCACTTCCCCACTGGTTTGTCACGAAAATATCCGTTTTCACCACGACCGGATCCATCTGCGCGCCAATATGAAAGGTCTGTTTCAGCGTGGTGTCATTCTTGACCAGGTTCATTTTCGTGTGGAAAATCGGATCATGGTACTCCGTTGCCTGATAAGTAATAGGCTTTCCATCATTGTCGTAATAAGGCAGAGCTTCGGTAAAGGCCAACGACTCATAAGGGCTCTTTAGCTTTTGCCCCAGACCAATCTTGGTCTCCGGGTCATCCGAATAGACCGTATTGGAATAGATAAGAACCTGAGACGCCTTCCTCTTCGCTGTATCCAAGGACGAAGTCGGCGCCGTCGGCGGCGTTTCTCCCGCCTCTGGGAAAGTCTGAAAGCTCGCGTTATCGGCATCGGAATTACCGTACCAATACTTCGTAACCGTCGTTTCCCAGCCGGGAATCCGAAGCTGTGGAATCGGAATAGCCGACGTCGTGCTCTCCACCGTGCCGTCCGGCTTCGTCGTGTTCACTTGAAGACCGCTGGTCTTCGCCCGGTTGATGTTCTCAAAAACATTGAGCTTAGCGCCGGATGCCTGGGAATTCGCCTTGATGTAGTAATTGAAGGTTAGTGGCTTGTCGGAGGTCATCGTAAAATCCGACTTCGTTAACGACCCCGTTGCCGCATCGTAGCTCACCCCAGCTGTTGTCATCGAGGCGTCGACGGATGGCGCCGTACGCCAAAGGACGTTATCCGCTAACTGAATTTGCAGATTGAGTTTTGTGTCACTCGACACGTCGTTGGTAATCTCTTGCGCAATAGCGGATATCGCCTGATTATAGGCGCTCTCCATCGCCGCTTTATCAACTTGATTCCAGTACTGGTCCTTATCTGTCCAATATCTCAATGTATTCTGTAAAATATGCACCTGACTCGGATCCGGAAGACCGTTTGCACGATATTCACCCGGCGTTAAAAAGGTATTATCGTAAGCAGAGGGATCTAATTCAACCAACCAATTCACCTGAGCAACATTTTTGATATTGGCAAAATCCTGTTTTGCCGCATCCCACCACCAGGTATAGGTCATAATGTTTGGAAAGCCCTGTAAGTAAAAGAAGGACTTCTTTTTTGCATCGGATTGATTCAAGGTTTGATAGGCCTGATTCATTGCTTCCTGTAAACCGGCTCGTCCATAAAAGCCGGTAAAATCCCAAGTCGGTTGCGGAGCATTTCTGTTGTCTTCGACCGTTGGATTCATTCCTTTATTAAATTGGATCGCTTTACCGATCGGTTGGCTGATATAGGGTTTATTAAAGCGATAGGGTTCTTTTAAGTTTCGTCCTCCTGCGCCCAGCAACGTAACTTTTGCATTGGGATACTTCTTTTCAATCAATTGGAGCAGTTGGGTCACACGACCTTCTTGTGTCACGTTATTGTAGTTATCTTTTACGCCACGGAAATAATAATCCACCCAGTCATACATGGTCGGGTATGGCTCAATCGTTCCACCCACTATGCCGCCCCACTGTGCGCGGTCAATTTTATCCCCGGCTCTGAACGTCAGTCCATTCCTCTGGGCAAACGCCGAGCAGTTATCCATCAACACCACCAACTCCAACGTCTCAGGCATCTTCTCCACTTTTACCTTTGCCTTGTACTGACCCGGCGTCGTACCATCGGGTTCCATGGTCTGGGTGATCTTGTAGTCGGCCTGTCCGTCTCCGTCGACGTCCATTTCCTGCACGTTGGCGGGCCATTTCGTCCCGTTAACCTCTACCGGATTGTAGTACTGGTATTTCCCCGCACCCGCAGAGCGCAAAGGATCGCCGGCAGAGCGCAAAGGAGCACCGACAGAACGCAAGGGAGCATCGGCAGAATACAGCATACCGTCAGCAAAAGAAGATGTCTCTTCCTGCGCATCGGACGAGAGAAGATCCTGCGCCTTTTGCAGGCGCTGCATGGTATGATCCAGTAGAGGCGCGAGGTAGGTGTCTTTTGTGGACGTGGGGACGAGCTCTCTTCCGAAAGAGACGGAAGCAGACCCGAAGGCGGCAGACCGTGCAAGCGACGGCGAAGCGTCCTCGGTGACCGTAGTCACCACCCGTTTGATCTCCGGATGCGCCTCATCGACGACCTCTTCCTTCACTTCCACCGTCCAGGTGGTATCGCGCAACACATAACCCGGCGACGGCTTGGTTTCTTTCAGTTGATATTTTCCTATAGCAAGAGCGGAGAAGGTCAGATTCCCCTCCGCATCGGTCGTCTTAGTGATCGGACTCTTGTCCGTATCGACAATCCATGAACCGGCATCTTCTTTCAACGGTGTCAAGGTGAATTCGGTGTCCTTCAACGGCTTGCGATCCGCTTCGTTCTCCGCATTGTCCGTCTTGTGGACGGAGAAGCGACCTTCCAGACGGCCATTTACGATTTTGCCGTCCGCCGGATCCGGATTTTGAATTTCGCCTTTGTCGTTCACGGTAAAGGTAGCCAAAGGCTTATCTTTTCCCGTATCATCCTTTGGAATCTCATAGCCTTCCGGCGCTTTGGTTTCATAGAGCTTATAAGAACCCGGTGCCAGGCCTGAAACGGACAAGCGCCCATCCCGATTGGAGACAAGCTTGTCGATCACCGTCTGCTCGGATCCCTCCTGAACACGTACCAAACGGAATTCCGCCCCTTCCAGAGGAAGGCCGGACGCATTCACCTTGGTCCACTCAATGCTGTTTTTGGGGTTGGAGACCGTGACCTCAGCGTCAAAGCCTATGCCGGTCGCCGTCCCTTCATGCTCATAAAATTTCATGTACGTCTGTGCGGCAGCCCAGTCATAGTCATAGTAGGAATAATTGTAGTATCGGCTCCAATAGCCATTGAAATAGCCATAGAGCTTTGCCACCATGCCCAAATCCTCCGTCGAGGAAGGATCATACCCGGTGGTCACCTTGACGATGTACGCCTGACTTCCCGTATCGAGCCGATCACCAAAGTCGATAGTGACCTTGTTGGCATTGCCGTCAATCACCGGCGAAAGGTCGTTCACTTCCGTCAAGTTGGTCGGAACGACACCCCAGGACGGCACCATGGTATCCGTGCTGCCGCTTCCGCCGTCGTAAACCTTCACATCGGTCAGAGCATTAATCAACACAGATCCCTTGCCGGAAATCTCCAATTTTCCCTTTTTAAGCTTGTTGGTAAGCGGGTTGACGTAAATATAAGTGGTCGCCGTCTTTTTATCCGGGTTATAGATCGAATACATGGTTCCGATATTGGAGCCACCCGTCTGTTGCGGATAGTAATAAGGACGATAAAACACTTGAAAAGACGACGTAGACGGCGTCGTTTGACGAAGGCCATACGAAAGGGTGACCGTGGAAGGCGATTTCGCTTCCTGCGGAACCTTCACCTTGTCGATAAAGAGCACCGTATGGAGCTTGATCTGGTTTGCCGTAAACGTCTTGACCAGATTCGTAAACGTATAGGTAATCGTTCTTGTGGTCGGATCAAATTTTCCTTCTGCGAGTTTTCCTCCATCGGCAAAAATGTCCAGTCCCTGCTCTTTGGACTGCACCAGACCATAGGTATCTACGTTATCGGAAAGCTGGATGGTAAAGAAATCGCCGGGCGCAAGGCGCGCCGTTGCAGGCACCTGAATCACCGCATCCACGGACAAGGACTCGGCCTGGTTGGGATAAATGGTGTTCACACCATTTTCCACATGAGGCGGATTCCAGGTGACCGAATCGAGCGTGAGACGCTTGGTCACATCCGTTCCGCCCACGATGGGTGTGTCCGCATCCTTCCCCAGCATGACATGGATAACCTGTTTACTGACCACATAGCCGTCCGGAGCCGAAAGTTCCGTCAACAGGTATTCCCCATAGGCTAAATTTGTGAACGTAGTTTTTCCATCGGCTCCCGTCGGACCGGACGTCCTGGTGCCAGCGGCAGCGCTATCCACAGGGCCTTGCAGCTGAAAGGTGACGCCGGAAAGGGGATCGCCTTTCTCATCCGTCTTGTTGACCGTTAATTTCGCCTCTCCCTTGGGAAGATCCGCAATCAGTGGGAAGACAAGATTTTGGCTGCTTGCCGGGGAAAACGCCACCGTTTTATTGCCCGCACCGTCATCCGTCACGGTAAACGTGGCATAGATTTTCGTGGCATCCATGACATAGGTTGCCTTGGCGGTGTCACTAGAAGACTGGGGTGTGACTTTTACGGTGTACGTGCCGGCGGCCAAGGTCCTTGCATCAAATACATTCGCATTGGCTGTATAGGTCAGCGCACCCTTGCTATCGGAAAGCAGGTTCGCCTGAATATTGGGCTCCCCTTCTTTATACAGCAGAAAGGCAATGCCCGGCGCCGGTTTTCCTTTTGTGTCCTTGGCGGTCATTGCGTCGCCGACCGGGGCGGGCGGCTTAGCCTTGCTCTGGAGAATAAGGTTGGCGCTGCCCTGGCTAAACATTACCACCCCCCCTTGAATATAAAATTGGGCGAGAATCGCATTGGGGTCTACATTATAGTTCGTCGTATCGCCAACCGTCGTATTCGTATTAACGGTGATTTTGTGATACCGGCTCTCCATAAAGCCAGCCGATTCAAGAGAGCGTTGCTCATATTGTCTTGTGGCAGAATTGTAAATATACAGCGCACCGTTCACCGCTTTGCCGAAGTAACGAATCCCGTTATAGGTGTTATCAATATTAAAATAAACATTATCCACCGGATTCCCGTACTGGTCCTTCACCGTGATGTACGTTCCTGCGGCCTGTTGTGCGGCCACCGGCGCGCCTGGTGCGCCCGGTACGCCGCTTGGTTCGCCGTCGTTCATTTTTCCGTTATTCAATAACGAAAACAACGACGCCTCGTCAGCATCGTTAGAATCGGCAAAAGAAGTTTCCGATTTATTCGGCAATGCAAAACTAAGAACCATGAAAAAAGCGAGCAGCATGGCCAAAAGTTTCGTCATTCGTTTCTTCGATCGTTGTTCGTTCATCCTGCCTCCTGTGGAACACGGGTAAAACGGCTCTGATCACGGGTGATCAGCATAGATCACGAGTGAAGGCGCCCTCCATGGGTGAATACGATCCTGTCCCCGGTGAAACGGAAAAGGGAACAGGATCCGCGATGGTAATATTATTCATCATTATTTTTGCGCTTATTGCGAAGCATCAAAAGCAACGCGACGAGCGCAAGCAGGCCGGTACCGATCCATAGGCCTAAGCGAATCTTATCGCCGGTGCCCGGCGTGGGTGTCTTCGGGTGGGTAGGTGGTGTCGGGGGCGTCGGTGTCGACGACGTTGGCGGAATTTCCGGCGGCGTCGATGAAGATTCCCGAGGCGTCGAAGAGGACTCGGACGTGGTTGAAGACGATTCCGGCGGCGTCGAAGAGGATTCCGGCGGTGCCGGCGGCTTGTTCGGTGAATACTTGGGATTGGCCTCAACATCATAGATCCAAGTGCCGGTGTTGTCCGTTTTTAGATACTCGGGGACAAAATAGAGCACCGGAGACATGGAGGCAAACTGCGAAGCCGTGCCTGATTTTCCTTCCTGCGTAACAAGGTACACGCCATGAACCAGATGATCAAAGGAAACCTTTCCGTCGGCATCTGTTGTGGCTGTGCGTACCGGCTTATAATCCGAATTGCGTTTCGGCTTGACGTTGGCGTTTGCCTCGTTTTCCAGCGCCGTCAACGCATCGGGATGTGCCTGGATATAGGCTGCAATATCTCGACCAGCCCGGCGCAGGTCGCTTGATTTCATCTTGGTAAAATCGTAATGCAAACTCGTCAAACCCGAGCGAAGCGTATAGTGGGGGCCATCGGCTTCCATCGAAAGATCCGCGATGCGAACCAGACGAAGCGTTGCCCCGTCGAGAGGCGTTGTCGTTTGGCCCTTATCCTTGGTATAGGTCAAATTCAAGGTAAGCGAACCCCATTTTGTCTCGTCATAGGAGCTTACCATGGGATTGTCTCGCCGTGCCCGTGCATCCATGGGAAAGAGGGTCGCCAAACAGACGAAGAAGGCGCCTGCAAAAGCGAGGAGCCGAGCCCACACATTGGGCCGATGTCTTTGTTTACGATATTTATACATGGTTTACTCCTTTATTCCTTGTTGCGTTCCGCGACTTCCCGTTCATTCTATTTATTCCGTTCATTCTGTTCCATCTGTTCCTTCGACTCATTTTTCTCCCTTTGCACATTCCGTTCTTTTCGCTCCTGCCGCTTCTTTCGTCGACTGCGAAGCAGCAAAACGAGGAAGAAGAAGAGAAGGAAGCCGACGCCGATTAAGGTAATCTTCCAGTTTGCAATGACCGTGTCCAAAACGGCCACATCTTTTTCCTCGACCGGTGTAACCTCGTCGGGGATGTAGGTGGTTCGCTCGCCGGTAACGAGCAACCGATGACTGTTCACGCCATAGGGCGTACAGGTAAGCAGCGTACAAAGGTCGCGATCCGGTTGAATCGCCAAGAGTTCCGACTGATGGGGCAGCACCGTTTGAATATCCACCACACGGTAGGCGAAGACCTCATCCATAATGTACAGATAGAAGAGATCGCCCTCCGCCATCTGGTCGAGATCCGTGAAGAGAGTCGCCGAAGGCAATCCGCGATGCGCTGAGATAACCGAATGGGTGGATTTTCCGCCAATCGGAAGGGATGTTCCCTCGAGATGCCCCGCCCCACGCTGCAGCGATTCCTCGCCCACTCCATGAAAGATGGGCAACTTCACATGGATTTTCGGTATTTCAATCGTCCCCATGATATTATCCCCGGAAGGATTGAGCAACTGATCATAGGGAGCGGTCAGTACATATTCTTCTTCGTCCTTGAAGGCATCCACGATGGTGTTCGTCGTATGCTTTTCATTATACTCGCGCGCCTTCGTCCAAATGGTCTCGGTCTTATCCGGCGGAAGATCGTGCACCACCCTCGAATAGACGTCAACCAATTTGCTGTTTCGGTAACGGTTCCATAGATCCGATGCCGGGGGATACAGGAGAAAGCCCAGTCCTCCCAGAATCATGAGGATACACACGAGAATCCAGAAGCGTCGGTGCGATGCTTTTCTCATGAACGCCCGGCCTCCTTTTTCTTTTTCTTCTTTCGCCAGATCAGATAGGGAGTAAGCCCGACCGTGATCCCGATGGCGGCCGCCACCAGATGAATGCTCAGACGCGTGGTATCCACGCGAAGATCTTTGGCCTCTTCAAAAGCCTTCTCGGTTTCCTCCGGCGTATAGGCTACGCGATGTCCTCGCACCAGAAGGCGCTGGGTATTGACGCCGTACGGCGTGCAGGTGAAGAGCGTGCACAAATCCTTATCCCGGTCGATGGCTAACGACGCGGTTTCCGTCGGCTCCACCTCAATCATCTGATCCACTTCATATGCTAACACTTCATTCAGCACCCGAATGAAGAACAGATCGCCCTTTTTTAGCAGGTTGAGGTCGGTAAAGAGCTTTGCCGAGGGCAACCCGCGGTGCGCCGAGAGAACGGCGTGCGTTCCCTTTCCCCCGACGGGCAGGGAAGAGCCTGCCAAATGCCCCACGTTTTGTTGAAGCACCTGATCCGTCGTGTAGTGGAAAACGGGGATTTTGACGTTAATGGCCGGAATCTCGACCTCCCCCATCATCCCGTCGCCGGTCACGTTAAGAAGCGAATCATAGAGGGGGTCATCATGCTTTTCTCGAAGCGCGAACACATCCGGCACGCTTTCCCCCGTCAGCTTCTCATTATATTGTCGCGCTTTTTCCAACTCTTCGGCAAAATGATCATCAGGAATGGCTTTAACCACTTCCTGGTAGGTGGTGGACAATTGCTCCGCACGCCACTGGTTAAAGCGATTACTGATGGTCGGATACAGAAGAACCAAAATTCCAGCAAGCAAAAGAAAGACCGCGAGGATCCTGAGTTTTCGATCCTTTTTCCCGATTGACCCTTTGTCGGGTTCCTCATTTGTTTTGGTCAAGCTTTCCCCGGATTCCGGGCTCTTTTTCTGTTCCATATCCGCTCTTTCTGCCGACGGATCCGAAGATCCCACAAGAAATAAGAGGGGCCGCCCCGGAGGCCTCCGGGGCGACGCTCTTACTATTCATCTAACAATCGATTGATCCTTATTCCGCCTATCGTGCATCCTGGGCGTTCTTCTTGCGAAGGACCGTAACCATCACCGCTGCGCCGGCCAAGAGAGCCACGCCGATGCCGGTGAAGAGATAGGTACCCATACCACCGGTGGAGGGCAGTCCGGGGATCTTGGTGTTCTTGATCAGGGTATTGTCTTCTGCAGTTTGGGTAACAGTAACTTCCTCTTTCGTATGATCGAGGGTAAAGGTTGAAACCTTCCCATCAATCACGACAGACCAGGATTTCAGCACGTGATTTGCCGTATCATACTCAGCTTTGATCTCAGCCTTGTAAACCTTGTCGTTGAGCTGGTATCCGTTAGGAGCTTTGGTTTCTTTGATATAATAGGTGCCCTCATCCAATCGGCTAAAGGTCATGCGGCCCGTAGCATCCGTCGTGGTTGTACGCAGAGCTTTTGCTGTCTGATCTTGTGAAGGATCTTTATCATAGAGGGTAAATTCAGCTCCAGCCAGCGGATCGTCTTCCCATGTGCTTTCCGTAGTAATCTTATCACCGTGCTTGGTAATTTCATGGGTCTTCTCAGAACCTGATCCCTTGGTAAAGCCGTCGATTTCGAAGGTGTACTGTCTGGTAATATCTTCATGTTCAGACGTATCACCGGTCTTCGGATCATGGGTATATTCAACCTTAACCGTATTCTTGTTGGGAATGGCGTTGGTGGTTGCCTGATCATTCAATTCAGCCGTATAAACAACCTTAACGTCCGTAGCTTTTCCATTCAACCCTTTCAGATAAGCATCCGTGAAAGTGATGGTGATGACATTGTTTGCAACTGCGACAGTTGCCGCATCCTGGGGAAGGGGTTGGCCAGCGACAGTGACAGTGATCTCTTCCGCTTTAGGTGCAGTTAATCCCTTATCCAAAGTATCGGTAATGGTGAAAACAAGATTCTTGTCCGTTTTCGGATAGGAAGGAATTGTGGTTTCAATGGTAAATTCCGGTTTTTCACCTTGGCCTAAACCAATAGCATGATCCGTTGGATTCGTTGCTTCAGGCTCATTTCCTGTTGGATCTTTAACGGTCTTCTTCAGAGGTACTTCACTCTTCTTCGCATAAAGAACAGCGTCTTCTCCAAGCTTAAATTCGGCTGGTACATTAATCGTACCACCCTTTACCTGTTCGCCACCTTCTGTCGTGTAGGTAATACCTACCAGCATGGGGTTATAAACCACACCTTTAGTGGAGGTGACCAGAATCATGTAAAGACCGGCTTCTTGAGGCGCGGACTCATAAGCTCCGCCTGCTGTAGCCTGGGTAAGGGGGATTGCCGTTCCCAAATCAGCGACCGGCTTATTCAGTAATGCAGACCACTCGCTTGTTTTGGGTTCGCCGGGGTTCTCAAAGGCGTTTTCTATAAGATTTTTATAACCTTTGAATCCACCGTCAGCAGTAAAGTCCGCTTCAGTGAGCTTGTAGGCATTTACCGTTGCGCCATCTTCAACGCCAGTTACGATGAGCTTTGTGGTCGGTTTCGCGGCAATGGAATTTGCCGGCATTAGCGTCAAAACCAGCATGAACGCCAGTAAGACAGCTGCCCATTTTTTCAACTGTTTCATCATAATTCCTCTTTTCTTTTCAGGTTCTTGGCCGTTTCCGGCCGGCTTCGGGTGGACGGGCGGGGCGTTTGCCCCAAGGATCTATCGACAAGGAGATCATTCCAACTGTCTCCGCAAAAAAGGGAGACGCTTTCGGGGCCGACCGGACGAGCCTTTGGTCTGTCGGAACAGGCTGAAGGCCAAACCCAGGAGGAAGGCGCCTGCCAGGGTGAAGAGGAAGGTGCCCGGACCTGCAGTGGTCGGCAGGGTGTAGAGCAGGTGGTTCTCAATATCTAAGCTAATCTGGTCGCTTACACCCTCTTGGTAAAGAATGACCGGACCGGCTTCGCTGAGCAGACCTTTATCGAGGTAGGGTACCTCATTATCACCATCCATGACACGCATGAGGCGAATGGTCCGCTCTTCTTGATTGATTTCGATCTCGTACTGATGGGTTGTTTTCACGTAACCCGACGGTGGCGTCATTTCGCTCAGGATGTATTTTCCGTTCATCGAGCCCGGAATCTCTCGGACATAGGGACCGGCCTTCGTCAAATCGACCGTGATGGTTTGCAATTCTTTCAACACCGGATTGTTGTTTCCCGGAGCCGCACTGACCGCAAAGGTTACGGAGCCCTCGGTAATATCCAGTTTCTTGTCGTCTACCTTTCGAAGCGCCATCTTCATCGGACGGAGATTTCGGATCATGTTCTCCCCGACCGGATCACGACCATGGATCTGCAGATCCTTGATCTCGCCGGTTGCCGTATCCACCCGGAAAGTAGCGACTTCTTTAGAGGGCGTTACATAGCCCGCAGGAGCTTTGGTTTCCCATACTTGATAGTAGCCGGGCGCGAGGTTCGTCCAGAAGAGTTTTCCATCCGATCCGCTGATTCTTGGGCCATTCGGCGCCGTGACGACGACGTAGGTTCCATCTGCCGTATCCGATTTTCTCAGTTCAAGCGTTGCGCCTTCCAGTGGAGTTCCGCTCTCCCCGACCTTGGTAAATTCAATTCGGTTGGGGATGTTCGGGAACTGGAGAACCGGTTTATCAATTGGAGTCTTCCGGTTCCAGACGGCGAGACTATTCTTCTCTTTGCTCTCGATAAGGCCGGTGCCACCCGGATCGGATACAGTAACCGTTCCGTCCTGATCCACGTGAATATCCCAGACCACGTTGATGGGGGTGTATCCCTTTGGCGTTACCACTTCTTCCAAGAAGTAGTCGCCCGGTTTGAGCTTGGTAAAGGTCAGCTTTCCGTTCGCTCCGGTCACGGCATAGTCCTGGAAACCTTGGTTGTTCGTGAGCTTAAAGCCCGCGCCCGGAATCGTCTTGGTGTTGTACTTGTCCTCGCCATCGGTTCCTAAAAGCTCTCGCTTGATCAGGGTGAGGTTGACCAGATCCTTAGCACTTGCTCCACTCGTACCGGTGTAGCGGTGGAGGTAATTCCAATAGGTCACCGGGCCATCCGTATTAATCTCGGTATATTCCCTATTCCAGAAGTCGCGATAGTAGAACTCGGTTTTATGCGACAACTTTGCGTAGGTGTAGAGATCCACGTGATCCTTTGTGTTATCAAAAGGAGCCACCACTTTTACGATGTAGCCGAAGCGTCCGTTCGGGTAGTCTTTTCTGACGTTCAACGGTACGCGGATGATGCCATCCGAATTGGTTACGGTCGTCGGCACCAGATTCTCTTCCCGCAGATCCATGATCTGACGTCCATAGCTTGGCGGCATGGTCGTCGTATTGGGATTTCCGGTCGCTGTGTACGCATCTGTCTTATAGACCGAAACCTGCACTGGATGATTCGTGTCGTTATAGTTTACATCCGATGGCGTATTGCGTAGCCAGCTCTTTGCCTCCAAGTCCAGATAGTACTGCGTAGACCAGCTGTTATTATAGCCGAAAACGTAGTAGTACAGCTCAATTTGGCTATTGGTGCGATCTTCGTAGAACCAACCGCCCAAATTGTTCCATAATTCCTGTCGTTTTCCTTGCAGCGGCCAATTCAGTCCGCTGTCTACACGACCACCTGTTCCATAGTAGGGCGTATAATCCACCACAATACTTTCGGAGGTTTTTGGCGTATTGCCGATCGTGTTTGTGAAGGTAAGACCGGTACTGTTCGGCACCTTGTTGTGATCCACATACACCGGAACAGTCTGATGGATGGTGATGTCCGTTCGGTTGGCGACGTAATCGGTAAGGGTGTAGGTGATTTTCCTTACTACGTTGCCCGCATCATCCCGGGTCTTATCTTGGGTTGTTGCGACCTCCTGTCCGTGTTCCGTAACAATATCCTGCACTTTTTCCGCATCGATGCGAATTCCGCCCCAGTTCAGGCGTTCATCCAGCGTAATGGTGAAGGTGTCTCCCGGAATGGCATCTTCCGGCAAGTGGATGGTGTATTCCATAGAGAAGCGCTGATCCTTCAGTGGACGAATGATGCCGTCCTCAGCCGAAGTTTTCAGTGCATACTGCTCCACCGTCACTTCCCCATCCAACGATTTGGGTGTCGTCCGCTTCGTCGGCTGATTGGGATTCGGCGTAGGCGCCGTCCCATGATCGACCTCAACGGGATACTTGTCCGGATCATAGCCTGCCTCCGGAACAATGACCGTGTTACCGATCTCATTGACCACAATGACGTATTTCTCTGCATTGGCCAGATAACCCGACGGCGATTGCTTCTCCACCAGATCGTAGACGCCCGGCTGGAGGTGATTAAATGCGATCTTACCATTGGCATCGGTCTTAAAGAGCGTCTTGTCTACATCCCAGTACGGATTGCTATATTTCTTGGCGTATTCCGCAGAATCAAACGACTTTGGAAGTTCTGCGCTGTCACGTTTTGTCAAACTGAAGTAAGTGTCTTTCAATTTGACACGATTTCCGCCATCTTTCTTTTGGAACTTATCAATGGAGAATTCCCCTTCAAAGTCCTTCTTCGTATTCTTCACCGTCAGCTCGTTGAGCGTAGCTTGATCGGGATTCTTTGTCCAGGAGGCCGTTAGCGTGATGCTGTCATAGATCGCCGTGTTGAAATCAAAGGCCTTTCCATTCCACATCCATCCAGCGAAGGTATAGCCTTCTTTGGTTGGCGCTGCGGGCTCCTTGATCTTTCCGCCCTTGGCTACGATCTGATCGGCTACCGCACTTCCGCCCGAGGAATTGAAGGTAACGGAAACCTCGTCAGGCTGAATCTTTGTCCACTTTGCTGTATAGGTGGCCGCGGCGGTAATCGCCTTGGTTGGATCAAAGGCATTCCCGGCTGTATCTATCCAGCCGTCAAAGGTATAGCCGTCTCTGGGCGCTACGCTCGGAGCGGTGATGTAATCGCCATGCGGAACCTGAGCCGTCTTAAGGATCTTCCCGTTCTCGTCCTTGAAGGTGATGGTGTACTTTTTCGAGATCCAGCGGCCGTAAAGACTCATATTTTGCCAGAACTGTCCATGTTCCAGGTCGACGTCCACATAGTCACGAAGCGTCGAGTCATATTTTTTCCAGCCGCTGAAGACATGGCCAACTTTTGATTCCGGATCTGGCTTCGGCACCTGATCATGCGAAAGACCTGTACCATAATTTACCGCTCTCCATTGATCAAGATTCGGATTATAGGTATAACCGTCATCATTCAGCATATGGAAGGTAAGAACGATCTGCTTCGTTCTCTCCCAGTTCGGATAGACAATCGTGTCCTGCTTGATTATCTTATCCCCTTTGAACTCCTCCCAATAGTAGTTCCTCCAGTCTATAAAGGTATATCCCGGTCGATCCTTTGGAATCGGTTTCGGCAATTGGCCATAGACCTCAAGATAGCTCTTTCCATAAGGAACTTCATGAGTTAAGCGCACCCTATTGTTCTGGTCGACAAAGTAGACTTTATACTTTATTGTCTCCCACTTCGGATAGAGCTTTATATCCTGGGTGATGATGGTTCCCTCTGTGTAGGGCTCGTGATTGACATCTTCCCAACCGGCAAACTGGAGACCGGCCGCTTTCTTGTCGGCAACCAAATCACTATCCAGATCATACACCGTTGGTAACGAACCCAGTGCCTGACCATTATCAACGGTTTTCTTGTAGAAGGAATTCGTGTATTCCGTTCCGTCGTAGAAAGACACCGTCGATGCAGATCTTTTCCAGCTCGCAACCAAGTTGTGGTCGGCGGTAACCTGCTGATACGTCGAGGTATTCAAATCCACCAATGTACCGCCTTCCATCCAGCCTTCAAAATCATAGCCGGTCTTCGTCGGATTGGGCGGTGCATTTACTTTGTGTTTAAGGCGCACATCTTCGCGTTTGATTTCCGTGTTGTCGCTTGTGTACGTGACCAGATAACGGTCATAGTGGTAGACCTGGCTGGTGGCGTTGGCTTTGCTCCGGTCTTGTCTCTTACTCTGAGTAATTACATCCCCGGCATAGGAAGCACCCAAAGTGATTGGCGTCATCTCTGCATTATCGTACGTTCCTTCAATTTCAATGAAATGTTGGGCCCAGCGTTTCCCTTCAATGAGCTTTACCCGCGCATTTTTAGTTATCGGAAAACTGCTGATGGGATTCGTTCTGATGATTCCGGGTTTCGGGGTCCCATTGTTTTGATACGGATTAAAGGAAAAGTCGACGGATTCTCTAAAAGAATCAGGCATATTGAAAACTGTGACATTGGTCAAGGTTACGCCTTGACTCAAAGTCAACGCCAAATATCTTTCGAGAACAGCACCAGCTTTATTTGTTGCATGCATGGAGGCGTAATTCTTGCCATCCACAAAAGCGATCGCCTTGAATGTTCCTTTTCCGTTCTCCTTATTGATGTCGCTAATCGATGTGATTTTTACACCTAAGCGAACATCATCCTTCGGATTAGCCGCTATGAAGTCACCTTGGGTAGGTTGGTTCGCATTATCCACGGCGTAGACGTCTGGCGCTCCACCAACAGGCTGGAGCAACAAGCTGTTAAATAAGTTTCCAGAAACTGTTGGCTCCAAGTCGAACTTCTTCGGCAAGGACGCAAGCAGTGGCAACGCAACCGGAGCCAGCAAAGAGCGTCCTTCACCGGCCATCATCGCTTGGGGTACATTAGATACCGGCTGCGATAGAGCCTGCGCTGAATTAGTACCGTTGTTGCTTTGGGGATTGATCGGCTTTTCTTCCTTGTTTATAACCGATCCTTCTTTATTCACGGTGATTTCCCAATAGGTCTTCGCTTCTTGATAGCCTTGCGGTGTCTTGGTTTCCTTTAAGTGATAGATTCCTTCCTCCAGGCCATCAAAGATGAACTGGTTTTTGGCTGTCCGTGTTGGTGGAATTCCCGGCTGAATCTCCTTGCCGTTCGCATCCAACTTGAAAAGGGTAAACTCCGCCCCTTCCAAGGGCTTCCCGTCCTGATCCACCTTGTTGATGAAGAATTCCGTCTGGGAGTTGGTGATGCCTACGACGCTGGGAATGGTTGTCCCTTTAATGGTCAAGTCATTGGCCGGTACCATGTGCTTCTTAAACTCCGCAACGAACTGGTTGTACAGATCGGACGTTGGGAAGTTATAGAATTCTGCACGCGTATCAAAGTCTCTGGCCTGCTGGATCCAGTCCTTGACAATCAACGGACGAATCGTTGCACCGGAAACGCCATCAATGGTTTCCCCCTTCCATCCACGATTCGGGTTCTTCCACTCGGGGTGGATGGGCTGGCCATATTCGTTAATGGGCATCATCTGCCCTTTCGGCGCCGTGGTCGGTTGCGGATCATAGTTTACCCAGCCCTTGCGATACCACATGCCCGGAATGGTCGGATGTTCGCCGTAGGACTGCGCAGCAATAACATCGTCGTATTTATCTTTAACGTAGCTGTTCGGATCCACCGGTTCGGGTAAATTATCACCATTTGCGTTTTTCGGCTGAATGATCAAGGGCTTTCGTCCATCGGTCTGATAGACGAAGACCTTGAAGCCCTGTTCCTCAGCGGTCTTGTCGGTGGCTTTTTCCGCACGACCGGCGTCATCCGCAGAATAGGGCCCTCCGTAAGGATAGAGCATCTGGTTGTAGGCGATGGCCGCCGCCTGTTTTCGTGCTTCTTCTTTTTCTTCTTTTGTCGCCGTATTTTCGTCTTTTCCCTGTGGCAGATAATCGCGCCAGTCACGGGACTTGGCATGGAGCTCCTTCAAATAGGACGTCGGGCGGACCTGAACAATCCACATATAGTCCGGCAGGGCAAAGCCCGGTGCCGTTTCGGTTTCTTCCAAATAGAAGTTGTAGTTGACCGGCAGGTTATCAAAAGTGATGATGCCGTTCTCGTCCGTGATCTCTTCCGCCCCCGTCGTTACCTGGGTCGTATGTTCCGTCTCGACGATTTCAAAGTTCCGACCCAAGGCGGCCCAGAGCTTAAACTTAGCGCCGGCCAAGGGCTTTCCGTCTTCTTTTTTGGTCTTTTGAACTGAGAAGAAGGTGGATCCGCGATAGTTCCTGACCACATAGGCCCCCGTTCCGGGATCTATCGTGGCGCTGGACATAATGTCAGCATTATCCCCCTCTTTGCCCTTGCGGAAGCCGGTGATAATGGTTCCGTTATCAGAGGGCTTAGAACCCGTAATCTCCGGGTGTGCTCCCGGATGTTCCTCAGTTGCGGAAGTAAAGAAAGTCAACTTGCTGGTGAACTTATCGTCGTGAACCTCGAGCTCACCCTTGACCTCGATAACATAGAAGTCCGTAGAGGGCAGATCGTCTAACTTGATCGCCGACAGGTTCGCCGGCGCTTTGACTTCTTTAACCAAGCTAAGGTCATAATTTGTCGGATCTAAGGGTTGGTTAAAGTCCATGCGTTTCGGTTTGCGATCAGAGGATTGCGGAATCTTCCAAATCTTATAGGACGCATTGACAATCGGGTTGTCCGCCGCAGCAGAGTAGAGCCCCAGATTAGCCTCGGTTAAGCGCTCGCCATTGCGGTTGATGTAGATCCGCTGGGTGTAGAGCATTTTACGATTGCCTTGGTTGTGGTCCGTGGCTTCGACCTGCGTGATAGCGGTCTCTACCGAAACATTATTCCGCATCGTCTTCTGGATGCCCAGAATGACATCGCCATCCTTCTTGGTTCTTTCCTTGAAGGATTTAATGTCTTTCGGTTTACCGTCGGCGTCAATGGTAAATGTCGATACGGCTTGAACCGGAAGTTCATAGCCCAAAACCGGCTTGGTTTCATAAATGCCGTAGTCGCCCGGCGGCAGGTTCTTAAAACTGAACTCGCCATTCGGTCCGGAGACGATTTTTTCATAGCCTTTTACGACGATCGAGCCCTCCGGCGTTTCCCGACGAAGCTCAAATTCCGCATCCGCCAAGGGGATCTCACTCATCAGCGGGCTGCCGTCCGGACCTACAATCGGGTTACCGAATTCGTCTTTCTGCTGTCCGCTTTCGCCCACCTTCTTAAAGTTGATTTCATTATTGGTGTTGATGACGGTAAGAACCGGAAATTCGGTCTCCTCAATGCGGATGAGGTCATCTTCCGGTCGATAGCTGATCACCGTCTCTTCCCGAATGAGGGTGATGTTGTTGCCCTGGTCTTCGGGGGTTGATGTGCTCTTTACCGTATAGTCAATCTCGTTTCCGCTCTGATCCTTGAGAGGAAGGCTCGGGTAGACGGTCTCATAGACGTCCTGACCGTTGGCGTCTTGTTTGTGCACCAGCGTCCGTGTCGCTGATCCGGAATAGCCCAGACTTGCCAAAGATACTTCCTGTCCATTCACCTTGGCGACCAGGGTCACATCAAGAGATTCGCCGGGTTGCGGCAAGCGGTTATTGTAGACCTTGCGTACCGTAAGGTTTAGTGCCTTGCGCTCATAGACTACGCGAATGATGGGGTACGCCGACGTATTGATCGTCGGTCCCTGGTAGTTCGTGTTGGGCGCCTGGTCGGCACTAATCGTGACATTATTCGGTCCCTGAGTGTAGCCATTGGCATCAAAGGTTAAAATGGTCTTCGCCGCCGACTCTCCATTTTTCAGGGAGAATGTCTCCCCTTCATCGGATCGGCGGGTGGTTACGCTTACCTTTACGGGTTTGGAATAGCCTTCCAGTCCCTTCACTTCAATATTCAGATTCTGACCCGGATCATCCACATAGGCGGACTTGATGCCGGCACCCTTAGGTGTTCCGTTTCCTTCCCATTGAACCGCACCCGTCGCATAGACCGGATAGGAAATTGCCCGCTTATAGTCACCCTTTAAGGTGACGTCGTAATCGACAATCAGGCGTTTTCCCGAACCTAAAGTGACACGGTCGGTGCGTAAGGTGGTCATGCCGGCCGCATCAGTGGTCGCGGTCATGTTGACGGTCTGAATGGTGTTACCCCAACTATTCACAATCTTGGCTCTCTGGGAGCCACCCACCAAGTGAATGTTGGCGGCCAAAGGAATGACCAGGCTTTCGTTGCTGACCGTATTTTCGACGGTAAATTTGGAATATACGTCATCAATGCTCTTCTGGAAATTAGAAGCAGACTCGCTGGAGACCGTCTTGGATTCCAGCTTATTCAGCATCTCCTGGCGATCCTTAGCCGGAATGGGGCTGCTCGAATCGTTCAGGGTGTTCGAAAGGGTGTTTACTCCATTGGCGTCCGTGACCAGGTTGATGTAGCGAGAGATGACCCCGGATTTAATCATCCGCTGGAGGTTGTCGTTGTAATAGGCTTCCTCGCCGGCAAAGTTACGGCCGGAGGAAAGGAAGGTGACGACTTTTACCGTATCCTCATTGAGGTGACGATAGAGGACATCATTGGCCATATAAAGCGCCCGATCCATCCAAGCACCGGTAGTCGTCCGACCGATGGGAACCTGCGTCAGCAAAGCCGGTACGTTTCCAATGCGCCAATAGGTATATTGGGTGGAGGCCTCATCATATCCACCATAGATAACGTTGATATAGCCCTGATAGCCCGCCTGCGCCAGTCGGTTGCTGTAGTCCCGAATCCGATTGTTAAAGAGCGTAAGGTTGCCGGCGGTTTCCGGAACCAACAGGAAGTAGAGGTCCAGCTCCTTTTGCAGGGTCTGTCCCACCGCCTCATGGTGAATAGCGAACTTCTTATTGTTGGGGTCTGCGTCGTTAAAGGTCGTCGTCGCTGAGATCTTGTAGTTGCTTCCTGCAGGCGCACCGGCGCCCACGGCAGCAAGCCCCATCATGGGTCCCATCTCCAGGAGATTTCCCATGGCTTCAGGCGAAGCCGAGCGGGTAGAGAAGGCCGACCGAGAGCCGGTCGCCTTCTGGGTAACGGTCGTTTTTCCGTTTTCCGCCACGACAATTTCCCACGAAAGGCCCGAAACGACATAGCCCGCCGGAGCCTCAACTTCAGTTAAGCTATACGTGCCCGGAGCCAGGTTATTGACTTCGATCTTTCCGTCCTTATCCGAAGGCTGAATCATGATTTCTTTCCCCTTCGAATCAGTCAGGGTAAAGTAGGCGCCGGACAAGGGGGTTTTGTTTTCGTCGACCTTAAGAATCCGGAAGCGTCCACTTTGCGTAAAGGCCTGGTTACCTACCTTAACCGTCGGCACAGCAACCCGGTCCCGAATGGCTGGGATGGGGAAATCTTCGGTGCGATTGTTATTGACCAAAGTCGTCCGGTTATTGGTGTCAGTAAAGTTTCCGTTCCGGTAACCGTCTTTGAGGCGAACCGAATAGTAGAGAGAGACGGACTCGTCCTTGCCGAGCGTGAGTCCCTCCATCTTGAATTTACGGGCGTTCTCGTCGTACGTCAGCTTGACGTCTTTCAGCAAGCCTTCTTTCGGCGCCTTTCCGTTTTTATAGATGGATCCGTCGGAAGCAACCAGAACATAGTCCTTCTCGTTAAAGATGCCGTCTTCCCCTAAATAGAGGTCGACACCGTCGCCCATGGGATCCGTCACGATCGCATTCTCGATGGTGGGCGTGGTCGTGTTTTGGCTGTTCAAGTAAAACTGTTTGGACACTTCATCATAAATGTTCGTGACCGCATTATCCGGATTACCCGTCTGCCCTAAACCGGAGTAATTCTGCGGCGAGGAAGCCATCAGGGGGAAGAAAAACTTCTCCTGACCATTGAACCAGCCGGCATTGTTGAGGGTTTTCAGATTGTAGCCGATGGTGGAGACCTTGATTCCGCTATCGGTGAGGTCACGAACGGTGGAAATCGTAGCATAAACGCTGTCGAGGATCTCCTCGTTGTCCGCCCAATACGAAGAATACGCCAACTGATTGGTATCGCCCTTGGAGGTGCCGAATTGATAGAAGGTGCCGTCACCGCGCATGGTGTTAAAGTCAAAGCCCGAAGCGCGCCCATTATAAGTTAGGCCACTATTAGAAACATCGTTGTAGGTATTGGGAATATCCGAAGTCGGCTTGTAGATGGGTTCCCAGGCGGTTCCGTCGGGTCTTGTGCCATTGGCCTTTGAACCCGTCGCCTTAAAGGAAAGAGTCGGGCCGCCGTCGGTGATTAAGATAATGTGCTTGTTGGTGCCGTGTCCCTTGGCCAGAATCTCCTCTGCACGCAATAACGCACGCTGAGTGAAGGTTCCGCCCATGAACCGATTCGTGTTGAATTTCGGGTTGGACGCCAGCTGACCGGGAGTCGTTAATTCCACACTGGACGTTACCGCCGGGTCGTTATTATACGTATCGTTGCTTTCATACGGGTTCCACCACCGGTAATCGCTGAAGTTGTCGTCCCGTGCGGATGCATTTTTGTTCTTCTCCACCGTAATACCGGCATATTCCACATAGCCATATTGACATTTGAAAAGTTGGAGAAGGCTGAGACGATGTTGCGAACCTGGTTTCGCACCTGGTCTTCATTTCGCGAGGTTTTGATGGAACCGGAGTGGTCGACAACCAGGACGATGTCCGTGCTTTCGCCGCCGGCAAAAGAGGACCGCCCTCGACCTTGAACCGTCAATTCCACTTGGTATTCATTTTGGTTTTTATCCACGGTGTTGAGGATGCGCTTGGAAATATCCCCGACCTGATTTTCGTCTTTTGCCTGTTCTGCCGGCGTCAGGCCGTCTTTCGTGTAGATGGTCTTCCGGAAGGGAACGGGGTTTCTTGCCTTCTCATTGGTGATCGTCCGCTCGCCGGAGCCTTCTCCATCTTTAATAAATTCCTGACCCGTCTGGAGCGCCTGCGGAAAACCGGCATCTGCCGGATTGGTGACATTGGAGCCCACCAAGATGGTCTTTCCATCTCCAGAAACATCCACCTTCCACGTCTCGGTCGACGGTTCATAGCGATCCGGCGCCTGGGTTTCTTTTAAGGTATAGGTACCGGCCGGAATATCCTTAAAGGTTAGTTTTCCGTTCGCATCCGTCTTATGTGACCGTTCCGGCTTCAATTCTTGGCCATTGTCCATGGTTCCGGATAGAGTGAACTGCGCGCCTTCCAGCGGCTTTCCATCAGCATCCGTTTTCTCCAGGTTGAACTCGCCGCCGATCTTACTGTTGTCAATCTTTGTGTTGAGAACGTTCTTTCCCAAAATAGTCTGATCCATCCGATAGCCGGACAAAGCCCCGCCGGCGGACATCTGCACTTCTTTTACCGTATACGTAATTTCTTTCCCGGACTGATCAAAGCGAGGAAGATTCGTAAAGCTGTATTTCCAGTCGGTCGCTTCCGAAACCGTGGCACGATACTGGGTTTCCCGACCGTCGGCCAACAGAACCACGTGGATGGTGGCCGGTCGTTTCAAAAGATCCTGGCTGTCGTTGTACCAGATCTTGTTTCCGGTAACCGTCACGGTTCCACCCGGTCCTTCGGGAGTCGAAATTTCATGCACGTCAATATTGACGACACCATTCACAATCCGATAGGTGGCGTAATATTCCGGATGATCCTTGAGTTCAATCCGGTAATCAATCTGTTCATGATTTTCATCATACTTGCGTAAATTTTTGAACCGATAGATCTGTCCGATCTTGTCCGGTTTTATCTCCGATTCCACACCGTTTTTCTTCAGGATGACTTTTGCATCCGGATCCGGCGTCACATTGCCCCAGTTGATTACGGCATCCATGTTATAGGTTACCGACCCGATGTCTTTTAAGGGGTTGGGAATCAGGTAGATGTCCTGGTTGGTATCGTGGGGCAAGGGTTGGACAACGATGGGCGTCCGCGCATTGGGGATCAAGTGCTTGGCGTCGGTCGTCAGCTGCTCAATGGTATATTTCGCGGGGATGGGCTTACCGGTTATACTGTCCTTGCCGGGACGGAGCTGGAAGGTAATCTTTCCCTGGCCGTCTGTGCGGAGGGTGCCGATGTCTTTAATGACTTCCCCACGCTCGTCCAGAATCTGGAAGGCGGATCCGATAATCGAAACCTGCTGGTCGCCCTTCTCATGGTTGTAGACCGTGATCGTAACCGCCTGGTCTTTGTTTTTGGACAGATGTACACTCAGCGTTTCCTTATACTTCACGCCCTGGTTCGGAATAGAAATCGCCTGGCCGTTTTCATCTTGAAATTTGATGTCCGTGAAAATTCTTCCGTTCGCGACGGAAGGTTCCGTATCCGCATTAAAGGCGTATTCATATGGCGCCTTAACCACAACCACCTCATAGATGTATTTCGGATCCAGGTCATTGAAGACAAAGTGTCCTTTGTCGTCCGAATAGGCCGTCCGATCCATGGCAGTGATTCGTTCTCCCTTGACACCATGATCATTTTTGTACGCCCGAAGTGCTAACTCCACGCCGGGGATCTTTACGCCGTGGTTGTCCTCATCCAAAACCGTACCTTCAATATAATAGAGTTGGGTACCAAAATCTTTGGCGTTATCAATGCGAACATACTTCGACGTCTCAATGGCCGAGAAGCGGAAAGTAATCTTGTTTTGATTAGGGAAATAACCCTTCGGAGCCGAAACCTGAACGACTTCATAGTTGCCTACATTGCAATTCTCTACGACGGCCTGGCCGTCTTCACCGGTCGTGACTTCCTTGACCATGCCCGGGCCGGTGATCCGAACGACAGCGCCCGGAATCTTCACACCCTTGTTGTCGCTGTCAACTACTTCAATAATAATGGGACGATTGGCCACGAACGGATTGAGCGGTGCGCCCATGGGTTGCAGCAAATTGGTAATATTCCCCTCTTCAACCGTCTCACGCAACGACGCGTTTTCTTCCAGTGTTTTTCCCAGCGGGAGGAGCTCAGCGGTCTTTGCAGCAGCCTTTGCCACTTCGGTCGCCGTCGCTTCGTCGATGAGCCAAGGGGCTTTTTCGTTGTTTTCCTCCGCTTCCTTTGCGGAGGATGCGGCGCTCTTCTCCTCTTCTTCGGCGGAAGAGAGCGCCGCGTTTTCGGACGTTTTTGTCTCGTTGTTTTTTTGGGGCACTTCGGAAGCGATATTCTTTTCATCTGCCTTCACGATCTCGCTAATCATGGTGATGGCAAACTGACCGGGTTCAATCGAAAGTGTGGCCGCTTTTCGGGCGTCCTGCAATGCTTCACCGGTCAATCCTTTTTCTTCGACATCGGTTAACTGTTTTTCATATTCGACAAGCGAACGCTGATCCACCGCCATGAAATCGTAGAATCCATCTTGGGACAACACGAAATCATAGACCAGGATCTGTGCCTGCTCTTTTTGTTTTGCATCGGTTGCGTTAAAGGTCGGTGCCTGATAGGCGGTTTCTTTTTTATCCTGATTCGGCGCGACAAAGAGAACGCGTTTTTCTTTTTCCTTTTGTTGATTCTCTTTTCTTTGTTGCTGATTTTCTGTTTCCTGTTCCTGCGCAAACACATGCGTGACGGGTACCGTGTTTTCATCCGTCGCGGTGAGTTCGGCTTTTCCATTCACTTGAAGACGTTTGGTGATTTTCTGTTCCCCAAAGACGGAAATCATGTCCAGCGTATAGGCGCGTTCTTCCAGCGCATTGGCCACGTCATCGAGCGCTTTTTGGTCGACGACCTTCGCAGTCTTGGCAGCGTTAATTTTCGCCACCATCGCTTCGTCGCGATGAATGGGTGTCGTAATGGTCGTTAAGAAGAAGCCGTCTTTGTTGGCTTCTTTGGTTTCGATGTCATACAGGAAAAGGGGTGCCCGGTCGGTCTGACGGGCACGTGCAGCTTCGCGTGCCTTCATGGCCGCTTCTTCGCCGGGAGCATAGGTGGGGTTACCAATCACCGGTTGATCCAGGTTGTCGCCATTGGCAACCACGAACGCCTGATGAACGGTTTTCTCTTTGGGGGCATAATAGGTCAAAATCCAGGAAATGGATTCGGGAAGGCCATCCGTGTCACGGTTCACTATGTAATTGACACGAGCTAAACTCTTGGTTCCATTCAGATTTACATCTTGAACAGGAAGAGCCTTTCCGCCAGCCAGCGGATTCTTTTCCATTTCGCGGCGAACGGCTTCCAAGGTTTCTTCCGCCTGTTCTTCCGGATTCTTTGCTTGGGATTCCTGCTCGGTTGTTGCCGATTGTTGTTCGTTTTTAGTGGAGGAAGGCAGGGATTCTTGGCCTTCTTCGTTTTCCTCTCCGCTTACGGAAGATGTGGAAGAGATGTCAGAGCCGGTGACGATGGTTTGCGATTCCGATCCTGAAAATTCAGGCTCCTCCGCCCTTTCTTCCGGCGTCTCTGTCGGCGAGAGTCGTTCGGTCAGAGTTGGCAGGGCTTCGGCGCTTTCTTCAACGAAGAGTCGGGTCTGTACGTCATCCCATCCGTCCGGCCGTCTAGCCTGACTGACGGTGCCGAACCCACCCACCGGAACACCGGTAAGGAGCAGTAGTATAGCGAGCAATAAAGATAGAAATCTCTCTCCCTTTTTCATGATAATCCCCTTTGACCTGTATATTTTGCACCTTGCCGAAACATCAGCTGCGTTGCTTTCTCCATTTCTCAGGAAGGACGGATGTCTTCGTGCGCCTTTCGTTGCGCCTTTCCTTACACCTTTCGTTGCACCTTTCATAAAAAAGATAGCCGCCCTGCTATAAATCTATATAAAAATTATAGTTGATGGAAATGCTCGTATTTCTTAAGTTTTCTTTTTTTTTGAAGAAGAATAATAAATCTTGGGATTTTTTTGAAGAAGAAAGGTGAAAACATTGATTTTTACGTTCTTTTCCCCTCGTAATCCGAGTTACCCCCCCCTCGTCCTCTAAATATTTTTAAAATTTACAAAAACGTGAGAATGGCTTATTATTAAGGTGTCCAAGGTTGTTTTTTAGGTGTTTTATAGCTATGTTATCTCATTCTTGAGACGCGCCTTTAGGAAAAGCCAGGAAAGGGAAGAATCCATGCATTATTTGCTCGGTCCGGTTTTAGAACGCAGACTTCGGTTGGTTGAACGTCTGACCAGTCTTGCTTCGCCACAACCTATACAAGATCTTGCCCGTGAATTGCAAACCGCCAGCCGTACGCTGGCTAATGATGTTCTGGTGATCAATCGCTCCTGGACACCCGTAGAAATAACCCTGAAGGGAGATCTGCTTTCGATCGCTTACCGACCCGGATTTAATCTGAACGATATTTACCGCATGATTTTGAATCGTGAGCCCATTTTTCGTCTGCTTCGTGCCCTTGTTCTTCATCCCGGAACGTCCGCATCGGAATTATCGCAGTGGGCAACGATGTCTGAGGCCTCCCTCTACCGAAACATAAAGATCTTTAATTCGTCCTTGTTTCCTCAGCTCGGCATCTCCATCGCCTCGAATCCGTTTCGTCTGGAAGGGGAGCGAACCCATGTTCTCCTCTTTTCGTCCATTTTTTTATGTAAGCAAACGCGCATGGACGATTGGCCTTTTGACGATTATGCAAGAAAAGAAGTGGAAGAGTTCGTTTCGCTAATTTTGGATTCCACAAAAATAGCGATCCATTTTTCCGAATTTCGCATGCTGAGCTTCTATGTGGTTCTCTCCATGGTTTGGGCCAATGCATTTCTGGACGCCGAGAATGTAGCCCTGGCCAACCCCCTCGAAAAAATGTTGATGGATCCCCGTACGCAGGAAGCGGTTGATTCTCTGTCCAATCTGTCCTTCATACTGGATAAAGTCATGCGTTTTGAAACAGCTTTCTCGTTTCCTATAACACGCACCTCACTTATCTACCTCTTCTCTCTGTTCTTTCGCAGGGGCTTTTTTCTTACGTACCGTGCATTTTTAGAGCAAGCGGTTACGGACCCGGAAATCAATAAGTCCTTTTTCTATCTCACGAAGATCTTGAATGAATTGGAAAGAACATACGGTATCAAGCCAAAAAACCGCCATGAGATTCTTCGCGAACTGCATAATACGTTATATTGTCAGTACATGGAGCCGGATATGGCGCCGTTTTTTACGATGACGGATGACCATTTTCATGCCTGGCTCACCCGAAATGTAACCGGTCTGCCTTTGGATCTTAAAGATAAGATTCGGAGCTATTTCGTCCATATGAATCTTCCGGTCATTGAACCACTTGTGGACAGTTGTGTTTTTTACCTCTTTATGAAATGGGGGCGATTGATTTATCGACAACTTTCACCGGCCGAGCCTGTCTCCTTACTCATTCTTTCTTCTATGGGGCCGGAGCATGCCCAGACTCTCCGGGAAATGATTGAAATAGAAACCTATCTTCCTCTTCGCGTCGATATCTTTGAAGGGGCTCGCCTGAATGGAGCAAAACTTCTTCATTCGGGTTACGATATTGTCTGGTCTAACTTCTCGATTCAAGATTGCGAAAACGATGAGGATGGACTTCCCTGGGCTAAGGAGGCCAGCGAATTGGTTCTTTATACCTTTTATCCCAATCAAAACGATATGCGTGCGCTGCGCCGCACGATCGTCGCCAAAGCGAAAGCGCATGAGGAGGGCTATTTCGTATGAAAGGGCTGGTCAGTAAAAAAATGGAGCGCCTTTTGGACTTGATTACGTGTTTTGAAGTCCACGGCGGGCAGTTGGATATTGATACGGCTACGGAGGCATTGGGCTGTCCGGCAACGACCATATTGATGGATATCCTCCAGGCCAATGTGATGTTTTCCGCTATTTTCGAAATTCAACGTGATGATACTCTTCACCTGATGTATAAAAATGGTAATTCCTATTTGGATGTTTTTTCTCTGGTCATGAAGCAGGATCCGATCTGCTCTCTCCTGGAGAAAGTCTTTTTTAATCCGAACTTGGATGTAAATGCGATGACGAACGACCTATACGTCTCCACATCCACTATTTATCGCTGGGTGGAACAGTTTAACAATGCGGTATCCGGCTCTTATGCGGTACATCTGGAGACGCATCCTCTGGTGTTGGTCGGCGATGAGGCGGAAGTCCGTTCCTTTTACACAAGTTTCTTCAAAGAACGCTACTCTCTTTATGAGTGGCCTTTCCCGGAGGTGTCCAAACGAGAGCTCTCCCTCTTCCTTGATCAGGCACTTCCCATGAAATACGGGAAAAATTTCCTTCATTATTATGAGTGCTTTCATATCCAGTTAGTGGTAACCCTTCAACGCTTCTCTCAGGGGTTTCGTCTTCCTGAAGAAAATCTTGTTCACAATGGACGAGCGCTTCATCTGGCTGAGGAGCTCGCTTCAAAAGACCTGCGTTCTTCTTTTTCTTTTTTCCTTGTTAAAGGTGAAGATGACGATGTCCGCTTTTGCCAAGAACTTCTGGCTCCCTTCGTCAGCGATCGGGATGCTGAATCGTTTGAAGTTCTTCTGGACTTGACGACAAGAGATCCTCTTGCCAATACGCTTTTTATCTACATCAATAAGCTGATCGCCTATCTTTGTCAGGAGTTTCCGGTGGAACTGGACAACGAGAGCGCCTTAATCCTTGCCCTCTACAATGCCCTCATCGGCACCTTCGGCAAAACCATCAGCCGTTCTTTTTTGTATTCTCCTTATCGCATTTATCAGGAGTCGATACGCGTAAAGTTTCCCGGCGTCTGCAACCAAATCCTGCGCATCATTCGCGCACAAAATGAACTTTTCGATCTTCCCGTTGATCCCGATTTTTTGGGCTACCTGTTTTATGTCATCTGGTCCACGTGGGAAAACTTAAGCAACCAGCTCGTTCAAAAACCCCGAAAAATCAAAATTCTGGTCATCAGCAAGTTTTCTTCCTTTCATGCTCTTTCCCTTCGTTCCCAAATTCTATTTTACTTTGGGAACATCGTGGAAGTCAGCCTTCCCAAGGAATCGCCCATCTTCCTTGAAGCCTTGGATCTTTCCCGCTACGATCTTCTGGTGTCCAACTTCAAGGTTGCCGGCAGTCCCATTCCCACCATTTATTGTAACGGCATCGATTCCTATGCGACCTATTCCGCATTAGCGAAAGCCATCTTTTCGCGCTTCTGATTTTGGGGATTGGGGTGCTGGAGTCTTTGGTGTCAGCGGTTCTGGGGGTTTGCGATGGCGCCGAGGCTGGCGGTGGCACGGGGGTTGGCGGCGCCGGGGATATGCGAGAGCTTGGGCGCCGGTGTGATAATAAAAATGAGTTTGGCGACGATGTCGGTGGTGAGCGGCGGCACTAAAGTTTCAATAATATTCCTTCGCTAACCGCGCCGCCAACGGTGATTCCAGCGGCGCTCCTTTCTTAGCTGCGCCGCCAGCAGCGGTTCCAGCGGCGCTCCTTCTGAGGCCGTCGGCCCCTGGGCTTAACGCGGAATTCATCATTTGTCAGGACGCGAACCCTGATATCAGTTCGTTTCTGCCATTCGCCAGGGGCGGCGTCCCTGTTAAACGCTTGACTGCAGCCAGTCATCAGGGCCCATCAACCCTGTTTGTGACACGAAATTCACCATTCGTCAGGGTTAAATGACCCCTGGTATTACACGAAATTTATCACTCATCAGGGATGCCAACCCTGATAACTGTTCGTTTCAGCTATTCGTCAGGGGCGGCGCCCCTGGTAAACATCCAACTGCAGTCAGTCATCAGGGGCCATCGACCCTGTTTGTAACACGAAATTTACCATTCGTCAGGGATACGACCCCTGATAACATTTCATTGCAGCCATTCCTCAGGGTTCAATGACCCCTGGTGTTACACGAAATTTACCGTTCATCAGGGGCACGAATCCTGATATCAGTTCGTTTCTGCCATTCATCAGGGGCGACATCCCTGATAGCATCTCCATTTAGCAATTCGTCAGGGTTCGTTTAACCCTGGCCTTTTGGCGAATTTGTCCTTCATCAGGGACGGCGTCTCTATTGAACGAGCGACCGCAGCCAGTCATCAGGGCCATCGACCCTGTTTGTGACATGAAATGTAACTATTCCCTAAACGGAACTCCACCACCATCATATCAAGGCGGTGCCGACCTGCGGTCGGCGGTTGGGCGCCGCCTAATACTATTGCGGCGCCAAGAAGGAGCCGGCCTACGGCCGGCGGTTTGGAAACGCCGCCGAAGGCGGCGATCCTTCTGAAAACTGCGCCGCCAACGTCGGTTCAAGCGGCGCTCCGCCTTCCGCCATGCCGCCACGTCATTTGAAGCAACGCACCTTCTGCTCGACCCTGGCTGGCGCGTGTTCCTTCCACAAGCCAGGATTAATCGAGGGCGGCCTGTCCCTGGCTGGCGCGCGTCTGTTTCGCGAGCCAGGGTTCCACGACAAAAATTAACCCTGGCTGAAAAAAGTTGTTCTATCCATCCAGGGCTATAAACCGCGTGCCCGACCCTGGCTGGCGCACATTATGACATGTCCCCCAAAAAGTAGAGCCTTAAAGAGCAAAAAGATACAATGAAGAAAGGCTTAAGGAGGATGACATGACACGACGGAGATACACGAAATCTTTTCGAAAACGCGTAGTGGAAGAGGCA
>JAIKLF010000001.1 GCA_019753405.1 Murdochiella sp. Marseille-P8839 | reverse complement strand
TAGGTAGTCGCCAAATAAAACGAGAAAGGGCACGAAGGTGTCCTTTCTTTCTATCGCGGGGTAGAGAAGTGGCATCTCGTCGGGCTCATAACCCGGAGGTCGCAGGTTCGAATCCTGCCCCCGCAATAAAGAAGCAAAAAGGACAGCACAGTGTGCTGTCCTTTTTGGTTGTTGGTAGAGGTAGGGGGCAGGATGAGAACCGCCAGGTGAGATTGCCAGAGCTCCCGCAAGGCCAAGCGCGAAGCGCGCAGGGCGAGCGGTGAGCGAGGCATCCAGAGGCGCGAAGCGCCGTCGGTATCCTGCCCCCGCAATGAAGAAAAGGGAAGAGTGGCCCGATGGGCCGCTCTTCCCTTTTTTGATTTCTTCTATATGGATTAATAATTCTGTGCCGCAATCTCAAAGTAAGCTTGCGGATGATGGCATACTGGGCAAACCTCCGGAGCCTTTTCGCCAACGACGATATGACCACAGTTGCGACATTCCCAGATTTTCACTTCGCTGCGCGCGAAAACTTGTTGTGCTTCGATGTTGTGCAGAAGAGCGCGATAACGTTCCTCATGATGCTTTTCGATGGCGGCGACGCCGCGGAACTGTTCCGCTAATTCGGGGAAGCCTTCTTCATCGGCTGTCTTGGCAAAACCGTCATACATATCTGTCCACTCATAGTTTTCACCAGCAGCAGCATCTTTTAAGTTGTCCGTAGTATCGTTAATTCCACCCAGCGCTTTGAACCAGAGTTTCGCATGCTCCTGTTCGTTTTCCGCGGTTTTCAAAAACAATGCGGCGATTTGTTCAAAACCCTGTTTTTTTGCTTTGGAAGCAAAAAACGTGTATTTATTTCTTGCCTGCGATTCACCGGCAAAAGCAGTCTGCAGGTTCTTTTCTGTTTGCGTTCCGGCATATTTGTTTTTCATTCTTCACTCCTTTATTTCGACCATCCATGACGGCAATGCCGCCTATCCATACGTTTGTACTATACCCCTTATTAAGAAAGATGTCATTTTTACTGTCAAAAAACTTCATCCATGGTATGCTGAGGGAAAGCGATGAGAAGAAGCGCCGATTACGGCGAAATTGACAATAGTGAAGGAGAAAAAAGTGCATCCCTATTTTGCGTTTTTGTCGCGGGAAATGCTTCCCGCATTCGGCTGTACAGAACCGATTGCTTTGGCGTATGCGGCCTGCGAAGCCCGGTCGGTATTAGATGCGGAGCCGGTGCGCATTCTGGTGCGCTGTTCCGGAAATCTGATCAAAAATGCTAAATCCGTATTGGTGCCGAATGCGAATGGACGACGGGGAATTGCCATCAGTGCGGCTTTAGGAGCGATGTGTCTTGAGCCGGAACGAAAGTTACAGGTGCTGGAACAGATTACCCCGGAGCAACGAAAACGTGCCGAGAGCTTGGTGGACCAAGGGGGCTGTCGCGTGGAACATGATGCGAATCGAGAAGGCTTATATCTATCTTTAACCCTTTGGGATACCGATTCGCATTCAGCGCGGGTTGTTCTTTCCGGCGAACATACCAACATTGTGCGAAAAGAACGTGACGGAGAAGTGCTTTTTGAAAAGGCGGAGCAGGATTATGCCGAAAGCTATCCTTCATTTTCCTTTGCCGACATTTATGACTTTGCAAAGGAAGCGGATTATACGTCGATACTTCCTCTTTTGGATCAGGAGATACGTTATAATTCGGCGATTGGCACGGAGGGACTTACGCGTGACTGGGGAAGTGGTATCGGCAAGGCGATTTTGCGAGAAGGAACGGCGATGGCGGAAGAAATCGCCTATGCTGCAGCCGGATCGGACGCTCGCATGAGCGGCTGCAAATTGCCGGTAGTGATCAATTCCGGAAGCGGTAATCAGGGCATGACGGTTTCGCTTCCGATCATTCGCCATGCAAAATACATCCATGCAGATGAAGATAAGCTCTATCGCGCGTTGCTCTTTGCGAATTTGCTGGCCGCCTATCAGAAATCGTATATTGGACGGCTCTCGGCCTATTGCGGAGCGGTCAGTGCCGCAGCGGCGTCTGTCGCAGGCGTCGCATTTCTTGATGATGCAACCCCTGAGGTGATTGCTGAAACGGTTGTCAACTCTTTGGCCGCAGTCGCCGGCGTACTCTGTGACGGCGCAAAACCATCCTGTGCGTCAAAAATCGCCTTAGCTTTGCGTGCAAGTTATGCCGCCTATGAGCAGGCGAAAGAAGGACGCTCCTTTCATACCGGTGACGGCATGGTCGCCACCGATGTGGATGCCACCATTCGCTCTATCGGACGTGTTGCTCGCGAGGGCATGGCGGAAACCGACCGTGTCATCTTGCAGGAAATGTTGGCTTTGACCAACACGGACTGAGGCTGTAACGAATGAGTAAACAAAAAAAAACAGGCCGGCTAAACCGGCCTGTTTTCCGTTTCATGGAGAATAGGGGGATCGAACCCCTGACCTCTTGAATGCCATTCAAGCGCTCTCCCAGCTGAGCTAATTCCCCGAGGCGATGGGACTATTATAGCGAAAGAAAGTGAATACGACAAGGGGGTATATTTTTTTTCTAGGTGAGAAGCGAAACGTGATGCCGAGCCGGGTTCTCCTTCATCGGAAGGTTGCTCATTGAAAATCCTTGGTACAATTTGGATTGACAAGAATGGGGATACGCATTATAATACACATACAAAGCAATAAGAGGTGATAAATGAAGAGAAGGGATATCGAAAAAGAGCTTAAAAAGTTAGGATTCGTTTTTGTGGATAATGGCGGGAACCATGATCTTTTCATGAATGAAAAGGGCATAAAAATATCCGTTCCTCGCCATAGGGAAATTAAAGAAAACACAGCAAAGACAATCCTAAAAATGGCGAAACGATAGGAATCATCCGTGTTCTTTATCAATTTTGGGAGGAGAAAATGACACATTTTTATACAATTGTTCTAATACCAGCTAAAGAGGGTGGATATAGCGTATATATCCCTGCTTTTAAAAATGCTACAGAAGGCGAAGACCTTTATGATGCCATCTTTATGGCTAAGGATGCTATCGGCTTATTAGGCGTTACGATGCAAAATTGCGGGGAACGTCTTCCGGAAGATGTTTTGCCGGATGAAGAGTATAAGGGTTATCAAACGACGCTCGTAGATGTTGACTTCGACCTCTATCGCAAAAAGATGAGTCATAAGTCCGTGAGAAAAAATATTACCATTCCTGCATGGATGGATGAAGAAGCAAAAAAGAAAAAAATTAACTTTTCGCAAGTCATGCAGGATGCGCTTAGAGAGATTCTAAGCGCGTAAGGTAAGGGCGCAGCTGCGATAAACTTCTAAGCAGAAAAACGCAAAAAATTATCGTTTTCCTGTTTAGGGAATCCTTTTCCGGGTACTATAGGAATACCAGAAAAGAAGGAGGTGAGACCCTTGGGCACAGAACACTCTTTCTTGAGGGAATCACCAGATTCCCTCAAGACGACGACAAGCGATTCAGACGCGCTGCACGAAAAATAAACCTGCGGGTTTAGTGTAAACGACTTTCCGTTATCGGAATGCGTGCTTGCGAAAGAAAACGTTGGGCAAAGGAATGGGTTGGTCGCGTATGGCGTAGCTCAGGCAGGGGCCTGTTGAGATAGAATTTCACTGGTCGTTCCTCGCCGGACGGGTTCTTCACAAGAAAGAATCGTAACAAACGAATAGTCGGTGGGCGCCTTCCGTCGGAGAAGGCGCCCTTGTTTTTTCTTTTGTTTTTCCCCGTTGTCTTGTATACTGCAATCTGTACTGCGACCGATAGAAAAACGACAGGATGATCATCGATAAGGAGGAAAAATGAAAAATCCGATTGTGACCTTTACATTGCCGCAAGGCGAGATTCAAGCGGAACTGTATCCGGAAATTGCGCCCAATACGGTCAATAACTTCATTTCCCTGGTGCAAAAAGGCTTTTACGATGGCCTGATTTTTCACCGCGTTATTCCGCAATTCATGATTCAAGGCGGGGATCCGGAAGGCACGGGCATGGGCGGCCCCGGTTATACCATCGCGGGAGAATTTGCGCATAACGGCTTTGCTAACGCACTTAAACATGAGGCGGGCGTGCTCTCGATGGCGCGCAGCATGGATCCCGATTCGGCGGGAAGCCAATTTTTTATCATGCACAAAAACGCACCGCACTTGGATGGGGAATATGCCGCCTTTGGTAAGGTTATCGAAGGCATGGATGTGGTTGACGCCATTGCAAACGTCAAGACCGGTTGGGGAGACCGTCCGAAAGACGATGTCGTGATGACGAAAGTGACGGTGGAAACGTTCGGAGAAAACTATCCGGAACCGGAGAAACAATAGCCGAGCTTATGTCGCCTATCGTCTACGTCGTATGTTGGCGGTATCTCACAATAGATAAGCTCGATCACAACCACAAAGAAAGCCTCTTGAAATCAATGATTCCAAGAGGCTTTTTCTAAGCCGGCAAAAGGACTTGAACCCTCAACCCTCTGATTACGATTCAGATGCTCTACCAATTGAGCTATGCCGGCGCGAATTACCCGACTATTATAACAAGCCGGGAAAGAAGATGCAAGCGCACCGACGAAATTTCGTGTTTAGCGGATTTTTCGCACATTATAGAGAATCCACCGTAGGATAGCGATCCAGATCAAACGTGTTGAAATCATCAAGATTTCCTGCGTCATAGCCTTTTTTATACCAGCGGGCACGTTGTTTGCTGCTACCGTGGGTGAAGGATTCCGGTGTCACATGACCTTGGATACGCTTCTGAATGGCGTCATCGCCGATGGACCAGGCGCTTTGAATGGCGGCATCCAAATCTCCCTGCTCCAGATAGCCTTCTTCCTGCTGATGGCGCGCCACGACGCCGGCAAGATAATCCGCCATGAGCTCAAGACGTACGGTGAGAGCGTTGCGCTCCGCTTCGCTTGCGCGCTGACGCAGACGGTTCACCTCATCCAGAATACCGAGTTCATTCTGCACATGATGCCCGATTTCATGGGAAATGACATAGCTTAAGATGAATTCGTTTTTCTCGGCTCCAAACTGATCGACTAACATATCGTAGAACGAGAGATCCATATACACGCTGCGATCGCGTCCGCAGTAGAACGGACCGGTGCCGGAATCGGCAATGCCGCAGCCGGTCTTGACCGTCTGTTGAAAAATGACCATCTCCGCTTCCTGATAGTCTCTGTTTTGTTGTTTCAGCAAGGCATGCCAGGTGTCTTCCGTGTCCTTTAATGCAACCGAAGAAAAGTGATAAAGCTCTTTTTCCTGTTCAGAAAGCGTGAGGGGCTCCTGTCGTACAGATCCGGTAGTGACCGGAGCACTGTTAAGACCGACATTAAGCGCCGCTAAGGGATTTCCCGTCAGCAGAAACACGATGAGCGCCAGAAGTAGACTGCCACCGCCAATGACTTTCCCCGTGCCCTTTCCGCCACTTCGTACATTGCTGCTTCCCTCGCGATCTTTCCATTTCATGTTGTTCCCCTTTCCCGGATGCCGCGGGCGTGATAGAGAAAAACGCCCCGATATGAACTTTAGTGTTTCTATTATGCCCATATTTTTAGGCTTGTCGCCGTAAAATCGAACTTCTTTTGTTCCTTTTCCGGGAAGCGATTTTTTTCCGGGAACCGATAAAACCGCTACTATGGTATGATAGGACAAGACAAGGAGGGGGCATGATTCGACTTTTCTGTTCGGATTTTGATGGGACATTGTCACCAAATACGACCATTTCGCCGGAAAATGTCCGGGCAATTCGACGGCTACAGGATGCCGGTATTGTGTTTGCGTTGGTCAGCGGTCGTCCGCAGGCAAATGCCCGAAAGATTCTCGCTCATGCGGGACTTACGGTGCCCATGGTCACATCCAATGGCAGCGTGGTGACGCTTGCGGATGGACGGGATGTGCTTGTAAAAGGGATAGCCACAGACGCGATAGAGGACATACTGGAAGAAGCGAACAAGCGAAAGAGCTTCTATATTGCCTATGAGAAGGATCGCTGTTTTCTTCCACCGTGGATTCCCTTACTTAGAGGAGGCGGCCTTGCCCGTTTGATACAGCGCAAGTCCGGCATTTTGCCAATGCGTTACAAGGGAGACGATCTCTCCGGTTGGACGGTGACGAAATTCAATTACTATCCGCTGGGAAAGCCTACCGAGGAGGACTGGCGCCGATGGAAGGAAGATGAGCGCGTTTATGTTACCACTTCGTCACGGCGAAAATTGGAACTTTCCGCTGCGGGCGTATCGAAGGGACATGGTGTTCGTCTTCTGGCAAAGGAACTGGGCATCCAATCGGATGAAATTGCCGCAATCGGCGATTATTTAAATGATTGCGATATGCTAAAGGCGGCAGCGATGCGCTTTGCGGTTGCCAATGCACGCGAGGAACTGAAGATGATCGCCGATTACGTGGTTTCTTCGGCCAAAGACAACGGTGTGGCGGAAGCTATCGACGTTGTACTAGCCCAATAGAAAAAATAGCGTATGTATTGTATCGTTTTCGATACCGCATTGCATTGACGGAAAAGGGAAAAAGAGGAGAAGGCATGAACGATGAAAAAGAATTTTTCATGGCCGCAAGAGAAAACGGACAGGTCGTGATGCGTTATTGTGCAACGGGAAAAGAGCCGAGCTATGCCAATGCCTTTGCGGCGGGACTGGATTTACCTCTGATGAATGAAGAAGGGTTGACCTTCCACCCTGGCGATCATGGCGTGGTGCACACCGGCGTAGCGGTAGAATTGCCGAGAGGAACGTTCGGTTTGGTTGCCATTCGTTCCGGATTGGGAATGAAGGGCCTGGTGTTATCCAACGGTATCGGTGTGATCGACGAGGATTATCGCGGAGAAATTCGTATTCCTCTGTTCTATCATGGTGAAGAAACCTTGCATCTGGTTCAGGGAGAACGTGTCGCGCAAATGATTGTTGTTCCCTATCTTCAGCCGATTTTACAGAAAGCGGAAACGCTCAGTGAAACGGATCGCGGAGAAGAGGGGTTCGGATCAAGCGGTCGCTTTTAATCTTCATGCATCGCTTATCCGCTGTCCATTTGTTGCAAAAGCGAATGGAACACGGTGTATACTAGAACGATAGAAGAAAGACAGCTTTTTTCGGCAAGGAGGAGAATGTTGCGTGTCGATAAATTTTTGAAAAACGCACGCCTGATCAAACGCCGAACCGTAGCGAAAGAAGCGGCGGACGGTGGGCGAATTGATGTGAACGGGCGTACAGCCAAAGCCGGAACAGAAGTGGTTCCGGGCGATACCATGACCATCGCATTTGGCAATAAAACACTCGAAATCGAGATATTAGCCATACCGGAAACGGTGCGCAAGGAACAGGCGCAAGAGATGTATCGTGTGATAGGAGAAAACGAATGAGTCAATTCAAATCCATTTTGCCGAAAACGGATCCAACAGGAAATTCGGGATCCGGGCGCCCTCCTCGTAAAGAAGAAATGTCAAGAAGAGATAAGCGAGACGACGGACGTCGTTTATCCCGCAAACGGGACAGTCGTGCTGTGCGATCGGCACGGATGGATAACGCCGCATACGGTAAGACCGACGGTATGCGTACGCATAAGAAGCGCACGCCCCTCAATCGTTCCAGTCTCGGCGTAATCGCTTTACTCGGCATTCTTTTGTTGATTCTCATTCCGACGGCATTAACGCTTCACAATACATCGAAACAGTTGACCGAGACCAAAGCGATGCAGGCATCGCTGGAAACACAGCGTGAAGAGCTACAGACCTCGGTTAATGACCTTAAAAGCCAACTGGATATTGTCAACACGGATCAGTTTATCGAAAAATATGCGCATGAAAAGCTGGGCATGCTGCGTCCGAATGAAATTTTGATGGATATGGGAGACGGCAAAGTCAAAATAAATGAAGATGCGCTGGCCAAGTATAAAGCGGAGCAGGAACAAAAGGCGTCTGCCGCATCCTCTTCTGCGCCGTTGGAAGAATCCTCATCCGTTCAGGAGGATTCCGGAGAGGGATACGGTTTGACAACGGCTCCGGTGGAACAGAGTCCGGAGTCTTCCGGAACGACAGATGGACAGTAACACGAAGGGCGGACCGGCCCTTTCGCCGAATGTCCTCTCTCTTTTGACGGTCCCGAGGCGAGTGTATGCGGCGGTATCCGGCGGAGCCGATTCGCTGGCCGTTGCCGCTCTTTTGGATGATGCGAAAAGGGCACATTCCTTTCTACAAACGCCCGCTATTTTGCATGTTCATCACGGTTTGCGCGGAAAAGATGCGGATGCCGATGAACGGTTTGTGGCCGATTGGGCGAAAGTACACGGATGGCGTTTTTGCTCCACGCATGTCGATGCGGCGGAAACCGCTCGCCAAACGGGACAGTCGATAGAAACCGCCGCGCGCGTATTGCGTTATACCTTTTTTGCCCGTGTAGTGGAAGAAGAGTGGGTTGAGGGAGAAGCGAAGCCGTTATTATTTCTCGGCCACCATCTCCAGGATCAGGCGGAAAGCATTTTGTTCCATATTCTTCGCGGATGTGGACCAGACGGGTTGAGCGGAATGACGGAGATTGAGGAACGTCCTGCTTTTTTTCTTGTGCGTCCGCTATTGTCGGTAACCAAAGAACAAATTTTGCAATTTCATCGCGATCGGCATTCCTCGTGGAGGGAAGACCATACGAATCAAGAGATGGAAGCGACGCGAAATCGGCTGCGGGGGATGCTCTTTCCCGCTATTCGTCAGGAAATCAATCCTTTGGTGGACGATGCCCTGGTGCGCTTAAGTACGATCGCACGTGAAGAAAATGCATATTTGGAGAAGGTGACGGCAGCCGCATTTGCACAGATTTCGACCAACGGGAAGGAAGCGGAACCTTTTTTGGCTTCTTCTCTTTCTCGTAATGCCTGCTTTCTGCAGAGCATCGCTCTTTCTAGAGAGAAATTTCTTGCCCAACCCGTCGCATTGCAAAGGCGTCTGGTGCGTCATTGGGTCGCACGGCTTGCGGAAGGAGGAGAAACGGCGACACTCTCTTTTGAAGACGAAGAGGAGATTCGCCGCCATTTCGAACGGCCGAGCGGTAAATGCCTTTCACTTTATGGTATGATGTTTTTAACTGATTTTGAGGGTGTCCATGCGTTATCGCTGGCACGTTTTCAGGCTTTGGAAAGAGAAGCGGGCGAAGGTCGAATGCTTTCCGTCGAATACGATGGGCAACCATTTACCCTGTATTCCGGACAGTGCGCTCTTACGCGCGTAACGAAGGTTGATTCTGCTACGGTATCCTCCTTGGCGTCTTTGCCGGCGGCCTGTTGCGCCGTGGATGCAACAGGGCTTGAGGCGTTGACATGGCGATGTGCACAGCCGGGGGATACCTTTGTTTCCTTTGGCGGAGGATCTAAGCCTTTGCGAAAAATGTGGAATGCGTGGCATATTCCCGCAGTGTTGCGCCAAACCTGGCCGATTCTTACAGACGGAAAGGATATTTTATGGGTGCTCGGTCTGGGTCGAAGTGCCAAGCGCGTCGTACAACCGGGTCGGGACATGGTGGTCATCAATTGGAGAAGAATATGAGCGGAGATAACTTACAACAATACGTCGATCGCATTCTGTTTACGGAAGAGGAGATTCAGCGCCGCGTAGCGGAACTTGGTGCCAAGATCACTGCGGACTATGCGAACAAGAATGCGGATTTATTGGTCGTCGGCATTCTCAAAGGCGCGTCGGTTTTTATGGCGGATCTGCTGAAGCACATCGATCTCGATGTGGAGATTGATTTCATGTCGGTATCCAGCTACGGAGCAGGCACGGTTTCGAGCGGCGATGTGCGCATCATTAAAGATTTGGAACAGCCGATTATGGGGAAAAATGTGCTCATCGTTGAAGATATCGTGGATACCGGCTATACCTTAAAATATCTGATGGAAAATTTGCTGGCACGAGGAGCTCACAGTGTGAAAATTGCCTGTATGCTGGATAAGGAAGAACGTCGCGTGACGGAAATTACAGGGGACTATGTCGGTTTTGCGATTCCGGATGAATATGTCATCGGTTACGGCATGGATTTCAACCAGAAATTACGCAACTTGCCTTTTATCGGGACGCTCAACCCGATTTACTATCGCCATGAGTAGGGAAGGACGAAGGAATGAATAAAAAGACTCCCAATCGAAATAATATGGGCATGTTGGTGAGCTATCTGCTCCCCTTACTGATGATTGCCCTGATTTTTATGTTTTTTAATGCGAACAACACCCAGAAGAGTTCCATGACCCATAATGCGCTGATTGCTCAGCTCGATGAGGGGAATGTAAAGAGTCTTGTCTACCAAGGCGAAAAACTGCGTGGTGTGTTGAATGATAAAGACAAAACACCGTTCGAAGTGATCATTCCGCAGGAATATTTTTCGACGTTTTATCAGGAACATATCCGTCCGCAAGTGCAGAAGGGAACATTGGAAATGGTCTTTCAGGCCATTCCGGAGCCGAACCCCTTCCTGTCGATGCTACCGGATATTCTATTCCTCGGCCTGCTCGGCTTCATGATGTACAACTTTTTCAAACGCACGGCGATGCAAAACAGCAGTATGAACAGCTTCGGCAAGAGCAAAGCCCAAATGCATCAGGATAAGGGCGAAAAAGTGACCTTTCAGGATGTTGCCGGCTTGCAGGAAGAAAAAGAGGAACTGTTGGAAATTGTTGATTTCTTGAAGAATCCACGCAAGTTCATTGATCTGGGTGCGCGAATCCCGAAGGGAGTCTTGTTGGTCGGGCCTCCGGGAACGGGAAAAACCTATCTTTCCAAAGCGGTCGCCGGGGAAGCCGGCGTTCCGTTCTTCTCCATTTCTGGTTCGGATTTTGTCGAAATGTTCGTCGGCGTCGGTGCTTCCCGTGTACGCGATTTGTTTACGGAAGGCAAAAAAAATGCGCCCTGCATTATCTTTGTGGATGAAATTGATGCGGTCGGTCGACGCCGTGGCGCGGGTCTCGGCGGTGGAAATGATGAGCGTGAGCAGACGCTCAACCAGTTGCTTGTCGAGATGGACGGCTTTGATAAGAATGAAGGCATTATCATCATGGCGGCAACGAACCGCCCGGATATTCTTGATCCGGCGTTGCTACGTCCGGGACGCTTTGACCGACAGGTTTTAGTCGGCATGCCGGATGCGAAGGCGCGTGAAGCGATCTTAAAAGTGCATACGCGAAATAAGCCAGTGGCAGATGACATTGATTATCTTTCTTTAGCGCGTCAAACAGCAGGATTTACGCCTGCCGACTTGGAAAACATGGCCAACGAAGCGGCGCTTCTCACTGCCAGAGAAGGCAAGAGCGTGATTGATATGAAGACGTTCATCGAAGCCTCGATTAAGGTGGTTGCCGGACCGGAGAAGAAATCGCGTGAAGTGATTGAAAAAGAGCGTGTGCTCACGGCCTATCATGAAAGCGGACACGCCATTGTTACGCGCGCCTTGCCGGACACGGACAAGGTCAATATGATCACGATCGTTCCGCGCGGATATGCCGGCGGCTTTACTTCATTTTTACCGGAAGACGATCGGCAATTCATGTCGCGCAATCAGATGTTGACGGAGATCGTGAGTTTTCTGGGCGGCCGCGCGGCGGAGGCGCTGGTGCTTGATGATATTTCCACCGGAGCATCCAACGACATTGAGCGGGCAACGAAGATGGCGCGCAATATGGTTGTCAAATACGGTATGAGCACCAAACTGGGCCCGGTCGCCTATGAAGAGGGAAAAGACAATGTCTTTTTAGGCAATGACCTGGGACAAATTCGCTCGTATTCCGAAATCACGGCGCAAGCGATTGATGAAGAAGTGCGCCATATCATGAATGACGCTCTGGAACGCGCCATGACCATCTTGCGTGCGAATCGCGAAATGTTGGATCAATTGGCCAATACCTTGTTGGAAAAAGAAACGCTGCATGCCGCAGAGTTTGAGACACTGTTTCAAACGTATGGGGTGATGGCAAAAGAAAGCGAAGGAGTGAACGCATGAGTTCAGAAGCGGCAAGCAAAGCACAGACAGCACAACAGGCCATGCCGGGGATCAAAATTGCCGGCATGACGCTCACCATTATCGATATACTGTATCTCGGCATGCTCATCTTCCTGTTATATCAGGTTTTTCGAGCCATCAGGATGGAACGCAAGCTGAAAGCACCGAAATATTCATTCTCCACCCGCCCCAAGTCGATCAATATGGTTTTAATGTCCATCATTTTTCTTTTCGGCGTCATGACAATTATTAATCAGAAAGAATATGCCCGTGGGCTCATGATGATTCTTCTGGGCATCACCTTCTATTTCTCATCCCAGAATAAAGTGATTGTTTCGCAGGAAGGCCTTTTTGCCGACAATAAGTACATCCCCTGGTCGGAACTGCGCAAATGGGCGTGGGATACGAAAACGGGAAATTTGGTGATTATTACGAAAGAGTTCGGCAAGAATGAGATGCGCCAGGTTTTGCAGGTTGGTCGTCCGCACATGGCGGAGATCAATGAACGAATTCGTGAATTCAAATTGGGCAAAAAATCCGCACGGTTTGAAGAACAGAATCAAAAGGAAACCGTGAGCGAAGAAGAACAACAGACACAGGAGAAGGAACAGGGCGAAACGACGGAGTCGTAGGGGGAGAACATGGCAAAGTTTATTTTCGTGACCGGTGGTGTCGTTTCCGGTATCGGTAAGGGAATCAGTGCGGGCAGTGTCGGAAGATTACTCAAAGACAACGGTTATTCGGTATTTATGCAGAAATTCGATCCGTACCTGAATGTCGATCCGGGCACAATGAGTCCTTATCAACACGGCGAGGTGTTTGTTACCCGCGACGGGGGAGAAACGGATCTGGATTTAGGGCATTATGAACGCTTCATTGATGAAGAGCTGACGAAGAATTCCTCCGTTACCAGCGGTCGCATCTATTCCAACGTCATTCGCAAAGAGCGAGCAGGGGATTATGAAGGAAAAACGGTGCAGGTTATTCCCCATGTCACCAATGAGATCAAAGAAAAAGTGTATTCCGTAGCGGAAGAATCCGGAGCGGATTTCATCATTACGGAGATCGGCGGTACGGTGGGTGACATTGAGTCCCAGCCATTTATTGAAGCGATTCGTCAAATTCATTCGGAAAACTCGGAAGATGTGCTCTTTCTGCACACGGTGCTCATTCCGACGATACCGGGGACAGATGAGTTAAAAACCAAACCGGCACAGCATTCCTTTAAGGAATTGATGAGTTACGGCATTAAGCCGGACGTCTTCATTCTTCGTGCGGATAAGCCGATTACTGAAGATGTGTATGAAAAGATTTGCCTTTTCTGCGATTTACCGCGTGAAGCGGTGGTGGAATCGAAGACGGTCGATCTCATCTACGAGGTGCCGCTGGTATTCAAAGAGCAGGGTCTGGATCAATATATTCTTCGCCATTTCCATTTGAAAACGCGTGAAGATCATACGGGCGATTGGGCAAAGATGTGTGCCACATTCAAAGCGGCAAAGAAAAAACTGACGGTGGCCTTGGTCGGCAAATACACGGCACTGAACGATTCGTATTTGTCCGTTTTTGAAGCGGTTCGTGATGCCGGCTATCATTTAGGCGCGAAAGTGGATGTGCACTATGTCGATTCCGAGACGATTACGGAAAAGACGGCAAAACGTATCTTATCGCCCTATGACGGTATCATTATTCCCGGCGCGTTCGGCTCTCGCGGAACCGAGGGAATGGTAGAGACGGTGCGCTATGTGCGTGAGAACAAGGTTCCCTTTTTGGGAATCTGCATGGGGATGCAAATTTCGTGCATTGAGATTGCCCGTCACGTCCTGGGGATCGGTGACGCATCGTCTTTGGAATTTGATGCGGCTACGCAAAATCCGGTCATCACCTTCCTCGATGGACAATCCGAAGAGGTAGATCTGGGCGGAACGCTTCGTTTGGGTAACAACGATTGCGCGTTAACGGAAGACACTTTGGCGTATCGCCTTTACGGCCAAAAAAACATCGTCGAACGGCATCGCCATCGCTATGAATTCAACAATAAATACAAGGAACTGTTCGAACAAAAAGCGGGCGTGGTCTTCAGCGGGATTCAACTCGCGAAGAACCTGATGGAAATCATTGAGATTCCGGAACACCCCTATTTTATCGCCGCGCAGTTTCATCCGGAGTTTAAATCGCGGCCAAACGCACCGCATCCGCTTTTTACGGGCTTGGTGCGTGCAAGTTTAGACCGAACAAAAAAAGCTTCTTCATCGGACGCAAAAACGAAGTAGAAGAACAGCTGGGGCATAGCCCCGAAATGACCGGCATCCATAGTGAGCCGGATCGGAGGAAAAATGAAAAACAAATTTTTTACCGGACAGAATTTGGCACGCCTGGGCGTGTTGATTGCGCTCATGCTGGTTTTGAGCGCGCTTCCCATTGGCTACGTCCTTATTGGACCCATTCAGGTGACCACCATGCACATTCCCGTCGTTTTGGGCGCCATCATCGGAGGCGTACCGTATGGTTTTATTCTGGGATTGGCATTTGGCCTTAACTCGATGTTGCGTGCCTTGCAAGGCCTTTCCGGCCCACTTTCTTTTGCCTTTGCCAACCCGTTGATCAGTGTGGTACCGCGTGTACTCTTCGGTGTGATTGTAGGGTATCTCTCCACAATTTGGCGCAATAAAAATGTATTTGTGCGCTACTCCTTGCCGGCGGTTATCGGTACGGTCATGCATACGCTGATGGTCATGGGAACCCTTTATCTGGTTTATGCCGCACGCGTTGCAGAAGTGCGCAACATTACTTCTGAAGCGGTGGGAGCGATGGTGCTATCAACGGTGGTGGCCAACGGTATACCGGAGGCGATTTTGGCGGCGGTGGTTTCAACGCCCATAGCCCGCATACTGGAAAAACGAGAACATCCTCAGCGGCCTAACGACGTCCGGGGGGAAGAACCGTCAGCAAAAGCCTAATAGGAGGGAACGTCGTGGAAAAGGCGGAACAACCAAAAAACCGCTCATTGCTTCTGGCCATTGATGCAGGAAATACCAACATCACCTTTGGCCTGTTTCATGGGGAAATCATCATCCATCAGTGGCGTATTCAGTCGGACAGCGAGAAAACGTCCGATGAATATGGTATTGAACTGGAGCAGATTCTGCGCCATTTCCATTACACCCGTGAAATGATCTGCGCGGTCATCCTTTCCAGTGTGGTACCGGAACTGGTGCATCAGATGAGTGCCATGTCCGAACGCTTTTTAAAGCTCACTCCGATGATTGTGGGCGAGGGAACCAAGACGGGGTTGCCGCTTCGCGTAGACAATCCTCGGGAAGTCGGCTCCGATCGCATTGCCGATGCGGTTGCCGGCTATGCGCTTTACGGAGGACCGCTTATTATCATCGATATCGGCACGGCGATTACGCATGAGGTTGTTAATGAGAACGGTGAATACATCGGAGGAACGATTTCGCCGGGTATCGGGATTGCGGCGGAAGCGCTTACGCGCGGTACATCAAAATTGCCGCGAGTGGAGCTCGTTCAACCGGAAAAAATTATTGCTACAAATACCGTCGCGGCCATGCAGGCCGGATTGGTTCGCGGCTTTATCGGGTTAATCGACGGGATTACGGAAGGAATTTTAGAGGAACTGAAGGAGCAGACAGATAAAAAACCGCATGTGATTGCCACCGGCGGATTCTCTACCCTTCTCTCCCAACATTCCAAGTATGTCGATGGTGTCAAGCGGGATCTCAATCTTCTCGGCTTACGTCTTATCTACTATCGTACGATGAAAGCCAGAGCAAGCGAACGCCTGCACGAGGAAAAGGAAAACGGAATGCATCATGGGCAAGAAGGACATCAACATGCATGAGCGCACAAAACAGCAAGAATGCGCAATGGGAACCGGCTGCCGCAAGGAGCCGGTTTCCGTTTTTGTGTCCCTTGCACCGTTGGCGGGGGTGAGTGATCGTTGCTTTCGTGAAATTTGCTTTCACTACGGCTGTGATGAGGCGACGACGGAGATGATCAGTGCGCAAGCACTGCTTTATGACAGCGCTCGCACGGAACGTATGCTCGACAAGGGGATGGAAGGAAAATTGACTGTCCAGCTTTTCGGAAAAGATCCTTCAATATTGGCTCAGGTCATTCGCGAGCGTTTTAATACGGATAATTGCTTTCAGGCGGTGGAACTCAATATGGGTTGCCCTGCGCCGAAAATTGTGCGAAACGGAGAGGGCAGCGCGTTGATGCGCGACCCCAAACTTTCCGCAGAGATTTTTCGTGCTATGGTTGAGGCATCGACCAAGCCGATCTATGTCAAAATGCGTCTCGGTTGGGATGAAAATTCGATAAACTATCTCACGATTGCTCATATTGCCGAGGAAGAAGGGGTTTCGCGCATAACACTTCATGCGCGCACAAGGGAACAGATGTATGCCGGAAAAGCAAATTGGGGGGCGATCGCGCATCTTAAAGATGCCGTCAACGTGCAAGTGGTGGGAAACGGCGACGTAACGACACCGGAAGAAGCGGAGGAGATGGAAAAACAAACCCGTTGTGACGGCATTGCCATTGGACGCGCGGCCATGGGAAATCCCTTTTTGTTCCGCCAAATTCACGCCTATCGCTCAACGGGAACGTATGCACCCGTCAGTAGAGAGGAGACGGTTGCGGTCTTGTTGGATCATTATATGCGTGAAATTACGTGTCGTGGGGAACAGCGCGCCATCCTGGAAATGCGTAAGCTCATGGCATGCTACCTTAGCGGTTTTTCCGGATCGGCACGCACAAAAGCCGCCATCATGACGATGACGGATATGACGGAGATTCGCGCTGAATTGGAACGCTTTCGTGCGCAAGGTGACCTATTTCGTACTTAATGGGTGGAAGAATTCTTCCGGCAAACGAACGCGGAAAGTAGTTCCTTTACCGACTTTACTGGTTACTTCAATATGTCCGCCGAGCTGTTGGACGATATTACGGGTTATCGCGAGCCCAAGTCCCTGTCCGCCTGCGGAACGGTTACGAGAAGAATCCACGCGATAAAAGCGATCAAAAAGATGTGTTAAATCTTTGCTTGGAATGCCTATGCCGTTGTCCGTAACCGTAAGTACAACATATTTACGATCGGAATTAAGCGCTACGCGAATTTGTCCTTCCGGATTGATGGCTTTAATGGCGTTGGACAACAGATTACTTAAAATTTGCGAATATAGCCGTTCATCGGTCTGTAGACTGATGGCGGGATCAATCGCACGAACAAAAACGCCGTTTTTTTGGGCAATACGCGGCTCAAAGCTGTCGACTACCCGTTCGGTGAGCGCCGAGCAGTCTATAAAACGGATTTCTTCCGCAGCGACCAGAGAAGCTTCTCGAAATGTATTTTTCAGCCGCTCCACAAGAAGCGTAAGCTGTGCGATATTCGCTTCTATTTGTTCCCAGTTTTTTTCATCCGAAGGAATAATGCCGTCTTTCATCGCTTCCACATGAAGCTGCATATTGGTTAGAGGCGTGCGCAGTTCATGGGAAATATCCTGTGCATAACTTCGGCGCGCATTTTCCTGTTGGCGCAGAGAAGATGCCAGATATTGCATATTCGCATTTAAACTTTGCAACTCATCAAATTTGGAATCATCCAACGTAATATCGAATTGGTTTTGCCGAATTCGCTCTGCTGCAGTCTGTAGCGATTCAATGGGTTCTGTGATCTGTTTGGAAAAGAAATAACTGAATGCACTGGCGATAAGACCGAAGGCGATAATACCCAACATCGTCGATCCGAGCGAGCGACGCTGAAAATCACGTAGGGCATGGGTGAGGGCAGGATTGCTGCGATCGTAGGTAACCAACATAGAGCCGCGTTTTTCTCCGCGACTGTCCACTAACTGATATTGATCGACTTGGATGTCCGCATCTTCGTTCTGGACTAGACCGTGATAATTGGCCAGAATCGTCGATTCCCTATCCATGATGGTGATGTTGATGTTCGCATCGCGGGCATAGAGCTGTAATTGCTCGTTCATGCCTTCCTTTGTTAAATCGAGGGCCTCTGTCCGGGCAATCGTTCCGATATCGTTGATGATGCGTTTTAAGCGGGTTTCCTCTTCCTTTTCCAAATAATTGAAAAACGAGTCGGAATATGCTCGTTGCATTCCATACGCGATTACCGTCATCGTAACGAAGACGATGATGATGATGGAAAGACTAAGACGCGTTCTAAGCTTCATCAAAGCCTCCGGCACGATAGCCTACACCGTAAACGGTCTTAATGTATACCGGATTTTTCGGATCCGCCTCAATTTTCTGACGAATATTTTTAATGTGGGTATCAATCGCACGATCAAAGGCTTCATAATCCATGCCGAATGTCACTTCGATGATTTCATCACGCGTATAGATCTTGTTTGGATGGGTAAAGAGCGTCTGCACAATGAGAAATTCATTTTTGGTCAGATGCACTTCTTTTTCTTCGACGAAGGTTCGCATGGATTCGGTATCTAGGCGTAATCTTCCATCCTTTGTTTTCAAAATCGTTCTCGCGGATTTTTCGGGCAGGCGACGGAAAATGGCATGAACCCGTTCTACGAGTTCTCGCGCAGAAAACGGCTTTACCATATAGTCATCCGCACCATTACGAAGATTCTCGACGCGATCGTCTTCTTCGGATTTGGCGGAAACAATGATGACTGGGGTATCGCTTTGTGCTTTTATTTCTTTCAGCACGTCTTCTCCGGAGATTTCCGGCAACATGAGATCCAAAACAACAAGATCCGGTTCAATGTCGGCAAAACGGGAGAGCGCATCCTTTCCGTTCATCGCTTTTTCGACAAAATAGCCGGCTTTTTCCAGGTAGGCTTTTTCAATATTGATAATGCCTTCTTCATCTTCTACTAACAGTATTTTTCGTTGTGCCATGCGATTTTCTCCTTGGAATGCGTGTTGTCGGGAAACGGGGATTCAACACGTGTCTCAATGGTTTGTCTGATGTGGCGTTGCGGGGGATGGGCGTCTCGGTGATTCTTCGCTATGCTGATTCGGCGGCACAATGGTCTTTTCCAATTGTTTTCCTTTTCGATCAAAGCTGACAATTTGAATGCTGCCGTCCGGAAGTTCCGTCTTTTCGATATAGCTGCCGTCGTCCTGATTGTATTCGCGGATGGTGGTCAATCCGTCTTTCGTAAAGGTCTCAGAGGGAATGGTGGCGCCCAGTTCGGAAACTTTGGTCGGCACTTGACGCGACCAATCTTCCGGAACAACGCCGTTGAATTGCGAAGGATCATAATCGGATGGACGAATCAGGAATACTTTCGGCACGCGAAGACGTGCAGGTGTTTTATCGCTTGCCAGCAAATCGTTTCGCGCATCCAATTCGCGGAAGACATAGGCGGTATCTTCCGTTTTCGGTGCCGTTTCCTTGCTTACCGGAACAACCAGCACACCGTTTCCAGCAACCGTAGCGGAAGTCGGTATTTGTCCCGTGATATTGGATACTTCGGCCTCATAGACCCCTTCCGGAATGGGGAATTTTTTCGCTTCCCGTTCTTCATGAATGATCTCGTGAATATTGGCATAAATATTCGCAGGCGTACGAGAGTCTCCAACAAGAGAAATCAGAGCATTGTCCGCGCCTACCCAAACCGCCGTAGTATAGTACGGCGTTGTTCCGGCAAACCAAAAGTCCATGTTGTTATCGGTTGTACCGGTTTTTCCGACCAAGGCCATATCTCCGCCGGTAACCGTGTCGTTCGTAAAGCCGTCTTGCAGCACATGACGCAATGCATCGGCAAGCTGATAGTTCAGTTGAGGAGGGAGCACTTCAACGCCTGGATGTTTGTTTTCGTAGTAGACTTTTCCACGGTTATTCGTGATTTTCGAAATACTCATGGCGGGAATACGGGTTCCGTTATTACCGATGGCTTGATAGGCTCCGGCCAGATCGAGGGAAGTCAATCCTTCAGTCATGGAGCCAATCCCCATAGCTAAGTTTTCATCATTATATTGGCCGTCTTCCGACGCTTCGACAAAGTGATCCCGTTCCGGGTGTTCGCGGTTGATGATACCGTAACGTGCCAGATATTCCTTGGCGGTGTCAATTCCGATTTTTTGTAGCCAACGCACGGCGACAGGGTTGGAAGAACGAACCAACGCTTCCTGCATGGACATCATGCCGCGATAGCGCAGATCAACATTGGTTGGCCAGTTGCTGTCTTCCAATAGCTTAACCGGCGCATCGTCCATGGCTACACCCTGATTATTGCCGGCCGCAATGGCCCCGGTATAGTCCGCAATGGGTTTAATGGACGAACCCGGTTGACGCGGATAACTCGAAGCGCGGTTGAGGAAATGGCGGTCATCCTGTTCACGACCGCCAATGATGGCACGCACTTCTCCGGTTACCGTGTCCAGAACAGTAAAGGAAACCTGCGGCTGTTTTACACCGACATCGTCATAATCGTAGTAATCGCGATTGAGCACCATTGCGCCGTCGTCACGAATCGAAAACAGCGGGGTGGTATTGGAATCGAGAAAAGCTTTGGCAATATGCATAGTACCGTCGGCATCCACCTTGAGGTATTTTTCATCGATGGGGATGGTTCCTACGCGATGGGAGCGGAGCACGTCATTTTCATCAACGGTATAGTAATCCATGATATCGACGTAACCGCTATAGCCGCGCAGGCGACCGGGATGGACGGTAAGATCTCCTTTTTCGTCCAATTGGAATTGATTGGCCGGTACAATTACGCGGCCCTTTTCATCCAGCAGATTGGACTTACGATAGTAGAGCAGTGCATCGTTTCGCCCGATAATATTCCCGTAATCATCGTAACGGAGATCAAGTTTTAAGGGGGATACGTCTCCGGTCGGCGAAGTGAGCGAAGTGGTAAGTGACGCCGTTAAATCCTGTAATTTTCGCTGTAAATCCATATCTACGGTACAGGTGATGGTCAACCCGCCATACATCAGCAACTGCCTTGCCTCTTGTCGGGAGATGTTTTGCGTATCCATCAATGTCCAGACCGCCTGCTCTTTGACCAAATCGGTAATATACGTGGAAAGATTTTGAACTCGTTTTTCGGGCGCGTCGATCGTCTTCGATACATCGGTATTGATTGCTTCCGTATATTCCGCTTCCGTGATAAAGCCGTTTTTCTTCATCTCCGAAAGCACCCATTTCGCGCGCTCGTAAGCAGGGGGATTGTAGATGGCAAGATAACGCTCACCATTGATTTCCGTTTCATCCAATACGCGCTCATTGGTCACTTCCGAAGGACGATAGGTGGAATAGAGTGCATAGCGCGAAGGTGCAGGAACGATACTGGCCAATGTTGCACATTGTGCAAGGGTCAAATCCTGAACATGTTTGGAAAAATAGATCTGTGACGCAGCTTCGACACCATAGGCGTTTTGACCGAAGAAAATGCGATTCAGATACGCTTCCATAATCTCTTTTTTATCCAGCTGGTCGTCAATCTGGTAGGCAAGAAACATCTCTTGAATTTTGCGTTGCCAGTTGACATCATTGCTTAAAAAGACGTTACGTGCGAGCTGCATGGTAATAGTGGACGCTCCGCGCATATCGCCGGAACGAAGAAAGTCGCGGATCGTAGCCGCAATGCCGTAAAGATCGACGCCGTCATGCTTTGCAAAACGCTTATCTTCTGCACTGATGAACGCATTGATCAGATTTTTCGGGATTTGTTCATAAGGCACGATTTTTCGGTACTCGGCCGTATCAATCTGTTCGATCAGATTACCGTTCATGTCTACTATTTGTGAGTTTTCTTTCAGATTGGACAGCAGTAAATCGGGATTCATTTTTGGCGCAGCTTTGGCTACCTCCAACATTGCTCCCGCCAAATAGCCAAAAAGAATGGCTAAAAAAATCAAAAAGCTCAACACGAAAATAGCAATAATTTTTCGTATTTTTGAAAAGGTATGTTGAACCATGTTTATCTCCTCACGTGAAACAATTTTTTCTTCATCATGTGTACAGCTGTTTTGCTCATTTTACCATAAAGCACACATCCTTTTGCAGGGGAGAAAAAGAGCCCGGCCATTCGTCTGATGATACGATTTGAGGCGGAAGCATCAAGTCTTCTTTCTGCTCCCCGAGCATAACGCAGGAGTATGGTAAAATAGTTAAGATAGAAAGGAAAGAAAGGATGACGACGAAAAAAACGATGCAGCAACAGCGTGTCCTTCTTGTCTTTGCTTTTCAACAGGCAAGAGAGAGCGAAAAACAACGTCGCCTTCGCGAACTGTCGGAAATCGTACGCTCGTGCGGAGGCGAGGTGACGGCATGCTTCACGCAAAATTTATCCCGTTATCATCCGGCGACGCTGATTGGAAAGGGGAAAGTCCAGGAGATCGCGACATTCGTCGAGGAGAATGCGATCGATTTAGTTGTTTTTGAGCAGGAGCTTTCCGGGGCGCAGCGTCTTCATCTTTCAGAAGAGATTCCTTGTCGTGTTCTGGATCGCGTGGATTTGATTCTCGATATTTTTGCCCTTCGTGCGCAGACGAAAAAAGCCAAGGTGGATGTAGAACTGGCGCAGTTGGCGTATCGCTTGCCCAATCTTCGCGGCTACGGAAAGGACCTTTCCCGTACTGGAGGCGGTATCGGTACGCGAGGCCCGGGTGAACAGAAATTGGAGACGGATCGGCGAAGCATTGAACAGCGCATGAAGCGGCTTCGAGAACAACGTGCCCGTATCACCGCACAGGAACGGGAATCCGGAAAACGCCGTCGGCAATCGCCTTTTCCTATCGTGGGACTGGTAGGCTATACCAACGCGGGAAAATCTACCATCATGAATGCGCTCATCTCCTTATTCGGCGAAAAGGAAAAAGAGGTTTATGCGGATGATCGCCTGTTCGCCACCCTTGAGGTCAGTATGCGGCGGATCTCCCAGCCCGGAAAAAGAGCATATCTTTTAGCGGATACGATTGGTTTTATTCATGATTTGCCGAAAAAGTTAACAGCTCCTTTTGCGAGTACACTGGAAGAAATTCGTTATGCCGACTTACTTCTTCATGTCGTGGATGCCGCGGAAGAAGGCGCGAACCAGCGCATTGAGACGGTGCAAAATAGTATACGCTCTTCACAGGAGGACATCCCCGTTCTGTACGTGCTCAACAAAATTGATCTGGGTGATGATGGAGTGATGACACCGCGGGAACAGACCATTCGCATCAGTGCAAAACGCAAAGAGGATATTCTGCGACTTCAGGAACGTATTCAAGATGTGTTGACGGACGAGACGAAACCAACGGAGAAATCAATATGAGCTACCGTAGTTTGCTACGCGACGCAGAGGTGCGCTTTACCATCAAGAAATCGCAGTTTATCGGCTATGCGAGACGTGTAAAAACGGTGGAAGAGGCAGATGCCGTGTTGGAGGAAATCAGGGCGGATCACCCGAATGCTACGCATCATTGCAGTGCGTATATTCTGGGTCACAAAGGCGTTTACCAAAAGGCTGACGATGACAGTGAACCGCAAGGCACAGCCGGCTTGCCCATGCTGGAGGTTTTGCGGCGAGAAAAGCTCGATGACGTCCTCGTTGTCGTGGTACGTTATTTCGGGGGCGTCAAATTAGGAGCGCCCGGTTTGGTACGCGCGTATACGAAGGCGTGCAGCGATGCACTGCAATCGGCATCACCGGTATTGTTTTTTCCTTTTCGCGCGGTGACTCTGACCTATGCCTATCCCGTTCAGGGCAAATGTGATTATGCATTGCGCAATTATCGGGAAAGGACGCGCACGTATGGAGAAAATGTGACCGTGGGGTACTGGCTTCCCGTAGAAGAGATTGACAAGATTCGATCCACGCTGTTAAATTTGACCAGTGGACAAATCGAATGGATCGATGGAGATGAAGTCGCTTTTCCGACCGATGAGATCGGACGACCGGTAGAACGAAAGTAGGAATTATGTCAGGACATAATAAGTGGAGCAAGGTAAAAAACGTTAAAGGCAAGGAAGACGCAAAGCGCGCCAGCGCATTTACTAAGATCAGCCGTATGATCATGGTTGCGGTTCGCGAAGGCGGCGGTGACCCGGACTATAACTCGTCGCTCAAAATGGCTATCGAAAAAGCCAAAGCCGAAAATATGCCTAATGATAACATCAACCGTGCCATCAAGAAGGGACTCGGCGATCTGGACGGACAGGAATATAGCCATATTGTTTACGAAGGGTATGGCCCGGAAGGCGTTGCCGTAATCGTATCCTGCCTTACGGACAATAAAAACCGTACAGCGGCGAATGTGCGCCATTACTTTGACAAATACCGTGGTAACCTCGGCACCAGCGGATCGGTTATGTTTCAGTTTGACTACAAAGGTATTCTCGTCACCGATGATGAGGGAAAAGATGAGGATACGGTAATGATGGATGCCCTGGATGCCGGAGCGGAAGATGTGCGCCATGAAGAAGACAGCTACGTTTTGCTGACGGATCCGACGCAGTTTTCTTCGGTAAACGAAAAATTGGTAGAAGCGGGATATGCGTTCAGCGTCGCACAAACCGGCTATTTCCCGAAGAACACGGTCCGCATCCAAGACGAAGAAAATCAGAAATTGATGGAGACTCTGGTGGATGTCATGGAAGACGATGATGATGTTCAGGATGTCTACACCAACTGGGAACAGGAATGAAACGGGTAAGCGGCGTCCTTTTCACTCTGCTTTTTTCGCTGTTCAGTCTCGGTATTTCTCTTTTTTCGGTTGCCTATAATACGGAGGGATATCATGCGCTTCAACAGCGCTTTTCGGCGGAAGAGACAACCGGAAAGCGACAGCAGGAATTGGATATCGTTAATCGCGACATCGTGCTTTACCTGCAGACGGGAGAGATCTCGCGCATGACCGATCATTTCAGCGAACGGGAATGTGCACACATGAAGGATGTCTACGAACTGTTCTCTTTTTCCCGTGTCGCATGCCTTGTTGGTATTGCCGGGGCGTCGGCGTTTTTGGTTGCTCGTAAAAGGGAGACCCATCCGCAGGCGGCATACGCTGCTTGGGTGACCCAGGGAATTCTTTTTCTTTTGCTTGCGGCGTTGGTTTTCTATGCGGTGCAGTCCTGGGGAGAGGTATTTACCACCTTTCATCACGTTTTTTTTCGTAATGACCTGTGGATTCTTGATGCGGAAACCGACCTGATGATTCAGATGATGCCCGCGCCCTTTTTTATGGCCATGGCGAAGGGAATTGCTCTTCGTTTTGTGGCTTATTCGCTACTCGGTCAGGGGCTATGGGCGCTTGCCGGGAGAGACCGTGTCTCGGTAAAGAAAGGGAAGCCGAAAGGAGAAAATTATGTTTGAATATACCGGCAATGGTGTTGCGTTTACACTTTTCGGCTTAGAAGTGCGCTGGTATGGGATTTTAATTGTTACCGGTATGCTTCTGGCGGTATTGCTCAGCAGCCGTGAGGTTAAACGAAAGGGCTTACCTGAGGATGTCGTATATGATCTTTCCCTGTGGGTGCTTCCCTTCGGGGTGATTGGCGCGCGCCTTTGGTATGTGCTTTTTGAGCGCCAGCGTTTCTCTTCACTGTGGGATATTATCAATTTACGATCCGGCGGCCTTGCCATTCAGGGCGGCGTAATGGCCGGCCTTTTGGTGAGTTGGATTTATCTTCATCGACGCAACTATTCCTTTTTGCGCGTGGCGGATTGCATCATTCCGTTTCTGCCCTTGGCGCAGGCGATCGGTCGTTGGGGGAATTTTTTCAACAATGAAGCCTACGGCTACGCAGCGGATGTTCCCTGGGCGGTCATCATCAATGGGGAAGCACATCATCCTACGTTTTTCTATGAATCAGTCGGCGACTTTTTGCTTTGCCTTTTTTTGTGGTATACCTTACGCAAGGGAAAGAAAGCGGATGGCCAGACCACGATGCTGTACTTTATTTTCTATGGCATCCTGCGCTTTATCGTAGAAGGCTTTCGCACGGACAGCCTGTACTTCGGTTCGTTGCGCGTTGCTCAGCTGTTATCGCTCGTTGGACTATTGCTCGGAATGCTTGGCTATATCTTGCTTTCTAAAAAAACGAAGCCTCGATGACGGATAAGTAGGAAAACATGCGTATTTGATTCGCCGGAAAGACGGAGAACGAACGTTAGACGGAAAATCATCTTTTTTTTGATGATTTTCCGTCTTTTTTTGTTTCTTTGCTTGCTAAAAGGTGAGGAGTTGTCTAAAATGGTATCAAGAAGGCAGAAAGTGGTAAAAAGTGGGAGAAAGTGGAATGTTTATCGGAGAGTACAACCACAGCGTAGATACGAAAGGACGCGTTTCGCTTCCTTCTCGTTTTCGTGAAGATCTTTCCGACACTTTCATCATCACAAGAGGTATGGAAGGGTGCTTGTTTATCTATGACCAAAAACAATGGAAGGTTATGGATGAAAAAATCAGCCAACTCCGTTTAACGGCAAAAGCGGCGCGTAATTTCTCGCGTGCGTTTTATTCCGGGGCAATGGAAGTCGCCTGCGATAAGCAGGGACGATTTCTCATCCCGCCACAACTCCGTGCCTTCGCCTCCATCGAACGTGATGCGGTGATTATCGGTGTTTCGGATCGTATTGAAGTCTGGGCGAAAGAGAAATGGGAGAACTTTGTTTCCTCTGATGCAATGGATCTGGATACGTTAACCGAGACGTTGAATGATGACGGCTTTGATTTGTAGGAGGCTGAAATGTCCTTTTCGCACATCCCGGTGTTATTAGAGGAAACGATTGCGGCGCTTTCCATACGCCCAGACGGCTTCTATGTGGATGCCACGGTAGGGGGAGGCGGTCACGCCATAGAAATCGTCAAACGACTTTCTACCGGACGGCTGCTTGCGCTCGATCAGGATGAAGAGGCTCTTGCATCAGCCAAACAACGTCTCGCGCCATGGGCCGAGAAAACGATCTTCGTGCACACCAACTTTCGTCACCTGGGAAAGGTTCTCGAGGAACACGATATGCCTAAAGTGGACGGCATACTCATGGATATCGGCGTGTCTTCCTATCAGTTGGATACGGCAGAACGCGGATTCTCCTATCATAACGATGCCCCGTTGGATATGCGCATGGATCAACATGCGGATGTGCAGACGGCGAAAGACATCGTCAACACGTATTCGGAACAGGAGCTGACAAACTTATTTTATCGGTACGGTGAAGAGCGTTGGTCGAAGCGAATTGCTCAATTCATCGTAGTTGAACGAGGTGCGAAGCCACTTGAAACATCCTTCGATCTGGTCAAGGTCATCCAAAAAGCCATACCTAAAAAAGTGCGCATGCAGGATAAACATCCTGCAAGAAGGGTGTTTCAAGCACTTCGTATCGAAGTAAATCATGAACTGGATGCTTTGGAAACAGGCCTTCAGCAGGCGGCGGAGCACCTTGCTCCGAAGGGAAAGTTATGTGTGATCACCTTTCATTCCCTGGAAGATCGCTTGGTTAAAAATGCATTTCGGCAACTTGCAGAAGGACCGCAACTGCCGGCCGGTCTGCCGGTCAAAGCACACGAGTATGCATCATCTTTTCGCGTAAACACGCGAAAACCGATCGAAGCTTCTATACAAGAAAAAGAAGAAAACCCTCGAGCGCGTTCAGCAAAACTGAGGGTGTTGGAACGTCTCGCGCAGTAACAGGAGGAAAAAATGGATACAGCAGCACTACGTCAGTCGGAAACCTTTAGCTTTCCGTCATCGCGCGAGATGCCGTCACCGCGAAAACGCTTGACGGTTGTTACCCCTCGCCAACGGGAAGTTGTGCTTGAACGGCGTAAGACGCGCACCAAGACCAAACCCCAAACGAGAACCATGGCCAAGACGAAAGCCAAGACACTTAGTCGTGCTCAGGCTCAAGCAAGAAGTCGTGTGCGCGTACATATTTTTTTCTGGATCGCCGTCAGCTGCGCAACGGTGGCCACAGTGGTGTTGCTCATTACAAGCCTGCTGCGCTATAATGAACTGTCCGGACTCAACCGGAATATACGAGAGACGGCTACAGAGGTGGAGAATCTGCGAGCACAACATGATACGTTAACCATGCAGTTAGCGCCTTACATCGAAAATTCGCGCATCGAAAACCTGGCCAAACGTCGCCTGGGTATGCGCTATCCGTCGAAGGAACAGGTGCTTTCCGCTGTGCGTGATCCCGCCATGATGAGGAAAGATCGTACCGCTTTCGTTTTCGACCAGAAGACGACGATTGCGGCAAGTCCGCAACATGAGGAGTAGTGTGGCGGAGTGAGCGATTCATGAAAAAGAACCAAAAGAACAATACGCCGAGACGAGTAAATCCGCTCGCACGCGTGCGATTCGTTTTTCTTTTCGCACTGCTCATTGCCATCGGATTCCTTGCTCGGCTTTTCTATTTACAGGTGATTGCCGGTCAACCTTTTCAGGAGGCGGCTTTAGCGCAGCGCCGACGGACGATCGCGATTAAACCGAAGCGCGGAACGATCTTTGATTCGGCGAATCGCCCGATGGCGGTATCGGTAATGGTAAATACCGTTTATATCTTTCCGGAGGAAATTGACGAGAAGGATAAAAAGGAAACCATCGATCTTCTTTCGTATATTTTGCACTTGGATAAGGAAACCGTCGAGAATGCCTTATCTTCTTCCCGTTATGATGTTCCGCTAAAGACTAAATTGACACAGAAAGAGATTGATCAGCTGCAAAGTTCGGGACTACGTGCATTTCGTGTGGTACAAGAAGCCGAGCGCTTTTATCCGAATGAGGATGTGATGGCACAGTGTCTGGGTTTTGTGAATGACGCGGGATATGGTGCATATGGCCTTGAAGAGCAGTACGATGCCTTGTTGCGCGGAAAAGGGGGACAGACAATCCTTTCCCGTGATCTTGGTGGAAACATCATTCCGACGGAATCTGTGGAACGATATGCTTCCGAAGAAGGGCAAAATCTGCATCTGACGATGAATTTAGATGCACAACGTATTCTTTCTGAAGAATTGCGACGGGGATTGAATGATTCCAAGGCGGATGCCGGAACGGCAATTCTTATGAATCCCAATACCGGCGAAATTCTGGCTATGGAAAGTTATCCTTCTTTTAACCCCAACACGCCTTATGCGCCTGCAACGGGAACAGGAGAAGCATCCTGGAAAGCGATGAGTGAGGAAGAGCGGCTTTCCCGGCTTTATGCACGGTGGAAAAACCCTGCGGTTTCAACGCTTTATGAACCGGGATCGGTGTTCAAAACACTTACCGCCGCCATTGCGCTGGAAACAAAATCGTCTTTACCGGAATCACGTTATCTTTGCACCGGAAAAATCGAGTTGGCACCGGGTGTGTGGATTCGTTGCTGGCGGCACGATGACCCACACGGTTCACAGACGTTGGAAGAGGCACTGAATCACTCCTGTAACCCGGCCTTTGTGCAAGTTGTGCGCGACATCGGTCGCGAGAATTTCTATTCCTATCTTCAATCGTTGCGGATGGGACGTATAACCGGTGTGGATTTGCCCGGTGAGCAGGCATCCCTTTTTCCGGATGCGATGGAAAAGTTGGAAAGTGTACAGATGCAGACGATGTCCTATGGTCACGGAATTTCCGTGACCCCGTTGGAAATGATGGCAGCGGTGAATACGGTAATTAACGGCGGATACTATCGCACACCGCATCTTTTCGCTTCTGCATCCGCTCAGGATGGAAAGGTTCTTTCACAATTTCATGAAAGTGTAACCGATCCTATTTTTTCTCAGGAAACAGTGGAAACGATGCGCCGTTACATGCTCAGTACAACGCAGGCGTCACAGGCGAAAGTGCTGCGTATCAAGAACATAGCGATCGGATCGAAAAGCGGTACGACCTTGTTGCTGGAAAATGGCGAATATTCCGATAAAACAATTGCGTCACTATACTGCTTTTATCCGGCAGAGAAGCCTGAGACAGCGCTTTTTGTGGTGATCCATTGTCCGAAAACGCAGACCTTTGGCGGGGAAGCGGCCGGAGAGGTGAGCGCGAAAATTGTAGAACGCCTCTTGGCTCTAAAGGAGAATGGCCGGGAAGACAAGAAGGAAGGACAAGCTGTTCCGGATATCTGTGGCAAGACAGTGGAGGAAGCTCGCGGGCTTTTGGAAAAAGCCGGTTTTTCCCTCAGCGTTTATGGTGCAATGAACGACTTCACTCTGGTTGAACGCCAAATTCCGTCCGCCGGGACGATCAGCCCGTTCCAAAGCGTGGTAGAATGTCGTCCGGACGCCAATGCCCGTTTTCGCGTGCCTTCCCTGGTGGGGATCTCGTCGGAAAAAGCAACACAGGTTTTACGTCAGGCAAACATCCGCTTTTCGTTCAATGATGCGGATCACGGCATGATCATTACACAAGATCCCGAGGCGGGAACGATTGTCGATAAAGATACCGCTCTTGTTCTCACCGCGGATCCTACGGTAAAAGAGTCTTCCGAACAAGAAGAAAAAAGTTCGTCAATGGTTACGGACGACGATAAAATGTCGAACGAATAGAAAGAGAGGGGAACATGGATGCATTAAAAGCAACTTTTCAATGGGGATTGCTGGCGGCATTCTTATCCGCCGCAGCAACCTATTTTTGGATTCGCTTTTCCCGAAAAGAATCACTGGGACAGGAAATTCGCGAAGAAGGAAACAAGGCGCACTACAAGAAAAAAGGCACACCGACTATGGGGGGCGTCGCCTTCACCGCAGTGTTTTTACTTCTCATCCTCTTTTTCGGGAAAGGTAATGTTGCGACGCTGTTAATCGCTCTCTGCACATTGGGTTTTGGCGCAATCGGCTTCCTTGATGATTGGGAGAAATTCAAAAAACGGGAAAGTGAAGGCCTGACCCCAAAACAAAAACTGTTGTTGCAATTCGCTTTTGCCGCTGTGCTGCTGGCGGTGAATTACTTCTTCTCTTCGGAGATGGCTATTCAGACTATTCCTTTCTTCGGCTGGCAATGGAAACTTGGTCTGTTGAGCATCCCTTTATTGGCGTTTATTATGGTTGGTACGGTGAACGCGGTAAATCTTACGGATGGTCTGGACGGCTTATGTGCCGGTGTTTCCCTGCCGGTGTTTTTTACGATCGCCTTTCTCAGCCATCTGACCGTTGCTAATGAAGACGGTGTAGCGACCGCGGCGGTGCTCTTTGCCGGAGTTTTGGTGGGCTTTCTCTTTTTTAACAGCCATCCGGCTTCGCTTTTTATGGGCGATACGGGCTCCATGGCTATCGGCGGCGCATTGAGTGCGATGATGATGGTGATGAATCGGTTACCTTTCCTGCTGGTACTGGGAGGAATTTACCTCGTTGAAGCCCTTTCGGTGATCATCCAGGTCGCCTATTTCAAGCGTACCGGGGGAAAGCGGATTTTTCTTATGAGTCCGATCCACCATCATTTTGAGCTGAAAGGTTACCCGGAAGAAAAAGTCACGGCGGCATTTTCGTTGGTGAGCGTTCTGCTTTGCCTGCTGACCATTCGGGTTTGGTAGTTTCCGGACTTTGCCGGGAAAGGATAGGAAAATGAACTTTAAGACAACATTAAACGGAAAAAAGGTTTTGCTTTATGGCATGGGTGTTACCGGGCAGTCGGCGCTACGCACACTGCCGGAGGCCGGATGTTCCATTACCCTTTATGTGGATGGCGGCTTGACCGAAGAAGACAAAGCGTTTGTGGCCTCTCTTGCTCATCCTGAAATCGTTACGGTGGTGGAAGACGCGGAAACCCTTTCTTTGGATTCTTTTGCCTTCATTTTACGCAGCTCCGGCATTTCCTTTGCCACGCCGTTGGTGGAACGTGCACGCCGTGAAGGTAAACCGGTCTATACGGATTTGGAGATCGCCTATCGTCTCTTCGGTGGGGAAAATCTGATCGCCATTACCGGTTCCAATGGGAAAACAACGACAACATCGCTCATCGAATGGATTTTGCGTCATGCCGGGCAAAAAGCCATCGCTTGTGGCAACATCGGCCTTCCGATTTTATCGACCATGCGAGAAGCGGACGAGGGGACACTGTTTGTGACGGAATGTTCAAGCTTCCAGCTGGAAGCGGTCGAACAGTTCGCTCCGCATCGTGCCGCAATTCTTAATATCACCGAGGATCATTTGGAATGGCACGGTTCATTTGAGGCATACGCAAAGGCAAAAGCGGCCATTGCGCATGCACAGAAGACGAGGGATACGTTGTGGCTATTGCCCGATGATACCGTGACACACGATGCGATCCATCAGGTAGGCACAGAAGCGAAGATCAAACAGGTTGATCTGCACACGCCGTTGATGGAAGACCTTCGTCAAGGGAAAAACTGGCACCTGGTCGGAGAGCACAATATACAGAATGCGGCCTTTGCTGTAGCGATTGCACAAGATCTGGATATTCCGGAAGATATTATCGTTGAAGCGCTCTCAACGTTTCGTCCCATTGAACATCGCATGGAAGACGTCGGCACCGTTTTGGGCGTGCGCTATATCAACGACTCCAAAGGTACCAACGTGGATGCGACGGTAAAAGCACTTTCCGGAATTCATCAGCCGATTCTGTTGATTGCCGGCGGCTATGACAAGAATGTCTGTTTCGATGCCTTTTTTGAAGCCTTTCGCCCACATGGAAAAAAGCTGTTGTTGATCGGCCAAACGGCGGAAAAACTGGCAAACGAAGCAAAGGAACAGGGACTTGGCGATCGGGTTGTGATTGCCGAAACGCTCAAGAAGGCGATGGACATGGCAACGACAATGGCGGAGGAGGGGGATTTGGTCCTGCTTTCCCCGGCCAGTGCAAGTTGGGGGCAGTATAATCATTTTGAAGAACGCGGAGAGGAGTTCCGTGCATTGGTGAAGGCATGGAAAGAAAAGAACGAATAGAAGGTAAAATGAACGAAGAATGGCGGGCAACATGCAGAGAGGAATCGGATTAACCAACAGAACAAAACAGGGGGCCATGGATCGCTTTCTGTTCCTCCTTGTGCTCGCTTTGTCTTTTTTCGGCGTCCTCATGGTCTTTAGCGCAAGTGCACCTTATGCGCTCAAGCAATTTGGCGATGCGAAATACTATTTTCTTCGTGATCTGGCATTTACTGTCCTCGGTGTGTTTGTCATGTGGGTGGTTTCGCACATCAACTATCGCATCTATCGTCGTTTTGCTCTCGCTCTTTATATCATTGCACTCTTTACCTGCGTGCTCGTTTGGGTTCCGGGTATTGCCTATCCGGTAAACCAGGCGCATCGCTGGATTCATCTTGGACCGGTGACCTATATGCCGTCAGATGGCTTGAAAATTGCTTCGCTGATTTTATTGACGACGCTGTTAACCAGAAAGCCGCCGGAAAAACGAGGGGATTTGGCCACGCTTTTCGCAGTTATGTTGTTCATCGGGTTTACGATTTTGCCCATCTACATCCAACCTAATTTTTCCGCTGTTATCGTGATTGCCGCTGTACTTCTCTTTGTTTACTTTGTTTATGGGATGAATCTCTGGCATCTTTTTCCCATGATCGGTATCACCCTTGCCGGATTGGCTTTCGCTTTTTGGCCACGGGAGGGAAACTATCGTTTAGAACGTCTATTGACGGTTCTCGATCCGATGCGCGATCCTACGGGCAGCGGATGGCAATTGTTACAATCTCTCTATGCGGTCGCATCCGGCGGCTTTTTCGGGGTCGGTTTCGGTAGAAGTGTGCAAAAATTTGATTATCTTGCGGATGAGCCGCATAACGATTTCATCTTTGCCGTGATTTCGGAAGAATTGGGCTTTGTCGGCGCTCTGCTGGTTATTATCGGGTTTTGCCTGTTGGCCTATCGCGGAATTGTTATCGCCAAGAAAGCAACGACACGCTTCGGTCAACTTCTGGCCTACGGACTGACGTTTATGATTTGTTTTCAGGCCATGGTGAACATCGGCGTCGCTATCGGTCTCGTTCCCACCACGGGAATCACCTTGCCATTCATCAGCTACGGCGGAAGCTCGCTTCTGGTCATGAGCGTCATGGTCGGCATATTGTTGAACATTTCGCGGGATGCGTAGAAGGAGGTATTATGCAGCGCCGGTCGCCAAAAAGACAATCCGGGCGTTATTCGCCTTCCCCTCCTTCGTGTCGCGCTCCGAGTGAACGCGAACGAGTTCGTCCGCAGGCAACGCCTCCTCAAACCAGTATCAAACAAGCGGCTCGTCGACAACAGCGCATACGCCAGCAACGCCGCAGAAAACGCATGGCTTTCCTGCTTGGCCTTCTTTTCTTCGTGGCGGTTATCGCCTATGTACTTACGCATGCCTCGGCATTTCGCATTCAATCCGTTCGGGTGGAAGGGAATAAGGTGCTGAGCGATCGAGAAGTGATGAATGCGCTGGGCGATGTGGATAGCAATATCTTCACTTTTCCGACGAAGCGCTGGCAGGAGCGCCTGCGTCAGGTGGAAGGAATTGAGGACGCATCGTTTTCTCGCGAATTGCCGAATCGTCTGGTGGTCAAAATCAAAGAAAACTTTGTGCTCGGCGTCTTTGAATCTGCCGGACGGCCGTATTATGTCAATGAGCAGGGGAAAATTACGGATCACTATCTGCCGGAAAAGAATCGTATTAAACCTGTCGTTCTTGAAAAAGAAGTAGAGAAAATCGGGATCGGGGAAGATTTCTTTTCCGATGCGCGGGAACTCGAATTTTTGTCCACATTACAGGATACGCAATTGGTGGACAACGTCTCAAAAGTTCGTTTTGAAAAGCCACAGCACATTGTTATAATGTATAATGATATTGTCATCCGTTTCGGACAACCGAATGACATCATTCATAAGTTTACCGACTTGGACGCCGTACTTCGCGAAATTGAAAAGAATGGCGTCAAGGCGCAAGAGATTATATTGGACGAAGGACAAAATCCGATTGTGGTTACCGGAAACGGGCAACGTATTTTGCCTGATGAAAAAGAATCAGGCAAAGGAACGCAAGGAAACTGAGGGGGAGTCATGAACACATTCGACATGGAAGTAAACAATGACGGTTTGGCAAAAATTAAAGTTCTTGGTGTCGGCGGAGGCGGAAACAACGCGCTGAACCGGATGAAACAACAGGGGTTGGCCGGTGTGGAATTTATTGCAGTCAACACCGACCGTCAGATCCTTGAAGTTGTGGATTCCGATAAGAAACTGCAAATCGGTATTAAACTGACGCGCGGTCTCGGATCCGGCGGAAATCCGGAAGTGGGCGAAAAAGCGGCTGAAGAATCCAAAAGCGATATTACCGAATTGCTTGCCAACACGGATATGGTCTTTATTACGGCCGGCATGGGCGGCGGAACGGGAACCGGTGCGGCTCCGGTCGTTGCTGAGGCGGCTCGTTCCATGGGAATCCTAACAGTCGGCGTCGTAACGAAACCGTTCGGTTTTGAAGGACGCAAGCGTCAGAGCCAGGCCGAAAGCGGCATCAACAAGTTAAAAGACAAAGTCGATACCCTCATTGTTATTCCGAATGATCGCCTGTTGCAGGTTGCCGAACGGCGCACCTCCATGGTAGAAGCCTTCGGTATGGCTGACCAGGTATTGATGAACGGCATTCAGGGCATTTCCGACCTTATCGCGGTGCCGAATATCATCAACCTCGACTTTGCGGATGTTGAGTCCATTATGAAGGATCAAGGCATTGCGCACATGGGTATCGGCATTGCCAATGGCGAAAATCGTGCGGTCAACGCGGCCAAAGCTGCGGTCAAGAGCCCTCTTCTGGAAACCAGCGTTGATGGAGCAAAAGCGGTATTGGTCAACGTCACAGCGGCTGAACTCGGCATTTTCGAAGCCAATGAAGCGGTCGAAATGATTCGCGAAGCGGTCGATCCGGATGCCAATATCATCTTTGGCGCCGGCGTGGACGAATCCCTCGGTGATGATATCAAGATTACCGTGATTGCCACCGGTTTTGACAACCGTAAAGTTTCCGCAAACGATGACGGGCTTGAACGCCGCGAGCATCGGTCAAGTGAAGACTCCTCTTCGGAATCGAATGCTTCCAAAGCGGATGATATGGATATTCCGGAATTCCTGAGAAAGTATCGTTAGTATGAAATGTCCGTATTGCGGGTTTCCCGATACGAAAGTCATTGACTCGCGCCCCACAGAAGATAATGAGGCGGTTCGCCGCCGCCGAGCCTGTCTCAAATGCAAAAAGCGCTTCACTACTTATGAGCGCTACGAAGACCAGGCGATCGTGGTAATCAAAAAAGATGAAACGCGAGAGCCGTTCATGCGCTCCAAAATTCTTAACGGTATGATTCGCTCCGTTGAAAAACGCCCTGTGACGGTGGAACGCCTGGAGAAAGCGGCGGATGCCATTGAAACGCAGCTTAACCATCTGAATCAACGTGAAGTCACCACCGCCTATATCGGCGAACTGGTGATGGATCAGCTGAAAGCGATCGATAAGGTGGCGTATGTGCGTTTTGCATCGGTCTATCGTGAATTTCAGGATGTGGACAGCTTTTACAAGGAATTGAACAGCCTGACGGATGAGCAGGAACAGGATAGAACGGACGAATAAAGCAAAGGCGATCCAAAGGATCGCCTGCTTTTTTTACGGACGGAGGGAAGATGGATTTATTGCAGAGACAGCAGCAAAATGAACAGCGCAAGAATGCGCCTCTTGCTGATCGCTTGCGTCCGAAAACACTGGACGATGTGGTTGGCCAGGATGCGGTTCTTGCACCCGGAAAACCCCTTCGTCGTCTCATTGAAGCGGATCGCGTTCCCTCACTAATCCTGTTTGGACCGCCGGGAACCGGAAAAACAACCATTGCGCACGTGATTGCTGAGCGCACCAATCGCGTTTTTCGCAAATTGTCCGCTGTGACCAGCGGAGTAAAAGAATTACGTGAAGTCGTGGACGAAGCAAAACAAGCCCTGCTTTTTGATCAGGTGCGAACGATTCTCTTTATTGATGAGATTCATCGCTTCAATAAAAGTCAGCAGGATGCGCTGCTTCCACACGTTGAAGACGGTACGCTTACGCTCATCGGGGCGACGACGGAAAATCCGTTTTTTGAAGTGAATAAAGCATTGCTCTCCCGCTGTCAGGTGGTGGAATTGACCTGGCTTTCTACCGAGGCCTTGGAAAAAGTTCTCGACCGTGCTCTGTCGGATACAACGATGGGGCTTGGTGCCTATGCGGTTACCTTGGATGCGGATGCCCGAGCATTGCTTCTCGCCTCCTCCGGCGGTGACGCGCGCGTGCTTCTCAATTCTTTGGAGATTGCGGTGCTGTCGACGCCGCCGGTTAACGGTCGTATCCGATTGACCAAAGAGGATATGGCGGAAAGTATGCAAAAGAAGCGCGTTCAATACGACAAAGGTGACGAAGAGCATTACAACACGATCTCGGCTTTCATCAAATCGGTACGCGGTTCCGATCCGGACGCAGCAATATATTATCTTGCCCGTATGTTGGCAGGGGGAGAAGATCCTCTTTTTATTGCTCGGCGCCTGGTGATCCTGGCCAGCGAAGATATCGGAAATGCACAGCCGATGGGGTTGGTGCAGGCAGTGAGCTGCTATCAGGGCGTTTCGCAAATCGGCATGCCGGAGGCGCGCATTCTTCTGGCGCAGACGACGACCTTCTTAGCTTCTTCGCCGAAAAGCAATGCGTCATACGTTGCTATTGATGAAGCGCTGCGCACGGTTCGCGAGGATCCTCCCGCGGATATTCCGCCCTATTTGAAAGACGCGCACTATAGCGGTGCAAAAGCGCTGGGCAGGGGGTTGACGTATCGTTACCCGCATAATTATCCTTCCGGCTATGTCTTGCAGAATTACCTGCCGGATGAAATAATGGGAAAGACCTTTTATCATCCCGTCGATCGCGGTGCCGAAACACGGCTCAAGAACTATCTTGAGAGTCTGCCGAAACACGAAAGATCCGCCGATGAGGATGACCGTCAGTAAGGAGAAAGCATGGAAATTAAAGTATGTTATCGCGATGCGGAAAAGCACGCAAATGAAATGATTACGATTCAAGGATGGATTCGGCAGTCGCGCATTTCTAAAAATGTCGGCTTTTTTATGGTGAATGACGGCACATTTTTCCGTCCTCTTCAAGTCGTGATTACGCCCGATTTGGACAACTACAGCGAAGTCTCTCACTTTTCCGTGGGAAGCGCCATTGCGGTGGAAGGAACGCTCAAGATTACACCGAATTCACCGCAACCCATTGAGCTGGAAGCGAAAACCGTCACCTTGCTCGGCGATAATGCAGAGGATTACCCCATCCAAAACAAACGCCAGAGCATGGAGTTTCTTCGTCAATATCCCTATCTTCGCTCTCGTACGAATACGTTTAATGCGGTATTTCGCACGCGAAGCGAGATTGCTTTCGCTATTCATGAATTCTTTCACGAGCGTGGCTTCACGTATGTGCACACGCCGTTAATTACCGCTTCCGATGCCGAAGGCGCAGGTGAAATGTTCCAGGTAACGACGCTGGATTTAGAGAATGTACCGAAAACGGAAGAAGGGAAAGTGGACTATCGTGAGGATTTCTTCGGCGTACCGGCACACCTTACCGTTTCAGGCCAATTGGAGTTGGAAGCCTTTGCCATGAGTCATCGCAACGTCTATACGTTCGGTCCGACCTTCCGGGCGGAACATTCCAATACAACGCGCCATGCGGCCGAATTCTGGATGATCGAGCCGGAGATTGCGTTCGGTGATCTGAACGACATGATGGACTTGGCAGAAGATATGATGAAGCATATCCTCAACCGCGTGATCGAACGCCTTCCCGAGGAGATGGATTTCTTTAATCGTTGGATCGACAAGGGGCTATTGGAACGACTGAATCTTGTGCGCAAGGCGGATTTTGCCCGCATGAGCTATACCGAGGCCGTTGCGCTCTTAGAAAAAGAGAATTCTCGTTTTACGTTCCCTGTGCATTGGGGAAGCGATCTGCAGTCTGAGCATGAGCGATTCCTTACGGAAGAAGTCTTCAAAGGCCCCCTTTTCGTGACGGATTATCCGAAAGAGATCAAGTCTTTCTATATGCGCTTAAATGACGATGGCAAGACCGTCGCCTGTGCAGATATGTTGGTTCCGGGTATCGGCGAACTTATCGGCGGTTCCCAGCGTGAAGAACGCGAAGAGGTGCTCCTTGCACAAATGAAGGAAAAGGGCATCAAAGAAAAAGATTATCGGTGGTATACGGATCTTCGCCGTTTTGGCGGATGCGTACACAGCGGCTACGGCCTCGGCTTTGAACGCTGCGTGATGTACATGACCGGTATGGCGAACATCCGCGATGTGCTGCCGTATCCGCGTACGGTGAATACCTTGCGCTGACGCCGTGCTCGGAATACATTTGAAAGCGCTGCGCTAGGGAGAAGGAAGAAGAGAATTAGACAGACAGGAACTGTGAACGAAGAGAAGAAGGGTGTTAATGGAAACCTATAATCCCGCCGTTATTGAAAAAAAGTGGCAAGTGTTTTGGCAGAACGAGGACGTTTTTCATGCCACACTGGATCCTGAAAAGAAGAAATACTATGCCTTGGTTGAATTTCCCTATCCGTCCGGACAGGGACTTCATGTCGGTCACCCGCGCCCCTATACCGCATTGGATATTGTCGCGCGCAAGCGACGTCTCCAAGGCTATAACGTGCTCTATCCGATGGGATTCGATGCCTTCGGTTTGCCGACGGAGAATTATGCCATTCAACATCGAATTCATCCGGCGGAAGTGACGCGGAACAATATCCAACATTTTAAGGATCAGCTGGATGCCATTGGCTTTTCCTTTGACTGGGATCGCGTGGTGAACACGACGGATCCGAATTATTATCGCTGGACGCAATGGATCTTTATTCAGCTCTATAAGCACGGCCTGGCATATAAAAAAGAAGTGCCCATCAACTGGTGCCCGCATGATCTCGTAGGCCTTTCCAACGAGGAAGTCGTGGACGGAAAATTTGAGCGTTGCGGAACGCCGGTGGAACATCGTGTAAAAAATCAGTGGATGCTCAAAATTACGGAATATGCCGACCGTTTGATCGATGATCTGGAAGAAGTGGACTATTCGCCGCGGATTAAGCAACAGCAAATCAACTGGATCGGTCGCTCCCACGGTGCGGAAGCCGATTTTTCGGTTCTTGTCGGCGACAAGGAAACAGATGATGTCCTGACCGTCTACACAACGCGTCCGGACACCATGTTCGGCGCGACTTACATGGTTGTTGCCCCGGAACATCCGTTACTGACGAAGTATGCGGCATCCATTGAAAATAGCGAAGAAGTAAAAGCGTATCAGCAACAGGCCTTGCTCAAATCGGATTTTGAGCGCGGTGAGCTGGCCAAAGAAAAAACGGGTGTCGCGTTGCAAGGGGTTTGTGCCAAGAATCCTGCCACAGGAAAAGCCATTCCTATTTGGGTATCCGACTATGTTCTCATGAGCTATGGCACCGGCGCCATTATGGCCGTTCCGGCGCATGACGATCGCGACTGGGCGTTTGCTAAGAAATTCGCGCTTCCCATCGTGGAGGTTGTTTCGGGTGCAGAAAAACCGGTGGAAGAAGAGCCGTTTACGGATGTGTCCGAAGGTACCATGGTCAATTCCGGATTCCTTAACGGCATGCCCGTTCAGGATGCCATCAAGGCCATGATTGATTATCTTGAGAAACATCAGCTGGGCAAAGCCAAAACGAATTATAAGTTGCGCGACTGGGTATTCAGTCGTCAGCGTTATTGGGGAGAACCCATTCCCATGGTTTATTGTGAAGAACACGGCTGGGTTCCGTTGCCGGAAGAAGAGCTGCCGCTGCTTTTGCCGGATGTGCCCAACTATCAGCCGACGGCAACCGGGGAATCGCCGCTTGCCGAAATGAAGGATTTTGTGGAGACGACGTGTCCGATCTGTGGCAAACCTGCACGGCGCGAAACGGATACCATGCCGCAGTGGGCGGGCTCTTCCTGGTACTATCTGCGCTATATGGATCCGCACAATACGGATGCGCCCGTTTCTCCGGAAGCGGAGCGGTATTTCGGCCCGGTGGACTGGTATAATGGAGGCATGGAGCATACCACGCTTCATCTGCTCTACTCGCGCTTTTGGCATAAATTCCTTTATGACATCGGCGTAGTATCCACGAAAGAACCCTACGCCAAGCGCACGTCGCATGGCATGATCATGGGCGACAACGGGGAAAAGATGAGCAAGTCTCGCGGAAATGTCGTTAATCCCGACGAAATTGTCAGCGAATATGGCGCCGACACGTTGCGCACCTATGAAATGTTCATCGGCGATTTTGAGAAGAGCGCCAACTGGACGGAAAGCGGCGTACAGGGATGTCGAAAATTCCTGGAGCGCGTTTGGAAAATGGCGGAAATCGTCAACGAAGATGACGGTGTGGATGCTGAAACCGAAGTGTTGTTGCATCAATCGATTAAGAAGGTCAGCGAAGATTTCGAAACGTTGAAATTCAATACAGCGATTGCGCAGTTGATGACGCTTTCCAATGCCCTGCGCGCAAAGGAGCGCATCACGCGCGGAGAGTGGAAGATTTATTTGCTGCTGCTTAATCCGGTTGCACCACATCTCACCGAAGAATTGTGGGAAAGAGCGGGCTTTGATGGCCATATTGCCACGGACGGGAAATGGCCGGTATACGCTGAAGATAAGTTGACGGAAGCCTATTTGGAAATGCCGATTCAAATTAACGGCAAGGTTCGCGGCAAAGTATTGTTGGCACCGGAGGCAACAAAAGATGATGCGCTGAATGAAGCGAAAAAGGACTCCGGTGTTGCGCGCTATTTAGAAGGAAAAACGGTCATCAAGGTCATTTTCGTTCCTGGAAAGATTTTGAACCTGGTGATTCGTTGAGCCCTCATCATGGGCAAACAGTAAGGACAGGTCTATGAAACTGACTACCAGAAGTCGATATGGTTTGCGTGCTATGACGTATATCGCTGCGCACGCAGAGGATGGACAACCGGTTCCGCTATCCGAGATTGCGGAGGCGTTGCTCTTGAGCGAAGCATATCTTGAACAATTGTTGCGCCTGCTAAAAAAAGTGCCGTTGGTCAATACGGTGCGCGGCGTCAAGGGCGGTTATGTGCCTGCCCGCGACCCGAAAGACATTACCGTACTGGAAATGTTGAATGTTTTGGAAGGCGAATTTTGGCTCTCGGATTGTGCCATTGCGGGAGATTGTCCCGGCGGTTTCACGAACTGTCCAACACGGATTCTGATTACACGGATGAACAATGCGATATATCAGTCCATAGAACACCTGACTTTGGCGGATATGGTTGAGCTTTCCCTGGCGGTATGACGTCGTTCTGGCGTGATTAGATGCCTTCCCTGCGCAGTGAACGATGAATGGTTAACGAAGAAAAAAGAGGATGAAGATGCAATATCTTGGAATGAATGAATGTCGGTCAAAATATCTGGATTTTTTTGAAGCGCAGAATCATACGCGCCTGACCAGCTTTTCGCTGGTTCCGGAAGATGACGACAGTCTTCTACTTATCAATGCGGGCATGGCTCCATTAAAGCCTTATTTTATGGGCGAGAAGAAGATGCCCCATAATCGCGCAACGAGCTCACAACGTTGTGTACGTACGGCTGACATTGATAACGTCGGCAAAACGGCACGCCATGCGACATTCTTTGAAATGCTGGGAAACTTTTCCTTTGGAAATTATTTTAAACCGGAAGCAATTCAATGGGCTTGGACATTCCTTACGCAGGAGATCGGCATGGATCCCGATCGTCTCTGGATTACCGTTTATGAAGACGACGATCAGGCGTATGATCTTTGGACCAAAACGATCGGTGTAGCGCCCGATCATATGCTGCGCCTGGGCAAAGAAGACAATTTCTGGGAGTTGGAGCAGGGACCTTGCGGACCGTGTTCGGAAATTCACTATGATCGCGGCCCGGAATATGGCGAAGGAACCAGTCCGTTGGATAATTCGGACCGCTTTATGGAAATTTGGAATCTTGTCTTTACGCAATTCGATCGCCAAAAGGACGGATCTTATGTGCCTCTAGCACATCCCAACATTGATACCGGCATGGGACTTGAACGCCTTGCGCTGGTGTGTGAGAACAAGGACAATATCTTTGAACTCGATGAATTTGCGCCGTTAAGAAAGACTATTAAGGCGCTTTCCGGAAAAGAGTATGGCGAAGATCCTAAAGCGGACGAATCTTTCCGCGTCATCATCGATCACTCCAAAGCCATCACCTTTCTGGTTTCGGATGGCGTAGTGCCTTCCAACGAGGGGCGCGGTTATGTTTTACGACGCCTTCTGCGCCGTGCGGCACGTTATGGGAAGCTATTGGGAATAAAAGGCAAATTCTTGGCCAAGACCATTACGGAAATTATGAAGGTTTATGGCGAAGAATATCCGGAAATTCTGCAAGGAAAAGAGCGCATTTTCACTGTGGTTGAGCGAGAGGAAGAAAATTTCCAACAGACCATTGACCAGGGGCTGGCACTTCTTGAAGAGCTTATGGAAGAAGCGAAAGCAAAGGGTTCGAGTACACTCGACGGTGCGCGTGTGTTCCGTCTCTATGATACGTTCGGTTTTCCTATTGATTTAACCCGTGAGATTGCTGCGGAACAGAACCTTCAAGTCGATGAAGCCGATTTTCAAGAGCGTATGGAAGCGCAGCGTCGTCAGTCACGTGCACGTCGCAAGGAAACGAGCGGATGGGATACCGAGACGGCCATTACGGTCGAAGACGTTGAGAAAACGGTCTTTACCGGCTACGATACGTTGGAGGGCGACGTTAACGTACTTGCCCTTTATGAAGGCGGTGAGCGCGTTCAGTCGCTGGAAAATGGAAAAGAAGGTGTTGTCGTCTTGGATCGTACGCCCTTCTATGCGGAAAGTGGCGGTCAAGTGAGCGATGTAGGAACCTTGACGTCGGCTGATCAGGTTGTACGCGTTCAGGCGGTAAAAAAGGATAAGAATGAAATTTTCCTGCACACGATTATTGTCGAAAAAGGTTCGCTTAAGGAAGGTGATATTCTTCACGCTTGTGTAGAGAAAGATCGTCGGGAAGATATTCGTCGCAATCACTCCGCCACGCATTTACTGCATCGCGCTTTGCGTGAAGTGCTTGGTGATCATGTTCATCAGGCCGGTTCCTTGGTGGAACCCGATCGCCTGCGCTTTGACTTTACGCATTATCAGGCGATGACCGAAGAGGAAAAGCAGAATGTAGAAAAAATTGTCAATCGTGCAATTTTTGATTCGTATCCGGTGCAAACAAGGGTATTACCTCTACAGGAAGCAATGGCCGAAGGAGCAATTGGGCTCTTTGAAGATAAGTATCACGACGCGGTGCGCGTCGTTTCTATGGGAGACTTCTCTAAAGAACTATGTGGCGGAACACACGTGGAAAATACCGCTCAACTACAGGTATTTACACTGCTCAGTGAACAGGGCGTTTCTTCCGGTGTACGACGCATTGAAGCGGTAACCGGCCGCAACGCTTTACAGGGGATGAAGGAAAAGGAAGAGACCTTGCTCGCCTTAGCGGATCTGCTCAAAACAGCACCGGAACATCTTCTTCAGAAAAGCGAAGCGCTATTGGAAGAAAACAGAGAAGTCAAGCGCGAGTTGCAGTCCTATGAAACGAAAATGGCCGGTGAACTTTCACGTCAATTGGATTCCTCCATAGTAACGGTGGCGGGCGTTTCCGTGCTGGCCTCGCGTGTGGACGGTAAGACGATGGATGAGCTGAAAGATCTTGCTGACGCGTTAAAGGCCAATCATCCGGAACTAGTGATTGCTCTTGCTTCAGCGACCGAGGGCAAGGTCTATTGGGTTGTTTCGGTAGCGGATGCGTTGGTGAAGAAGGGAATCAAAGCCGGGGATCTGGTCAAAACATTGGCTCAAAAAACCGGCGGAAACGGCGGCGGCCGTCCGCAGTTTGCTACGGCGGGAGGAAAAGATGCCGCGAAAATCGATGAGGCATTGCAAAGCGTGAACGCATGGGTGGAAGAAAAACTGGCGTAATTCAGCCGAATCCTCACGATGCGTTACGCACAATATGGTTAGGAGGCGAAGATGTCAAAAGATTTCAGCGAAACGATGCTTTTTACGCCGATTGAAGAACGACACAATATGGAAGAAATTTTGGCCAGTGTGTATGCCTCCCTTAAAGAAAAGGGTTATGCGCCGGAGAATCAGATTATCGGTTACATTCTTTCCGGCGATCCGACATACATTACGAGCTATAACGGTGCGCGCAAGCTCATTCGTCAAATTGATCGAGACGAACTGCTTTCGACGTTGCTGTCGTATTATCTTGAAGGACATAATATTCCTTCGTAGGAAGGGGATATGGGTTGACACGCGCAATGGGATTGGATATCGGTACAAAAACCATAGGGGTGGCGTTAAGCGACCCCACCTATCTCATTGCGCAAGCCCATACGACCATTCATCGGTCGACACTGGCGGCGGATCTTGTCGCATTGGATGAGATCATTTGTGCGTTTGCTATTCAAGAAATTGTTATCGGCTTGCCCAAGCATATGAATAATCAGATGAGCGATTCGGCTCGCCGAGCGAAAAGCTTCGGTGCCGAATTAACGAAAAAGGGGTATGCCGTGACGTATCAGGACGAGAGATTGAGTACCATTCAGGCGAGCACGGTGCTGATGAAGACCGGCGTGCGTCGGGAGAAACGGAAACAGGTTGTTGACGCGATTGCGGCAACGTTTATTCTTCAGCAATGGCTGGACAGACGGGAAAAATAATGAACAGAGAACAGATTGTAGTTAATGACGGGGAACGTGACGTAGTGTTTGATCTTCTTGCGTCATTTTCCTTGGAGGATAGAAACTATTGTTTTGTGGAAGACCATGAGGATGGTACTTCCTTCTTTTTGCGTTATTTTGCCGATGGAGACGATATGGTCTTTGCAGCATTGGAATCCGAACAAGAACTCGATGAGGTGAGCGAAGCCTTCGAGGAATTAAATAGAACAAAAAGAGAAAAAGAAGAAGAGGAGGAAAATCGTTGAAAACAAAAGCAAATATAAAACGATTACGGGTGATTCCGCTGGGCGGATTGCGCGAAATCGGAAAGAACATGGCGGTGGTCGAATACGGCAATGATATGATTGTGATCGACGCCGGCCTGACGTTTCCGGATGAAGATATGCCCGGCGTAGACACCGTGATCCCGGATATTTCCTATTTGGAGAAGAACAAGGAAAAACTGCGGGGGATTTTGTTGACGCATGGCCATGAGGATCATTACGGCGCGGTGCCGTATGTCCTCAAAAAACTGCAGACCAATGTCTATTGCACACGACTTACCGGGGGCATGCTGGAGAACAAATTCAAAGAACACGGCATTAATCCGTCCGTAATTAAATATGTAAAAGCCGGTGATGTGTTGCGCCTGGGTGCACTGGACTGTGAGTTTATTCGCGTTGCACACAGCATTCCGGATGCCTGTGCCATTGCCGTGCACAATCCGGTGGGAACCATCCTTTTTACCGGGGATTTTAAGTTCGATTTCACCCCCATTGATCATGAACCGACGGATATTCATCGCCTGGCGGAACTGGGTGAGGAAGGAGTGTTGGCTCTTTACAGCGATTCCACCAACGTGGAGCGCCCGGGTTATACGCTCAGCGAGCGCAGCGTGGGGGAGACGTTTAAGCAAATCTTCAGCAACACCAAGGGGCGTCTGATCGTCGCTACGTTTGCATCCAACCTTCATCGTGTACAGCAGATTATTGAGGCGGCAGAGGCGAATCATCGTAAAGTAGCTCTGTCCGGTCGTTCCATGCTCAACAATGTCGCGGTAGCAAGCGAATTGGGCTATCTGCGTGTACAAAGCAAGACATTAATTGACATTAAAGATGTGGAAAAATACAAACCGGATGAAGTTTGCCTGCTGATCACCGGCTCGCAAGGCGAACCGATGAGTGCGCTTTCGCGTATGTCCAACGGTTCTCATCGGCAAATCACGGTCGGCGAAGACGATACGATCATCCTCTCCGCGTCCATGATTCCGGGCAATGAAAAGAGCATCGGAGACATGATCAACGCGCTGATGCTGCGCGGATGCCGCGTGGTTTATTCTTCGCTTCAGAATGTGCATGTTTCCGGACATGCCTGTCAGGAAGAAATTAAGCTCATGCACTCGTTGGTAAACGAGGAATACTTTATTCCTGCGCATGGTGAACCGCGTATGCTTATTACACATAAAAAGCTGGCGATGGATCTCGGCTTGCCGGAAGATCATATTCTCATGGCTGAAAACGGCAGTGTCATTGAATTTAATCGTGTCGGAAAAACTGTGGTTGCCAACATGGATGAAAAAGTACAGGCCGGACAGATTCTTATCGACGGCTTAGGCATCGGCGATGTCGGCTCTGTCGTGTTGAATGACCGCAAACGTCTGGCCGATGACGGTATGATTTCGCTGGTCGTCACGGTGGATCGCAATACGCATGAAGTGGTCGCCGGACCCGAAATCATCTCGCGCGGATTCATTTATATGAAAGACAATGTGGACGTTATTGAGGAACTGAAAAAGATTGTGATTCAGATTTTCGACGATGCCAAGCGACGTAAAATTACGGATTGGGCCTTCCTGAAGTCACGTATGCGTGAAGAAGTAAAGAGCTATGTCTATAAAGAAATTCAACGCAACCCGATGATTCTTACGATCATCATGGAGACGGATGGGCATGTCGAGCAATAAAAAAAAGGTGGAGTTACTGGCGCCTGCGGGAGACGAAGAAAAACTGCGCACCGCTTTGCACTTCGGCGCGGATGCCGTCTATCTGGCGCTGGATCGCTACGGCCTGCGCACAGCATCTCGGAATTTTTCGTTGACCACGCTTCAACAGGCTGTGGATTATGCGCATCATCGTGACGCGAACGTGTACGTCACGATGAATATACTTGCCCATGAATCGGACTTTGTCGGCCTTGCCGATACGGCGAAAGCATTGGAAAAAATGGGCGTGGACGCCGTCATTGTCTCGGATCCGGGGATTTTTCAGGTGATTCGTGAAGAGACGTCCCTTCCGATTCATATCTCTACGCAGGCGAGCCTCATGAATGCCAAAACCGTGCAGTTCTGGGGTAATCAGGGCGCAAAGCGCATCGTGTTAGCGCGCGAACTTACGCTTTTCGAAATCGCTACGATTCGTAAAACCATTGATCCGAAGCTGGAATTGGAATGTTTTGTACACGGCGCTATGTGTATTTCCCATTCCGGCCGGTGTTTACTTTCCAACTACATGACCGGAAGAGATGCCAATCGTGGTGACTGTGCACAGGCATGTCGCTGGAAATATGCGTTAATGGAAGAAACACGTCCGGGCGAGTACTTTCCGATTGAAGAAAATGAACGCGGCACGTTCATCATGAATTCAAAGGACTTATGCCTCTTGCCGCATCTGCCGGAACTCATGGCAAACGGAATAGGCAGCTTAAAAATTGAAGGGCGCGTAAAGAGCGCTTATTATGTCGGGACGGTGGTGCATGCCTATCGTCTCGCGTTGGATGCGATCGAAGACGGAACGTGGAGCGAGGATCTGATCTCGTATTGCCTGAAGGAAATTCAAAAAACCAGTCATCGCGCATTCACGACCGGATTTTTGTTCGGAAACCCGGGATCGGAAGGGCAAAACTACGCATCCACCTCGTACATCCAAGAGTATGATTTTATCGGCGTGGTGACGGCCGTCGATGAGAAAAAAAATATCATTTCGGTGGAAGTGCGCAATGCATTTTCCGTAGGGGATCATTTGGAAATGATGACCACAGGGAAAACATTGGAATGGGAGTTATCCGCCCTCTTCACCGAAGACGGCGTTTCGCTTGAAAGGGCAAAAACGCCAAAATCCATTGTCACGATGCCGAAGCCGGGAAATTGTTCCGTTGGCGATATGTTGCGACGCGCGAAGGAAACGTCCCTGTAAAATTTGTCCTTGTAAAATTTTATGAGGATGTTTCCGATTTGTTGTCCTCCAGAAGATCTTCTGCATCGGCCAGGGGATTGATGACGAGCGTTCGAAATTCTTTATAGTAGACCATGCCGGGTTTTGCACCCTTTGCTTTATACACATGTTTTTTTTGCGTATAGTCGATTTCCACGGCACTTTCTTTGGAACGCGAGGAATACTTCGCCGCCAGATAGGCCGCTGCTTCCATATCTTTCTGTTCAACCTGACGTCCTGCCGTGCGCAAAATCACATGCGCACCCGGAACGGTCTTCGAATGAAAAAAGAAATCCTCTTTATCCGCCACTTTTAGCGTTAAGTGGTCGTTTTGTGCATTGTTTCGCCCGATCAGGACGGTAAAGCCGTTTTTGGTGCGGAATTGGCGTGGCGGAAGCGCGGCAGATGATGCCGCTTTCTTCTTTCGCTTATGTTTTGGAAGGATGCCTTCACGCTCAAATTCCTGCTGAACGGCTTCCAGTTCCTCCATTTCCTGCGTTTGTTCCAGCATCTCGCCCAATTGTTCAAGGTAGCGAATTTCTTCTTCCAGACGCGGGATGCTTTCGGCCAACAGTTTATGCGCGGTATTGAGCTTGGAAAACTGGCGATATTTGGCCTCCATATTTTCATGACCGGATTTTTTGGGATCCAGCGGAATCGTACGGGACTGATTGTCGTGAAAAAAGTCGTTCACCACGATGCTGTCACGGCCTTTCTCCACCGTATGGGCATAGGCGGCCAATAAATCGGCTTCTTCTTTGTATTCTTCGCGGTTCTGGGTCTGAATCAGATCTTCGCGCAAGTGATCACGCTTACGCATTTTCTTATCGAGTACTGCCGCCAACTGATGACGCATATGCTCCTTACGTTGCCCAAACCCGTCATCGCGTGCTGTTTCTGCCGTTTGGCGATCAATGAGTGCACTGATGGAGGGGGCTTCCGCTTCAGGATCCCCATAATGCGTCAAAGCAAAGGGGTAAGCTTGATTTTTCGGAGTACGATACAGCGCCGGATGGTAGGTATCGGCACGTAGAGCAGAAATAAGAAGGGAAAGTTGGCGGTCAAGGGCATCGTGCTCCGCCGATGTGAGTGCACCGATGGGCGTATTGGGCGCGACATCCGCACGTACACACAGTTCAACGGAAACAAGAGGAGAAAAGCCCGTCAATTGGCCATAGAAAAGCTGCTTTACCGTTAGCCCTCCACTTTGCTCGTTTTGTGCGGCTTCGATGAGCGTGGTGAGGGACACCTCTTCCGTGAGTACATCGCGCTTGTTTGCCGGAAAAACGGTGTATGTTTTTCCGGGATAGATTTGACGAACACGGCTCATATCATGGGAAACGCGGCGCACTGCCTCCAGAACGCGATCGTTTTCATCGAGAAGAATGAGGTTGGAGTGGCGCCCCATCACCTCCAAAACAAGCTGCTTTTCCACCGTATCGCCCAGTTCATTGCGCGTTTGAAAGCGAAGACGAACGGTACGATCCAGGGCGACCTGATCAATGCCGATCAACTTGCCCTGACCAAGATGTTTGCGCAGAAGCATAACGAAATTGGGCGGCGTTTTCGGATTGGCGTATTTTTTCGTCGTCAGATGCAGCCGTCCGTTTGACGAATCACAGGAAAGATAGAGCAAAAGATTTTCGCCATTGGCGTAAAACGTCATGGTGAGCTGCGTCGGGCCGATTTGATTCATCTTTTTCAGGTGTCCGCCGAGCAGCTTTTCCTTGAGCTCCGCAACCACCGCATGCATGGTAATGCCATCAAAAGTCATGAGAAAATCCTTTCTGCATTTATTATAGCATTCGCTCGAAGCGGAACGAAGGAGAGAAAAACGAGAAACGAGGGAGACAGTGCGAAAGACACGCATAAGGTTGCGATGAAATATGACAATATTGTCATATTTCATCGCTTTTCCGCTCTTTGCCTGGTACACTGTTTTTATAAAGAATAGGAGGAACCATGCGACGTCAGGGAAAGTTGATCATATTGTCCGGCCCGTCCGGAGTCGGCAAGGGAACGGTGTGCGAAGCACTAAAAGCGAAGCGCAAAGACCTTAAAGTGAGTATCTCCGCCACCACCCGTGCAAAACGCCCGCAGGAAAAAGACGGCGAAAATTATTATTTTCATTCGCTTGCGGAATTCAATACGCTCATCGACCGTGGGGAACTGATTGAATTTGCTAAGGTCCACGGAAATTATTATGGCACACCGAAAGCGTACGTTTTAGATCGGCTTGCTGCCGGTGAAAATGTTCTTTTGGAAATTGATGTGCAGGGCGCGATGCAGGTGAAACAGAATATGCCCGGCGGCGTCTATATCTTTCTACTTCCTCCGCATCGCGACGATTTGGAATCGCGCATTCGTAATCGCGGGAGCGAGGATGAAGAAAGTATTCATCTGCGTTTAACCAACGCGAAAAAGGAAATTTCCATGCTGCACGATTACGACTATGCCGTCGTGAATGATGAAGTGGATCGCTGTGCGGAGATGGTGTCACATATTATCGATGCGGAGAATCAGCGCATTGATGCGGAACTGATTGAAACGTATTGGGAGGAATTTCATGATTAATCCATCATTTCGAGAACTGGGCGAAATCAGCCCGAGCCGTTACGACGTATGCGTGATGGTGATGAAACGCGCGCGTCTGTTAACGGACGGATCGCAACCGTTAGTGGACAGCAAAGGCGAAAAACCGGTTACCGTTGCATTGGACGAAATTATGCAACACAAGGTAACCAAGGTTGATCACGTAGCCCATGTGGAGGAATAAATGAGTCTTTCAGGCAAGCGCATCCTCCTCGGCGTATCGGGAGGTATTGCAGTTTATAAAATCCCGGAGCTGTTGTCACGCTTACGCAAAGTAGGGGCAGAAACGCGGGTGGTCATGACGGAAGGTGCGGCACGCTTTGTGACGCCCTTGACCTTTCAGACCATGTCCGGTCATGCGGTATATACGGATCTCTTTGCGGAAAGTGAAGGGATGATTCCTCATATCGACTTAACGCGCGAAGCCGACCTCTTTTTGCTGGCTCCCGCGACGGCAAATATTCTGGCAAAAATGGCGAATGGCATAGCCGATGATCTGCTTTCTGCAACGGCCCTTGCGGCGCATTGCCCGGTGATGGTCGCCCCGGCCATGAATGTGGTGATGTATCATAATGCCGCGACGCAGGAAAATCTGCAGACCCTTCGTAAACGCGGCATTCAGGTTTTAGAACCGGATGCGGGTTGGCTTGCCTGTCAAGAAGAGGGGGAAGGACGGATGCCGGAAGCGGCTTCTCTTTTCCTTTCCATAGAAAGCGCTTTAACCGAAAAGGATTTGGCCGGAAAACGGATTTTGGTTTCGGCCGGTCCGACCAGAGAACGCCTGGACCCTGTGCGCTTTTTAACCAATGATTCCTCCGGGAAACAGGGTGTGGCCATTGCAAAGCGCGCGAGGATGCGTGGTGCGGAGGTGACGCTTGTGCATGGAGAGATGAAGGTGCCTGTTCCGGAGGGAGTGCACGCGATTGCTGTGGAATCGACGGAGGATATGCTCGTCGCCCTTGAGAAGGAATTTCCGAAAGCGGATGCGCTTTTGATGGCGGCTGCTCCGGCGGATTTTCGACCCGTAGAAGAAAAAACGCAGAAAATCAAAGGCACAGATGACGGGAAGGTGCATATCCTGGAGATGGTCGATACGCCGGATATTCTCCGGCATCTTGCCACGATGAAGACTCATCAGACGGTGATCGGTTTTGCGACCGAGTCCGAGAAGGTGTTGGATCATGCACGCGAAAAGCGCAAGAAGAAAAAGTTGGACTATATTGTAGCGAACGATGTTACAAAAGAAGGCGCCGCTTTTGATTTCGATACGAATATTGTGACGATACTCGGGGAAGACAAGGAAGAAGCGCTGCCGCTTCTAACCAAAGAAGAAGTGGCCGATCATCTATTGGATCTTTTGCGATGAGCACGTTCGTCGACGTCTATCTGTTGACCAATACGCGAAAGACGGAGCGACTTTTTACGTATGCCGTTCCCGACGCCCTTCGTGAAGGTGCGGTGCGCGGTGCGCTCTGTCGCGTACCGTTCGGACGCGGTAATCGTCGTTGCGATGCCCTTGTTTGGCAAGTCGTGGAAAAGAATCCTCCGGATTTTCCTACCAAGGCTGTGCTCTCCTGGATTCCTATGCTTTCTCCGCTATCGGAAGAAGCAATGGCCTTAGTCGAGGACATGGTCAACCACGATCTTTCCGATTATGCCTCAGCCATTCAGACGGTTCTCCCACCGGGAAAACCGGGAGAATATCGTCCGAAAATACGTTTGTATTATGCATTAACGAAAGAGGGGGAAAAAGCGACGCCGCGCGCCGGAGCACATCGTCAGACGAAGGTTCTGGCAGCTCTTTCTCAAGGTTCGCTTTCTCGTGAAGCCCTGCTTGCCGAAACCCAAGCCGATTCTGCGACGCTTTTACGCCTGGAAAAACGGGGATGGATTACCCGGGAAGAAGAGCGCATTAAACGTCTCCATAAGCCGGAAGCAGAAGCTTACGCGGCCATGCCGTTAACGCCTAAGCAACAGGAGGTGTTTGATCAGATTACGGCCAAAACAGGTCAGTATCTGCTTTGCGGTGTAACCGGTTCGGGAAAGACCGAGATTTATCTCCAATTGGTGCAGAAGGCACTGGAAAGAGGAAAACAGGCTATTATTTTGGTTCCGGAAATCGCATTGACCCCGCAGACCATTGCACGTTTTGAGGGGCGTTTCGGTCGCCAAGTGGCCATATTGCATTCCCGACTTTCTTCTGCAGAACGCTACGAAGAATGGGAAAAGATTCAGCGCGGTGAGGTCACCATTGCCATCGGTGCACGCAGTGCCGTGTTTGCTCCTTTTTCCGATCTCGGCATCCTCATTATCGACGAGGAACATGAAACAAGTTATGTGAGTGAGCAAAACCCGAAGTATCATACCGATCGCATTGCGGCATTTCGGGCCAACTGGCATCATTGCTCTTTGGTTCTGGGCTCTGCAACGCCTTCCATGGAGTCGCTTTACCGCGTCGAAACAGGGGAACTCACACGCCTGGATTTGCCGACACGTGTGCTTAATCAGCCCATGCCGACGGCTCATCTGGTGGATATGTGTGAAGAACTGAAGAACAACAATCGCTCCATGTTCTCACGAGATCTGTACAACGCAACAAAGAGTGCACTGGACAAGGGAGAGCAGGTCATCCTATTTCTCAACAAACGCGGTCATACATCGTTTGTATTCTGTCGTGCCTGTGGCTATGTCTATCGTTGTGATGCGTGCGATGTGGCCATGACGTATCACAAACACCGCGACAAGCTCATTTGCCACTATTGCGGAAGAGAGAAGGCCTATCGTAGACAGTGCCCGCAATGCGGAAGTCACGCCATACGCGAATTCGGCGCCGGTACGGAACAGTTGGAAGAAGAAGTAAGGCGGCTTTTTCCCGGGGCGCGGATACGCCGGGCGGATGCGGATACCATGCAGCAAAAGGGAGCCTATGACGACGTTTATCGCGGTATGCGTGAAGGAAAAATCGACATTCTTCTTGGCACACAAATGATCGCCAAAGGATTTGACTTTCCGAAGGTGACGGTTGTCGGCATTCTTTCCGCCGATGTCAATCTGAATTTGCCGGATTTACGTGCGGCAGAACGAACCTTTCAGCTGTTAACGCAGGTGGCCGGTCGAGCGGGAAGGGCGGATCGTCCCGGAAAGGTGTTCATTCAGTCCTATGTTCCGACGCATTATGCGCTGGTCTCTGCGGCGAGATATGACGGCGATTCCTTCTATCGTCAGGAAATCGCGTATCGTCGAGAAAAACACTACCCGCCTGTTTGGCATGTGCTGCACATCCAATTCAGCGGTTTTCGGCGTGATGAGTCGTTGCATAAAGCGCATCAGGTGCACGATTTTCTTGCGCGCCGTTATTTCGATCTTCACTGTGACGGACCGAGTCCGAGTGTGATCGAGCGCATGAATCGTCGCTATCGCTTTTCCCTCATGCTTCTTTCGCCCGATCGGAGATTGCTGGAAGAGGCGGGAAGAAGCGTAATCAGCGCGTTTCCGACAGCGGAAGATCTATGGATCACGGTTACGCTGGATCCATTAACGACGTATTAATGTAGAACTTGCCGCATGAAAAAAGGAGGGACACTTCTTTAAGCGGCGAAAAAGAAAGGACAATCATGGCTTTATTAACCTTGCGCGTGGAAGGAGATCCCATCCTTCGCAAAAAAGCGAAACCGGTCAACGAGATCAACGACAAAATTCGCACGCTTCTTGATGCCATGGTGGAAACCATGAAAGAAAATGAGGGTGTCGGTCTTGCCGCACCGCAGGTGGGCAGACTGCGCCGTCTGATTACGGTGGATGTCGGACAAGGCGTGTATAAAATGGTCAACCCCGAGATCATCGAATATTCTGAAGAACAGCAGTTGGATATTGAAGGATGCTTATCCGTCCCGCACTATAACGGTACGGTCTATCGCCCGCAACGGGTGGTGGTATCGTATCTGGACGAAGAGGGTGAGGCGAAAACGGTCGAAGCGGAGGGCCTTTTTGCTCGGTGTCTCTGTCATGAAATTGATCATTTGAACGGTGTGCTTTTTCGGGATCTGGTAGACGAAGAAATCGACCTTGCCCATCCGACGGATGAACAGAAAGCGTATTTGCGTGCGCATCATCTCCTGAATGAAGAAGAAGGAGAGCCCGTACCGGAGCAGGAGGAAATGCAGGTGTCCGAATCTGAAGCGAAAGGGGAGAAGTGATGCGCGTTGCCTTTTTCGGTACGCCGGACTTTGCTCTTCCTTCGCTTCATGCGCTTCATGCAGCGGAAGATATGGACATCGTCTTAGTCGTTTCCCAACCGGATCGTCGAAGATCTCGCGGAAAGTGGAGCCCGACGCCGGTGAAGGAAGCCGCGCTTTCGCTTTCTCTTCCGGTGGAAACGCCGGATTCGGTAAACGATGCCGCGTTTCTGTCCCGACTTGACGAGACACAGCCGGATGTTCTTGTGGTCATCGCTTTCGGCCAGCTCCTCGGCGACGCATTGCTTTCCCGCTATGCCGGGAAGATTCTCAACATCCATGCGAGCCTGCTTCCGCACTATCGCGGCGCCGCACCCATTCAGCGGGCAATGCTTGCCGGAGAGAGCGAAGTGGGCGTAACAGCGATGCTTGTGGAAAAGGAACTCGATGCCGGGGATATGCTTAAACAAGCCTCCTTTGCATTGAAGGCTGAGGACTTGAACATCGTATCGAAAAAACTGAGTGTGCTCGGTGCGGAGGTACTGTTAGATACCCTTCGCCATTACGAGGCATATTACGCGGCTCGTGTTCCGCAAGATGAGGAAAAAGCAACCTATGCCGCAAAGATTCAACGTGAAGACGGCTTGCTCGATATGCATCAATCAGCGGAAATGCTGGTTCGTCGAGTCTTAACATTGAAAGATTGGCCGGGGGCGAAGATTTGCTGGATGGGCGAGGAGTATAAAGTACATGACGCCCATGCGGAGAAAGATGCCGGTGAGGGTGAAGTAGGGGAAATTCTTCGCGCTGATAGGAACGGCATCGCTATTCGGGCGGGAGAAGATGTGTTCGTGGTAGACGTGTTGCAACCGGCCAATAAGAAATCTATGCCGGTCGGCGCATTTCTGAACGGTCATCCGGTCACGCCGGGAACCAAAATTACCCCGTGGGAGAATGTATGATGGGAAAAACGGACGAAGCCAGAGAAGCTGCACTTGACGTACTTGTGCAAGGGGAGCGAAAAGGCGAAGCGGTGGAAAGATCGCTTAACCGTCATGCAGAAAAGGTGGCGGATGCGCGTGATCGGGCGGCAATGCGTAGGCTGGTTTACGGTGTTTTGGAAAATCGCCGCTATCTGGATGCCATGTTGGATGCCTTTTCTGCCCGTCCCATGGCAAAGCAAAAGGTCACGGTGCGCAATATTCTTCGTCTCGCTGTCTATGAACTTCGTTTTTTAGAGACACCGCCGCATGCGGCGGTGAATGAGGCCGTTTCGTTGGTACCGAAAAAAGAGCAGCCGGCCAGACGCTACGTGAACGCCGTGTTACGCTCATTCCTGCGTGCGGGAGAAAGTGCAGCCGAACTTTCGATTGCGGATCATAGGAAACGTCTTGCCGTGCGCTATTCGCTTCCGGATTGGATGGCGGAATACCTCGCGGATTGTTTTTCCGAGGAAGATTGGGAAACCTTGCTGTCCAGACAGAATGAATCGGCACCGATAAGCCTTTTCGTTGCGCCTAAATACTCCCGTGAGGCGCTCTTTGAAGAACTCTTGCCCACTCTTTCCGATTTGCGTTTCGGCGCGATTTCTCCACACTGCCTCTTGTGTACAGGGGGTCCGATTACCGAGACCTCCGCGTTTCGGGAAGGAAAAATTACGATTCAATCCCAAGCCGGCGTGCGTGCGGCGGAAGTAGCGGCAGAAGGAATCGAAAATGGGGAAATTCTCGATCTCTGTGCGGCACCAGGAGGAAAAGCGGTAGCGATGAAGCTTCTTTCTCCGTCGTGTCGGGTGGTCGCCAATGACGTGGTGGAAGAAAAACGGCGCTATCTGGAAGAAAATGCACAGCGCATGCATACTCCGTTGGATATCAACATCGGCGATGCACGCTTATTTCGACCGGAGTGGGAAAACCGGTTTGATGCCGTGCTCGTAGATGCGCCCTGCTCGGGTCTTGGACTCTTAGGACGAAAGCCGGACATTCGTTGGCATCGCCAAAGAGAGGATATTGACGAACTGGCTATTTTGCAAAAGGAAATTGTTCAAACGGCATTACGTTATGTGAAACCCGGTGGACGACTGGTGTATAGTACATGCACTTACGGAAGAAAAGAAAACGAAGAGGTCATTGCGACCATCCCTAAGACGTGGATTTCCGAGCCGATGGAGGGAAAACCGGTACTTTATTATTCCCCCCTTGAGGACTGGTCGGACGGCTTTTTTGTGGCACGCTTTCGTCGTCCGGACGCTGACGCGTAAACGATAGGGATGATATAATAACCAAAAGCAGGAGGAAGTATGCAACGTGCAGGTAATGCGCTTACGCTTGCGGAATGTCGGGAGTGGGCATCGAAACAGGGCTTTCCCGCTTTTCGCGGAAATCAACTTTTTCATTATTTCCATATCGAGCGTAAACGGGATATTCTTGAGGCTCATGTCCTGCCTAAGGCGTTTCGGGAACGAGCGGCAAGCCTTCCTGTACGCACAGTGCAGAAGATTAAGCGTCTCGTTTCTCGTGACGGCAGCGCAAAGTATCTGCTGGCGCTGGAAGACGGCATGGCTATAGAAACGGTATTTATGCCGTATGCCGATCGTACGACACTGTGTGTCTCTACACAGGTGGGATGTCGTATGGGTTGCACGTTTTGCGCTTCCACCAAAGCGGATTTCGGTCGTAATTTACAGGCGGAAGAAATCTTAGCGCAGGTCTATCGCGTAGAAGAATGGGAAAAAACGCCCATTACTCGTATCGTTTTAATGGGCATCGGCGAACCGATGGATAATTTGGAGGAAGTGCTTCGTTTCATTCATCTCGTCACTTCTCCTGAAGGAAAGAATCTGAGCGAAAGGCATATCACGCTTTCCACCTGCGGAATTGTTCCGGGCATTCATCGGCTGATGCAGGAAAAATTAGCCATTAATTTGGCCATTTCCCTTCATGCGACGTCGGATGAACGACGAAGGCGAACCATGCCCATTGCGCGACGCTATACCATTGCTGAAGTGTTAGACGCCTGTGATGCCTATTTTGCAGAGACGGGAAGGCGCATCAGCTTTGAGTATGCTCTTATTCAAGGCGAAAATGACCGGGAAGAAGATGTACAGTGGATGAGCACCCATCTTGTCGGTCCGCAATATCATGTCAATCTGATTCCCTTGAACACGATCGAGGAGTTTCAGGGGCGTTCCGCAAAGGAACAGGCGATTGCCCGCTTTGCAGAACGGTTGGAGAAAAACGGCGTGCATGTCAGCATTAGACAGAAACGCGGAGCAGATATCGACGCTGCCTGTGGTCAGTTGCGCGTCCTGTATGAAGAAGGAGAGAGGAATTGATGAACACCTATTCCATAACCGACGTGGGACGCGTGCGTTCCATGAATCAGGATCGCTATTCCAACTACTTTCATCCCCGCTTTTCGCTGCTTTTGTTGGCGGACGGTATGGGTGGACACAACGCCGGAGAAGTGGCGGCAGCCATGGCGATTGATGCCTGCCGGGAATACTTCATGAAAGACAAGGAACGAAGCGACTATGAAGCGCTGTTGACCGAAGCGGTGGAGGCGGCCAATCTTGCCGTTTATGAAAAAGGAGAAAGCATTTCGGAATATCGCCGTATGGGAACAACGATCTGTGCGGCGGTGATTGCCGATCGTCAGTTGACGATCGCTCACGTCGGCGACAGTCGCATTTATCTTTTCCGCGACGGAAAACTTCTACAGCTGACGCAGGATCATTCTTTGGTCGCCGACATGGTTCGTCAGGGTCTGCTCACCCCGGAACAAGCGCTCGTACATCCGGACCGAAACACCCTGACTCGTGCTGTCGGTACGAATGAAACCATCGCGGTGGACACTCGCACCCTTTCTCTCTCCGCAGGAGATCGTCTTCTTCTTTGCAGCGACGGTCTAACAAAGATGATGGACACCGAGGCGATTGAAGCAATTCTTGCCGCTGAGCCGGTCGCACGTGAAGCGGCTGAAATGCTCGTGAAACAGGCAAATGACAATGGAGGAGCCGACAATATTACCCTTACGCTGTACGATATAGGAGGCGATGATGAAGCCGATTCTGCTCAATAATCGTTATCGCTTGGCGCAACGCATCGGACAGGGCGGAATGGCCTATGTGTACGAGGCGGAAGATCTCGTGTTGAAGCGTAAAGTTGCCGTCAAAATCTTAAAAGAGCAATATCTCGAAGATGATGAATTTGTTCAGAAATTTGAGAATGAAGCATTGGCCGCCGCTTCGCTCAATCACCCCAACGTGGTCAATGTGTATGATGTCGGACGTGAGCAGTTTGATGACCGCGTGCTTCATTATATTGTAATGGAGCTCATTGAAGGAACGACGTTGAAGGAAGCGATTCAAACGCATGGAACCATGAGCAGCGCCGTAGTCGCCAAAACCGGTCAGCAGATTGCGCTGGCTCTTGCGCGTGCACATGAGTCACACCTTGTACATCGGGATATCAAACCGGCCAATATTCTTATCACGAAAACGGGAGATATCAAAGTTGCGGATTTCGGCATCGCCCGCATTACTTCCTCATCCACAGTGACGTTTACGAATAATATTTTGGGTACGGTGCATTACATTTCTCCTGAGCAGGCAAAGGGACAGCCCGTGGATGCCCAGTCCGATATCTATTCTCTTGGCGTTGTCATGTATGAAATGGCGACAGGTAAAGTGCCTTTTGACGCGGAAACGTCTGTGGGTATTGCGATGAAGCAGATTCAGGAGCAGCCTGTTGCACCCATTGATCGCAATCCTTCTCTTCATCCCGGCTTAAACCGCATTATCCTGCGTTGTCTCGAAAAAAATCCGGATGATCGCTATACGTCCGCAGAGGAATTGGCGGATGCCCTGGACAATTACAATAATTTTGACGATACGCTTTTTCTTCCCACCGCCAATTCGCATGAGGATACGCGAAACACTCCTGTCGCCCCTGTACAGGAAGCTGTTTATCAAAGCCGAAGTGCGCAGGCGAAAAAAGAATTGAAGGAAAAAAAGGCAAATTTGCGCACGATTTCTCTGCTTGCCGTTTCGGTCGTTGCCGTTCTTCTTCTGGTGTTCTTTTTCTTCTATCAGAAACAGAAGAGTGAGAAAGAACGATACGCTATGGTACCCGCCGTGATCAATTTGGAGGAAGAAAACGCCCTGAATCAGCTGGAGAAAAACAATTTGAAGGGGGCGGTCACGGAACGCCGTCCGGATGAGGAAGTCGAACAGGGCATCGTCATCGACCAGAGCATTATGAGCGGAACGACAGTGGAAAAAGGAACGACGATAAATCTGGTGGTCAGCTCAGGAAAGAAACAAAAAACAGTGCCGGATGTGGCGGAAAAAGGCATAGAAGAAGCGACCAAAATATTGCAGGAAGCCGGTTTTCGCGTCGGACAGACCAAGATGATCTTTGACGAGCATACGGCAAAAAACCAGGTCGTTCGTACGGAACCGTCCGCCGGAACGGAAGCGGAAAGCGGAAGTCGCATTGTTCTTGTCGTCAGCAAGGGGAAAGAAGCGGTGATGACGATGGTTCCGGTGTTGATCAATAAAACACAGAATCAGGCTCTTGCGGAACTCAACGAAGCCGGCCTCAAATTGGAGAAGGTGAATACGGCTTTCAGCAGCTACCCTTCGGGAACGGTAATTTCGCAATCCATTGCTGCCGGTACACAAGTGGAACAAAACAGTGCCATTACCATTACGGTCTCTATGGGCGAACAAACCTCTTCTTCCGAGGATAATGCTTCAAAGAAGATGATCTATAAAACACGAATTTATCCGCCCGCAGGGAAAGAGACCTTTGAAGTCACCATATTTGACTTAAATGAATCCCGCGAGGAACCGGTGTTTAAGAAAACCTTCAATGCCTCGGATGCCAACAGCGAGGGTTATATTTCCGCCACGGTTGAAGCGATGGAGGGGGCTCAGTTCTCCATCTATATTGACGGCATACTCGCGGAGGCAAACGGACAGAATAAAGGTCCACAGCGCTAATGCAGGCCAATAAAGAGGAGGAAGCGTGCCGAAAGGACATATCATTTCAGCCGAAAAAGATCGCTATGAACTGGCGCCAACGCGAGATGCGGAATGGACAGGGACAATTTTTGCCAAAGGGCGTGGTGTTTTACGGGAAAGTGATTTGCGTCCCATGATCGGTGACTATGTGTTCTGGACAAAGGCCGAACAGGATGGGGAAGCTACCATTACAGAGGTTCTTCCGCGAAAGAATCGTCTTCTTCGTCCTCCCGTAGCCAATGTGGATCAGGTTTTGGTGGTGGAAACGCTGGTAGAACCCATGGTCAATGCGTTACAGTTGGACAAATTGCTGGCGGTGTTGGAAAAACGGCAGTTTCCCATCCTTCTCTGCTTTAACAAAATGGATCGTACAGCGGATGACTTACGTGAAATGTGGGCAAAACGCTATCGTCTGGCGGGGTATTGTACGTTTTTTGTCGATGCACTGCACGGAGACGGATTTACCGCTTTAGAGAAGGCCTTGGCCGGTCGCATGACCGCTATTGCCGGTCCGTCTGGTGCAGGAAAATCCACATTAATTCAGCGTCTGAGTGGCGAAGAATCCATTGTGATCGGCGAACTCAGTGAAAAAACCGCACGCGGTAAACAGACGACACGAACGAGTCGGCTGTTTTCTCTGGGGGGAGATACGTTCATCTTCGATACGCCAGGCTTTTCCACTTTGGATTTGCGCGATTTTACGGCGGCAGTTGAACTCGCCTCGGCTTTTCCGGAAATTGCCCGCTTCAAAGAATCCTGTCGGTTTCGCGACTGCTCTCATCGCAAAGAGCCGCATTGCGCGGTAAAAGAAGCGGTTGCACACGGCGAGATTGCCGAGGAACGATACGCCTCGTATCTTACCTTATATGACGAAATAGAGAAGAGAACAGTATATTAACACCCATGTTGTGCTTCTCGGTATATTACACAAAGAAAAAAGAAAGGGAAGAGAATGGATCGTCAATTGGCTCCGTCACTGTTATCTGCGGAATTTTTCAACCTTGAGAAGGAAATTACCGCTCTGGAGAAAGCAGGCGTTACGCATCTTCATCTCGATGTCATGGATGGGCAATATGTTCAGAACATTACGTTCGGTCCAAATGTCATTGCCCGGTTAAGAAAACATACTTCGCTATTTTTCGATACCCATCTGATGGTAAAAGAGCCCTCCTGTCTGTTTCCCGCTTTTCAAAAAGCCGGGTGTGAGTTGCTCACGATTCATACGGAAGGCGTTACACACAGCTTTCGTGCTTTACAGGAAATTCATGATTTGGGCATGAAAGCAGGTATCGCGATTAATCCCGGAACGCCGGTTTGCGCGGTCGAAGAGTTGTTGCCGGAAGCCGATCTATTGCTCATCATGAGTGTCAATCCCGGCTTTGGCGGCCAATACTTTATTCCTTCCATGCTTGACAAAATTCGTAAAGCGAAACGCATGATTGAGGCTTCCGGAAGAGAAATTATTCTGGAAGTGGACGGCGGTATCCGTTTGGATAACGTGGATGAGGTACTTGAGGCGGGCTGTGATTGGGTTGTTGCCGGTTCCGCCGTTTTCGGCAGCGATACGTATGGCTCGGCAAAAGCCTTTATGGAGCACATGAAAAAATGAAGTCTGTGGCGATCATTGCGGCCGGAGAGAGCCTTCCGTCGGACGAGTTTCTGCGCGAAAAGCTGGCCGAAGTCGATACGATTCTTTCCGCCGATGGTGGATTGGACGTTCTGGTTCATCTGGGAATAAAAGCAGATCTGCTTGTCGGTGATTTTGATTCGTCCCGGTTTTCCTTTTCAGATCCTCTTTTACAGACCTATGTGCACGAAAAAAAGGTTTTGCGTTTTCCGGTGCGAAAAGATGCAACCGATACCGAATTGGCTTTATCCTATTGCGCCGAACATGGGGCGGCGTACGTTCTGCTTTTTGGTGGGGCGGGGTCGCGCCTGGATCATACCATGGTGAATTTGTCGATGATGAAACGTTTTGCGGAAGACGGCATGTGCATTGTGCAGTATATGCAGCATAATATCGTGCGCTATCTTGTTCCGGGAAACTATAGTCTGCCTAAGCTCACGCCGGAATGGTATACCTCTTTTATGCTGTTTTCCGGTGAAGTGAAGCTGACCCTGAGGGGGTTTGACTATCCGCTTGAACGTGCCACGCTTACTGCAGGCTCTTCGCTTGGTATTTCGAATCATGTTTTTTCCGTCGACAATGAAGTGCAGATTGAAAGCGAGAAGGGATGCGGCGTATTCTGCATTCAATCCTGCGATGCAAAGAAGTGATTTTATACGGAAAGCAAGAAGACAAGATTCCGGCATTTCGTCATGATCACGAATAGTAACGAGAAAAAATCCCCCTGTGCTATCTGATGCACAGGGGGATACTGTTTTGTGGGGATGTGTTTAGTAAATACGGTTGGTTAAAGCAAGTTATGCTTCCACCGCTTCTTCAACGACTTCCTCTTCTACAACCACCGTCTCTTCTACCGGAGTCTCTTCCAGGTAAGCGGCATTCGGCCGGTTGCGATTCGCTAAACCGGAACGCAGGCAACGGGTGCAGACATAGATCCGCTTCGGTGTGCCGTTTTCCTCGTAAACACGCACGCGACGCAAATTCGGCGTCCACGTACGGCGAATACCTCTATGCGAAAAGGTAACCTTATTACCGGCTGATTTAGATTTTCCACAAATTTCACAAACTCTCGCCATGACTTTCCTCCTGCCCTTCCATTGAGTGAACATCGGTATTATAACAAAATACGATGTGTGTCGCAAATGATTCCCGCATTTTTCGTCTCCTGTGTTGACCTCTATCAAGAGGGACATGCCAATGGTTGCGGGGGTTATGTTATAATCAAAAAAACGTAATAAAGTACTTTGCCGATAAAGGAGGAGCTATGTCTTTAACAATTGGTAATGAATACGGCAACGTAACCATAGAAGAGGGTGTGGTGGAGCGCATTGCAGTGCAGGCTGCAATGGAGTGTTATGGAGTGGTCGGCCTTGCTGCACGCGGCCCGAAGGATGATATTTACCACCTGCTCCGTTTAGAAAACATGAGCCGCGGGGTGCGTGTCAGCAGTGATGCGCAGCAAGGAATTTCTATTCAGCTGCATGTGATTTTAGAAGCGGGTATTCGTCTTTCGATGGTGGCTGAAAATATTATCGACACGGTGCGTTACAACGTGGAGTCTAAAACACACCTTACCGTGCACTCTGTAGATGTTTTGGTGCAGGGATTGCGTGTTTAAGGGGGATGATGTGGAACGAGTTGATGCAAAAACTTTTCGGGACGGCTTACTGCAAGCCTGTCGTCTTCTTGATGAGCACAAAGAGGAAGTGAATGCGCTCAATGTTTTCCCCGTACCGGACGGCGATACCGGAACGAATATGAGCCTGACCATGAAATCGGCTGCGGATGCGGTGAGTAAAGCGTCCAAGAGCATCGAGGCAATGGCCAAAGCCCTCGGCAATGGTTCACTCATGGGTGCACGCGGTAATTCCGGCGTTATTCTGTCCCAGCTTTGCCGCGGATTGGCACAGTCGCTGAAAGGAAAAGAGGTCATTCTTCTTTCAGACATTGCCGATGCGTTGGAATCGGCGCGTGCAAAAGCCTACAAGGCGGTCATGCAACCTACAGAAGGTACAATTCTTACTATCGCGCGGGCGATGAGCGAATTTGCGTTGGAAAATCAGCATGAATACAGCGATATTGTCGCTTTTTTGAAAGACATTTTGCGCCATGCCAATCATGTGCTGCAACAGACACCGGAAATGCTTGTTGAGTTGAAAGAAGCCGGTGTGGTAGATGCCGGCGGGCAGGGATTGGTTTATCTTCTTTGCGGATTTGTGGAATGCCTTTCGGGTGAAAATCTGCAAGCGCTTTTGGAACAGTCCAAAACACAATCTCCACAGGTGGAAACGTCTGTGCAGGGGCGCGAGCATGCGTTAAAAACCGAGAAAGCCTTCTTTGTTTCTTTTGCGATCGAGAACATCGAACGAGAGCGCATGATTCGTCATTTGGAACACTATGGTGTAGCGGAAAAGATAAACAAGACGAAGAACGGCTTCTTTGTCGAGGCCTATACCGACACTCCCGTTAAACTCATCGTGAGCCAGGATAAGCGAGGCGATCTAACGGAAATTCATGTGCTTTCCACACGAGAGCATACGCTTCGTCAAAGTGAAGAAAAGGAAACAACTGTCCTGCCGACAAAACCGGAACCGAAGAGTGAAGCATTATCGCGTTACGGCTTTGTATCGGTTTGCATGGGCGATGGGTTCTGCTCATTATTCCGCGACATGATGGTGAATGAAGTTGTTTCCGGCGGACAGACCATGAATCCTTCCACAAAAGACTTGCTGGATGCCGTTGAGCGGGTTCCGGCGGAAACCGTCTTTATTTTGCCGAACAATAAAAATATTATTTTGGCGGCTGAACAGGTACATGAGCTGACGGAAAAGAAGGTCGTAGTTATTCCGACACGAACCATGCCGGAAGGCGTAATGGCTCTCTTTAATTTTGACGATACCGCCGATGCACAGAGCAATGCCGAGCAGATGACGCAAAGTCTTCAGGATATTACGACCGGACAGGTGACGTATGCCGTGCGCGATACCGAAGTCAACGGATTAACGATGAAAACGGGCGATCGCATCGGTCTCATTAACGGCGAAATTGTCTTAACCGATGATCTGGACGAAACATTGGTTGAGCGCCTTGTGGAAGCCTATCGAAAACCGGAGCACACGCTCATTACCGTCTATGTCGGACACGATGCGGATGCGGATAAAGCGCAGAAATTAAATGAAAAACTTGCATCGCGCTGGCCGGAATGTGAAGTGGAATTTATTCACGGCGATCAACCGGTCTACACGTATATTTTCTCTATGGAATGAGTAAACAGATTACAGCTATAAAAGGCGTCGGGCCCAAAAAAGCGGAATGTTTTGCCCGTTTGGATATTACTACCGTCGAAGACCTGCTGTTTGCACTTCCCGTACGATATGAAGATCGACAGAACACCTGCCCGATTTCCGCTCTGTCGGAGGATCGGAAGCAGGTTGTTCATGCTCGTCTTACGCGTCTTTATCGACCCATTCGCCTCGGCGGTCGCCGCACGCTCGTTCGCGCAACAATTGCGGATGCTTCTGAAAGCTTGGATGTCGTGTGGCATAATCAACCTTATGTGGCAAGGAATCTTCACGTCGGGGATTCCTTTTATTTTTACGGCACCTATCGGGAAAAAGATCATGTTCTGTTTGATCCCGTCATCGGAAAAGTGGAAAAGGAAGCGGAAAAAGAGGGCTTTCTCGGCCTTTTCCCGCTGTATCCCTTAACAGAGGGACTGACGCAAAATGCACGGCGTAATGCGGTAAAACAGGGTTTTTCTTTGCTGTCGAATGTGGAGGATCCTTATCCGACAGCTTGGCGGGAAGCGGCCGGCTGGCGTCCATTATATGCCCTTCTGCAAGCGCTCCATTTTCCTTCGTCAATACAGGATTTACACGCGGCGCTTCAGGAGTGGCAACGTAGAGAAGCGCTGGAAACAACGCTGTTGCGCCATTATTGGACGCAATCTAAGTACAAGCGAAAAAGTGTGGTCATGCATCCCTGTACATTGGACAAATCGCTTTCCCGTCTTCCATTTATGCTCACCGCTGCGCAAAAAAATGCTGTGATGCGCTTACAGGATCGTCTATGTGCTCCCTCGCCGATGAATGTCCTTTTGCAGGGAGATGTCGGTTCCGGAAAGACCATCGTTGCGTTTCTGGCGGCGGTCTGTGCTCTGGAAAACGGCTATAGCGTAGCCTTTATGGCGCCGAGTGAAGTGTTGGCGCGCCAACATGCCGATAAAGCGCGTTCTTTTTTTACGCATCCCGTTTATCTTCTAACGGGTTCGACATCGGAAGAAGAGCGCAATCGCATAGCTCGTGCGGCGGAAGGGAAAGAACCGGGTATTTTTTTCGGCACACACGCGTTGTTTCAGGATCGCGTGCACTTTTCCCATCTCGGCTTAGTCATTACGGACGAACAGCATCGCTTTGGTGTGCGCCAGAGAGCACTTTTGCAGGAGAAATCGGAAGAACCGAATACCCTGGTGCTCAGTGCGACACCAATACCGCGTACGCTGGCTTTGGTTGAATGGGGAGATTTGGAGCTTTTGCGTCTGAATGAAAAACCGCCGGGTAGAGGGACAATAACCACCCGTGTTGTAGATCGGCGATCAGAAAAAGCCTGTTATCACGCCATTGCCCGTCAAATAGCGAAAGGGCGACAGGCTTATCTTGTTTGCCCCGTCATTGACAGCGGGGAAGAGGATGGGCAATATTGGTCGATAGAACAAACGGAGAAACGTCTTCGTTCGGCGATGAAAGAGGAAGAGAACATGGTGGGCAGACCGATCATCATCGACACGCTCACGGGAAGACAACCGACGGACAAAAAGAATGAGGTTATGGATCGCTTTTATTGCGGAAAGAGCGATCTCCTTCTGGCGACGACCGTAATTGAAGTCGGTATTGATGTTGCCAATGCCAGTGTCATGATGATTGCCGAGGCGGAACGCTTCGGTTTAGCGCAACTTCATCAGTTGCGCGGTCGCGTGGGCAGAGGAAGTGAAAACGCCTATTGCATTTTGATGCTGCATTCACCAAGCATGACAAATCGGGAGCGCCTGCGAGTTCTGGAAGACACCACGGACGGCTGGGAAATCGCGCGTGCCGATTTGCGTTTGCGTGGAAGCGGCGATCGCCTGGGTACACGACAGCATGGCCTTTCCTTCTCCGAGGAGGAGCAGCAGGATTGGCAGGAAGCGTTGGATTGGAGTCGTCGGTGGCTTCAAGAACAGAAGATTCCCCTGGATACACCGGATACCTTGCCCACGTTGTTAAAAGAGCGTTTGTGGGAGCGGATGAACCGTATTCGGGAGGTTACGCTCAATTAGCGTTTCATTTGAAAAGAACACCCAATGGATTAATCTTTGTAAGCCTCTTGTAGGATAGCATGATGCTCTGACGGAGAGGAAACTGTGTAGTCGAACAGGATAGGAACATGATATGCCACATGTGATCACAGGAAAAAACAGAGGCATGAAATTGTTGTCTCCGGGAAAAAGCGATCGAACGCGACCGACCGAAGACAAAATTAAAGAAGCGGTGTTTAACGTCCTGCAGCCGCTGAAGGCTGATGCGGATGTATTGGATCTCTTTGCCGGAACCGGACAGATCGGGATCGAGTTTCTTTCTCGCGGCGCCGGACACGTTGTTTTCGGTGAGAAATCGCGCAGCATGGCGAAGATTTTGCGTGAAAACATTCGAAAAACGGGGAAAGAAGAGCAAAGCGTTGTCTTTGTACGGGATTATCGCGAGGTTATTGCGGGCTGGACAGGTGCCTTTGATTATGTTTATCTTGATCCGCCTTTCGGTTATGATATGGAGAAGGAAGCCATGGCGATGCTTCGTCGTCTGCATCGCGTGAAACCGAACGGACTGGTTATTCTGGAATCGGCTGCTCCCGCGAAAGGAGAGGAAGAGTCAGCAAGCACGTATTGCGGTTTTGAGCTGATTTTTGACCGCACATATGGACGCAAGCGCATTCGCGTCTTCAAGGAGGAATCATGAAGGTCATTTTTCCGGGCAGTTTTGATCCGGTTACCAAGGGACATTTGAACGTCATCTATCGCGCGGCCAATCTCTTTGATACAGTTATCGTGGGCGTGTTGATCAATCAGGTGAAACCGGCGCTGTTCACGCCACAGGAAAAAATTGAAATGATTGACGAACTGATGTATGATTACAGCAATGTAACCGTAAAATTATTTTCCGGACTTTTAGTGGACTTTGTCCGGGAAGAGAAGGCGAATGCTGTTGTTCGCGGGATTCGCAACGCGGAGGATTTTCTTTACGAGCGGCAATTGTCCTTGCTGAATCACTCGTTATATCCGGAAATGGAAGAGATTTTCCTCTTTACGGACAAAAATTACTCTTACGTCAGTTCCAGTTTTGCGCGGGAGGTTGCCAGCTACGGCGGAGACGTTTCAGGCATGGTCACCGAAAATGTTGCGCGTAGACTGCGAGAAAAATTTCAGTAAGGCGTATTCGTCAGGAGGAAGCCATGGATATTTTGCAATTGATTGAAGAGCTCGAAGACGAGATGGATGATGCATCGAGCATCCCTCTTTCCAAAAAAGTAGCCATTGATCCCGATACGGTTTTCGAGATCATTAAGGAGATTCGCGCCAGTCTGCCGGAAGAAATTCGTCAGGCGAAGTGGGTGAATGAAGAGCGGGATCGTATTTTGCAGGAAGCCAATGATCAAGCGCAGCAGCTCATTGATCAGGCGAAACAGCGCGCGGCCGAGTCGGATCAGGATACGCAAAAACGCTTCAATGAGCTCGTCAACGAACATCGTATTACACAAGAGGCGACAAAACGCGGAGAAGCGATTATGGAACAGGCCAAGGTGCAGTCCCAGCAGATCCGTCAAAGTGTTTTTGCCTATGTGGATGAACTATTGGCCAACACCCAGGACAATCTCAATTCCGTCATTACGGAGCTGGGGCACAATCGCGACGAATTGAAGTAAACCGGAGAAACAGGGGGACAAAGGACGGCGCGTGCCGTCCTTTTTTCTGTTTGAGGTTTCGGTTGAGGAGGAACAATGACGGCTACCTTATTTTTATTGCAGCAGGCCATGGGACAGCATGTGCTTGACGGCGCAAAACAAGACAGACCGATTCAGGCAATTGCTTACGATTCTAAAACGGTAACGGCGGGAACACTCTTTTTTTGCAAAGGAAAGAATTTTAAAAAGGAGTATTTGGAAGAAGCATTGCAGCGTGGAGCAGTCGCCTATGTAGCAGAAGAGGATTTTCGCGTGAATGCCGATCGCATTCTGGTAGATAATATGCGTCATGTTCTTGCTTCCTGTGCGCGTCTCTTTTATGGTAACCCGCAGGATTCCCTCCGTCTCTTCGCCATTACCGGAACAAAGGGAAAGACCTCTACAGCATGGTATCTGCGCACAATTTTGAATGCGTATTACGAAAAACGAAATCTTCCTCCTGTCGGTTTTCTGTCTTCCATCTCGATGTTTGACGGAAAAGAAGAAGAACCCAGCACGTTGACCACACCGGAGCCCTTTGAACTGTACGCCCTGTTGGCGCGCTGTGTAGCGAACGGTATTCAGGATGTGGTCATGGAGGTTTCTTCTCAGGCCTTAAAATATGAGCGCACAGCAGGTCTTCATTTTGCGCTTGCCGCGTTTCTCAACATCTCACCGGATCACGTTTCACCCATTGAGCACCCCAGCTTTGCCGATTATTTTCAATCCAAGCTTTCCTTATTTTCGCAGGCGGATGAGGCTCTCATCAACCTGGAAAGCGATCATCTGGACGAAATTGAACGCGCAGCATCTTCATGCCGAAAAATCTACCATGTGGGAATTAAGGACCAAGACCATGCGGATATGACAGCAACGGCTCTTCCTGAAAATGAAGGAATTGCCTTTACGCTTCATGCAAATGGGAAAAGTGTAATGCTTTCTCTTCCGGAGATCGGTCCGTATGCCATGCAGAACGCCTTAGTGGCGGCGGCCATGGCACAGGTGGCGGGCGTGGATCTGTCCGAAGTTCCGTCCGCCTTAGACGGAACACATGTGCCGGGCAGAATGGATGTCCTTCGCTCAGCAGATGGGTGCATTACGGTTATTGTTGACCTGGCGCATAACGGGGTTAGTTTTGAAGCGATTTTTTCCGCGGTAAAAAAGCAATATCCCAAGCACGAAGTGATTGCCGTTTTCGGTTCCGCCGGTGGAAAGGGGCTTAACCGCCGTCAAGACCTGGGACGTATTGCCGACCGCTATGCCGATCGCATTCTGCTCACCATGGAGGATCCGAATTTTGAACCGTTGTCGGCTATTTATCACGATATACAGGAGGCGATTGTCCATACGCCGTTGGAAACGGTGGATGATCGCGGCCAAGCCATCGCAAGGGCGATGACCTATGCCAACGAGCACGTTCGGGAAGGTGGAAAATGTGTACTGCTTCTTCTCGGCAAGGGAAATGAACCCGAAATGCGTATCGAAGGTGTGGCGTATCCTTTTGAAGGTGACCTCTCGCTCGTTCGACCGCTTCTTACCGCGTATGATAAAACGTCTGCAGAAGATCCAAATTTTCCAGCCCTTTAAGCCATTCATATAGGCGCTGGGCCTTCTGGTCAATCAAAAATAAGGAAGAAAACGTCCGCTCTTTCGATGCGGGCGTTTTTTGATAGACGGGAAGGGTTACCTTCCGAAGAAGAGACGCACCGATTTTATTGAACGCCAAGGGACGAACGTAGTCGATGGGAATGAGCGAAGCTTTTTCAATGTCTAACAAAGCCGTCAGAACCAGACGGCGATATCGCGCTATGGATTGCCTCTTGTTGGAGGCCAGAGAGAAAGCTTCTTCCATCGTTGAGGCTTCCTGCAGAGCCTTGATGAAACGACGATCCATGCCTTCTTCATAATGCGGAGAATGGGAGAGAGGAAGTTTATCCAGGACAAGCACCGCGCGACAAAGCGGTAGAAAAGGCTCCAGAGATTCACCGAGGGCACAATGAACGAGATCTTCCTTTTCTTCCAGGCCGGCAAAGCGGGGATCTTTTAGTAAAATCGTAAGCAGATGTTCGGGCGAGGCGTTGCTATTCATTTTCTCCATCGCCTCTTGCAGATCTTGGCGTAGGGTAGTGGCGGACGGCGATTTTTCGGAATCAAGTGTAGGTCGCGCAAGACGAAGCGTCTGCCAGGAAAGATGCAAATCGCGCATGGCTTTTTCATACTGGACTGCTAAAATCTGATTGGGAAGGGAAAGGCCTCCGGACGCCATTTCCACTGCACGACGATAAGCCATTCCCTTTTTCAGGAGAAGACGAATTTCCTGTTGCACTTCCGTGCTGTGTAAGGAACGAGAGGAGGTGCTTGCTTGTTCTTCAACGCCGAATGCAAGCGCGCTCACAGAGGGAATACAGGAAAGAGCTTCTACTCCTCCGCGCGCAAACAGATCCGCACTTTGCAACACATAAGCTTGCGGAATCTCGATCACGAGGTCCACGCCGTGGCGAAGAAGAAATTGTGCACGTGACCACTTATCCACAAATCCGGGCGTTCCCCGTTGCATGAACGCACCCGACATCGCGGCGACAACTGTGCCATATTGTTTTTTTGCCTGCTGAATCAGTCGGACATGGCCGGCATGCAGCGGATTGGCTTCACAAATGATGCCGCAGGCGGTGTAGGGGGAAGTACGCATGCTTTAAATCCTTTCCGGAAAATCGCCAGTTTCCTACTTTGTAATTCTTTTAGAATGAACTTGTATACTATTATACCGAAGCGAGACTTTTTCGCATTTCTTCTGACGTATAGAAAAAGTCGGCGAAAGGGTGTCATGTCGCTTTAGCTCTTCACGCTGGAGGACTTGCTATTTGAGGAAAATTTTTGACAAGCCTGTGCTGCGCGTTTATAATTCATGTGTTCATCTAATTTAATTTAGGAAGAAGGAGGTGTTTTCATGGCCGTACCAAAGAGAAAGACGTCAAAGCAAAGAAGAGACAAAAGAAGAGCTTCTTCCTATCGTTTAACGACTTATGCGACGGTAAAGTGCCCGAATTGCGGCGAAGCAAAATTACCGCATCACATTTGTCCGCACTGCGGATACTATGACGGAAAAGAAGTGATTCAAATCGGTGAATAACCGAAGGTGCGGGAGATGTTCCGCACCTTTTTTTGTTGTTGGTGTGTTGATCCGGCAAAACGATTGCGGGAAGATATTCGATTATTCGGAATGGAGGCGTGTATGACAAAAATCATTATCGATGCGCTGGGTGCGGATGCCGGCCCCAAAATGGTGGCTTCGGCCATTAAGTCGGCATTGAGCAAACGCTCGTTTTCGTGTGTTGTTGTCGGTCCTTCTTCCGTTCTTTCCTCGTCATTGGCTGATATGAAACAAGTGGAAATCGTTGATACGAATACGTTCATTTCCAATGACGAATCCCCTGTTTTTGCTATTCGTCGGAAAAAACAGTCCAGTTTGGTGCTTGCCTTTTCTCGTCTCAATGCTGACGGCGATGTGTTGCTTTCCGCCGGCAGTACCGGGGCACTTCTGGCCGGCGGCTATTTCTTAACCAAGCGTATTGAAGGCATGGAACGGATGTGTCTGGTGCCGACGATTCCGCATGTGAACGGTGGAATATTGCTTGCCGATGCAGGCGCCACCATGGACACGACACCGGCGATGCTCTTGCAGTTTGCGGAGATCAGCGCGGCCTACGCGAAACGGGCACTCGGAAAAAGCGAGGTCAAAGTGGGACTGCTTAACGTCGGGCAGGAGGCGGAAAAGGGCGATAAACGCGCGATTGAAACGCATCGTCTGCTTGAGGAGAGCGAGCTTACATTTATAGGTAATGTGGAAGCACGGGATATCCTTTTTGCGGATTGTGATGTGCTGGTTGCGGACGGATTTGCCGGCAATATCGCCTTAAAATCAATGGAAGGCATGGCAAAATTCGCCCTGCAGACGTTGAAAGATGTGCTTTATACCAATACAAAAACAAAACTTGGCGCGCTGCTAATTAAAAAGGACTTGAAACAGGCATTCGGCTCCATGGACTATCGTGCGCACGGCGGAGCACCGCTGCTTGGCGCGCGCAAACCGATTTATAAGGCGCATGGAAATTCAAACGCTTCGACCTTTGCGCTCGCTATTGAGGAAGCACTGGACTTTGCAGAAAGCGGCGTCATTGAGGATGTAGCCCATCGGTTTGGCGGAAGTCATCCTGCTGAGGAGGAAAGCCATGCCGAAGGCTGATTGGGATGAATTTCAGGAGCGCTTAGGATATCGCTTTACGCAACCCGCTTTATTGCGAAAGGCGATGATTCATCGTTCCCTGCTCAACGAACAGCCGGACGAAACCTTGGAAAGCAATGAGCGTCTGGAATTTTTGGGCGATGCGGTGTTGGAACTCATTACGACGGATCATTTTTTCCGTCGTTTTCCTCATGATCCGGAGGGAGAACTCTCGCGTAAACGGGCATTGGCGGTCTGTGAGGCCTCTTTTGCCAAAATTGGTCGCGAGATTGGATTGGACTCCCTCTTACAGCTCGGTCACGGAGAGGAAATGCAGGGCGGGAGGCAAAAGCCGTCGCTTCTGGCCGATGCATTTGAAGCCCTTTGCGGCGCCATTTATCTTGATGGCGGAATGGATTTTTTAACGCCGTGGTTTGTCGGAAAGCTGGAAGCTATGCACGAAAAATTGGAAGCGTCCAGCGTCGATACGGATGCAAAATCGGCTCTTCATCGCTATGTTTTACGTCAGGGCCTTTCCCAAAACTACGTATTGCTGGAGGAAAGCGGCCCTTCACATCAGCGCACATTTCGAGTTGCGGTGGAACTCGACGGGAAACGCATTGCGGAAGGATCGGGAAAGAGCAAGAAGCGTGCTGAGGCACAAGCGGCACATGAAGCGCTTTTGCGTTTAACGAAGAACAACCGTTCCTAGCGGAACAACATTGTGATACAGAACGGTCACGCGATAAGAGAAACACGAGAGAAACGATGAAGACGAGGTTGGCACAGTGCGACTGAAAAGTTTGGAACTTTATGGATTCAAATCCTTTGCCGAAAAAACGACATTACAATTTCATGATGATTTCGTTGCCGTTGTCGGCCCGAACGGATCCGGAAAATCCAATCTGTCGGATGCGGTACGGTGGGTGCTGGGTGAGCAATCCGCCAAGGCGCTTCGCGGAAGTCGCATGGAAGATGTCATTTTTAACGGCACGGATAAAAAAGCGCCCATGAACCTGGCGCAGGTGGTGCTGGTTTTTGACAACACCGATGGCGAAATTCCTCTTCCGTATGATGAAGTCAGCGTCGCCCGAAAAGTCTATCGCAATGGCGAAGGTCAGTATTTTATCAACTCTCAACAGGTGCGCCGCAAAGATGTTCACGAACTGTTTCTGAACACCGGCGTGGGAAAAGAAGGCTATTCCATTATCGGCCAGGGGCGCATTGACGAGATTCTCAGCACACGAAGCGAAGATCGGCGCAGTGTCTTCGAAGAAGCCGCCGGCATTGCCGGATACAAATACAAAAAAACGGAATCGCAGCAACGCTTGGATCGCACGGAACAGCAGCTTGAAACCGTGCATCAGGATATTCATATCAAAGAGCAGGAAGCACGTCTGATGAAACGGCAGGCGGAAAATGCTAAAGCCGGTCGACGTCTGATGCAGGAATTGGATCAGCATGAGCTTTCCCTGCTAAAAGCACAGCAGGATGCGGCGGATGTGCGCATTGCGCAGATCGATGCGGACATCGTCCTTCATACCGATGAGCTCGATGCGTTGCAAAAACAAAATGAACAACTTGACGAGCAGCTTCATCCCTATGAAGCTTTTCTTCAGGAGTGGGAAACCAAGCGCAGTGCCCTGCTTGCGGAAAAAGAACGACGGGAACGCGATATTCAGCAGGAAGAGACCCGGAGAAGTGTTGCGCAGGAAAAAATCCAGTTTTATCGTCAGGATCTTGCACGCCTGGATAGTGAAGGAAATGCGGCAACGGCCAATGCACAGGTGTTGCAGGAAAAAATCCGGGATGAAGAAAAAGAAGAAGCGCGATTAACAAAGGCGCTTGCCGAAGTGGAACAGGCTATCGATGCACTTTCCGGCGATCGGAAAACAACGAGTGATGAGCTGTCGCAGGAGCGTCTGCGTGCGGAAGAAGAGGTACGTCGTCTGCAGGAAGCGCTTTCGGTTTTACGCTATCGGCGAGAAGAAGCGGAAAAAGCGCGAGAAGAGCTGCAGAAAAAGCAAAAGGAACAAACGGCCGTTACCGAAGCGCTGGATACGGCAGTGGCGACGTTAACCAAAGAAAAAAGCGAACAAGAAGCGCTTCTGCAGGAACGACTGCAGGCACAAACAGAGACGCGACAAACCCTAAGCGCCTGTGAAGAAGATGTAAGGCAACTGCTAAGCGATGCCGACCGCCTTGCCGAAAGCAAGCGAACGGGAGAAGCGGAACGCGCAGGCATCGCTTCACAAGAAAAAATGCTTCGTGCGCTCATGCAACAATACGAAGGTTATCAGCGCTCCGTGCAGAATCTGCTGAAGATTGCTGATCGGGAAGAGAACGTAAAGGCACATCTCATCGGCCCCTTAGCGGATCTCATTCAGGTCGAAAAGGGCTATGAGACCGCAGTGGAGGTGGCTCTCGGCGGTGCGTTACAAAATGTGGTCGTGGAAAGCGAACAGGATGCCAAAGCCCTGATTGCGCTACTAAAAGAGCGTAAACTCGGGCGCGTGACGTTTCTTCCGCTGGATCGTATTGAAGGATCCGATCCGGTGATTTCCAAAGCAAAAGAGGCACTTTGTAACGGAACGCAGGCGGTGCATTATGATGCACGTCTGGAAGAGATTGTTTCCCATTTCTTGGGACGAACCACTTTCGTGGAGACGATCGACGATGCAATTCGTGTTTCCCATCGCGATAAGGAGCGAAATCGCGTTATTTCATTGGAAGGTGATGTGGTTAATACTTGGGGATCTATGGTGGGCGGCATTATGCATCACCGCAATGCCGCGTCATTGATCAACCGCGACAAAGAATTGCACACTCTGCAGGAACGCCTTGTGGAGGAGGAAAAACGTCTTCAGGAAGTGGAAGAATCCTGGAAAACGACACAGTCGAAACGGGAAGCGGCCATGGCAAAACGAGAAGCTCTTCTTCATCGTCTGCAGGAAGAACAGGAAGAGGAGCGCACTCTGCGCGATGCCCTGGAAGACTTGCGCATGAGCCTTGCTGCGAAACAACGTGAACAGCAGGAGGCAAAGCGGCTCTTTGCGCAAAGCCCGACTACACTTCCGGAAGAGTTTGACGAAGAAGAAACTACGCTGAAAGCAGAGGAAGAAAAAGCACTGTCGCTTCTTCAATCGTTGCAGAAGCGAGAAGAAGAAGAGCGAAAGTCAATCCAGGGAAAAGAAAAAGAGGAAGCGGTACTTCGTAATCAACGCGATTACTTCACAAAGGATCTTTCTGCACTGCAGATAAGGATTAAAGAAAACCGAGAAAAGGCCAAGGCGCTTGCCCAAGAAAATGCCATCCGAGAAGAACAGAAAGAAGAAGCGCGACGCATATTGGAAAGCAGCCGAAAGCAGATTGAAGAAGGCGAAGCGAAGCAAAAGCGCGACAGGGAAGCGAGTGAAGCCGATCAACAGCAATGGGAAGCACTGGAAAGAGAATATCAGTTGCAGCATGAGCAGGCGGAAAAACGCATGCAACAGCGACAAGTGACCTCCGATCGTCTGCAGGAAGAGAAGAATCAGCTTTTCCGTCTGGAGATGGAAAAAGAACAAAAAGAAGCGCAGCGTAAACAATGGCTTGAGGATTATCGTATTCAATACGATCTCAGCGAAGAAATGGTGCAAGAGCGCCTGAAAAATTTGGTGCCGGTGGAAACATCTCGCCAGCAGGTTCGCGAAATTCGGGAAAAGCTCTCCAAAATCGGCTATTTCAATGTGGAATCCATTGAACAATATCAGGAAATGAAGGAAGAACTGGATTTTCTGAAGCAGCAGATGACGGATTTGAGCAAATCGCGAAAAGATATCCTGGAACTCATCCGCGAACTGGATGAAACCATGGAGAACCTGTTTACAGACAGCTTCCGACGAATGAACGAAGAATACAACCGTATTTTTCAACTGCTCTTTCATGGTGGCCAAGCGCATCTTCGTTTGGATGGGGATGATGTGCTCACTTGCGGCGTGGAAATTGAAGCACAGCCGCCGGGAAAGAAACTGCAGAGTCTAAATCTGTTATCCGGCGGAGAACGTTCGATGACGGCGCTCGCCCTGCTATTTGCTATTTTCTCCATTCATCCGACGCCGTTTTGTATATTGGATGAAATCGATGCATCGTTGGATGAGGCGAATATCGGACGTTATGTCGAATATCTGCAAAGCATTTGTCACGAAACGCAGTTTATTGTTATTACGCATCGCAAGTCGACGATGCAGTTGGCGGAAACACTCTATGGGGTGACCATGCAGGATGGACTTTCCCGGATCGTTTCTCTCCGTTTTACGGATTTTGAAGAGGAAGCGGAAGAACGACAGGACAGCGAATAGCTGTTGTGAAAGTACAGATAAAGCGGAGGGAACATGGGATTTTTCGATTTTTTGAAAGAAGGCTTAAAAAAAACGCGAGACAGCCTTGGCGGTGCGCTGGACAATCTGTTTAACGGCCGTGCCACCATTGATGATGAACTTTTTGATGAAATTGAAGAGGCACTGGTATCCGCAGATATGGGTTTTGAGACGTCGATGAACGTCATTGATACCTTACGCGAGGTGGTAGCGGAGGAGCATATTCGCGATCCCCAACAAGTCCGCCTTCGTCTCGTGGAAATACTGAAGGAAAAACTGTTGGCCTCCAATTTGCACACCGCACTGCAGGAAGAAGCTGGACGTCCCATGGTCATTCTCGTTATCGGCGTCAACGGTGTGGGCAAGACGACCACGATCGGCAAACTCGCCGCCTATCTCAAGGGACAGGGAAAATCCGTTCTGCTGGCCGCAGCCGACACATTCCGTGCCGCAGCGATCGATCAGCTGGAAGAATGGTCGAATCGTGCAGGAGTGGGCATCGTGCGTAGGGAAGAAGGCGCGGATCCGGCCTCCGTGGTGTTTGACGGTATTCATGCAGCAAAGGCGCGCGGCGTGGATGTGCTCATCTGTGATACAGCAGGCCGTCTGCACAATAAAAAGAACCTCATGCAGGAACTGGAAAAAATCTATCGCATTCTCTCTCGCGAATACGAGCAGGCGACATTGGAAACGTTGCTGGTTCTTGATGCGACGACGGGACAAAATGCGATTCAGCAGGCGCGTGCCTTTAACGAAGTGACGAACATTACCGGTTTGGTGCTGACGAAATTGGACGGGACGGCGAAAGGCGGAGTAGTTTTTCCTCTGCAGCTTGAGGTTAAGGTGCCGGTTAAGTTCATTGGTGTGGGGGAACAGATGGAGGATCTTCGACCCTTTGATGCGGAAGCCTTTGTTGATGCTATTTTTTCCTGAGCATGATGGCAAAGCTTCTGTGATCGCTTTTTCCACTCGGAATATTTCAAAAAAGAAACGGCATTCCCTTCCTCTGTCAAACAAAAAAGCTTGACAGAGGAAGGGAATACGCATAGAATAGCACTGTTCCTGTGGAGCGGTGCTATTTTTGTGAGGATGTCATGGAAGAAACGGTACAGATCGGCTTGTTGTATGAAGTGTACGGTTTTATGCTGACCGAAACGCAGCGTGCGCTGTGTGAAGCCTATTATTATGATGATCTTTCCCTTTCGGAGATTGCCGAATGGCGAAAGATTTCAAAACAGGCGGTATCGATACAGTTATCAAGGGCAGTAGAGAAGATGAACCTTTTCGAGTCCCACCTTGGCCTTTTAGAGACCGAACAGTGCGCAAAAGAAACACTGCCGCTATTAGCACATGCCGTAGAGTCCTTACCGGAAGAGGAAGCTCTTCCCGCCCGTCGGGCGCTAAAACGCCTGTCGGCTTCGCTTTCAAGAACACGTGATGTGAAGGATACCCACTTGCCGCACACACCAGAGCGGGAGCGATGAGAAAACCGATCCTTCCGCAGAGAGGAGGAGACCATGTTTGACAATTTAGCCGAACGCCTCCAAGCGACGTTTTCTCGCCTGACGAGAAAAGGAAAACTGGATCAAAAAGATGTTGATCAGGCTATGCGCGAAATACGTCTGGCGCTTCTGGAAGCGGATGTCAACTACAAAGTCGTGAAAGAGTTCGTTGCGCAGGTCAAAGAGCGTGCTGTCGGCGAAAATGTGATGAAATCACTTACACCGGGACAGATGGTGATCAAGATTGTCCGCGAAGAGCTGGTTGCGCTGATGTCCGATGATGATATGGCCTTGCGCAGTGCGCCAAAGGCACCGACCGTTATCATGATGTGCGGTCTCCAGGGCTCCGGAAAAACGACGCATGCAGCCAAACTGGCCAACTGGTATCAGAAAAAACAGCGTCGACCGATGCTCGTCGCCTGCGATGTCTATCGTCCGGCAGCCATTAAACAGTTGCAGGTGGTGGGAGAACAGGTTAAAACACCGGTATTTTCCTTAGGCGCGGACGCGGATCCGGTAGAGATTGCAAAACGCGCCTACGACGAAGCGGTGCGCACAGGGCATGATCCGCTGATCATCGATACCGCCGGACGCTTACAGATTGACGAAGAGCTGATGCGGGAATTACAACGCATCAAAGAGACAGTGCCTGTCACGGAAACCTTGCTCGTCGTCGATGCCATGACCGGTCAAGAGGCCGTAAATGTCGCCAAGACATTCAACGAAGCCGTGGACATTACCGGTGTGGTACTTTCCAAATTGGACGGTGACGCGCGCGGAGGCGCAGCGCTTTCGGTACGCGCGGTAACCCATAAGCCGATTAAACTCATCGGCACGGGAGAAAAACTGGATCAGATTGAGGAATTTCATCCCGATCGCCTGGTCAGCCGCATTCTCGGTATGGGCGATGTGCTCACGCTCATCGAAAAAGCCGAATCGGCGTTGGACCGGGAAAAAGCCAAAGAGTTGGAAGAGAAAATGCGTTCTCAGAAATATGATCTGAACGATTTTCGCGAACAACTCCGACAGATGCAGAACATGGGTCCGCTTGAGGATCTGCTCAAGCTCATCCCGGGCATGAATGCCCAACAGATGGCCGGCGTAAATATTGATGATAAGCAGATTAAGCGTCTGGAAGCAATTCTTTCCTCGATGACCGACGAGGAAAGACGCAAACCGGACATCATCTCCAATTCCCGCCGTGCACGCATCGCAAAAGGATCGGGTACGGACCCGGTCATGGTCAACCGCCTTCTTAAACAGTTTAAGGATTCCAAGAAGCTGATGAAGAAAATGGAACAGGTTAAGAAGGGCAAAAAACGCTTCAATTCCCTATTCAAAAATCCGTTTCAGTAATAGCGAGTTGAATATTGAACACATGAGGAGGAAAGAATGGCAGTTAAAATCAGAATGAAACGTTTAGGCGCGAAAAAGGCACCGTTTTATCGTATCGTCGTGGCGGATTCCCGTCGCGCACGGAACGGCCGCTTTATCGAAGAGATCGGTTTCTACAACCCCGTCTCGGAACCGCGCATGTTTCGGGTGGATGCCGACAAAGTAAAAGCTTGGATTGCCAATGGCGCACAGCCGTCGGACACCATTAAACGCCTGTTCCGTGAATACGGCGTAATGGAGGCGGAAGGCGTTGTCGCTTCAGGACTTTCGACGGAGCGCAAGCCAAAGGCGAAAGTGGTTGATTTTGCCGACACCAAGAAGGAAACGGCGGAGGAAAAGCAAGAAGCGGTGAACGAACCGGCTTCCGAAGAGGAAGAAGTGAAGGCCGAAGACGAAACTGCCGAGGCCTGAGATGAAAGAACTGCTATATACCATGGCAAAGGGGCTGGTGGATCACCCCGAAGAGCTCACGATTCGTGAGGATGCAAATGACGGCGTAGTTACGCTTTCGCTTCATGTTCATCCCGATGATATGGGCAAGGTGATCGGCAAGCAGGGGCGCATCGCCAATTCCATGCGTCAGGTGCTAAAAGCCTGTGCCATCAAAGAAAACGTCAAAGTCAATTTGGATATTGATTCATGAAGAGCGGCCTGATCGTTCTCGCCGAAGTGCTGCGCATACGAGGTCTATCCGGAGAAATTAAAGTTCGGATGGCGGATGATCGCAAGGATCGATTTCCGGAGGGAAGCACGCTGATGAGCGCATCCGGAAGAACGCTTACCGTTACGCGCTATCGCGCGCAAGGTCAATTCGGCTATCTGCAGTTTGCAGAAATCACCTCAGCGCAGGAAGCGCAGGAGCTGGTTGGGGAAACCCTGCTCGTTACGGAAGAAAGTCTTCCCGAGCCGGCGAAAGATCATTATTACGTCAAGGATCTTCTCGGTATGCAGGTTTCTCGTGAGGACGGATCACTTCTGGGCGTTTTACAAGAAGTGATTGAAAATCCCGCACAGGATCTTTACCGGATTCGGACGGAAGAAGGAAAAGATATTCTTCTTCCCGCAGTAAAGTCGTTCATCCGCGAGGTGGATGTGAAGCATCACTGTATGCGTGTTGCACTGATCGAGGGAATGGAATGAAGATCGATATCTTGACCCTTTTTCCGGAACTCTTCGACCTTCTCCGTGCATACGGGGTAATCGGCCGAGCATTGGAAAGCGGGATTCTCACCTTAAAGACGCATCAGATTCGCGATTATGCCAAAGATCGGCATAAAAGCGTAGATGACACCGTTTTTGGCGGAGCCGCGGGTATGTTGATGAAGCCGGATGTTCTTTACGATGCACTTGATGCCGTGCGAACGCCTGCATCACACGTGGTGTTTTTGAGTCCGCAGGGAAGCGTACTCAATCAAGATAAAGCACGTGCCCTTGCGCAATATGATCATCTTGTGCTGCTTTGCGGTCACTATGAAGGCATCGACGCCCGCATTACGAACTATTATGTGGACGAGGAAATCTCCATCGGTGATTATGTCTTAACCGGGGGAGAACTGCCGGCCATGGTGCTGGTGGATACAGTGGTGCGCTGGGTGGATGACGTTCTCGGAAATCCCGAGAGTGCAGCAAGCGACTCCCACGCCAATCTTTTGCTTCAATATGATGAATACACCAAACCGCGCAATTTTCGCGGTCACGAAGTACCCGACGTGTTGCTCAACGGGAATCATCAGGCGATCGCTGCATGGCGAAACGAAAATGCGTTGTACAACACGAAACGAAAACGACCGGATCTTTACGAACGCTATCTTCGGGAATCCGGGGATGAAGGAGGAATCGATGGATTACATTAAACAACTGGAACAGGCACAAGCGAAGACGGATCTGCCCGCGTTTCGCGTCGGCGATACCGTACGCGTACACTATCGTATCACGGAAGGCAGCCGCGAGCGTATTCAGGTTTTTGAAGGAACGGTGATTCAGCGTGAAGGCGGAAGCACGAATGAAACCTTTACCGTACGTCGTCTGAGTTATGGCGTAGGCGTAGAGCGTGTGTTCCTAGTCCATTCTCCGCGAGTGGAAAAAATTGAAGTTACCCGTAAAGGTAAGGTTCGCCGCGCGAAACTCAATTACCTGCGCACACGCGTGGGCAAGGCGGCCAAGGTCAAAGAAAAGACCAACTATTAATTGTTTACGAGCTCGCTGGCCGCTACGGTTCAGCGAGCTTTTTTTGGAGGTACGATGAGTATCAACTGGTATCCCGGCCACATGAAAAAAGCCACGGATGAGATTCGTGACAAGCTTTCTCTGGTCGATCTGTGCTGTGAAATTCGTGACGCTCGCATTCCGTTTTCCAGTGCGAACGAAGCGTTATACCGCATCACGGCAAAGAAGAAGCACATCATTTTATTGAATAAAAAAGACATGGCTGATGCCAAAGAGACAGAAAAATGGATTCAGGCATTGCGTCAAAAAGGGCAGACCGCCATGGCCATTAACGCTGTGCATGATCGTCCCGCAAAAGCGTTATATGATTGCGCAGCCGATTTGCTTGCAGAAGAACAGAACAAGAGAAAAGAACAATTGCGCATCAATCGGGAAATTCGTTTGTTGGTTTATGGCATTCCCAATTCCGGAAAATCCACATTTATCAACGCGATGAGCGGGAAGCGTTCTGCGGCGGTAGGTGATCGTCCGGGTTTTACCAAAAATCAGCAATGGATAAAAACGGATGCCGACCTTCTGTTGTTGGATACGCCGGGCATTTTGCCGAAAAAGCTGACGGAACGTCAGGCGCTTCATCTTGCCTTCACCGGAGCGATTCGAGACGATATTCTTCCCTTACAGGATGTCGGCTATGCGCTTTTGGATTTGCTCATGAAACGCGCTCCGGAAGCGGTGATTTCTCGTTATTCTTTGTCGGAAGAGTCCGGACGAAAAACAATTGATACGATGGAAAAAATTGCACGCTATACCGGCTCGCTTTTGCGCGGAGGAGAAGTGGACTATACGCGAACGGCCGCTATTCTTCTGGATGATTTTCGAAAACTTCGTTTCGGAAAACTTACGCTGGAGAAGGCGCCTGTCGAGCTCATAAATGAGGAGTAGCCGATGAGAGACACTTGGACCGAAGAGGAACTAAATGCGCTTCACATGCGAATAGAGGAAACACCTCTGGTATGTGGAATCGATGAAGTGGGACGTGGGCCACTGGCGGGACCGGTGGTTGCCTGTGCTATAATCATGCCGCACGGGGAAAAAATCAACGGCGTTAGAGACTCCAAAAAGCTGTCCGAAAAAAAGAGAGAACAGCTTTATGACGAAATTCTTGACCGTTGCATTGCTTGGGGAATCGGACAAAGCGATGAACGAGTGATTGATACGATCAACATTCGTCAAGCTACCCTAAAAGCGATGCGTGAGGCACTTCTTTCATTAAAAACGAAAGAAGGAGAACACGTGGTGCCTGATCTGGTTCTCGTCGACGCGGAACACATTGAAACCGATGTGGAGCAGATCAGCGTTATCCATGGTGATGATCGTATTTATGCCATCAGCTGTGCCTCCATTGTGGCCAAGGTGAGTCGTGACCGCATGATGCGCGCCTACGGTGTCCAATATCCCGAATACGGTTTTGCTTCACATAAGGGATACGGCACGAAAGCGCATTATGACGCCATTCGCCAATTCGGTCTGTTGCCCATTCATCGCCGAAGCTTTCTACATGGAAAGGATCGGTATGAAAAAAACGTCAACTTCCCCATGTCGTCCTCGAACGAAGCCTACGAGTCAACGTCGAACGGAAAGGATGACAACTAAGCGTCCCGCGGCGTCCGTGCGTTGCGAAAAGAAACAAGCGGCGTATCGCAGTGGACGAGAGGCGGAAGACGCGGTGGCTCGTTTATATGTTTCTCTTGGATACCGGATTCTACAGCACAACTTTCGCGGCCGTCATGGAGAGATTGATCTGATCGCCACCAAAGGAAGCGAACTGCACTTTATTGAGGTGAAAGCGCGAAGCGACGTGCGTTATGCGGCTCCGCAAGAAGCGGTTTCCGCCTGGAAGCGACGTCGACTTCGCTTAACTGCCTTGTCGTATTTGTTTCGTCATCCCCATTTTTCCGATTTGTATTATGTTTTTGATATCGCAGAAGTCCATCTCCATCGCGGAACCATTCACCTCTTGCGCAATGCCTTTCCGGCGGAGGAGGAATCATGGACGGAATAGCGGCTATGGAAGCAATGAAGAAATCCCCTTCATGCATGGGGCGGAATCAATTACTGTACATGGCGTTATCCGGTCTATCGTCGTCCCAGATCAGCGCTCTTCTTTGCGGCGCAGAATCACTGGAACGAAAAAGCGGCACAGTGTATCGCAACGATATTCTTTTGCCGCATCCCGAGGAAACGCCGAGGATGAAGCGCTGGTACGAGTATGAAAAGAAAGGCTATTGGGCGCTTACACTTTTTGATGACGCGTATCCCGATAAACTCCGTGAAATTGAGCCGGTACCGTATGTGCTCTTCGGTAGAGGCGATTCTTCCGTTCTCACGGGCTTCAGCATTGCGGTGATCGGCAGTCGAAAGCCGAGTGCATATGGCGTTTCCTGCACGGAGCTCTTCGCGGAAGGATTGGCTCGAGAAGGTGTGGTCATCCTTTCTGGGCTAGCCTATGGTATTGACAGCTTAGCCCATCGTGCGGCATTGCGTGCTTCCTGTCCGACCGTGGCAATATTGGGAAGCGGTATCGATCGTATTTATCCGCCTTCCCATCGTTCTCTTGCCGAAGAGATTGTTCGCAAAGGATGCGTGCTGTCGGAATATCCTCCCGGTGAAAGAGCGCTTCCGTATCATTTTGTACACCGCAATCGCCTAATCTCCGGGATTTCCGACGGCGTGCTGGTGATTGAGGCCAATCGTCGTTCCGGCACGATGATTACCGTCAATTGTGCTTGCGAGCAGGGAAAAAATGTCTTCTGCGTTCCCGGAAATATACACCAAAAACGGAGTGAGGGAACCAATGAGCAGATTCGACGCGGAGCAACGCTGGTGACGGGTATCGACGATATTTTAAGTGCCTATGAATGGAAACCGCGTTCACTTACGGAAGCGAAAAAAGCGAAAGAGGCATTGACACCGATGGAAAAGGCTATATATGATATCCTTCGATTGGCGCCTCGCGGAGCGGATGAACTTTCGCACCTTGTTCCGCTCACCGTTTCCGATCTCTGGATTTGTTTGACGTCTCTGGAGATGAAGGGGAAAATTCAGCGCCGCAGCGATGGGAAATTTGCAACACAGTAGCGGGAAGGGTTTACATGACCAAAAATTTAATTATCGTCGAGTCGCCGACCAAAACAAAGACGATCTCTAAAATTCTCGGCAAAAATTATAAAGTGATGGCTTCCAAAGGTCATCTTCGCGATCTGCCGAAAAGTCAGTTCGGCGTCGATATTGAAAATCAATTTGAGCCGAAATACATTAATGTACGCGGTAAAGCTTCCACGATCAATGAATTGAAACGCGAGAGCAAAAAAGCCGACAACATCTATCTTGCCACTGACCCCGATCGCGAGGGGGAAGCCATTTCCTGGCATTTAGCACAACTGTTGGGCTTGGATCCGGAAAAAGCCAATCGGGTAAGTTTTCATGAAATTACTCCACAGGGAGTAAAAGAGGGAATGGCGCATCCACGCACAATCGATATGGATTTGGTTAATTCGCAACAGGCACGTCGTATCATGGACCGCATTGTAGGCTATCAGATCTCGCCGATACTGTGGAAAAAAGTGCAGGGTGGTCTTTCTGCGGGACGTGTACAATCGGTTGCACTGAAGCTCATCGTTGAACGGGAAAGGGAAATTCAGGCTTTTGTTCCAAAAGAATACTGGAGCATTCATGCGCATCATCGTGAGGATCGCATTTCGTTTTCCTCAGAATTGGTCGGTCGCCGGCAAGGCGAAAAGACGCACAAGATTTCTTTACCGGATGAGGCGGCGGCCGATGCTCTGGTCTCTTCTCTGACCTCGCCTTTTACGGTAGAAAAAGTCGGCAAGCGTAAGCGGAACAAAAAGCCGTATGCACCTTTTACCACGTCCACACTTCAGCAGGAAGCGAATCGTCGCTTGGGCTTTTCCACGTCCAAGACCATGATGGTTGCGCAACAGCTCTATGAAGGCATTTCCCTGCACGGCAAGGGACAGGTCGGATTAATTACCTATATGCGTACGGATTCGACACGTTTGGCGGACAGTTTTCTCCAACAGGCAAAAGAATATATCGCGAATACGTATGGCGAACAATATACCACTAAGGGAATCTCTTATGGCGGAAATCGCAAGGCGCAGGATGCGCATGAAGGCATTCTTCCCGCCTCGGTCAATCTTGTGCCGCAAGCCATTCATGATGATCTTTCCAATGATCAGTTTCGTTTATATGATCTCATCTGGCGTCGTGCGGTTGCTTCGCAAATGGCATCCGCGCGGTTTCTTTCGACGACGGTGGACTTGGCCTCCGGTGACTATCTTTTCCGTGTGAATGGAGTAGAGCCGAAATTTGACGGGTTCCAGGCAGTTTGGCCGGTGAATACGAAGGAAGTGCAGCTTCCGGAACTGACGGAAGGACAGAGCGTGGAGGTCAGGCGCATAGAAAAACAGCAGCACTTTACGCAACCACCTGCACGGTATACCGAGGCTTCCTTAGTGCAGACGCTGGAGAAGAACGGGATCGGTCGGCCGAGCACGTATTCGGCCATCATAAAATCCATCCTTTCCCGCGGCTATGTATCGATTGAGAAAAAACAGTTTCTTCCTACACCGTTGGGCGAAAAGGTCAATGCCTTTTTGGAAGCCAATTTTAATGAGATTATCAACGAAGGCTTTACCTCGATGATGGAGGAACGCCTAGATGATATTGCGGGCGGAAACGTCGATTGGCGAGCATTGATGAGTGAGTTCTATGCCGTCTTTTCCGAGGATCTGCAAAAAGCAAAGGAAGACGATACGGGCTATAAATTGCCGGTGGAAGAAACCGGAGAGACTTGTCCGCAATGCGGCGGAAAGTTGATCATTAAACACGGACGAAACGGAGATTTTATCGGCTGTGCGAATTTTCCAAACTGCACATACACCAAAAGTATTGTGAAAACCACGGGCGTCACCTGTCCGAAATGTGGTAAAGGAGAGCTGGTGGAAAAGATCTCCAAACGCGGAAAGGTATTTTATAGCTGTAATCAGTATCCCGCTTGCGACTTTGCGACGTGGGATCCGCCGACCGGTGAAAAATGTCCTCTTTGTGGCGACCTTCTTTTGCATCGCAAAAATCGACATGAAGATCGCATATATTGTCATAACGAAGAGTGCCCCAATCACGGATAAGCAGAAGAAAACGTGATTTTTCAGCGCTTCGGCATTGCGAAGAACGCGTCGGTATTGTATACTTGATCGGAATGTCACACGCGGATTGAATATCCTTGAGCAGTGTGCCAATTTTTGGTTGCGCAGGATTTGAGGTCGGCGGAGGAAAAAACACAGGAGGAATGTATGTCTGTAGTAAGTATGAAAAGCTTGTTGGAGGCGGGTGTTCATTTTGGCCACCAAACGCGCCGTTGGAACCCGAAAATGAAACCGTATATTTTTACGGAACGCAACGGAATTCACATTATTGATTTGTCCAAGACCGTGGGTCTCATTGAAGAAGCCTACAATAAGGTGCGTGAAGTCGCTGCCGATGGCGGAAAAATCCTCTTTGTCGGTACGAAGAAGCAAGCGCAAGACACGGTTGAAGAGCAGGCAAAACGCGCCAATATGTATTATGTGAACCAGCGCTGGCTGGGCGGCATGCTCACCAACTATCAGACCATTAAAAAGAGTATCGAGCGCCTGGAAAAGCTCAATGCCATGGCGGAAGACGGTACCTTTGATCTTTTGCCGAAAAAAGAAGTGGCGGAACTGCAGCATGAGGCTGAGCGATTAGATCGCTTCCTCGGCGGCATTAAAGATATGAACGGCCTTCCGGATCTTATGTACGTTGTGGATCCCAAAAAGGAAGCCATCGCCATTAATGAAGCGAAAAAACTGCACATTCCTGTCGTCGCGATTCTGGATACTAATGCAGATCCGGATGAAGTGGATTATCCCATTCCCGGAAACGACGATGCGATTCGTTCGGTCAAACTGATCACATCGATCATGGCCGAAGCCGTTATTGAAGGTCGCCAGGGCGAGCAGATGGAAGACGACAGCGAAAAGAGCGAGACAGCGGTGACGGAAGAAGCGACGGAAAAAGACGAAGCAACCGAAGATGAGTCGGAGGCCGTTGAAGAAGAAGCCGCAGACGAGGAATAAGGGGGACACAATGGAAATTAAAGCAGCACAAGTGAAAGAATTGCGCGACTTAACCGGCGTGGGCATGATGGAAGCCAAGAAGGCTTTGCAGGAAGCACAGGGCGATAAAGAAAAAGCCATCACCATCCTTCGCGAAAAGGGAGAAGCTAAGTCGCTGAAGAAGAGCAGCCGTATTGCGGCGGAAGGCATGATCGGCTCCTATGTGCATCAGGGGCGAATCGGCGTGTTGACGGAAGTCAATACCGAAACGGATTTTGCCGCCAAGAATGCGGATTTCCAGGAATTCGTCAAATACGTCTGCATGCAGGTGGCGTCGATGAACCCGAAATATGTTCGTCGTGAAGATGTGCCTGAAGAAGAAGTCGCACACGAGCGCGAAATTTTGGTTCAGCAGGCAATGAATGAGAGTCCTGCCAATATGCCGGAAGACAAGAAAAAGTTCGTCGCCGAGAAAAAAGTCGAAGGTCGCATGAACAAATTCTTTGAAGAGATCTGCCTCATGGACATGAAGCACATTCTTCATACGGATAAAACGGTGGAACAGGTTCGTCAGGAACTGGTCAGCAAGATCGGTGAGAACATTGTTGTACGTCGTTTCGTTCGTTATGAAGTCGGCGAAGGCCTGGAAAAGAGACAGGACAATTTCGCGGAAGAAGTCGCGAAACAAGCCGGTATGTAAGAAAAATAGGAAAGAGCGAAGGGAGCTTTCTCTTCGCTCTTTTTTTATGTGCAGGAGCATTTGAAAAACGTTCTCATCCCATGTAGAATTGATGACAGACGGAGGTGACTATGCTGAATTACAAAAGGATCGTATTAAAGCTGAGCGGTGAGGCGCTCGCCGGAGAAGCGCACAATGGCCTCGATGACGCTACAGTCGATCGCATCTGCGCTGCGGTTAAGGGCGTACATGATCTCGGCTTTGAAATCGCCATTGTGGTTGGAGGCGGAAACTTCTGGCGCGGGCGCAGTTCCGGCTCCATTGAGCGTGCACAGTCCGACCACATGGGTATGCTCGGCACGGTAATCAACGCCTTGCGTGTCCAGGCGGCACTTGAGGCTATCGGCGTGGAAACGCGTGTCCAGACGGCGATCCAGATGCAGGAAGTCGCCGAGCCGTATATTCGGCGGCGTGCGATGCGTCATATTGAGAAGGGACGCATCGTTATATTTGCGGCAGGTACCGGTCTTCCGTACTTTTCCACCGATACGACCGCAGCGCTTCGTGCCTGTGAAATCGACGCGGACTGTATTCTGATCGGAAAAAAAGGAACGGACGGTGTCTATGACAAAGACCCCAATCGTTATGACGATGCGGTCAAATTCGATCATCTGACCTATGATGAAGTTTTGCAAAGACGTCTTGCGGTTATGGATTCTACGGCAACATCCTTGGCTATGGAAAATGAAATGCCCATTATCGTGTTCGGTATCGACGAACCGGAAAATATGGTGCGCGTGGCTAAGGGCGAATCGATTGGAACGATTATCACCGGATAAAAAAGGAGAAGAGCATGTATCAGCAGAACGAGTATAAAAAAGATATGGAAAAAGCGGTCGTCGCGTTTCGCGAAGACTTGTCCAAGATTCGTGCCGGTCGCGCGAACCCGCGAATTTTAGATGACATTACGTTTGAATGCTACGGTGCTCAGACACCGCTTGCGCATGCAGCGACCATTGCCGTTCCGGAAGCGCGCATGATTACGATTCAGCCTTGGGACAGCAAAAATATTTCGCTTATTGAAAAGGCGATTTTAGCTTCGGACATTGGAATCACGCCGAGCAATGACGGAAAGATGATCCGCCTTCCCTTTCCACCGTTGACGGAAGAGCGTCGTAAAGACCTTGTCAAGGACATGAACAAGCGTTTGGAGCAGGCACGCGTCTCTGTGCGCAACATTCGTCGTGAAGGCATGGATGCCATTGCCAAAGCCGAGAAGGAAAAAGAGTTTTCGGAAGATGAACGTCATACCGAAGAACAGGATCTGCAAAAACTGACCGATCAGTTCATCAAGGAACTGGACGAGATCGGCAAAGAAAAAGAAAAAGAATTGATGGAAATCTAATTTTCCGACGGCGATTCAGTCGCCGAAGAGAAGGGAAACGGCATGACGGAAACGCCAAAACATGTTGCCATTATTCTGGACGGCAACGGACGGTGGGCAACCGCTCGCGGATGGGAACGAACCGCGGGCCATGAGGCAGGTGCGGAAAACATAGTCTCGATCGCACGCTATGCGCAAGAGGTGGGCATCGAGGTATTAAGTCTCTATGTCTTCTCGACGGAGAACTGGAAGCGTTCAGAACAAGAGGTCGGCGCGTTAATGCGCCTTTTGGTGCGCTTTTTTCAGGTATATATCGACGAATTTATGCAGCGTCATGTTCGTCTTCGGATCATGGGGGACATACGTCGTCTGCCTTTTGCGACGCGTCAGAGCGTTCAGATGGCATTAAAACGAACGGAAAATAACGACGGGGTCATTTTAAATATCGGTTTGAATTATGGCGGACGTGATGAAATTGCCCGTGCTGTACGCCGAGCGATGGATGAAGGCGTTTCGGCGGAAGAAGTTGATGCCGAGACCATTGATTGCCACCTGGATACCGCCGGTCTCCCGCCGGTAGATCTGCTCATTCGTACAGGTGGGGAGAAGCGCCTGTCCAATTTTATGCTATGGCAGCTTGCCTATACGGAATTTTACTTTACGGATACGCTTTGGCCGGACTTCCATCCGGCCGATTTGGATGAAGCGATTCGCTGGTTCAATACCCGCAACAGACGGTTCGGAGGTGTCTGATGAAGAGCTTTAGGGAACGATTCTTAGTCGGCGCGATTCTCTTATTGGTCACGCTGGGAGTCATTCTGTCGCGCTCGACAGGATTGCTTTTCGTCTTTGTCCTGTTGCTGAGTTCATTGGAAATTTTAGAGCTGTTTTCCTGTTTGGATCCGGAAAACAAAGGGCGAAACCGTGTAATCACCCTCGTCGGCAATGCGTTTTTTCAGCTTTTTGCTTTTTTACGCTTGCAGGAACTTTTAGTAGCCGGATCCGTCTGCTTTTTTATGTTCCTTTTTATCCTTTCGGTGGTTCACCCTTATCGCGAGTTTGAAGACTTGTTTTTGACGCTATTTGTGGTAATATACATCTCGTTTTTCAGTGCATTCGCTCTGCTTTTTCCGGCCAACATGCCCAATGGTTTGCTCTTGGTGATTTGTGTTTCCTGGGGCACGGATACCATGGCCTACTTCAGTGGGTATTGCTTCGGAAAAACGCCTCTGACGACGATCAGTCCGAAAAAAACAAGGGAAGGGGCTGTCGGAGGCTTATTGGGCGCTGTCTTACTTGCGCTCCTCTTTCGTCCGCTGTTTTTTACGGCGCTCTCGGTGCGACAACTGGTTGTTATCGCTGCAGTCGGTTCGATCGCATCGCAGTTGGGCGACTTATTCGCTTCACGATTGAAGCGTAAAATGAACATTAAAGATTTTGGAACGTTGCTCAAAGCGCATGGCGGCATCATGGATCGCTTTGATTCGGTGCAGTTCGCCTTGCCGATCGTTTGGCTGATGGTGCGCTTTGTTACGAGATATTGAGGAGTTTCTATGACGATTATCCTTGCCTTATTGGTATTTTTAATCGTGATCGTTTTTCATGAACTGGGTCATTTTATGGTTGCTAAAGGGGTGGGCATTCGTGTTCTGGAATTTTCCGTCGGCATGGGCCCGGCACTTTGGCAAAAAGAGAAAGGAGAGACCACCTATTCTCTTCGTGCACTTCCTCTCGGCGGATACTGCGCAATGGAGGGGGAAGACGAAGCGTCGGATGACGAGGCGAGCTTTACGCATGCCAAGCCGGGTCAGCGCTTCTTGACCATTTTGGCCGGCCCGCTGATGAATTTGGTTATCGCCTATCTCTGCTTCATGCTTTTTTTGGGCATTCAGGGCATTGCTATTCCCGTAGTGGAGAGTTTTCCGCCACATTCACCCGCCGAACAGGCCGGTATGATGATCGGCGATCGCATTACGGCCATTAATGGTGATAATGTACAAACGTCGAATGATTTAATTGATTTGCTTCAGCGTCACGGAGAAAATACAAAGACGGTACAGGTGAGCGTGTTGCGTGACAATGTGTCCAAGACCATCGCTGTGCAACCGGAGACGGAACAGGGGAAAGTGGTGCTCGGCATTACCATGCAGCGAAAGAGTGATTTTCTTGGGGCGTTCGGTGCGGCCTGGTCCATGTTATGGGACACCTTTTTCTCTTTGTTTTCCATTCTGCATCGCCTCTTTACCGGTGCACTTTCGATCAATACACTTTCCGGCCCCATCGGCGTAGTCAGCATGATCGGCCAGGCGGCGCAGGAGGGATTTTCTCAGCTTCTGTTTTTCACCGGCTATATTTCTTTGAACTTGGCCTTTTTTAATCTGTTGCCGATTCCGGCTCTGGACGGATTTACGCTTTGGCTGATCGTTCTGGAAAAACTGCGGGGGAAGCCGCTCAGTATGAAGGTGGAAAACGGCATTAAGATTGCCGGATTTGCGCTTTTGATCGGCTTGATTCTATTTGTTTCGTTTAAGGATATTCTTCGTCTGTTGTGATCGCTGTCTCAAAGAAAGTCGTTGCATTCCGTGATGAGATGCCGAAATGATTCGTTGAATCGATTATAAACAGAAGGGAAATCATATGCGTGTAAAAACAAAACAGATTTTTGTGGGAAATGTGCCGGTTGGCGGAGATGCACCGATCAGCGTGCAATCCATGACCAACACCGATACTAAGGACGTTGAGACTACCGTAGCACAAATTTTGGCCTTTGAAGAAGCCGGATGCGCCATTTCACGCAGTGCCGTCAATTCTCTTGCGGATGCAAAAGCGATTCCGAAAATAAAAGAACATACGCATATACCTTTTGTTGCCGACATTCAATTCGATTATCGTTTAGCGCTCTATGCTGTCGAATACGGTTGCGACTGTCTTCGGATCAACCCCGGAAATATCGGAGACGATGACAAGGTAGAGAAAGTGGTAAAAGCCTGCAAAGCGAAAAATATCCCGATTCGTATCGGCGTGAACTCAGGGTCGGTCCACCAGGCCATGATTGAAAAATATCACGGGGTGAATGTCGAATCCTTGGTTTATAGCGCACTGGAGGAAGTTCGCCGTGTGGAGCAGTTCGGTTACGATCAAATGAAAATTTCCATCAAATCGAGCGATGTACGGACGATGATCGATGCCAATGCGTTGTTCTCTACGCTTTCCGACTATCCTTTGCACATTGGCGTTACGGAAGCCGGCCCGCTCTATACCGGAACGGTCAAGTCTGCCATGGGAATCGGCGCACTTCTACTGCGCGGCATCGGCGATACGATTCGTGTTTCGCTCACCGGTGATCCTGTAGAGGAAGTACGATTGGGTATCGAGATCTTGAAGGTTCTCGGTCTGCGAAAGGAAGGGGTGGAGCTTATCTCCTGTCCGACCTGTGCACGAACGAAAATTGACCTGTTTTCGCTGGTGTCGCAGGCGGAAAAAGCGTTGGCCGCGCAACATAAAAATTTACGCGTCGCGATTATGGGATGTCCGGTAAATGGCCCCGGAGAAGCAAGAGAGGCGGATATAGGAATTGCCGGAAACAATGGAAGCGGAGTGATTTTTAAAAAAGGAAAGGTGATACGCCAGGTGCCGGAAGAGCATCTTTTAGAAGCCTTGCTGGATGAAATAGAACAGATGGAGAATTGAAATGCAGTTATATGCTCTATTGAATTGTTCAGACGGGCCGGAGGAGTGTTTTGCGGATTATTCGCTGCACGAAGTGCAGTATGATCCGAAAACTTCTCTGGCGCGTTTTCTTTTTCTCGGCGAAACGCCCTCCGCAGATGAGGTGGAAGCCATTTCTCTTGCCTTGGCAAAACGTTATCGGACAAAGGTCGAAGTGAGTTGGATAACGGAAGAACAATCGTCACCATCCATACTTCCTCTCTACGATGAACCGGTCTGTGTCCCTCGAGGAAGTAATATGCGGGAGAAGAAAGAAACGCCTGCATTGCAATTCGGTCGCTTTGCCAAAAAGGAAGATCTAATCCCTTTAGCGAATGTTACCCAGAGCGCAAAAAAAATTATGACGCAGGGAACGGTGCAAAATGTGGAAGAAATTCCCACAAAATCCGGCAGCATCATTTTTCGCTATGATCTGTTTTCCCGAGATGGCGCTGCACTCAGCGGAAAATATTTTTCGAAGGAAAAAGAAGCGGACAGCGTTCGTGCTGTGTTGTCTAAGGGCAATTTCGTCTGTGTTCGCGGACAGCTGCAGTTTGACAGCTATGCGAACCAGCTTCTGTTTATGACCAATGGCGGTCGCCCGGCTCCGGAAGAGCCGATGACGGATCCGGCGGCGGAGAAGCGCGTAGAGTGCGCAGTGCATACCCAAATGAGCATGATGGAAGGAACCATCGACGCGGAGAATTTGGTGAAAAGACTTAAGGCCTGGGGACACACTGCGGTAGGCATTACGGATGTGGGCTCTCTTCAAGCTTATCCGCTGATCGCTAAAGCCGTTAAAGGGACAGATATTAAAGTTCTCTATGGTGTGCAGACCAAGCTTTTGGATGATGATCTGGAAATTCTTTCCAATCCCTATCATGTTTCACTTCCGGATGAGCCGAAAGCCTTTACTGTCTTTGACCTTGAAACGACCGGCTTTTCGCGTTATAGCGAAGCCATTATCGAAATCGGTGCTGTTCGCTATGAAGACGGGCAAAAAGTAGACGAGTTCTCCGCTTTTGTAAATCCCCAGCGGTCCATTCCGGAGCGCATTACCGAGTTGACATCCATTACCGACGCGATGGTGGCAGGTGCGCCGACGATTGAAGAGGTCCTTCCACGCTTTTTAGAATTTGCGAAAGACAGCATTTGGGTAGCGCACAATGCCCGTTTTGATGTGGGATTCATCCGGGAAAATGCGAAACGATTAGGCCTTTCCGTGGAGCCCGTCTGGATGGACACGTTATGGCTTGCCCGCTGTTTGCATCCGGAATTTAAAAATCACAAATTGGACACCATTACAAAAGAATTGCACGTGCCACAATTTCATCATCACCGCGCCATTGACGACGCGACCGCAACCGGCGCGGCTTTTCTTCGCCTGTGGGAAGAATGGAAGGAACTCGACATTCCGCTTTCGGAGATCAATCGTACGCCTTCTTCTTATCCACTTTCCCGTCACCGTGAATCGGAACTTCTGGTGTATTGTCCAAAGCACAGCGGCCTCAAAAACTTATATGAGCTCATCTCTTTCGCCAATATTGATTATTTTGACTACGGACGCCCTGGCATTCCTGAAAAACTTTTGCGGGAAAAGAAAGAAGGTCTTCTCACCGCATCCGGACTTATCGGTTCGAAGCTTTTTGAAGCGATTGCGGAAGATATGCCGGAGGACTACATTCGATCCTTAGCTAAGGATGTGGATGTGTTTCTGGTGCAACCGCCTTCGTTCACGCCAACGGCCATGCGCCATGAACTGGTTGCGGATGAAGCCCATATGCAGCGCATTATCCGCCGTCTCCTCGCTCTGGGTAAGAGCGAACAGAAACCGGTCATCGCCATCGGCACGCCGAGCTATCTGGATCCGGGCGATCGCCTGGCACGGAATATTCTGATCAATTACCAGCGTAATATAGACTTTGATGAAAACGGACGTTTTCGTCTTCTCAATACGGTCGAGATGAAGAACGCCTTTTCGTTTCTTCCGCAGGAAACGGTAGAGGAAATCGTTGTGAAGGCGACCGGACGTTTTGCCGATGCATTTGAATTCATCGCACCGATTCCTTCGGAAACCTATTCGCCGGAACTCGAAGGTGCGGCCGAAGAGTTGCGCACGTCCTCTTATGCCAATGCAGAAAAACGCTATGGTTCTCCGCTTCCCAAGCTGGTTAGCGCCAGACTGGAAAAGGAGTTGGACTCCATCATTTCAAACGGCTACTCGTCGCTTTACGTTATCGCCAGACGCCTTGTCCAGAAATCCAATCGTGACGGCTATTTAGTTGGTTCGCGCGGATCGGTCGGCAGCTCCTTTGTTGCCACCATGGCGGATATCACCGAGGTCAATCCGTTGGTGCCGCATTATGTCTGCCCCCACTGTCGTCACAGCGAATTCATTGAGGACGGATCGGTGGAATCGGGTTTTGACTTGCCGCCAAAAAATTGTCCCCAGTGCAATACGCCGATGGAGCGTGACGGACACACCATCCCGTTTGAAGTTTTCTTAGGCTTTAACGGTGATAAGGAACCGGATATTGATTTGAACTTTGCCGGTGTCTACATGCCCACCATTCATAAATACACCGAAGAGCTTTTCGGAGAAGGTAAGGTTTTTCGTGCCGGTACGATTTCCGGTATCCAGGAAAAAACCGCTTATGGATTTATTCGAAAATATGTGGAACAGCCGTATGTGCCGGAGGAGGAGAAACAGCTCTCTGCGGCGCGCATCCGTGCACTGCAGCATACGATGGAAGGCACAAAACGCACGACTGGCCAGCATGCCGGCGGATTGATGATTGTGCCGAAACAGATGGATATAACCGATGTTACACCGATCCAGTATCCGGCGGATGATGTGAAAAGCGATGTGCGCACAACGCATTTCAGTTACAACAACTTGGATCACTGCCTGCTGAAATTGGATGAGCTGGGACACACGAGTCCCACGATCATTCGTCAGTTGGAGGAGATGACCGGCATCAATCCGCTAACGATCCGCTTTGATGATGCCGATACGATGTCACTCTTCCGTTCCACGGAGTCCTTAAAAGCGATACATCCGTATTCCAACAGTTCGGATGGCACATTGGGCATTCCAGAATTCGGGACCACTTTCGTGCGTGGAATGTTGAAACAGACCTTGCCGACGACTTTCGGTGAATTATGTCGCATTTCCGGCCTTTCGCACGGAACCGATGTATGGCTCAATAACGCGGAAGAACTCATTCGCAACGGAAAGACCACGCTGAGAAACGCCATTTGTACGCGTGATGACATCATGAACTATCTGATTCACATGGGGATGGACAAATTGGAAAGCTTTAAGACCATGGAATCCGTCCGCAAAGGCAAGGGAATTCCGGAAGGTGTGGAAGAGCATATGAAGGAACACAATGTGCCGGATTGGTACATTGATTCCTGTCAGCGGATCAAATACATGTTTCCGAAATCGCATGCCACCGCTTATGTCATGATGAGCTATCGCATTGCCTGGTTTAAGGTGCATCAACCGGCGGCGTTTTATGCCACCTATTTTACGCAACACCTGAGTCTGTTTTCTTCATCGTTTCTCGTGTCATCGCTGGAAGAAGCCCAAACACGCATGAAAGAATTGCAAAGTGCAAAAGAGGCGGGGGAAGCGATTGACGGCGGAAAATGGGCTTTGTGGGAAATTATTGAGGAAATGTTCGCTCGTGGCCTGACCTTTGCTGCACCAAGTCGGGAAACTTCCGATGCAGCCGTCTTTCGCACGGCAGGATCAGATGCGGTGCTTCCGCCGTTGGCTGCACTGGATGATGTGTCTGAGAGCAACGCCGAATCCATCAAATCGGCGATGCAGGATGGCGAATTCCTTTCCCGCTCGGACTTTAAGCAGCGCACAAGAATTCCGCGCAGCGCGTTTCAATCGCTGGTGGACCATGGCCTCCTTAATGACCTTCCTGAAAGCAATCAGATGAGTTTTCTACCGGGATTTTAATCGCCCCTTTCATTTTGTGCGGCGGTGCTTATAATGAGGAATGACAGCGAAAGGAGCTGGACATGACGATTGAACAAAGCATTGCGTTTTATGAACAACAGGCCAAATTCGGCGTGAAATTGGGACTGGATACGGTACGCGATCTCCTGCACCGTCTGGGCGATCCGCAGAAGGATATGCCGTATCTTCATATCGCCGGAACGAACGGGAAGGGATCCACGGCAGCCTTTCTGTCGACCATTCTGATCGAAGCCGGCTATCACGTGGGACTCTATACGTCGCCTGCGTTGGAACGTTTTAATGAGCGCATTCAAGTAAATAATGTTCCCATTTCGGATGATGCTATTATTCGTAACACTGCACGCGTTCAGCAGGCGGTGGAAGAGATGAAAAAGGACGGAGCGAATTTACCTAGTCAGTTTGAGCTGGAAACCGCCCTTGCGTTTCTCTGCTTTCAGGAAGCCGAGGTGGATATGGTTGTCCTGGAAGTCGGCATGGGAGGTCGTCTCGATGCCACCAACATTATCGAAAAACCGTGGGTGAGTCTCATCTGTTCTATTTCACTGGACCATACCAAATATCTCGGCAACACCTTATCCGCCATTGCCGGTGAGAAAGCGGGCATTATTAAACCCGGTTGCCCGGTGGTACTCTATCCGCAAGAAAAGGAAGTGGAGGAAACCGTTGAAGCGGTTGCGAAACGGCAGGATGCGCCAATACTTAAGCCTGACTTTAGCTCTCTTGTGGTTGAAAGCGCATCCATTGACGGTCAGCGCTTCACTTGGACGGATGCTGAAGGAAAAGTCTGGCCGATTTCATTATCCATGATGGGGGACTATCAGATGCCCAATGCGATCATGGCGCTCAGCGCAATTTCCTTATTGCGTAAAAACGGTAGGATTGCTCTTGATGACGACGCGATTCTTCGCGGCTTGCAGAAGACCGCCTGGAAGGGACGTTTTGAAAAGGTGTTGGATTCTCCGCTCACCATTCTGGACGGTGCGCACAATCCCGGCGGGGCACGCCTGTTCGCGCAATCCGTTAAGGACTTTTTGGGCGATCGACAACTTGTCATGGTGTTGGGTATTTTGGCCGATAAAGAAATTGACAAAATGCTGGATCTTTTTCTGCCTCTGGCCAAGCATGTGATCACCTTAACACCGGATAATCCGCGTGCCATGCCGGCAAAAGAACTGGCTGAAAAGATTCGTCAACGCGGGTGTGAGGCTACACCATGCGATCGTTTGGAAGAAGCCTGGAATGCAGCAAAAAAGTATTGCACGACCCCAAATAGCGCCGTGGTCTTCGTCGGATCGCTCTATATGATCGGACACGTGCGCACCTATCTCAAACATGAAGGAGAATAGCATGCAACAGAATCCAATTTTTCAGATCGGTCATCATCAATTTAAGGCTGACGATGCGTGTCGAATCTGTGCCATCGTCAATGTTACGCCGGATTCCTTTTCGGACGGCGGAAAATGGGACACGACGGAAAAAGCGGTGAACCACGCGCTTGCACTTTTAGAAGAAGGTGCGGATATGCTGGATATCGGCGGGGAATCCACTCGCCCGGGCTCGCATTACATTGAGATCGAGGAAGAAATCGGTCGCGTTGTACCGGTGATTAAATCGCTGCGCGAGAAGACGGATGCGTTGATTTCGGTGGACACTTGGAAGGCGCCGGTGGCAAAAGCTGCTCTGGAAGCAGGGTGCGATATCATAAACGATATTACCGGTCTTATTGGCGACGAGAACATGGCGAAGATCATTGCTGAAAAGCAGGCGGGACTCATCGCGATGTTTAATCCGGTTGTTATCCGTCCCGACCATCCCAACAGCAAAAAGTTCCCGACCTTCGGAGAAGGAAAAGCGTTCACAGACGGAGAAAAACGAGAGGCGGCGACGGAAGACGATATTCTCGTTCTTCTGCATCGCTATCTTGACCGAAGTCTGGCGCTTGCAAAGGAAGCTGGTATTCCGCAGGAACACATCCTGCTTGATCCGGGCATCGGCTTCGGCCTGTCTAAACGCGACAATTTGCGTCTGATCCAACATTTACCGGATCTGCATGCCATGGGTTACGGTATCTTCCTTGGCGTTTCTCGGAAACGCTTTATTGTCAATATGTTGCAGGAGGCAGGCTATTGCGTAGATCCGGATACCGAGGAAGGATTCCGTCATCGCGACGTCGCTTCGGCCATACTCACGGCCTTGGCCGCTCGGGAAGGCGTAGAGGTCGTTCGCGTGCACACGGTGGCGGAGCATCGCATGGCGGCCATGGTCGCGGATGCGGTTCGTCTGGCGGATCAACAGGAAGACATCAATTTCGGGGGCTATACCCGTTAAAAATGCGATAGACAATAAAAAAAGACGGTGAATTGAGTCACCGTCTTTTTGCTTTTCAACTTTTATCCCTGCTGATGTAACTCTTCATAGAGTTCCCTTATGGCTTTTTGGCGCATCGGATGAACAACAAAGGGTGCAATTTCGTTTAACGGATCCAGCACAAAGGCGCGTTCCGTCATGTATGGATGCGGGACAGTCAATCGCTCTGATTGAATGATATCCCGATCAACCAAAAGGATATCCAAATCGATGGGTCGCGGTCCCCAATGTTCATGACGAACGCGTCCCAGGTCGGCTTCAATCTGTTGCAAAATTGTCAGCATATCTTCCGGTTCTTCAATACTTTGAACCTCTACGACTTGGTTCAGAAAATCCGGCTGATCAGTTTTACCCCATGCCTTCGTCTCCAAAATGGAAGACAATTTTGTCACTACCAGACCTGATTCTTTCATGGCCTTGAGGGCTTGATCCAGATTTGCTTTTCGATCGCCCAGGTTGGTACCAAGCGCAATCCAGTAGGTGCGCATTTTACGGGTGATCGAAACCTCCGGATAGTCCAGTGGAAGACCGATGGGAGCGAAAGGCTTTTTTATGGATACGGTCGCTTCACGAACAAAGGGAAAGAGGGAAAAAATGTGCTGTACAATGCGATAAGCACATGTTTCGAGAAGATCATATGTGTTTTCCGTGAGGAGACGGGAAATATCCTGACAAAGCAGACCGTAATGGATGGAACGTTCTAAATCATTCTCTATGGCTGCTTGTTTCATATTGTAGGCGCAATCCACAGAAACCAGAAATTTCTGTCCCAACTTTTTTTCTTCCGGAAAAAGGCCGTGATGAGCCATAATTTCCAGATCTTTTATGCGCAAATGATCCATGATGCCTCCTAATAGCGTAGCGTTCGATTTTTTCGTTCCTCCGGCCAATGGCAGAGGTCTATGGCCGGACAGTAGGCGCACGATCGTGACAGTTTGTCGGCGCGATAAAATAGTTCCGTTAGCGAATTCTCACCGCGATTTCGATGGCCACGAATGAGGGATAGCACCGTTTGCTTTTCTTCATCCGTAAAGGTAGATTCCGCTAAAAACTTCTCGGCAATGCTTGCAGAGGCCTCATCGTGTGAAATGCCGGAGGTCAGTTCCTCTACACGCCCGATATCATGCAATAGCGCGGCGGTATAGAGCACATCCTTGGAGACGGAAAGTCCTTCTTCCAAAGAGAGAATGTAGGCGATACGTCCCACGCTTAAAAAGTGGCTCAGATCATGCTTACAGAATACGCGCTCTTTTTCCAACTCTTCCAGACGAGATAGAAGCGTCACATAATAAGGATCTTGATAAATCCGATTCGCATTTTCCATCGGTTCTTCCACTCGTTTTACCGTATCCATTAGAAATCCATTAAGCGATAGACTTCATTTTTCAGAGCCTCATCCTCTTCGATGCTACCCAACGCGCAGGCCGTTACCGTTTTTGTGCCCGGCTTTTTAATGCCGCGCATCGTCATACAGAGATGTTCCGCTTTTGCCACAACCAAAACGCCCTTGGCGCCCAAATAGTCGCGAAGCGCTTCCGCAATTTGTTGCGTCATGCGTTCCTGAATCTGCGGCCGCTTGGCATACACTTCTACCGTGCGAGCAAGCTTCGAAAGTCCGGCGACTTTTCCATTGGGAATATATGCAATGTGTACTTCTCCGTAAAAGGGAAGGAGGTGATGTTCGCATAGGGAATAGAACGGAATATTTTTTTCAATGACGATTTTGTCATTTACAAATTAAAAGTTTTTCGAAAGATGTTTTTCCGCCGTTACGTCCAACCCGCCAAAGAGTTCCTCACAGGCGCGTGCTACGCGTGCCGGTGTTTCCAGAAGGCCTTCGCGATCGGGATTTTCACCGATACCCTCTAAAAGCAGGCGAACGCCTTGTTCAATCTTTTGGGTGTTCATAGGATATCCTTTCTGTTGTCGATAGATGCCGCAAATACGGCTCCTTGCAAAGTGCTTCTATTGTACTCTATTGTACGTTTTCTGTCGCATAAGAATATGCTATATTTAACGTGAAGAGCATTTCTTTTGGAACCCTATTGATGGTGTCGTATAGTTTTTACGAATGCAATGGAGGTGAATATGAAAAAGAAAGCTATATTCTGTTTACTTGTCTTTTGTTGTCTCTTTTTCGTCGGCTGTCAATCTAATACGCAAAAGGAAGAAAAATCGGAAGCGAATCGTTTCTTTCTGTCGGCAGAAAAGCCCTATCCCAATACGACCGTGGTTTCTCCGGTGTTGGATTATGATTCGGCAGATACGATTGTATTTCATGACTATTATGGAACCTTCGTCTATTCTTTAAAACAGGAAAAAATGCTCTTTACGATTGATCAGCGTTCGATCGGCTATCGGTATATTCAAGGGGACGGTGCCGTTTTTGTTCGATATGATGAGGAAAACAAGAGTCTTTTCTTCTTTAGCGATCGACCGGAGTTAGTGGAGTCAGTGCCGGCGCATGGCGATCGTCTCGATTGGGAAACGAAAACAATGAAGACGATTACTTGGGAAGAGTTCGATGCCGTCGCTTATTCGTCTCCGACCGGTACACTGGAAATCACGAATACCACTTCCTTGAACGGCGTGGAATATCATCCGGCAAAAAAGGATAAGGTATATTATCCCTTAGTCGATGCATGGGAGTAGCGTGTGCTTGTTATCTGAATGAAAATATGGTAAAATATACATGATTGATGTTGTCTTGGAACAAGAGCGGATCCCCGCTCTTGTTTTTTTCAGACCGGAAGGAGGCCTGATGAAGCAGAGTTTGGTAAAGACCTGGCGGCCGCGTTTTGACGAAGTGGTGAAAGAGGTCGGCTATGAGTTGTTGGATGTCGAGTTTGTGCATGAACAGGGAGACAATATTCTGCGTTTTTTCATCTATCATCCGGATGGCATTACCGTAGATGACTGCGAAGCGGTCAGCAATGTGCTCAGTTTGAAATTGGATGAATGGGATCCCATTGATCAGCATTATCTGCTTGAAGTCAGTTCGCCCGATCTTTCGCGGCCGTTAAAAACGGATCGCCAGTTGGAGATTAATTTCGGCAAAAAAGTGGAGATCGGCTTTTACAAAAAAGAAAACGGATCAAAGCAATTGGTTGCCACGTTGATCAACTTTGATGATGAGGCCATTGTGGTGAACGACAAGGAGAACGAACGCCGCTTGCTGCGTGCGGACATTTCCCAAATTCGTCCGTATATCGCATTCAATTAAAGAATAGTAAGGAGGGAAGAGAAGGTACATGAACAAAGAGTTACTGCAAGCCCTGGATGAATTACAGAATACGAAGGGCATCTCAAAAGAGGTCATATTAGAGGCGATGGCGAAAGCGTTGGAGAAAAGCTACGAGAAAAATTTCCAAGATGAGACCAATGTGGAAGTCGTTGCCGATGCGATGACTGGAGATTTTCATGTCTATCAGCTGCGGGAAGTCGTAGAAAAGGTCGAAGATCCCATTCGACAGATTCGCCTGGAAGAAGCGGTTGTGCGCTATCCCAAGGTGCAGGTGGGGGACAGTATTCGCATCGAGGTACAACCCGATAACTTCGGTCGCATTGCCGCCCAGACGGCACGAAACATCATTATTCAGAAACTTCGCGATGCTGAACGCGAAGCCGTATATGATGCCTATATTGACCGCATGAAGGAAATGATTGTCGGAACGGTACAACGCATTGACAACAATAATGTCTATATCAACCTGGGAAAGACCGAAGGCGTGATTACAAAAAGAGAGCAGATTCCGGGCGAACATCTGCATGTCGGCGATCGGGTTAAGCTCTATGTTTGTGATGTCCGCATCTCTTCTCGCGGACCGCAAATTCTTCTTTCTCGCGCCCACCCTAACCTGGTCGCGCGCCTTTTTGAACAGGAGGTGCCGGAAATTAGCGATGGTGTAGTGGATATTTATTCAGTATCCCGCGAAGCCGGGTCACGAACGAAAATCGCCGTTTGGTCACACGATCCGAACATTGATCCGATCGGTGCCTGTGTCGGGTATAAGGGGAATCGCGTAAATCTCATTGTGGATGAGTTAATCGGCGAAAAAATGGACATCATTATCTATAGCGAAGATTCCAAGCAATTTATCGCCAATGCGTTGAGCCCATCAGCGGTGAACAAGGTGATTCTCCATGAGGAGGATCATTCCGCGGTAGTCATTGTGCCGGATGATCAGCTTTCGCTTGCCATTGGAAAAGAGGGGCAAAATGTACGCCTGGCTGCGCGTTTGACCGGTTGGAAGATCGATATTAAAGGGCAGTCGCAGTACGATGCTGATCCCTTAGCTTTTGAGGGAGAAGATAGCCGAGAAGAACCGCTCGATCTGTTTGCGCTTCCCACAGAAAAAGAATCCGAGTCGATAGAGCACGAGGATGCTCTTTCGACAGAAGGCGGCGAGGATGCCTAAAAAAGAACCGCTTCGCAAATGCGTGGTCTGCGGGGAACGAAAACCGAAATCCGATCTTCTCCGCGCGGTTCGTCTGCCTTCCGGGGAAGTATGTGTGGATAAAACAGGTAAATTGGACGGACGGGGCGCCTATATCTGTCGCTCGCTCGTCTGTATCGAAAAAGCGGAGAAAAAGAATCGTTTAAAAGCTGCGTTAAAGACAAAAATAGGAGAGTCCTTTTATGAAGAGCTGAAACGATCGATTGAGGAATCGAGGTAAAGATGAGAGTATACGAGTTAGCAAAAGAACTGGGAAAACCGACCGGTCCCTTTCGGGAATTTTTGAAAAATGAATTTTCACTGGAGTTTCCTTCCCATATGTCTGCCATTCAAGACAGCGATGTGGAGAGAATTCGCACATTCTTTGCCAACAAGAAGAGCGCCAAGCCAAGTGCAAAATCGACAAAGATGACAAAAACAGAAACAAAGAAAGAAACCGGGAAAGAGACGAAGAAAGAAACCAAAAAAGAAACAAAAAAAGACAAGCGCCGTTCTCAAAACGAGGAGGATGATGTTCCTGTTCGCAAGCCACACGTGGAAAAAAAGAAAAAGGATAAGCAGCATGTTCCGGCACGTGTTATGGAGGCGGAAGTAAAAAAAGAGGAAACGGCTTCATCACGCCGTAGACGCAAAAAAGCGGTAAAAAAAGAGAAGAATGTTGATCAGCGTCCCATCGAGACCGATGATGTGGACAGCATTATTGAAATTCCCGCCGAAATTACGGTAGGTGATTTTGCTAAGGCGATACGCAAAAACTCGATGGAGATCATTACCGAACTCATTAAAATGGGCATCATGGCCGGCCTTAATGAATCCATCACTTTTGAGACGGCATCTAAAGTAGCGGAAAAATTTGATGTGCTCATCACCGAGCCCGAAGATTCGGATGTCGATGAAATCTTTGAGCCTCTTAATATCCAGGATGATCCTTCCGAATTAAAACCGCGTCCGCCTGTTGTGACCGTGATGGGTCACGTTGACCACGGTAAAACGTCTCTTCTGGATGCGATCCGAAAAACCGCCGTTACGCGTGGTGAAGCCGGCGGTATCACGCAGCACATCGGTGCGTCGGTAGCTATGGTGGATGGTAAGCCGGTCACGTTTATTGATACGCCGGGCCATGAAGCGTTTACGCAAATGCGTAGCCGAGGTGCCCAGACGACGGATATCGTTATTCTGGTTGTTGCGGCAGATGACGGTGTTATGCCGCAAACAATTGAAGCGATTAACCACTCCAAAGCGGCGAAAGTGCCCATCGTTGTTGCGATTAATAAAATGGATCGTCCGGGAGCGGATCCCAATCGCGTGATGACCGAATTGGCGGAACAGGGCCTTGTCGCGGAAGAATGGGGCGGTGATATTATCATGATCCCGCTCTCTGCAAAAACGGGTGACGGAATCGAAGATTTACTGCAGATGGTCGTCATGGTGGCCGAGATGGAAGAACTCAAAGCGAATCCGCATCGCGCGGCGGTAGGGGTCGTATTGGAATCGCAAATCGAACGCGGACGCGGAGCGACGGCATCGGTTCTTGTGCAAAACGGCACGCTTTTCGACAAGGATTATGTTGTGTCCGGCCAGGTAAGCGGCCATATTCGCTCGATGTTTGACTCGCACGGCAAAAAAGTGCATAAAGCCGGTCCGTCCATGCCGGTCAAAATTACCGGACTTTCGGATCTTCCGGAAGCGGGGGATGCCATTTATGCGGTGGCCGATGAAAAGGTGGCCAGAAGCTTTGCCGAAAAGGTTGCCCAGCGCAATCGAGATGAACGTCTAAACAAAACCACCCATATTTCGCTGGACGATCTGCATATGCAGATTTCGGAAGAAGGATTAAAGGAACTCAATCTCATCGTCAAAACGGACGTGAAGGGAACAATTGACGCGCTTGCCGGATCGCTTGCTAAGTTGGGCAATCAGGAAGTCAAGGTCAATATCATTCACGGCGCGGTCGGCGGCATCAGCGAAAGCGACGTTATGCTGGCGGTGGCTTCCAATGCCATTATCATCGGTTTTAATGTCCGTCCGAACCAAGGTGCTATTCGTCAGGCGGAGCGCGATGAAATTGATATTCGCACCTATCGTGTAATTTACGACGCGATTGAAGACATTGAACAGGCCATCAAGGGCATGCTCTCGCCGACAATCAAGGAAGAGGTGCTTGGACGTTGTGAGGTTCGTGAAACCTTCAAGGTGCCGAACATCGGAACCGTTGCCGGCATCTATGTCACCTCAGGCAAGATTGTTCGTAACGCCGGGGTTCGCCTGTTGCGCAATGACGTTGTTATTCATGAAGGGACCATCTCCTCCTTACGCCGCTTTAAGGATGACGTGAAGGAAATTGCGACCGGATTTGAGGGCGGACTCGGTATTGACCGCTATAACGATGTGAAAGTCGGCGACATGGTGGAATGCTTCCATGAAGTGGAAGTGCCTGCAGAGTAAGCGTCGATTAGCCAAAAAAAGAAAGTGAGGGCGCCATGAATGAAAAACGCTTGGGGCGTATCTCTCAGGAAGTCAAGAAAGCGCTGTCGGAGGCCATCTTCTTTGCACTGAAGGATCCGAAAATCGCTTCGGTGCTCACCTTGTCGGAGGTTCGTGTATCGAATGATCTGTCCTATGCGGACATTTATGTCAGCGTAATGGGCTCTGATTGGGATAAGCGCCAGACGATTGAAGGACTCCGTAATGCGGAAGGGTTTTTAAAGAATTATCTGGCGCATCATGTCAAACTGCGTCAAATTCCGGAACTTCGATTTCATTTGGACGACTCGATCGAACATGGAATGTATATGGATAAGCTGATTGCGGACACTTTGCGCAAGGATGAAGAAAGCCGTGCAGCAAGAGGTGACGCAGATACACAGACGGGGGAGGAAGCATGACCGAACAGGAGAAGGCAAATCGTCTGTTGCGTGATGCTCAAACGGTGGCCATTTCCGGTCACGTCAATCCGGATGGGGACAGCTATGCCTCCGTCTTAGGCCTCGGGCTCGTTTTGTCGGAAGCAGGAAAAACGGTAGATATGCTGGCGGAGGAACAAATTTCCCATTTTTCCTATCTGCCGGCGTTTGCTGCCCTACGTCCGGTGGATGAAAAGCGTAACTACGACCTCTTTATACGTGTCGATCTCGGAGATACGACGCGACTGGGACGGGCGCAAATCGCTCTGGCGAACAGCAGGCACAGCATTAATTTCGACCACCATTTGACCAATGACGGACGCTGTGATTATGCCATTCTGGATCCGAAAGCGTCATCGACTTGTGAAATCATCGCCGCCTTTCTGCTGGAGAACGGCTGGACGATTTCTGCGGATGCGGCTACCGCCTTCTATGCGGGGATTACTACCGATTCCAATCGATTCCTGTATGATACGTCCGGTGCGCGTACGCATCGTCTGGCAGCCAGGTTGCTCGATTGCGGAGCAGATGCGAAACGCGTCTATTTTCATGAGTATCAAAATGAGAATCCGAAGCGTATCGCTTTTGAAGGCGCGGTGGTTGAGCAGGCGCTTTCCCTTCACGATGGGCGCGTCATGCTTGCCAATATTACGCAGGAGCTCATCGCAAAGTACGGACTCGCTATGCCCGAAGCGGAAGGTGTCGTGGACACATTGCGCAATTTACAGGGCGTAGAAGTTGCTGTCATTCTTAAAGAGCAAAAACAGGACGTACAGAAGGTGAGTTTTCGCTCCAAAGAAAAGGTAAACGTGGCGAAGATTGCCGAATCTTTCGGTGGCGGCGGACATACCAAGGCGGCGGGGGCAACCATTGAGGGAGAGAACAAAGACGTTTTCCCCTTACTACGTAGCGTGTTAGAAGGACTTGATCGTCCATGATCGGCATTCTTAACGTCTATAAAGAAGCCGATATGACGTCGTTTGATGTTGTGGCGATCGTTCGCCGTGTGTTGCAGGTGCGCCGTGTCGGTCACATCGGCACCCTTGATCCCATGGCGACCGGTGTTTTGCCTGTTCTTGTAGGCAAAGCGACACGTCTTAACGAATATTTCGATGAGGGTGAAAAGGAATACGTCTTTACGATGCGTTTCGGCGAAGAAACCGACACGCTGGATTCTACGGGGACAGTTCTTCGGCAAAGTGAAAAAACGATAATTAGCGAAGAGGAGCTGCTTTCGGGAGCCGCCCGCTTTGTTGGCTCTTTTCAGCAGCAAACACCCCTGTATAGTGCCGTGAAAGTGAACGGAAAAAAACTATATGAATATGCCCGAAAGGGTTTGCCCGTCACGCGCCCTATGCGCTCCGTCACGGTTTCGTCTCTAACATTGGAAAAGAAGCTGAAAGATGGTGCCGTTTTTCGCTGTCGATGTTCCAAAGGCACGTATATTCGTCAGCTCATAGCGGATTTAGGTCGTGCATTGGGAACGTATGCGACAATGACGGCATTGGAGCGCACCAAGGTCGGTTCATTTACCGCAAAGGACGCCATAAGGATCTCATCGATTAAAGCAATGACATGCGCAGAAGCGGAAGCTTGTTTGTTGCCTGCGGATTTGGCGCTTCCTCAATTTGCAAAAGTCGTGCTTACTCCTCAACAGAGTTGGCGCGTCTCGCAGGGGCAGGTTGTACTTCTTCGTGAGGGCGACTTGTCTACCGAAGAAAAAGAAAATTTTTCGGGTTCTTCAACGAATGCGCTTTTTAAGCTTCCCGACGGAGAGAAGGAATTGGTGCGTGTTTATGAAGGCTCCCGTTTTTTGGGTATTGGACACCGTTGTCAGGAACGGTTGAAGATGAAGAAGATGCTCGCCGAATAGCGCGTGAAACGGATAGGACAAGATGAGACTATTGGATTACGATCAGAGCGGATTTCGACAAGAATTGCCGAGCGTGATCGCATTGGGAAATTTTGACGGTGTGCATTGTGGGCACCAAAAATTATTGGCTACGGCAAAAGCCATTGCTGATAAACGTGGGTTATCGGCGGCAGTGTTGCTCTTTAAAAATCACACGTCCTCGTTACTGGCGAAAGATACAAAACGGTATTTGATGCAGGTCGAGGATAAAACGGAACGCCTTCGTACCTGCGGTATCGAGACCATTATTCTTTGCACGTTTGATGCCGCTTTTGCCGCACAGACAAAGGACGTTTTTATGCGCGACATTCTGCATCGTGATTTTCAGGTGCGTCATGTGGTGGTGGGCGAGGACTATCGCTTCGGCGCCCATGCTGCCGGTTCCGTTGCCGACCTTTTGGAAGCGGAAAAGGAAGGACTGTTTCGCGTAACCGTAGTAAACGATGTGCAGTACGAAGGAGAACGCATCAGTTCCACACGCATTCGTGAAGCGATTCTCAGCGGCGAGATTGAACGGGCAAATGCCATGCTCGGTTCGCCGTACACGCTTTCCGGAAAAGTCGTACATGGATCGCGACGCGGTCACGGACTGGGCTTTGCTACCGCCAATCTGGGAATTTCCTTTCCTTACCTTATCCCGCATGAAGGCGTTTATCTCACAAAAGGCGTATTTTCCGGGCAAGAACGCTTCGGCATGACGTCGGTGGGAACGAATCCCACGTTTCAAGACGGTACAGAAATTCGCATAGAAACCTATTTTTTCGATTTTGCGGAAAACATCTATGGAATGCCGATGAGCCTATCTTTTTTGCGATTTGAGCGAAAGAATATTCGTTTTTCCGACCCGTTACAGCTTACAAAACAGATGCAAAAGGATGAAAAGCTGTTGCGTGCCTGGGCAAAGGAATGGGAGAAGGAACATCCCACGAGGTGAAAAGGAATTAACTGTTGCATTTTCAATGCAAACCGAGTATAGTAGACAAGTACTCTTTCTCGGAGAACGGTACTCCGACCCTCTCTTAGAAAGCAGCGAACGAAAGGAAGAGGAGATGCTGACAAAAGAAAAAAAAGCGGAAATCATCAAAGAATACGGCAAAAATGAAAAGGACACCGGTTCACCGGAAGTGCAGATTGCTCTGTTGAGCTATCGCATTGCGGAATTGACGGAGCACCTTAAAAGTCATGCGAACGATAACCATTCCCGTCGCGGACTTTATATGCTCATCGGTCAGCGCCGTGGTCTGTTGAACTATCTTTACAAGCTCGATATCGAGCGCTATCGTGATCTCATTGCCCGCTTGAACTTGCGCGGTTAATGAGACGGAATCTTTTCGCGAATGTCCTCGCCCACCTTTTCGGTGGGCGAGGCTTTTTATATTTTTCACGTATTTTAATTTCAAAAAGTGATTAGTCCAGTGAAAGATGAGGAAAAATTTTAACCGGAAATTCGCGTCCCTGCGTGCAATTTGATATACTGATCAGGTGTATGAAAAGCCCGAACAACCTCGTCGCAGACGAAGGGTGAGTGTTCATCTAAATTAAGAGGAGGAAAGAATGAGAGAATTCGATTACCGTTCAGAGGTAACGAACAATGCCTTTCATGTCACGATCGGCAAAGTGGCGGAACAGGCAAACGGAGAATGTATTTTACGCGCAGGAGACAGCATCGTTTTAACGACGGCGGTCATGAATCGCAATGTTCGCGAAGGACAGGATTTTTTTCCGCTGACTTGTGAGTATCAGGAAAAACTCTATGCGGTGGGTCGCATTCCTGGCGGCTACATTAAACGCGAAGGGCGCGGTTCTATGGAAGCAACGCTTAATGCGCGTCAAATGGATCGTCCGATTCGCCCGCTGTTCCCGGAAGGATTTAAGAACGATGTGCAGGTGATTGCGACCGTCCTTTCCGTATCTCCGGATGATCCGCCGGAAATTTTAGCCATGAACGGTTCTTCCTTAGCTTTGTCCCTTTCGGATATTCCCTTCGACGGACCGACCGGTGCGGTTATTGTCGGCTATGTGAACGGAGAATACGTCATCAACCCCTCCGAAGAACAAATGGAACATTCCGAGCTGAATTTGACCGTTTCGGGAACGGAAGAAGCCATTATGATGGTTGAAGCCGGCGCGAATGAGCTTTCCGAAGAGCAGATGCTCGACGCCATTCTGTTCGGTCATAAAGAAATTCAGTCGATTTGCCGCTTTTTTAAGAAAATCGCGGCGGAAGAAGGCAAATCTAAATTTGAATTTGTCAAACATGAACCGGATGCGCAGCTACGTGAACGTGTTGAGGCGTTTTCCAAAGAGCGTCTGATTCAGGCGCTGCGTTCCGACAACAAGACCATTCGCGAAGACGGCATTGCGGATATCAAAAAAGAAACCTTTGAGCTTTTTGAAGCTGCCGATGCGGATATCTTCCCGAGTATTCGCAACGATATCGATGCAATTATGGAAGAAATCGTGCGCAATGAAGTTCGCCGTCTTATCACCGAAGATAAGGTGCGTGCGGATGGACGCGCCATGGATGAAATTCGTCCGTTGAGCGCCGAATGCGGTCTGCTTCCGCGTGCGCACGGATCGGGGCTCTTCAAGCGCGGCCAGACGCAGGTACTTTCCGTGGTTACTCTTGGCGGTCCGCGCGATGTGCTCTACATTGACGGCCTCCATCAGGAGGAAGTGGTGAAGAGCTATTTCCATCAATACAATTTCCCGCCGTTTAGCGTAGGGGACACAAAACCGTTGCGTTCGCCCGGACGCCGTGAGATCGGTCATGGCTATTTGGCGGAGCGCGCGCTTCTACCGGTTCTTCCCGATTCCACAACCTTCCCGTATACCATTCGTGTGGTCTCCGAGGTTCTCAGTTCCAACGGATCCAGTTCCCAAGCATCGATCTGCGGCTCCACGCTTTCTTTGATGGATGCCGGTGTACCCATTAAAAAGCCGGTAGCCGGCATTGCCATGGGCCTGATTAAAGAGGGCGAACATATGTCCATTCTCACCGATATTCAAGGACTTGAGGATCATTTGGGCGACATGGACTTTAAGGTTGCCGGCACCAAGGACGGCATCACCGCCTTGCAGATGGATATCAAAATCGAGGGAATCGATAAACAAGTTATGGAAATTGCGCTTGCGCAGGCGAAAAAAGCACGTGCGGAAATTTTGACGGTTCTCACCGACTGCATTGCCGAACCGCGTAAGGAGCTTTCAAAATATGCTCCGCGCATCCTGGCTCTGGACATTGATCCCGAGAAGATTCGGGAAGTCATCGGAAAAGGCGGAAAGACCATTAACGGTATTGTAGAGGCTACCGGCGCGGTAATTGATACCGAAGATGACGGTCACATTACCATCACCTCCCCCGATGGAGAAAGCGGCGAAAAAGCAAAACAGATGATTCTGGATATTATTCGCGACGTTGAAGTGGGCGATGTGTATGAAGGAACGGTAGCACGCATTATGAAGTTTGGCGCCTTTGTCGATTTGGGCGGCAATAAAGAGGGCATGATCCATATTTCCAAGCTGGCCAATGAGCGCGTGGAAAAGGTGGAAGATGTCGTTGAAATTGGCGATAAGGTCAAAGTCAAAGTTATTGAAATTGACGACAAAGGTCGCATCAATCTTTCCCGTAAGGCGCTGCTCCCTCGTCGCTGATGAGATTGCGTTGATGCGCAACGAAAAGTAAACGATAGGCGCAAAAGCAAAAATAGAGACGGCGCCGACGCAGGTTGGAACACAATCTGTCGTCGGCGTCGCTTTTTGTACCTGTCGATATGGTATACTGATTGATGGTGAGGAGGCAGCATGGCGAAGACAACAAGACGGAGAAGAACGGTAACAAAAGACCAAAAAAAACAATATATTCTCGTTGCGTGCTTCATTGCTCTCATTGTTTGTGCGACGACGATTTATTTTCGTGCGCAAACGGGCTGGATGGGAAAAGTCCTTGGTGGCGGCTTCTTTAAACTTTTCGGGGTCATGACGTATACGGTTCCACCATTGATTTTTCTGTTTCTCCTTGCCGCTGTATCGGGAAATTTGCACGGAAAATTGCTTAAAACACTGTTATTTCTTTCCGCATTGTTGCTCTGTATCGCGATGATCATCGCGGTTCGAGATCTTCCTCCGGCAACGGTTGAAACAACCGTCTCCCTTTCGGCGGAGCGTGGCGAAAACCTTCGCGGAGCAGGAATTGTAGGAGGAATGCTCAGCTTACTGTTTCGGCGTATTATCGGCGAAATCGGCATTTGGCTGCTATTTGTTTTTGTCCTGTTCTTCTTTATCTTGCATCTATTTGACGTCAAGATGGTGGAGTTTTTCACGATTCTCAGTGAATGGATTCATTCCGGCTGGAATAAAACTAAAGTTGCCGGAAAAGCGCTGCAGGAAAAAGCGGAAAATCGTCGCCAAGAGAAGCGAGCGGCTCGTGAACAACAGCAGAAGGAAGAGCAGGCATACGAACAAAATGCGTCTTATGACATGAAAAAAGAAGAACCGTTGGATCCTGTTTCGGATGAGAACTTTTCCAGACCATATGTACCAAAACCCTATAATGACGAAGAGCCGACAGAAGTTTTGCCTTTTTCATCCTCGCGTGACAATAGAATTTCTTCCGAGGATGATACGGTTTCTTTTTCTCCTTCATCACCACAGGAACAACAAACGGGAAAGGAGAACCTGTCGGTCGTTCCTCATGTAAAGCCCCCTGCGCCGCCAGCACAGGAGCAGTTCAGCATGGAAAATTTTGGACTCTCCATGGAAGAAGATGGGGAGCACACGTATATTACGCCACCTATTGAATTACTGAAATCGGGTAAAAAGAATGGCACAGCCCGTGAAACGGATCTGAATCAGCGTGCACAGAAAATAGAATCGACGTTGGGTTCCTTCGGTATTGAAGCACGTGTGGTTTCCATCCAACGTGGGCCGACGGTAACGCAGTTTGAACTCCAGCCACAGGCAGGAATTAAGGTCAGTCGCATCACGAATCTTGCCGATGATCTGGCTCTTGCTCTGGCTGCCCAGGATATTCGAATTGAAGCCCCCATTCCCGGAAAACCCTATGTCGGGATAGAGGTTCCTAATCGCGTTTCCGATACGGTATCCCTTCGCGATCTGTTTCAAAGTGATGCTTTTCTGCAGGAAAAAGACGGAATACCCATTGCCCTTGGGAAGAGCATTGATGGCCATCCGGTGATTGCCAAAATCACCAAGATGCCGCATTTGCTCATTGCCGGTGCCACCGGATCGGGTAAATCGGTATGCATCAACACCATCATCATGAGCATTTTGTATAAGTATTCGCCATCTGAAGTGCGTCTAATCCTCATTGATCCAAAAGTGGTGGAGCTTTCGGTCTACAATGAAATTCCGCATTTGATGATTCCGGTGGTTACGGATCCGAAAAAAGCGGCCAAAGCATTATACACACTGGTCAAAGAAATGGAACGACGCTTTAAGCTCTTCTCGCAATTTTCCGTTCGCGACATCGGTGGTTACCGCGAGCAGCAGAAGGTGGATGATTCCATGGAGAATTTGCCCTACATTGTGCTTATTATCGACGAATTATCCGATCTCATGATGGTGGCATCCAAAGATGTTGAGGCACATATTACACGCCTGGCGCAGATGGCGCGTGCTTGCGGTATTCATCTGATCATCGCCACGCAGCGTCCGTCTGTAGACGTGATTACCGGAACGATAAAGGCCAATATTCCTTCGCGCATCTCCTTTGCGGTTTCCTCTTCGGTTGATTCCCGTACCATTCTGGATCAGAGCGGGGCGGAAAAACTATTAGGAAAGGGCGACATGCTCTATTATCCCGCTCATTTTCCAAAGCCGAAGCGTGTGCAGGGAGCCTTTGTATCGGATGCGGAGGTCTCACAAGTTACGCATTTTCTGACGGATCAGCATGAAGTTTGCTATGACAAGGCGTTAATTGCTTCGTTGGAAAAGACTGCCGATGTGGTGCAGGAGGATGAAGAATCTCCAAAAGATGCTTTGATGGAGGAAGTGCTGGAATTTATCAGCCATGAGGAAACAACGTCCATCAGTGGCTTACAGCGGCGCTTCCGTATAGGCTATGCGCGCGCCGGGCGTATTATTGATGATCTGGAGGCAATGGGAGCGATTTCGCCGCAGGACGGCTCGAAACCGCGTGAAGTCTATATTCATGACGAGGAGGATGACGATGAATCTGCCCAATAAGTTAACCATGCTTCGAGTTGGTTTAATTCCATTTTTTGTGGCATCGTATTTGTTGCTGGATCCGACGAGCCCGATTCCCGGTATTTTGTTTATGGCGGCATCCATAACCGATTTTTGGGACGGTTATATCGCTCGACGGGATCATCTGGTGACGACATTCGGTAAATTTATGGATCCTTTAGCGGATAAAGTGCTGACCATCACCGCCTTTATTCTTTTGGTCGGGAAAGGGCGGATCGCTTCTTGGATTGTAGTCATTATCGTCGCTCGAGAACTCATGATTACCGGTTTTCGTACGGTGGCGGCCTCCAACGGCGTGACCATCGCTGCATCCAAGTGGGGAAAATATAAGACGACCTTTCAGATGATTGCCATCATTGTTCTACTGATGGAACAGAGTTACCTTTCAATAGTTCATCAAACGTTTCTGCCGGATCTATTCGTATGGCTTGCATTGGCGTTTACCGTTATTTCCGGCGTAGACTATCTGTTAAAAAATCACAAAGTATTGGATCTTAACAACATCTAACATAGAGGAGACATTATGGCCATTGCAAATATGAAACAGGAAGACAAAGAAAAAGCCCTGAAAATGGCGTTCAACAAGATTGAAAAGCAATTTGGTAAAGGCGCCATTATGAAATTGGGTGAACAGCCGGTGCAGGAAATTGATGCTATTCCGACGGGGGCAATCAATCTGGACTTAGCGCTGGGCGTTGGCGGATTACCGCGTGGACGCGTCGTGGAGATCTACGGTCCGGAAAGTTCCGGAAAAACGACACTTGCGCTGGAGACCATTGCCGAAGCACAAAAGCTGGGCGGTATCGCAGCATTCATTGACGCGGAACATGCTCTGGACGTCGGCTACGCTCGGCGTTTGGGTGTCGATACGGATAACCTGGTTCTCTCTCAACCGGATGACGGGGAGTCCGCATTGGAAATCCTGGAGAGTTTGGTGCGTTCAAATGCTGTCGATATCGTGGTGTTGGACTCCGTTGCGGCTCTGGTGCCACGTGCAGAGATTGAAGGAGAGATGGGGGATACGCATGTCGGTCTACTTGCGCGCCTGATGAGTCAAGCTCTGCGAAAACTGACACCGGTTGTTGCAAAGTCGAATACCACGGTGGTCTTCTTAAACCAGATTCGCCAGAAAATTGGCGTCATGTACGGTAATCCCGAAGTGACGACCGGCGGTGTAGCATTAAAGTTTTATTCCACCATTCGCCTGGATATACGCCGAGGAGAACAGATTAAAGATGGCGAAGACGTCATCGGCAACCGCACACGTGTAAAAGTGGTTAAAAACAAGGTCGCTCCTCCATTCAAAAGAGTGGAGTTTGATATTATGTACGGTACAGGCATTTCCAAGATCGGAACGCTCCTTGATACCGCTTTGGATTTGGGTATCGTGGAACGCGCCGGCGCATGGTATAGCTATGATGGGGAACGCCTCGGGCAGGGAAGAGAAAACGCGAAGAACTTTATTGCGGAAAATCTTGACCTGCACAAAAAACTGGAGAAAGAACTACGGGACACCCTCCGGGAAAAAGCTCAACGGGAAGAGGAAAGCGAAGGCAATGCGAGCGACACACAGAGCAATGCCGGTAAAAACGCTCCTCAAATGGGAAGTGAAACATTCACGTTGGACTGATTAAGAATGAGTAAGGAAAATTTTAAGGAAAGGAGGTACCATGGATAACACATTATTTCCAATTATTGCGTTTCTTATCGGCGGACTGATTTTCTTCTTCGTCGGTAATGCGTATCGCGCGAAGCAAAATCGAGAAAAGATCGGTTCTGCCAAAACACTGGCGGATAAAATTTTGGATGATGCCAACCGCGATGCCGAAACAGCCAAAAAAGAAGCTCTACTTGAAGCAAAGGACGAAATTCATCGTTTGCGCGACGAGCAGGAAGCGCAATATGCACGTCGTCAAAATGAATTACAGGATACAGAACGTCGTTTAAATAAACGTGAAGACCTGTTGGATGAAAAATCTTTGCAGCTGGAAAACCAGGAAAAAAAGATTGCCAAGGATCAGGATCGTGTAAAAAGCAAAGAACAGCGTGCCGATCAACTGATGACACAGCGTCAAAAGGAATTGGAGCGTATCGCGGATCTTAAACCGGAACAGGCGCGAGAAATGGTATTGGCTAAAGCGCGTGAAGACGTCGTGCATGAACGTGCACAGATTCTTCGCGAAGAAGAGGCTAAAACCAGGGATGAAGCGGAAAGCCGCGCGAGGGAAATCATTACGCGTACGGTTCAACGCTATGCATCCGACTTCGTTGCAGAGAGCACCGTGACGGTCGTCTCTTTGCCGAATGACGAGATGAAAGGACGCATTATCGGCCGCGAAGGGCGAAATATTCGTGCCTTTGAACAGCTGACGGGCGTGGATCTGATCATCGATGATACGCCGCAGGCCGTTGTTCTCTCCTGCTTCGATCCGGTTCGTAGAGAAAAAGCGCGTGTTGCGCTCGAAAAGCTCATTGTTGATGGACGTATTCATCCGACACGCATTGAAGAACTGTACCAAAAAGCGGAGCAGGAAGTAGAGCACACGATTCGTGAGGCCGGTGAGCTTGCCGTAGATGAGGTGGGGATTCGAAATATTCATCCCGAAATCATTCGAACACTGGGCAAGCTGAAATATCGTACGTCTTACGGACAGAATGCTCTCGGACACACCATTGAAGTAGCACAACTCGCCGGTATGCTGGCCTTAGAGCTGGGCGCCAATGTGAAGATTGCCAAGCGCGGTGCATTATTGCATGACCTGGGTAAGGCGATTGATCATGAGATTGAATTGCCGCATGTTGAACTCGGCGTTCGTCTGGCTAAGAAATACAACGAGAGCAAAGAAGTCATTCACTGTATTGAGGCGCATCATAATGATGTGGAGCCAACAACTTTGGAAGCGTTTATTGTCAAAGCCGCAGATGCGCTGTCTGCTGCACGACCGGGCGCCAGACGGGAATCGACCGAAAACTACATCAAACGCCTGGAGGATCTCGAAGCAATTGCCAAGTCCTTCCCGGGAATTGAGCAGTGCTATGCGATTCAAGCAGGCCGCGAGGTTCGTATTGCGGTTAAACCGGAAGAAGTTTCGGAAGATAAGATGGTGGTGCTCGCACATGACATTGCCAAAAAAATTGAGAGTGAACTCGAATATCCGGGACAAATCAAAATCAATATCGTACGTGAAACGCGCGCGAGTGATGTAGCAAAATAACCGAGAATGAGAACGAAAAGCGAAACCCCATCAGGACATGGTCTTAATGGGGTTTTGCTTTTTGCCTAAAAGTTGTTAAAATGGACAAAGTACGTGTGTTAAATACCGGCGCATGCATGTTCCGGATGAAAGAGCGGAAGGAAAAGAAATGGGTGCTTTTTTTCAACAATTTCTAGTGTTCGCCTTCTTAGCCGGATTCGGCTTCATGCTTGCCCGTCGTGGAGCGTTGTCCTCGTCGACAACGAATGAACTGAGTCATATCCTCATTTCCTATTTTATTCCTCTTCTGTTGTTTCATTCTTTTTTACGCCCCTTTGATACGAATGAAGCGCTGGCTCTCGCTGGTATTATGCTCTTTACCGCCGTCGTGCAGGTGAGCTATATTTTCTTGTCTCGTCTTATATTTGGGGTAGATCATCCGCTCGATCGCTTTGCCGTCATTTTCAATAACAAAGCCTTTGTCGGTGTGGCGATTGCAACAGCTTTTTTTGGACCTCGTTCCGTTTTTTATATTGCTCCTTCGGCAGTCGTATCGAATTTATTTATTATTCTTTACGGCACACGATTATTGGATAAAAATGTTGAACCTCTTGGGCAGGCGATAAAAAAGATTTATAAGCAACCGATATTCCTATCTTTTTTCTTCGGTTGGCTGGTCTACCTTTTACAGATTTCTCTTCCGGAATTTATCCTGAAGCCGATCAATGCGCTGGTGAGCATTAATTCCACGTTAGCGATGATCGTTTTGGGCGCTTTTATTGCGCAAAAGCCACTCTCCGGTTTGTTGAAGAATAAACGCGTTTGGTTGGTATCTTCTGTTCGTTTGTTGCTATTTCCGTTGGTGCCTTTGTTGCTTTTTATTCTGTTTCCCTTCGGCTCCTGGGAATTACGCATGGTAACCATATTGGCATGGAGCTGCCCTTCCGCGATCAATCTCGCGCTGCAGGCGAAGCTTTATGGCTATGATACCTATTATGCCTCGCAAATCATTGTGGTAACCAGTATAGGTTGCGCTTTTACTATTCCGCTGATTCTGTCCGTAGCACAACAGTTCATTCACTAAGAGATTCTGACTTTTTCTCGGATTCGGTTTTTGTCGACTCGCTTTCGCTTTTCGAAACGGATTTATTAACATTCATGCTTTTTTTACGATAGGCAACAAAATCTATTTTGGTTAAGGAACGATCTGTTTTATGCAGTGACTTATGACAGTGCGGACAGGTCGAAGGGAAAGGAAACATGCGTTTTCCCAAATGACGATGGCAATGCGGACAACGCCAATAGCGATAATCCAGACGTGCAGATACACCAAGAAGAAAGAGAGAGAAGAACAAAGGTATCCAGGGGTGTAAACCCGGAATGGGTACGCAGGCAAGCACGAACAGTGCTCCACCTGCGCATCTTGTGACCAGATTCAGTAAGCGAAGAGCGGAGTACGTCATCATTGTTCCTTTTCGGAAAGAAGCGGATGCGCTCGCTTTTTCACTTTTTTCTCGCCTTGTAAAAGGATAATGAGCAAAATAAAGCCGGCGATCGTCAGACTGATGCCCGGCATCAGCAAGGTTGTGCGGAATGTCATCTCCAGGGTGTGCTCGCCGGGCGTTACAGGAATGGCCGTAAGGGAGTCCAGGACAGAAATCGTAGAGACATCTTTACCGTCCAGTTTTGCCCTCCATCCTTCATCGTAGGGAAGAGATAGCAAGAGATAAGGCGTTTCCTCCATGGCGTTAAACGTTCCGGAAAAGAAGGTAGAAGAGAACTGTGTCAGCTTCAATCCGTTTTCCCGTTGAAAATCGACCGCCTGTAGAAGCGCATCTTCATCTAAAGTGAAAAGCGCGATGTTGTTAAGGGTAAAGCTGTCTTTATCACGGTGCATTTGAATCGAAAGTTTTTGCGTTTTTTCGCCCTCATTCGCTCCGGAGACATTGAGAACCTGCGAGGTAGTGACATTACCGGAACGCTTGTTACTAAGGGGGTGGTCATCCAGATAAATATTCGAATTATAGGTGTTAAATGTCTCGGAGATCGTGACGTAGGCGGAGCGCTTTCCTGTAGTGTGCACTTGGTAATTCAAACGTGCCGTTGTGTCCTTATCCTCAGAGACACGACGGTAGACTTTCAGGGCGCCTTCTCCGTCTTCTTGCATGAGATTTTGAAGTTTCGGTGCATCCAAGGCAAAATGCTCGAAGTAGTTGATTTCGCTTCCCGGTTTTCCATCAATCATGTTTGCGAGATGATCCTGAAAATCCAAAGGATTCATGCGACCGGCGGAAAAGGTGGAAAGACTGTCTTCCGCCAACATCCCCAACGGCATACACCAGGGATTTTCATAGACACGAATATACGAACCATCAGAAACGAGCGGCATATCCTGCACATCCGGTCGATGCGACTTGGGTTTTAATGCGCTCATTCCTTCGATGAGATCCTCATTGTTCTTGTCATATTTTCCTTCCAGATAATAGCGGATACCAAAAAGCGCATCCGTCAGTTTTGTCGCATTGCCTCCTGCCGTTGAGGCTCTTCCGCGTGAAAAACCAAGACTGGAAAGCAATTCAATGGTGTTGTATTCATAGGTGGAGTTGAAGTGTGTCAATCCGCTGTAGTTAAAACGCATACCGTCATTGCTGTCATGCATAAAGGTCTTTTCGATGCGATAAAAATCACCATTTTTCGGTCGAATCGGCTCCAACGCTTCACACATCTGTTGATGAAAGAAGGTGAACTCCGTTCGTGTTTCATACGAAAAACATGCCGTGTAAACTGCTGCATTGGCAGATAGATCAAGCAGAGCAAAAAGGAGAAGAAGAAAAGCCGAGATGGGCATACCTTTTCTGTTTTTACTCCACTGTACCAATAAAACAAGAAATAGGACAACAGCGATAAATGTGCCGATCAGGTGCGCGTAAGTAACGAAGGGAAAGAGTTTGCTGTCCTGATGTTTTCGCAGAGCAAGATAGATCACCAACGCAGCATAAAAAAGGACAACGACACCGATTTGGACAACCGTTATGCGTTTCATGCGTAAAAAGCCGCGAAAGGCAATGAGAAGGGTGAAGAAACTGAACACCCAGGAAAAGCGGTAGTTATACCATATCGGGTACTGCAGGCCATGCCACAGCACATTGAGTTTTTTAATGTTCATAGAGAGCAACAAAAATACAATTACGCCAAGCGAGCACAGTCGTTCACGGACGCTGATTCGCGGGTTGAAAAAGTAAAACAGACCTAATAGGGCAGGAACCATACCGGCATAGATATTTGCATAGCCGTTGGAGACCTGATCATAGTCAAATGCCACAGGAATGAGCCGTGAAAACGGATCTGCAAGCGGATAGTTAAAGGCGCTGTCCGCAACCACGCTCTCCTGATAAGGTCCTTTGCTGAGCAGGAGTGAATACATATTCGGAAAAATGAGCCACGCAGTCAGTGTGCCGGCGATAAAGGAATACAATGCAAAGCGGAAAAAAAGGCCGATGCTGTGCGTCAACTTGTCTTTTGCTGTTCCGCGCATTGAAGCTGAGCGACGAACAATGGCCCAGATGGCATAGAGCACCAGGAAGAGGCAAAGCATATAGGCCATGTAGAAATTGATGATAATGGAGAGAGAAAGCGTAAGAACATAGGGAAGAGGGCTTTTCCCGTCCATCATACGCTCCAGAAACAACACCACCAGAGGTGCCAAATACAATACATCCAACCACATGACATTGAGCATATTGGCCATGGTAAAGGACATTAGGGCATAGCTGGAGGAAAAAAGCAACGTGCGCCAATCATAGCCATGTTCACGTTTGTTGAGCAGGAGCGCAAAAAAGAGGCCGGAAAGACCGATCTTGATGAGCTGAATAAGCTCCACGGCCAGGGGGAGATGCTGCGCTGGGAAAAGAAAAAAGAGCAGGTTTAACGGACTCAACAAATAGTAGGCGTCTGTTGCGCTCATCAGCCCGCCCGGTCCTTTGGTGAAATTATAGAGTAAGCTTCCCGGATCCGCTGTCACACGTTGAAAGGCTTCAAAAAAGCCGACATATTGATTGCGCAGATCTACGGCAAGCGTAGTATGATCCCCAAAGGGGAAGATGCCGGAATAAATAAAAGCCGGCATCAGCAACAGGATGGGAATAAGAAAACTCATCAGGAGGAGAAAAAGCGTGTTTTGTCTGGGCACGGACGATTTACGGTACGCAAACAGAACATCTCGTTTATCCCGTTGAATTAACATTCGATAGGACGACATGGTTCCTCCGTTCAATGTTGTGTCGGTTCACTGTCCGGTTTGTAGCTGTCACGCAGCGTGACGACGCGGTTGTAGATATGCTTTTCCGGAGTTGAATAATGGCGATCTTCACAGAAATAGCCTTTACGCATAAACTGATATCGTATTGCGTCATCATGTTTTTCCGCAAGCCACGGTTCAACAACCGCGTTCGGAATAATAGTGAGCGAGTCCGGGTTCAGCAACTCATGGTAATCCGCTTCCTCTCCATCCGGATTTTCCACCGTAAAGAGGCGATCATATAGGCGAACCTCCGCCGTTACTCCTTCACGCACGGGAACCCAGTGGATGGTACCGCGGATCTTGCGCCCATCCGCTGCCGTTCCGCCGAACGAGCCCGGATCATACGTAGCATGGACGACCTTGATATTTCCATCTTCATCCAGCTCATAGTCGGTGGCCTTTACGATATACGCATTTTGCAGGCGGACTTCATTGCCGGGGAACAGACGATAGTACTTTTTCGGCGGATCAATCATAAAATCTTCGCGCTCAATCCATACTTCTTTGCCGAAAGGAATGGTATGTGTTCCCATGGACGGATCCTTCGGATGGTTCGCAATCGTACAAATTTCCGTTTTTTCTTCAGGGTAGTTGTCGATGACAAGCAAAATGGGATCCAATACCGCCATAGCGCGTGGGGCATGGTCATTTAAGTCTTCACGCACACAATAATCAAGGAAGCGGGCATCTACCATGCTGTCGGTTTTCGTCATGCCGATGCGCTCACAAAAATTGCGAATGCTCTGCGGGGTAAAACCGCGACGTCTAAGGCCTTGAATGGTCGGCAGGCGCGGATCATCCCAGCCGTCGACAAGTCCGTCTTCCACCAATGTGCGCAACTTCCGCTTGGACATGACCGTGTGGGAGAGATTTAACCGTGCAAATTCAATCTGACGCGGTTTATGGGACATATCGGTATTGTCTACAACCCAATCATATAAAGGACGATGATTTTCAAATTCAAGCGAACAAAGGGAATGCGTAATTCCCTCAATCGCATCCTCAAGGGGATGTGCAAAATCATACATAGGATAAATGCACCATTTATCGCCCTGACGATGATGCTGCTGATGGGCTATACGGTAAATGACCGGATCACGCATATTGATGTTTCCGGAGGTCAAATCAATTTTTGCACGCAGGGTCTTTTCGCCATCTGCAAATTCTCCGTTACGCATGCGCTGAAAAAGATCAAGATTCTCTTCCACGCTGCGATCACGAAAGGGACTCGGTTTACCGGGCTCGGTAAGCGTACCGCGATAGGCTCGCATTTCTTCCGCGGACAGGTCATCGACGTAGGCTAACCCCTTCTCTATCAATACGATCGCAGCTTCATACATCTGCTCGAAATAATCGGAGGCAAAATAGAAGCGATCACCCCAGTCAAAGCCAAGCCAGTGGATATCTTCCTGGATGGATTCGACAAAAAGGGTATCTTCTTTCACCGGATTGGTATCATCCATACGCAAATTGCAGATTCCACCATATTTTTCTGCCGTACCGAAATCCATGTTGATCGCCTTGGCGTGACCGATGTGTAAAAAGCCGTTCGGTTCGGGAGGAAAGCGGGTGACGATCTGTTGGCCATGAACGCGTCCACCGGGCGCGGATTCTTCTTCAATAATCTGATGGATAAAGTTTGTTGTTTCCCAGTCCATGATGTCCTCCTTGTATATACGATGCCCTTATTATAACATTAAATTCCTTTTTCTTTGGTTGGTTCCTCACCTTCAGCCGAATGTCCTGTAAAAAAGCCTTATAGGCGGGAAATCGGTTCCAAGTGGGAAAACCGATTTTCCTCTTACGGAATAGAGGAGTAAAGAACTACCATATCTCGTACCCTGTTTGAAATGCAATTTCCGGCAGAAGAAACAGTGGATATTGGCAATATAACGTGTTTTTCTCAGTTTTTACAATGAATCAAAGGCAACTTGTCTTTACTTTTTTCTTTTCGGGCCCTATACTAAATATGGCTTTACGGGTGATGCTGTAAAGCGGAAAATCGTTTTTACAAGTTGTCCACAAAGATCTTTTTTCAAGATCAACATGGAGAAGAAAGGAATGCTATGAAACCCATTCAAGTTACTAGTGAGATTCAGCCCCTTAGGAAGGTTTTAGTCCATCGTCCCGGCGAAGAACTGAAATACCTTACGCCGGATACACTCGAGGAATTGCTTTTCGACGATATTCCGGATTTAGTCAAGGCGCAAAAAGAACATGACGCGTTCACCGATATCCTTCGCAACGAGGGTGTGGAAGTAGTTTATCTTGAAGACTTAATGGCGGAAACACTGGATGCCAACGAAGGTCTTCGCGAGAAATTTATCGATGAATATCTGGATGATGCCGGTATCTATACCGAAACGTATCACAAGATTCTTAAAGATTTCTTTGCCGGTATTAAAGACACCAAAGAATTTGTCATGAAGACCATGGCCGGCGTTTCCTTCAAAGAGCTGGGAGACATTGAAACAAACTTCCTGATTGATGAATTGGAACATCCTTACCTGCTCGTCAATCCGATGCCGAACCTCTACTTCACCCGCGATCCGTTCGCCTCGGTTGGCAACGGCGCTGTGATCAATAAAATGTATTCCGTAACCCGCAATCGTGAAACCATCTATGCGGATTACATCTTCAAATATCATCCGGAATACAAGGGACAGGTCAAAGACCTTTACGGACGTCACAATCACTTCCATATTGAAGGTGGCGATGTCTTTAACGTAGATGAAAAGACCTTGTTTGTCGGCATTTCCCAGCGCACGACCGCCGACGCTATTCAGCAGTTGGCGATGAACCTCTTTTTCGAGACCGAAGGTAACAAAATCGAGCGTATTTTCGCATTCAATATACCGGTATCCCGTGCATTCATGCACCTTGACACTGTCTTCACGATGATCGATAAAGATGCTTTCACCTATCATCCGGGCATCACCGCTACTCTTCGCGTATTCGAATTGACGAAAGACGAAGCAAAACACGACGTCAAAATCGAAGAGCACAAAGGTTCTTTGGGTGAGATTCTGGCCGGCATTCTCGGTATTGAAAAAGTCCGCCTGTTCCCCTGCGGTGGTGGTGATGATATGGCTGCTGAACGTGAACAATGGACGGACGGATCCAACACCTTGACGCTTGCTCCGGGAAAAATTGTGGTGTATAAGCGCAACTTTGATACTAACAAGATGCTTAAAGAAGCCGGATTCGAAGTTCTCGAGCTGGATTCCGACAACCTTACGGTCGGTCGTGGCGGCCCGCGCTGCATGTCCATGCCGTTGATTCGCGAAAACTAAGAGAATAGAACAGTAATCCATTCCGTAGACCGGTACACCTAAGGCGTACCGGTTTACGGCTTATGGATTTGCTTATTCAACGAAGGAGATTGTATGACTAAAAAACGGATTGTGGTTGCTTTGGGCGGCAACGCTCTCGGCAACACGCCGAGCGAACAGCTGGAACTGGTGAAGCAGACGGCAAAGACCATTGTTGATCTTGCGGAAAGCTGTGACGTCATTATTGGACATGGTAACGGTCCTCAAGTGGGCATGATCAACAATGCGATGTCGTTTTCGGCGGAACACGGCGGAAAGACACCCGCGATGCCTTTCCCGGAATGCGGTGCGATGAGCCAGGGTTATATCGGCTATCATCTGATGCAATCCATTCAGGCGGAATTGGCTGCACGCAAGATGAACGAGCGTAAAGTTGCTTGTGTCGTCACACAGGTGGTCGTCGATGAAAAGGATCCGGCATTCCAGAAACCCAGCAAGCCGATCGGCAGCTTTATGGATAAAGAAACGGCCGACAAACTGGCTGCGGAAACCGGCTATACATTTGTTGAAGATGCCGGACGTGGTTATCGTCGTGTCGTAGCCAGTCCTCTTCCGAAGAAGATTGTCGAGTTGGACGTTGTCAAACAGCTTGTTGAGCTCGGCGATATCGTCATCACGGTTGGCGGCGGCGGTATTCCCGTGGTGGAAGAGCAGGGAGCCTATCGCGGCGTTCCGGCGGTTATTGATAAAGACCGTTCTTCTTCCCGCTTAGCGCTCGATATTGATGCGGATATGCTCGTTATTCTTACCGCGGTTGACCAAGTTGCGGTAAACTTTAATAAGCCGGATCAAAAGGCGATTGAAACGATGAATGTCGAGCAGGCAAAAGAGTACATTGCGCAGAGACAGTTTGCCCCCGGTTCAATGTTACCGAAGATTGAAGCGTGCTTAGATTATGTTCAACAACGTGAAGGCGGCAAGGCGCTGATCACGTCTCTTGTGAAGGCAAAAGATGCATTGGAAGGAAAGACGGGCACGGTTATTACGCGATAGTCCGTCAGCAATGGAACCTCGGTTCGAAAGAAAGAATTGAAAGGAGTTTGTTATGGCTGAAACGAATCAACAGCCGAATGCCGAAACGATGCCGGCGAAAAAGAAACGTCATTCTCTATCGGCTTTCACCATCCTTGTCATTATTCTTGCCGTTCTTTGTATCATTTCGGTTTTCTTGAACGGCGCAGAGATTAGCGATTCGATTATCCAATCGCTTGATCCGGAAAAATATGGGGAATTATTGGATACCGTTAATGGTGGAGAGCATGTTACGGTCGCCGCTGCGAAGCTGCAAGACTTTGTTATGGCTATCCCGAACGGCTTTACGGATGCTTCTGACCTCTTGATGTTCATCGTCGCCCTCGGTGGCTTCCTGAACGTCGTCATGAAGACCGGTGCTCTTGAAGCCGGTGTCAATGCGCTGGTTCACAAGATGCATGGCAAAGAAGAAATTCTTATCGTTGTCCTGATGTTCCTGTTCTCCTTGGGCGGAACCACCTATGGTATGGCGGAAGAGACCATCGGTTTCTATGCCTTTATTACTTCGGCCATGGTTATTGCCGGATTTGACTCGATTGTAGCGTTGGCTACGGTTTTAGTCGGTTCTGCTGCCGGTTGCTTGGGATCGACGATCAACCCGTTTGCTACAGGCGTTGCCATTGGCGGATTGAATGCGATCGGCATTGAGCCGAACAGTGGTCTGATCTACCTCATTGGTGCCATTCTCTGGCTGGTCGTAATCGCAATTGCTATCGTCTTCACGCTTCGCTACGCGAAGAAGGTGAAAAAGGACAAGGGATCGACGATTCTTTCCCTGCAGGAGCAGGAAACGATGCGTGAACATTTCGGTGAAGAAGACCCGAATGCGAAAATTGAATTCACCGGTCGCCACAAAGCCATTCTTTGTGTCTTTGCGTTGATGTTCATTGTGATGATTGCCTCCCTGATTTCGTATCAGGATCTCAATTTCGGTGGTGATGAAGATGCCTACTTGGCTGCTTTTGGCTGGACTGATTTCCTGACGGGTCAACCGCTTGGCTGGTGGTACTTCCTCGAATTGGCCGCCTGGTTCATCATTGGTTCCATCGTTATCGCTCTTATCGGTGGCTACAGTGAGCACAGCTACATCGAGACGTTCATTGAAGGATCGAAAGACCTTCTTTCCGTTGGTATCATTATCGCGGTTTCCCGTGGTATCACCGTAGTCATGGGTCAAACACACATGGACTTCTGGATTCTGGATCAGTGCACCCGCATGCTGCAAGGCGTTCCGGGCGCGGTCTTTGTTCCGCTGTCCCTCGTGGTCTACATCCTGTTGAGCTTCCTGGTTCCGTCGACTTCCGGCCTTGCCGGTTTGTCCATCCCGGTTATGGGCGGCCTCGCTGCTCAGCTTGGCTTTAACCCGAACATCATGGTCAACATCTTTACCGCCGGTTCCGGTGTCGTCAACATGGCAACGCCGACCTCCGGTGTCGTTATGGGCGGTGTCGCGGCAGCGCGTGTTGAGTATTCCACTTACCTCAAGTGGGTATTCAAGCTTTTGATCATCATTGCGATTGCTTGCGCGATTATCTTGACCGTTGCGGAAATGATTTTCTAATGAGTGTAAAGTGAATAGTATGCTGAGGAATCCTTGCCATTCCTTAGCGAAGGGGGAGACTATCGTCTCCCTCTTTTCTTTTGGACGAAAAGGGGTATCTATCAAATAAAGAATGTGGAGAAATGATAGGGGGTTGAGATGACCGGACATTATGACGATTTTTGGCGATTGAAAACGGACACCAAAATTGCAAAAGAAAAAGACGGCGCGTATACCTTTGAAGATACCGTTTTTTGGGGTGAAAAGGGCGGCATGCCGGGCGATGCGGGAACCATCAACGATTTTCCGGTAACCGATCTTTTTTGGGAAAACGGCGAGCTTTGGCATCGTATAGACGGAAAACTAACGGATCCCATTCATATGGAAGTGGACGAAGACACTCGTCTCACCAACACTGCTGCACAAAGCGCACTGCATCTCTTTGACGGATATTTCCGCCGCTTGGGACACATTATGATTGCCGTGGGTGTACATGAAGGCAATCAATGGTTTGAAGTGGATCGCGGAGAATTTACGGAGGAGGAAATGGCCGATATGCAAGCGTATATCAACCAGGCCATTCGTGATGCCGTTCCGCTTTCACTGGAGTATGTAAAAGGGGAAGATTATCCGGATCCGGACTATCAGCAGTTTGATACGGTTCGCGTCGTCCGCTACGGTGATTTGGATGAGCAACCTTGCGGGACACCGCATTTGCACAATACGGTAGAGATTGGCAGCTTCGTCCTTCTGGAACAGGAGAAAACCACGCGCGGCGTTCGTGTGCATGTCGTTATCGGTCCGGCTGTAGGCCGTGCCTTAAAAGAAAAGTACGATCTGTTGCGTATATTAGAACGCAAACTTAAGGTCAGCGAAAAGGAGCTGGTAGAACGTGTTACAGCCATGATCGACAACGAACAGCAACAAAAAGAGCATATAAAGGAACTGGAAGAAGCCCTTGCAGAGGCGAAGGCTAGAACGCTGGCAGTGTCTTCCGATTTAGTGATTTGCCTCTCTGCATCCGATGCCTCTATGCTGCGCAACATCGGTCAAAAGCTGCTTAAAGAAGAGAAGTGCTCTAAAATTTTATTAGCGGAAAAGCAGGGGGGATGCGCTCTGGTATTTGCTTCCGCGGAAGGAAAAGCACGTGACTGGCTCGCTTTAGTTAAGGACTCCGGAAAAGTACGCGGTGGCGGATCGCCGCAACTGGTTAACGGTCAGTCGGCTCTATCGATGGAAGAGCTGGCAGAAATATTGAGAAATACGCTGGCGTAAGTTCCGTACGGTTCGTTTTGTATCTTTGTATAGTTAAGGAAAGAAAAGTATTATAAGAAAATGCGGGCACCATTTTGGTTGCGCCGCATTTTCTATTATTTAACTACACCGAGAAAGTGATCTTCTACTATATTATTCTTTCTCAACCACTACACTGCCGTCTTCCTGTTGCAAATGGACTTGTTGACGAAATTCGGTGGGGGAGGTGCCGAAGGTCTTGCGGAAGTAGCGATAGAAGGTTTTAAGCGTTTTAAATCCGACGATCATGGCAATCTCCGTTACGGGCAGTTCGGAACGTAAAAGTAGTTCAGAGGCGCGATTAATACGCAACGAAGCGATGAATTCCGTAGCGGATCGCTCGACATAATAAAGGGTGATGCGATTAAGCTCCACCAGCGAAAGCTGATGCTTTTCAGCAACGGATTGCGGTGTAAGCATGGGGTTTTGATAGTTGTTTAGAATGTCATTGATCACTTCCAGTGCAGAGGAGGACTCCGAGGCCTTCAGATGCGTCTTGCGCTCAATGGATGACGTAAAATTGGTACGAAATTCGTTGGGCGTCATGTCCTCCATGGCTTCAAAGGAATGAACAAGATGCGCCGCATCATTCATGCCTACGAGCTTGGCAATCTCCTGAAGGCTGAAATCGGTATAGGTCAATAAGTCCATCGCTTTATAGATGCGCATGGATGTAATCAACTCCTGAAAGGTATAGCCCAAGGTTTCTTTCAAGCGTTTGGAAATGGTGGATTGACTGACAAAGAAAATCTTATTGAGCCGATCCAGCGTAATTTTTTCCTGTAAATGGCTGTAAAGGAAGTTGAGCAGATCGCCGATAAAGAAGGAAGAACCGCTTGCGTCGGCGAGTTGCGTCATTTCGGATTCACTCTTTTCCTCGTCGGCATCATCCAGCGCACGAACAAAAAGCACAAGCAGTTCAATAATCAACGAAACCGTATACATTTCACTGAACGTCTCTTTAGGACGCTTGTCCTGCTGATCCGAAAATACACTTTCTACACCGACTTCATTTCGAACTCGTTCAATGGCGCAGTGAATGCGTCGCGCCTCTTCTTTATTGGCGTGAATAACCGGGTTCTGTCGTATACGATGCCACAGCGCAAAAAATTGTTTATTCGGGTTGTAGTCAGAGCGCAAATAAAGATTGATAAAGTTCAAATTGTAAATGATGCGTTCATAGGTGATGGGCTTTTCAATGGAAATAATCTGTGTCACATCCCAGGGGAGAATCGCAATCATCGTTCCCGGCGACATGTCGTAGTCGATCCCATTGATGCGAATGGTTGCTTTTCCTTCCGTTACATATAGAAAACGACTCATGCTGTGAATGAGCATCATCGTCGCTTCGTGATTGGTTTCCTGATCGTAGCTCGCGATACGATCGGGATTAAGCAAAGACGTAAATTTCGATTGAATGATACTGATACTCATAGCATCTCCTGTTTATGGTATTCTACCGATTATTTCTTCCTACAGTATACGTGTTTTGTCTTCTTCGTTCAAAAATTTGTTTTTTCACGCGAAGTATGCTATTATTCAATAGACGGGTGCCATTAGCTCAGCTGGATAGAGCGTCTGGCTACGGACCAGAAGGCCTGGGGTTCGAATCCTCAATGGCACGTCATGAGTCGCAACGAGTGTTGCGGCTCTTTTTTATTAGTTTAGAATTCTCTTTTTTATCCTTTATACGATAATCGTTTTCCTTTCTAAGATGCGTTGACATTCATTCTTTTTATGTTAAAAAGCCGGATAGTAATAGCCAATTGGTTATGACGAGATATCACGATTCGAATTGACAGGAAATAGCACTTTAGAAATAATCAAGTTAAATGTACTAAAGGAACAAAAAAAGGAGGAGTACTTTATGGTAAATAGTCAGGCGAAAAAGTTTCGAAAACTGCTTTCGGAAAACGAATTCCTAACACTACCTGGTGTATATGATTGCTTGTCGGCAAAGATAGCCGAAGAGTCGAAATTTCCTGCACTTTTTCTTTCCGGTGGAGCATTGGCTTATAGCCGTATTGGTAGACCGGATATTGGTTTTTTAAGCTTAGCTGACTTTGCCGATGCAATTATGCATATTACGAGCACCGTTACAATTCCACTTGTCGCCGATGCGGATGCCGGATTCGGTAACGCGATTCATGCAGCCAACACAGGAAAAATGTATGAACAGATCGGATGCGCCGGTTTGCAAATTGACGATAAGGTTCTGCCTGCGCTTCGTCCGGATAAGGACGAAATTTTAGATTGGGATTTGGTTGCACCGAAAATCAAAGCAATTCGCGCAGCAGTTAGTGAAGAATTTGTTTTGATTTATCGGACGTGTGCAAATCTTTACGGATATGGTATCGATGAATCTATTACTCGTATTAATGCGGCAAAAGAAGCGGGAGCAGATTATGCCTACGTAGATGGGATTAAATCCATGGAAGAGTTGAAACGTGTGGCAAAGGAAGCAAAGATTCCATTAATGGTCAACTTAAACGAAAAAGGCTATGTAGGAGGAAATGTTCCGCCAAAAGATGTCGCTACTCTTGGCTTCAGTATTGGTTTGTTTCCCATTTCATCCATGTTGGCTGCATCGGAAGCGATGTTTGAGGTTTTGGGCGAACTAGCTCAATCCGGATCGACATTGGCCGTACGCAATCGAATGACCGATCCACCGACAAAGGTACATGCGATGATGGGACAGTTTTCTCTGGTGGAGGAATTTTCACCGTATTATCAATAAACATATACTTCTTGGTGCTCTATTATGAAATAGAAAGGACAGTATTATGACAATGACACAGGTGCTGAAAGACTTTGCCTATTTAAGCGTGTTGCTGTTGATCGGCTTTGAGATGCGCAGACGAATAACTTTTCTGCAGCGTTTCTTTATTCCTACCTCATTAATTGCGGGATTCTTAGGCATGTTGCTGAGTGAGAGCTGGCTCGGACAGGTTGCTCCAGTCTATATTCCTTTCAGTGAGGGGATTGGTCAATGGGCAGGCGCTTTGGTTGTATTTATCTGCGCGACCATGTTCTTAGGAATTAAGCTAGACTCCATAGGACGTGACGGAATGGCGACGACGTTCCTCGCCGGTGCTGCACACCAGGCACAGATGATTCTTGGTTTGGGAATCACCGCTATTTTCTGTTTATTTATGAAAGATCTACCTTATCAGTTCGGCTACATGGGAGTATGGGGATTCTATGCCGGACACGGTAATGCGACAACTGTCGGTACAATTATTCAGGAAGCAGGATTCTGGGATGATGCCTTGGGCGTAGGTGTTACCTTTGCTACCATCGGTATCTTGACCGGCGTGATTGCAGGAATGATTTTAATTAATCTCGGTGCAAAAAAAGGACTTACACATGTAAAAATGTCTTTTGATGAGATGCCGAAAGAACAAAAAACCGGTTATGTGGAACCTGCAGATCGGCGTTCACTAGGGAACGGTGTAACGAATGCTTCTTCTCTTGATCCTTTAGCTTTTTCTTTAGCAATTGTAGGTGCCGTCGTTGTCGTCGGAGTCATAATTCGTGAACTTCTTATCCAGATTCATCCAATCATGAAACGCTTCCCACTGGTTGGGGCTGTGCTTCTTTCCAGTATGATTATTGGCGGTGTGATCAGTAAAACGAAATTTAATGATTACATTGATCGTAAGACAATGAGTCGTATTACAGGGACGGCGTTGGAGTATATGATTACTGCAGCTATTGCCACAACCTCCATGCATATATTCATTGCCTACGGCATACCGCTTCTGGTCGTATCTTTGGCTATGGGGCTGGGAAATTATCTGATCTGTGTCAAACTCGGTCGTCGTTGGCTACAACATGACCAGTTTGAAACCGGCGTAGGACTTTTCGGTATGGCTTGCGGTGTTTTAGCGACAGGTCTTATGCTGATCAAGGTAATGGATCCTGATTCGGATACAGCAGCTTCTTCCTGTATTTCCACCTCCAGCACATTGGGCTATGCATGGCAAATTCCTTATATGGTTGTTGGATCCTTGGCAATCTTTACAGCGCCGATGATTACCACGGTAGTTTCGGTATTATTATTCCTCTTTTTCCTTATTGGCGGCCATTTGCTGTTTGGGCGCAAGAAGAAAAAAGCGTGAGTAAACAATCAAAAGGAGTAAACGATGACAAATAAATTTATTGCCGCAGCAATTCAAATGGACTCCCAGAAAAATGTTGACGAAAATCTGCATGTAGCGGAAGCCTTTATACGTGAAGCAGCTGGACGCGGAGCAAAGCTGATTACTATGCCGGAAAATATGAATTATTGTGGCCCGGACAGTGTCGGACATGCAGAAGAGGTGCCGGGGGGACGGACATTTCAGTTGATGTCTTCTTTAGCAAAAGAACTTTCCGTCTGGTTACATTGTGGAAGCATCTATGAAATCAACAAAGAAGATGATCGTCCGTATAATTCAACTATGGTCATTAATCCGGATGGTGAGTTTGTGGCAAAATACCATAAGATTCATCCCTTTGATATTGTCATCCCTGGTGGAGTAGAGAACAGGGAGTCGGATCGCATTTCACCGGGCAATCACATTGTTACCGTTGATACCAAGGACTGTGGTATTTTAGGTTTATCGATTTGCTACGATATGCGTTTTTCTGAGCTATATCGTATTATGGCTCTTGAGGGAGCGCAGATTCTGATGATGCCTGCTGATTTCACCATGCCGACCGGTAAGGATCATTGGGAGTGCATTTTGCGTACAAGAGCGATTGAAAATGGCTGCTATGTTATCGCACCGGCTCAAATCGGCCAGAAACCGAAATTTGCCGCATATGGAAATACCTTGATTGTAGATCCATGGGGGAATGTAATTGCAAGGGCCTCTAATAAGCCTGGCGTGATTACCGCAGAAATTGACCTCGACTATATGGATAAGGTTAGAAATCAACTTTTCAGCCTTCAGAATCGTCGACCGGATATTTATACATTAAAGCATGCTTAGGAGTAAAGCGTAAAGGGAAAGGCTTAAGCCTTTCCCTTTTAGGAAGGGTATCATGCAGCGTCAAAAATCTATTCTTCTGACTATCCTCGTTGCGTTCATCTGGAGTCTTTCCGGATTGTTTGTCAAAGTGATCTCGTGGAATGCCATGGCGATTGCCTGTGGACGCAGCGCTGTGGCAGGGCTATTACTCTGGCCATTTGTACGAAAAAACAAAATACAATTGGACAGAGCTATTTTGGGCTATGCCATATGTTACTGCCTTTTCACCTATAGTTTTATCGGTTCTAACAAGCTGACGACCGCTGCAATGGCGATTATAATGCAATATTGTGCACCAATCTATGTTGCCCTCTTTTCGTTTTTCTGGTGGAAAGAAAAATTGAGTCGTGCTGATTTTCTTTGCTTATTTGGCGTGATCATCGGGATGGCTCTCTTTTTTCTTGACCAGTTCGGCGGAGGAAGCGTACTGGGCAATCTGATCGCGGTTGGCAATGGAATATTTTTTGCCGGCATTTCTCTTTTTTTGCGTCAACAGAAAAACAATGATCCTATTGTCTGCGTTTTTATGGGCAACATGTTAACCGCTATAGTAGGCTTGCCTTTTCTTGTACAAGTACCTTTTACGTTTGGACTCGACTGGATGCTTGTTCTGCTCAACGGTATTTTTATTGCTTTATCTTATGGTTTATATGCCTATGCAAGTAAAGGTTTGAGTGCGCTTGAAGCTGTATTGATTCCGATACTGGATCCGATTTTAACGCCGGTATGGGTTTTGTTGCTCATTGGAGAAAAACCGGGAATTAGCGCAATAATAGGTTCTGCCATTATCCTTACATCCATTACAATGAATGTGTGGTCTAAACGCACATCGGATCCCACACAGAAGGAGGTAGCCACAGGTGTTTGATCGTCGCTACTATACGTACGTAAAAGCTGTGGAAAAATCACAAAATTTTACCCGTGCAGCAGAACAACTTTATATTTCTCAACCCGCACTGAGTCGATTTATCAAGCGCGTTGAAAATGAATTGGGCATTATTCTCTTTGATCGGGATGCTATGCCCACAAAATTGACGGAGCAGGGGAAAATTTATCTATCATACATGGAAAAATTTTTAGCCATGGAAAAAGAAATGAAAAGCAGGCTGATCGGCCACGAGCAAAATGAAACGGATGTTCTTTCGATCGCTACTATTCCATTATTGGGTGTATACGTCTTGCCTAAGGTCATCCCTTCCTTTGCCAATCAGTATCCAACGGTTAATCTTGAAGTTTCTGAGGGACCGATTTTTGAATGTCTCGACATGATCCGAAAGAGAAAAGCGGATATTCTACTGACGAATATGATCCCGGAAGATCCGGATTTGGAACACATGGTATTGGCAGCAGATCCGATTATGCTCGTTGCGAGACAAAAAGAAGGATTCATTGATAATGAAGCCACGGAATTTTCTCCTTTTAATCCAGAAAAAATCGATTATTCACAATTAATAGATGAGCCCTTCATCGTATTACGCCCATGGCAGAACATTCGTCTTTTTGCCAATCAGTTTTTTTCCTATTATGGACTGAAACCGAAGGAATTGATTGAAGCACCAAGTTTGGCATCAGCATTAGGTCTTGTGGAGAGTGGAAAAGGTATAACCTTTCAAACCTTTTCTTCTCTGATGTCTTTGCAACCCTCTTCCAACTTACGGTATTTTTCCGCGGGACAATTAGAAAATGTAACTTCGATTCTTGCTGTGTATCATAAAGGAACAAAAAAGAGTACCGTAGAACGTTTCTGTCAACGCGCAAAATTGGTGTTGGCTGAAAAATTCTCGATGAAGCAAATGAAAAGCCATCGTTCCGGTGTGGTACAATAGGTACGTTAGTGGTAGTGTTTCATTCTCTTCACAAGGAAAGAGAAAAGCAAAGGAAAAGGCGGAAAAATATGACGAATGAAGAAAAACTGAGTAAACTGATCAGCGACGTTCTGGAAGAACACTATTCGTTGAAGCTGGATTTGATTCCGATTGAAGTACCGCGCAACACGGACTTTGGTGATTATGCAACCACCGTTTGCATGCAGTTAGCCAAGCAATTACGACGTGCTCCGCGTCAGATCGCTGAAGAGCTGGCCGAGCTGCTCCTCAAGAAATCAGATTTACTGGAAACAGCAGAAGTTGCCGGACCCGGCTATTTAAATTTCCGTTTAAAGAAAGATTCTTTGGCTCAGGTTGTTAATAAGGTTTTGGAACAAGGGGAAAAATACGGTCAAAACTACAGTGGGAAACGTCTATCGATTTTGGTGGAATACGTTAGCGCCAACCCGACGGGAGATTTGCACCTTGGCCATGCGCGTGGTGCAGTCTGGGGCGATGTCATCTGTCGTTTGCTGAAAGCCAGTGGGTATGACGTGCTTCGAGAATACTATATTAACGATGCCGGCGCCCAGATGACCAATCTCGGTTTGTCGGTATATGCGCGCTATGCACAGTATTTCGGGCGTGACGTGGCCATTCCGGAAGATGGATATAACGCCGATGATGTGAAGCAAATCGGTGAAAATTTGGCCAAAGAATATGGTGATGTATGGCTGGATAAAGAAGAAGGTCGTACCGAGTTTTTCAAACAAAAAGGCTATAAAGAAGAGCTTGCGAAAATTGAGGATGTATTGCGTGACTTCCGCTGCGAATTTGACTCTTGGGTGAGTGAACAGTGGCTCTATGACACCGGAAAAGTCGATGAGGCCATTGAAAAGATGAAGGCGCTTGGCATTGTCTATGAAGAAGACGGCGCATTGTGGCTTGAAACCACGCGCTGGGGCGATGATAAAGATCGCGTCCTACGCAAAGCGAACGGACTTTTGACGTATATGACCCCGGATATTGCAAACCATCTGTACAAGTTTGATCGTGGATATACCAAATTGGTCAACTTGTGGGGTGCGGATCATCATGGTTATATTAATCGCATGAAGGCTGCATTGATGGCCTTCGGCTATGAGCGCGACGATTTGGAAGTGGACATCATCCAGATGGTCCATCTGGTCGAAAATGGGGAAGAAGTCAAGATGTCGAAGCGTTCCGGCAACGCCGTAACGATTCGTGAATTGATTGATGAAGTCGGCGTCGATGCTGCTCGTTATTTCTTCATTAGCCGAGCTGTGGAAGCGCAAATGGATTTCGATATCGGACTTGCGAAAAAAGCGTCCAATGAGAATCCGGTGTATTACATCCAGTATGCCCATGCTCGTGCAACAGCCCTGTTAGAGCGTGCTCCCGAATTCCATGAACAGGATACGTACAGTCATTTAACAAGTGACAAAGAAGTTGTCTTGCTTAAACTCATGGACTCCTTCCCGGATGTTGTAGCGGAAGCGGCAAAATTACGTCAACCGAACAAGATGACGAATTTCCTGATGCAATTCGCATCGGCTTTCCATAGCTTCTATGGGGAAACAAAAGTCGTCGATGAAAACGATCCGGAAGCAACGAATGAGCGTGTCGGACTGGTTTTAGCGGTAAAAAACGTATTACACAACGCTTTAGACCTGATCGGTGTATCTTCACCGGACAAGATGTGATATAAAAGGATTGATGCGTTTTTCTACTATAAACGCATGACGGTTCTAACATTACAACGATAAAAGGAGTTATGTATGCCAATCAATCTGCAAGGAAGAAGTTTTCTCACGTTATCGGACTATACGCCGGCGGAAATTCAGTATTTAATCGACTTGGGTCAGAAATTCAAAGATCTGAAGATGACTCATACACCGCATCGCTACCTCGAAGGAAAGAACATCGTTCTTCTGTTCGAAAAAACCTCCACTCGTACTCGCTGCTCGTTTGAAGTTGCCGGTCGTGACCTGGGTATGGGCGTAACCTATCTGGATCCGGGTTCGAGCCAAATGGGCAAGAAGGAATCCATTTCGGATACCGCTAAGGTCTTGGGCCGTTTCTATGACGGTATTGAATATCGCGGTTTTGATCAGAAAATGGTGGAAACCCTTGCTGAAGATTCTGGTGTTCCGGTATGGAACGGTTTAACCGACGAGTTCCACCCGACTCAAATGATTGCGGATATGTTGACCATTCAGGAAAACTTCGGCTATTTGAAGGGTATTAATTTCGTCTTCATGGGCGACTGCCGCAACAACGTTTCCAATTCGCTGTTGATTACCTGCGCGAAATTGGGCGTAAACTTCACCGGTTGCGGTCCGAAAGAACTCATGCCGACGAAAGAGCTCATTAAAAAGGCGGAAGGTTTCGCGGAAGAATCCGGTGCGACGATCCGTTTCACGGAAGACGTTGAAGAAGGAACGAAGGATGCCGATGTCATCTATACGGACATCTGGGTCTCCATGGGCGAACCGGATGAAGTTTGGGAATCTCGTATTCATCAGCTCTATCCCTACAAGGTCAACCAGAAAGTCATCGACAACGCTTCCGAAGATGTCATCTTCCTACACTGCCTGCCGTCCTTCCATGACCTGAAGACCACCATTGGTGTAGATGTAAATGAAAAGTTCGGCAAAGACTTTGATCTTGACGGTATGGAAGTGAACGACGAGGTGTTCTTGGGCAAACATTCGAAGGTATTTGATCAGGCTGAAAACCGTATGCACACCATTAAAGCGGTGATGTTCGCCACCTTGAAGTAACACAGAAATCACCTCGACCGTTTGTGTCGGGGATTTCGATAAAAATAAAAAATCTATAAATAAACAGCAGGGAAATTACCGTTTTCCTGCTGTTTTTTTGGGTAGAGTAAAAGCAGACGCCGCAAGGTTTCTGTGTTCATTGTTGCCCTGGGAAGAAAGAAGAAAAGGAAATCTTTTTCCCGAACAGAAGAAAGGAGTGAAAGATGGCTTTACGTAAGCGCATTCCGATGATGCTCAGTCTAAGTCTGGCGCTCAGTCTAAGCGTATTTTCGCCGCCGGCTATGGCTGCGGAAAACGACTCGACGTCGATCCAGTTGACGGAAGCAGAACAAGGAAACAAACATTTTGCGGACGGCATCCTGGATGTTGTCGAAGAACCGATGAATGACGCGCAAGACGAAGCCGCCCAACGCCGGAACGGATCTCTTTCCGTTCAGTTGCCAGGCGAAGCCGAAGACGTGGGGGAGGGAAATGTACAACAACGTGGCGGTAATAGCGCCACAGCGCCTGCAACCGATACCGCACCGGCGGTGACCAAGTCCGATGAGGTTGAACCGCCTCTCATTGCCCCCCAAAACACGCAGGGGACACACATGTCCATTGTTCGGACGGATGAGGATGCGGACGGTGCAACGGATGTAAAGATCTCCATGACTGAAGAACGCGCGTTTCAAGCCGTCGTTTCCTTTGATAACCTGACGGAAGACGAGCTGAAACAGGCAAAGATTCAGTGGACGTTGGCACGCGCCAAAGAAGAAGCACCGAATGACTGGGCACTTTTCCCGAACCAGTATTTGGGCGCACGCCTCGAAGACTGGAAAACCGTACATACCAAACATAAGCGCACAAATGAAGAATTTCCGTCGGTTCCTCTATTTAAGGACGTCACGACGGAAGTGAAGACTATTGACGGCAAGCCGAGCATCGTACTGACCTTTAAAAACGAAAAGCTCTTCGGTTTCGATGGTATCGATATTCGCGACCGTGCTGTTGTGCGTTCCGCGATGATGGACTATTGGGGAAAATATCACCTGTCCCTGATCATGGATGACAAAGCCGTGACCAGCCAGGAACTTGATTTTCGTCCCTATGACGTTTTTCGTTCACAAGAAGAAGTGAATGAAGAGCTGCCCAAAGCCGTAGAAGAAGCAAAAGAAAACGGCATTTTCGCCAAAGTCGTGGATATGGGCAAATCAGCCCAAGATCGCCCGATGCGTGCCGTTTTTGTTTCCGAATCGGAAGACGATCTGGTGAACTATCAGAAGTTGAAGAAGCGCATTCAGGAAGATCCGCAAGCGGTATTAAAGGAATTGCGCGACGGGACCTTGGAATATAAGGTGCCGGTCATGTACTCCAATATTCATGCCGATGAAATCGTCGGTGTGGACGCCGTCATGGAATTTATGCGCAACCTGACACGCAATAAAGTGGTTGACTACCGTACCATTACCGGCCTCACGGAAGAAGGCAAGAAAGAACTTGCCATTGAAATGGAGAAGGACGGAGCGGTATGGTCGAAGCTGATCGAAGATAAGGTCAGCGGCATCGGCTATATCCGCGGAAACGGCGGCATGAGCAATGGAAGCAATTACGATGGCGGCATTGATGCTTCTGCCGATTTGAGCGAGGAAGATTTCGAACGCTACTATAACAGCGAAATTCGCCAATTCGATCCGCGTCAGATCCTGAAGAAAATGTTTTTCATCCTTGTTCCGTCGGAAAACGTGGATGCCCGTACGGTCAACTCCCGTACCAACGGCAACGGCTTCGATCTGAACCGCGATAATACGTATCAGACACAGCCGGAGACGAAGGCGATGGCAAGACTCATCAGCCAGTGGAACCCGCTGACGCTGCATGAATTCCACGGTTACTATCAGTACTATCAGATTGAACCGTGCAGCCCGACCCATGATCCGAACAATGAGTATGATCTCTTTATCGATACCGCTATGGAACAGGGCGAGGCCTTTGCGGCCGCTTCCGTGTCGAACAACAAGACCATGAATAGTGCCAAGATTCCGCTAAGAGACTATCTACTTAAACAGGAAGACGGAACAACCTTCTGGCAATATCCGTTTGATGATATGTCGTCCAGCTACACTCCGCAGTATGCCATGATGCACGGCACCAACGCCTTTACGGTTGAATCCGCTTATGGTCATGCGGATGGCGTACGCGCATTACAATACGGTTGCATCGGTAATGCTGACTTTGTTCTGAAGAACCGTGACCGCATGTTCGGCAATCAGCTTCTCCGTTATGTGCGCGGTGTGGAAAACATTGATGCGGATACCATTCGTCCGTATTATGTCGATCAGCATGATAATTTGGGCGCGAATGCCGATGTCTTCCGTCCGAATAACAACGAGAACAAGAACTTCTTCCCGGAATATTATGTCATTCCGATGGATGCGAAGAATCAACAGGATCGTAAAGCAGCGCAGGAAACCATCTCGCTTCTGCTTCACAACGATGTTCAGGTAAATCAGTTAACCAAAGACGTAAAGGTGGGGGACAAAGTCTACAAACAAGGCTCGGTCATCGTCGCTATGCGTCAGGTAAAACGCAATATGGCTAACCAGGTTCTTTATCCCAACATGGTGATTTCGGACTGGACGGAAGGCTCACTTTATTCCGAGCCGGTAACAAACTTCTCCGCTTTGCGCGGATTCTCGATGGATACGATTCGCAAAGCCGACGTCTTCAAGGGAGCGATGGCACCGATCACTACTGCACCGATGCCGCGTACCGTCATTGAAGGAAAAGGTGATGTCAGCATCATCAAGAACAACTCGCTGGAAGCGGTTCGCGCCGTCAATGCGATATTGGCGAGCAAGGGCGACATTGCCCTCATTACGGATGGTAAGTGGAAGGGCAGCTTTGCCACCACATCAAAGACGCTTGACAGCGTAAAAGATCGCTTCGTATTGGATGTTGTCCGCCAAGGAGATGTTCCACAAGGTCGTCTTATCAATACGGATATCCGTCTCTTTGTTCCAAAGGCCTATGATAACGTGCAGACCTTGGATCAACAAGGTAATCCGGTAGGTATGGTAGGGTACAGAAACCGCCTCAATACCAGCGGAAACTGGGATTTCTTCGCGCTCGCGAAACAGATGGGATTCGGTCTGACCGATACCCTGGATAAGGCTACCGGCATTGTCGGTGGACAGTATCCGTATAACAGCGACGATGTTGCCGCACAGATTAAAAAGGGTACACCGTACATCGGTTACTCGTCGGATGCGTTGCAGTTTGTAAAAGATTCCGGATTGGCGGACCTTAAGTTCCGTCTTGATGAAGATTGGAAGGGCTTTGACGCACTGAGCAAAGTCGAATTCCCGACAGAAGATCTGGCAACGGCAACCTACGTACAGGAAGGCGACCATATCATGTATGGTTTCGGCGGCGATTATTTCCTGGAAGCACCGGACGGATCGCGCATCATTGTTCGCACCATGAAAGAGGAGATGCCGCTGGAAGGCTTCATGACCGAAGAGTACATGAAAGATTACAAAGGCAGCATTCAAGCCGTTGTGCTGGAAAAAGACGGAAAAATGATGCGTCTCTTTGCTAATACGTTGACGAATAAAGCGCATCAGCAGGATGATTATCGCTATCTGTCGACCTCCATTTATGCGCAGCACCTGCTCAATACCAATCTGAAGATCGCGTCGAACGGACAAGCCGGTAAGACGGATAAGGTGGCAACAACGCCGAAAGCGACCGTTGCACCGAAGACGTCGGATATCGGTATCCAGACGACCGTATTCATCGGTATGGTTGCGGGAATGTTATACGTGGTAACCATCAAACGTACGCGCAAAGAAGAAAACGCGCGTTAGTTCTAATGGTATAAATGAAACAAACGAAGCGCTTTACTATGCGCTGAAAGGGGGAGCCCGGTAACGAAAGTTGCCGGGTTCCTCTTTTTCTTATACAGTCCGTTTTCTGAAATGTATTTTATGTCACAAAATCAATATTTTGTGACAAACGAGGGCGCATTGGAAAAACACATAGGTTGCGCTCAGAAGAACAAATAAATAATGGAGACGCCATATTTCCACGTCTCCATCCATTCTTTATTTAATTTTGTGTCGTGACAGTCTATCGCGAGGCTACATCCATTTATTTCTCTGTTTATTTCCACGGTTTCCCTTTTATCGACCAGACATCGTTGACGAACCATTTCCATCTGGAACAATTCGCTTTATAGTTCTTTGTTAACACCACGTATGCCTGATGCAACGTTCGCAAGACCTCTTCATCGGGCTCCTGATGTCCAAAGCGAATCGCTTCAAGAGTTGCTATCCATTCCTTTTCGTTTATGGTCGTCATATCCTGAATATTGATCAGCGCAAATACCAGATCACGCAAGGTATCGTTTGGCGCAAGTAAAATACCATTTTGTTTTGCCAGACGATGAATGTGCCACCAGACGATGGCAAAGCGTTCGGACGGATTTTGGCCGGCTAAGGCCAATTCATGATCATTCAAACGCTTTTTCCAAGCCTCATATCGACGAACCGCTCGTATTGCGACGAGAAGCGCGAATACGGCGATTATAGCTAAAACAGATAGAATGATGCCTGATTTGCTTTTTTCATCGCTTGTAGACGATTCTGTGGCCTTGCCATTGTCCGATCCAACGGATGACATCTCCTGTTCCTCGGATTTCTCTTTCTCTTCAGCCGATGAAGACGACATTGAGGCATTTTCCGAAGAAGACGCTTCGGAAGAAGATTCCACAGAGGAGCTTTCCTCCGTATTTTCCGATGAAGAATTCTGCGGTTGCATGACATCCAATTCGGTCGGCGGAACGAATTCAGGCGGCGCCTGTTGAGCGGAATTTTTATCCAAACCGCTGATTTCTGCCACATGAGACGAAGGTGTGGCTTCAACCGGGACCCAGCCCATGGAATTCAAATAGATTTCCGTCCAAGCATGGGCTTGTTTTGCTGTGATTTGGCGTGAGGTAATTTTTGTGGTAGTTTCTTTCGCTTGTGGAATGATGAAACCTTCCGCATAGCGCGTGCTGTATCCGATATCACGAAGCAATACACTGTACGCCGTTGCAAAGTATACACAGTAACCTTCTTTATTTGTTAAAAAATAGTCAAGGAATCCGGTTTGATCATCGATTTCGTCTACATCCAAGCGATATCGATAATTTGCTTCAAAGTGTGCGCGCATTTGCTGGATAAGCGTAGGAAAATCTTTTTGCTGGTTGTCGTATAGTATTGTTGCTAATTCCGGATCACGTGAACGCACAAGCTCACGGTACTTTTCTTTTCCCTTCCCTTTTGCAGGGTTGATACTCTCCTGGATCTGTCCTTTCCAATAATTAGCCACTAACGGCACAAAGTCGAGATTGACAATACCGTGGTCATTATAGTCGGTAGCACTGGCAATCATTCCGGAAGGACTGTAAAAAAACGCTGTGCCCGCATTGTACTTCTTTAACAGCTCTTGTGTATCGGTTCCGACGGGCGGCTTAGCTTTTAGATGGACAACCGATGCCGGCTTTCCCCCATGAAAAACGATGCGCGTGGGATTTTCGGTCCTCAAATAGTATAAGGTGGGACGAAATAGTCCCGTTTGAATGGCGGTATCCCTTGATGCGACATCTGCAAACCAAAAGGTTTTTGCCTGTTGGGTATCAAATTCATCATAGTAGTGTTCGGAAAAATGCAGCGGCAATAGAGTCTGCGGCGCAGATAGCGACCAGCTCTTTCCGTCAAAAGCGTCAAAAGAGGAACCGCGCAGGTAAAAAGCGGGCGCTTCCGCATGGATAGTCATGTAGGGCGCATCCTTCAGCACAACAGGTCCGCCAATACGCAATTTTCCTTGTGGATAAAAACCGAGATCCGCCAAAGAGAACGTGGATATTTCCGTTCCAGTTTGCGCAGGCATCATTTGACGAAGGCGTTGCGAAATGGACTCATGAAAAAACAACTCCGGTGGAAAAATAAGCTGCAAGGCCATAGTAGCGCCGAGCAATACGGCAGCAAAGAGTAACGGAGGCCGTTGATCGCGACGTTGCGGGTCCTGACGAAACGCATAAGACGCATATACACAAAATAAACCAGCCATCAACCACAAGAGCCAAAACGGGTCATTTGTGAGATCATCGAGGTAAAAAAGGGGCGCTATCAGGAAAAACATATTCAGAATCGGAATCGGGAGTGCCCAATTGGACAGTACGGATATAAATGCAACCAGGATGGCGAACACCGATGGAAAAAGAGCAGGCATGGGGCCTTTTTCGGCATTCAGTGTAACCGCCCAACGAATCGCCTCTTTTCCTCCGCGCAAGACGTCCATCCACCATTCTGCGCTCAATACGGGAAGAGATAGCGACTGATGAAAAAGCACTTGCCCGGCGATAATGACCGCCAGCACGCCCACTGTTCCCAGCGTGATCTTCCAGAAATGCAGAGCGAGAATCATCACCAAAACCAGGCCGAGATAAAGAAAACTTTTCGTCAGTAAGGCACTATCCTGTTGTCCAAGCAGTAGCAACGTAAAATGGCTGACCACGACAGCAAACAGACTCGTCGTCAACCAGGATTGCAAACGCTGTATGATCTCTTGTCGATTTATTTGTTTCATAGCACTCCTCAGACTTCCTCATCCAGCCAATATACATCCAGACTGGAACGGGACAAAGCGGAAAGAATTTCTTCCGTCTGTTGTGCGCGTTCACTCAGAACGAGAAAATCAATGCCCAGGCTTTCATACTGTAAAAGGCTTCCTAATGTGGATTCATCGATTACTTGTATCCAGATCAATTGACGACGATCCGGTGTTTGACTCAATCGCCACGGACGTGAACTTCCGGAAAAAGGAAGATGCGCAATCCATACACCTAACGCTTCCGCCTCAGCTGGAGACTGCAAATGAATGAGTTGGGAGTATCGGTCGCCGGCATCGATGTAAATCCCTTTTTCCAAAAAGGTAATCGCCGTGGTATAAAAGCGGTCTAAAAAAGCGGTGCGTAAGGCAAGAGCCTCTTCAACCTTTGAATCGCTCTTGCTCTTCATGCCGATAAAGCGCGCGGAACCGTCATAGGCAACGGGCTGAACATCCACTAACAGACGAATCGGTTGTTGCTCCACATCCGAATAGTGCTTGATCATCCATTTTTGCAAACGGCTGCTCAATTTCCAGTGGGTATGCGAAAGCGGTTCCCCTTCTTGAAGCGGATCGACGGAAAAAAGCTCGTCCGTCACCAATGTTAACGACCGGCGCTCAACCACATTGCCCTCTTCCTCTTCGGATGAACGGAGAAAAGGGAGATCTTCCACTCTTTTCGGAAGCGCAAAGCATTCCGCTGTGCGAATGCCGCGTCCTGAAAATTGCAACTTGAAGAAGCCGAGCAGATCCTCAAAAATGGGCTCGCCGGAGGAAGAAAAGGTATAAGTTCCGATGTACGGCGCATAGAACGGAAAAGATAAACGCTTATCCTCGCCCGGAGCAATGATGACTTCCGTTGTTGCTTTTCCCTGCGGAGAAGGAAAAGGAAAATGTAGAAAAAAGGGCAGCAGAGAAGAATCATTGCGCAATTCCAAAATCCATTCTCCCTCTTCCCCATACTGCAGACGAAGCGGATTCAACTCTTCCTTACGCGAAATATGTCGTCCCGAAAAAAAACTGAATGTCACAGAAAGAATGGGCAACAGCAACCAGAAGAGAAACAGAATATGCGGAAAGGGGCGCAATTTTGTATTGGCCAGTAAAAAAAGAGCCACTGCACCGATGAGCCAAAAGAAAAAGCGCGGGCGAACGCCTTTCATCGCGGAACCACCGTATTGTTCATGATATCGGCAATGACTTCATGCGTAGTAATACCGCGACCGCGACTTTGTGGCTTTAAGATGATGCGATGATCCAGAACATCATGAACGAGCGCCTGCACATCTTCCGGAATGACATAGGTTCTCCCGTTAAGCAGTGCGAGCGTTTGAGCAGCGGAAAACAGCATTTGTCCCGCACGTGGGCTTACGCCCAATTCGATGAGATCTTCTTCACGCGTTTTTCGCGTAATCGCAAGCATGTAACGCTTCACTTCATCTGTAACGTCCACTTGCGGAATCTGTTCACGAAGCCAGCTGATGACTTCTTTCTCCGCGACAACATTGACGTCTTTTTGAATGCGGCGCATGGCATTGGTGGAAATAATTTCCATTTCTTCTTCCATGGACGGATAGCCGATGGAAATGCGCATCATAAAACGGTCCATTTGCGCTTCCGGCAATGGATAGGTACCGACGTTTTCTACAGGGTTTTGTGTGGCCATTACCATGAACGGCTTCGGCAACGCATACGTTACACCTTCAACGGTTACCTGCCCTTCCTGCATAGCTTCCAGAAGAGCGGATTGCGTACGCGGTGACGAACGGTTGATTTCATCCGCCAATAGAATTTGCGTATTCACCGCACCTTCGCGAAATTCAAATTCGGCCGTTTTCGGATTATACATATTAAAACCGGTGACATCGGAGGGCATCAGATCGGGCGTAAACTGAATGCGCTGGAAATCAAGGCGAACGGATTTCGCTAAGGCATGAACCAGCGTTGTTTTTCCGATGCCGGGCACATCCTCCAGAAGAACGTGTCCACCGGCTAAAAGGCAGATCAGCATTTTTTTTGCCGGTATCTCTTTTCCGATCACGACACGGCCGATACTGGCTAATACATCATCCCCGAGTTTGCGGCAAATGGACGCCGCCTCTTGGTGTAAACTCATTTTATTCTCCTTCTGTAGGTGCTTTAAACACGCGCACCAATAGGAATCGTGTTGCATTGAAGCAAATGTAACCTTTTTGTATTATATTATGTAGGAGATGGCTTTGCAATTTTCCTGAGGAGGAAGACGTGGAATTACCGATCATACTTGAGGACTATATCAACTATATGAAAACGGTACGCGGACTTTCTCCTCGCACCATTCGAGAATATGAATACGATCTGGTGCGCTTTCTGCGCTTTCATCTTCGTCGACACGGTCAGGGGGCCTCACGCAAAGCCCCTTTAGAGACCATCGATATCTCCTCCGTGGATGTTGCCACGTTAAAAGCAGTAGATATCAACGATTTATTGGCTTTTCTCGCCTACTCGGAACAGGAAGAAGGCCTCTCAGGCAGTCGCCGTGCACGTATGTCGTCCGCAATACGTTCTTTTTTTAAATATCTGGTGAACATACAGGAGTACTTTGAAAAAAATCCGGCAGAAAAGCTGACGACACCCAAACGGAAGAAGCGCCATCCCGTCTACCTGACGCTGGATGAAGCGTTGCGTCTCATTGAAGTGGCGGCAAAAGAGGAAAATCCCTTCTTTCGCTCTCGCGATGTCGCAATGGTCGTCACGTTTTTAACCACCGGAATGCGTTTGAGCGAATTATGCGGACTCAATATCACGTCGCTTCGAGAAGGCCGTTTTCATGTCGTCGGCAAGGGCAACAAAGAGCGCGTCATTTATTTGACGGAATCCTGCGAGGCTGCGATTCGCGCCTATCTATCTCGACGCCCCATTGTCCCCGGAGAAGAAGCGCTTTTCCTTTCGACTCATCAGCAACGCATCTCACCTCGCGCGGTTCAGCATCGCATAGATGCCTTATTGCGTGAAGCCGGTTTTGACACATCCGTCTACTCTACGCACAAGCTTCGTCATACGGCGGCGACATTAATGTATCGAGAAGGCGTGGATATTCGTACCTTACAGCGCATCCTCGGTCATGAATCTTTGCAGACGACGCAAATCTATACCCATGTGGAAGACGAAATGGCACGTGATGCGGTATCTCGCAATCCCCTTGCCCGTCTTCACTTCTCCGATGAAAAAAGCGCACCGAAAGAATAACTTCTTCCGTGCGCTTTTTTTGATACGTATGTTGTATACGATCTCTCGTTATCCCTTTAATCCCCGTGCCTGACGATCCATGTCCTCAACGACAATGTCGAAAATCTCTCCTAAAGTGCGGCAGTATTCCAATACTTTCCACGGTTCATTGGTATGGTAGTGGATTTTAATCAGGTTCTCATCCCCTACCGCGAGTAGGCAATCGCCGTCAAAATGCTCCACAAAATAGTCGTTGATTCGATCTTCATCCAGGTTTTCCCCTTCAATGAGCAACTGTGTGTCATAGCGATACGTGATGGACTGTTCCATAGACTCCTTCTTTCTTTTTATTTACTGTATTTGTTTCGTTTCATCTGTTTTAATAACGTCACGACGGTTTCGATCAGGAAAACACCAAGAGCAATGGATGCGGCCATGATGAAGGTCTGTATGGCGTAGACACTGGCCTGATCCATGCGCTCGTAGAAAAAGGCATGCACACAGCGATAGATGAGCGCACCGGGAACCAAAGGATAGAGTGATGGGATGATCACCATAGTAACCGGTGTGCGAAACCATCGTGCGCCGATTTGTGCCGCAACGGCAACGACAAGCGTCGCCAAAAAGGTGGCTGCAAAATTCGTCCATCCGAAATCCAATAAGAGAGCGTACGTGTCCCAACTGATAAAGGAGATAACCGAATTGAACAGAGCGATTTTTTTGCCGGCGCCGAGCATGATGGTAAAGGCGAACACAGCAAGAAAAGCCCCCGCCCCCTGCATAACATATTTCAACCATAGCGGATCATTCAGCGGATTAAACAACACGGAGGAAAACATGGTTGTCGTCGAACTCATAGAAAGAAACCTCCCGTGAGCGTCAAGGCGAAGAACGTACCGACAGCGAGCGCCATACTGGCAATGATTGCTGCAAGAAGGTTTCCTACGCCTGTTAAATAATCCGCGCGCATCGTATCCCGAATTCCATTGGTTAGTGTAGTTCCCGGGAAAAGGCTGATTAGCGCACCGATTGCCATACGATCAATGCGAAGGATCGGAAAAAAGCGAACCGTTACCCCCAAAACAAAGATCATGACAAAGGATTGTAAAAACGAAGGTATAAAGCTTCCGCCAAGACGGTTACGCACTAACTTATTCGTGAGAATAATACTGCTCGCTGCTACGCCGGCAAAAATACTTTCCATCAAATTTGCCCCGGACATCAACGCAAAGCCGGCAGCAGCGATGGCATGATACCCTTTGGAAAAGCGAATGGGATCATGGTTGTCCGCTAAATCTTTTACCGTTTGGTATGCTTCCTCGACGGCAAGATCACCATTGGCAAGGCGACGTGAAATGGTATTTACCTCACGAATACGATCCAGACGAAACGTGCGATTTTTAATGCGCCGAACAGCCGTAAGACAGGTATTGTCCTTTAGCGTCAAGGTGACATAAAGTCCGGTAAGCAGGGCAATCACGTCCATCGATCGATGCTCGCTCAAACTTAAAATACGCTCCATCGTATCTTCTACGCGATAGGTCTCCGCTCCATTCTCCATTAAAATCACGCCGGCATACAAAGCAAGATCGAAAATCATTCGGGTATGTGCGGACTCGTCAGCTTGCGAAGCGATTCCTGTTACATTGCTTGTTGCCTGAGCGGTAATGCTTTCCATGCCCCCTCCTCCTTAATCCTTTTGCCATTATAGCATAGGGGCATTTTGGTCTGGCAAAAGAAAAACAGGAATTTTCGATCGAAAAACTTGCGAGTAAGGTAAAATTCACGTATAATATTTTTGTTGTTCGCAGGTGTGGCGGAACGGCAGACGCGCTAGTTTCAGGGACTAGTGGGAGCAATCTCGTGGGGGTTCAAATCCCTTCACCTGCATTGGAAGCGGCCTCGTTAGAGGTCGTTTTTTTATGTCTTTGTGTGAAGAAAAAAAGAAGGATACCATGACGGTATCCTTCTTTTTCGCTTTTTTTCAACGCAAGGAACTATTTGACGTAATTCAGTGTAATGTTCGTGAACGGTTCCATGATGAGCGTTGGATCGCCCATTTCCGTGAAGCTCAGGCTCGGATCAATTTCCGGCATATTCTTTGCGATGCCGTCTTCATCCTTTTGAATCTTCTCGAAAATGGCTTTATAATCCTCTTCTTTGAACTGCTTGAAGCGGGAGAAGTCTTCGGAGATCTGCACGCCGTTCTCCGCAGCGGAGAGACGAGTTACCTCGCCGCCCTTGAACTCGTCGGCTAAGATGGTTTTGCATGTCTGATAAACCGCGCTTTGCAGGTTTTTCATTGCCGAGGTGATTACTTCTTCGCCCATGTCTTTTTGATCTACATCAACGCCGATCATCTTTCCGTTGTTATCCTGTGCCGCCTTCAACACGGAAGAGGCGATGCCGCCGCCGCAGGAGAAAATGATCTCGGTGCCGTTCTTATACCAGGTGGCTGCCATAGTCTGAATTTCCGGCTTCGGTGTAAAAGAACCCGTGTAGTTGTACATCATTTCCACTTTGGGGAGATTCATTTCTTTTGCTGCATAATCCGCACCGGCGATAAAACCGAAGCCATAGCGTACAACGGCCGGAACGGCAACGCCGCCCGCAAAGCCGAGTTTGGTATAGCCGTCTTTAACTGCCGCATAGCCGGCTAAGAAACCCGATTCCTGCTCACGGAAGAGGATGGAAGCGGTATTCTTTTCAAAATAGGTTTCGGTGACCGGAGAACCGTCCGGGTTGGTTTTGCCTTCCACTACGCGTTGCGGTTCAAAGTCAACGGCAATAAACTTGACATCCGGATGCTCTTTTTGGGCAACGCCAACAGCGGTTTCAAAAAGGAATCCCGGCGTTACAACAATTTTGGCGCCCTTTTGAATGGCCTGCTCAATAGCCTGTAAATAGACCTGATCACCCTGATCCTGCGGACGCAGATAGTTGGCTTTTACACCGAGTTCATCCGCAAACTGCTTTAATCCTTCAAACGATCCCTGGTTAAACGATTTGTCATCAATCGTGCCCAAGTCCGTAATCAGGTAGAGGGAATTGTCATCATACTTGACCTCGCCGGTCGTTTCCGATGCTTGTTCACTTGCCGCTTCCGAGGCCGATTCGGATGCTGCCGGGGCTTCCGACGACTTCGTGTCCCCGCCGCCGCATGCGGTGAGAACGAGTGTCAACACGAAAAGCGTACTTAAAAACGTAAATAACTTTTTCATCGTCTCCTTCTTTCTTTCTCCTCGTTCGATGGGTTACTTGGTTCGAACTTTACGCAACTTCAGTGTAAACGAAACATGTGCTTAACACAACCGAAAAGATTGTCGCGCTAGCGTTGTCCTTTGTCAAACGGCCTCCCTTCCGCTGCCGGCGCGCGGGTTTTCTTGCTGGTAAAGGCCAGCAAAAGTATCGTAATGACATAGGGTAATATCTGATAAACAAATTGCGGAATACCGAGGTTGTAGAGGAAAGGAATTCCCGAATAGATCGACGATAGTGCTTTCAACAGACCGAAGAAAAAAGCGGCGAGACCGATCGAAATCGGATTCCATTGTCCGAAGATGAGAACTGCGATGGCTAAAAATCCGTAGCCGGCTACGGTACCGTTAAACTCCGTTGATACCGGCAAAATATAGGCTAAACCGCCGAGTCCGCCGAGAGCGCCAGAAATCAGTACGCCCGCCCAGCGAATACGTGCGACGGACACGCCGGCCGCATCGGTTGCCTGCGGATATTCACCGGCAGAACGCAGACGAAGACCAAATGATGTCTTATACAAAACGATGGTTGAAACCAGCCAGAGGATAAGAACAAGATAGGTCGTCACATAAACATTTTGAAAAAGTATGGGACCGATGAGCGGGATCTTGCTCAAGACAGGCACTTCAGTTATCGTAAAATGCCCCGTAAAGGAAATCTGTTGAATGCCGATTAACGAACGGGCGACAAAGATAGCAAAGGCCCCGGCAAACATATTAATTGCCGTACCGGAGATGGTCTGATCCGCAAACATATTGATAGACGCGAAGGCGTGGAAGGCGGAATACACTGTCCCGGCAAGAATGGACAGAGCAATCGCTACCCAGAGGTGAGCCATGGTTACTTCCTGACCGGCATCGTTTACAACATGCAGGTAAAGCGTGCCGGCAAATGCGCCGATGACCATAATTCCTTCCAACCCGATATTAATGACCCCGCTTCGCTCGGAAAACATGGCGGCAAGGGCGACGACCAGAAGAGGAATTGCAAAATTCAGCATCTGTTGAAAGATAAAAATTACAATATCCATTATTTGCCCTCCTCTTTTTCTCTACGGTTTAACAAACGACGGAAAAGAACAGAAAGGGCGGAAACATAAAGAATAAAGGAAATGATAATCGTGATCAGTTCCGGTGCGTAGCCAAGTGTTTGAATCGCCTGTCCGCCCATATTGAGGTACGAAAAGAACAGAGCCGAAAATAAAATACCGATCGGTTCACTAAGACCCAGTAAAGCCACAGCGATGCCGTCAAAGCCTTGCTGAGGAAGAACATCTACTACGGCAATAGCGGTTCCTGCACCGGAAAGGTAAAAGAGCCCACCGCCGAGACCGGCCATAGCGCCGGAAATAGCCATGGATTTAATAATGCTGGCATTTTCATTGATGCCGGCATATTTAGCCGCATGACGATTTAAGCCCACGGCCTGCATTTCAAAGCCGAAGGTCGTCTTTTTAAGAATCAAATGCAATACCACGACCATTGCCAGTCCGATGAGAAATCCGCCGCCGGCAAAAGTACCAGGAAAAAGAACATCAAAGCCAAAACGCGGTACGGCAGTGTTGATCGCCATGGTCGTGTTGCGGAAAAGATTGTAAATATTCAGCCGCTTAATAAGGTCATTTACCAGATACATCGTCGTGTAATTGAGCATAATGCACGTGATGACCTCGTTGACATTGCGATAAGCCTTCAGCATTCCTACGATGGCACCCAGGAACGCACCGGCAAGAGCCGAGACGAGAAGCGCCACCGGCCACATCACAAAGGCCGGAACAAAGCGTTCCAGGCGATTGCAGAGCAGAATTACCATAAAGCCGCCGAATAAAAACTGTCCCGAAGCGCCGATATTAAAGAGACCGGTTTGAAAAGCAAATCCAACCGACAGGCCCGTCATCAGCAAAGGTGTAGCATAATAAAACAGGTTACCGACGCCGGCCATGCTGTTTAAAAACGGCCCACGGAAGAAATTCGGAATCGCCTCCCCCGCAGCGGAGGGGTTGGTGAAAATAATAATGGCAATGCCGACCACAAGTCCGATGAGTATGGCAATAAGAGATGGCAGTGCTTTTTGGAAACCTAAACGCTTAGTTTTCATGGTTCACCTCCATGCGCTTTGCTCCGGACATATAGAGGCCAAGCTCTTCTTCCGTTGTCTCTTTCGGTTTTAATTCCGCTACGATTTCGCCATGGTGAATGACTAAAATACGATCGGAAATGCCCAAAACCTCACTCAATTCAAAGGAAATAAGCAATACGCCCTTCCCTTCATCGCGCTCTGCGATGAGCTGTTGATGAATATACGATATCGCACCGACGTCCAGACCACGTGTCGGCTGGACAGCGATTAAGAGATCATGTTCCCGTTCCATTTCACGGGCGACTATGGCTTTTTGTTGATTTCCGCCGGACATGGATCGTGCAACGGTACGCGGTCCGCGACCGGCACGCACATCATACATGGCGATTAAAGAATTGGCATACTTATCCGCTTCGTCAAATTGAATCCAGCCCTTTTTTTGGAACGGTTCTTCAAAATAATTCTGCAGCACCAGATTTTGGCCAAGATCATAATCCAGAACCAGCCCATACCGATGACGATCCTCCGGTACATGCGCCATGCCGTGCGTATTACGATAGCGAATAGAACGGTTGAGCACCTCCTCGCCATTGAGCATAATGGAGCCGTGCACATTATCGATAAGTCCTGTTAAAGCATAGACAAACTCGGATTGGCCATTGCCGTCCACACCAGCAATGCAGACAATCTCTCCCTTCCGCACATCGAGATTGATACGGGAAAGGGTTTTTTGACCATCACGCGGTTGATCAAGAGTTAAGTCACGCACGCTAAGAACCGTTTCGCCCAGGGGACGCGGCTCAAGAGTGAAAGAAAGATTGACTTTACGTCCAACCATCATACGGCTCATCTCTTCGATGCTCACCGCATTTGCCGGTACCGTATCCACCACTTTCCCTTTTCGTAGGACCGTTACCGTATCGGCTACCGCCTTGATTTCATTTAATTTATGCGTAATGAAAATAATCGACTTTCCTTCCTGAACAAGCATTTTCATGATGTCCAGAAGCTCATCAATTTCCTGTGGCGTCAACACCGCCGTAGGTTCGTCAAAAATCAAAATGTCGTTATCGCGATAAAGCATCTTGATGATCTCGACACGCTGTTGCTGACCGACGGAAATATCCTCGATCTTATCGTCCGGATCAATCTGAAAGTGGTACTGCTCTGAAAGAGCCATCACTCGTTTACGCGCTTCGTCCATTTGTAAAAAGCCCATCTTGGTCGTTTCCACACCCAATACAACATTTTCAAGAACCGTGAAGTTCGGTACCAGCTTAAAATGTTGATGGACCATGCCGATGCCGTAGCGCGTGGCATCGTTCGGATCCTTGATCCTGGTCGGCTCGCCGTTGACCAAAATTTCTCCGCTGTCGGCCTCATAGAGTCCAAAAAGAATAGACATCAGCGTAGACTTTCCCGCTCCATTTTCACCGAGAAGAGCAAGAATTTCGCCTTTATGCAGGGCAATGGACACGTCGCTGTTGGCTACGACACCGGGGAAGGTTTTGGTAATATGGCTCATTTCGATCACTGTTTGCGCCATGGACTCCTCCTCATCACATGATAACGTTATCTTTAATTATTATAGCAGACATTCTTGGTAAAACCGTAAAATCTAACGGAGGAAAAGAAAAACGAGGAGCAACTCGCTCCCCGTCCATGGTGAAGGTAATTGTATCCGCTATTCGCTGTTAGTTCAGTGGAATACGCAACTTTTGTCCCGGATGAATACCGGAAGAAGAAAGATTATTGATGCGATAAATATCACGAACGACGTCACGGACATCACGGTTTGAGGCTTTAGCTAAGGGAAGCGCCATACTCCATACGGTGTCCCCTTCCCGTACAATCACCGTTCTTGCCGAAGAAGCCGATGCTGCCGAAGAAGAACGATCGGAAGCAAAACCGACCAAAAATGTAATCGTCAATGCGATAAACAAAATAGCAGCAGTTGTAAATGCATAGAACCGTTTCGGATGAACAATGACTGTGTGTTTCATAACCCCTCCCGTATCGAACATTTGTTCTTGATGGTTTTAGTATAATCGAACAAATGTTCGCTGTCAAGAAAAATATAAAGAACATAAAACACGGCAGTCATTTTAAGCGATCAGCCCCACAAGCCTTACCTCATAAAATAAACAACGGCCGACGACCGCAGCCGAAAGCCGTTGCTTATTCGTTTTAATCCTGACCAATCCACTTCCTATAGCTTTAACGTTGTTTATGCTTGCTTGCCACAAAAGCTCCTGCTGCAAGTACTGCGGTTCCCGCGAAAGAAAGCAGTGTGATGTCCCCCGTTTTGGGAGAGATCCCTTTTTGATTCAAATTGATAGGTGTAGGTGCTTTTTGACCCTTCGATGAAGAAGACGTGTTCCTTGCGTTTTCTTCCTGTGCTTGCTCCGTTTCAGATTCTGTCGGGTGCTCTTCTTCCTTGGGCACAGTCGGTTCCGATGTATCGGAAGCCGTGGGCTGCTCGATAGGCTCTTGCTCGTGCGTTGTCTCAGAATCTTTAGAGGCTTGCGATTGTGACGCATCTCCTGTTTTATCGGAATGGTCCGTGGGTGTCGTATGATTTCCTCCCTGCGTACTGCTATCTGACGAAGCATCGTCGGAAGAAGACGCCGAAGAGGAGCTATCAGAGGACTGTTTTGCTTGCGACAGCATAATAACCAATTCCTGCGTATCATCGGCCGTCACACCCATTTTTTCTTCCGGCACAGCAATCGTTCCGGAGGTCAGGTTAAAGTCTTCTCCGTTTAATGTAGCAGAGACCGTTTGATAGGTGTCGTCTTTGAAGTTAAGCTGCAGCTCATAGGTGCCGCGTAACAGATAACCGTTCTCTGTCATGGGCGACGTACTGGCAGCGCTTGCAGCAAAGAGGGCGGTTGCATTTTCCGTCTCAGGCGCCTTATAGAAGGAGATTACATTCTTCTCTTTGTCATAAACGCCGGGCAATTCACGTCCCTGCTTATCCTTTAAGGTGACGGATTTGATAGAAGGATAGGCTTTTTCGGTAATATTCTGATCTGACGAATCCTTTAACGTAAGATTCACGGACCAGTACGCTTTTTGCCAAACGCCAATAAATGTTTTGGATTGTTCAATAGAAACTTTCATACCCGGCTGAACGATGGCCTTAGTATCCGCATCTTTCCAGCCGATAAACTGCGTATCTCCGGAAACAGTCTTTTTAGGCAGCGGCAATGTCACCTTACCGTCCGTTGCCGAGATAGCGTCAGGTGCGGTAAAACCTTGTGGTGCATTTTTGTCATATTCGAAAGTTGCCTTGACCGAGGAATTCTTTTTAACAACAACGGTAACCAAGAAGTTCGTATCTATTTCCGTTTTTACGCCGGGTCTGGGAATCATCATCTTTTCCGACGCCGGATTAAAAGCAGTATGCTCCGTTATCATCTCATGTTTTTTCTGATCATAGTATCTATTGTCCAAGGTTGCCGAAACAAAGGAGTATTGACTACCGGAAAGATCGATGTTTAAGCGGTATTCGCCACGTGGAATGTATTTTTGGCTATCCTCATCGTAAATAAGCAAACTGGAAATAGCGTAATCACTACTCTTGATAACAACCCCGTTATCTCCAATCAAGGAAGCTTTAAAGGTAGCCAAGGTAGCATCGTCCTTAATGATGTTGCCCTGTTCATCTTTGAAGGTGAGACGTACGGCCCATGCCGGTTTACGCCATTTGCCCACAAAAGTAGTGTCCTCCGTAAGAGTTACTGCATCTCCCGGTTGCCACGATCCCTCAATAAAACCTGTTTTATTGTTTAGCTTTTTCCAGCAGATGAATTCCTTCTCGCCTTTCTTCATTTCTTTCGGCATCGGCAGAGTGATCTTACCGTCTTTTGCCGTAATGGCATCAGGCGCAACGACACCTTCCGGGGCATCTTCGTTATAGTCGAAGGTCGCCGTTATACCTTTTGCTTCCTCTGGCAGAATCGTGATTTGAATGTTCTCAAAACCATATGGCATGCCTGTGCGATCGCCACGAGAACTACTCAAAATCACATGAATGCGTGCTTTTCTGCGCATTAACTCAGGATGCTCCTCAAGAATATAATCAGTAAGCCCCGCGGATAAAAAGTCACCGACAAAGATTTTCTTTATAGACGTTTCGTTCGGATCATCGGCAAGGGCTAAATTATAGCCCCAATGTTCACTTTTACCGGGTATCGCTAATTCCGGATGATATCCATCCGGAATGGAGCCGACAATGTAGCCTTCGACGGTAACTTCGTCCCCTTTGCGGTACGAGGAATTCAGCAATTCGGAAACGCTCATGACTTTATTGTCCGCGCTTTGACGTGAAATAGCGGAAGGGGATGTTTCTTTGGCAATTTCTAAGGATTCTTCTTCAATGGTTTCCCTATTTTCTTGTGAAGACGAAAGGTTCTCTTCTGATAAAGAGGTAGAAACATCGGCTTGCATGACAACGGAAGAATTATCTTCGACCGGTTGAGGAGCTTTTGCTACGTTCGACCGCTCGGCAACGACTCCGGTAGACATAGCAATGCTTGCTGCGGTGACCATGGCGAGCATGCGCGAACAGGTCTTAATATAGTTGGGTTGATTCACTGAGGCCTCCTTTTGAGAATAAAAAAATTTCCGTGGAACGAGCTAAAACATTCCAAGTCTTAACTTACGACACACGGAAAAATTTCTTATAAACGGAGTGTTAAACCTCTGTTAATCATTCAGTTGATTCAGCGCTTCCACCGTCAGCAAACACGCCAATTTAACCTGCTCGTAGACGATCCCTCCCTGATAATACACAATAAAGGGTTCGCGCATCGGTCCATCAGCACTCACTTCAATGGAAGACCCGTCAATAAAGCCGCCCGATGCCATCACGACGGGATCGGTATAGCCAGGCATATCCCAAGGCAATGGTAATACATCGGCGCCGACGCTTGCCGCTTGCTGCACGGCATGACAGAACTTCTCCACCTTCTCCCCAGATCCGAGCGTAATGGCTTCGATAATATCGCTGCGCGGATCGGAAAGAGCAGGCATACAGGAATAGCCCATGTCTTCATAGACGGCCGCAAAAAGTAAGGCGCCCTTGAGGGCTTCAATCGTTACGTGCGGAGCAAAGAAAAGGCCTTGCAGGGTGAGACGCGTCGTGCCGAAGCTCAGGCCAGTATCTTTGCCGATTCCCGGTGCCGTCAAATGATTCATGCATCGCTCGACAAGATCTTTGCGCCCGGCAATATAGCCGCCACTGATCGCAATACCGCCGCCCGGATTTTTAATGAGGGATCCCGCTATTAAATCGGCACCGACGTCCAAAGGCTCTCGTGTTTCGGTGAATTCGCCGTAGCAATTGTCCACAAAAATGATGGATTCAGGTGAAGACTTGCGAATTACAGCGATGGCTTCTCCCAGCTCGTCAATTGTGAATGCACGACGATTCGTATAGCCGGTTGAGCGCTGCAGGAGAACCAGGCGCGGATGTGCTTTTAAGGCCTCCGGCAAAGCTGCTAAATTGATTTTCCCGTGTTCCAACGGCAACATCTCGTATTTGGCGCCTCTTTCGAGAAGCGTTCCTACTTCTTCTCCCTTGATACCGATGACTTCCTGTAACGTATCGTAGGGATGGCCGGTCGCAGCAAACAGCGTTTGTCCGTGGCCGACAAGGGCAAAAAGTACGATTGCGAGCGCATGGGTGCCTGAGGTTATGCCGGCACGCACCAGAGCATCCTCGGCATGAAAGACGTCACGGAAAATACGCTCCGTCTTTTCACGTCCGGTATCGCCATAACCATAACCGGTCGGGGAATAAAAATCGGACTGACTGAGCCCGTTTTGTTGCATAGCATGAAGAACCTTCAGCTGATTGGCGCTACGTAAATCATCCAGAGCGGAAAAACGTTCGGCCAGCAGCTTTTCTGCGAGCGTGATGCGCATCAGCGTTTCCGGACGCAGTGCGTAATAACGTTGGTAAATTTGATTGTTCATGGTTTTCCTTTTTTGTTTATTCATCGTCGGCGGAGATCACGCGCGAAGAAAGGCTTGAATCTCCTCTTTTGCCTGTGCGTAGCGATTTTCCGCTATTTCTTCCTCTATCCAAACGGCATCGTTTGTTTTTCGATACCACGTATATTGCCGCTTTGCATATTGGCGCGAAGCGCGCTGAATGAGGCGAATGGTCTCTTCTTTTGTAGTCAAACCTCGAAAATACCAGAGAAATTCGCGATAGCCGATCGCACGCATAGCCTGCGAATCCGACGAAACACCGCGAGTCAAAAGTCCGCGCACTTCCTCCTCGAGACCGTCATCAACCATCCGTATAACGCGCTCGTTGATTTTCTTATAAAGTTGCTCGCGAGGAAGAGAAAGCATAAGAACCAGACTCTTCCACGAACGGTTTTCTTCATCCTGTCGAAGTGCGGAAGGTGGCCGACCAGTTCGACGCAGAATCTCAATAGCACGAAGAATGCGGGGCTTATCTTGCGGAGAAAGGCGGCTTGCGGTTTCTCTATCACGTTGATAAAGCTCCTGATAAAGCCGGGCACCCTGATCGATTTGATACTCCTCCTCCAATGTCTTTCGCCATTCCGCAGTCGTGTCCAGGCCGCTGAATTGATAATTCATCAGAAGCGCATTCAGGTAAAGACCGGTTCCTCCGACAAAAAAGGGAAGTCTCCCCCGCGCAAGAACATCTTCCTGTCTTTTTCGTGCATCGCGCTGGTAATCGGCTACCGTATAGCGCGTTCCCGGGTCCGTCAGATCCAAGAGATGATGCGGCACCATCCGCTGTTCCTCCGGCGTCGCCTTGGCTGTTCCGATGTCCATGCCGCGATAGATCTGCATGGAATCCATGGAAAGAATTTCGCCGTGAAAGTCCTTTGCCAAACGAATGGCTAAGGCACTTTTGCCGACGCCGGTCGGCCCCACGATAAAAATACGCTTTTTTTCCTTTTCCGGATTCTCTATTTCACCCGCATAAACCATTTTTCAAAATCCTTCTTTTCCCGTCGGATGACGGTGGGGCGTCCGTGCGGACAGGTTAAAGGATAGCGACAGGCACAAAGCTGCTCATAGAGTGCAATAACTTCGGCATCGCTGAGACGATCGCCCTGCTTTACGGAGGCCTTGCAGGCCTTCATGGCCATCTGATCGAGGAGAAGATCGTATTCGTCCGCATGATCTATCGGCATATCCAGCAAATCCAAAAGCAACTGTGCATCGTTTGCCGAACGAAATAGTGTCGGCACGGCGCGAAGCACAACTCTCCCCTCTCCGAACGACGCCACATCAAAGCCAAGTCCGATAAGTGCCTCGTGACGCGAAGAATAGGCCGCTTCCTGTTCATCGGTTAGGGAAAGGATAACTGGCTTTAAAAGACGTTGTTGAACGATAGTGCCGGCAGTCGCCTGTTTGAGGAATCGCTCATAATTCACCCGTTCATGTGCCGCGTGTTGATCCATAATGAGTAGAGCGTCTCTTCCCCGCTCTTCAAAAAGCAGATAAACCCGAAAGAGGCTGCCGAGATAGTGCAGGCCGGAAAAGGTGGGAAGCGGTCCATATTCTTCCTCTTCGGAAGAAGAAAAGAAGCTTGACTGCTCACGCCGATCTTCCTCCTCGGAGGAGATTGGGGAATTTACTTCCTCCTGCACGAAAAGTCCTGACTCGTCCGAAGATAGCGTAAATTCCTGGGTTGTGTTTGGTGAATATGTGTTCTCGTCTACCGTGCGATCAATATGGATTTTCTCAATCCGTTCCTCTTGTTGCGGCGAAAGCGGTTCCTTCTTCGGACGTACTTGCGCTGAATCGCTCTGTTTCGTCGGCCAAGCATACTGTTCAATAATACGTCGATAACTCTCTTCCGGCGTCGCGAAGAGATCCTTTTCTTCCTCACCAGGGATAGTCGGCTTACGATAAAGCGCTTCCTGAACGGATTGACGAATCATTTCCTGCAGCTTATCCGCCTCCGTGAACTGAATGGTCATCTTGTTGGGGTGTATGTTCACATCGATATTTTCCGGATCCGTCTCCAGAAAAAGTTGAAAGGCCGGATAGCGTCCGTTGGGAATGAGCGAGCGATAGCAGGATTCCACGCTTTCGCGAATCACATCCGCCATGATGGCGCGTCCGTTCACAAACAAAAACTGCATTTGTCGATTCGCACGATAATAGGTATTATTGCCGATCACACCGGAAAGACGATACCTTCCTTGCCCTTGAACAGGAACAATGGCATCCTGATAGCTTCGTCCATAGAGGACGAGCAGTGTTTCCTCCAGCGTCTGCTGTTTTCCTGTCTGTAAAACACGTTTTTCATCGCGATAAAAGCGAAAGGCAATCTCTGGATGACCGATCGCCATCGTATAAAGAAAACGCGAGATAGCGTTACTTTCCGCCACGTCGCTTTTCAGAAATGTGCGACGAACAGGAATGTGCGAAAAAAGATTGGATACAACAATGCGTGTTCCCGTACCCATGGCGACGGTTTTGCGTTCAACAAGTTTTCCCTCCGAATAGCGAAGAGCGATTCCTGTCGTTTCCTCCGCCGTTTTCGACTGTGCTTCTACATCCGAAACCGCTACGATGGAGGCCAACGCCTCCCCGCGAAAGCCCAGCGAATGCAGACGGTAGAGGTCGGTAAAGGAGGAAATTTTTGATGTTGCATGCGGTAAAAAAGCGGTTTCGATCTCCTCCTTTGCAATTCCAGATCCGTTATCCGTAACGGAAATGAGTGATTTTCCTCCGTCACGAATTTGCACCTGAATCTCATCCGCCCCGGCATCGACGGCATTTTCAACCAGTTCTTTTACCACAGATACAGGGCGTTCAATGACTTCGCCTGCAGCAATACGCTTAATGGTTTCTTCGTCCAATTGGCGAATCATGCGTTATCCCCTTCCTGTTTCGCTTCTCGAATTAAAGCATCCAGTTCCATAAATGCTTCCAGTGGAGAAAGCGTATTGATATCCAGAGTTCTCAGTTTTTTCATCACAGGATTCTCCTGTTTCATCGCGTTCTTCTCTTCTCCGGTGCTAGGCAAGACCGCGTCTTTCCCGACAAAGGACAACGAAGAACGAAGGACCACCCCTTCCTGTGGCGTTGACTCAATTTTTTGTTGATCCAAATGAAGTAGAAGCGCGTTCGCACGGGTAAGAATCGTTTCCGGCATGCCCGAAAGCCGAGCAACTTCAATGCCGTAGCTTCGATCTGCCGCTCCCTCTTCCACACGATGAAGAAATACCAACTCTCCCGCTTCTTCTTCAATCTGCACACGACGATTGGATAAATTGGGCAAAACCTCGGCCAATTCCGTCAGTTCGTGGTAATGTGTGGCAAAAAGCGTCTTTGCCGGAAGCGTGTGCGATAAATATTCCAAAATAGCACAGGCGATGGAAAGACCGTCATTGGTACTTGTTCCTCGGCCAACTTCATCCAGCACCAAAAAACTGTTCTCCGTCGCTTCATGAAGAATATCCGCCATTTCTTTCATTTCCACCATAAAGGTGGATTCCCCCTTCGCAAGGTGGTCTCTGGCACCGATGCGTGTAAAAATCTGATCGACAATGGGCAAGCGACAGGATTTCGCCGGTACAAAAGATCCCATTTGCGCCAAGACAATTAATAGAGCATTTTGTCGAATGTACGTAGACTTTCCGGCCATGTTCGGACCGGTAATGACCTGTATGCGATTATTGTCTTCACCGATGTCAAGATCATTGGGAATAAAGTCGACATTCGATTGTGCGGAAACCACCGGATGGCGTCCTTCCACAATCTGTATCGGGTCCACCTCTGAAACAAACTCAGGCCGGACATAGTCGTGATCATCCGCCACCTGAGCGAGTGAAAGCAAGGCATCCAAATCGGCAAGCGTATCCGCCACACGTTGAATACGCACCGCTTCAGTCGCCACTTCCTCGCGAAGAGCCTCGAATAAAGCAAATTCCATCGCCTCCACCTGTGCAGAGGAGCCAATAATACGGTTCGCCTGCATTTCGAGGTACGGTGTACTGTAGCGTTCGGCATTTTTCAACGTTTGGCGGCGCTGATAATCGTCGGGAATTTTATCCAGATTCGAGCGGGTAACTTCTATAAAATAACCTTGATTCTTCCGGAAAATGATGCGCAGATTACGAATCCCACTGCGCTGTCTTTCCTGCTCTTCATAGGCGACAAGCGCTGAACGCGCTTCGTCTCCCCCGCATTTCAGATCATCAAGTTCTTTACTGTATCCGTCGCGAATCATGCCTCCTTCGTTAACGGCAATGGGCGGTTCATCCACGATGGCGGAAAGAATATGCTCACGAAGCGCAGTCAGCGGATCCAATCCCTCCAGCAAAAGCGCTACACACGGTTCCTGCAGGGAGGAAAGGGTGGAAATCACCTGCGGAAGTGTCGAAAGCGATTGGGCAAAACGTAGCAAATCGCGAGCATTGCCACGACGAAAGCTCAGTTTGCTGAGCAGGCGTTCCAAATCGTAAACATTATCCAAAGCCTCACGAAGCAGTAAACGCGAAGAAAGATCGTGAACAAAGCATTCAACAACGTCTAGACGTGCCTGAATGGTCTGTGGATCGAGAAGAGGAAATGCAAGCCAATCCGCTAATTTTCGTGACCCCATTGCGGTTTTTGTGCGATCTAAAACCGAAAGAAGCGTATGGCGTCTTGTGGCATCTTCCAAATTACGCGTCAGTTCCAGATTCTCACGCGTAGCGGCATTCAACCGAAGATAGCGATGGGGCATCACCCAGTTCACACTGGAAAGATGCTCCAAGGGGCTATCCTGATAGGCATATACCGTTTCTAAAAGACTATAGAGAGCAATCTGCGCCACCAAATGGCGACGAAACACCAATGGTACACCACCGGGAAGTCGTTCGCTCAGCCCTTGATGTAAATCGCGAATATGAATCGTCCCGCGCTGTTTACGCGAAAGGAACAATTTTCGACCGGATAAAAAATTCTGAACGGCATCATTCGTCTCGTAATTCTCTTCGTCATCCAAAAGTATCACTTCCGAAGGCTGAAGCGATTCCACCCAGTCCAGAACGGTCATTCCCCAGCGCTTTACGGGAGCGATCTCTGTCGCTTCCAACCGTCCGGTAGAAAGATCGACGTAACATAAGCCCAGCGTTTGACGATAGGCATAGACGAGCAGAAGGTAATTATGTTCGGAACGATCAAGATTTTCCGCATCGGTTACCGTACCTGGCGTCACAATGCGCGTAATGCCGCGTTTAACAAGTCCCACTGCTTTTTTGGGATCTTCCATCTGTTCGACCAGACAAACTTTATAACCGGCATGAACGAGTTTTGCTGTGTAGCTGTCCACCACATGATGGGGAACCCCGGCCATGGGACAACGCTCATCAAGACCACAATCTCGACCGGTGAGGGTAAGTTCAAGTACGCGTGAAGCGACCAGCGCATCATCAAAAAATAGCTCATAAAAATCGCCTAAGCGATACAGAATGAGACAATCCGGATGCTGTTCTTTGATTTGCACATAATGTTGCATCATCGGTGAAAGTTTTGACCGATCAATGTACTCCCAAACCATGGTTCCTCGCTTCTACCCGGCGGAATTTTTTCACACCGCATCGTTCGCGTTCGATATCTTATTCCACCTGCTCTCCGAAAAGAGCAAACGAATTTGCTTCCTGAATACGAATCGCAATCATTTTTCCAATTAGGGAACGGTCGCCTTGAAAATGGATCAACCTTCCCTGTGCATCGCGCCCGGAAAGGCGTGTTGCATCCGTCTTGCTGACGCTTTCCACCAATACCTGAACGGTATCTCCGATCGCTTCACGGTTCTTGCGCAGAAATATGGGATAAAGAACATCCAACAACTCCCGAAATCGTCGGCTCTTCGTTTCTTCATCCACGTAATCCTTTCGTTCAAAAGCCCGGGTTCCCGGACGAGGGGAATAAAGGAAAGTAAATGCGGTCGTAAACTCTACTTCTCGACAAAGCGCAAGGGTCTGCTTATGATCTTCTTCCGTCTCTCCCGGAAAGCCGACAATAATGTCCGTCGACAAGGCAATGTCCGGCATGGCTTCACGCAAACGCGTAACCAGATCCATATAATGCTCACGCGTATAATGACGGTTCATCTCCTTAAGAACCTTGTTAGAGCCGGATTGCAAAGGAAGATGAAAATGGCGTTCAATGGTCGGATGCTGCGCCATGACGGCGATCAAACGATCTGAAAGATCCTTCGGATGCGAGGACATAAAGCGAACGCGCAAAATTCCCGGAACCTCGGCCACTTCTCCCAACAAAGCGGGAAAATCCATCACGCGATCTGCATAGGAATTGACATTTTGCCCCAACAGCATAATTTCTCGGTATCCTCTTGCGGCCAGGGCACGTACTTCGTTAAGCACTTCCTCAGCAGGACGGCTTTTTTCTCGTCCGCGCGCGTAAGGAACGATGCAATAAGAACAAAAGTTATTGCATCCCGTCATGATGTTGACATAGGCAAAAGCGGAATCGTTACGCACATAAAGCGCATCCCGATCTTCTTCATCGGAAGAAATATCGACAATTCGCTCTCCCGTTTCTCGCACCTGGTCGATCAGCTGAGGCAAACGACCGATATTGTGCGTTCCGAAGATCAGATCCACCTGCGGATAGGATTTTAAAATTACATCCTTTGCGCCGCCTGTTTGCATCATGCAACCGCATAAGGCCAACATTCTTCCCGGTCGATCGGCTTTCCACTTTTTCAGGGCACCAATTTGGCCGAAAACTTTCTGTTCGGCGTTTTCACGCACAAGACAGGTATTCATGGCAATGAAATCCGCCTCGTTTGTATCGTCCGTCGCCTGATAGCCCATGCCCTCTAAAAGATAAGCCATGCGCTCGGAGTCATGTTCATTCATTTGGCAGCCGTGTGTAATAATTTTATACTTCATACTTCTCCTCTGCGTTCTCTGCTATTGTATCAAAGAGTGCGCATAAAAAAGAGGCCTTTCCGCGAAAGGCCTCTTTTTGAAATGGAATCGAAAACTTATTCTTCCGGTTGCTCTTCCGGCTTTTCTTCCACCGATTCATGGAGTAAATCACCGACTTGTGCCGTTTCCGGCGCTTTTTCTTTCGGTTCTTCCTCTTCGGCAATCGGCGATTCGTCGACCAAATTCATCTGTGCGGCAATCAGATCGCCCAAGTTGGTTCCGATATCATCACTTTGATCGAAATCAAGCGTAGCCTGCGGTTTACGGCGCTCACGCGGCTGTTTCGGCTGTTTTGCCTTCGGTGCGGCTTCACGACGCTCAAACTTGGACGCATCAATGTGACGCGGTTCAGCTTTCTTTTCTTCGCCTTCACCGTCCTGTTTCGCTTCTACCGTCGGCTCTTCAAGCGCGCGAGTCGAAAGAGCGATGCGCTGACGTTCTTCATCGATTTCCAGAATCTTCACTTCGAGCTCTTGGCCAATATTGTATTCGTCAGAAGGTTTTTCCACATGATGATGGGCAATCTGTGAAACGTGGATGAGTCCCTCCACGCCGTCGTCCAGACGTACAAACGCGCCGAAATCAAGCAGGTTGACAACCGTGCCCTTAAGCACATCACCCGGTTTATGATTCTGCTTGAAAATCTCAAACGGTTTGGGCATAAGCTGTTTTAAGCCGAGCGAAATACGATTGCGATCGCGATTGGCTTTCAAGACAATCGGCTCAACTTCCTGACCGATCTCCAGAACATCGGAGGGTTTCTCGATGCGCTGCCAGGAAATATCGGAGACATGAATCAATCCGTCCACGCCGCCCAAATCGACAAATGCGCCAAAATCGGTCATGCGAACGACTTTTCCCTTGATGGTCTCGCCCACAACGATTTTTTCCCAAACGCTGTCCAATTGTTCCTCTAAAACGGCACGCGCGGAAAGAACCACACGGCGTTTACGTTCATCAACCGACAGGAACTTGCATTCCAGTGTCTGACCGATGTATTGTTTGAAATTTTTTACAAAGTACGTGGCAATCTGGGAAGCGGGAATGAATCCGTTGATGCCCATAACGTTGGCAACCAAACCGCCGTTGTTGTCTCCGGTGATCAAAGCTTCCACGGTCTCACCGGCTTCGTACTTCTCCATTAATTTCGTCCAGTTCTTGAGACCCTCTACACGACGCGTAGACAGCATAACGTTCCCTTCGCCGTCATCCAGCTTAATCACATAGACATCGATCTCTTCCCCTTCATGGAAGTGCTCGTGCGTGTTGCCACGCTCTTCATCCGTCATTTCGTCGGTCTTGATGATTCCATCTGCGCGATAACGAATATCGACATAGACTTCATCGTCTTTCACACTGATGACGGTGCCTTTGACAATATCGCGAGGATAAATCTTCACCATACTGTCTTCGATTTGTTCCATGAAATCTTCTTTCGTAAAATTCTCCATCCCTCTGACGACCTCCTCAATAATCCAGTCCGGTGTGCTCGCACCGGCGGTTATGCCTATTCTATTCAATATCGGGTGGTTTTGTAAAGCGAAATCGTTGAAAACTTCTATTCGTTGGACGTTTTTCGTCTCTTTTTCGGCCACCTGACGCAATTTATCAGTGTTGGAAGAGTGTTTTCCGCCGATGACAATCATAAGATCCACCTCTCGCGCCAGTTTTGCACACGCTTTTTGGCGCTCCTCTGTTGCGCGACAGATCGTTTTTTGTACCGTTACCTTTACCTCTTTCGGTATGGCCGCGATCACATCCTCAAAATAATCCTCGCGGTTTGTGGTTTGTGAAACCACAAATAACGGCTTTTTTGACCGCACGGATGCCGCATCTTGTGTTGACGACAGAATCAGCGCGTCCTCATCAAGCCTGCTTCGCATGGCAACCACCTCAGGATGTTTCGGATCACCGACAATCACGCAGCGATAGCCTTCCTCCTGTTTTTTCTGCAACAGACGATAGATGTTTAACAGGACGGGGCAAGTTCCGTCAACAATCTCCGCCCCCGTCGCCTCAAGCTGTTTACGCTCTTCTACGGTCACGCCATGCGCACGCAAAAGCAGGATGGACTGTTCATCAAGCTGTTTTGCCTCGCTAAGAGATTGCAGAACGTGAATCCCTTCTTCTTCACGTCGAGCGACGTATTGCGCATTGTGTACCAGCGGACCGTATGAATATACGCTTCTGCCGTTCGCGCGAGCAAGCGCTTCGCTTGCCTTACGATCTATTTCGCGCACACCGAAGCAAAATCCGGCATGATCAGCAACCTGAATCTTCATCTTTCTCTTTCCCCTCTACCGGAATACCATATATCGTTTCAAAAATCAGGCGAAGCATATCTTTTCGCTGCGTTCGTGAAGAATAGACGGAAAGATCTTCCAGAGCAAGTTCGGGACGAACCGTTACCCGAAAAGGATGGCGAAAACGATAATCGGAATCAAGATACAGACAATATACCGGTACCTTCGCTTTTTGAACCAAATAGGCAATACCATCCTTCATGTGCGAAAGATCCGCTTCTTGATAGCGATGTCCTTCAGGAAAAATGCCCAATACACTTCCCTCTTTCAGTACGGAAAGCATATGACGCAAGGCACCGATATCGTTGGCCTCCCGATCAATCGGAATCAACTGAATCCGACGAAGAAATGCGCCGATGACGGGAAGGTCCGATAACTCTTTTTTTCCGACGATATAGGTATCGTCCGGTGCAACCGCGTACATCGCAAGCGCATCCCAGTTGGAACGATGATTCGCACAAAGGATGTATGGTCCCTCGGTATGACGAAGATCCCCATCGGTTTCAAAGCGAAAAACCAGACGAAGGATGAGTCGAGCGAGATGCTTAGTCCATCGGATGAGCATGGTGCCATTCCTCAATAATGCGTTCGACCACTTCTTCAATGGCCATATCGCTGGAATCAATACGCACGGCATCTTCCGCTTGACGAAGGGGGGAAATCGCGCGCGTAGAATCGTACTGATCGCGCCGGCGAATATCCGCCAGCACTTCCTCATAGGCCATGGAAGATGTCGATTTTTTATCCTGTAGGCGGCGTCTCGCCCGTTCTTCCGGTGTCGCGGTAAGGAAGATCTTCAAGTCCGCGTTCGGTAAAACGACAGTGCCGATGTCCCGTCCGTCCAGAATCACATCCGCTGAAGCGGCAATAGCCTGCTGCATAGCCACCATTTTTTCGCGCACGGCACGATATCCGGAAACCACGGATACGTTTTGCGTCACGTCATCGGCACGCACACGAGCGGTTACATCGCGATTATCCAGAAAAACACGATCATCTTCCATTTTCAGATTCAATTGATTCAGTCTTTCGTCGACGGCCTGTTCATCGTTGACGTCAATCCCCTGCTCCAAAAGATCCAGCGTAATCGCGCGATACATCGCTCCCGTATCCAGATGAGCCATATGCAGCGCATCCGCTAAGCGATCGGCTACGGAGCTTTTTCCCGAGCCCGATGGACCGTCAATGGCAATGGTTCTCGTCATCTCTCTTCCTCCTTTTTCGGATTGTCTTCTTCTAATGAAGCGGCAGCGCCTAAACCGGCGGTATAGCCCGTGGAAAAGGCAATCTGCAAATTATACCCACCCGTTAATCCGTCGACATCGATCATTTCGCCGGCAAGAAATAAACCGGTCTGTTTTCGGGAAGCCATCGTAGCGGGCCAGATTTCTTTTACCTCTACACCGCCTCTCGTGATCACCGCCTGTGAGAAGGATGCCAGACCGGCATAAGAAAGCGGAAATGCCTTCAACATTCGGATAAAGCGTTCCTCTTCGGCTCTGGTCCAGCTGTGAAAAGGCGAATCGCCGTCCCAATCTCCTTTCTGCAGAAAAACGTCCACACAACGTTTAGGCAGGAACGCCGCAAACAGATTTTTCAGCGAACGATTTGGACCGGCTTGACGTTCACGAAGCAACCGACGCCGCAGCATCTCCTCCTCCATAGCCGGTTTCCAATCCAGCAACAGAGAAACCTCATCTATCGTTTGTCCGCTAAGAAACGAAGAAAGCGTCAACACCACCGGCCCGGAAATTCCGTCATGCGTAAAGAGCATCTCGCCAAAAAAGCGCTCCTTCTTCTTTCCCCATTTCGTCGTGAGGGCGATGTTTTTGAGCGACAAGCCCTCCCACGAAGAGATAAAGTCATCCTTCACATTGATGGGAACCAATGAGGGTGATGGTGGCACAATGGTATGACCGAATGCTTGCGCAAAGCGATACCCGTCACCTGTCGAACCTGTTGAAGGATAGGATTTTCCTCCGCAAGCAAGAATCAGGCGAGAGGCATAAAAAGGCGCTTTATCGGAAAAAGACAAGCAAAATAAATGCTTCTCTACATCGAAGGAAATGTCCTTTACACAGTGATGAAAATAGAGTTCCACCCCATTTTCTCGTAATACCTTCTCCAGTACCCGATTGATATCGCTTGCGTGATCCGAAACCGGAAACACACGATCTCCCCGTTCCACTTTCAACGGCTGACCATTTTTAGCAAAGAAATTCATGGTGTCCTGATTGTTTAAGCGAGTAAAAGCGGAATAGAGAAAACGAGGATTTCGAATAATGCCGTTCAAAAATTCCGGAAATGGTGTGGCATTCGTTAAATTGCAGCGTCCCTTGCCCGTGATATATATTTTCTTTCCCACTTTCTCGTTGCGATCAAAAAGGGCAACGCGCTTTCCGACGGAAGAGGCAGCGATGCCGGCCATACATCCGGCTGCTCCCATACCGAGGATGGCAATGTCAGCAAAGCGATTCATCCTTTCCCCTTTCCGTCAATCCGACGATACTCTCCATCAGGAATATCTTCCAGAAAAATAGTATCAATCCGCACACGAATCAAGCGAAGCACTTTATAGTGAAGCGTCGCAAACAGACGGCGAATTTCACGTTTATGCCCTTCATGCAACGTGACACGAACGATGCAGGAGGGCGCACAGGAAGGAGGCCACGCCGAAACAACGCTCTCCCATAAGGCATCTTTCTTTCCACTAACATATCTTTGCACAGCATCCATGCGCATGCGCGTGCCGTCCACATTGATTCCGCGGACAAGCGCATCGGCATCGGAAGCGACGAACGGGCGATGCAGCACAACGACGTATTCTTTTTCCGTCTCACCGGAAGGATGGGCAATGTGTTGCGCAAGTTTTCCGTCATTGGTCACCAGAAGCAATCCTTCCGAGTCGCGATCGAGGCGACCGATACTGAACAATCCTTTGTTTTTCGGCAACTGATCGTAAATCAACGGTGCACCGAAGGGATCATGATGACTGCAGACAAGCCCCCGAGGCTTATGATAAGCCAACACCAGACGTTCCGACAACGGGGAAACAAGCTTTCCGTCCACGTGGACCTCATCGGTATCCAAAATGTCCGTCGCCAGCTCACGGATCGTTTCCCCATTTTTTGTAACGCGCCCGTTGAGCACCAGCGCTTCCGCTTTTCGTCGGGAAGCGACACCGCATTGTGCCAAAAACCGATTAATCCGCATCCGACTTCTCCCACATCGCCTCAACCTCAGCGCGAGAGGGCAATTCGTCAAGAGAAGAGAGCGAAAACGCGCGTAAAAATGCTTTTGTGGTGCGATAAAGAATCGGACGTCCGATCTGCTCCAGACGTCCCGCTTCTTCAATCAAACCGCGTTCCAGAAGAGTGTCCAGCGCGCTTTCACTGCGAACGCCGCGTATGGCATCAATTTCTACACGCGTTACCGGCTGTTTATACGCGATAATCGCCAACGTCTCCCGTGCGGAATTGGATAAACGTCGATTTTTCGCTTCTCCGAATAGCTGTTCAAAATACGCTGCATGTTCCTTTCGCGTGGTCAGTTGCACAGCATCGTCTAAAAAGCGAAGAACAAGGCCCCGCCGTTCGTGTTCCATTTCCGCCTGCAGTTCCTCCGCCAAACGTCGCACCTCTTTTACCGAAAGCGAGAGCAATTTTGCGATATCCGCAAGCGGAAGCGGGTCCCCCCACACATAGAGCAGCCCTTCGAGAATGGATTTGTATTCGCGATCCGTAGTCATTATGCCTCCGTTTCGGTTAAAGCATCCTGTCTATCGTCAAGAGAAGAGGAATCAACGTCATCGAGAATGCGATTTAAGGTTTCGCGATTCTGCATCTGAATGGCAATCACCTTGCTCTCCGGATCCTGCACCAGTTGCAGGGCATGACGACGAGTGAGTTCAAGCATCAATAAAAAAGTGACAATCACATTTCCTTTCTTGACGTCTGTCGGATCAAAGAGATCAAAAAAGGTAAAGCGTTCGCCCTTCGCCAATTTTTTACGGATCCTGCGGGCAACAACATCTTCACGATATTCTTCCCGCACCATGACCGCTTGCGGAGAAAAAGTGATGTGTTGTGCATTTCGCCGTTCACCCAGTTCGCGAAGCACATCCAAAAGGTCGTCCTTCGTTCCGTGCAGCACTTCTTTGGGTTTGGCTTGATATCGTGCAGGATCTTCCCCAAGCTTAACGAAAATGCCGAACCCTTCTTCCTCAAGTGTGGCGAGCCGTGACGACAGTTCTTTAAACGTACGATATTCCAGCAGGCGACGAATCATTTCCTCACGAGAAACCGTCTCATCGTCTTCCTCCTGATCCTGAATGAGCATACGTACTTTCATTTGAACCAGTAGCGAAGCCATGCGGATAAAATCACTGAGTTCGTCCGGAGGAATGGCGCTATTCTGCATGACGGCAAGGAAACGTTCCGTAATCAGCGAAATCTCAATATCATAAATGTCAATTTTAGCCTGCTTCAGGAGCTCAAGCAGGAGGTCCATCGGGCCGGAAAACGGCTGAACGTCAACTTGAATCACAGTTTCCCCTTTCCGGTCTTACAATAATCGAAAAGACAGATCCAGCATCCCGCGCAAAAGTGATTCGGTCATGGGCTGTGCAATACGACTGAACAGGCCGCTGAACACCAGGATGGGAAGAATCCACTGCGAATAACGCTCAAAACGGTAGAGCTCATATTGCCATTTTTTCGGTAAAAACGTAATAATGACCTTTGATCCGTCCAGAGGCGGAATGGGCACAAGATTAAATACGCAGAAAAACACGCCATAAGTCATGATCTGCATGAGCAGGAGTTGTAGGAGTGTATTGCTTACACGCGGCAAAAAAATGGCGGCCAGAACGGCACTTAAAAAATTAACCGTAACGCCGGCCAATGACGTGGAAAGCATCCCCAGGCGTTCATGATGAAATCGATTCGGATTGATGGGAACCGGTTTTGCCCAGCCGAAACGAAAAACAAAGAGAGAAATCAACCCGATGGGATCAATGTGCGGCAACGGGTTAAGCGTGATTCTACCGGCCTCTTTTGCCGTCGGATCCCCATTCCAATACGCCACCAGACCGTGAGCGCACTCATGAGAAATGATGGTATAGGTAATCGCAATAACCGATGTAATCGTCTGCATCAAGGAGATGTTTTCCCCAAACATAAGCGTTCCATTCTATTTCAATCCCGTCATACGCAGCTGACGGGCGTAAAGGATAGCAATAATCGTCTTCGCATCCACAACTTCAAAATTCAGCACCATGCGATAAAGGTCATCCAGATTATGTTCTTCAACCGTCAAAAACTCGGTAGAGTCCAACGGTAACTTGGATTCTTCCAGATCTCGGGCAAGAAAAAGGCTCAGTTTTTCATCGGTAAATCCGGGCGACGCATAGGCATCCATAAGGTAGTCAAGTCGCTTCGCCTTTACTCCCACTTCTTCCTGTAATTCACGCTGTGCCGCGTCCTGTGGGGATTCACCCGGTTCAACCAGTCCGGCCGGAATTTCCAGCAACGCCTGACGTACCGCAATACGGTACTGGCGAACCATGAGCATGGTATTCTCATCTTTTAACACGATCATGCCCACGCCACGCTGATGCGAAACGATCTCCCGTTTGGCATAGACCATATTGGGCAACTCAACCGTTTCGACGCGAAGATGCACGATGCGTCCGTCATAGATTTCTTCCGTTTTGATCGTGCGTTCGATCCTATTGTTCTCGTCACTCATGATCTGCCCTTTCGTTCACGCTTCCACTGTTTTGCCTGTTCAATCATTTCTCTCGCCCCCTTACGGGTAACGTCTGTAATATGCACGCCGCCGAGAAGCCGTGCCTGCTCGTCTATTCGAGCCCGGTCATCCAGTTCGTTCAGAGAAGATACCGTCTCCGTTTTTTCGGTATCTTTTGTCATCGCATAATGTGCATCCGCCAAAGCGGCAATCTGCGGAAGATGAGTGATGACAATGATCTGATGTTTATCCGTAAGGCGGAACAGTTTCTCCGCTACGACTTGCGCGGTACGACCGCTTATGCCGGTATCAATTTCATCAAAGATGAGCGTCGGCATGGCGGTAATTTCAGAAGCGATGATCTTCAGCGCCAACATGAAACGTGACATTTCCCCGCCGCTGGCAACCTCCGAAAGCGACTGCATAGGTTCTCCGGGATTGGTGGAAAGCTGAAAATCAACGATATCTTGTCCGTTCGGTCCGATGACATCCGCCTTGGTCAACGGGATGGCAAAGGCAATTTGCGCGATAGCCATTTCCAATAGTTCTTCTTTTACCCGCTTTTCCAGTTTTACCGCAGCGGAAACACGAAGCGCATGAAGGTTATCCGCTTTTTCATTAAGGATTAGATGAAGCGAAGCCAGTTTTTCCTGAAGCGTTTTTCGCTCCTGCTCAATATGCTCCAGCTGATGAAAACGAATATCCGCCTGCTCTCGAAACGCAAGAATTTCGTCATTTGTTTGGCCATATTTCCTTCGCAGAGTCTGCAAAAGTTGGAAAATGGCATCTACTTCCTCAATGCGCTGCGGATCAATGACGATGGTGTTTCGGTAATTCTCCAAATCTTCCTGCATCGCTTCCGCTTCCGCTTCCATCTGCCACATCCGGTCACGAAGCGAAGAGGCGTCATTATCTTTGTGCGCAAGCTGATCAAAGGTCTGCGCGCAACTCATCAGTCCGTCGCGCAATCCACGATCACCGCTCAGGGCGCCGTAAAGACGATTGGCCAATTGCAAACGCTCTGTCGCCGATATAAGCGCGCGGTACTCCCGTTCCAGCTCCTCTTCATCCAGGTGCGGAAGGTCCGCCTCATCAATTTCTCCAATTTGATAGCGAAGGAGATCTTTTTCGCGCAGCACTTCATCCGGAGAAAGGGCAAGTCGATCCAGTTCATTTTGTACGTTCTGTAATTGAGCGAGTACATCGCGCAAAGCCTTCTTCTCTTTTTCTGCAGGCGCTCCGATAAAGCTGTCCAGAAGCGGAAGATAGGTACGAGGCGTCTTAAGCAGGCTTTGTGCATTTTGGGCATGAATGTCCAGGAGAAGCTCCATGATCCGACGATGCGACTGAAGCGTTACCGTAACATCATTTAAACGTTGACGGGAACCTTTGGATGAAAACTCGCGACGTGCAATGATCAGGCGCTCCTCTAACGGAATGCCCAACTCCGCCAATTCTTTTTTAAGCATCGAATCGGTGCGCGTTTCCTCCGTCATCCAAGTAAAACAGGCTTCCACAACGGCGGTTTCGTTGCCATGCAAAATTCGTTTATCGGCACGTGCACCGCGAAGAAAATCGAGCGCATCCACAAATAGGCTCTTTCCGGATCCGGTTTCTCCGGTTACTGCGGATTCCCCGGAAGGAAAAGAAACCTCTACGGCATCCAGCAGCGCAAAATGTTGAATCCGCAGTTCGGTAAGCATTATTGAATGAACTCCTCAATGTCTTTTACGAGCTGATCCAGCTGTTTTATATCGGTGGGAGCAATAAAGAGCGTATCAACGCCGGCCACAATGCCTGCGACGTGATCCAATTTTGCGTTGGTAATGGTCATGGACACGACGGGCGCACAGTAGATGACCGTCTCAATGATCACCATATTGCCGTTGTGATACACACTGAGAATGGCCGAGCGAAGAATCTTATGCAGACGCTCATTTAGCGAATCATGTACGGAATCCAACACCGTATACTTATAGTCGCCTTTAACGGTTTGCACCTTGGAAATACGCAGCTCTTTGATATCACGCGAAATCGTTGCCTGGGTGGCATGAACGCCGTGTTCACGCAAGAGCTCCGCCAATCCTTCCTGTGTCTGCACCTCCTGTTGCTCAATCAGATCGAGGATCAGACGTTGTCGATTATATTTTTTCATTTCTTCCCCTTCCTCCTTCAACCTGATCTTCCGCCATCAGTTCCGAAAAGAGAGCGATCAACTTTTCGCCGTACGCAAAGTTTTTCACCAGTGAAACCGCTGAGGAAAAGAGGTCATCCCTCTGCTGTTGTACGTTGAAACCCAGCGCCGCATAGTATGTTTGTTTATGCTCCTGCACATCCTGTTCCCGGTCACCTTCGTCGTCCTTTAGTTGGAAAGCGAGGCCATAAAGACGGCCGAAGCGAACGGCACACTTCGTTTCCTCATCATCCGCCCCGGCAAGAATTGCCCCCATTCCACACGATGCGGCAAAAAGAGCTCCCGTTTTCTTTTCCACCATCTGCCGAAGAGCGTTTTCATCAGCAAAGTGGGGTTGCATATCCAATATTTGCCCACCGATCATGCCGTGAAGTCCGGTCATTTGACTCAATAATGCGCCGGAAGTCGCTATTCGTTCTCGAAGAGAAGCGTCTGCATTAAGGAAGGCAGAAAAGATCACCGCATACGCGCCGTTAAGAAGCGCATCACCACAAAGAAGGGCTTCAGCTTCACCGAAGGCGGCATGGACGCTCAACTTTCCTCGCCGATAACGATCATTGTCCATACAGGGAAGATCATCATGGACGAGAGAATGGGCGTGCACGAGTTCCACCGCGCAGGCGCAATCCGTCAAGGCCGACAACACGGAAGAGTCGATCTCCTCCCCCATCAACGCAGAGGCGCCGCAGAAAACCATCTGCGGACGAATGCGTTTGCCGCCGTCGGTCGCATAAAGTAAACTTTCCTGTCCGCCCAGTTGCGCAAGATTTTCCTTCAAGCGAGGCAAAAAAAAGTCGGAAATCCACTCATTTCTGTGCATGGTCGTTTGCTTTCTGCTCTACAATCACGGGGATGCTTACGTTTTCCACATCACGCACAACAAGCTCCGCCTCATCCAGCATACGATGCAGTTGCTCACCCAGCTCTCTGGCTTCTCGATAGAGAGATGTGGATTCTTCTAAGGTCAGGTCATCGCGGTTAAGCTCTTTGGTCAAGTCATCCAAACGCTTAACCCCTTCCTCAAATGTGCCGTTAAAGGGCATCTTTTTTCTCCTTTTTCTCCACTGCAATACGATAGCGATATGCACCGGATTGCAATAGATATGACGATCCGACGCGCAATTCTCCGGCTAACACCGGACGGCTTTTCAAATCGCTCACCGTCCAGGAGGTCTGCGCCAAACGTTTTTCACGTATTGATGCCGCCGTTTTAATCGTTTCATCAAGAGAAAAGCGTAAGCGCTGTATCCGCTTCTGAAAAGTCGTCTGCAGACGATACTGCTGTTCCTGTAATCTTCGTCTTCGTTCCTCAATGCGACGGGACGGACGTCTTGCTTCCAAACGCCGCTGAAGGTTCTCCAGATAAAGCGCACGTCTGTCCATCAAGCGTTGAAGGTGTAACGAAAGACGATGCATTCGTTCATCGATGGATTGGTGAAGCGTATGCGCATCCGGCGTGGCCAATATGGCCGCCTCGGTGGGCGTCGAAGCGCGGGCATCGGCAACCAGATCGCATAGAGTGATGTCCACTTGATGCCCGACGGCCGAAATAACCGGAGCCGGGCAGGCTGCCAAGTCACGCACGAGCTGTTCATCTTGGAAAGCACCCAAATCTTCCGCCGATCCGCCTCCTCGAGCCAAGACAACCAAATCTGGCATCACATCCGCCGATGGTTGAAACAGGATGCGAAGCGCACTTCGCATTTCCTCAGGAGCATTGTTTCCCTGCACCGAAGCCGGGGAAACAACAATTTTGGCTAAGGGATAGCGATGTTTTACTTCATTGGCGAAATCATGAAGAACAGCGCCTTCTACAGAAGTGATCAGGCCGATTACCTGGGGAAATAGCGGAAGAGGACGTTTTCGTTCCGGACGAAACAGCCCTTCCTTTTCCAATCTTCGTTTACGCTCCTCCAAGGCCAGTAGCGCCTGCCCCCGTCCCTTTTCCTCAAACGCAACGGCACGAAGCTCAAGCTTTCCCTGTTGCGGATAGACCATCGCCGAAGCGAGAAGGATGACTTGTGCCCCGTCTTTGACCGTTTCGGGAACTACGCCATCAAAGTCAACGCAATGAACGAGAGCGCGATCGTCCTTTAAATCGAAATAGGTATAGCGCTTACGCGAAAGGTTCACCACTTCGCCTTCGACCTGAACACGCTTAAGAATGGGATCATCCCGTACAATACGATCCACGTAGCGAAGTAATTCCGAAATGCGAAGCGGCTTCATTGTTTTCCGTCCAAAGAAGGAATATCCGCAATCTTTTTTGGATCCACCGAGATACCGAAACGCTCCGTTAAAGCGCCTTGGCGCATATCCTTCAATAACGAAGAAAGCACACCATTGACAAATTTATAGGCCTCCGCGTCGGAATAGCGCTTTGCGATTCCCACACTTTCGTGAATGGTCACTACGATGGGCGCAAAATCGGTAAAAAGAATCTCATTTACCGCTACACGCAATACGGCGCGATCAATGGCATGCAAACGCTCTGTCGTCCAGTCATGAAGGTACGTTTCAATAATCTGATCCACCTTTTTCTGGTGGGCATGGATCTGCGTAAGCGATTCGTACAGATAGGGATTATCTTCCGGCAATTCATGTTCCCGCAGCAGACGTTTGGCGTCAAATTCGTTGTTGCTATTCATGTCCTGCGCATAAACAAGACGCACAAGCCACTCACGTTGCTCCTGTCGTCTCATGTTATACGCGGGAAAGATAATCGCCCGTTCGGGTATCAATCTTGATCGTATCGCCAATATTGACAAAGAGCGGAACATTGATGGTTGCGCCTGTTTCTACTGTGGCCGGTTTGGTTGTGTTTGAAGCGGTATCTCCGCGAACACCCGGTTCTGTCTGGGTTACTTCCAATTCCACAAAGTTCTGCGCCTGCACACTGAAGGCTTTTCCTTGATAGAACTTCATGATGGCCGTATCGCTCTCGCGAATAAATTTCATGGCGTCCGAAGCGACATCACCCTCCAAAGCGAACTGCTCGTAGGATTCCGGATCCATGAAATAATACAGAGCGCCGTCCGAATACAGATACTGCATCTCTTTCGTTTCAATGCGCGCTTCTTCAAATTTATCGTTCGGATTGAAGGTAACATCCTTGGATCCGCCACTCATGACCGAGCGAATTTTCGCACGCACAAAGGCCGCACCCTTCCCTGGCTTGACATGTTGAAAGTCAATAATTTCATACACATCGTTTTCGTAAACAAACGTCGTTCCTTTTCGTAAATCATTAGCTGAAAGCATAGACCCTCCTCAAATATTGATGTGATAATTATACCAGTCCCCCCAAAATGATACAATTCTTCTATTCTGAAAATTGAATGGAATTACATCGCGAACGCATGATCATACAGAAAACGAATCCTCTCCCCATCCGTTTGTTGCCCGTCGGTACTGGAAGGCTTCCCCGACAGCGCCTTCATCCACTTCCTCCTTGTCGTCAATGTCGGCGATCGATCGTGCAACTAGAAGAAGCCGACGTCGCACGCGAAGAGAAAGATGCGCGTGTGTACATAGCCTATCCAGCAGGATTAACGCTTCTTTTGTCGGATGCAGCGGAGAAATATCACGCTGATTCATAAAACGCGCATTGACGGAAAAGGATTCATGTTGATAACGGTCAAGTTGTCGACTTCTTGCCCGTTCAATGTTGTTTCGCATAGTAAGACTGTCTAAAATAGGAATTTTTGCATCGATGTCTCCATTTCCCGATAACGTCTCTTTTTGCTCTTCCATGGAAGGGCGTGTAACCCGATAAAGCATATCCATTCGGTCGATAAGCGGTCCGGGGAGACGCGAACGGTATCGGCGAATTTCCGGTGCCGTACAGGAGCAGGCATGATCCGGATCGCCATAATATCCGCATGGGCAGGGATTCGCCGTGGCCATAAGCTGAAAGTCCGCCGGCGCTTCCAGACGTCGGCGCGAACGAATCAGTACGATGCGCTGTTCCTCCATCGGCGTGCGCAAACCGTTGATAACCTCACGTGAAAATTGCGGCATTTCATCCAAAAATAGAATGCCTTTGTGTGCAAGGGAAATTTCTCCCGGAACGGGCGGATTTCCGCCGCCTAAAAAGGCAGCACGTGTGACGGTATGATGTGGCGCGCGAAATGGAGGGAAAGGCTGCGTCGCACAGGATTGCCCGCTCATGGACTGTATGCGCAGCACCTCCATCTCCTCTTCATGATGTAGACGCGGTAATATCCCGGGAAGGCGTGACATGGCCATGGTTTTTCCCACGCCTGGAGGTCCGACGAGAAGCAATGAGTGGCGTCCGGCAACCGCAATTTCCAACAGTCTCTTGAGCGGCTCCTGACCTCGCATATCGGCAAAATCCATCGAAAACGTCGGTAATGGTTCTTCGGATGTCTCTTTTTTTCCTCCTTGAATGGGCTGTATGGTCACTTTCTTCTGTAAAATTGCTTCCACTTGGCGCAGATGTTGTACGGGATAGAGCGTTACTCCCTCGACCACACTACAGGCGAGCGCATTTTCTGCAGGCAAATAAATCATGGTTTTCCCTGATCTTTTCAGCGCCAGTACCATGGCGAGCGCTCCCGGAACGCTGCGCAGATGGCCATCCAAAGAAAGTTCACCCAGAAAGGCGGCAGATGCGATGGCGGAGGCGGGAATGCGTCCCATGGCGGAAAGAAGCGTGACAGCCATGGGCAAATCCCATTGTGTTCCTGCCTTATGCACATCTCCGGGATATAAATTAATGACAATGCGACCGAGCGGAAGACGGACATCCATGGCATAAATTGCTGATCGTATACGCTCCTTGGCCTCCTGTATGGATGTCCCGGCCAAGCCGACGATGGTAAATTGTGAAAAACCCTTGAGAATTTCAGCTTCCACGCTTACCACCTCTGTGGCAAGCCCTTCAAAATGACAAGACGATGTGCGTGCAAACATGCCAACCTCCTTTTTGTCCAGTGTACAAAAAGGAGAATCTCTTCGTGTTCCTTAGTTCGTATCTTCCGTTTCGATTTCGTCTTGCGAAGGTTCTGTAAAGCCGTAAAGAGCAAATGCACGTAGAAATTCGTCATCAAAGGGTGCGGTAACGGCGATCCTTTGATGCGAAAAAGGATGAAGAAAGGACAATTTCCAGGCGTGCAGAAGATGATGTGAAAAGCGATGACGCTGACGACGGTAGCCATACATCGTATCGCCCACAACGGGATGTTTACAATAAGCGGCATGCACGCGAATTTGATGTGTTCTTCCGGTGGTAATCCAGACATCCATCAAGCTCGCTTCCTCACCCGCTTCACGCGTAACAAAAAAGCTATGCGCTTCTCGTCCATCGGGAAGAACCGCCTGTTTTTGTGGTTTCATCGGGTGACGACCAATGGGTTCATCCACGGCCTTCCCCATCGTTTCCCAACGTTCTTCCACGATCGCAAGATAATGCTTGCGAACGGCATGTTCTCGAAACAAATCCTGCAATGCCAATGCCGCACGATCCGTCTTTGCCAAAATAAGCGTGCCGGACGTTTGTGCATCCAGGCGATGTACAATGCCGGGACGTTCCTCCCCTAAAAGAGTGGAATAGGGACGCCCGGAGGCAAGCAGGGCATTTACGACGGTATTGGTTCGTACACGGGCGGTCGGATGCGTGATGAGGCCGGCCGGCTTATTGATAATCCAAAGATCTTCATCTTCATAAAGTGCCGGAAGGTCAATGTCCTCCGGCAATATAGGAGGAACTGCAAAATACGTCGGATCCAGTCGTATGGTGTCTCCAACGTGCACAATGGTGCGCGGTTTTACGCTTTTTTCATTTAAAAGAACATGTCCAGCAGAAATGGCCTTGGCGATCTGTGTACGCGATGCGCCGTCCCAAAGTGAGGATAGCGCCGAATCCAGACGCATACTGTTCACATCGTCTTCATCCTCTATCAGAAAGTGCAAATCATCAGACACGCTGTTCCTCCGGAATGGTCGGCAATCGCCAATCGATGGGTTCTTCCCCCCGATCGGTATAGAAGCTATTAATACGCGAAAAGGGACGGGAGCCGAAAAAGCCGCGATGTGCGGAAAGCGGAGAAGGATGTGGAGAGGCGATCACGAGATCTTTCGGATTCGTAATAAATGGGCGCTTGGATTGTGCATAACGTCCCCAGAGCACAAACGCCAGCGGCTTTTCACGTTGTCCCAACAAGGCGATAATCCGATCCGTCAGCACCCGCCAACCGATGGCCTCATGCGAATTCGCCTGATGTGCACGTACGGTGAGGGTAGCGTTAAGCAACAAAACACCGCGTTTTGCCCAAGCGGTTAAATCGCCGTGACTTGCGGGCGGGATGCCTAAGTCGTTCTCCAATTCCTGATAGATGTTTCGCAATGACGGCGGTATCGGTACACCCCCGTGTACTGAAAAAGCCAGACCGTTCGCCTGGCGCGGCTCATGATAAGGATCCTGGCCCAAGATCACCACACGACAGCGTTCAAAGGACACATATCGAAGGGCGGAAAAAATATCTTCTGCCGGCGGATAAACCGTGTAGTTTTGATATTCATCAAGCAAAAGACGACGAAGCGTTTGATAATAGGGCTTTTGCCACTCATCGGCTAAAAGTTCGTCCCAATCATTTCCGATGTGTACGCTCATGACTTTTGCCTCCACACGTGTTCCGGCAAAAGCAACAGCAAAATAGCGAGTGTGAAAATGCCGACCGTAACACCGATATCCGCCACATTAAAAACGGGAAAATGAAGCGCATCAATAAAATCCACCTGAATAAAATCCACAACGGATCCAAAGCGCACGCGGTCGATGAGATTTCCCACCGCACCGCCGATAATGAGCCCCATAGCGATCCGATAAAGCGAATGGACATGATGATGACGTGAAAGCATAACGAAAAGAAAGCCGACGGCGGCAACACTCAACACGACGAAGAACCACTTTTGTCCGGCCAAAATGCCGAACGCTGCGCCTTCATTTTGCACATACGTAAAACGCAACCACTGACCGAGTACATGGATTGAACCCTGACCCGCTAAAACCGAAGACGCCCACGCCTTGGAAAGTTGATCCGCGACGATCCAGATCAAGGCAATGACAATTCCCGTTACCATAATTCTCCCATCCAAATAAAAACTCCCTCGGAACGCCGAGGGAGTGTAGTTCTTACAGCTGATACATCGACTGGTCGGTCACCGACTGTTTAACCGCGGCATCGACATCCACGCCCTTCGGAACAATAACGTAAATGTCCTTGGTCACTTTTTGAATATCGCCATTCAAAGCATATACGCCGCCACTGACAAAGTCGAAAATCTGACGCTTCTTATCGACTTCCAGCATCTCCAGATTTAAGACGACCGTACGTGCCTGCGCGATATTGTCCAATACCTTCGGTCCGTCATCATACTCCAGCGGTTCCTGAATGCTGATGCGCATACGAGCGGAACCGGAAGCCATATCGATGACTTTGCCCAGACGGGAAGCGGAAGAAGAAGGCTCCTCATATCCTGCAGAGGCATAATCGGAAGAAAAATTCGACGCCTTTTCCTGTTCCGGGTGCGCATCATAGGAATTATCATAGGAGCCGCGATCGGCATAATCGTATTCGTCGTTGTAGTCTTCGTCCTCGTACTGATCTTCAATGCCGATCATGTTTTTCATCTTTTCAAAAAAACCCATTCTATCCTCCTCATCAGCTTCGTTTTCCGAATAAAGAGGTTCCGATGCGAACCATCGTCGCCCCTTCTTCTAATGCCACTTCAAAATCATGCGACATTCCCATGGACAAAATGTCCGGCTGGTTTCTATTATAACCGATGGAACGGCACTTTTCGAACAAAGTGCGCATCTTTTTGAACATCGGTCGGACATCCTCGGGATCCGATGCTGCCGGTGCGACCGTCATCAATCCCCGTAGGCGAACACGGCTCATTTCTTCTGCCGCATCGAATAAGGGGAAAACCTCCTCAACCGGACATCCTCCCTTTTGTGCTTCTTCTCCGATATTGACCTCAATCAATGCATCAAAATGGCGATCATCACGAATGCCGATGCGCTCCATCTCCTGAAGAAGTGAAAGACGATCAACGCTTTGGACCAGGACGACATTCGTAGGAAGTTGACGCACTTTATTTCTCTGCAACTGGCCGATCATGTGTAGACGGCTGCCTTCAAAAGCTTCCTGCTTGCGCAACATTTCCTGCACGCGATTCTCGCCCAAGTCCAGTAGACCGAGAGAAACGGCTTGACGAATCCGTTCTTCCTCGACGGTTTTCGTCACGGCGATGAGCGTAATTTCGTCCGGACGATGACCGAAACGCGCCGCTGCAGCATCCATTCGTTCGCGAATATCTTCCCAATTTTCTTTTAATCCCATCGGTATAGTCCTCCTTCCTTTACGTTCTGCGGACGAAGGATGACACGATCAAATCGACGAAGGGCCGCCTCGTCACCAGCATCATCCCCTCCGGCAACAAAATATTCATCGTTCTTTTCCTCCGCGCCCATGAGGTGAACCGGTATCTTTTTTGCAACATGATTTTTGTCCAAAACAAAACAGAACGTTTCCGCACCTTCACGAAAGATTGCGGATCCGGGAATGCGATAGCATTCGGCTTCGGACAGCACTAAACGAATTTGGGCAAAGCGTTCCCCGCGAATGCGCAAAACCCCGTCGCGAAGCGAAAAAATCAACATACTGCGACCGAGGGCATCGTCACTGCGACGCACCAATTTTCCATGAAGAATAACGTTCTTATCGGTTTTCAGCGTATAGTCTTCATTTAATCGAACATCCAATGGCAGAACAGACTGCGGTAAATCCAGGGCCAGATAAAACAGACGGTTATCAATAAATTTAAGGCCGGGAAACTCCTGATGCGACGCATTCTCCGTGCCGAGATCGCCGGGAGAAAGCAAATTAAGCGATTCCGGTGTAAAAAGCGATTCATAGCCATCCGAAAACGGATAGACCATTCCGGAAAATGGCGTCAGTACGGCATCTTGTTTAAGCATGTTTTGCAGATATTCTTCCTCTGCCGTGCCTGCAAGACGTGTAGCCGCAGTTTCCAGACGTCGACGAACCGATTCGTCCAATTTAATTAGCGGCGTATCTACACGATAGCGAATCTCCGTATTCACGCCATGTAACGCATCCTTTGGCCAGTCATAGTGCTGGAAAACATCCGGCGCATATTCATAAAAAATGAAAACCCCTCTCCCCTCTCGAGATTGCTCCACGCGTTCCGTCTGCACAAGGGTAATGGTTTTTGGATGAATTATCCGCCTAAGAAAACAGCCAAAGAGGATGAGAAGCAATAAAAAGATCAGCAATTTCCACGCGGAAAAACGACGTTTTTCTTTTTTCTTCGCTTCAGCGGGCATGATTATCTCCTAAGCGTGCTTCCTTCCCATGAACAAGACGATGAATATTTTCCTTATGACGATAAACACAGACCACTGCACAAAAAAGCAAAGCCACGCGGATCACCGGAGGATGACCGGTAAAGAACAGCGTTTGAATTGTCGAGCCGGACACCGCGAGAAGCGAGCCCAGCGAAACAAGACGCGAGCTGATCACAATGATAAAGAAAACAGCAAGCCAAAAGAGGGTTAACGGTGCATCGACTACCATCATCGCGCCACAAATCGTCGCCACGCCTTTCCCACCGGAAAAATGCAGAAACGGGGAGTAACAGTGCCCAAAGACGGAGAAAAACAAAGCAAACGCTATGGCCAGCGGATCATAAGGAACGAGAAGACGAGCAAGCCAAACAGCCAATGCGCCTTTTCCGAAATCGCCGGCAAACGTCAGGAGACCAATCTTTATGCCAAGTGTACGAAGCGCATTGGTCGAACCGATGTTTCCGCTTCCGCTCTGACGAATATCGGTATTCGCAAGGGCCTTTCCGAGCAAGAGACCTGTCGGCAGTCCACCAAGAAAATAACTGAGAAGAAGAACCGCAAGCAGCTGCATGGTTACTCCTTTCGTTCCCGCACTTCAAGCTGCAGCGCCACACCGGTAAAATCAAAGTTTTTGCGCAACTGATTTTCCAGATAGCGAAGATACGAAAAATGCATCAGCTCCGCATCATTCACGTAGAATATAAACTTGGGCGGACGCGTAGAAACCTGTGAAGCATAGAAAATTTTCAACCGATTGCCTTTGTCCGTCGGCGGCGGATTCATGACCACCGCATCACGAACCAGATTATTCAAAAGCCCCGTAGAAATACGAAAACTGTAGTGCTCGTCTACCGCTTCGATCAGAGAAAACAGGCGATCCATACGTTGGCCAGTTTTAACGGAAACGGAAAGGATCGGTGCGTAATGATTAAACGACAGCACTTGACGAATGCGTTCTTCCATATTGCGCAGGGTATTGGTTTCTTTTTCAACGAGATCCCATTTGTTTAACACAATAATCGAGGCCTTGCGCTGATCATGCGCATAGCCGGCAATCTTCGCATCCTGCTCCGAAGGGCCTTCTGTGGCATCAATCAAAAAGAGACAAAGATCAGCACGATCCACAGAGGATAAGGTACGCAGGACGGAATATTTTTCAATGCGGGTGTCCACCGAGCGCTGTCGTCGAAGACCGGCCGTGTCAATCAGGGTATAACTTCGGCCGTTCCGCTCATAATAGGAATCAATGGCGTCACGCGTTGTTCCGGGAATATCCGTGACAATCATACGTTCTTCCCCTAATAGAGAGTTGACCATGGAGCTTTTGCCGACATTCGGTTTTCCGATCAGCGCGATCTTCAGCGAATCATCTTCCTCTTCCGTTTCTACGCCTTCCGGCAAATGGGCAAAAATCGCATCCAGTAAATCGCCCAGTCCGTATTGCTGTTCCGCGGAAATCACAAAGAGTTCCGGAAAGCCCAGTTCATAAAATTCATACACTTCGTGAGGCGTATCGTGCGTGTCAATTTTATTGACGACCACCATACAGGGCTTACCGCTGCGACGTATTTTCTCCGCAACCATTTGATCCATGGCGGTAATGCCGGTTCGGCCATCCACCAAAAAAAGCACCAGCTGACTGTCCGCCAAGGCCAGATCCACTTGAAAAGCGATCTGCGTGGCCATAACATCGTCGGAATTCACTTCTAATCCGCCGGTGTCCATGAGCAAAAAATAGCGATTCTGCCATTCCACTTCACGATAAAGGCGGTCACGCGTAACTCCTGGTGTATCTTCCGTTATGGCGGCACGCTGACCGACGAGTTTATTAAAAAGAGTGGATTTTCCGACATTCGGACGTCCGACAATCGATACAATAGGTCGCATTACGCCTCCATTCCCGATTGCTTTTTCGTACAACAATCGTCCGTTTGTTCCAACGCGCTCGTGCGATAGAGCATATGCATTGCCGGAATGTTCCCTTCTTTTTTATCCACCGGTCGAATGATGAACGAATAGAGAACCAGTCCCAAGAAACCGGCAAGCACACTCAACAATTCATTCCCTTTCCCCATACGTTGCTGAATAAAAAGGCTCAAAAGAAGACCGCCGAGGAAAAACACAAGCGGTAATACGTAGAGCAACCCCACGCGACGGAAAAACTGTTTGTTTTCCATTTCGACCATCACCCATTCGCCCTCGGCAACACCTAACGTATTTTCGATGCGATAACTGCTGGGTTTGGCATGACAAGCGTTGCAGGCTTGACAGGAACCGCACGCTTCCGCGCGCATGACCATAATTTCACATAGGTTTCCTTCGCATTTCGTCACGAATGCTTTATTTTTCACACCTGCCTCCTTTCCAACAGCTCCGGTTAAAATTCCGATCGATGACACGTTTCCTACGAGTATCTCTTATTCCTTGTGCGGTGCAATATGGAGCTCTTCATATTGTTGTTCGGAAATGACGGTGGGTGCATCCATCATAAGATCCTGTGCTGTCTGCGTCTTCGGGAAAGCAATAACGTCACGAATATTGCTGCGGTTGATCATCATCATGATAAAGCGGTCAAGCCCATAGGCAATGCCGCCATGTGGCGGTGTACCGTACTTTAACGCATCCACAAAGAAGCCGAAGCGCGATGCAATCTCTTCCTCGCTCAGTTTCAGCAAATGAAAGATCTTATCTTGCAATTCAGCATTGTTGATACGGATGGATCCGCCACCGCGCTCATCTCCGTTAATAACGATATCATACGCCTGCGCACGAACACGAAGCGGATCGGTATCTAAAAGCGGAAGATCTTCTTCCAATGGCTTGGTGAACGGATGATGCATCGCGACATAGCGTTGTTCTTCTTCATCGTATTCAAACATCGGAAAATCAACGACCCAGCACAGCGCAAAATCATCCGGCGCAAAGGTCAGCTGTTCATTTGCCACCGTGGTACGCAACGTTCCTAAGCGTTCAAGCGTCTTCATTTCTGGCCCGATCAAAAGAACAGCAACATCTCCCTCATGAAGCGCTAAACGTTCCTCCAGGAAATGCTTCGTTTCTTCCGTCAAAAATTTATTGAAACTGGACTGAATGCCTTCTGTCGTTTTCTTTACCCACAGCATACCATTTGCGCCGATGCCTTTAGCAAATGTCGCAAGCGCATCCAATTTCTTTCGGGTGTAGTTCTCCGCCTGTCCGTCAAAATTGATCCCGGCAATGAGTGCGCCGTCGGTTTTCGCTTGTTGGAAAAGACCGAAATCGGTAGTTTCCTCGATTCCGGTCAGCTTCACAATTTCAAAGCCGTAACGAAGATCGGGTTTATCCGTTCCGAAACGATTCATGGCTTCTTCATAGCGAATGCGACGGAACGGCCGGGGCAAATCTACACCGAGAATAGCATGAAAAACGGACGCCATTAAACGCTCATTAATTTCCAGGACATCTTCCATCGTCACAAACGACATTTCAATGTCTACCTGCGTAAAATCGGGCTGGCGATTGGCACGAAGATCCTCATCACGGAAGCAGCGCGCTACCTGATAATACCGATCGGTTCCTCCGATCATGAGCAGCTGTTTATAAAGCTGGGGACTCTGCGGAAGCGCATAAAACTTGCCCTCGGAAACGCGTGAAGGAACCAGATAATCGCGTGCACCTTCCGGGGTGGGTTTTCCCAAATATGGCGTCTCCACTTCAATAAAGCCTTCGTGATACAAAAATTCACGAAACGCGCGTGTAATTTCGGCGCGCTTAGTCAGCATTTCCTGCATTCTTGGTTTGCGTAAATCAAGATAACGGTATTTTAAGCGCATTTCTTCTTTGACGTCATCGTCGTCACGAATATAGATGGGCGGTGTTTTCGCCACATCCAAAATGCGCAGAGTGTCGCAAATCACTTCAATATCACCGGTGGCAAGGTCCGGGTTCTTCGCGGAACGCTCGACCACACGACCGACTGCCGCCAGAACATATTCCTGATGCACGGTCTTCGCTTTATCGTACAGCGCCTCATCCTCTTCACGGTTAAAGGTCAACTGTACAATCCCCGTGCGATCTCTCAGGTCGATAAAGGCCAACGCGCCCAGGTCGCGTACCTTTTGCGCCCATCCCATCAACACGACGGTTTTTCCGATGTCTTCTTTACGAAGCTCGCCGCAATGATGCGAGCGCGTCAATCCGTTAAGCGATTCCATACGTTCTCCTTTTATTCCTGTTCCAGTACAGCGCGGACATAGGGATTCCAACGCTTCTCTTCTTCGATTGTCGTTGTTTCCCCGTGACCGGGATAAATCATCCGATTCTCGGATAGCGTAAACAATTTTTTCAGCGATGCGAGCATTTGCCCTTCATCCCCGGTAAATAAATCCATGCGTCCGATGGAGCCGCGGAAAAGCGTATCGCCCGTAAACAATACCTCGCCTAACTGAAAAACCACACTTCCCTGCGTGTGCCCCGGCGTTTCAATAGCCGATAACGAAAGCGAGGAAATATTATCTCCTTCGACGAACCAGCGGCTCGGTCTAATATCCCGTGCCTGATCGCCCAGAAGATCAGCGTACTGGCGAAGCGTATTGGCCAAAACGTCTTTTTCCTTTTTATGCAACCAAATCGGCGCATCATATTCCCGGTGATAATAGCCTGCTCCGGAGATATGATCGACATGCGCATGCGTCAACAAAATATCCGTTAACGTGAGCTTCTCCTCTTCGAGATAATGATCAAATGAGGTGATTCGAGCGCCCGGATCAATCAGAATAGCCTGTTTTGTGGCCTCGTCGCTCACAAGATAGCTGTTTTCGCCGAAGTAAGCACCTAAAGCGGTACGAATTTGCATTCTTCCTCCTAACCGTTCATGCGGAAAACGCTGATCGTGTTGGGCACAGCGCGAATTTTTCGCATGACTTCATATACTTCGTCGGCATCATCAATCTCCATGGTCATGAGAATGTGCGACGTATTGTCGTTATCCGTATGCACCTGTAAGCCCGACATATTGATATCCATCTTATTAAGCAATTCGACGATATTGGCCATGTACCCCGTTTTATTGCGCGCCAAAATGCGCAACGTAGAATAAAATTTGGCCTTTTCGGTCTTGGCCCATTCCACTTGAATCAAACGTTCCGGTTGTTTTGTATTGACGATGTTGGCACAGTCACAACGATGCACGGAGATCCCCCGTCCCATGGTAATGTAGCCGATAATGTCATCTCCCGGAACCGGCGAACAGCATTGTGCCAGCTTGATTTGCAGGTTGGAAACGCCTTCTCCGCGAATGCGAACCGCTTCATCGGTCATTTTGGGGCCGTGACGCTCCACTTTTTGCGGCGCAGCCTGTTCCGAAGCCTGTTGTATTTCTTTAAGACGTTTTTCCTCTTCTTCTCTGCTCTTCTGCTCTTCATAAGCATTCTTAAGGCGCCCCGAAATGCTTGCCAAGGACTGGGAGCCGAACCCGATGGCGGCATAGAGATCGTCCGGAGAAGAATAACTTGTACGGGCAATAATCGTTCCCATGATCTCATCCGTCATCAACTCGTTCGCACGATAACCGTCCTTCTTAAGGTCCTGAATGAGCATATCGCGTCCGATAGCAATGTTATCTTCACGATTGGCATGTTTGAAAAATTGACGAATTTTTTGTTTGGTCGACGGATTTGCGACAAATTTAAGCCAATCTCGTGAAGGACCGGCGGTATTTTTTGACGTAAGGATTTCGACAATATTGCCATTCTCCAAAACATGGTCCAGCGGAACCAATCTACCGTCCACTTTGGCCCCCACGCAATGATTGCCGATATCGGAGTGAATGCGATAGGCAAAATCCACGGGAGTCGATCCGCGAGTAAGTTCCACCACATCACCGCGCGGCGAAAAGACATACACCTCATCGGAAAAGAAATCGCCCTTCAGCGTTTCCATATATTCCTTGGAATCGGTGGCGGTTTTTTGCCATTCCATCAATTGACGCACCCAGGTCAACTTCTTATCAAAGGCCGTCTTCTTGCGGCGTCCCTCTTTGTATTGCCAATGTGCAGCAATACCGTATTCTGCCGTCTGGTGCATTTCAAACGTGCGAATCTGCACTTCAAAAGTTTCTCCGCCCGGACCGATCAGCGTCGTATGCAGCGATTGATACATATTCTGTTTCGGCATGGCAATATAATCTTTGAATCGCTTCGGAATCGGCTTCCATAGAGTATGCACTACGCCTAAAACGGAATAGCAGTCCTTTACCGTATCCACGATGACGCGAATGGCGGACACGTCAAAAATCTGATCAAAGGTTTTGTTCTGCTGATACATTTTTTTATAAATGGAATAGAGCGTTTTCGGACGGCCGGAAATTTCAAAATGTATGCCGATAGCATTGAGCTCATCGCTGAGCTGATCCATGATATGGCGAATGTATTCCTGTCTCTCTTCCAATCGCTTATGCACAAGCGCAGAGATTTCAAAATACGCATCCGGATCAAGATATTTTAAGCACAGATCTTCCAATTCGGATTTAATCGTGGAAATACCGAGACGATGGGCAATCGGTACATAGATTTCAATGGTTTCTGTAGCTTTTTCAATCTGCTTAGCCCGATCCTTATAGTCCAGTGTTCGCAAATTATGCAGGCGATCCGCCAACTTGACGATGATCACGCGTATGTCATTCGCCATCGCCATAACCATCTTGCGATAATTTTCTACCTGATTTTCCACTTTGGATTTGGATTGCAGCTGTTTCAGTTTGGTTACACCGTCGACAAGGTTGGTAATTTCCGCACCGAATTCCTCTAACATATCTTCTTCGGTGACAGACGTGTCCTCTAAAACATCATGAAGAAGACCTGCACAAATGGTCTGATCATCCATCTGTAATTCAGCCAAAATCATCGCCACGTGTAGAGGATGAATAATATACGGTTCGCCGGAATTGCGCTTCTGTCCCTCATGCGCCGAAGCGGCCAAATCATAGGCACGACGAATCAACGCTTCATCCGTAGATGGATGATAGGCTTTTACCGCATTGATCAATTGGTCAATCGTCATGCCATCCCCCTTACCACATAAACCTGTCTACCGAAATAATCGAATTATATTATTATAGCGCACTGATGCGCATATCGGCTAATTTTAGCTGGATCGATTTTCGTCCGTTGTATTCATTCCATTCGGGACGATAGAGAATATCCACAAGTAAACCCGACGGCTGACCACGCAGAGCCGCAAGAAGATCATTTTTGTTCTTTTCCGGACACGTGTTTTTGAGCGTCTCTAAGAGCACATCCCCGGAAAACGCCACCGCCTGCATAACTACCCCTTGCGATTCGAGACGAGCTTGCAGGACACTTTGCTTTTTTCCCACTAAACGAAAACCGAGAACATTGACACCCATTGCAGCAAAAACGGGAATGGGATTGCCTTTCCCGAATGGTTCCAAAGCCATAATCTGCTCCATCGTCTCCACATGTAATCCGGAAAACGGGAGCTTCCCATCCGCTTCCAAGGACGGCTCCAAATCAGAAGCCGAAAGCGACGCTTCTCTATTCCATATGGTGCGCAAGGTATCTAACTTTTCTTCTTCGATTGTAATGCCACAGGCCATGCGATGCCCGCCAAAAGCGACATATTGCTCACGATGGCGATTCAGAGACGAAAACATATCATAGGCTTCCACGCTTCGTCCCGAGCCCTTTAACAGGTGTTCCCCGGCCTGTCCCGGCGTAAAAATAAGCGTCGGCCGATAGAACCGATCCTTTACGCGGCCGGCAATCAGTCCGCATAAACTTTCATGTACATTGGGCAGGACTTCCACAATGACCTTCGGCAGAGGGCGCTTTTCCAAAGTCGAAAGCGCCTCTTCGACTCCTTCACGTGTCATAGCCTTTCGTTCTTCATTCAGGGCATATAGTTCGCGTGCATAAGCTGTGACCGTCTGCGGATCATTTTCCAAAAGCAGTTCCACCCCGAGTCGCGCAGTAAGCAATCGTCCGGAAGAATTGATACAGGGTCCTATAATGAACCCCACCGTATACGTGGTGATCGGTCGATTCCAGGCGTTCGCCGCCAAAAGTGCACGAAGGCCAAGATTCGTTGTCGCATTGAGCGCTTTCAGACCCAGCGTCACGATCACCCGATTTTCTCCTTGGAGATCCATCATGTCACAGATGGTTCCGAGCGTAGCAAAACAGAGCAGTTCATCCAGAATGGGCAACGCGATATTTGCATAGCGCACCAAAGCCTGCATCAGTTTGAAGGCGATACCCGCACCACAAAGTGCACCGAACGGATAGGTCTCTCCCGGAAACTTAGGATTGATGAGCGCTTCACAGAGCGGTCGTTTCGCTTCACCTTCTACCATAGCCGGTTCATGATGATCCGTTACGATGACGGGAATTTGTCGTTTATAGGCTTCTTCCAGCCCGGCAAATGCAGCTACGCCGTTATCCACGGTGATAATAAGACCGACTCCTTCTTCATCGGCCTGTTCCACCAGGGAGGGGTTGATGCCGTAGCCATCTTCAATGCGATCCGGAATAGCGTAGCTTACGGCGGTTAATGGATCCTTCCCTTCCTGCTCGGCAAGAAAGCGAAGCCCTTTGACTAAAATCGCGGTTGCGGCAACACCGTCCTGATCATAGTCGCCGATAATGCGTATGGGTGTGTCGGAAGCAAGGCTTTCCATAATATAGGAAACTGCAATCTCCATTTCCGAGAAGAGAAAGGGATCATGAAATGCATCCTCCCGCGGATGCAGAAACGTCTCCGCTTCTTCCGAACCAATACCGCGATTAGCCAACAATAAACGAGTGAGCGGTGGCAACGCCGTCCTCTTCCCCAGTTCTTCATAGGCGGCTCTATTGTTTTTCAGGAACCAGCGCATGAAAACTCCTTATCGGCTTGCAAAATTACTCTTGTTCGTTTTGCTCTTCGCTATCCGCTTCTTGCACCACTTCTGTATCTGTGCTTTCCTCGCCTTCCCATTTCATCGTATCGTCTTGTTTTTCGTAGCCATCTACCGGCTGTACAACATAGGAAAGCGCATTGCGCAAGAATTCCATGCGATGATGTTCCTGACCGGTCTCAATTTCAAATGCGTCTTCAGAAAGAGCAACGACTTTTCCGCGAATGCCGCCGATGGTCACAATCGTATCGCCGATTTTCAAATTATCGCGTACTTTAGCCATCTCTTCCTGACGTTTTTTCTGCGGACGAATCATCAAAAAATACATTGCGCCGAACATCACGGCCAATAACGCTAAGGGGTATACATTCTCCATTTTCTTCTCCTTTTTCGTTTGCGGTTTACCACTTGTTTACTCAAAATCCGTTCTATTGTATCACAGCCCGAAAAGGCCTATGGATTGTACGAAAGGTGAAATTACGCCTAATCGGCCAAATAGCGACCTAAGAACGATTCCTTAAACGATAAAAATGAATCATTAAGAATCGCCTCGCGCATTTCCTGCATCATGTGCAAAAGAAAATACAGATTATGCAGGCTGAGCAAGCGTGATCCTAAGATCTCTCCTGCTGTCACCAGATGACGCAGATAGGCGCGCGTATAGTTGGTGCACGTTGAACAGGTGCAATCTGAATCCAACGGCGTAAAGTCCTCTTTATAACGGGCATTACGCATATTTCGCTTGCCATCATGTACCAGAGCCTGACCGTTTCGTGCTACGCGCGTAGGTAAAACACAGTCGCACATATCGATGCCGGCTTCAACCGAATCAAAAAGATAATCCGGCGTGCCGATTCCCATATTGTAGCGAGGCTTATCCGCTGGCAGATACGGTGTGGTTAAACGCAATATACGCAGAAATTCTTCATGTGGTTCACCAACGCTGATTCCGCCAACGGCATAACCGTCCAAATCTCTGGATGTGGTCTCGATAGCGGATTCTTTGCGCAGGCGTTCACTGAAGCCGCCTTGAACAATGCCGAAAAGGGCTTGATCCGTCCGACTTTTCTTCGCGATGCAGCGGTCCAACCAACGCAATGTTCGATGCATGGACGCCTCGGTATACGCTTCGTCCGCTTCATACGGTACACATTCATCAAAAGCCATCATGATATCCGCGCCCAGCGCTTCCTGTACGCCGATGGAGACTTCCGGCGAAATGAATTTCGCCGAACCGTCCAAATGCGACTGAAACGTAACGCCGTCCTCGGTGATGGACTTACGGTCGGCAAAGCTGAATACCTGATAACCGCCCGAATCCGTCAACATTGCGCCGTCCCAATTCATAAAACGGTGCAGACCGCCCGCTTTTTTCACGACCTCCGCGCCGGGACGAAGAAAGAGATGATACGTGTTAGATAAGAGAATTTGTGCGCCGATGTCTTTTAATTCCGGCGTTGTCATCGCCTTTACGGTGGCTTGTGTTCCCACCGGCATAAAGACCGGCGTTAAAATATCGCCGTGTGGCGTGTGCAAAATACCGGCACGTGCGCCACAGTCTTTCGATTGATGAACCAATTCATAGGTTACTGCACGCATGGAAGCTCCTTAAAAATTTCATCCTGCAGATCCGGTCCGTCATGTTCCGTTTCTGCACGAAACGCATCATGATGAACCGCCACGCCGCGAAGCGCATTGGCCGGTTGGCGATCGTTGCGCGGTAAAATCAGCATCGCATCCCCAAAGCTGAAAAAGCGATAGCGCAGAGCATTCGCCACTTCATAAGCATGCAGAATGCGTTCCCTTCCAACCAACGCCGAAATCATCATAATGAGCGTCGACTCAGGAAGGTGAAAATTCGTGATGATGCCGTCGATCACGCGATAGGTATAGCCGGGATAGATGAAGATATCCGTCCAACCGGTATCGCCCTGGAGCGTGCCGTATTTTTGCGCGACACTTTCCAGCGTGCGCGTTGAGGTCGTGCCGACAGAGATCACACGATGTCCCTCTTTCTTCGTTTGCTCAATCAAATCGGCCGTCTCCTGTGGAAGAACATAAAACTCGGAATGCATGGGATGATCTTCAATGTTCTCTTCCGAGACCGGACGGAATGTTCCCAATCCGACGTGCAACGTTAAATAGCCTAAGCGAATACCGTGTTTTTCCAAATCCGCGAGCATTCCTTTCGAAAAGTGAAGGCCGGCTGTCGGTGCGGCAGCAGAACCGTCCACCTTGGCATAAACCGTTTGATAGTCGTCTTTATTTTTGAGTTTTTCCGTAATATATGGCGGCGTAGGCATGGTTCCTACGCGATCCAGCACTTCTTCCCAGACCCCGTCATAGGCAAAGCGAATCAGGCGCTGTCCTTCATCTTTGATCGCTTCAACCGTGCCGGTCATGATTTCTTCTTCTCCCGCGGTAAAATAAAGGACTGCCCCTTCACGCATTTTCTTTCCCGGCTTTACGAGACATTCCCAGACATCACCTTTCTCCCGACGCAAAAGCAGGACTTCCACACGTTCCTCTTTTCCTTCGCGATGACCGAAGAGTCGTGCCGGAATTACCTTGGTATCGTTCATGATGAGAGCGTCTCCCGGCTCCAGATAATCAAGAAGAAAGGAGAAATGATCATGCGTCATCTCCCCCGTGTTCCGATCCAGGACCATTAACCGGCAGTCCTCTCTTTTTTTCGTCGGATGCTGTGCTATCAGCTTCCGATCAAGGGTATAGTGAAAATCCGATGTTTTCATCGTTTCTCCTTTTCTTTCTCTGTCATCGCTATCTTGCGCAACGATTCATATTCACGCATTCCTATAGATTTTGCGATCCGAACAGGTGTTATTCAAGCGTATCGCGCGGAGGAAGCGCTTTTCCCATATAACGGTATGCGCTTGGGGTGAGAATGCGTCCGCGCGGCGTGCGTGCCAAAAAGCCGATCTGCATTAAGAACGGTTCAATGACATCTTCAATCGTGCGACTTTCTTCCCCCATAGAGGCAGCAACCGTATCAAGGCCAACCGGTCCACCGGAGAAGAAGTCCGCAATCACCGTTAAGAATCGACGGTCATCACGATCCAAACCTAACTCATCGACTTCCAACAGACGGAGGGCCTCCTGTGTGATCTGGGGTGTGATCTTTCCCTCACCGCAAACCTCGGCAAAATCTCGCACGCGCCGAAGCAGACGATTGGCTACGCGAGGCGTTCCACGAGAACGACGGCCGATCTCCATGCTGGAATCGGCGTCAATGGCAATGTCGAGAATACCGGCTGAACGTGTGACAACACGCGCCAGCTCTTCCGGCTGGTACGGCTCAAAGGTGATCAATACACCGAAACGGTCACGAAGCGGTGACGAAAGCATACCGCTTCTTGTCGTCGCGCCGATGAGCGTAAAGGGCTCCAGTTCAAGGCGAAGACTCTGGGCGGTCGTACCCTTTCCCACCATGATATCCAGCGCGAAGTCTTCCATGGACGAATACAGCACTTCTTCGATATTGCGATTGATGCGATGAATTTCATCAATGAAAAGGACGTCACCGCGATGTAAATTGGTTAAAATGCTCGCCAAATCCCCTTGTCGTTCGATAGCCGGTCCGGAGGTAATCTTTAATCGCGATCCCATTTCATTGGCGATTATGCCCGCCAATGTCGTTTTGCCCAAGCCCGGAGGTCCGGAAAGCAGCACATGATCCAGCGCTTCACCACGCGTTTTTGCGGCATCCATGAAGATCTTCAATTTTTCTTTTGTCTTTTCCTGTCCAATATAGTCACTCAGCCAACGCGGACGAAGATTGCCTTCGGTAAATGTATCCTCGGAATTGGCCTGAATGTCAATAATGCGATCCTGTTCCAAAGCGTTCCCCTTTCATCTTCCTTTTTAGCCGAGCCTCTGCAGTGCCATGCGCATGAGCGCGGAAAGCGGAAGTGAAGTATCCAATCCGTTAAGCGCACGCATGGCCTCGCTACGCTGATAGCCGAGGTTGATGAGTCCTTGAAGCGCCACGTCAAACTCCGCAAGGTCCTCGCTATCCTGCAGCGGAAGGGGATTTTCCGCCACGGAAAAACTCTTAATCTGATCCACCAACTCCAATAATATGCGGCCGGCCGTTTTTTTGCCGACACCTGGTGCTTTGGTCAGCACGGAAAGTTCCTGATGTTGCACGGCGTGGACAATCCCTTCCACGCCAACGGCGGACAAAATGGAAATCGCTACCTTCGGGCCGACGGCGGACACTTTGGTCAATCGATCGAACATTTCCCGTTCCTGTTCATCATAAAAGCCGTAGAGAAAAACGCCGTCATCCCGTACGATGTAGCGTGTATATACCTTTACTTCTTCACCGACCTGAAAGCGCGACATCGCCTTCGTAGAGGTCGCTAATTCATAGCCGATACCGTTGTTTTCTAAAATCAGTTTTTCGGCTTCCATGGCGGTCACTTGGCCGATAATATAAGCGTACATGGCTACCTCATTCGTTGCTGTTCTTTGAATCGCTGTCCAAAAGCATGCGTAATCGCTACGGCTAGGCCGTCCGCCGCATCATCCGGCTTGGGAATGCAATCCAAACGAAGGAGCATTTTTACCGCATTCTGAATCTGTGTTTTATTCGCTCGACCATAGCCGGTCATTGCTTGTTTGATCTGTCCGGGCGTATATTCATAAAGTGGAATGTGCAGACGCTCAACAGCATTAACCTCTACGCCGCGCGCTTGTGCGACGGTAATGCCGGTCGTCTTATTTTGATAGAAAAAAAGCTCCTCAAAGGCTGCCTCATCCGGCGCGGCGTCCTTGAGCAGCTGATCCAATTGCTCATCCAATTGTCGTAATCTTGCCGGAAGCGGCATATGCGCCGGAGTTTCTATACAGCCATAGGTCACCGGACGAAGAAAATTTCCATCAAAATCAATAATTCCATAGCCCATTCGGGCCAAGCCGGGATCGATGCCTACAATTCTCATCGCGCATACCTTTCCAGAACGGCGTCATTTAAGCCGGTCCAGAACGCGGATTGATAGACCTTGGAAATCGTATTGTATAGATAATGATTGATCTTGCCGTAAATCATATTGAGTTCGCGCAGTTCCAATCCGCTTTCCTCCACGGTAAGACGGGAGAGGTGATCAAAGTCAAGAACAATCTGCGTATCTAAAGAACCGTTCAGCTGCAAAATCTTTTTGCGTAGAACACGACGACAATAGAGATTGGCATAGCGACGCACTTCTTTATTGCCATCTGTAGAGGTTTTAATATGATGAAAAACCATAGATTGCAAACCCATTACTTTCCCCTGCTTGCAATCATGATAGAGAATGGGTAATGTCGCCAGCTGTTCCGGTTCATATTCCTGAAGCGCCAAGCGCTCGAGGCGATCCACAAAAAAAGCGTCCTGGCTTCCTGCAACATAGCCTTTCAAAAACACGGCCAATTCAAAGCGATTGACATCGTCATTGATCAGTTTTTTAATCGCCGAAACAATATAATCGCGATCTTTACGATAGCGTAAAGATCGGTTCAGCGACTTGTTCATCTGCTTCATCAAGCGATAGCCGGGCTGAAGATTCGCCAATTTTTGGCGATGATCAATCATGGAAAGAAGAATATGCATCGAGTCCGGATCATTCTGATATAAGAAACGATTTTCCAGACCTTCTTCGACTTGAAGCAGTCGATTATCCATGTTCTTCCCTCCTTTCGCCGATCCCTTCCAGTATACACTATTTCCTTCACAGCAAAAATTTTTTCCCGTCTTAAAGGCAAAAAAAGCCGCTTGAAAAACTTCGGTTCTTCTGAAGCTGATTCTTCCATAAAAGACAGGGAGAAGATAGAACATCTATCTTCTCCCTGTAAAGACTCTTTGATATTTTCTTAAATACCAACATGATTGGACAAAGAGCCTCTTTTTTCAAGCCCCTACTGCTCTTTCAGCTTGCGGATTCTCTGCGACAGCAAAACCCGCTCATGAAACCGCTCTACAGCTAGGTCGCACTCCTTTTGGCTGGGGTGGTCTTTGAAAATCTCATACCGGATTCCCTTTTCTTCCGTGTAGGCGTGTGGGTTGTCCGGATTCTCCCGGGCCATCTTTTTAAACCTTTCAATCAAACCGGGAGCCAAGGCTCCATTGGCAATGAAGTTGCCCAGAACTTCCCCGCCGGCCTCTTCGACTAGGTCGATGGCCGACTGCATGGAGTCAAACGCGTGCTTAGAATCGGCAAAATAGGCCAGGGTGCAGAAAAGAAAGACCCTTTTTCCCTTGACCTGCTTGATCCAATCCTTGACCAGATCATCCGGCCCTCCCTGGATCACATAATAACCCAAGGCGACAATGTCCGCATCCGAGATGTCGGGCCTTTCCTTGATGTCCAGAAGCTCTTTCTCCCCTTCGTCAATGCTCTCGTAAATGGCCTCCGCCAACTTCTTCGTGCAACCGGTCAACGAGCGGTAAGCTACTACAAATTTCATACCTTCTCCTTTCTTTTTTTTCGTTAACTATTTACAAGCCCCGCCGCAGCAAATAGGTCATCAACTGTTCTGCCAGAAAGTCCATGCCCCGCAGGCCCATAAAGGGTAGGTGGCTGGCGTAAATCCGGCTTTCAAACCAGGGAAAAGATGTCAAAAGCGGGTAGTTGCTGGAATCCACTAGGTTTAAGGTCTGTTGGTCAGCAAAGACCATCCCTTCCTTCCAGGACCGGATTGCCCGCAGGCGGCTTTTTTCCTCTTCTACCGGTAGCAATTGCTGTTCAAATCGGATGCCCAAAGGGGACATAGCCGCCGCCAATCCCTCATTCAAAAAACTAGGGCCTAGGCTGTAGAAATGGATCTCTGATCCTATTTTTCGAAGGTACATGGGGAAATAGGCAACCTTTCTTTTCTTCTTTTCCAACTTTTCCTGAAAGCTTCTTGACAATGTCCGGCCCAAAATCTGCCCAATGGCTTGGAGCGAAGACAGGGTTGCATCATAGCCGTAGAAGCAAACTTCCAGGTAGGGAATCCCCCATTTTTCCTTCAAGGCTTGGGCTAAGGGCAAGGCTTCTTTTCTCAAAACTAGGGAGACAGCAGCCTGTCGGGCCCGGTCCAGGTCCCGGATTGCCCCCCGGACGACAAAAGTCGATGCGACCGTGATATCCAGAGCTTCTTCTAACATATCCTCCAGCTCTACAAGGTCTGATTCTATGCGAAAGTGGTCCGGAGAAAAACCCAAGAGATTGCAGGAGGGGGTTCTCAAAGGCTGCGATAGTTCCTTCTCTTCCCAGCCCAAAGCAATTTCCCCCAGCATCCGGTAGACTTCTTCCGTCCCTACGAGGTAATCTCCTGCAAAGCCGCCAGAATTGTGCACGTGAAGCTTGGCTTGAACCTCCTCTTGCAGGTAGTGACAGATTCCCGTCAGGTCGGTCCCAATGGTAGTGGAAACAGAAGAACCTACGACAAAAAGATGGGCCGGCTTTTGCCTCTGATCGATTTCACGGACGGCTTCTTCTAAGTTCCTAGTATCCCCCATGACGACATCGGACTCGTTCATATGGGTGACAAAGTAGCGACCGTTCACAGAAAGCCCCAACTCTCCAAGCAAGGAAATCCCGTAGTGGGTTGTTCCCGCCGGCCCGTATTCCAAGACGCAGGCATCCTCCAAGGCGAGAAGATTCCACAAGGCGCCCATCCGATCGGATGGGACCGGTAAAAATCTAGTAACCGCCATGTTTTCCTCCAAAATACTTTTTCCTCAAGTCGATGCAGTCTTCCAAAAAGCAAAGCAAGTCGACCGACAATTGAAAGCCGTAAGAGCGACCCAGGCGGTCCATGGCCGCCTGGACAATCCCCTTTTGCAGTAGTCGTTCAAAGAACTCATGACCAAAGTAAAAGTCGGGCTGTAATTGATCGTATACCGCTTGCAGTGGACTGATGTTTGCGTTTTTGCTCAAATAGGGGTCGGCGTATTCCAGGATTTTCTCTCGGTTTTTGTCGTCACCCTCCCCCCATTGCGACAGCTGGATCAGTTTCGGTTCCATGCCCAACTCACAGAGGTAGGCGTTGAGTTCCATCTGTAGAAGGGGGGAGTTTCCGTAAATGTAGGAGTATCCCTTAATTTTTTCTCGGACGCGGTCGTAGACTTCTTCAAAGGCTTCTTTCTTTTCCTTGAGCCAGCCCTCCATCTGCCGCCGTGTCTTCTCCTTCAAAATGCTTTGGAAGAGGCTGCGGTAGGCTCTTTCAATCGTCTCTGGGTGAACGAAGCGGTCAAAGTAGAGGAAAGGGATTTTGAACCGATCCCTCATCGCCCTGGCCAAGGGGAGCCCAATCCTGTCGGTTACCAGGTTTAGGCTGGCCTGAGGGGCTTTTCGAATCTCCTCCAGCCCGGCCTCGGAGGGGAGAGTGAGAGATATGGGAAGACCTATGGTCTGCAGGCACTCCGCCAGCTCGCTTTTTGGAAAATCCTCGTGGCGAGGGCCTAAGATATTGACAGACAGCGTTCGCTCTGTTTCCTCCATCAAGGACAGGCAGGCCAAAAGTGTCGCCTCCATGCCCTGCAGGTGGTTTTCGGAACGGAAATGTTCGGTGTGAACGACAGGGATTTTTGCTCCCGTCTCTTCTTCGAGTGCCTGGCAAAGGCTATCGAAGTCATCTCCAATGAGCTCCACGAGGCAGGTGGAGATGACGAACAAGATTCGGATGCCGTCTTCTTGTAAAATTTCCTGCACCGCCTGCTTCAGCTTTTCCCCACTGCCAAAGCTAATGTCCGTCTGGGAAAGCACAAGAGAGTAGCACGATTCTGCCATTTTCCCCAGCCTTCCCGCCGACATAGCGGCTGATTTGGCGTAATAAGTACATTCATCCGTCCCCACAATCAGGCAGGCTGCCCCTTGAATCCTCTGAATAAGGAGCATGGCCCCGAAGAGGGGGCAGTGGCTGCCCGGGAATAAGGCTTTGGATAGGGCGGTCACTTCTTCCAGAGATTGGACTTGGGACAGGCGTTTGGCCCGCCCCAAAATGTCCACATCCCTTCTGTCTTCTACTTTTAGGGTCTCCTGCATGAAAGACTCCTTCCTTTTTTGTATCCAAAACAGGGGGCCGTCTCTGCCTGCTCCTGATCGCTCTCTGCCATCTCATAGGAGATGAGGGGGCGCTCCCGGCCTTCCACTTCCACTAGGTCACAGGTAACCGAATACACCTCGGACAGCATTTTCCCGTGGATGACCTCTTCCGGCTTCCCCTCGCTGTATTTTTTGCCCTGCTTGAGGACCATCACCCGGTCACTGATATCCATGGCCTGACCGATGTCGTGGAGTACTAAGACAATCCCGATTCCCTCCTCCTTCCGCAAGCAGCTAATTAATTCCATCATCTCGATTTGATGGCAAATGTCGAGATAGGTCGTCGGCTCGTCCAAAAAGAGGATGCGGGGCTTTTGTGACAAAGAACAGGCCAACCAAACCCTTTGCAGTTCCCCTCCGGATAGTTGCTGGATATAGCGGTCTGCAAAAATCCGGGTGTTGGTGCGCTCCATGGCCCAGTTGACAATTTCCCGGTCTTCTTTTGAATCTTTCTTAAAGAGGCTTTGGTGGGGCATCCTTCCGTAGCTGACCAACTCCCGGACGGTAAAATCTCCCGGGGCGTAGTGGATTTGGGGCAGCATGGCAATTTTTTGAGAAATTTCCTTCTTTTTCCAGCCCCTCAGCTCCCTTCCGTCGTAGAAGACCGCTCCCTTTTGGTAGGGAATAATTCCGGAAACCGCCTTGAGCAGGGTGGACTTTCCTGATCCATTCGGCCCGATCAGGGTTAGAATCTCCCCTTCTCGAATTGTCGCGGAAAAGTCGACGATGACCGGTCTCTGTCCGTAGGCAACGTGGAGCTGATTGATTTGAATCTCCATCTCCCCCTCACTTTCTTCCGGATAGCACTTTTCCCCTGCTCTTTAAGAGATAGAGGAAAAAAGGCCCCCCGGCCACAGACATGACAATCCCCAAGGGCAGTTCCATACCCTGAATTGCCACCCGGCCTATGGTATCTGCTGCCAGGGCCGTCACCGCTCCCATAATCATGCCGATGGGTAACAGCCGGCGGTAGTCAGACCCTACAATAATCCGGCTAATATGCGGGACGACAAGGCCGACAAAGCCGATGAGACCTACTACGGCGACCGTCGCCGCTGATAGAAAGGCAGCTAGGGCGGAAATGAGAATCCTGGTGATCGTCACCGGAAAGCCCAAGTTTGTTGCCATTTCATCTCCCAACTGGAGGGCGTTGGCGCCTCGAATCGTGAGAAAACTTAGGCACAAGCAGGGCAGGCCGTAAAATAAAATCAAGCGGACCTTGGACCAGGTTGACGCCGCAATGGACCCGTTCAAAAAAGAGAGCACGCCGGACAAGCTGTCGCTGTAGAGCATCTGCAGGAGAGCGTTAAATCCCCCGAGTACCGTGTTGATAGCGACTCCCGCCAAGACAATCCGCACCGGATTCATCGTCCCATCATAGGCCATCAAATAAATCAGAACACAGGAGAGCAGGGACCCGGCAAAGGCAAAAATCGGCACGCTGGTCGTCAAATTGGGGAAAAGCAGCATAATTGCCGTTGCTGCCGTTCCCGCCCCTGCAGAGACCCCGATAATTCCGGGGTCTGCCAAGGGGTTTCTCATCACTGCCTGGAGTAAGGCGCCCGCCGTAGCCAGGCAGGCCCCCACGATAATTGCCACAATGACCCGAGGCAAGCGAAGGTGGATGAGAATATTGCGAACTGTCTGAGACCCGTTTCCAAACAGGGCATCGACAATCTCCTGCAGGCTGTAACCTGCTGAGCCAATCCGCAGGGAAAGTAAAGAGAGAAAGACGAGGATCATAAGGAGCAGGGCTCCAAAGGCCCAGGCCCCGAGGCGACTGATCTCTTTTCTCTTTCCCATTATTTCCCAACTTCCGCCGACAGCTTGTCAATGAGAGTCAGAAGGTCCTGTGTAATTTCTAGACCCCGGCTAGTCGTGTAGTTTCCGGGCAGGGCGATCACCTGGTTGTTTTTGACGGCGTCAATCTCTTCCCAGACTTCGGGGTCCGCCTTTTTTGCCTTTTCGTAGGCATCGATCAAGCTTTGCGGGTCGTAACCCGTGGGCGGTGCAATCAGGAAAAGCAATTCAGGATTTGCCTTGACTAACATCTCAAGACTGGAAGGGATGATGCCCGACCCTTTCTGGTCCAAGGAGTCTCCGACATTCTCAAAGCCCAACATTTTGAGAATTTGCCCGAAAAAGCTTTTAGAGGTAGAAATCATGGTGCTGTCGGACCCCGGTCCGAAGAGGATCATAGTCTTCTTCGCCGAGTGGTTCTTTGCGTATTCTTCACACGCCTTCTTTACTTCATCGTAAATTGTGGAAACATCTTCCCTTGCCTGGCTGCCGCCAAAAGCTTCTGCCAGTGCCTCCGTCTCTGCCTGGTTCTCGACCAGTCCGATCATGGGGCCTTCGGAAGTGTAGTAAACAGGAATCCCTAACTTCTCCAGTTGACTGCCGAACTTCTCTTTCATTCCTCCGCTCATAATGACCAGGTCTGGCTCCAGAGCGATAACCGCCTCCGTGTCCACTCCCCGCATACCAGATTCAATCTTTTGCACATCCTTGTAATACTCTGCTGCCTTGGTGGTCGCCACAGTCCGGGAGACAGCCGTCAAGGGGACCTCTAATTTCGACATGAGGTAAAGGGTGGATGTGGAGAGGTCGACAATTTTTTCCGGGTATTTGTCAAGCGTCAGAGCCTCTCCGTGCTTGTCCCTCACCCCCTCCGGATATTCGATGCGAAACTTTCCGGACTTGTCCATGTTGTTCCGAATGACCGGATTTTTGACGTCAATCTCCACTTTCTTTTCAGAGCTTTCTTCCTGGCTGCTTTCCTGCACCTGACTCACCGGCTCCGAGGCTTTTTTCTTTTCCGCTTCCGGCTGTGACTGTGACTGTCCGCAGCCTGCTAAAAGCAAGACCAAGGCCAATGATAAAAACATAGAACGTAAGAACTTCATATTAACCCTCCTATTATCATATTTTTCTCTTCCGATGCTTCTTCGCGATCTTGTGACTTGTCTTCGGATTGCATAATTTTTTCTGCCAACTCTGCGTAGACTTTCCGCATCGTCGATTGCCCCGGTGCGAAGGCTTCAAATACCGTCATTCCCTTTGCCTCCGCCTCTTGAATCTCGGGAGACCTTGGGATTACCTGGGTAATTTCTGTCCCGATCTCCGGCAGAGCCGCTTGCACCAGGTCCAATTCATTTTCTATATTTTTTGAATTGAGGATAAGGCCCTTTAGACGGGCATAACCCCTTTTTTTGAAGTTGTTGACCGCCCGGGCGATATTGTGTGCCGCATATAGGCTCATCATTTCACCGGATGAGACGACGTAAACCTCGCGAGCGTATCCACCGCGGATCGGCATAGCAAATCCACCGCAGACGACATCCCCCAATACGTCATAGATGACAATGTCCGGCTTGTAGGCCTCAAAGGCTTTCAATTCTTCCAGCTTCTCAAAGGCGGAAATAATCCCTCTTCCTGCACAACCGACACCCGGGGCAGGGCCTCCGGCCTCCACACACAGAACCCCGGTCTTGCTGGGAAAGACCACATCTTCTAGACGCAAGTCCTTTCCCTTGTTCAAAATCTGGTCTAAAACCGTGGGAATCTGCCTGCCCTCCATTAGGTTCTTCGTGGAATCAGCCTTCGGGTCACAGCCGATTTGCATGACGCAAAGTCCCATCGCGTTGAGAGCTGCACTGAGATTTGACGATGTGGTTGATTTCCCAATCCCTCCTTTTCCGTAAATAGCAATTCGTTTCATAAGACCTCCCGTCACAATTTTTATGTTAGCGTTAGCTAACTTGTAATTGTGCTAACTGATACAAGAATCATCATAGCACGGTTTCCCTTTGCAAACTTTTAATTCATTTCAATATAATATTAAAATCTTTCGATTTTTCTTCGCAAAATTGCGATTTCTAATTAAAAGAGCCGCTTGAATTGCTTCAAGCGGCGCGCACGTGCCATTGAGGATTCGAACCCCAGGCCTTCTGGTCCGTAGCCAGACGCTCTATCCAGCTGAGCTAATGGCACATATCGTCGAAGAGCGGGTGAAGGGAATCGAACCCTCGTAGCCAGCTTGGAAGGCTGGAGCTCTACCACTGAGCTACACCCGCAAGAAAAGCGGCAGACGAGATTCGAACTCGCGACCCTCGCCTTGGCAAGGCGATGCTCTACCCCTGAGCCACTGCCGCACATTGCTTTGAAAAAGCGTTACTTGTGTACCCGAAGATATTACCATATTTCGGGCTTACCCGTCAACCGAAAACGATCAAGGCGGATAAAAATGGGCGAGAGCGGATTCGAACCACTGAAAGCATAGCTAACGGATTTACAGTCCGTCCCCTTTAGCCACTTGGGTACTCGCCCCTATTAAAAACGACCCGGATGGGCTTCGAACCCACGACCTCCAGCGTGACAGGCTGGCATTCTAACCATCTGAACTACCGGGCCTCACCACACTAACCGGTAACTGACCCTACCCGGATTCGAACCGGGGATACCGCCGTGAGAGGGCGATGTCTTAACCGCTTGACCATAGGGCCTTAAAGTAGCGGAGAAGGGATTTGAACCCATGACACCCCGGGTATGAACCGAGTGCTCTAGCCAGCTGAGCTACTCCGCCGTATTGCCGAAAGTTGCTTCCGGATAATGCCGAGGACCGGAATCGAACCGGTACGATCGGTAAGGATCGAGGGATTTTAAGTCCCTTGCGTCTGCCAATTCCGCCACCCCGGCACAAACGCCTTGTGTAGGACTCGAACCTACGACAACGCGGTTAACAGCCGCGCGCTCTACCAGCTGAGCTAACAAGGCATAGCGATGAAAATCATCGCCGCTACTTATTTTTTACGCTCCCTTCGACCGATGGTCGATCGATTTCGGTAGCGACTTGTACATTATAGCAACGTTCCAATAGGAATGCAAGAACCGAAGCATATTTTTTTTGTTATCACAAAGGCAAATCGATCTCTACCCTTCTTGGCGCTTCCATTCCTACTTTTCCGCCAATCATCACTTCTTCCTCTGCGCCAACCTTCTCCAGTGACAATTCAATTACGCCGCGCGGTTGTTGCAAGAGCACCGGTTTTTCACGCAGATGCCATGCGTCTTTTCTGGCTACCCCTACAGCATAGCTTCCTGAACCGCAGGAACCTTCCCGATACAGCGTTTTCGCTTCGGTGACATAAACGTAGGGAATCATGCTTTTCCTGCTTTCCTGCAAAAAGAGAAGACCATAGGCCTCCGCAGGATATTGCTCTTCGAGGGAGCAAAGCGCGCGATGCACAAAGGCTTCGTCCTCTTCACGATCCGGAACGAGAACATGAAGAATTCCCGGAAGCTGCACCGCCGTATACGATCTTCCCTCAAGAAGAACAGAAAACAATGCGTCCGGCTTCGGCAGCGCAATTTTGGCATAAGAACTTCTCGTATCCACGTGCACGGTAAGCGGATGGGAAACACCGCTCACGTGCACTTTCTCGATTACTTTTCCTTCTCGGTTTTTAGCAATCGCCTGCAATAAGCCGAGCGCCCTGGAAGCATTGCCGCAAAATTCCCCGCCCATCATATCAAGGCGCAGCGGTTCTCCCCGGTCATTCATGGTGATAAAACCAACCTGTTCCACACTTTGATCAACCTGGTCCATCAGGGCTCGCCCGATCACTACACGCTCGTACTCTGGAGTCGGGGTAAATACAAACGCCGTAATGTTTCCGGCGGGATCCATGCGCTGATACGTAATCATTTTTTTCATTTCTTTTGCTCCCGAAGATGCAGAAAAGCGGAAATTTTCTCGCCGTCATGATATCCCGCTTCGTATAATTTCAGCAGTGCATTCTTATCACGGCGCAACGTATCCACCCCGAACGTATCTTTTGGCGCTAAAATCAGTACCTTTCCCTGTTGCCGATATGCTTTGGCTCGTTCCACTCCCTTATTGTACTGTTCGGCACGAGCTTTAAACGCTTCTGCCGCTTTAGGAAATTCCTGTTCAATATGGCGGGCAATGCGTCGGTCCCGATCCGCCTTTCGCACCGTATCTTCGGGTTTGGTCAGGATCAGAATCACGCGATCGCAGCCTTCCGCAAAGGCTTTTTTCAGAGGAATACAATCCGCAAGGGCGCCATCATAATAGGCTGTGCCGTCGAGCGTCACAGGACGACAAAAATACGGAAGCGCCGAAGAGGCTTTAAAGACACCATAATGATCCTGATGGATGTCGTTTTTGTCAAAATAACGCGGACGCCCCGTCTCCGCTTCGGTCGCTACAACGATCAGATCCATGGGGTTTTTTTTCATCGTTTTATAATCCAGCGGATCTTCTCCGTTACTGTTGCTCAGTGTCCCATAGACATAATCCAAATCCACCGCATTACGATGACGAAGAAATTGCCAAATACTCATATATTCTTTTCGGAACGAATAGTCCGCATAAAAACGCAGATTGCGTTTTGGCTGTTGAGCGAGAAAGGAGGCCAAATTAGCGCTTCCGGCAGAAACGCCGATCCCCAGATCAAACGTAATCCCTTCCTGTAAGCAATAATCAAAGATGCCGGCACCATAAATATCGCGCATTCCTCCACCCACATCGATAATGCCGATTTTTTCTTTCATCGCTTCTCCTTCCCTCTTCTCCTATTCGTTGCCGATTCCTCTTTAGCGACCATAAAGCACATTGAGTGCGCGCAGTCTCTTCGTTATTTCCGGATCGGCATAGTCGCGCAAAAGACGCCACTTCCAGTTTCCGCCAAGCGTTCCGGGAAGATTCGTGCGCGTGCGTTCATCCGTCCACAGAATATCCTGCATTTGCAAAACGCACAAATCCGCTACGGTTGAAATGGCCCCGCGAAGTAGCCCCCAACGCACACCTTCCGAGTCATGAAGAGCAAAATAGTCTCCCACCAAACATCGAATATGCGGATCCAAATGCTCCCACCAAGTTCTAAGCGGTTCTGTATCATGTGTACCCGAATAAATACTGGTGTGACGATCAAAGCGATGCGGTAAATAATCCGAATCGCTTCCTCCTCCAAAAGCGAATTGCAAAGGCTTCATACCGGGAAAGCCTGTCTTTTCTCTTAATGTGATGACTTCGGGAGAAAGCACGCCCAAATCCTCCACTAAAATGGGCAAAGGCCCCAGTTCACGCTGTAACGTAAGGAAAAGCGAAAGGCCCGGCCCCGGTTCCCAATGGCCATATCGGGCTGTCTCATCCTCCGCCGGGACAGTCCAATAATGCGCAAAGCCGATAAAATGATCCAGACGGAGAACATCATACAGGTTGAGATTGGCACGGAAGCGCCGCACCCAGAAGGCATAGTTGCGCTCCGCTATCACATTCCAACGATACAAGGGATTTCCCCAGCGCTGTCCGTCCGCCGTAAAGGCATCCGGTGGCGCACCGGCCACCATCGTCGGGTTTCCGGATTCGTCCAGATAGAATTCGTCACGTTTTGCCCAGACATCGGCGGAATCATGAGCGATATAGATCGGCATATCGCCGATAAAAAGCAATCCCTTTTCATGAGCATAGTCCTTAAGGGCGCGCCACTGCCGGAAAAAATGATACTGTAAAAATATCTGAAACAGCAAATCTTCCTCATGCTCTGCGCGAAAAGCAGCAAGCGCAGCGGTATCCCGATCACGATATTCCGGAGCCCACTCCGTCCATTGCACATCAAAGTGCTCCGCTTTTAACGCCTGAAACAGAGCGTATTCTTCAATCCAATCCGCATTTTCTGCGCGAAAATGCGCAAGGGTTTCGCACGTTCCCCGATCTCCTTCAAGAAAAGAATACCCGAATATTGTCGTTGTTTCATCGGTGGCAAGAGGCTGTTTCCCGACAGCACGCTCGAAGGCTCGGCGAAGAAGACGATAACGCTGATTGTAGAGCAGCGAATAATTGACGTATTCTTCCTCCTCACCGAAGGGAATCGCTTCCAGTTCCTCACTCTCCAGCAAGCCGTCGGCACAAAGATATTCGAGGTCAATAAAATACGGATTTCCCGCTACCGTCGAAAAACTTTGATAGGGAGAATCCCCGTAGCTTGTCGGTCCAAGCGGAAGGATTTGCCAGTAACGCATTCCCGCCTCGTGCAAAAAATCACAAAAGCGATACGCTTCAGCGCCGAAGGTCCCGATACCATATTTCGAGGGGAGTGAAAAAATAGGCAGGATAATTCCCGTTCCACGCGGAAAGGAAACCACGGATAGTTCAGGATGGGCGGCGATATGCTCTTCCTTATCATTTCGACTTGCTGTCCAATGGGCATAGGCTTCCTTGTCGCTTCCCCACTCCGTCAAAGAAGAGACGCCGCTATGCGGCGTCTGCGACATGGACAACGTTGAATCGTTGGTATAGTCCATTTTTTCCTCTCTTCTTCCTGTCATATACGTTTCTTCGTTTCGCCATCAAAATAATGCATAGCTTCATTATCAAAGGCAAACTCCTCCGCCTGCCCTTGCACAAAATGGTAATGACCGGGCATAGTCATCACAAGGTCTTTTCCACTGGGCAGCTTAACGAACAGAGACTGTTCTTTGCCTAAGTTTTCAATGACGTCCACATGGAAGGCCACGCGATTTTTTTCGGATGTTTCTTTGTTCAGGAAGCGCTCGGAACGAATACCGGCAATGACCTTTTTTCCCTCGTACATTTTGAGACGGGATGCATCTGCAGCGGAAGGTTCAATGCGTACTTCATCATTTTCCGTACAGAACACGCCATTAACCATTTTCCCTTCCAGAAGGTTCATCGTTGGTGAACCGATAAATTGCGCCACGAACGTATTGGCCGGCGTATTGTAAAACTCATCCGGAGAACCGTCCTGTTGAATCTGCCCTTTATCCAGAAGAATGATCTTGGTCGCCATCGTCATCGCTTCCGTCTGATCATGCGTAACGTAGATGGTTGTGGTTTTCATCTGTTGGTGAATGCGCACCAGCTCGATGCGCATATGTTCACGAAGCTTTGCATCTAAGTTGGATAGTGGTTCATCCATCAAGAAAATTCCAGGATTACGGACAATGGCGCGTCCGAGGGCTACGCGCTGACGCTGACCGCCGGAAATATCCGATGGACGTGAATAGAGGTAATCCTCAATCTGTAAAAGCTTTGCCGCATCTTTTACGCGCTTATCAATGATCCCCTTTCGCTCTTTGCGCATTTTTAGCGAAAACGCCATGTTATCGTACACCGTCATGTGCGGATAAAGCGCATAACTTTGGAAAACCATGGCAATGTCGCGATCCTTAGGAGGTACTTGATTGACCACACGATCACCGAAAATCAATTCTCCCTCGGTTATGGAGTTTAACCCGGCAATCATGCGCAGCAGTGTACTTTTTCCGCATCCGGACGGTCCTAAAATGACACAGAAATCGCGGCTCTTAATTTCCAGATTGATGTGACGAAGTGTAAATTCTTCTCGTCCTTCATACTTTTTACCGATGTTCTTCATTAATACCTGCATCGCATTATCCTTTCACCGAACCGGAAGAAAGTCCGGATACCAATTGTTTTTGAAGCATGATAAATAACGTGACAATGGGCAGTGCCGTCAGCAGTCCGCCGGCAGCAAAAAGGGGCTGGCGCATTGTCCGTGTATCGTCAATCAAAGTCTGTAAGCCCGTAGCCAGGGTGTATTCTGATGGGCTTGTCAACAACACCTTAGGCAACATGTAGTCCGTAAATGGTGCGATAAACGCCCACAAGGCGATAATGGCAAGCATCGGACGGACAATCGATGTGATAATCATGCGGAATACCTGGAAATTGGAGCATCCGTCCATACGGGCAGCCTCATCCAACTCCGTGGAAATGGAATCGATATAGCCCTTCATGATCAGCGTATTGTTTGCGATGCCGCCTGCTGAATAAATGAGCACCAACATCATCTGTCTGGTAAACGGCGGAATGACACCGGAAATAATCTGATGCATGGTAAAGTAGGCTGTAATTCCTGCAAACGTCGGAATCACCTGGATAAGTAGAATGGTCAAAAGCGACCCCCTCTTAAACTTAAAGCGAAAACGAGAATAGGCATATCCGGTAAAAGCGACTACCAGCGTTTGAATGATGGCGGATGCTACGCCGATAAAAACCGTATTTTTTAACCAGGAAAGATACTGCGTATCCTGAAACAGGTCGCGGAAATTATTCAGCGAAAACTCATATCTTCCGTTTAAGATAAGGTATTTCCCCTGCGCGCCATTAAACGAAGAAACGATGATCTGCAAGATCGGCCAAAGCACGATAAATGTCCATAGCGCTAATACGACGTATGTGACACCCACACCGACACGACCAATCGGCGTTAATGGCTGCTGGTCCTTCAAATAAAAATTCTGTCCTTTTTTCTTACGCATAACGTTATCCCTCCCGGAAAGCCGAAGTACGGCGATATCCGATAAAAGCCACCACAATGAGTACGATGGAAATGAGAATGGAAATGGCAGCGCCAAAGGCTTGATACTCATTTTCCATGGTCAGCTTGAAAATGTAGGAGATGAGAAGATCACTGGTTCCGGCAAGATTTCCGTACTTGGTCGGATTGAACGGTCCCCCTCCGTTAAAGAGCTGGATAATGGTGTAGTTATTAAAGTTAAACGTGTATTGTCCAACAAGGATCGGTGCGGTCTGAAACAACAGCATCGGCAGGGTGATGCGATGAAACTGCTGCCAGGCATTTGCACCGTCCATTTCTGCTGCCTCATATAAATCAGCCGGAATAGATTGTAAAACACCGGTAGCCAGCAAAAAGATATAAGCGTTTCCGCACCATCCCTGAATGAAAATCAAGGCGGCACGCGTCAAATTTGCATCGTTCTTGACGTTTACCGTATGTCCTGCCACAGAAGACAATACCTCCGTCAAATAGCCATCCGGCGCCAACATAATGGAAAAGAACATAATGGTGATGAACGCAGGAACTGCCCAAGGCAAAATATAAACCGTACGGAAGAAGCGTTTACCGCGAATATGTTTTCCGTTAACCAAAATAGCTAATCCCATACCGATCGCAATCGCCAAGGTAGTTGCACCAAGCGTCCATATTACTGTCCAGCCTAAGATTCGCCAGAAGAGCGAACCCTGCAAGCCTTGCGCACGGAGGATCGTCATATAATTATCCAAACCGATCCAGCTGAATTTGGACTGATGGTCGGGGTCCATGCCTGTGAAGGAGAGAAGCACTGCCGTAATTATGGGGATGAGTGTGATAAATAAGATCAACAATACAGCGGGAATATTGACGAAATACGGAAATCCCTTTTCATTGATTTCCCGCTTCGTTTCAAACCACTGATTCGGACGTATGCCCAGCATCTCGTCTTTTTCCACTTTTCGTGCATCCACAAAAGCAACGCCTATCAAAATGAGGGATAAAAAAACGAGAACAAGGGAGACGATGCCTTCTATCATAAAGATAAGCGATCGGTCTACACGAGCACCATTTTTCGCAAGCGTAAACAGTCCCATCAGCCCTTCTCCCTGATAATTGCCAAAGCCCAACGCATACGGGACAGCAATCAGATAGATAAAGAGTACGATAAGAAGACAATACGCGCCTTTCTTTTTTTGTCCGTTGAGAATTTGGCCAAGGCCCGGAACGGGCAAAGAAAACAAGCAACGCCACAACGAATTTTTCATTGTCTCCGCCGGTACACTGCGACGAATGGCAGAGATTTCCTCATTTAATGTGGCTTCCTGTTGACGGTTGTCATTGCGTAAATGATGTTTGATGTTGTGAATCAAATCATCATGATATTTTTGCGGCGCATAATATTGCTTAAGGGCAATATCTTGTTGATATTCATTTTTAGCAATTTTTACCGCATTGTCGTATGCTTTTCGGGAAATCAACCCTTCATGCAGAGAATTTTTTAACTCCTGCACACGCGCATCAAACTGCTTCTTTCTTTCTTCTTTGTACTGCGCTTCTTCCGTTTGATACGCTGCTGCTTTTTCGGTATCGACCTTTTGCTGATTGGCATATTCCAAATCCAGCAAAAGAAGACGATACGAGGTAATCATCGCCGGCAACAGCTCCACTTTCTTTTCCGCCGTGCGGTAAGCAAGTTCCGCATCGTAGCACAAATCCACGTATGGAGCATAGAATTCCGCCATTTTTTCCGCGCGGAAAAGGGTGATCAGATATTGTCTTACTTTAGGATCCTTATCATCAATCTGCGCTTGGGCTTGCGGTTCTTCTGCCTTGAGCGTTGCGAGAAATGTCTTTTCCGCCTGTTCATATTCGCGTAATGCGATAAGATAAGGATGAGTATCTTTTTGTGCTTTCAGACGACGAACGGTATCGGTATTCCCCGCATTTTGTGCAACAGCGAGTTCCCGCAGATATTCGTTTTTCCGCGGATATTCTCTCCCGATTCGATCCGTCAGCATCACGGGATAATTCATATCGTTTCCCTTCTATTCGAACAGAAATCAGTGAATGCGCTATCTTTATCGCCGACTCTTACGCCGTGCCTTTTCTTCTATATCGGCATGAAGAATAAAAATTACCGATAAACAGAACAGTTCAACCCACCAAAACACATTGTTCCACTGAAAAAGCAGAATGCGCATCACCAGCGTATAAAACAAAAGCAGTCCCCATACCCAATAGGCTAATTTCGTCAGTCCCATCTTGTGTACGGCAAAATAGAGATAGACGGCATAACCTGCAGGGATCAAAAGGGAAGAAAACATCTCTCCCGTGCGCATGGCGGTATAATCTCGCAACGTCAGCTGCGAAGAGATGCTGTCCCGCCACGCTTCAAACAGCGCACGGTCTTTCGCCGTAAGCAACGCATAAAGACATATGAATAAAACATAGCACGCCACAGCAATATAGATGACAAGCGTCTTTTGTTTTGACGGATGCTTCAGTTGAAACATGTGCCCCTCTCATTCGAACAATAGCTTCGAGAAAAAGCGGAGATTTCTTGCAGAAACCTCCGCTTTTGCTACGGTACATGAACGGGTTGCACCCCGAACAATTATTTCTGCAAGTTGGTCATCATCGCATCAAAGGAAGCCTTTAACTGTTTATAAGCTTCTTCGGCGGACGAGGGCTTTTCAGCATTCCAGGAAAGGACTGCATTCTTCCATGTGTCCCAAACCTGACCATACTCCTGGAAAAGCGGACGAGAAACGGCGTTCTGATAGGAATTAATCATGTTAACCACCGTCGCCTTCTCCGCATCGGTCAGTCCCGACGCCTCATATTTTTCTGCAGAAACCTGTTCCATGACTTTTCCGGTTGCCTTGAAATAGTCCTCAAAGAATTCCGGATTCGCCAACTCCGCAATTAAAGCATTGCAGATTGCCATTTTGTTAGCATCTTCTTCATTGCGAACGTTAATCGCATATCCCCAGCCGCCTTTCCAATGTGCCAGCGGCTTTCCGGCAATGGTTAAATTATCCAGCGCGCCCAATTCCAAATTCTCTTCACCGGCTGCTTTTGCAATGGTGTTGTAATCCCACGGACCGCCGAGACGGATGACGCCATTCTTTCCCGTTTCAAACTGTGTATCGGTATACGCATACCCAGCTTTATCATCAAACAGACTCGTATTATTATCGGCATTGCCTTTCCAATAGCCGTATAACGCTTCAATTACCGCCTGTTTTTCTTTCGGAAGTTTCGCCCATTCCATCGTTAAATCTGAAGCAAAAGTTCCATCTTCTTTCTTCTCCAGCAATTCAATTCCTGCTGAGTTCATAAGCGCAACGCCATACCAAGCATCAAACGCGGGAACCTGTACTTGTGCCCAAGTCGCTTCTCCAATTTCTATAGGCTTTGTCAAATCGATATTTTGCGCTTTGGCATTTGCCTTTTGTTTGAAAGCAAGTAAACACTCAATATTCATCGGGAAAGCGAAATACTCATCATTAATCTTAAAGTTTCCGCCCAAGCCTTGATTGAATTCGGCAAAATCTTTCCATCCGCCTACAGTTTTGCACAGTCCTTCGGCATCAATCGCTGCCAGGTTTTCGCCTTCTACCATGCCGTAAAGGCGATCCGCCGGAATCGAAAATACGTCAGCGACGTCTTCATTCTTCGGACCGGTCTTATCAATCACTTCAATGTGATCAAATGCGCCCTTTTCAATAATGGAAATCTCTACATCGGGATTGGCTTTTTTAACACGTTCAATCGCTGCCTCGTAATAAGGTTTCCATCCCTCTTCCGCCTGAACGGTAATAGAGCCTTTAAGCCCACCGGTTTCTGGTTTCTCTTCTGTCTGTTTGCCCCCTCCTCCACATGCAACAAGGGACAGGGACATAGAGCCTGCCAGCAGTAAAGATAATGCCTTTTTCCAATTCATAAATTCCTCCTGTAAACGTTTGTCTTTTATCAAAAAAAGCAATTTGCTTTCTTTTATTCTATCAGATAAAACTTGTTGTGGCAGATAAAAAGTGTTGTGGAAAATAATGGCATCAAACAACCATCGTTCTTGCACACGATCTTTTCGCTTATCGATGAAACTGATCATACTCCCCATCGGATAGATGCAGAACAGCAAAAGTATCCACTGCGATCTTTTCCATGCCTTATATCGTCCCATTAAACACAAAAAAAGCGACCTTCCGGTCGCTTTTTTAAATTCGCCATATAAAAACAGCTCGTATCTTAATACAGTTTGGCTCCTGCCGGAATGTGTTCATCCACCATCAGCAGGTGCAGCTTCTCTTCCCCTTCTTCCTCATGAATGGCGCTGATCAGCATACCGCAAGAGTCGATGCCCATCATCTTGCGCGGCGGAAGATTAGTAATGGCGATACAGGTTTTACCGACAAGTTCCTCCGGTTCATAGTAGGCATGAATACCGCTTAAAATGGTGCGCGGTTCCTCTGTGCCGTCATCCAATTCGAAACGCAGCAATTTTTTGGACTTGGGCACCGCTTCACAGGAAAGCACCTTGACCGCACGAAAATCCGACTTGCTGAACGTGTCAAAATCCACGTAATCCGTAAAGAGCGGTTCAATCTCCACCTTGGAAAAGTCAATTGGCGTAGGCGAAGCAGCCGACTCGCTCGAAGCCGTCACCGATTCTGCTGCAGACTCCGTCTTTTCCATGCCCAGCGGTTTCATGGTTGGGAATTGTTTCTCATTTAACATATTACCCCCCATCCTTCTGTAATATCAACAATTTAGGCATTTTGATAAAAGTATTATCAAGTACTATTCGGCAGTATAATTTGGAAATTTGTTGTCTTTTGTGTTGTCCTCAGACTTAATTGTTGTCCTTTCAAACCACAAATTCAACTTCTATTTTTTTGCTTAAAAAACATCCAAATTTTTCGTTAATTTTTCTATTGATTCCTTTTTCTTGTCGCTGTTTACTTCGGCATAAATATCCATCGTCGTTTCTATGCTTGCATGTCCCATGATTTCTTGAATAATTTTTATGTTCGTTTCGTTTTCACAAAATCTTGAGCAAAAAGTATGGCGTAAATGATGACAAGAGAAGTGCGGAATTATTACAGGTTCTCTTTTTTCCTTCTTGGCTTTGATAATTTCTTCAGCATTATGAGCCTCTATAATTCTTCTAATAGCTCTATTGATTGCTGCGGGATTATGTATCATACCGAAACGGTTTGAAAAAATGAATCCACTCATGCCATCAACAACTGCTGTACAAAAGCCATCTTCTTTTTGTCTTTCATACTCTGATTGTAAAGCCTCATAAACTGGCTGCATCATAGGTAAGATCCTAATACCTGCTTCAGTTTTTGGCAAAGAAACTTTAAACTCACACTTATAGGTGTCTGTTCTCCTTGGATAGTAAGTCATGCTGTGATTTATATCTATGGTTCTTTTCTCCATATCTACATCAGACCATCTAAGTCCTACCACTTCTCCAATTCTACAGCCTGTGCCAAGTAGCACCGTAAATATCGGATTCCAGTGGACAAATACCGGACTCGAAGCGATATAATTCATGAACGCTCTCTGTTGTTCAATAGTTAACGCATGTCTCATATTCTTCTTCTTAGTGTTCTTCTTTTTAATCTCAGCCATTACTCCATCGCTTGGATTGTTTCGAATAATGTCATCTCTTACCGCTAATTGAAAAGTCGGATGAAGAACTGTATGGATAGTTTCTAATGTGTTTACCTGAAGTCCTCTATCATTCAACAAATCGTAATAAAAATAAAGTACGTCAGAATATTTGATTTCTCCAATTTTCCTCTTGCCAAATCCTTCTCTTACAAAACGGTCATACATGTATGTGTAATTCGTATAAGTTGTTTCCCTTAACTCAGATTTTGTAGAGATATACCTATCAAAAACAAAATTTAAGGAGGCTTTTCCCATCACATATACATTTAAGCCATCTAACTGATCCTTGAAGAGTTTTTCTTCTCTTTCCCTTAATTTTTTAAGATCTTTTGAGTAAATAAACTTCCTTTTCCCGTAAGGATCTACATAGCCATAAGCGTATCTTCCATCACTTTCTCTATAAATTTCTCCTTTCCTTAAAGCTCTACCTTTAGGGTCTTTTCTTGCGGACATCTTTCATTCTCCTTTCTATACAACATATAGAAGAGAGAACTTTCGTCATTTTTTCAAGGAGTCAGCATATAACTTCCCTAACCCTGATTTAACCGCCTGCGACATGGTCAAATTATGAGACTTAGCATATCCCCTGAGTTCCTGATATTCGCCTTCGGTCATTCTAATCGTAACTCTATGAATCATAGGGTCTTCAAGCAAAGGACGTCCCATTTTCCTCATATCATGCTCCTTTCTCACAATCTAACTTGATTATACTTTTTGTCCGACGTTTTGTCAATGCGTTTTACCATTGCAGAACATTTATGTTTGGTAGGGCATCATGCGAAAGGTCTCTAAATAGTCGTCTAAAATATCACAATTTACTAAGACTAATTTGTTTAGCTTATAAACCGCACCAGCTTCTTTCGCTATTTCTTCAAATTTCGTCTGACACATTGAATACAGTTCTGCACCTTCCTTATATCTGACAAATCTTTTTGCATTAACCTTGTTCTTCACGAGTTTTACCTCCTTTCAAATAATCTTTTATTTTGTCAATACTATTTAGAATCATTCTCTATAATATATTTATAAGTTTTACGACATTGGTAGGTGCTTGGCAGCAACATAGGAATCTCACCTCCGCCTCTTATTCCAGACGAGCCGGCTTAAACTATTGAAGTATCATTATCACTACTTGCTTCATTGAACAGGTTGCCAAATCTGTTTTTATGTATTCTTATTTATCGCTCGCTTTCTTGTTTCCTTGATTTACTCAGTATTCATAAAACCAAAATTTCTTTCAGCAGAAAGGTCATGGCGTAAGTCATAATCCTCCACAAGTAGATAAAGTCCTACCTTTGGTCTATTCAGTTGTCAAGGAACAATTGCCTATTGGCTTTCAGAGAGATTTTCTTTTAAGTTATTCTTGAAAATAATTCTTCAATTAAATTAAGAGGACAGATCTCCCTTCACTTTATACAAGGAAAATCTGCCCTCATGCACAAGGCGATTACTTCATAAATTCTTCCAATAGCACCCTTAGCTTTTTAAGAATATTGTTTTTTCGCCATTGTATAGCTTGATAGCTCACTTTCTTGCCTCTCGCTATGCTTGATAGCGTTTCATCATCGAAATACAAACGCTCTATGATGTCCCTTTCCTCATCGTTTAGTTTTGATATAGCATTTCTGACTGCCTCAATCATCATCTGTGTTTCAACAATCTTTTCTACATCAACGCTTTCATCAGCGATGTTATCTATAAAATGTCCATCATGATCCAAAGAGGAAAAGAAAAGCAGGTGGTTTTTTCTGTCCACCTGCTCTAAATACTTCTCGTGTTCTTTTTCTCGCCAGTAGACTTTATAAATATCTTCACTGACTTTTACCTTTTGCCCTCTGACATAAAGGTAATACTCTTTTGCCATAAAGTTTCCTCCATTTCTTTTTGTCTATTTGTTTTTCAGACAAAAAAAGGAGGACTCCTGCATCTTGGCATAAGAAGTCCTCTGAAATGAAAGAAACCCGTCCTTTCCTTAACTATATTTAATTGTTTAGACGAGAATATGGAAAGACAGACAACTGTAAATCTTATAAGAAAAAGGAAGGATTTTGTTTTGAGTTATAGCTTCAAAGAAATATATAGCCTTTATCATATCCTGTCCCTCCATTTTACAACTAACTATTCCTCATATATTAAGCCCTTCTACTATTTCAGGTATCCACGCACATAATAAGAAATTTTATGCTTGTACTTTTTCTTTGCTCATCTTATTTAGTTCTCCAAGCATCATAAAGATGCCCACAACAATCATAATGAAATCAACAAGGGGCTGTGTGAACCAAACAGCTTTTACTCCAAATACCATTGGCAGAAGAACCATTGCAGGAACAAATAGGAAGAGCTGTCTAAGCATAACAATAATTCCTGCTTTCTTTCCGTTCCCGATTGATTGGAAGAATGTAATTGTCATTACCATTACTCCATACAGAATAAATACAGAATAGAATAGCCTGAAATTCCCAACTCCCTGTGTTATGATACTTGCTTCTACTCCAAACAAGGAAAGTATCTGACTTGATAGCAATAATGATGGAATCCAAAAGATTGCCGCAAGCACAAGTCCTCCGATAGAAAACACCTTCATTGCTTGCCTTACTCTGTCATATTGCTTTGCTCCGAAGTTTGTTCCGACAACAGGCTGCAATCCTTGACTCATTCCCCAAAGTGGAATGAACGAAAAGGCATATACACGAAGCGATGCTGCCATCAAAATTCCGTTTGGATCTCCGCCATACTTAAATGCCATTTTATAAAGCATTGTCTGCTGAATCATAAACAGAAGCTGCATCATCATAGCTGATGAGCCTACTCCAAACATTTCTTTTTTTATTTCCGCATCAGACTTAATCTTATGAATTTTTACAACCTTGCTCTTTTTCAGGAAGTAGTGCAGCGTTACAACTGCTTGAACAAATTGGGCTGTAATAGTAGCAAGTGCGGCACCCTCAATGGCGTATTCACCCATAACTGTCATTAAAATCGGATCAAGAATGATATTCAGTAAAGCTCCAAGTCCCATTATCATCATGGCTTTTTTCATTAGACCTTCGCCACGCATAACCATGTTTGCGGACTGTGTAAAATTTACAAAGAGGGAACCGATAAAGATTACTCTTAGGTATCTGATACCATAAGCTTTGATCTCACCCGTTGCTCCGACCATATCTAAAAAATGTGGTGCAAGTAGTATTCCTCCAACTGTTATGATTGCCGAAAACAAAATCACCCAGAAAATCAGGTTGCCCATGATTTTATCTACGGTTTTCTGATCTCCTTTACCAATCGCTCGTGATAAAACAGATGCAGAACCTACGCCAAGAAGTGTAGACACCCCGCTGTTAAAAAAAGTAAGTGGCATCGCAACGCCACAGGCAGTCATTGCAGTTTGCCCTATGATTTTCCCGGCAAATATCCCGTCCATTAACGGATACAAACCGATTACTATCATTCCGATAACCGCCGGAATAGATAGCTGAAATAGTAAATCTATCGGTCTTTTTGTTAACAGTTGTTCTTTCATATCTTGCTTCATTCTAAAGTCCCCCTTCTAAAAATGTTGCTATTTGATTTTCCATCCGATTGCTCTTTCCCTTTGATAAATAAATCGCTGATAAATTTGTGATTTCTCAAGTAGCTCCCCATGTGTTCCAACACTTTCTACCTTACCTTTATCCATTACAACAATCTGATCTGCACCTTGAATGGTTTCCAATTTATGTGCAATGACAAGTACAGTTTTACCTTTTAGTAAATTGTGTAAAGCAACCATAAGTTGTTCTTCATTCTCAGGATCTACGCTTGATGTTGCCTCATCCAAAATCACAATCTTACTTGGTTTAAGCATTGCTCTGGCAATGGAAATTCTTTGACGCTCGCCTCCTGATAAGTTAGAGCCTCCTTCCTGCAAAACCGTATCATATCCTTGAGGTAGTGCCATAATAAAATCATGGCACTGTGCCTGTTTAGCAACTTCCATAACTTCTTCATCACTTGCATCAGGATTACCAAACTTAATATTATTCTTTACTGTGTCATCAAACAGGTACACATCTTGAAAAACAAAAGTAAAATTAGACAACAGGTTGTCATATTTAAAATCTTTTATATTTTTCCCATCAATCAAGATTTCGCCGCCATCAACATCCCAAAATCGTGATATTAAGTTACAGAGTGTTGTTTTTCCACTTCCTGAACCGCCTACAATAGCTGTTGTCTCTCCTTCCGATATAGAAAGAGTTATTCCATCAAACAATGATTGTTTTTCATAAGAAAATTTCACGTTATTAACCTCAACTTTGGCAACATTCAATTCCGTTACATTGCCTTCTGAAATTGTTGGTAGCTCTCGAAGTTTGGATATGGCATCTAAATTTTGTACTGCAACCCCCCTTATATTTTGCATACTTCCAGCCATCTCAAATCCTGCAAATACAATAAAGCTTGATACTATAAGCATTACCGCTTTATATGGTGGAATCGAAGCAGAACAAAAGCGCAAAACTGAAGAAAGTATAATTGCGCAAATACCCAGTTTGAAAATAAAAAGGAAAATAAGAGCGGCAGGAGCAACTGTTTTTTCAACATTGATAAATCCTTTGCGGCTTTCAGAGATATTCCTGTCTAATTCTGTTATCATTTCTTTCCCTTTTCCAAAAGACTTGATAACGCTAATTCCTTTTACATATTCTAAAGTGGTTGCATTCAAGTTGATTTTTAATGATTGTAGTTTCTTCGTCAACTCATCTGCTTTTTTCTGAAAGAGGGCATTACTTAACATCCCCACAAATAAGGTCGCTAATATGATAATCCCTGTAACCATATCAAACGGAAGCATAAAAAGTGCCATGATTGCTGTTTGAATCACTCCTACAAAAAGTGTTTCAATAATATTTACACCTACGGTTTCAAGCTCCCCGATTACTGTCGTTAATCCTCCGGATATATTTCCAAGTCGATTGTTGCTGAAATATCCCATGTTTACTCGTTTTAATTGATCGCCGATATATAATCTGTTCTCTGCTCCCATGTTATAAGTAGCAATATACTTATTGCGATCTGCCATATAACTACATAGTATTTTTCCTACAACACTTAACATTGCCACGCCAAATACAATATATACATCCTGTATAAGTACTTCTCTATGCTCAAAAATATTCTGAAATACTTTGAGTAAAAAAAGCATGATAGCTCCCAGCGCAACGCCCTCAAAAATACTTTTAAGCACCTCAAATAGAAGCATTCTACTGAGTTTTGACGATTCTTTGCCTGCAATAGCATATAATTTTTTAATTAAATCTCTCATTTACTTTACCTCCGCCTGTTGATATACACTAATGTGCGATTTCCACATTTTTGCGTAGGTTTCGCTTTTACCAAGAAGCTCGGAATGTGTTCCTTCAGCTTCTATTTCTCCATTGGTTACTACAATAATCTTGTTCGCACGAATTATAGTCGAAAGTCTGTGAGCTATCATAATAACGGTTTTATTTTTAACCAATGCATCTATAGATTTCTGAATTTCTGCCTCATTGTCTGGATCAGAGTAAGCAGTAGCTTCATCCAAAAGAACGATAGGACTATCTTTTAGCAACGCTCTTGCAATGGTAATTCTTTGACGTTCACCACCCGAAAGATTATTGCCCGCTTCACCAACAATCGTGTTATATCCGTCAGGCAAGCTCATAATAAAGTCATGACAACTGGCTTTCTTGCACGCTTGTTCAATTTCTTCAATACTCGCATCAGGCTTAGCCAATTTCATATTTTCTAAAATGGTTTTTTTGAAAAGATAATTCTCTTGCGAAACATAGGTTACAAGTTCCATATTTTTTTCAAGAGAAATATCTTTTACATTTACATTGCCTATGCAAATTTTTCCATTGTCAGCATTCCAATATCCGGCAATTAATTTTGCAATGGTAGATTTTCCGCTGCCTGAATATCCTACAATAGCTGTAAGTTGTTTTTCTTCTGCATGAAAAGACAAATTTTCAAATACTTTCTTTTCGTCGTTATAACCAAAACTTACATTTTCAAAGGTTATGCCGTAAGAGCTTATCGTATTACAATTATCTCCTCTTTCAAGCTCCGGCAAATTCATTACTGTCTTGATTTCATCAATCACTACTCTTACGTTTGCCATTGTATCCATATGGCTCATTGCTTTAATCAAAGGCTTATAAGATGCATAAGATAACAGCACACACATAATGAGAATGCCAACAGAAATGCTCCCTTTCATGTATAGAAACAAAGAAATAGGCAAGACAAACAACATAGTTGAAGGCAGAATTTCCATTGCAGCAGTCATATAAAAACAAACACTTAAATACCAACTAAGCATACTGTCCCTGTTCTTATTAACGGCATCTACAAATTTTCCATAGGATGACGCTGATTTATTGAAAGCTTTGATAACCTGAATACCTCTAATATATTCAACCGCAGTAGTATTCATGTTTTTTGCAGCTTGTTGGTAGTTACGAGATTTTTCCTCGTATCCTCCCATCATTAAAAACGAGAACAATACACCGATTGGAAGAGTTACAAGATTGGCAAGACCTATTCTCCAATCAAGCACAAAAATAATAATAACTAACACGATGGGAATAATAACATTTGCGATTACTTCTGGGATTACATGTGCGATTGGCTGTTCCATTTTATCCAAAGTTTCAACCATAAACTGTGTCCATTCACCACTGCTCCTTTTCTCAACTTCCCCCATAGATAATCTGCTTATTTTTCTTGCAAGTTTTTTTCTCTCATCTTCAATAATACGAAAAGCAAGATTATGAGAAGTTAATGTTGATATTTCATGAAAAATAACACTTCCTAAAAGTCCGCATAAAATTATTAAAATAGGCTCTTTATAAATCATAAAATTTATTTTTCCAGCAGCTATATGTTCAACGATTTTCGCCATTGCAAAATATGGCAAAACTCCACAAAGCACCCCAAGGACTGCGACAAAAACTGCAAAAAAAATTTGTCCTAAATGCTTCTTTAACACATCCATTTTTCCACCTCTTTCGCATTCATTGACTTTAATAAGTCTTGTATATTTTCTAAATAATAATCTTCTGTAATTTCCCCATCATCAAGTTTTAATATTCTATTGCAAGTTCTTGCAATAAATTCAATGTCATGAGAGATAATCAGAAATTTGGTTCCATTCTTTTGTTGTTCCTTAATTAAAATCCTAACTTTTTCCATACTGTTAAAATCTAAACCGGATGTTGGCTCATCCAATATAATCATCGGAGCATTTCTCATCATAGCAACACCTAAAACAAGCCTTTGCTTTTGTCCACCAGACAAAGTTGCAGGATGTTTATTTTTTAACTCAATCAAGCCTAATTTTCTTAATATATCTTCGGCTTTATCTATGTTTTTATCAGGATTGTCTAATCCTGTTGTTAATTCGTCTATTAAATCTTCTCCAAAAAGTTGAGAATCTAAATCTTGAGGTATATACCAAATTTTCCCAATGCGTTGCTTGTATTTTTTTGAGTTTCCATCCACTAAGATTTCACCGGAACTTTCTTTCATTAAGCCTGCAAAAACCTTTCCTAATGTGCTTTTTCCCACACCATTTGCACCAACCAAAGCAATAATTTCATTGTTATCGTATTGAAAAGTTATATTTTTAAGCAGCTGGTGGTTCTTAAAATCTTTACTTAAGCCCGTTACCGATATTGGATGTGGCGATGTGATTCCGCTCAAATCGGTATTTGGAATAGAAATATCCTCAAAACGCAAAGAACGAAGCCCTTTTTTATTAAGCGCCTCAGACTTTTGTTCCTGTATTTCATTTGATGAATATTCTTTAATTATTTTTCCGTTTTCCATAAAAATATATCGGTCAGCAATACCTCTTAAATAAAAAAGTCGATGTTCTGCGATAATACTTGTTTTTCCACTGTTTTTTAATCTTTTTATTAAGTCTGCAAGAAGATATGTTGCACTTAAATCAAGATTTGCTGATGGTTCATCAAATACATATACGTCAGGCTCCATTGCTTTTGCCGAACATATTGCTACTTTTTGTCTCATGCCATATGATAAGGAATAGATACTTGTATTGAGTAAATCTTCAATTCCCATTTCTTTTACAGTTTGATTAACTCGCTTTATTATTTCACTATGTGTAAGTCCCATATTTTCGCATCCAAACGCAATTTCCCCGGCAACTTCATTGGAAAAAAACTGACTTCTTGGATCTTGAAAAACGTTACCAATCATTTTCCCTATTTCCCAAGATGGTAATTGATGTATGTCCTTCTCTTTAATAAAAGTCTTTCCGCTTAACTCTCCTTGAAAGAACGACGGTATAAGCCCGTTTATCACTCTTGTTAATGTGGATTTTCCGCAACCTGAAGCTCCAATGATTGCAATACACTCCCCTTGTAGGATGTTTAAATTGATGTCATTAAGCTGCATTTCATTTTTATTGTATGAATAGCTTACATGATGAATCTTTACTTCACTTTTCATCAATTTCCCCTCCTCAAATAATGCAAACGATTAGCAATAAAAGACTGATCGTTAAAATCACAATATCTGTCTTACTCATTTTTGTTTCATAATAGCTTTGTTTTTTACCGGTGTTTTCAACACCTCTTACAATAGCCGCTGCAGCAAGTTCATCTCCAACTTTAATTGAACGAAAAATTAAAGGGACTACTACATACTCAACAGTTCTTAATGGATGAAAGAACACCTTTTTTTTACTTCCGGTTAATCCACGCACCTTCATTGCTTCTTTTATCGTTTTTATTTCCCCTGATATGGTTGGAATAAATCTGATCATAATCACCAAAATCAGAAGTATATTTTGTGGCATTGAGCTTTTCTGAAATACAGCAATCAATTTTCCTGATGGTATTTTGAAAGTTAAATAGGCAGCCATAATAGGAACAATAAATTTATATATCATTCCTAATAACATCGGCGATATTATCATCACTCCTTTTGGAATCATCATTATCAACCAAAATGTTGTAAATGAATAAAGCAACACATATTGCACGCTTTGTTTGACAAAACCGAAATATGCAAGAAGCATAGCCAGCCATATCACAAACAAAGCGTGCATATAATAGCTTTCAGTAAAAATAGATACCATACAGGCGAGAAATGTTAATAATAGCGCACCTATACCACTTAATTCTCTTAGTCTTTTCTCGCAGCTCATTGTTTAACTCAAAATTCCGGCTTTTTCAAAGTGTTTTTTGAGAATTTTTTGTGATATAAGCACACCTAATGCAGATAATATTACCGTTATAATTACACCAACGAGCATCAATTTCGGAGAAGAAACCATATTATACTGAAGCTTCATCGTAGCATCTGCAAAACCACTTGCGAGTGCCTGTTTTTGATAGCTTTCCCATGCAACCCAGCAAGGTACGCCAATTCCCAATACCATGCCGATTCCATATGTACTCCAGCCAATCATGTTTCTAACAGGATTTCTATATGTGTTTTTACCAATCATCACAATTTCAGAAATCACTGCAACAGCTATAAAATAAGGAACCATAAACATATAACCCATCGCTGCGGTAATAAGTGCATATATCATTACCCAAACAAATAAAAGACCATGCTTATTTACTCTGTTGGCTGCTACCAAGTAAAAAATTGAACCCAAAAACATTTCAATGCCTGCTGTTCCATAAAGGTAAAGAATAGGGATAGCTACCGTACCCATTCCCACTAAAAATGCTATTGCATAGAACAGAGCCATCATAACGGCAACCGTTACAATATCCTTTACCGTCATTTTTTCTTTCGTCATATTAAACGCCTCCTTTTTGGTTAGATAAAGCTAACATCTGTTCGAAAAAAATAGGAAGACCGGATGGTCTTCCTGCAACAAATGTCCATCTTCAGCAACTATGTTACATCAAAATGGATATTTCTCTTATAACCTATTAGACCTTTATTTGCTCCAAACAGGTCAAACAGATTTACTCCTATATTGTTGTGGTGTCTCTCCAAAATGTTTTTTAAAAGCTGAAGAAAACTTGCCTTGATTTAAGTATCCTGCTAAATCCGCTATTTCTCCGATAGACATACTTGACTTATGAATTAGTAACTCTGCTGCCGCTTCAAGACAAGTTTTTTTAATAAAACTGCCTATTGAATTCCCTGTTATATAAGCAAAACATCTTTTAAGACTTGATTCAGAAATTGCATATTTTTTTGCCAGTTCAGAAATAGAATATCTGTCAAAAGGATTTTCCATAAGAGCTTTGTAGCATTCTTGAGTTGCTTCGTACACAGGCTCAGAAAAGGATGGAAGTTTATGTGTGTCTTTACTTTCAACTAAACTCAGAAATAGTAATAGTTCTATTGTTTTAATTATTGAATATGGAAGCTGTATCCTCTCATCAACCCTATATAATTCACCAATAATATGATTGATTTCATGACGAGAGCGGATAATTAACGCCGCCCCATTTTTGCACACCTTATCCCGCATTTCAAACAAATCTATATTTCCATATGGAAAATATTTTGAAATGGACTTTTGTGCTATACTCATATCAATAAAAAGAGAAAGCCCTACATATTTTTTCATGGGAATACAAGAGTTTTCAAACGGTACTTTCCCAAGTTCTAAAACACTTAAATCTCCTTTTCCAATAAATGCGCGTTCATTATTTTCCAGCTTAAATTCATAGCACCCTTCAAGGCAATGATCAATTTGTAAGATTCCTTCTTTAGGTGTTATTTTTTGATGTGTTGTTTCCATATTTAAGTTGTTATAAGATAATTGAATTCCTTCAAGCAAATCATAACAACGCATTTCTCCTGTACCCGTTTCGTTTCTAAAACGATAAACTTTCGCATTATCAACATTTTTCTTCTCCGAAAAAATATACCCATTGTAGGCGTTTTCGATAATACTCTTTCTATTTAACTCCATACCTTTTGTCTCGCTTCTTGATAATTTTTTGCTATTTATTTTACTATTATACCATAAATATGAGCCTCCCTCTTCCCATCTCTTGTTAAATTTGATATACTGTTTTGAAAATATGCTTAATGCTTGCTATCTTTTGTAGCAAGCACAGTAAGTGTACGGACACTTACGAAAAAATTGACGAAGCAGCCCTTTGGGATCTGCTTCTTTTTTTATCAATTTTTAACTTGTTAGGGAGAACCCTAAGACCCCGAAATACATTCAAAGGAGTAACTAACTATGGCAAATAGAATAAGAAACGAAAGACTTGAAATTAAACTAACTGAAGAAGAAAAGGCTCTTTTTGAAGAGAAAAAAAGACTTGCGAAGTGTAGAAACATGAGCCATTTCATCCGCAAATGCGTTTTGGAAAAGGAAATTTATCAAGTGGATTTAGAGCCTTTCAGGGATTTACAAGGCTTGCTTTCTAATGCAACAAACAATATCAATCAGATTGCAAAGCGAGTAAATTCGACAGGTGTAATCTACAAAGAGGACATCAGTGATATAAAAAAAGAGATTGAACATTTCTCAAAAGAGCTGTGGCAAATTCATTCACTACTTCTGAAAAGAACATCTGAAACGGAAGGTGAATAATAATGGCTATTACAAAAATACACCCAATAAAATCGACTCTTAATCTTGCTATCGACTACATTGTAAATGGAGATAAAACAGATGAGCAGCTTTTAGTAAGCACTCATAAATGCCACGAAGCAACTGCTCACACTCAGTTTTTAAGGACACGAAATGACGCAGGAACAAAAGGAACCGTTCTTGCAAGACATCTCATTCAATCATTTTTACCGGGAGAAACAAGCCCTGAATTGGCTCACCAGATTGGTATGGAGCTGTGTAAAAAGATACTCAAAGATGAGTACGAATTTGTCTTATCTACTCACGTAGATAAGGGGCATATCCACAATCACATCATCTTCAATAATGTAAATATGGTAACAGGTAGGTGCTACCAGTCTAACAAGAGAAGCTACCACCAAATCCGTTATCAGAGCGATAAACTGTGCAAAGAAAATAGCCTATCTGTCATTGACGAGTTTTACGAAAGCTATAAGAAAAAATATAAAATTAACGGTAAATCTTGGTATGAAAATGAACAGGCAAAACATGGCACTTCTTGGAAAAGTAAGCTTCAATTTGACATTGATAGAATAATAAAACAGTCAAAGGACTGGGATGAATTCTTAAAGAAGATGGCGGAACTCGGCTATGAAATCAAATACGGTAAGCACATTGCTTTTAAGCCAAAAGGTAAGGCGAGATTTACAAGGGCTAAAACAATCGGAGAAGATTATACCGAAGAAAGATTAAAAGAACGAATTGCAGAAAGAGAGTTTATCAAGACTCCTACCGTCAAAAAACGCATCGGCAATGTTATTGACATGAACACCAATGCAAAGGTAAAGGAAAGCAAAGGCTACGAATATTGGGCAACCAAACATAACCTTCATACAATGGCTGAGTCTGTTATTTATATCAGAGAACATGGCATTAAATCCGTTAAACAGCTTGACGAGTATATTCAAAAAGCAGCCGATGAAAGGCAAAATATACAAGAGAAAATCAAGGCTAATGATAAGGAAATGCAGAAGCTTTCTACCACTATGGAACAAGTTCATACCGTTAAAAAATACAGAGCGTGCTACAAGGAATATAAGGCTAATCCATCTGACAAGGCATTTTTTGAAGAGTACAAAGTCCAGATTACCCTATATGAAAATGCTCTCTCAGAGCTTAAAAAATCTTATTCCAAGCTCCCAAATTCAAAGGATATTTTAGCTGAGCTTGATAAATTACAAGAAAAAAAGAATACCCTTATGCAAGAGTATTCTTCCTCAAAATCTACTATGGACGAGCTTTATAAGATACGAAAAAATTACGGGATTTATATGGGTAAGGAGATGGAGAGATAATCTTTATATCCTCTTTTTTGTGCAAATAAAAAAGAGTCGGTGCAGTCCTAAGACCACACCGACCATAAGTTTATCTCTCAGCTTCTTTTGATACTTCTTTCTTTTCTTTAGGCTTTTCCTTATCTTCAGCCTGATATTTTTTGATAGCTCCAAGCACAGACTCTTTCTTTTCATCTCGACCTTTCATCTGTTCTTTTGCCTTTAAGAGCTTTGAAGAAAGTATCCTGATGTTAGTATGTTCCTTGCCGTTATCATCAACGGAAGTTCTAATCTGTCCAAAGAGTTTTACAAAATCTCCCTGCTTAAAGTCTTTTGGAATATCACCCTTTTCTCCGTATGCGGAGCAATTATGATATACCTTATTTCCATCATCATCTTTAGAAACAACAGAGAAATTTGCCACCTTAAAGGCTTCTCCGTTCTTATTTTCCCTTTCAACTACATCGACCTTTCCCACAATATTTCCAACGATATTGACAAGATTATCTTTCTCCTCTTGAACATAAGGAAGGTCTTTAATCTGCCCCTGTTCTCTTAAATCTTCAATCATGTAATCAAATTCCTCATGCAGTAAATTAAGGCTGTCATTGTCCATATAAGCCTCATAGAGCTTATCCAAAGCACTTTCATCGTTGATACCTTTTTCCATGCTGATAACTGCCTTAACAAAGTCCTTGTGGTTATCACTTACAATATCTTCTATCTGATTTCTTATTGTTTTGTAATCCATGTTTTTATCTCCTTTCATGGTAAAAGGGAGGTTTCCCTCCCTTATCGTACATATTCCTGTTCTTTTGCAGTTTGTTTTTCTTCTATTTTACTTTCTTCCTGATAGGCTCTTATCTGTCCTAAGATAGATGGTTTATCACCCGTTTTTTGTGTGGCTTCCTCTTTGGTATGCAAATTATCTTCAACATCATAGGTTGACTCAAAATAGTCGCTGTCCTTAAAGTCATTGTCATATCTGTCAGCAATTCCATCATTATCAAGGTCTTTAGAAAGTGGATCATAGAAGTTACCTTCATCATCAATTTCAAGTCCAAGTGCCACCCTTAAATCTTCCGAATCGACATAGACCAAATCACTAAAAGAAGACAGCTCAATCTCATTTTTCATATTTCGTAGAGCTTCGTTTTCTCCTTTGTTTTCATAATCAAAACTCTCCGTTTTAATCGGTATATCTTCAATATACTGTGTCCATCTCTTATCCTCTAAGTTAAGCTCATATTGGATGCTGTATCTTTCGTCAGGTGTATTGGTATAGGCGATGCCGATGTGCTTTAGGTCAGGATATAGACTATCAAACTCATCATAACTATGATTTTCTTCATACTCCCTGTTGCAGAAGTCAATGATGGCTCGTTTTACATCTTCTACAATGGGATTATCATTTCTCTTTTCTTCCACTTCTCCCATATCAAGGAGCTTATTCAGTTCTGCCAAGCGAAGCACCTTATTCTTTAGTTCATCAGCTTTTTCAAAAGGCTTTTGTAATTCCTCTTTGGCATTTTCAAGCTGTTCTTTTGTGCTGAAGAGCTTTTCTTCAAGCCTCTTTAATTTCTCAGGCATTTTCTCAAGAGCATTATCAAGCCTTGTAATATTACCGTCCGCACTCGTTCCAAGCTCTCCTGAATGCTTTGCAGCACCGTTTAAGCTGAAGTTATGCTCATTGGTGAAGAAGTTGTAACTTACCTCTAAATCCATGTTTCTATACTTACCGATAACTTTGCTTTCATTGATCTTTACTTTAGAAATAGCTTCAAGCAGCTTTTCTCCGGCTAACTTTTTATCCGTAATTTTCTCACCTAAAATGGTAATGGAAGTAAACTTTTCCTCTCCTTCCGCTTTATGTTCAACTTCTGATATATCTTTCTTGACAGCTTCTATGAGTTTTTCCGTTCTTGCTATTTCTTCCGGGTAGTTTTTAGCAACCTTATCCTCTAATCTGTAACGGTTGGACTTATAGTTTGCTTCAAGCATTTTAAGTTTTGTAACCTCATTATCCAAATCCATCTTTTCCTTGATTTTCGGATCACCTGTAGCAAGGGCTTTAATCTCTGCATAGTTTAAGCTGCTTTCGTCCACATCTTCCGCCACTCTTACAGGTGTTTTACTTGTCATAATCTGAGAAATGAACTTCTGTTTATTCTCGATGGTCTGCCAAAGGTACGCATCAAAGGTATTCTCCGTTACATATCTGTATATGCTGACTTCTTTGTTTTCATTTCCCTGTCTTACAATTCTTCCAGCTCTCTGCTCAAGGTCGGCAGGACGCCATGGGACATCTAAATCATGAAGTGCAATCAGCTTGTTTTGCACATTCGTTCCGGCTCCCATTTTCTGTGTAGAACCCATTAAAATACGAATCTCACCTTTTCTTACCTTTGCAAAGAGTTCATCCTTTTGCTTATCAGAATTTGCTTCATGGATAAAGGCTATTTCTTCTTTCGGTATTCCCATTGCCACAAGTTTTTCTCTAATATCATCATAAATATTAAACTCTCCATTTCCTTTTGGAGTTGACATATCGGAGAAAAGAAGCTGTGTGGACTTATTTTCTTTTGTCTTATCCCAAATGGCAAAAACATTTTTCACGCACACATTGACCTTGCTATCAGGATTATCCGGAAGAAGTGGATTGATTAAACGCTGATCTAAGGCGAGTTTCTTACCGTCATTGGTAATCTTCAGCATATTATCTTCGTCAGGCTCTACTACCCTGTTTCTCACATCATCAGCTCTTTCCGATAAGCTCTTTAGAATTTCCTTTTGCTCCTCACTTGGCAAAGTTTTAATAACTTCATAGTGTGCTTCAGGCGTTGGAAGATTTAGCATATCTGCTGTCTGAATATCCGCAACTTCTTTAAACATAGACATTAGTTCAGGAAGGTTATAGAACTTGGAAAATCTTGTCTTTACTCTGTACCCTGTTCCCTCCGGAGAAAGCTCAAAAGCAGACTGTGTTTCGCCAAAGGTAGAAGCCCAGCTATCAAAATGCTCCAAATTATTCTTTTTAAGGCTTTCATACTGAAGATAACGCTGCATAGTATAAAGCTCTGTCATCGAGTTACTGACAGGCGTTCCTGTGGCAAAGACAATACCTTTTCCACCTGTCATTTCATCCATGTATCTGCACTTCATAAACATATCGGAGGACTTAAAAGCTTCAGACTGCCCAATACCTGCTACATTTCTCATTTTTGTATAAAGGTAGAGATTTTTGTAATTATGTGCCTCATCAATAAAGAGCTTATCTACACCTAATTCTTCAAAGGTAATGACATCATCCTTCTTAAAATCATCGTTTAACTTTTCAAGCCTTGTTTCAAGTTTCTTCTTTGTCTTTTCAAGCTGTTTTACCGTAAAGTTTTGGTTTCTGTCATGCTTATATTCCTCCACATAGTTTATAATTTCATCAATCTGATCTTGGATATGCTTTTCCTGATATTCCTTACTCATCGGAATCTTTTCAAACTGTGTATGCCCGATTACAACGGCATCATACTCTCCTGTGGCAATTCTTCCTATAAATCTTTTTCTGTTTTTCGACTCAAAGTCTTTCTTATCTGCCACCATAATATTGGCTGATGGATAAAGCTGCATAAACTCACGACCGATTTGACCTGTTAAGTGATTGGGGACAACAAACAAGGACTTACTGCACATTCCAAGCCTTTTACTTTCCATCGCAGACGCCACCATTTCAAAGGTCTTACCACTACCTACCACATGGGCAAGCAAGGTATTTCCTCCATAAAGGCTTCTTGCTATGGCATTTCTTTGATGAGGTCTTAAATCAATTTCTGTGGTCATTCCCTCAAAAGAAAGGTTGCTGCCGTCATATTCTCTGTTACGGATAGAGTTAAAACGCTCGTTATATAACTTTACAATCCTGTTTCTTCGTTCTTGGTCGCTAAATATCCAGTTCTTAAATTCTTCTTTTATAAGCTCCTGTTTCTGCCCTGCAAGAAGCGTTTCCTTTTTATTTAATACAGAAGTTTTCGAGCCGTCCGAATTTACACTCTGGTCAAATACCTTTGTTTCTTTTAAATTTAGAGCATCTTCAATCAGTTTATAGGCATTTACCCTTGAGGTGCCGTAGGTCATCTCTGCAAGGTCATTTCCTCTGTCCCTGCTCTTTCCTTCAACATTCCATTCGCTTGTGAGGTTTGAGAACTTAACCTTAATATCCCATTTGGCATATCCCGGAGTTTTCAGCGTTTCAAAGATGAATTTTTCAATATCCTTATTCGGTATCCAAGTAGCTCCGAGTCTTACATTGATTTCACTTGCTTCAAGCTCCTTTGGAAGAACTTTTGTAAGCTCTGCCTTTTGATATTCCAAACGGTTCATCTCATAGCTTATCAGCTCTTTTTCTTTGCCATCTTCCGCATGGCCAAGATGAGGTAACTCTCTTTCGGTTTGCCTTAACTTTGCAAGGTAACTGTCTACTATGGCAATTTTGTCCCTGATATTTCCGCTTAGATACTCATCCTTTGTTACATAGCCGTACTTATATGAATTACTGCCGTTTGCACAGGCAAAAGGTAGATCTCCATCTTCAAGGTTAAAAGATAATGGTCTATAAAAGTTTTGTTCTTCTCTGATGTTTAGATAGATTTCCCCTCTAAGTTCTTCTATCAAAGTCGGTCTGTCTTTATCTGTAAGGCTTCCCATATACTCAAAATCCACATATCCTTTTTCTGATACCGATAAAACAAGAGCTTCAAGGGAAGTGTCTACATGGTCGATAACCTTCGCCTTTGTGATTGTTCGCTTGGAGAAAATATCTCCCTTTGCTTTGAAGTTTTCTTCTTCATCAAGGATTTCAATGGAAGATACAAGCGGGAAGTTACTATCCTCTTTTAAGGCTCTGGTATTAGAAAGGTTATTGACATATCCATGCTTCTTAGAAAAGCTGTCATAAATTTCATTTAGTTTTTCCTGAGCTTTCTTTACTTCATCATCTGAAAAATCTTCTTTCTGTTTGTAAATAACATCCTTTAAGGCAACATTTAACTCAAGATAGTCCTTAATCTTTTCCTTGTTTTTATCCGTTACTTCTTTCTTTACAAACAAGGAGTTTTCTCTGTAATAAACTTCATCATCAATAATGGTATATGAAAAGTTTTTAACATCATCTGTGGCAGGAATTGAGGTAATTTCATCATCAAGTAGCTCTATTTCTTCATAATTAGCATTTTTAGCGATTTCTTCGCTTGCTTTTGTCAGTAGCTCCTTTAAGTCTGTGTTTTCTTTTGGCAGGCAAGCTATTGTATTCCCAAATCTTCCAGATATTTCTTCCATAGAACCAAGCACCTGTTCAGGATGATCAACAAAGTATTTGTTATATGAAAGCCCGTTTTCATCTTCAGCAAGGTGAATCCAGTCCTCATCCCTTTCTCTGATACTGTCCCTTTTCTTTAGGAAAATAATATCTGAGGTTACTTCTGTTCCTGCTACGCCCTTAAAGGTATCGTTCGGAAGTCTTATCGCTCCTAAAAACTCTGCTCTTGCTGCAAGGTAACGTCTGACACTTTCGTCCTTTTTATCCATCGTTCCGCTTGATGTAATAAAGGCAATAATACCGCCGTTTCTTACTTTATCAATGGACTTGGCAAAGAAATAATCATGGATAAGGAAGTTATTTTTATTATACTCCCTGTCATTTACCTTATATTCTCCAAAGGGTACATTACCGATAATCGCATCAAAGAAGTTATTGGAGAAGGAAGTTTCTTCAAGCCCCTTAATCTGTATATCACTTTCAGGGTATAAGAGTTTTCCAATTCGACCGCTTACAGAGTCAAGCTCTACACCATAAAACTTAGACTTATTCATTTCATCAGGGATATTCCCGATAAAGTTTCCGATACCCATTGATGGCTCTAAAATGTTTCCCTGTTTAAATCCCATATCCGAAAGCGTCTTATACACTCCGTCAATCACTGTTTTCGGTGTGTAAAAGCTCGTTAAAGTAGATTCTCTTGCAGCTTCATATTCTGCCTGCGATAAGTTCTCTTTTAGAAAGCTCCTCACTTCTTTCCACTGTCCGCCTTTTTCTTCATCAAATACATCAGCAAGTCCTCCCCAGCCTACATACCTTGCTAAAACTTCCTGAGCTGTACTGTCAAGCTCTCTTTGTCCGCTTTCAATGCGACTCAGCATAGAGATTGCTTCAAGGTTATTGTTTAATCTCTCACTTGGAGATAACTTGTCAGGTAGCGTTTCTTCTTTAATTTGGAAGTTATGAGCCTCAGCTTTCTTTATTTCAATTTCTTCAGTTGTCTTTTCAGGACTCTGATATGTCAGATTTTCAAATATCCTCTCAAGGTCGCTTTCAAGACGATAAGGAATCACATCGGAGCCTGTTATCATACCGCCAAGATATACTGTATTATCTTTAACTGTTACCGTCTTTAGGTTGTTTCCCATATCATCAAAGCGTGTGATGGTATAGTCTTTATCCTTGTATTTAACTTCATCACCGACAATAAAGTTCGGTCTTTTAAGGCTTATCTGCTTCAGAAGATCCTCATTATCTGTAAAGGCTACAATCGGAATTTGATGATTGCCTTGTCTTACCGGATCAAGCCACAAGTCATTTCTTCCTGTGATTTCATTTTTAGAAATCTCCCTTATAGTATATTCTTCATGGTTGAAATAGACGGTATTACTCTCTTTAACTGCAAAATCCTCTAAATTGTTTCCCTCTTTTTCATTGAGCTCTACTACTTCTCTATCCTTTAGGTAATCAAATAAGGTAGCTTGAACTGTGTCAGCCCTTCTAACTTCTTCTGTTTCTTCAGGTGCTTCAAGTTCTTCTTCTACAAAGCTAAGTTCTCCGTTAAAGACGGATTGAAGCTCCTGCTCATCCATCTGTTTTCTAAGTTCACTTTCTTTAAGCTCTCTAAAGGTCTTTGGAAAATCTTCTAAAATAAGCCTTTGGGCATTTAATTCCTTTAGTTCTTCAAGATTAAAATATCCCCATTCAGGTTCAATCCCAAGAACAAGTCCAAAGGCATCACCGCTTTCCCTGTCATATTCCGTCATATACCAAGTCCAATTCGAACGGAAAGGAATGATATATGCAGCATGAACCTCTTTATCCGCTAATGCTACATCCTCCTGTGCGTAAAGCTCCGGCACTCTTTCAAGCATTTCATCGGTCATTAAGTTTTCAGGATCATCTTTGGAATAATATTGTGGTTCTTCAATCTCTGACTTGTTTTCTGTTTCCTTTTCTTCAAGATAAAGATTTTTAGAAAACAGCTCGTCGATATGCTTTGCAACACTTGTCCAAGTAAGAAACACATCATTACAATCATTTTTCTGTAATTTAAGTCCCTTTGCATCGTGCCATTCATCACTTCCCATTGCACCTGATACTGCATGACTTCTTCCACCGATTCCATATTCATCTTTTAAGAAATTGGCTTTTTCTTGCAAAGTATGATTTTCTTTAAAATATTTTGTAATTCGCTCTTTTCCTCTGTCTATACCGCTTCCTCTTGAAAGACTTTCAAGGACTTCATCTTCTGTAATAAAAGGCTTTACCTTCGGAAGTTCTGCCAGATTGGTACTATATTCCTTTCGTGTCAGCTCAAGCTCCTGCAATCTCTGATAAAGGCTATCTACCTTGTGATAATGAAATCTTAGTACACCTCTGTTTTCTTTGTAGCCTGCTAAGAACCTACTGTATTCTTTAATTGTGTCCTTTAGGTATTCAGTATTTTTTAATGCCTCAGAAAGTCTTTTCGTTTCTTCCGAAAAGCCCCCACCTCTTTCAAAAAGTCCAAAATATCCTTGCTCTTTTCCTTCTTCACTTAAATCATTAGATAAATACCATAGAGATTCTGAAATCCGATCTCTTTCATAATCAAGAGCTTCTAAAAGCTCTGCATTTGTAGCAAATTTCCCACTATTAAGAAGTTCATTTATCCTCTTTGCCGCATCATTCCAGTTTAAGACCTGCGTATCATCTTCTCTTGCAGAAGTTCCATAGGCTAAATGAATGCCTTTATCCGAATACCAGGAAGATACTTCTCTTTCATCAATGTAAAACCCGTTTCCGCCTTTAAAGGTATCTTTGAGGTATTCTCCCAATTCTTCTACTGTTTTTTCTTTGGAAAACTCAGCAATAACAGGAAGTCTACCTCCATCGTGATTTCCCCCGTTAATAAGGACGGTATCTATATCCTTCTCAGTTAGCGGAATCGTAAGGCTTATCTGTCCATAGGAATTTTCGGGTAAAGAAAAAGAAGCCTTATCAGCTTCTCTTATCTCTGCCTCAGTATTTTCTTTTAAATTTCCACTACTTCCTTGATGGTCATTTCTTTGAGAGCTGAAATCATCGCCCCATACTGCGGATTGTTCTCGTCCTCTATCTTCCAAGCTGCCATCAGTTTCGGTTTCTCTGTTCTCATAAATTCTATCGCTTGTTTCTGAATGTCCATCAGGTGTCCTGTCAGTTTCTTCTCCTTGTATAGATCTACTAACATCTCGAAGTGGCTCTGCTCTTCGCTCTGTGAAAGAAACTCCAGCCTCATCACTGCGTAGGTCGGATTTGGATACTTCTTTATGAAGTCCGTCTCTTCCTCCAAGCTGTTTAGGGTGTTCTCCCTGATTTTCTCTATTATCTCGTCCGTACTCTCCATTTCGGAGAACTCGCTCGTTTTCATTTCTTTCCTGATCATCTCGTCGAAGTACATATGCTTCTACCTCCTCGAATTCTTCTTTAATCTTATTATATCCCGCTTCTTTTCCTCTTAAAACTTCTTTTTGAAGTTCAAGCTCTTTGCTTTTTTGAATGGTCGCATCAATAATCTTTCCGCTAATATCCGATACGCTTTCACCAAGACTCATTAGAGATATGCTGTCAAGTCTTTGAAAATTCTCTCTTAAAAGCTCATAATCTATCGAATAATCTAACTTAAATCTTGACGCTACCGCATAGCTTACCGAGTCCCTTACAAACTTGGTAAAGGATATTCTATCCTCATCCGCTACTCTAAGTTCATTCATTAAGGTATCTATTTTTTCATCACCATAGAGTCTGCTTAAAGAAAAGATATTTTCAAGTGTGCTTTCACTTTCCTCATAGCCCTCGCTTTTTATCATTTCCTTTAACACATCTTGATGATTTTCTTTGTCAAACTTCCAAAGGTTTACTTCGTTGACATCTCTGTTTCTTGAAACTGTCTGACCTATATCAAAAATATAGTCCACTTTTTTGAATGTGCCATAGTTCTCTAAAATGGGGATCCCTTTCTGTCCTCGCATTACTGTTCGATTAAAACGTTCCCTCCAGTAGTCAAACTTGGCACAAGCTATTGCTTCAGGATTTTTATCATAGATACTTAATTGACTTCTAAAGTCATATCTTTGATTGTTTCCGACAACCTTTAAGAGTTTCAGATACTCTGCTTCACTATGAAGCACATCTTGCTTTATAAGCTCCAAAATGTTATGAAAATCATTTATTCGCATTTTTACCTCCTTCGTTTTTTCCAAACAAAAAAGGCGGTTAGATTTTACTCTAATCACCTTTTACGCATTATATTTATTAAATTTTATTCGTTTGTTTCTTCCGCAATATCTACATATTCTTTTAATTTTCGTTGCAACAAATTCTTATCTATCAGTTTTAATGTATACTCCGATACCATTGTAGGCGAAAGACTTCTACTTAATGCAAATTCTACTACCTCATCATCTTTTGAAGCACAAAGGATTACTCCTACGCTTGGATTTTCAGTTTGTTTCTTTACTTCTCTATCCAGTGCTTCTAAATACAGGTTCATTTTTCCGATATATTCCGGCTTAAACTCTCCAATTTTTAATTCAAATGCAACTAAACAAGATAGTCCCCTATGATAGAACAACAAATCTACATAGTAATCATGATTGCCAACCTGTACCCTATACTCATTACCTATAAAGGAAAAATCTTTCCCAATCTCTAAAATAAAGTTCTTCAGATTCTGGAGAATTGACTTCTGAAATTCTCTTTCATTTCCAATCTTGGGAGCATCAAGAAATTCTAAAACATAACTGTCCATAAACAAATTATGCGTCTCTTGTTTTGCCCTTTGTATAGCAGGCAAATCGTTACTATTTGAAAGCATATAACGTTCATAATAGCCACTGTCCATCTGCCTTACCAACTCTCGGTGAGTTAGATTCTCCTTAATTGCTAAGTTAATGTAGAATTCTCTTTCTTCTTTACTTTTAGATCCTGACATTATTTTCAAATGATTAGACCAGCTCAATTGTGTCAACAACGTTGACACTTTTTCATCATCCTTATATAGCTCATAGAATTGCCTCATTCTATAAAGCCCCCTACGGGTAAATCCTTTTAAATCAGGATAATTTTCAGAGAAAAAATCGGCAACATTTTCCACAAAATTTGACCCATAACCTGCTTCTTTACTTTTCTCACTTATATACTTTCCCACTTCCTGATACATCAAAATCAATTCTTCATTGACTTTTCTATAAGCACGATCCTTTGCACTTTCGACAATCTTAACAATATCATCAAACTGATGATTATCTTTTCCAATATCTGTATTCTGCAATACCATCTTATCCTTATTCATTGTTTCACCTACCTCTAAAAACGTGCTGTTATTTTTTAATGTTTTCTTCAATAAAAGCCTTAGAATTTTGAATTTGCACTTTATCTTTATTAACTACAAAAGTAACATAATCTCCATTTTCTAAATTTAAAAGTTCCCTTATCCTTTTCGGAATAGTAACCTGTCCTTTTGCCATAACTTTTGCAGTATCCATAAATATATCTTCCATATTTACTTCCTTTCGCCCTACTTTTCCTACAAAATTATAGCACTTTTGGAGTATTTTTTCCACTCTGAATTAGTTATCTATTACTTACTATATGTCAGAACAACCTCTTTTATTTCATTTTCAATCGCTTCTAAAAATTCTTCCTTTGAAGATTTCCCTTTGGCAATATCCGCTAATTCTATTTCCCACTTTGCAGTTGTTTCCGCTGACTTAAAGGTATCGGATACTATTGTTACAAGGCTGATTCCCTTATGCGTGGCAATCAAATTTTTCTTATCTCTTTCGACAAAACCCTTATAGATTAAGTTTTCAATAATTCCTGCCCTTGTTGCAGGTGTTCCAAGTCCCTTTCTTTCCACTTCTACACCTTTTTCTAAGGCTTCATTTCCTGCAATCTCCATAGACTTTAGAAGCGTATCTTCAGTAAAGTGTTTCGGTGGTTGAGTAAATTTCTCTTTAATCTCTTTATTTTCAATGCTTAAAACATCACCAATGCTCACATCAGGAAGCTCTATGAACTCATTCTTCTTGGACTTGTATTCTTTGAGGTATTTGCTAAATCCCTCGTCTCTAATTACCCTTCCTGAACTTGTAAATTCAAATCCGTCAAATTCAGCTACAATCTTCGTTGTGTTTTCCACTAATGGATAACCTACACTTGCGTGAAGCTTATTAGAAATAAGCCTATATACCTTCGCTTCACTATCAGGGATACTCGATAAATCTTCACTTAACGAGCTTACTGTCGGAATAATAGCGTGATGATCCGTAACATTTTTTGAGTTGAATACCGTCTTGATACGCTCTGTATCAAAATCATTTTTCCCTAAAATGTTATTGACCGTACTTACAATCATATCTTCCGTTAAGCATCTGCTGTCTGTTCTTGGATAGGTAATTAGTTTCTTTTCATATAGGCTTTGAGCGTAATCAAGCGTCTGCTTTGCTGAATATCCAAAATATTTATTACACTCTCTTTGAAGTGTTGTTAGGTCAAAGGGTAAATCCGGCTTTGTAATCTTTTCTTTTTGAATGACATCAGTTATCTCAATATTATCGCCTATTAAATTAATAAGCTGCTCTGCGGTTATTTCATCACCAATTTTGTCTGTCGATAATGTAAAGCCGTTCATAGAAAGCTCTACGGTGTAGTATTTTTCTTTCTTAAAATTACTTATTTCTTCATCTCTTTTTACAATCATGTAAAGTGTTGGGGTTTGCACTCTCCCGACACTGTAATTTTGCTTATACAGGCAAGAATATAGCCTACTGATATTCATTCCGACAAGCCAGTCTGCAATAGCTCTTGCCTGTGCCGATTCAAAGAGCTTATCGTAATCTTCACCATTCTTTAGATTGGAAAATCCCTCTTTGATAGCACTATCTTCCATTGACGAAATCCAAAGACGCTGCATTTTCTTTTTGCATTTAGCTTCGTTATATACCAGTCGAAAAATACTTTCTCCTTCTCTTCCCGCATCGCACGCATTGATAACTGTATCAATCTCCTTATCATTCATCAGTTTTTTAAGGATATTAAACTGCTTTTTTGTAGTCTTTGCCACTTCAAATTTGTACTGCTTCGGAATAATCGGCAAATCCGATATATTCCACTTAGCGTATTTTTCATCATAAGCGTCCGGATTTGCCATCTGAATTAGATGGCCTACGCACCAAGATACCTTATATCCATTTCCCTCATAGTATCCATCTTTCTTTTTTGTAGCTCCTATTACCTTTGCAATTGATATAGCTACACTCGGTTTTTCTGCTATCACAAGTATATGTTTCATGTATATTTTTCCTCCTGCTTTCATTGTAAAAGGGCGAAAGATTTTACTCTCCCGCCCTGCGTTTGCACCCATAACAATATATTTTAAGGTGCATTTATTCTTCATCATAAGCTTCTGTTTCTTCTGCTTCTCCTATTTCTTCCTCACTTTCTGCTTCCGAAAAGAAATCATCATCTTCTTCCTCTAATGATTCAAGCTCCTTATCCTCTTTCTTTTTTACGACCTTAAAGTAATAACCTGCTCCTAATGCTCCGCCTATAACAAGAAGCAGAATAATATATGTTCCTAAATTACTCTTTTCTTCTTTTTTCTCAGGCTTTACTTCTTCCTTAGTTGGCTCCTCTTTGCTAATCTCCTGCTTCGGAGCCTCTTTCTTTTCAACCATATTTAGAAGGTCATCTTCAGATACTTCCGTTAAAAGCATTACATTTTCTTGTGTCTCATCGTGGTTGATGATGAGATGGAAGGTCTTACCGTTTTTCGTTTGAAAGGTAATAAACTGTCTTGCATCAGCAGAATACTGATCCGTTTCTTTATTATCGCCGCTATCCCCATGATGAATAGGATAGTCCTTATTCGCATTGTCCTTATTTTCCGTAACGGTTCCTCTTGCCTTTGACGGAGCAGAAGCTACTCCCTTATTGGTATTTACAGTCTTACTTGTCCCGTCCATAGATGAATCCTGATTGTTATTGGCAGGAGCTTTCGGTGTCAGCTTATTAGGATAGCGAATATCTTTCTCTTTCGTTTCAGAATTACTTGTATCTTTTACAGTATTTTCTGAACTCACCTGTGTAGTTGTGCTTTTTCCTGTGTTGTTTACAGGTGTTTGATTTGAAATGCCTGAGTTTTTCTTAATTCCGGAAATAGGACTGTTCAGTGCAGGCGGATTAGATATTACGGGAGCCTTGTTTGCTTCATTTGCCTTTTCCTCAAGCTCTTTAATCTTTTTATTCAGCTTATCCATTTCCTTCTTCATTTCTTCTGATAAGTCCTTATTTTCCTTATCTTTTTTTGTTTTTTCCTTCAAGCTTTCAATCTGGGCTTCAAGTTCTTTGATTTTTTCTTTCTGCTTATCGCTTAATTTGTCTTTATCCTTTATTTCGCTATTTAACTTATCAAGTTTTTCCTGAAGCTCCTTAGTATCTTTTTCCATTTTAGAAATATCATCTTTAGAAAGCTCTGTCTGCGTTGACTTATCTTCCGTCTTTGGAATTTTCGTCTGCGAGCTCTCATCCTCTTTCGGCTTTTCTTCTTCTGTCTGAGTCTCTTTATCTTTAGCCTCAGTCTTTGCTACCTTTCGGATAATTTCATCATTTCCATCGCCTTTTACTTCATAAAATAGAAACTCATCAATAAATTTCATATTATCAGGGAGCATCGGCAGATCACCGCTGTCAAGAAGCTGTCCTTTCTCAGCCTTTATCTTTACTTCCTTATAAACTTTTTCATCTTCAAAGATATACTTTACATTTACTTCCACTTGTGTTTGGACAGCTTTATCGCTTGTAGGTGCTTCCGTTAAGCTTTGCTCATGAGCATAAACAACTGTCCAAAGACCCAAAAGGCAGCTTATACTTACAACGACTGCAAGTGCTGCTGTCCAAAACTTCTTATTCTTTTTCCAACTGGTTTTCATTTGACTTCTCCTTTTTCATTTCTACTCTTTGTCTGTTTACCTTTGCCATCAAATCACTGATTGTAATGTTGTTCTTTCTGCAAATGACAATGATTTCTTCGTTTTCAAGTTCTTCTTCACGAATAAATAAAGGCTCCAATTCTTCATCAATCAGAGCCTTTTTATCCTTCAACTTCTTTATTTTGTTTTTCACTACCGTTAATTCTCGTTTCACATTGTTACCTCCTATTTCTTTACGTTTGGTGGGAATCCAAATCCTACAGGATGATGCTTGCAGAAAGACGCAATCCAATTGTCTAAAGTGGTTACTCTTATTCGCCCAATATTATCCATAACTTTACCATCTCCAATATAAATTCCTACATGACCATAGGTAAGTCCTGCTGTGCTTCCACTACTACTGCTTTCCACCGCTACAAGCATTCCCACCTTGAGTTTTGACCTGTCTGATGTAAAAGTATAGTTTCTGTACATATCGCAGGCATTTCCGCCAATATATCCAAGACCTGCATTTTGATAGACCTGTGAAACCCACATGGCACACCAGCCTGCACCCGGAGATGGCGTGATGTATGCAGCATTAACAATCTTCTTTTGAACTTCACTTGATGCTTCATACTCAACTCCACCACCTACGCCACCATTTGCACTGATAAGGTCAGAATTTCCAAAGGCTTCTCCCATATTTCCTTGTGCAAGGAATAAGGCTTCATAGTGCTTTAGGTTGTCTGGATAGTTTGCAAAGACCTTTCGGATAATGCTGTCCATCTCTTTTTTATGCAGCGTTACAATGAGCTTTTTATACTCATAAGGTTCTTCATGACTTTCGGTATATTCGTTGCCATCTTCATCGGTATAGGTTTCTGTAACTGTCTTGTATCTGATTTCAATTTCTTCCCTATATTCAAGGTCATACATGGACTCAAATAATTCTTTTAGTATGGAATTTACTTCTGAAGGATTTTTTACTTCTCCGCACCTTGATGTAATGTAGGATAAAAGCTCATGGACATTATGACCGATATACTCTGTATTATTTAAGATGTATTCGTCATAGCCGGGATAGTTATTTTTGACATGATCAACCTCATTTTGAAGCTCACTTTCCATAGCGGAAAAGTTCTGATTGATTTCATTTAGGACATTTGGCTTTGACAAATAGCTTGTTGTAAGAACAGAACTTGTGGAGTTCATAAAGCCTGTCATTCCCGCTCCTGCAAAGTTGATAAAGAAAGTTCCCAAAATAATAAGACCTATGAAAATAATCATAAGTCCCTTTGCTTTTCTTGCTATAAATTTCTTTGAGCCTTTCAACGAGCCGATGAGGTTTTCTTTAATCCGATCTCTGAGTCTTGACTTATTCTCACGACGAATGGCTGCCTTTACCTGATTTTTCTTTTGAAATCTTTTATAGGCATTTGCTCTTTTATATTCATTCGTCTTTTTCAGGTTCTCTTTGGCATCACGAAATTCAAGCTTCGATTTTCGCTTCCTGATTTTATAATCCTTATTTGTAAGATCGTATCCTTTCTTCGCCTTTTTCTTATCAGAATATTTCTTTATGCCATGAATGAGTTTAGAGCTTGCGTCCGCCGTCTTTTCTCCTGCTTCCACCCCTTTATTTTCATCACTTCCATGAGAAAGATAATCCCTTACGGTTTCACTTCCTTTGGCAAGTCCTGAAAGGGCAGATACCTTTACCATATCTTCCTTTAGCTTTTTCTTCTGCTCTTTAGAAAGGCTACTATGAACTTTTTCGCTTGAAGCATCTTTTCCAGTCTTTTTACCTTCAGATTTATTTTCCTTTGACACATCTTCTTTTTTTCTTGTATAAAGGCTTTCAGTGTAGTTTTTCCTCTTATACTTTCTCTTTTTAGCCTCATAACTTTTAGAGGAACTTCCAAAAAACTCATCTTTTTTATGGAGATTATCATCCACATCATAGGTCGATTCAAAGTAGTCGCTGTCCCTAAAGTCATTATCGTATCTGTCTATAATCCCGTCATTATCAAGGTCTTTTCCTAAAGGATCATAGATTTTTCCATCCTTTACCTCCGTAATATAATCCGATCTTCCTGTTTCACTTACAGCAGCTACACTATCCTTATCAGAGGCTCTATATTTTGCGTTTCTCTTGGATGTTCCATAAGCCTTTTCATTATCAGAACTTACCTTGTTTATTTTCTTATGAACCTTGTCCTGAAATCTGTCTTTGTCATGGACGATTTTTCCTCTGTAATCATCGTTATGCTTTAGCTTACTTTCTTCAGATGTAGTGAATGTTTCACTATGGATCATTTCTCTTTCAAGACTTGCCTTATGCCTTTCCCTAAAATCCTTTTTCAGCTTTTTTCCCATAGGCTACCTCACTTCTTCAGGCTTGGTAGTCATCTTCTGATAGAGAATTGTATCTTTCGGGAACTTATCAAGGAAAGGAACAATGGTATTTCCAAAGAATAGTAGTCCCTCTCCCTCGTTGGAATTGGTAACATATCTAAGCTGAGGAAGTGAGATTTTAAGTTTTCTTGCTAAAATTTCTCTGTCTCCTGACGCTTGATTTAGCATTAAGACAAAGTCGGTATTATCAAAGATATTTTCAATTTCCTTACTCATAAGTAGGTCTTTGACATTTTGCGTAATACCTGTTGGAATACCTCCCCATTTTCTAAAACGCTTCCATATTTCCACAGAATAAGATGCTGTCTGCTCATCTTTTAATAGCAAGTGAAACTCATCTATATAGTACCTTGTAGCCTTGCTTCCTCTATTTTGAGATACTTTATTCCACACCTGATCCTGTATAACAAGCATACCGATTTTCTTTAGCTGACTTCCAAGCTCTTTAATATCAAAGCACAGGAGTTTCTTATTTAAGTCCACATTTGACCTGTGATTAAAAACATTAAGGGAACCTGATACATAGATTTCCATCTCCGTTGCCAGCTTTTTACCGACCTTTTCTTCCTGTCCTTTTAACATATCGTATAGGTCTTGCAGTATTGGCATATTGTCAGGAGTTGGATTCTCAAAATACTTTTCGTAAATCTTAGGTAAGCACCTGTCTATAACGGACTTTTCTTCTGCCGTAAGACCACTGCCGCCTACTACAAGCTCCAGCATACTCATAATGAAGTTTGCTTTGTCTTTCAGTGGCGCATCCCCATCGCCATAGTTCATATTTATATCAAGGGGATTCAGGTAATCTTTGGACTTACTGCTGACTTTAATGACTTCTCCATTAAATTGTCTTACAAGGTTTCCATACTCGCCCTCCGGATCGCAGATAATCACATCATCATCTGTTACAAGAATCGCATTTGCCATTTCACGCTTTGCAGAAAATGACTTTCCGCTACCCGGAGTTCCAAGAATTAGACCATTCGGGTTCTTGAGCTTCTTTCTGTCTGCCATAATCAGGTTATGGCTTAAGGCATTTAGCCCGTAGTAAAGACTGTTACTTGAATTGATGAAAAGCTCCTCTGTAGTAAAGGGCATAAAAACTGCCGTAGATGAACTCGTCAGTCCTCTGTCTATTTCAATCTTATTTACACCAAGAGGTAGCACGCTGATAAGTCCTTGCTCCTGCGTATGGTCAAGTCTTTTTATTTTACAATTGTGCTTATTGGCAATAGAGCTTATTTGAGAAATGGTGTTATCGAGCTTTTGCAGCGTCCTTGCAAAGTTCATAAAGACGATACTCACCACAAACATTCGCTCATCTCTTGTCTGTAAGTCCTTTAGGAGGCTTTTTACATCTTCTCCATAGGTGATTAAGTCCGATGGAAGAATGTCCATATCATAACCGCTTCTTACCGCTTTCTTATTTTCCTCAATCTTCATCTTGTCAATATCGGTATTTTTTCTCTTTACCATTTTAATGGCTTCCGATTGGTCGATTGCCTTAATATGAAAGGAAATATTGATGTTATCATCAATATCCAAAAACTCGGCAAGCATACGGTCTGAAAGCTCGCTTGCAAGAATTTGAAAATGACTTACTGCCCCGATAAATTTTCCAAACTTAAAGTACCTTGAAGGCGTGAAGTTAAATTCATCAGGTACAATGTATGTTTTAGTGCTTTCCCTTTTCCTCAGATTTTTGTATGAAAACTCAAAGGTCTTATTGGGATTTAATATATCGTGAAGTATCTTTAATCTTTCTTCTCCTGTAAGACTTTCAGCACGAACCCCCATACTTTTGAGATTAGATAATATATCTATCTCCAGTCTTTCAAGTTTTGATGTTGCCTGCTCTAAATTATCCGCTTCTACTGTAAAGGTTACATACTTTGATTTTTTCAGTCCATTATTTCCCTTTACAATCTGGCTTTTAAGCATCTCTCTAAACTCAAGACGTATATCGTCAAATCCGTCCTTTTTATCCGGTATCTGAATTGCCGACTTCATTTCTTCGTTTCGTCCAAGTTGATTGATATATGAAAACTCAATACTGATACTTGGATCAAAGGAGTTTAGAAAATTTGCAAACTGATTAAAAATCAAGTCTCGATCTTCATCTAAGGCAAGTTGGTAGTTAATATCCTGAAAGGCTATGCTTTTACTAAAGTGCTTTTCGTCAAGCTGACATATACCGCTTTTTAAGAGTCTAAGATAGGGAATGGTATCTTCGACAGTATATCTTTTTGGTTCTTTTCTAAAAATAAGGTCAAGTAGCCCTCCTTTATCTTTTTTAGATTTTCCCTTATTTTGCTTTAAGTCCTGTTTTTGACTTCTTAACATCTTTTTGTTTTGTTCTAACTTTACCTGCTGAATCTTTCTTTTGTCTTTCAAGGTAAACCTCCTTTCTCACCCTTTTTTGTGGCTGATAAAACTTATGAAGGTAAATATATTTAAAATATTTCTCAAATGTCAGTCCGTCCTTTTCAAAAAGAGTGATGAAAAATATAGGGAGTGTGGACACAATGAGAAATATGACGGCTATATCATTTGGAACGATCTTTCGCATAAATAAATAGACCGGTATTCCAACAAGTCCTGCAATGGTAAATCCGATGAGTTGCCTTTTTGTAAGGTTAAATGCCACCTTTGTCTTTACCTTCTTTAAGTCTTTTGGGATTGGTACATACGCCATAACTTACCTCCCATCTTCTTTTTCCTTTGAAAGCTCTGCCATGTGTTCATAAACAGAGCCGATTTCTTCCTGAATGCTTTCTATCTGTTTATCTGTATTTTTGTTATATCTTTCCTGCAAAATACAAAAGTCATTATGGCAGCAACCGATGTCTTTTGTTCTTTCTTCCAAGTCATTAATCTTGCTAAAAAGTTTGATTCTATCAATCACCGCTATAACACCTGCTCCGATTACTACTGCTGTAAATACTGTTTTTCTTTTGATCATCCTATCCTTCCTTTCTGTTAGTGTGCATTTAATACGCTTTTGGCCAGTGTTCCGCTCTTTAGCATCATTAACCCCAGCAAAACCGCATATCCAAGTATCGTAAAGGTACTTGTGTGTATATCTGTTATCTGTATTGTCTTAACTAATACTGCATATATTCCAAGACAAACCATTAAAAAGAGTCCTTGTAAGCCTATGGCAAATAAGCCTTTGATATAGTTTGTTCCGATTTGTCCCCACTCTTTGTTTCCCATTGTGGCAAAAGGAATGGCTGAAACGGATGAGTAAACATAAATCTCAAACATTCTGCCGTATACCACAAGCATAATCACAATGGAAATGACCTGTATTGCCACCTTTATGAGCGAGGTTTCAAAGAGTATCATGACAAGCTCTCCAAGACCTTTATCTTTTAAGCCTTCTACCATCGTTACAATCTGATCTCCGGAGATAACGGCAGAGGTGTTAATTACCCCTGCCGCTTTATTTACCATGTGCTGTGCCACATCAAAGACCGCCATAGAAAACTGAAAAGCATGGGACACTAACCATACGGCAATCCACATCTTTATGATGTACTTGAAAAATTCAAAGGTATCTGTATCGTGCATATTGTTCTTTTGCATAACCATATTGATAAGCTCGATACAAAGGACTGCCGTTATGATTAGCCCTGCAATGGGGATAATGACAGAGTCGTTAATGCTTTTAATAAAACTAAAAACCTGTCCGTTCCACCCCATCGGTGTCTTTCCCACATCCGTTGCAATCGCACCAACTTTATCGTTGATGTCAAGAAACATGGACTCAAGATTTGCTTGGATACCGCCCAGTAGAAGATCTTTGAAAAACTCCTCTATCTTGTCGAATATCCCAAACATTTAATTTCTCCTTTTCTTCTTACTTGAGTACATTTGCAAGAAGCGGAATCAGCTTTAATCCGATAAGGACAATACCGCCTCCTGCCATAAGCTGCTTAATGCCCTGAGATTTTGCACCCGGATTGTCATTACCATAACCTTCCATCAGGTTAATAACGCCCCATGCTCCAAGTCCTGCACCTACTGCCATAACTAAAATCTTTAATACATTTACTGCCTGTGTGAAAAATTCCATAATTTATTCCTCCTCGTTTTCTTCTTTCTTTTCAATTTTGTTGTATGACTTCACAACAAAGTTTTTGTAAGTCTTTCCCTCTTTTTCACGCTTCTTGAAGTAGCCAAAGATATGAATCAAATCGCCCTTTTCAAAGGCTTTTGCTTTCTCCGCTTTTTCTCCATAGGCTGCACAATTGATATATTCCTTGCCTTTTCCATACTTTTTTACAAGCGTAAAGTTTACAACTTCAACCGTTTCTCCCTCTTTGTCAAAACTTGAAAAAGTTGGTTCTGCCAATAAGTTGGCATTGATGTTAATCATTTCTTGCTTCATTAAAAATTTCTCCTTTTCTTTTCAATAAAAAAGCGACTGGAGTTTTTTCTTTTCCAATCGCTGATACTCTTGCTATTTAGTTTTCCTTAGTGGGACTTCTTATCCTTACCATCTTTCCTCCTGATTTTGAGTAATAAAAAAGCAGCAAATCTATGTTCTTTAGACTTACTGCACTCTTGTAATAACCGTTTCTCTATTTAATTTTGCTTTCCCTTTTCTCTTGATATACTCCTCAATATCAAAGGCATTTTTCTTATTAAAATCTTCAAGTAACCTGTAATTCTTATGCTTTGTAATATCAAATTTATCTGATAAAAACGGCCTTACACCTCGAAGCTGAAAAATACATTTACTACCATCCATAACCGTTATCTCGTCTTGGCTCATCAGCTCTTTTCCTGTCTTTTGGTAATTGAGTCCATAGCTATTGGCATTAGATCTTGTTTCCGATGTGTTATATAAATCTATCGTTTCTTTTCCCAGTGTTTCGGAAAGTTCCTTTAATGTAGTCTTTTCCTTGCCACCAAGAAACAAGGTACTATCACAGTTGCCCACAATTGTGTCAGCATTATCTTTATAGATTGCCTTTAGCTGAGATTGTGCTTGAAGAATTATACTCGCTGATATTTCTCTGGAACGGATTGTCGCTATTAGCTTCTCAAACTTTGGAATTAAGCCGATGTTTGCAAACTCATCAAGTAGGCATCTTACATGAACAGGTAATCTTCCTCCATACACATCATCTGCCTTATCACATAGCAAGTTAAATAGCTGAGAATACATAATAGATACCACAAAGTTAAAAGTATCATCTGTATCGGAGATGATAACAAAGAGTGCTGTCTTTCTATCTCCCAGTGTATCAAGCTCAAGTTCATCTTCACTCATTAGTTCTCTAAGCTCTCTTATGTCAAAAGGGGCAAGTCTTGCTCCACAAGATATTAGAATAGACTTGGCAGTTTTTCCAGCAGCCAATTTGTACTTTTTATATTGCTTCACCGCAAAGTGTGTCGGTTCTTTCTTTTCCAATGCTTCAAAGAGTCTATCAATCGGATTCATGTAGGTTTCATCATCTTCTCTTACCTCTGAAGCGTCTATCATATCAAGTAGTGTTGCAAAGTTCTTTTCTTCTCTTGGAGCCTCATACCAGATGTAGCCTATAAGTGCTGTATAGTAGAGTTTTTCAGCTTTCACCCAAAAATCCTCACCTGCTTTTTCTCCCTCGCCCTTCGTGTTTGCGATAATTGTCTGAACAAGCTTTAGAATATCTTTTTCAGAACGAATATATGCAAAAGGATTGTATTTCATGGATTTTTTAAAATTGATGGTATTTAGAATTTTAATCTCATATCCATTATCTTCAAGCATCTTGCCACACTCAAGGACTATTGTTCCTTTAGGATCAGTCACGCAATATGACGAGTGCATTTGCATTAAGTTCGGTTTTACATAAAATCTTGTCTTTCCGGAGCCTGAACCACCTATAACCAAAACATTTTTATTTCTTGCATACTTTGGATTAGCTGGTCTGCCGTTCATAGTTAATCGTTCTGTTTGTGTAAGCAAGATATTGTTCTGGAACTTTTCATCCATATACGGTTCTATATCTTTTCTCGTTCCCCATCTTGCTGAACCATACTCTTTTCCCTGTCTGAACTTTTTTGCATTTTTGCCTTTGCTGTAGACAATGAATTTAATTAAAGCTGCTACTCCTATGCCTATTAGAATGTCAGTTAGATGAATGCTTGGAATAAAGCTCATGGTGTTAAGCTCTAATATCCCTTGAAAGATTTTGTCTATTACATCGCCACCAGTATAGGCTCGTATATGGTGAGAGAAGATATTGCCAACATAGAAAAATGCAAGATAGGGAATGTTCTGCTTTAGAAACTTTGCCTTATCCTGCACCTTAAACAAGCCTTTGATGTCCTTTAGTATTTTCTCTATCATAGGCTCTGCTCCTTTTGTTTATTCTTAACTTTATCTTTAGAAACAGTGTTCTTTGCCATCTCCTTGAACTTCTCAATATTCTTGTGGATAGATTCTTTTCTTTCCGTTTTCTTTTCTGATTCTGCAAGAGCGTGTTTAAAGGCTTTATCCATGACTTTCATGTCTTTTGCCTGAAAGAATACGGAGTATTTACCGCTTTCTTTATCTTTCATCACCGAAAACTTTACCCCATACCGATTAAGTTCCTTTTTCAGTTCCTTCAGCTCTGCTTCTTCTACCGGAATTTCTTCAAGCTGTCCCTTTTTAACCATATCTTTGAGCTTTACTTCATTTCCGTTAGCATTAACCAGCTTTTCCAGTCCTCCAAGTTTTTCAGCCTCTTTCATCAGTTTCTTTAATAAGTTCAGAATTAGCTTTCCTGTTACTTTAGCAGCTTTCACTTCCATGTTAAGCGTTTTTCTTGCGATTTCTTCATTGATCAAGTTCTCTCACCTCCAGTCAGTAATCTTTCTTTATTCCTCTTTAATTTTTCTTCCTGAATAACTTTTCTGTAATCTTCTCCAAGTACCATCACAGGAATACACATCTCGATAATTCTTGAGTAAATTCTTTGGTATTCCACACTCTCCGTACAGTTTTCAATTTGGCTGTATGAAAGATTTGTGGTAAAGATTGTTGGCTTGTGCTTTAGGTATCTGTTATTCACAATGTTATATACCTGCTCTTTGGCATAGCTTGTATCTCTTTCAATTCCTAAATCATCTAAGATGAGAACGGAAGTGTTTACAAGGGATTCTATATATGCGTTTTTATCAAGGTCAAATCCGCCTTTTTGCAGTTCGTTGATTATCTGTGCAAAGTTTCTAATCTTAACGCTTATCTGATACTGTTCAATCAGTGCATTGGCAATAGAGCAGGCAAGATAGGTCTTTCCGCTACCCACCGAACCATAAAACAAGAGTCCGATGTTTTCTTTTTTCATCAGTTCGTAATCTTTTACAAAATTCTTTGCGATGATAAGACTCTGATTTTCTTTTCCCTGATAGTTTTCAAATGTATATGCCCATTGAATCATGGATGTGAAGCAGATACTTTTTAATCTCTCGATTTCAAGCTGCTTTTGTCTTTCTTTTTCTTTTGCTTCTCTATCTCTATCGCATTTACAAGCTGTCTTAAATATCATCTGCTTTCCGAAAAAGTCTAATGCTTTTCCATCTTTTCTTTCGTGGCAGACTTTACAATATGCGTGTCCGTCTTTGATGTATTCTTTTTCAGAATCAAAGGCAAATTCTACATCCTCTATCATTATTTTTTCCAATTCTCTTTTCATAAATGTTCTCCTTTGTTATATTCTTCCCATGTCGGGACATTTGATGTTTTCGGCTGCTTGCTTTTGCCCTGATCTTTATAAAACCAAGAAAGGATTGTCGCTTTATGGTCTTTATAGATCTTTCCGGTACTCTTGATATATGCAGATAAGCGTTCAATGTAATTATCAAGCTGTGCATTTAGTTTGATTTGTAAATCAGAAATATCTTCATCAGTTAAAAATACATTTTGAAATGTTCCAAGTCCGTTTTCGCAAAAACTATATTCTCTCTTACTATACTTACTCTTATTATTCTCTATATAGTTAGAGTTAACATTTTGAACTTCCTGAAGTTCATTTTCTTTACTTCTGAGGTTAAAATCTTTTACTTCTGAAGTTAAATTTTTTGACTTCTGTAAGTCATTTTCTTTAAACTGAAATACGCTCATAAAGTCTTTTACATAAATGATATTAGGTTTTCCAAGTCCAAGCCTTACTCTTTCAATCAGTCCGATTCCTTTTTTACTGTCTAACTCATCCAATGTTTTTATGGCTGTTGGCTTTGAGATATTTCTTCTTCTCATAATTTCTTCGACGGTAAAATAGATAAATACTCTGCCTTCCTTGTCTATCCATTTATTTTTAAAGGACATTCCTGTACGCTTTAGAAGCATAGAGTATAGGATAATTGCTTCTGCCGATAACCCCTTAAATTCTTCTCCATCTACTAATATTTCAGGCACTTTCAAAAAGTTAAATCGCTCTGCTTCTCTGTTATAGAAATAGTCAAAGTCCATTGCTTCACCTCCCTCCTTAAAATTTGCAAAGAAAAAGACGATAGTTTTTTCTCTATCGCCTTTGGTTACCATTTTGTATGAAATTTTTTAGATTGATTTTATCTCTTCATTGATTCCCTGAAAGAATGCTATAACGGTTGCTCCAATCATCGGTACGCCGTATGGACTAACTAAAAATCCGATAATCAATGCTTCGATTCCGATGGTAACTTCTTTTTGTAAGAAAGATGCTATTGCTCCAAATATGCAAAACATCATCAGCAAATATAGCAGTGCCGTCCCTATTCCGAGTAAGAATGTCAGGAAGGCAGTGAGAATACTAAGCAGGAAGCTGATTGGAAACAAGACTATTTTTATCATCCATCTCATTTTTATTTACCTCTTAAATAATCTTTTTGAAAAAGCGGTATGAATTCATTCATACCGCTTTGACATCGCGTTTTCGACCATGAATTCGCTTTTCTTAGGCGTCAGTACTTTATATAAAAAGCACTTCAATAACGAAAATTCAAGTGGTTCTTTCAGACTAACAACTTATTATTCCATACTGTCAAGTATTATTCGTGTCAAAAATGTTGTCTTTTTGTTGTCCTTTTGATTCACGAACTCCTAAAAACCTTGATTTTCCTCATCTTTTTTGCCTATGGGTTTCATCGTTGGGAATAGCAATACGTCGCGGATGGACGTCTGATTGGTCAGGAACATGACAATACGGTCAATGCCCAGACCCATGCCGCCTGTCGGCGGAAGACCGACTTCGAGAGCATGCAGGAAGTCTTCATCCATCATGCCCGCTTCTTCATCACCCGCCTCGCGCAAAGCGACCTGGTGTTCAAAACGGCCGCGCTGATCTTCGGCATCGTTTAGCTCCGAGAACGCGTTGCCAATTTCGCTTCCGCAAATAAACGCCTCGAAGCGCTCCGTCATATCCGGTTTATTCGGCATGCGTTTGGCCAGCGGACTGATTTCCACCGGATATTCGTAGATGAACGTCGGCTGAATCAGATGCTCCTCGGCATACGCATCAAAGAAATATTGCAGAATTTTTCCTTTTCCGTCGGTCGGCTTGGTCTCAATGTTGTGTTTCTTCGCCAGCTCCTTAGCTTCCTCATCGGAATGAATCGTATCGAAGTCCACATCGGCATATTCACGAACCGCCTCGGTCATGGTCATGCGCTTCCATGGCGGGCGAAATTCAAGGGTTTGTCCCTGATACTCAACGGTAGTGCTGCCGCAAACGTCTTCGGCAACAGAGGAGAGCATCTCTTCGCAAAGCTGCATCATGCCTTCATAGTCGGTATATGCCTTATACAGTTCAATGGCGGTATACTCGGGATTGTGTTTGGCGTCCATCCCTTCGTTGCGAAACATCCGTCCCATCTCATAGACGCCGTCGAACCCGCCGACAATGAGGCGTTTGAGGTAGAGTTCATTGGCAATGCGCAAATACATATCCAGATCAAGCGTATTGTGATGGGTGATGAAAGGACGAGCATTGGCGCCACCGGAAATGGTGTTCAAAATGGGCGTTTCCACCGCCAAATAGCCGTGGTCATCCAGATAACGGGAAATACCGGAGAGGATTTTGCTGCGCTTGACAAAAACGTCCTTAACCTCAGGATTGACGATTAAATCGACATAGCGTTCCCGATAGCGCAGATCCTGATCCTTTAAACCATGAAACTTTTCCGGCAACAGCGCTAAGGACTTGGTGAGCAAGGTCACTTTTTCTGCGGAAACGGAAATCTCGCCGCGCTCGGAACGCATGATTTGACCTTCCACGCTGAGAATATCACCAAGATCCAAATCGCGAATGATGGCAAAGACATCTTCACCCATGATGTTTTCACGGCAGATCAACTGAATTTTTCCCGTGGAATCCTGCAAATCCAAAAAGCTCATTTTGCCGTGTCCACGCTTTGCCATAAGTCGGCCGGCCATGCGGACGGATTTTCCGTCCCAGTCTTCAAAATGGTTGTGCACATCAGCGGCATGTGCCGTAACGTCCACTTTTGTAATGGTGTGCGGATCGTTACCGGCGTTGCGTAACGCCTCAAGCTTTTGCCGACGATTGGCAATCATTTCATTATCGGATCTCTGCTTCGCCATGTGTCCTCCTCTACCGTACAATTTCCACAACGCGGTATTTCACACTCTCGCCCGGTGTTTCCACGACAAGCTCATCGCCTGCTTTTTTGCCCAACAACATGGCGCCCAAGGGCGATTCATTGGAAATCTTGTTTTTTTTCGGATTTGCCTCCACCGTGCCGACAATGGTAAAGGTCATCTCTTCGTTGTATTCCGTATCCAACACCTTTACGGTGGAGCCGAGATGAACCACGTCCTGCTGCGTGGAGTCATCTTCCTTAATCACCTGGGCATTTTTGAGCTGCTGCTCAATTACGAGAATGCGTTCTTCCAACTGGCGTTGTTCTTCTTTTGCTGCATCATACTCGGCATTTTCCGACAAGTCGCCAAATCCGCGTGCTACTTTTAAGTGTTCGGAAACTTCCGCACGCCGTGTAGATTTAAGATATTCCAGTTCTTCCTGAAGCTTGGTATATCCTTCCTGGGTTAAGATTGTTTGTTCCGTCATGCTCTTCGTCACTCCCTTATCAATTATAAAAATAAGCAGGTGGAAACCTGCCTTTTCCTATTATAGCGGCGTAAAGAGGGCGTGTCAAAAATCGCAATTCTCTTCTATCAATTTGTTTTTCCGCTCGCCTTTAGATCTTTGTTGTCGTCTAGGGGCAGAGTAAGTGTTCCCTGATGCCAGGCTTCTTTCAATTCCGAAATCGATAACGTCGATACCTTCTCCTCCGGAATGGAAAAATCCGCGTAAAACGCGTGGAGTCGCGCAGGGCTCGGCGCCTCGACCTCAATGTAGGGAAAGGGAAAACTTTGCTCATCCCACTGATCAAATTCAATGCGATAGTCTTCAAGGAGATAGCGGCGTCGAATTTTATGCATGGGAATCTGTTGATCGTAGCCGAGCTGCAGAAGCAAAAGACGAAGTGCCTGTTCATCCTCAATCTGAACCGTGTACTCCTCATTTACCCGACAATCTTCCGTGGCCAGACGCTTCTTATATGTCCATTCCCGCGCCACGATTTTCCCCTCCACCTCAATGAGACGAATGCGCATATGCGCAGAAGCCGGCAACGGGTGGGCTGACGAATCCAGATGAATATTGGTCTGGTGTTCCTCGACATCAAAGACCGCCCCTCGAGCAAGAAGTTCCTGTTGAAACGCATCCGCATCCATGCCGATGAGCTTGACCTCGACTTCCCTTTCCGGCTCAGTCATGAGCGACTTCTTCCTGCAAAAGCGAAGCCAAGATTTCCACTTCTTCTTTTGTAAGCGTAATGCCCTTGCTCATGCGCGTATGATCCGCATTCCAGCTGCGCAAATCGTATTTTGGGTCGCGTTCATTCCAGGAAACTAAATTCAGCTCTTTTTTCCATCCCTTCGCATCTTCACTAAGCACGCCCAAACGTTCAACAACCTCATATTTTAATTCTGCCATTTTGAATCCTTTCTTATTTGATTTCCCACATCCGATCTATTGCTTGGATCGTTGTCAACGCCCCCTATAAGAGCCGCCAATCTTCACATCCTTGAGCAGTCTACCACAAATGGAACGTCACGGTGTCCCAATGTCGTTCGATCGCATGCTATAATCAGGAAAAGGAGAAATTATGATTATTGTTCAGATTCTCTATGATGACCAAAAAAACGGCTTCGTCTTTACCTGCGATGACGGCCGTGAACTGCTCATCTCCTATGACATTTATCAAAAGCTTCGTCTTCATGCCCCGGCGGAGCCGTCGGCAGAACAGGAAGAGCTTCTTCTTGCGGAAGATGCCCGCTTTCGCGCGTTTACCGTCGGTTTACGGTATGCGAGCTATCAGCCTCGTACAACAAGCGAGGTGAAGCGGCGATTAAGCCGAGAAAAAATTCCGTCTTCCGTACAAGAGGAAGTCGTTGAAAAGCTGGTAAAAAACGGATGGCTGGATGATGCGGAGTATGCCCGTCGCTATGCGCAGGATAAACAGCGCAAAGGCTGGAGTCTTCGCCATATTTCCGCCGCGTTGCGTGAAAAAGGGGTCGATTATGGGCTCATTCGTGACGTCATCGAAAACATACCGGCAACAGCAGAACAGGATGTTTTACGTCAGCTCATCCAAAAGAAATATGCTCGTCGTAATTTATCCGACGAAAAGGAGTTTCAACGCACCGTGCAGGCGCTTTGTCGTCGCGGATTTCTTCTTCAAGATGTGTTGCGTACACTGCGCGAAGGAGCGGAGGAATGAGCGAAACGTGCTTCTTTGTCTATATGTTGCGTTGCGGAGACGACAGTCTTTATACCGGTTACACCAACGATGTTGAAAAACGTCTACGTGCTCACGCTCAAGGCCTCGGAGCAAAATATACTCGTTCACACCTTCCCGTCAAACTTGCGGGATATTGGCCCTGTTCAAGCAAACGCGAAGCCTTGCAGATTGAAGCAGCTATTAAAAGACTCCCCCGTGAAAAGAAAGAAGCGCTATTATCCCATTTTAAAAGCGGTGCTCCACTATCGATTACTCAATTCTTGCCCCAGGATTGTCGTGATAATTAGGATTGGTTTCAGTATAAAGAACCTGTGGCTGCGTGAGCTCCTGTTTCGTAAATTGCTCCTGCACCTGTTTTCCCTGTTCATCGTAAAAGTAGCGCACGCCGATGAGATCAGCCTCTTTTCCAAGTTGAATCGAAAGAAGTGAACGATCTTCAATATGATTCGCCGTTGACCGAAAATAGAGCAGCTCATCTTCCGTTTTAATCCATAGGCGATCGGATGCCGGAGATATCGATGCCGTAGTCGCCAAGGGTGCCTTATTTGTCACCCTCGTCCACGACAGCGATTCTGTCGGCGCGGTAAACATCTTCACGAGGGGAACAAGATCAATATTAATCGGCGCGGGAAATAGTCTATCCCCTGCACGCCAGTTCATGCTGGTAACAAAACCCCAATTCAAATTACGACGCACGATCCCGATATTGCTTTCATCTACAGGAAAGCGCTTGGGATCGACTTCACCTTCCGGATCCAGAAATTCCAGCTGCGCATTCACCTGTTCCTTCATGCTTTCCGTCTCCTTCTCCCCGCCAATTTCAGTGACCGTAAGCGGACGATCATCGGAGAGTTTATCCAGACGTTGAATCTCATATTTCTTCGGTGTATCCTTTTGTGCCGGATATTGACCGGGTTTATCAAACGATACCGTATTCCCTCCCAGAAAGGTGATGCCGCGACCGAGTTGATCAAAAAGCACTTGCTGATTATCGCGATCGGTATCACGTGTAGAGTGATACGTAAACGTTCCGTTCATTACGCCGTTGTTGACGTCTGGCTCTTCCGGCGTATAATCCAGAAGCCAGGCGACACTATCCGCATTAAAAATAAAAAGTTGATCCATTTTATAGACAAGAGGGCGATCCATATCGGGATGATCCGCGACAAGATAAGAAGCATAATCATAATAAGCAATGCCGGAATCGCTGATTTTTTTTGTTCGCAAACTTAAAACCGTGGTGATGTGGCTCGCGTAGGTTGCTCCTTTGCCCGACGAGGAATTGTTTTTGACTTTCGCAAGAATATCTTCCTTTTCTCGTACAGGAACCACGCCGTTCTTCTGTTCCAAAACATAAATATGCGAACCGCTGATATACGCCAGCTGATGGTCCGGAAGCAAAATCAAGTCCATCGAAAAGAGATCGGCATCGCGAATCATCGCAATAAAGACATTGGATGTCGGATCAACACCAAAGTCTTCCTGGCTGTAGCGCATGGAAAGATAATCCTGCAATTTTACCGACTTGGAAGAAAAGGTCGGCGAAACGGTAGTCACCTCGCCGAAGGCAACTACTTCCGGATCAATGTATAATTTATCCCCGACCCGATAGGTAGATTCGGTTTTATCGCTTTCATCACGCGTAATAATGCGCGTAACCTGCCAAATGCCTTCCAGCGGAAGAGAACGAAGCTCCGGTGAACGCAGTACCGAAGTAAGATCGTTGACCGCCCGTTCGTTTGAAGAAGTGCACCCCGCCAGAAGAAGGAGCAGCAACAAAACGAGAACTCTATATGCACGCTTCATGCTTTTCCCTCCTTTTTTTCGTCATTTTCTTCGCGAGGCAAGATGACGGTGACACTGGTGCCCATCCCCAGCTTACTCTTGATCGTTAGTTCTCCGCCATGCGCTTTGACAATCTCTTCGCAAATGGAAAGACCCAGGCCGGTATGGGAGCGGGAAGTTTTTCCCTTCCAGAATTTTTCGGTCACAAAACCGATCTCTTCTTCCGAAATGCCGATGCCCGTGTCGGTCACGCTGAGAATTACCTGCTGCGGATCAGTGTCCATTGTCAAATAAATGGTGCCTTCTTCGTCGGTAAATTTAATGGCATTATCCAAAAGATTGAGAAGAACCTGTTTAATTCGTCCTTCGTCACCTAAGATTTCCACATTGTTCTGGGCATAACTGTAGTTCATATTGATATGCTTTTCTTCAATGCGCGGGCGCATCTGCAACAGAATATGATTGGCGACTTCGACGAGATTAAATCGACTCTTGCTTAATTTAATACGACCGGAAGAGAAGCGGGAAAAGTCCAACAAATCCTCAACCATCGCGCCAAGACGTTCCGATTCCTTTTCAATAATCTTGAGACCTTCTCCCACAATTTCCGGTTTAATGCCTTCCGTTTGCAAGGTGATCGCCCAGCCTTTTATCGAGGTCAGCGGCGTGCGCAACTCATGGGAAACAGAGGAAATGAATTCATTTTTCAGCTCTTCTTTCTCACGAATATTGTCGCTCATCCGATTCATGGTGCGTGCCAGTTCGCCGATTTCTCCGCGCGGTGTCTCATCTGCACGCTCCTCATACTGACCATTCGAGAGTTTTAAGGCAACAGCCGTTAAATTGTGTATCGGACGCACAATCGAACGGGACATTAAAAAAGAAAGCAAGCCAACCAGAGCAATCATCAAAATAGCAAATAAGACCGAGGGCCAAATTCGTTGAAGAATTAAATCGTTCACACCGGTCAATGACGTCGTCAGCCGAATCATGCCGACCTGATCCGTCTGATTGCGAAGAGGATAGGAAAGACACATGACGGGCTCATCCGAATAGGATACTCTGCCCACCATGATCCCGGTCGCATTCTTCTGCGCCTGCTGAACATCCTGGGCGTTTACCTTTGTTCCGGGAAGAGCGGTGCCGCGATTATCAAAAAGAACCGTGCCGTCGTTGTTGAGAATTTGCACTTGCATCGTATTGGCACGATAAAATTGGTTCTTGTTTTCCAGGACAATGGTATGCAGATCATCGTCTGACACATAACTCAAAAACAGCTCCGCACTGTAACGCGCCTGCGATTCCAACACGCCACTGACGTTGTCATAATAATAGCTGTAGAGCGATTGAATATAGAACACCTCAAAAACAACGGCAACAAGCAAAATGGCGGTCATAAACAACCCCATAATGCGCACGCCGATCAGGTCAGTGATATTGTTTATTCGCTCTTTTTCCACCGGTATCCGACCCCCCATACCGTTTCCAAATACGCCGGTTTTGTCGCATTGTCCTCAATCTTTGCACGAATGCGACGCACATTGACATCGACGATCTTGCTTTCTCCTTGATAATCCTCACCCCAAGCATGATGCAAAATTTCTTCACGACTAAGCGCCTTACCGGGATGCGTCATAAACATTTTTATGATCGCCAGTTCCGTCGGCGTCAGATCGATGAGCGACCCGTTTTTCGTAAAGGTACGCGCATAAAGATCCAGCGTAAACGGGCCGTCGGTTAGAATTGGTGACGAATCTCTTTGCGCTGTCGGTTCCTCCTCCAGTTTCAAACGACGGATAAGCGAGCGAACACGCAAAACCAGTTCATGCGGATTAAAGGGTTTGACCATATAATCGTCGGTTCCCTTCTCCAGGCCAAGAATGCGGTCGATTTCCTGTGATTTCGCGGTTAACATAATAATGCCGATATGCGGCATTTCTGTACGTAATATGCTGCAAACCTCATAGCCGCTGATTCCCGGAAGCATCAAGTCAAGAATAACAATATCCGGTTGCTCACTTCGGGCCAGTTCGACGCCCTGTTCACCGCTTTCCGCCTCCACAATTTGAAAGCCTTCATTCTCTAAATTAATCTTTGTAAACATTCTGATGGGAGCTTCGTCCTCCACCAGAAGAATCTTAATGGTCATTTTTCTCTCCTGTAGGTGGCTTATTTCGGCGCAATCGTCGCCATCAATGCCTTGAATTGTTCTGTCTGTCCCGAGTATACGTTGAATGGTGTGGGAAGTGCAAGCGATTCACCGTGGTGAAACAGCAAACGGGACGAAAGCAGAAGATGATGCGAAAAAGCATCTGTTCGATACCTTGCTCCATAAGGGCGATCCCCGATGAGCGGATGGCCGGTTGCCGCAAGATGAGCACGAATCTGGTGTGTTCGGCCCGTTTCAAGACGAACGGCAACGAGGGAAAACGAGGGGCGCGAAACCAGCGGAGCAACATGCGTGATGCAGGCTTTTCCGTTCGGATCAACGACACTTCGACCGTTTTCCGTGCGCAAAGGAAGCGTAATGGTCTCTTCCCGCTCAATCGTTCCTTCCACATAGGCTAAATAGTGCTTTTCAATACTTCCGTCTTTAAGTCCTTGCTGCAACAGCAACATGGCAGAATGATTTTTTGCCCCGATGAGCAGTCCGGCCGTCTGCATATCCAGACGATTGACCAGAGCCGGCACAAAACTCTTTTCTCTGCGCGGCACAAACTCTCCGGACTGCACGAGATCACGCACAAAGGCATCGACGACCGTTTTTCCATAATCACGCGCATTCGCAGGATGAGAAAGCATTCCCGCCGGCTTATCGATCACGCTGAATTGCGGCCCATCATATGCATACGAAAGCCGAAGAGAAGAAGTGAGAAAGGTGCGGCGCTCTTCCAACGGAATAAGCGTCTCTTCATAAAGATAAATCTGTACGCTGTCCCCTTCGCGCAAAAATGTTCCGGATTCTGCACGCAAGTGATTGACTTTAATTTTTTTCTGACGAATCTTTTTCTGTAAAAATGAGGTTGTTGCCCGGGGAAACACTTTGATCAGAAACCGATCTAAACGCTGATCGGCATCATTCTTCCCCACGGTCAGTTCTCGCATCGAACATCCTTTCTAAAAAGGAAAAAGCGCATTCCATGAGGAATGCGCTTTGGTTGATCAAGCTTCGGTAATATCGACAATTTCGACGCCGTCCACCTTGGGAATATCCTCCGGCTTGAGATTTAGTCCGATGATGAAATCGGCATTATTCTCAGACGAAAGGGTAATTAGCGCTTCCAGGTTTTTCTGAAAATCGCCCGCTTGTAACAAATCGGCATGTAAGCCGTCAATGAATACACGCTCAATGTCAAAATCTCTCGCCAACATACCGGCAAGCAGACCATAAAGACGATCCATGGTATGGATGTGATATTGATTCATATTGATCAGACGAACCGAATGATCAAGCCGAAACATCTGGGAATCATCGGTATCGACAAAAACAAGATGACCGCTGTGCGACTTATGTTCCTCATTCGCCTGATCAATCATACGTGTTGTTTTTCCACTTCCGCTCGGGCCCAATACTAACTGAATCACCGCATCCCCCTCTCACTTCTCTTCTTGCGAATGATCATGTTCACATTCGCAATCGCAGTCGCAATCGTCATCTTCTTCTGCCAAAAGGCGATCAAATTCATCCGCCACGGCATTGTACTCTTCTTCCGAGTCAATCTGCGACAACTCAATCTCTTCACCGTCTTCACTTTCTGCATATTCGTAGAGAAGGATACCTTCTTCTTCCTCGTCTTCCGTTATGGGAAAGAGAGCAATATATTCTTTATCATGGAACGGGAAAATGTCCAATACGACGCATTCCAATTCGGTGTCATCATCCAAGGTAAGAACGATGTGATCTTCCTCGTCCAGGTCCCATTCTTCCTCGTCCAATTCGTCTACTTGAGGTTCTAAATCCTTGTTTTTTTCGTCCGTCATGGCGGATCCTCCTTATGCTTGATGTGGGAAATGCTCTGCCTTCTTCATTATACACGTTTCATCGCATCGTGGCGATGCGGGCAATCAGTTTTTTGAGCATCGCATAGGTGCTTCGTGTCGAAGAAATACTTAGACGCTCGCTCGTCGTATGCGCTCCCTCAATATCCGGACCGATGGAAATCATATCCAGCTCCGGATTATATTGGGCAAATAACCCGCATTCCAATCCCGCGTGAATATCCAGAACTTCAGCGTCTTTTCCGGTTTCCTCACGGTACACGGCTAAGAACAGATCACGAAGCGGAGAATGTTCAGCCAGTTCCCATGCGGGATAGGCATCGCCATAGTTTCCTTCTCCACCAAATGTATGCACCGCCTGATCAATCTTATCTTTCAACTCGGCAAGCACTTCTTCCGAACTGGAACGAACGGAAACCATGACATCCGCATGATTCTCTTTGGTATCCACAATGGCTAAGTTGTCGGAAGCCAGAACATTTTTTCCGTCTTCGCGCATGCGATAAACACCATGCGGCAGAATATCGATCAAATTGAGTAATTGATTGGTCGATTCGGCGGTAAGCGCCGCCTCATGGACAGCATATTCCTCGGTATGCATCGCGATATCCGGCTCCTGTTTTAACAATCGCTCCTGCATCGTCGTCCAAATTTTTTGCACATCTTCCTTGATCGACGCATCAGCATCGGCTGCAAAACTGATCCAGGCCTGTGCTTCATTCGGAATGGCATTGTGCTTTTCTCCGCTGTGGAAACGCACAATACGAAGCGAATGGTTCTGCAGCAAGGTGTGTAAAAATTCCGCCATGACTTTACAAGCGTTATTCGGCTCCGCCAAAATATTTTGTCCTGAATGGCCGCCGTTCATACCGGTAATGGTAATATGCAATCCATTTTGTCCGGAAAGCGTCTCGCGCGAAAGCGGCATGGTAAACTCCCCTGTCGCACCCCCCGCACATCCGCCGGTAACATAGCCTTCCTCTTCAGAGTCGATATTGATGAGCATGTCCGCATCCAGCCAGGAAGGCGAAAGGGATAATACGCCGTTCATTCCCTCTTCTTCATCGGTTGTGACAACAAGAGAAAGTTCCGGTGCATCCATTTCTTCATCAAGCATCGCCAACCCCATCGCCACGCCGATACCGTCATCCGCACCGAGAGTAGTACCTACACCGTGAAGCCAGCCGTCCTTTTCTTCCATCGCAATCGGATCGCAGGTAAAATCATGCTCTACGCCCTTGCCTTTAACGCAGACCATATCCATATGTCCCTGCATAATAATACGCGGCGCCGATTCAAACCCAGGTGTGGCAGGTTTTGTCATGCGGACATTTCCGGCCTCATCCTGCTCCGTTTTCCAGCCCTTTTCTTTTCCCCATGCCGTCAGCGCATCGCTGATGGCCTGTTCACTCCCGGAACAGCGAGGAATTTGATTCATGCGATAAAAATAGGTAAAAATGGGATGGCTTTCAAAGATGTTCGGTTCACTCATGTTCTTCCTCCTTTTTTTCCGTCCCGTTCAAGCGCGTAACGGGATAGGTTTTCTCTAATGAAGTGGTGTAATTAACATAGGTAGCCTGTTGGCGGAGCAGCAAAAGTTGCATATAGATTTGCGACTTCTGTTTATCCGGATCGGCTTTCTCTTCTTCCGTGAAATGCTCCTCATTCGCGTGATAATATTCCTCCACCTCCTGTGGCAACACCTGTACGGCGGAAAGCAATTTTTGCAGCGCATATTGTTGCAAAAGCTGTTTTTTCATCATGGCAATCTGCGCATCCAGTTGCTTTTGGAACTCCTCTTCTTCATCCATTTTTTTGTCCATCGCATCGCGATAAAGAAGTTCCTGATGAATAATTTCCTCGAGTAGACGGGAATCCCCTTCTTCTCCTTCAAAATGCTCCGCCTGTTCGCCCAACAGTTTACGCAGCTCTTCTACTTCCTGTTTTGTAATCGCTCTTTCTCCGACACGGGCTAAAATCATTTCGTCCATGTTCTCTCCTCTCCCGTTTGTTATGCCCATCCGGGCACAGCCGTAAAACTGCTCCTTCTTTTCACCTACTTGCGTTCTTTAAGCGCAATGCCGTCTTCACAAAATACGATCCGCCCCTGCTTCAACAGTCGCCCAACACAGCGTTTGAATTGTGCTTTGCTCATGCCGAAAAGCAGTCGTATCGTTTCCGGATCGCTCTTATCGTTAACACGTAAAAAGCCCTGATTTGCCTGAATCATCCGTAAAATAACGGTCGCATCCGCATCCATCTTTTCATGGGCACGGGATTGTAAGCTGAGATCAATTTTTCCATCTGGCTTAATCTGCTCCACGCGAGCACGCACAGTCTCTCCAATGCGCAACGCACCGCGCATACCGTCGGCCGGAATTAATCCGTTATAGCGCTGTTCAACAAGAATAAAGGCGCCAATTTCCGGATTGTTGGCATAGACCTCACCGTCCACCCAGTCGTTTTCATGCAGTTTTTCGGGAACGGCAAAATGATTTTTAACACGCATCGTTGAACAGAGACGATCCGATTTATCCACATAACAATAGATGAGCACGGTTTCTCCCACCTTTACATGATGCATCTGTTCCTGGAAAGGCAAAAATAAATCCTTGTCCAATCCCCAGTCTAAAAAAGCTCCCTGACGGGATACATCTTTTACCGTAAGAAGTGCCAGTTCGCCCACTTGAACCTTTGGACGACGTGTTGTGGCGATCAGACGATCCTCGGAATCACGCAAGAGAAAAACCTCCACGTCATCGTTTACCTTTGCTCCTTCGGGAACAAACCGTTTCGGCAAAAGAACATTGCCCTGCAGTATCGCTCCCGGAGGCGTTAAAGATTTAATTTTAAGCGTTTGTGTTTTGCCCAGCTGCATAGTTTTCCTCATTCATTTCACTATGATCTTCAATTGACAGGGTATTCATCTGCTCCGTATTTTCTTCCTCCGGATCCATAAAACGGTTGGGCAGACGCTGCCCCGGTGCATAAGTAAAGCCTTCTCCCAATACCTCATTGGCCGAATAGACAAAAACAAAGGCGCTGGGATCAATTTTCTCCACATAGTCCTTAATCCGAATGTACTCGTTATTGTGAACCACCGAGAGAATCGCATAATGTGGACGATGGGAAAATCCGCCCTGTGTGGTGTAGATTGTCGTTCCGCGATGCATCTTCTGAATAATGTAGTCGTTCACTTCGTCCACTTTGGATGTCGTAATATTCATCACCATGCGTCGACCGAAGCCCGCAATCATCTTTTCAAGCATCATCGCCTGCAAGTAAATGGCCACAATGGCGTAAAGAGCATTCTCCAGAGAAATGAACATCCCGCCCAACATCACGACAATGGCATCCACAAGCAACAAGCTCTTGGCCATGCCGATATGCGTGATGTTGTTCAAAATGGCGCCCAGAATGTCCGTGCCTCCGGTGGAAGCATTCTGCGTAAAGACAAAACTTAAACCGATGCCGCTGATGGCAGATCCAATTAAAATCACCAACAGCTGGTCCGCAACAATGGGCTCAGTGACAGGGGCAACATGCTCAAAAAAAATAATCCACACGGAATAGGAGATGGAACCGACTAAAGTCATCAGGCCGAATTGCTTGCCCAGAATGAGAAAGGCCATGACGAAAAGCAGCACGTTCCCGACCAAAATCAGTGTACCGATGCTCAAAAAAGGGAAGACGTAGTTAATAACGATCGCCAGACCGCTGATACCACCTGCCGCGATATGGTTGGGGATGAAAAAGAAATTCATCGCTAAGGCGAGGATGAAACAGCCCACGAAAATCCAGAGCATCTTCTTCCCGTTTTCTTTCATTCTCTCCCTCCTTCCGTCTTCTCCGGTTTGAAAGCCGAAACCGCTTGCACGATCTCTTCCGTAGTATGCATCGTACACACGTCATCCGACAGTTTTTTTGCTTCTTTTAGTGTAATTCCTCTTACGCGTTCTTTCAACCGCGGAAGGATGGAAGCAGGAGCGGAAAGCGAATCCAGTCCCAACCCCAACAACAAGGGTGTAGCGCGCAAATTCCCTGCAAAACTCCCGCACAATCCGCAGGAAATGCCTGCCTCATGGGCCGCATCCACGGCCTGTTTAATGGCACGCACAACCGCCGGATGAAAGGGAGAATGCAGCTTGGCCACATTGTTGTTCCCCCGATCGGTAGCCAGAACATATTGCGTAAGATCGTTGGTTCCGATGCTGAAAAAATCACAACATTCGGCTAAATCTCGAGCCAGGAAAATGGCTGCCGGCGTCTCCACGGTAATCCCCACAGGCAGATTGGAATCAAAAGGCTGCTCACACTCTTTAAGGTGGTGCTTTTCTTCTTCAAGCATCTGCCGCACACGAAGAACCTCAGAAGGGCTGATCACCATTGGAAGCATGAGCTGTACGTTTCCTGCGGAAGAGGCGCGCAAAATCGCGCGAAGTTGCGTACGAAAAATATTTTCCTGATCAAAGCAAAAGCGAAGCGCACGCCAACCGAGAAACGGATTGGCTTCGCGAGGAAACGCATAATAGGGCAATCGCTTATCGCCGCCAATGTCCAATGTGCGAATGACGAGAGGGCGATTCGCTAAAAGAACCGCCGCCCGGTGATAGACACGATACTGCTCTTCTTCCGTGGGAAAGTGATCCTGTTCCATATAAAGCAGTTCCGTGCGAAATAATCCTACACCTTCCGCGCCGGCAAGCAAGCCAACCGATAAATCGTCCAGGCCGCCAATGTTGACGAAGGTATCGAGAACTCGGCCGTCTTGCGTTACCGCCTTCTCCTCAGGATTCATCGCCAGGCGAAGATTATGGCGTTTTCCTCCATCCATTTTTGCCCGAACAAGTGCAAGCGTCTCTTCATCCGGGTTCAAAATCACTTCACCGTTTTCGGCATCAAGAATAACCAGATCCCCATCTTTCACCGTGGAGGTGAGGTTCCTCAATCCGGCTAAGGCCGGTATGCCCATAGTCTGTGCAATCATCGCAGTATGGGAGGTCGCGCCTCCGCGATCGCTGGTGAACCCCAACACATTCGTTCTATCCAGAAGAAGCGCGTCGGAAGGCGCCAACTCTTCGGTAAGGAGAATACAAGGCGCACTGAGATGACTCAGTCGAGGAACGGGAAGACCTTTCAGTTCATAAAGCAAGCTTCTTCCCATATCACGATAATCGCTTCCCCGTTCTCGCAAATAGGGGTCTTCCAGTGCCTCCAGTTGAGCCGCCATCATTCGTATCGTGGAATCCAACGCACGATCGGCGGACATATGCTTTTCCCGAATGCATTGCTCAACGGACTCGAGCAAATATGGATCATCCAGTAATGCAATGTGCGCCTCTCGCAATGAGCAAAGCAAAGGGGACGGTGCATTCTCGTGCACCAGTTTGTGACGAAAAGTGGAAAAGGCTTTTTTTACCGCCGATACTTCCCCCTCCACTTCCGACGTAGTGATCCAATCGTTACGAATCGGAATTTCCTCCGGAACCCAGCGTTTTGCCTTTCCCACCGCCAAGCCGTACGAGGCGATGATTCCCGGTATTCGTTTTGTCATCTTCGCCTCCTTCGCCATACAAGGTGAAACGTCTTTTTTCCCGATTAAGCAAAAAAAGAGAGGGAGCATCAATCGGTGCTCCCTGTTATCGTCAATCGGTCAGTTGTGAAATGAACTCTACTATTTGATCGACATGTGCCTCCGCATCTTCGCCATTCACGCGGACCGTGATATCCATACCTTTGGAAATTCCCAGGCTCATCACATTGAAGATGCTCTTCGCATTGGCTACTTTTCCATTTTTAACCAATTCGACGTCGCCGGGAATGTTTTTGACGAATTGTACCAGTGCTGCTGCCGGACGTGCATGCAAGCCGGTTTCATTAACTACCGTTACCGTTTTTTCTGCCATGTGAACCTCCTTCAGGATAATACGGGCTATAAACGTTATACATTACTTTCGTTGTTCTGTCGACTCTCCAATAAGGATTTGCGTTGGTAAATACAAGGTTTCGTCTAACGTTGTTTTTGCTTGTAACGTTTTCGTCAGCGCACGCATAGCGACCGCACCAATGTCATAGTAGGGTTCTTCCATTGTCGTCAAGCGTGGACGGAAGATCTGAACATCAGGAGAGCCGCCAAATCCGGCAATCTGGAACGCTTTGGGGATGGCCAGGCCATGATCATAACAATAGGTCATCACACCGATCGCCAGAGCATCGTTTTCACAAATCAGCGCATCAAAAGGTTCCTTCTTACAAAGCTGTGTAATCTCTTCCGCTACGTGATAGCCCGCTTCAATGTCCGCACCGTCGGCATCGAATTTCACCGGTGCAAGGCCTGCCGCACGCATCGCATCATCATAGCCGCCGGAACGCTCTTTAGAAAAGTCATAATTCAAACTGCTTCGCAGATAACGCACCGAGCGATTTCCCAGGGAAAGAAGATATTCCGTCAGCTCTTTCATCGCCTCGCGATGATGAATCGTCACCGTATGCAGATCCGCCGACTTATAAAAGCGGTCAAGCAGTACATAGGGCAAGCGATATTCCTTAATCTTCACCATCGTTTCCGGTTCAATGCTCTCGGAAATAATGATGATCCCTTCCACTTGTTTGCGATAGAGAAAATCAATCGCGCGTTGTTCCAATTCTCTCTCTCCGTATGTGCTGGAAAGTAAAATATCGTAATTGTACATACGCCCGATTTCTTCTGCGCCGCGAATCATTTCCGCCATGTAATGAATACCGATATCTTTGACAAGAATGCCGATGGAATTCGACTTCTTCATTACCAAACTACGGGCCAGTTCATTCGGTTTGAACCCGAGTTTATTGATGGCATCGATGACTTTTCGTTGTGCTTCGGGGCTGACCGGTTTCGACTTGTTCATTACGCGCGAGACAGTGGAGATCGATACCCCTGCCAGCTTTGCTACATCCTTTATTGTCGGTTGTGTCATAGCTCACCTCTATTCCCTGTGTTTCGACCTGATTTCAGAATACCATAAAAACGATTCCATGTGAATGAATTTTCTATACTGCGTTTCTTTTTGCTTAACGAGGCGTTTTCCCTCGTTTTCATTTTCAAAGGTAGACGAGGTATGGGAAAAAGAAATTAACCTTTTCACAAGAAAAGAAGCGCCCTTGAGCGGGCGCTTCCTACGGAACATATTTTCTTTTTATGCGAGTATCCTTTCGCCTTACTTGTGCAGGACATCGCGTATGATGCGCAATACTTCTTTTGCATAGTTTAACGTGGAACTTCCTCGGTTGACATTGGTCGAAATGAGATCGGCCGTATCCACTGCTGTCGTGGCTACATACTGCACCGTATCTGCAACATCGCTGCTCAGACGATTGGCATTTTCCAAGGTCGTTTTTGCCTGCGCAATGGACTCGACGATGGAATCGGAAGAATCGTCCAAAATGGTGTTCACTTTGTCCAAGGTATGATCCACCCGTTCCGTCAGAACGGGCAAAGATTTTATCGTCGCATCCAGCTCTTCACTGTTCTTTTCTACGACCTCCTGTAATGCGGACGTCATCGTTTTCAGGTTTTTTAATACCTGAATGAGTATGACAACCGCAACAATCAGCAGGACAAATAAGGCAAACAGCAACACATCCTGCAGAGATACGGTTAAGGTCAAGTTGTTCATCGCAAACCTCCTGACTGTTCGCCGTTACTTGTCCGCCTTTTTCGCCGTTTCCTTGACGTCTTCCTTAACGTCTTTGGCGGCATCCTTCACATCATCGGCAGCCTTCTTTGCGCCTTCCTTCAGATCGTCCGCCGCTTTTTTGGCGCCTTTTCCGGCATCTTCGGCAACTTCCTTTGCGCCTTCTTTCGCGACTTCCGCTTTGTCGCTCGCTTCTTCTTTTGCCTTAGCAATCTCGACTTTCACGCCATGAACGGATTCTTCGTACTGCTCACCCAAGTCTTCCATTTTCTCCTGAATGGCCGGACGAATCTGGCTTAATTTTTCACCGACATCGTTACCGAAATCACGTGCAAGATTGACGTATTCATCCGCTTTATCGCGAACAATGTCACCTGCTTCTTTCGCCTTTTTTGCGATATCCTGGCGCGTCTCTTCACCGGACTGCGGTGCAGTCAAAACACCGATACCGGCGCCGATGGCCGCACCGATAAGCAAGCCTAAGCCTACCTTTTTCCCGTCTTCACGACGTGCGCGATTGACTCTTTCCCTGTTTTTCGCTTCAATATAATCAATAATCCCCATGACAGCTCCTTTTCTCTTCTTCCTATTTGTTCTTTGCGTGATTTCCGTAGTCCTCGTGCTTATGCGGCATCTCGCGTCCGTGCGGCTTTTGTATTTAAGCCTGACACATTGCCATTACGTTTTTACTTATACCCAACTCGTTAACATAAAAACTCCCGCCATTCAGGCGGGAGGAATAGACAAATCCTTGGGCCTTACTCGTTTAATACCTTCTGTATGTGAAGGTGGGACAGCTGCCTTGCACTTCCGACGTCCCCTCAAAGGGGGCTTGTCTTCGGTTGTAGGACTCCGCCGTTCCTTATAAGATGCGTAGGTTTAATTTTCAGGCGTATCCAAGGACAATTTGAGTGTAGCATACCTTTTCCCCCCGTTCAAGAGTAGCTCCTGCAGTGACCTGTGGACGGGCTCTTTTCGGTTATCCGGTTAGCTATTTTCGCCGATTACCATTTTTCCAATCTGTAAGATGTGATACCATGACTGCAGTACGGTTGGGAAGGAATTCCAGATGAAAACGATCAATCTTTTTTGCAAACCGGATAAAGCATCTGCTGTTGTTCATCAGCAGGTAGAACATTTTTTTCAGATCCACGGCTATGAAATCTCCCGCGTTTATGACGAACGTGCTGAATATAATGTTGTTATCGGTGGAGACGGAACGTTTCTTCGTGCTGTGCATTCTACAGATTTTTCACCCATTCCCTTTTTCGGCATCAATACGGGTCACTTGGGTTTTTTTCAAGAAGTCAATACCACCGATTTGGAAGAACATCTCACCCAATTACTTCATAAACAGTACGAGATTCATCCACAGGGGTTATTGGGTGTTCACGTGGAGACATCCGCCTGGCCTTACACCTTGCTTGCGGTAAATGAGTTCATCGTACAAAGCGACGATGAACACATTCTGCATCTGGGCGTAAATATTGATGATGTCGATTTTATCAACACCTCCGGGGACGGTCTCATGCTCTCTACCCCGGCCGGTTCAACCGCCTATAATCTTTCCGCCGGTGGATCCATTCTGCATCAAACGCTCAATGGCTATCAGATCACCGCCTTGCATCCCGTACGTTCCAAAAGTTTTGATTCGTTGCCCACTTCTTTGGTTCTCCCTTCCGAATCCAAAACGGTGCTCACCATTGACCAAAGTGATTGTGATCGTATTGCACTTGTTGGGGATGGCGTTTCACATCGTTTTCGCCACGTTAAACGGTTTACCTTTTTTGTTCCGAACGAGACTATTCACCGCGTGATCTTTCGCACAAACTGGTATTGGAAAAATTTACGTGATAAACTTTTCTGACCGATGCGCATGAGCGATCGAATGAGAGAAATATCGTAGACCACCACATGGTTTTTCACGGTAAACATAGAAGGAGATAAGATGGATATTGTTATCGTCGGTGCGGGAAAGATGGGTGAAGAGCTCTGTCGAAGTCTTTCCGCCGAAGGCCACAACATCACGTTAATTGAGAAAAATCCGGACCGTTTGCAGTTGGTTCTCGAAACCTATGACATCACCGGTGTTTTAGGGAACGGGTCCTTTTATGAAATCCAATCCCGCGCGAATGTCAACAAATGTGATATTTTCATCGCCGTCACCGAGCAGGATGAAATGAACATCATTTCCTGTGTTATTGCCAACCGCATCGGTGCAAAATACACCGTAGCGCGCATCCGCACACCGGAATATGCCGAACATTTGGATTTCACCTCTAAAAATTTGGGCATTTCTCTGATGGTTAATCCGGAACGCGAAGCTGCGCGCGAGATTTTCCGTACGTTGCAATTTCCTACGGCATTAAGCGTTGAATCCTTCGCGCACGGACAAGTGAATATGGTCGAGCTCCTTGTTAAAGAGGACAGCCCCATGATCGGCATGAATATGATCGCGTTTCGTAAGCGTTTCCCGGGGCTGATCACCGCGATTATTCAGGAAAATGACCGTTCGGTCATTCCCACCGGCGAAACGACATTTCGTGCCGGACAGCATTTCTATGTACTTGGAGAGCACAAGGATTTGCGCAATCTCTATGCAGAATTCGGCGGCCTATCACGCATTAAATCGGTTCTTATCGTAGGCGGCGGCCGTATCGCGCGTTATGTCCTGGATATGCATCGTAAAACCTCGAAACACATCAAGCTGATTGAAGCCAATGAACTCATCGCTAACGATTTGGCGGAAGAATTCCCCAATTTTGAGATCATTTTAGGCGACGGTACCGATCAGGCATTACTTAAAGAAGAAAACATCCACCAATATGACTGTCTGGTCGCCATGACCGGCATTGATGAAGAAAATATCATCCTCTCCATGTTTGCCGCATCAGAAGGCGTTCCGCGCACGATTACAAAGGTGAACCGTCTGGCTCTTTTGCCTATCGCTTTCAGCGTCGGCGTACAATCCATGATCACCCCCGTCAATTTGGGCGCGACGGCCATTATCCGCTACGTGCGTTCCATTGACAACGCTTCACAGAGTTCCAACATTGAAGCGCTCTATCGCGTGCGCAGCAGTTCGGTTGAAATTATGCAGTGTTTTGCTCGTCCGACCTTCCATGCGATTGATGTGCCCCTGTCGCAGGTTAAGTTTCGTGATGGTGTGCTCATTGCCCTGATCGTTCGTGATCATGAGATTATCATTCCCTCCGGACATGACGCGATTCAGGTGGGTGATCACGTGCTTGTCGTATCCAATCAAGGTGAGGCCAATGAATTAAACGGCTTTTTACGAGGTGAAGGATGAACCATTCCATTACGCGCTACATCATGGGAAGAGTGTATGGCGTATTTTCCATGCTGCTCACTCTGCCTCTTATCATTTCTCTTCTCTATCAGGAAAGTGGAAATCATCAGATCGCATGGCTTATCGCTATTGCGCTGTCGTTGATACTGTTTTTTTTATTTGGACGTAAACAGCCTTCCGATGCCGAATTCTATGCGCGGGAAGGCTTGGTTATGTGCGCCCTGCTCTGGCTGACGTTGTCCCTTATCGGAGGACTTCCCCTCTACCTGACAGGTGAATTTCCCAGCATCATCGACGCTTTTTTTGAAATTGCGTCGGGTTTAACGACAACCGGTGCGTCCGTTTCCCGTAATGTTGAACTCCTCAGCCATTCGGTTCTTTTCTGGCGCTCCTTTACCCACTTCATCGGAGGAATGGGCGTGCTGGTCTTTGTACTCGCTTTGACGCCTCATGCTTCCTCCAGCTCTGTACAGATTGCCAAAGCGGAGATGCCGGGACCTGCCTTCGGTAAGTTGGTGGCCAAGCTTTCCGACACGGCGCGCATTCTGTATGGTATATATCTTTCCCTCACGGTGATTTTAGTTATTTTTCTCCTGTTGGGAAATATGCCGCTTTTTGACGCCGTCTGTCATGCTTTCGGTACGGCGGGAACAGGCGGATTCAGCGTAAAAGCCGCTTCCATCGGTTATTACCAATCCTCGTATATTGAATGGGTGCTCGGCATCGGCATGCTGGTCTTTACGGTAAACATTAATCTCTACTACTTTGTACTGATCGGTCACGCCAAAAAGATGATCAACAACGAAGAATTTCGTTGGTTTCTGGGCATATTCGGTGTGCTTTTTGCCGCATTGACACTCTGTCAGCTGAATTACGCTGCTACGACGCCTGCCACCACCGTACGAGATTCCTTTTTCTCCCTTTCGTCCGTACTTTCGACTACCGGTTTCTGCACGGCGGACTTCGCACGCTGGCCACTCTTTTCGCGTGTCATTTTGCTCATTGCGATGGTCATCGGCGGCTGCGGCGGATCCACGGCAGGAGGATTTAAAGTTTCACGCGTTGCGATTACCATCAAATCCGCATTTCGCACACTGACACAAACACGCCATCCGCGTCGTGTGGTACCGCTACACTTTGATGGAGAGGCGATGGACGGCCCCTCGCTGCGCAAGCTCTATGGTTATCTTGCCATTTACTTACTTTGCATTATTGTTCTGCTTTTGATCGTTTGTCTGGATCCCCTTACGGATACGTTAGAGACGGCAGTCTCCACCGTATTCGCAACCTTTAATAATGTTGGACCCGGTCTGGGAAGCGTGGTCGGTCCCACCGGAAATTATGCCGGATACCGTACCTTTACCAAATTCATGTTGACGGTGGGTATGATTGCCGGACGACTCGAAATCTGGCCCGTACTCATTCTGTTTGCGCCGCGTACATGGAAAAAACACTGAGAAAAACAACGGTCATCACCACGATTGGGGACAATTTATTCACAAAAACCGTGCGTTCGTCGTAACACTATTCCTGCGTTGCCAGGGCTTGCGAAAGAATTTCAGCCACAACCGGCAGCGCCGCTTCGCCGCCGGAACGTCCATCGTCTTCCAGAACAACGCAAACCACCACACGGGGATCTTCGGCCGGAGCAAAACCGATTGTCCACGCGTTGGTGGAGTTATTTGCGGTTTCCGCCGTTCCGGTCTTTCCTCCGGCACTTTGTCCCAGCGCATCGGAAAGGCCGATCGTATCACCGGTTGCGATTAGATCTTCGCGAAGAATCGCTGCATGGGAAGCGGAAATCTGGTTCAGTACATTCGGTTTTGTCGGCTTGATTTCTTCTCCGGCAGGCGTAAGAAAGTTCTTCACGATATGCGGTTCCAACACTTTTCCCCCATTCGCAAAAGCGGCATAGGCTATGGTCATCTGTAAGGGCGTGACCAGAACATCGCCTTGTCCGAAACTGTCGGAAACTTTCAAATTGACGTCCATGCCTTCTTTATAATCGGCAATGGACTTTGCCGTCGGCAACAGGAACGGCAATTCCTTATTAAATCCCACCGACTCCATTGCCTGTCTGAGCGCGGAAGGATCCATGTTTTTTGTCTTGTCGATAAAATAGACATTAGAAGAGTGCATAAGCGCTTCTTTTAAGCCGATTTCTCCATATGCCGCTTCGCCGGCATTGGTATAGCGCTTGCCGTCCACCGTCGTTTGCCCCTTATCCTCATAATTTAAATCCACGCCCTGGCTTAACAGGGCCAGAGCCGTGATCGGCTTGATGACGGAACCCGGCGTATAGCGTCCGAGGGTGGCGCGAGGAAAAAGTACATCGCCTTCATCTTCAATCAACTCGTTCCAATATTCGTCCACATCATTCACATTGAACGAGGGAAGTGAAACCATCGCCAGGATTTCTCCCGTTTTCACATCCATGGCGATCGCTGCACCCTTATGGTCTTCCATCGCGCTATAGGCACAATATTGCAAATCATTGTCAATCGTAAGAACCGCGTCGTTTCCCGTCCCTTCGTTCAGTACCGTTCCACGCAGGGCCGCAATGGGGTTATCGCTCGATAGGTTAAGCAATTCGCTATTGAGTGCTTTTTCCAAACCGGTTTTACCATACAAGCCGGAATGGTATCCGATCAGATGAGAATACATGTTCGGGTGATTGGAATAACGATAGTATTCGCCGTCTTCATCTTTCTCTCGTCCGACAAGTTCCTGTCCGTTCCGATCATAGAAACGCCCGCGTCCAAAATGCGTTTCATCCACCCAATTTCGCATATTCATGGAATTGGCACGCAATTCCGGCGCCTTGACCAGTTGAAAAAACACCAGGTACAACACCAGACCGAGAAAAAGTACCAGAAATAAACCGACTACAATCGCCAATCGACGTTTACTTCGTTCCATGAAGACCTCCTTTATACGGCATGTGCTCCGAGCAGGTCTGTAGAATGGCAAGCAGAAGAAAACTGGAGAGAAGGGACGACCCGCCATAGGTCAAAAACGGCACGGTTATGCCCGTCAAGGGAATTACCTTCAATACACCGGCAAACATGATAATCGCCTGCGACGCGAAAATGGCACTCACCGCAACCGCCGCTGCCGCATAAAAATCGCGCTCCTGCTGCATCGCAATTTTAATGCCGCGATAAAGAAGCAGAACAAAAAGCAGGATTAGACAGATGCCCATAAATGAGCCCATCTCCTCAATAACTGAAGCATAGATAAAATCCGAATGGCCGAGAGGTATGTTCTCGGGATGGCCCATTCCGATCCCGGTACCGAAAAAACTGCCTTCCGCAACGGCAAAAAGAGCTTGTATGATTTGGTAGCCTTTATCGTTAAAGTCCTGCCAGGGATCCCACCACATAGCAAAACGGACGCGCACATGGCCGAAAAGATGATACGCCACATATAAACCGACCAACGCCAGAAAGAAGTTCACCACCGGTATCCAGCGCCGCCGTTCAAAGGCGATTTGTGTGGTTAACAGCGTTGCAAAAAACACGGCTGCCGTACCCAATTCACGCTGCAACAGGAACAAGCCAAGAAGCACGTAGACCAAAACGGTCAAGGAAATACGCCCTAAAAAGGTCTTTTCATGCCGTTCATAGTTTTTATACCACGAGGCAAGAAACAGCACAAACGGTACCTTCGCAAACTCGGAAGGCTGCACACGAACACCGGCAATCGAAAACCAGTTGCGCGCTCCACCGAATGTCACGCCGAATGCCAGCGTCACGAGAAAAAGCAGAAGCGTAACAACGAAATAAAATATCGTATGTCCTTCCCAAAGCTGAGGCGTATTGCGCAAAACAAAAGTAACCACAAAAAAGGCGACAAGGCTTGCAAGATAGATCATCAGCTGTCGTTCTCCCCGACCCGGATCAAGGCGATAGATCATGATGATCCCGATACTGAAAATCATATTGGCGATAAGCAGGAGATAGCTGTCCCCCTTCGTCACAACATGCAAGATGGTCAACGAAAGCAAGGAAACCAGTAAAAGCCCACCCCCAAACAGAAGAGATTGAGTACTGAGCTCTTTGATCTGAAAAAGGTATACCAGAAAAATAGCCAAGAACTGAAACAGAAACAGCAGCCACTTGGTCTGCGCAAAGGCCGCTTTCGCACGCTGTGCCGTCGGTTCCTGTCGATGGAGTAAATCAGTCTTCATGTTCTTCCTCGTTCAAAAACACAAAATGGAGACCGCCAAGAGAGACGATGTCTCGAGAATGTAACTCTGTGGGTTGAAGGACGATGCCGTCATTCACCGTTGTCGGATTGGTGGACTGTAAATCGTCAATGAAAAAATGAGGTCCGTTCTGTACAATAACGGCTTGATGTTTGCTCATCTGACGGTCCTTGATGACGATCGTGTTATCGTCCGCACGTCCAATAGAGGTGTTGTCCGAAAGGTAATATTCATCCCGCAAAGGAAAATCATAGTCTTCCGGATTGCTCAACAGTCGTAATGAAGCCGCCTGCACAGGTCGACGCGTAGCCGTCTGCTGAATATCCATCGTAATCATGCGCACAATACGACTCACAAAAGATAGGACGATGAGGACAAACACAAATTTAAGCACGGTGGAAAGAATCATGTAGAGCGTGACCTTTCCAAACAATTCCGTAAAAAACAACGCTTCCATGGCGTTAAAAAATTCATTCATCGCTTCGCCTCAATTCTATGGGTAATTAACGTCCTCATCTTACGAGTCTTCTGTGACGATTTTTTGTATACGCGTTATGTTCTGGTTGGTTCATGCAAATAAAAAGCCCTCCTGCGGAAAAGGCAGAAGGGCGATGCTTATTTCACACTGTGCATCTGTGCGGTAATCTTCTCCGCCAATTCGTCACAAATGGCATTTGCCTCTTGTTCCTGTTCTCCTACCGAATAGACGTAGAGCTTAATTTTCGGTTCTGTTCCCGAAGGACGAATGGCACACCAACTCTCGTCACCAAACTCATATTTTAAAACATTGGATTTGGGCAGTCCGGTGTCGTCGTTAAGATAATCTATTACCTTAATGACCTTACGCTCTCCGGCATCTATAATTCCCTTTTCGCGGAAAGTGTCCATGATGCGCCCGATGAGCGCCTGTCCGTCCGCTCCCTATTTCACGATGGAAACCAGCTTATTACCATAATAGCCATACTCTCGGTAAATATCGTGCAAAACATCTAAAAGTGTTTTTTTCTGCGTTTTTTTGTAAAAGGCAGCTGCTTCGACAAGCAACATCGCCGACGAAACCGCATCCTTATCCCGCACAAATTCACCGTGGTTGTACCCGATGCTTTCCTCGTAGCCGAAGACAAAGGTATGTTCTTTTGTGGTATCCCATTCGTTAACCGGTGCGGCAATGTTCTTAAAACCGGTGAGAACATCAAAGAGAGCCAGACCGTACTTTTTTGTGATCTTTCGCGCAATATCGCCGGTCACGATGGATTTAATGACGGCACCGTCTTTTGGCAATTTTCCCGTAGCGGCCATCTCGGAAACAATATAGTGCGTAAGCAGGGCGCCGATATGGTTTCCGTTGAAAAATTGATATGTGCCGTCGGGTTTGCGCACTTCAAGAGCCAAGCGGTCGGAATCCGGATCGGAGGCGATCAGCAGCTCCGCACCCACTTCCTGTCCTTTTTTTTCTGCCAGGCGGAAGCACTCCGGACGTTCCGGATTGGGATAGCCAGTCGTAGTGAAATCCGGATCCGGTTCAATTTCTTCCTCAACAAGCGCCATGCCGGTAAATCCTCTGCGTGTCAACACCGTGCGGATAGGAATGTTTCCGCATCCGTTAAGCGGTGAATACACAAATGGAACCGATTTATCAACATCCTCATGGATAGCCAGAGCAAGAACCTTCTCCAAGTAACGTTCCATCAGACTGTCGTCGATGAGTACAATTTTTCCTTCGGATACCCCCTGATCAAAAGCTATGCGTTCAATGCGTCCGTCCTTCTCACACGCATGTATATTTTTTTCGATTTGCTCCGCCCAATCATCCAGAATCTGTGAGCCCGCTGTGCCGTACGCTTTGTAGCCGTTATACTCCCGCGGATTGTGCGACGCGGTTACCATTACGCCGGCAAAGGCACCAAGATCCCGAATCGTATACGACAAAACCGGTGTTGGTACAATATCGCGATGCAGGTACACACGAATGCCGTGCGCAGCAAAAATCTCCGCCGAGAGATGCGCAAATTCACGAGACATATGGCGCACATCATAACCGATGGCGACGCCTTTTCTCTTGGCTTCTTCCCCGCAATCCGCGATCATACGTGCAAAACCTTCTGTCGCCCGACCGACGGTTACCACGTTCATACGATTGGTCCCTGCGCCGAGTTTTCCGCGAAGGCCTGCCGTACCGAAGCTCAACGATTGATAAAAGCGATCCTTAATTTCTTCTTCATTATCCCGAATCGCGACCAATTCGTCCTTCAAGTTTGCATCCAGGCTCTCATCTGCCAGCCATTGTTCATAAACAGAATGATACTCCACAATACCCTCCTTACGTTTGTCTTGGCGATGCATCCCGATTCGGGATCATTCGTAGTTCTTTTTCCTCAATACAGTACATGAACGCGAAAAAGCGTCATGGAAATCGGTGCTAGCGGTAAATGCAGGCGATCGGTACGACTCACTTCTACACGATTACCCGAAACGAATCCCCAGCGATCAAAAATGCGTTGCGCTTCAATGCGTTCTGCATGAAGCGCATCGAAGAGAACCGTGATGTCTGCCGAAAAATCCCACCAGCCGTCATGAAACAGAGAAACGAGATAATCTCCATTGCAGCGATCGCCTAAACGATAGGTCACACCAATAACCGACGGTTCTTCAATAGGCAGAATATTTACCCGTTCACGCACTTCTGCACCGGTTTTCAGTCGAAAAACCGGATAGGTTTTTCGTAACGTGATCAGATCCTGCACATAGCGAAAAACAGACCGGTGCTCTTCTTTTTTGCTCCAATCGATGGCGTTAATCGAATACGGTGCGCAATAGGAATTGCTGATCATTTTTTTTGACCGACGAAATTCATTTCCGGCATGGAAAAAGGGAATACCCTGCGCCGTCAACAGGATACTGAAGGCCAGCTTGGTCATGGCTTCGCGATGCTCGGCACCGTTCAGCGACAGGTTCAGCTTATCCTCCAGAATGAGGTTGTCGTGCGCGCAAAAATAGTTGATCGAGTTGGTCGGATCCTCCAAGCCTCCGTTGTGGCCCTTACCGTCATTGATGGATCCTAAAAGCCCGATATCCGTCCACCGCTTTCCACGTGGATTGCCTTGAACAAATCCACGACCGCTTCCTTCCACGCCGCCGCAAAGCGCATCGCGAAATGGTGCATTAAAAAGTGCGAAACCTTGTTTGTTTTGTGTTCCCCACCGTGTTTGTTGTTTTTCCGGCAAAGCAGAATACGCTCCGACCCAAGGCTCTCCATAAATGATCGTATGGGGGTTAACTTTCCGCAATTCTTTAACGACCATACGAACGGTCTCCTGATCCGTTAAAGCCATCAAATCAAAGCGAAAGCCATCAACAAGATATTCTTTTTGCCAATACAACAACGATTCCAGAATAAACTTGCGCATCATGGGCGCTTCGGATGCAATTTCATTGCCTACACCGGAGCCGTCTGAAAAGTTGTCGTTCTCCTTGCGATAATAATAATCGGGAACGAGGAGATTGAAAACCGAATCTTTTGTTCGAAAGGTGTGATTATATACAACGTCCAAAACCACGCCGATTCCGGCTTCATGCAACTTCTGTATGGCCGTTTTCAGCTCACGAATACGCGCTTTCGGATCAAAGGGATCTGTAGCATACGCTCCCTCCGGCACGTTGTAGAGATGCGGATCATATCCCCAGTTGTAGTTGTCTTCTGCGCCGAAGCGCGAAGGGTGTTCATCCACCGTCGCATTTTGAGCGATGGGCATCAAGTGTACATGGGTAATCCCCAGCTCTTTAAGATGCTCCAGTCCCGTTTTTACCCCGTAATAGGTGCTGTCTTCAACAAGTCCCAGATATTTGCCCGGAAACGTTGCCCCACTGTGTTCATGAAAAGAATAATCGCCGACGTGCAGTTCATACAGGATCGCATCCTCCTCTTTTGTCTGCACGTAGGTACTTTGGCGAAATCCGCTCGGGTCTGTCGATGAAAGATCCACAACGGCACTTCGCCGTCCGTTAAGCGAAGCGGAAACGGAATACGGATCCGGTACCTCCACACCATCAACAAAATAGGTATAAAAATAGCCGTCCCAATCCCCTTCTACACAAGCCGAATAAACGCCATCCTGATTCTGCATATCCACCGTTTGGCATATTCCACCTTCCGCCGATGCAAAAAGGCGAAGCGAAACGTGGTGCTTCGTGGGCGCCCAGACACGAAAAACACTTCGATTTTTCGTATAGGTGATACCGAGTGTAGTGGAAAGCGCATGGGCGGAGGCGACCGGAAGAATCGGTCTTTCCGCACACACAGAGGTTGTTTGTCCCGGTTGTTCTTTTTCCAAGGTCATTGTTTATCCGTTCCTTGTCCAAAAGGATTCAACGATTGGTAAAGCGCCAGATATTTCCGACTGGATACCTGCCAGCTAAGATCCTTAGTCATCCCGTTTTTCTGTAAAAGAGAAAAATCCTGCGGATTCCTGCGAAAAACTTCACAGGCCCGTTGCATCGTAAAGAGAAGATCATGCGCATTTACATTGGCAAAGGTGAATCCTTCCCCTGTCTTTTCATATTGATTGTATGGCAGCACCGAATCGCGAAGGCCGCCGGCCTCGCGCACCAACGGCACGCATCCGTAACGCATCGCAATCATTTGCGAGAGCCCGCACGGTTCAATCATGGACGGCATTAAAAAGAGATCAGCACCGGCATAGACTTCGTGCGATTCTTTGGTCGAAAAATGAATGCGTGCGGCCAACTTGTCCGGATACTTGTCCGCAAAATAACGGAACATTTCTTCATAGGTCTCATCTCCTGTGCCGACGACGACAAACTGCACATCTTCCTGAAGAAATTCTTCCAGAATATAGCGCACAAGATCCAGTCCCTTCATCGCATTTAATCGCGTCACCATTCCAAAGAGCGGGACATCGTCTCGCACGGGCAACCTCACTTCCTTCTGTAGAGCCTGCTTATTTTTCTTTCGCAGGGAAAGTGTACGCACGTCATATTGCTGCGCGATCACGTCGTCTGTTCGCGGATTCCAAACGTCTTCATCAATGCCGTTTAAAATACCGGAAATCTTCCAAGAATACGCATTAATGACATTTTGCAGCCCCTCAGCAAAGAAGGGATAATGAATTTCTTCGGCATACGTTTCTGAGACCGTGTTCACTTTCGTCGCGTGTACAATAGCCGCTTTCATGAAATTAATCGATTCATAAAATTTCAGATCGTAGTCGGAATAGTAGGCCGGATTGAGATTGGTCCAGAAGAAAAGATCCGGTGAAAATTGTCCCTGATACTTGAGATTATGAATCGTATAGATCGAACGTGTTTCCCGATAAAAGTCATCGCCGCGGCGAAAATCATTGAGATATACGGGAACTAAGCCGGCATGCCAATCATTGGCATGAATAACGTCCACATTCCAGTCTAAAATACGCGGCAGGCGCACGGCGGCCTTGGAGAAAAAGATAAAGCGTTCGCCATCATCAAACTGGCCGTAGACAGCCGGCCGTTTAAAATAATATTCATTGTCCAGAAAATAATATGTGGCGCCATTGTACGTCAGTTCATAGACGCCGCAATATTCATTTTTCCACCCCACGCTCACTGCGAATTGGGTAACGAGACGCATCTCACGACGATACCTCTCATCAATTTGCGAATAAAGCGGAAGCACAACGCGACAATCACAGCCGATTTGATTCAGCGCCTTGGGTAAAGAAGCCGCTACATCCGCCAAGCCGCCCGTTTTAATGAATGGTGCCGCCTCCGCCGCTACATACAGAATATTCATTTTTTACCTCGAAATCACTTCTTTCTTTCCCACGACAAACGGATGAGAGTACGCGCCGGCAAGGGTAACGCCTTCTTCAATCACCGCGCGCTTATCCGTGATGGTGTTGACGACAACGGCGTTAGGACCGACAACAGTTTTTTCATTCAAAATACTGTTGCGCACAATGGCATCTTTATGCACATGCACGCCACGGGAAAGAATGGAGTTTTCCACCTGCCCTTCAACAATACAGCCATTTGCCACAAGACTGTTGCGTACATTGGCGCTGGGTGCATACATGGTGGACGGCTCATCCTTGGACTTGGTGTAAATCATATTGTCACGGAAGAAGATTTCCTGATACAGATTCTGATCCAAAAGACTCATGCTGGCCTGAAAATAGGAGTAGATGTCATTGATGACCAAAACGGGAGCGGAAACCTCATATACACCGATTTTCAGCCGCTTTCTTTCCTTGTTAATGGCTTCAATAAGCGTCGTGGCTGAGCCGCGTTCCAGGGCATGCTTGACCAGATTCACGAAAACGGTTCGCTTGATGAACATGCGCTCCAGATAAAGCGGAAACGCCTCATTTGTTCCCAGATTGATGCCCATGTTCACAAAATTTCCCTGTTCATCCAAAATCAGCTTGCTCATGTTCGTATAGGCTCCGCCGCGATCCTCGATGTTTTTGTAGAAGAGCAAAACGTCATCTCCGCTTTCTAAAAAGCGGTCATATGCTTCATCCAGATCCGCTTTGGTAATCATCATCGGATTCATCACGTGAATATTGGACGCCGTAGATTCCTCAAAAAAGGTAATCGAGTCATAGTACGTCTGAATGATACTCGGGTGTTGATCCCAATTGCGGCTGGGCGGATTGATAAATAAGCCGTTGTTTCGTCGATTCAGTTCCCAATTCTTCCCATCGCCCACATGATCCAGCGTAGAACGAATGTTGTTTCCACCATAAAGGATGACACGGGACAGGCTGTAATTGGAAAGGCTGGAGAGAGCAAAGTCAATGATGCGATAACGCCCGCCGAAAGGAATCATATACTCCGGACGATTCTCGGAAAGTCGGCCGAAGTCGCGGTGACCGTGCTCACCGTCGTAACGAGAATAAATAATGCCAAGACAATCTTTCATCGCCTACTCCTTTGTGATTTTTCCACCGGCAACCAAATAGATGGCTTCGGATTGCTCTTGCCCGATCTGCTGATCCGCTTCAATAACCTCATTTTCGCCGATGACCGCGTGAGAGACTTTTGCGCCTTTTTTGATGATCGTACCCGAAAGCACCACACTGTCCTTGACTTCCGCGCCCTCTTCAACGGTAACATTCGTAAACAAAACGCAGTGATCCACTTTTCCGTAAATGCGACACGCTTCATTGACCAGCGAATTGGTCACTTCCGCTTTTTCACCGATGTAATGCGGCGGAAGATTCTTCGCTGAGGTGTAAATACGCCAGTTTTTCTCATAAATATCCAAGCCATTGTGAGGATCAATCATATCCAGATTGGCTTCCCAGTAGCTTTTGATTGTTCCTACGTCTTTCCAATAGCCCTTAAACCGATAAACATAAAGCGGCATTTTCGCCTTCAGCATTTTGGGGATGATGTCATGACCAAAGTCGTAGGTGGAATCCTTGTCGTTATAGTCCTCGACCAATGCCTTGCGCAGGGTTGGCCAGTTGAAAATGTAAATGCCCATCGAGGCCAGATTGCTTTTCGGTTCTTTCGGCTTTTCCTCAAATTCAATGATGCGATCGTCCTCGTCGGTATTCATGATGCCAAAACGGGAGGCTTCATCCCAAGGTACTTCCATGACCGCAATCGTCGCTTCAGCGCCTTTTTGGACATGAACATCCAAAAGGCGGTTATAGTTCATTTTATAAATATGATCACCCGATAGAATCAAGACATACTTTGGTTTAAGATTATCCAAATAAGCGATGTTTTCATAAATTGCATTGGCGGTTCCATCATACCAACGTCCACCTTCTTCCGAATAGAATGGAGAAAGCAGACGCAAGCCGCCATAAGTGCGGTCATAATCCCATGCGGCGCCAATGCCGATATGTTCATTGAGTCGAAACGGCTTATATTGTGTCAACACGCCGATATCGTGAATATCCGAATTGGTCGCGTTACTCAGGGCAAAGTCGATAATACGGTATTTTCCGCCAAAGGGGACTGCGGGCTTTGCGGTATCTCGCGTCAGCGCTTTTAAGCGTGAGCCTTGTCCGCCTGCCAAAAGCATGCAAACCATGCCGCTTTGATTTCTCATTCGTGCTCCCTCCTTTATATTCATTCCTTTATCGTTATCCTACGGCAAAACGTTATCCTTCTTGTCTTATTTTACCATTTCCTACAGAAAGATGGGCAGTTTTCTTCCCTCTTGTGCAAATACCGTTTTACTTGGCGCATCTTCAAGTAAAGATCATCTTAATTACATTGATTTAACCGGACATTGATCTTGCTCTAATGAAAACGAATGCCTAAAAAAAGACGGTGCCGAATTCTCGACACCGTCCTTCGTTCTACTGTTTTTTTCTGTTCGAAGCTATCGAATCTCAATTATTCCTGTTCCGGAAGATTATAGAAGGCATCCATTCCCGGATACACAGCTTCATCGGCAAACATATCCTCAATACGTAGAAGCTGATTGTACTTTGCGACACGATCCGTGCGGCTTGGCGCTCCCGTCTTAATCTGACCGGCATTTGTCGCCACGACCAGATCCGCGATCGTCGTATCTTCACTTTCGCCGGAGCGATGTGAGACGATGGCCGTATAACCGGCGCGCTTTGCCATTTCGATGGCATCCAGCGTTTCCGTGAGCGTACCGATCTGATTGACCTTAATTAGAATGGCATTGGCCACGTTCATGGAAATGCCTTTCGCCAAGCGCTCCGTATTGGTAACGAACAGGTCATCGCCAACCAACTGGACTTTATTCCCAATACGTTCGGTCATCTTTTGCCAGCCCGCCCAATCTTCTTCCGCCAGGCCGTCTTCGATAGAGATGATGGGATATTTCGCGATCCATTCTTCCCAGAGATCGATCATTTCATCGGTTGTTTTGAATTCATCGGTTTTCCAGAAATAATAGCCTTCTTTACCGATTTTTTTGGCTTCTTCAAAAAGTTCAGTCGTAGCCGGATCCATCGCGATCATGAAGTCCGTTCCCGGCGTGAACCCTGCCGCTTCAATGGCTTTTACCAAATACTGCAACGGTTCTTCGTCGTTCTTGAAGTTCGGTGCAAAGCCGCCCTCATCCCCTACAGCGGTCGGATGGCCGTCTTTGGTCAACACGCTTTTAAGCGTGTGGAACACTTCCGCACACTGTTCCAGCGCTTCCGACCAGGAACCGGCACCCACCGGCATAATCATGAATTCCTGGAAGTTAACCGAGTTATCCGCATGTTTTCCGCCGTTGATGACATTCATCATCGGTACAGGCAGGGTTTTGGCGTTTACACCGCCGATGTAGTTGTAAAGAGGCATCCCGTATTCATCGGCAGCCGCACGAGCGCAGGCCAACGAAACGCCAAGAATGGCATTGGCGCCGAAGTTTGCCTTATTGGGCGTGCCGTCCGCTTCAATCATGGCGTGATCAATGCCCACCTGATCGCTGACTTCCCATCCCTCAAGAAGGGTCGCCAACTCGTTGTTCACGTGATCTACAGCTTTCAATACGCCCTTGCCGCCGAATGCCTTCTCCCCGTCACGAAGCTCTACGGCTTCAAATGCACCGGTAGATGCTCCCGACGGAACAATCGCGCGACCGAAACCGCCAAGTTCCGTCGTAACTTCCACTTCCACTGTCGGATTGCCGCGAGAATCCAAAACCTGACGGGCATAGAGATCAATGATTTGTGACATAACCTTCTCCTTTTCTATTCGTTGTTACTCGTTAATCGAGGCGATAGTTGACTAAGCTGATGAAGCTCGGCGCTTCCAGGCTTGCACCGCCAACAAGTGCACCGTCGATGTTTTCCTGTTCCATAATCTTCTTAATGTTTTCCGGTTTAACCGAACCGCCATAAAGAATGCGAACATTCTCCGCTGCAGCGGGAGAAATCATTGTCGCAACCTGTCGACGAATAAAGGCGGCCATTTCTTCCGCATCGGCATCGGAAGCGGTTTTCCCGGTACCAATCGCCCAAATCGGTTCATAGGCGATCACCAATTTTTTAAAGTCATCCGGTTTTACATTTTGCAGGGCCGACATCAATTGTCCCTGTACCTTCTCCTCTTGTTTTCCGGCTTCCCTCTCTTCCAGAGTCTCCCCAACGCAAAGAATGGGAAGAAGCCCATTCGCTAAGGCGGCGTCGACTTTTTTCTGAATCAGCGCATCGGATTCACCAAAGAGTTCGCGACGCTCGGAATGCCCGAGAATGACGTACTCCACCTGTAAATCTTTGAGCATGGCGGCGGAAATTTCACCGGTATACGCCCCGTGATCCTCATAGTGCATATTCTGCGCACCGAGATGCAGTTGCGTATCATCCATAACTTCGTTGACTGCCTGAAGATCAACTGCCGGTACACAAACCAACGCCTCAACTTCGTCATCCAATTCAATGGAATCAATTTGACGCACAAGCATCTGCGCCTGATACGGCGTTTTGTTCATCTTCCAGTTGCCGGCAATGAGCGGCTTACGCATAATCTTCTCCTTTTTTCTCTTTTACGAACCTATTACCGATCCGAAATGGCGGCAATCCCGGGAAGGGTCTTGCCTTCCAGAAATTCAAGAGAGGCTCCGCCACCGGTAGAAACATGCGTCATCTTGTCTTTTAGTCCCGCCTGTTCCACTGCTGCAGCACTGTCTCCGCCACCAATAATGGTCACACCGGAACAATTCGCCATCGCTTTAGCTAACGCAAAGGTTCCCTCTGCAAATTCGGGAAGTTCAAAGACCCCCATCGGGCCGTTCCAAACGACTGTTTTTGCCGCTTCAATAATGTTGACATATTTTTGTATCGTTTTCGGGCCGATGTCCAGAGACATTTTATCCTTCGGAATGGCATCGACGGAAACAACTTCCGTTGTCTGTCCGGATTTCACTTCGTCTGCGATCACACCATCCACAGGTAATTCGACATGTACACCCTTTTCTTCTGCACGACGAAGCAGTTCTTTCGCTAAATCGATCTTATCCTCTTCCAACAATGAGGTGCCGATCTCTTTGCCGAGCGCTTTAAGGAACGTATACGCCATGCCGCCGCCGATGAGAATGGTGTCCACCTTATTGAGTAAATTTTCGATGACACCGATTTTATCGGATACTTTCGCACCGCCTAAAATCGCGACAAAAGGACGTTCCGGCTCACTGAGCGCTTCGCCCATGATATCGACTTCTTTTTGGACAAGAAGGCCGAGTGCGGAAGGTAGCAGGGATGCGACACCGACGTTGGAGCTGTGTGCACGATGGCACGTGGCAAACGCGTCATTGACGAATACATCCGCTAACGAGGCCAACTCGGCGGCGAACGTCGGATCATTCTTGGATTCGCCCGCAACGTAACGCGTGTTTTCCAATAAACAGACTTCTCCGCTTTTCATTTCGGAGACATTTTTCTTCACCTCGTTATCAACAACAACAGGTGAAGAGAAGAACGATACGGGTTGGTGCAGCAGCTCTTCCAAGCGTTCCGCTACCGGTTTCAATGTTAGTGCCGGGTCTGCGCCCTTCGGGCGTCCCAGATGGCTCATTAAAATAACGGCTGCATTCTTTTTCAGCAAAGCCTCAATCGTTGGCAGGGCGGCAACAATCCGGCTGTCATCCGTAATGCGTCCGGATCCGTCTTTGGCTTGGGGAACATTAAAATCCACACGCACCAAAACTTTTTTTCCGTTCAGATCATAATCGTCAATTGTCTTTTTGGGCATACTTGTACGTCCTTTCTTCCGCTTTTCTCTCTATCTTTTATCTTCTCATTGAAAGGAAAGCCGTTTGGCCGAAAAAAAAGGCGAGGAGTTCCCTCCTCGCCTTTTTTGTGTTATTTCGCGACTTCTGCGAAGTATTTGAGGGTGCGCACCATGTTGCTGGTAAAGCCCATTTCATTGTCATACCACGAGCAGGTCTTAACGATCTGCTTTCCGTCCGGTCCTTCCACGACATTGGTTAATGTGGCATCGAAAATCGAGGGGCACGGAACGCCGATGATGTCGGAGCTTACAATCTCATCTTCATTGTAGCGGAACCATTCGGCATCGCGCTCTTTCATCGCCGCATTCACTTCCTCAACGGTGACCTTCTTATTTAACACCGAGTAGAGCTCAACGATGGAACCCGTGATGACCGGAACACGCAATGCGCTGCCGTCGATACGACCGCTTAATTCCGGAATAACTTTTCCGATGGCTTTCGCCGCACCCGTAGTCGCTGGAATGGTGTTGGCGGCACCCGCGCGACTCTTTCTTCCGCCCGGTGCATCCTGTAAGCGCTGTGTTGAGGTGTAACCATGAATCGTAGACATGATGGAATGATCCACCCCAAAGGCTTCGTTCAATGCGTTGACCATCGGTGCCAAGCAGTTTGTCGTACAGGACGCTGCAGATACGATGAGATCATCATCATCAAGGCTCTTGTGGTTAACCCCGTAGACAATCATCTTAACGCCTTCGCCCTTCGCCGGAGCGGAGATGAGAACGCGCTTTGCACCGGCGTCAATGTGTGCCTGTGATTTTTCTTTTGACGTATAAAAACCGGTGCATTCGAGAACAAAATCCACACCCAGTTCTTTCCATGGCAAGTCGGCTGCGTTCTTTTCGGCATAGCAGCGAATCTCATGTCCTTCAACGATGAGGCTGTCACCCTTTAACTCAACGTGGTACGGAAAAGCGCCTTGTGCCGTGTCATACTTTAATAAATAAAGCAGATCTTCATTGTCCGTTAAATCGTTGATTGCCACCACTTCCAGTTCCGGTGCATTGCGCAGCATTTCACGCAGCGCCAGACGACCGATACGCCCAAAACCGTTAATCGCAACTTTTGTAGCCATGTTTCCTCCTATTTTTTCCCAATGGGTATTCTTTCGTGCCTACGGTATGGTTTTATACCCTATTTTGATGGCTCCTTACCATAGAAACGGAAACAAACTTAATTTTTTGCCGCTTCACTGCTCTCAGCAGGCGCTGCGGAAGCATCTGTTTCTGAACCTTGTTCCGATTCGACTTCCGACGCTGCGGATGACTCGCTTTCGCCTTCAATTTTGACATCGGCGGCCGCAATCTGTTCCTGCAGATATTGTGCGTATTTATCTCCGTTAATTTTTTCCACGATCTGATCATGAAGCGCTTCAACGGTATCATTGCGCTTATCCACCTGAATGATATGGAAACCGAACTGACTCTTTACCGGAGCGCCGATTTCGCCTACCTTCTGTTCAAGAATAGCCTTCTTGAATTCGGGAACGAACTTGTCGGGTGAGGTCAAGCCTAAACTTCCGCCATTTTGTGCGGATTGCGCATCCAAAGAGACCTCTTTGGCGACATCTTCGAACTTCTCGCCTTTATCCAAACGTTCTTTCACTTTGTTCGCTTCTTCTTCGGTGTTCACCAGAATATGGCGTGCTTCCACAGTAATCAGGGCGTCCTTATTCTTTTCAAAATACGCCTTGATCTCATCGTCGCCGGGCTGGTGATTTTGATTGAACCACTCTCTATGTTTACGTGAAATGGTCTCATAACGGAGGCTGTCTTTCAGCTGATCATCCGTAATACCGAGCGATTTGATGGTGTTGCTGTAATTGGCCGCACCGCCATATGCCTGAATGGCCTTATCGTACTCCACGGCATAATCCTTGTCGGTCAATTCGATATTGTTCTTTTTCAGTTCCTGCAACATAACCTGCTCGGAAATAAGCGATTCACGAATCGTCATCGGCAGACGATACTGTGCAGCGATCATGCTTTTATAGAGATCCAGCTGGGAATCGTACTTCGCCTTGGAGATTTTCTCTCCGTTGACGGTGGCAAAAGTCTCCTGCGATGCCCCACAGCCGGCCAATGCCAACATGCCGGCCAATGCCAGAGCCACTACTTTTTTACTACTTTTCATTAATACCTTCCTCCTTGTTTTTTAACTGCGTCATGAGTGACAGTAGTCGTTTCGTATCGCTCAGTTTTTTTGGCGTTGCCGCGATCTTAAAACGCGGCACTTTTTGAAAGTCGAAGGTCAGCGGACCGCTATATCCTTCCGAAATCGCCTTGAGCTGTTCCACGGAAAATTGTTCAAAACGCTCATAACGCAATTCGACCGCTTCTTCCGTCTCCTTAATGCGAGAAAAGCCCAAGTCGCTCGCCCATCGTTTAATCAGGGCGATGTTGAGCAGATTTTCCACGCTTTCCGGAGGGTCACCGAAGCGATCAATGAGTTCCTCTACAATTTTACCGTAATCTTCTTCATTTTCAATCGCAGCGATCTGACGATACATCATGATTTTGTCGGAACTTTGAGGGATGTACCCGTCAGGAATGTAGGCACTGACCTTAACATCGACGTTAATGTCATCCAAATGCACTTTTTTCGTTTCGCCTTTTACGCGGGCTACTGCTTCTTCCAGCATGCGCACATACAGCTCATAGCCGATGGACTCAATATGTCCGGATTGGCTCTCTCCCAGAAGATTTCCCGCTCCGCGAAGTTCCAGATCACGCATGGCAATTTTATAACCGGAGCCGAATTCACTGAAATCGCGTATGGCTTTTAAGCGCTTTTCCGAAATTTCCGACAGCATGTGATCGCGTTCATACGTAAAATAGGCATAACTTTGTCTGTCTGAGCGCCCGATGCGTCCCTTCAACTGATAGAGCTGGGACAGGCCCATGCGATCGGCGCGCTCGACGATGAGCGTATTGACGTTGGCAATGTCCATTCCCGTTTCAATGATGGTGGTCGAAAGCAAAATATCGGCTTCCCCCGATACAAAGCCCTCCATTACATTTTCCAGTTCACGTATGCTCATCTGGCCATGGGCCACCGCAATACGTGCCTCCGGCACAAGAGCCTGAAGACGCTCATAGGCATAGTGAATATCATGAACGCGGTTATGAACGACATAGACCTGACCACGGCGGTCCAATTCACGCCGAATGGCGTCACGAATAACGAGAGGATCTGCCTCAAGCACGTAAGATATCGTCGGATAGCGCTCTTCCGGTGGCTCCTCCAGAAGGCTCATATCGCGAATTCCCGTCAAAGAAAGTTGAAGCGTGCGCGGAATGGGCGTTGCGGAAAGCGTCAACACATCCACGTTTTCCTTCATTTTCTTCATTTTCTCTTTGTCCTTTACGCCGAAACGTTGCTCTTCATCGACGATTAGTAGGCCTAAATCCTTGAAATGCACATCTTTGGACAGCAAGCGATGCGTGCCTACAACAATGTCGACGCTCCCCTGACCGAGACTTTTTACGACTTCTTTTTGCTTCTCCGCGCTTTTAAAGCGGGAAAGAAATTCAATGCGCAACGGAAAAGACAGAAAGCGATCCATCATGGTCTGATAATGCTGTTGCACAAGAATCGTGGTAGGCGCCAGGAAAGCAACCTGTTTCCCATCCATAACGGCCTTGAACGCCGCGCGCAATGCCACCTCGGTTTTGCCATAGCCGACGTCCCCGCAGAGCAGGCGATCCATGGGCTTGTCCCGTTCCATATCTTGCTTGATTTCCTCGGTTGCCCGAAGCTGAGAGGGCGTCTCTTCATAAGAAAACGACTCTTCGAATTCCTGTTGCCAAGGCGAATCCGGGGCAAAGGCATGACCTTTTACTTTCGCTCGTTTCGCATAGAGAGCCAACAGATCTTCCGCGATCGCCTCCACCGCTTTTTTTGCTTTTTCTTTGGAGCGCTTCCATTCGCCGCCTCCCAAAGAAGAAATACGCGGCTTCGGACCGCCACTGCCGATATATTTGGTGACCAGGTCCATTTCGTCGGTAGGTACGTAGAGCGCATCGGCACCTTTGTAGCTGATTTTAATAAAATCCTTAACCAGTCCGTCATACGCGATGGTTTCCGTACCCAAAAACTCTCCGATGCCATAGAGTTCGTGCACGACATAGTCTCCGGGTGTTAAATCCTGGTAGTTGAGCAGATCGCTTTTTCGACGCGGACGATGAACCGGTTTGCGCTTCTTTTCCTGACCGAAGATTTCCGTGCGCGAAAAAATCAGTACATTGCTGTCCACCAATTGAAAACCGTGCGGTAACGACAGACGGCTGAGAAGAATCTGTCCCTCCTTGAGCGGCAAGAAATCACTTTTTTCGTTTTCGCGCGAAAACTGTACATCCGAAGCGGTTAAACGTTCGGCAAGGGAATTTTCCGCCGCACCGCAGGCAAGAAACACCTTTTTCTTTTGTTTCTGCGTCCACTGTAAATACGCCACGAAGTCCGTCCAACGATGATGAAAGTTTTCCAACTCTCTCGTGCGTATCTGCAGCAGAGCATCGGGTGTGAAAAACCGCGATTTTTTCAAAATTTGAGTGAGATTGATCATGGCATACGCCGAAAGACTTTCCGCAATCTCCTCGGCATTCAACAGATGATGCAGATGTTCGCGCAGCAATTCAGACTGTTCGGCTAAGGTTGTTACCGTCTCCAGCACCAGCGCATCCCGACGTTTTTCGGTCTCTATAATGCGCGAGAAATCGTCAAAGACCACCACCGCGTTGTCCGGCAAATAATCCATTAATCCGGCCAGCGCTTCATCGTTAAGATAAGCTTCGGCCAGATCGGGATTATCGACATGATTGTCTGTTTCGAGCGTATCCAGAAGACGGTAAAATTTATCCAGATGCCCTTGACGATGTTCTTTTTTAGCCAAGCGCTCCGCTTCGGAAATATCTTTCTTCAACCGACGGATCACATCCTGACAGTCCGCATCGGTAAAGAGCAGGTTTTCAGCCGGCGTAAGCAGAATGCTCTCCACTGCTTCATCACTTCGTTGTGTTTCGACGGAAAACGTATGAATACGATCAATGGTGGTATCAAAAAATTCAACGCGATACGGCTGCTTTGCTGAGGGTGGGAAAACATCCAGAATATCCCCGCGCACGGAGAATTCGCCGGCATGTTCGACAGAGGTCGTCCGCACATAGCGCATAGCCACCAGCTTTTGCACAACTGTGTCGAGCTCCGCTTCCTTTTCCACGGTAAGCGAAACAACACTCTGTGCATAACGTCTCGGCGGTACGACGCGTCGCTTCAGGGCGGTTAGCGTCGTAGAAACAATCAGATTTCCGCCGTTATAAAGCCGCTGCAAAACGGCTAAGCGCTGACGGGAAACGGGTGAAACGACGGTGTCCGTCTTGAAGAACTGCCATTCCTCTTCGGGATATGTCACCGCATTTTCCGCACCGGAAGAAACCAGTGCATCGGTGAATGCACGAGCTTTCACTGCCGATTCAAACACGACAAAAACAGGACAACCTCGTTTTTCCGCCAGAGCGGCGACAAAGGGTCCTGTGCTTTCCCCCACTAAACCGTGAAGATGGATGCGCCGTTTTCCCGCTTGCAACGTCTGCAGAAGGCGGGAAAAACGGGGCTCCGCTAAAAATAAATCTTCTATCCTACTCATCAATCTCCGCAACGCTTAGCGCCTTTACGAAACGCATCCTGACGTTCGCGTTCCTTATCCTGCTTCGCTTCACGCGCTTTCTTCTCCTCGCTTTGCTCTTTTATCGAAGGAGCGAGCCATCCGTTCCAGGTGTTCATCGCGGTGGGAAGGTCATGATCCAGAATATCGAGAACCGCCTGTGCCGCCGCCTCGGTTTCTTCGTCAATCGTCTTCTGATCCTCTTCCGCAAAGCGGGCCAAAACAAAGTCCGCAAGGTCCCACGAAGCCGGCCGATGACCGGTCGCAATCTTCACTCGGGCAAAGGCATCGCTGCCCAGTTCCTGAACAAGAGATCGCAGCCCGTTATGTGTTCCGGCCGATCCTTTTTCACGTATGCGCACCGTCCCCAGATGAATATCGATGTCATCGACGAGCACCAGCACATCTGCCGGTTCGACATGATAAAAGTCGGCAACCTGTCTGACCGCTTTTCCGGAAAGATTCATATAGGTCTGCGGTTTGACCAATACCAGTTTTTGTCCGGCATAACGTCCTTCGCCGATCAACGCATCCCACTTCGAACGGTCCACGGCAATCCCCAGTTTTTGTGCTACACGATCCAACACGGCAAAACCGATGTTATGGCGTGTCCCCTCATAACGCGCACCCGGATTTCCCAGGCCGACAATAATCTTCGTACTCATCGGCTGAACAACCCGCTGACGGACTTAAACGAGTAGACGCGTCGAATGGCTTCCGCCAGCAAGGGCGCGATCGAAACAATTTCAATCTTCTCGTTCATCTTTTCTTCGTCCAGCTTAACCGTATCGGTGACGACACATTTCTTAACGGAAGAACGCAGGATCTTTTCCGATGCATTGCCGGACAATAGAGCATGAGAAGCGGTAATGTAGACATCCTTCGCTCCCCGTTTGGTCAGAAAGTCTGCCGCATTGGTAATCGTGCCGGCGGTATCAATGATGTCGTCAATGATGATGCAGTTCTTGTTTTCCACATCGCCAATGATATCCACTACTTCCGAAACGTTGGCTTCAGGACGGTGTTTTTCAATGATGGCGATGGGCAGACCGAGCAGATGCGAAAAAGCGCGTGCGCGTGTGACGCCGCCGAGATCCGGGGAAACCACCATCCAGTCGTCCGGAGAATCCTTGACCAGCGGACGGAAATAATCGGCTAAAAGACGACCGCCCTGGAAATGATCTACCGGAATATCAAAATAGCCCTGAATTTGTCCGGCATGAAGGTCAACCGTAATCACACGATCCACGCCGGCTGTCTCAAGCAGATCCGCTACGAGTTTCGCTGTAATTGGCTCACGGCCGCTGGTTTTACGGTCCTGACGGGCATATCCGTAATAGGGCAAAACGAGGTTAATATGGCTGACGGATGCACGCTTAAAAGCATCGGTACAAATGAGGGCTTCCATCAGATGATCATTCACCGGCTCGGACGTCGGCTGGATCAGAAAAACATCATAACCACGAACCGTCTCATTGATTTTGACGTTAATCTCGCCGTCAGCAAAATGGCCGACCTTCATGTCGCCAAGCGGCATATCCAGCTCACGACAAATCGCCTGCGCCAACGGAAGATTGGCATTCCCCGAAAAAATCTTCATTCCCACGCGTTCCATACATCCCCCTTGTCCTTTTCGCGTTTCCACGAGCATCGTCTGCACGGCAAATCCGGAACCGTTACCGCTACGGTATGTCGTGCAAAAAGCCTTACAACAACCCCTTCTCTTTGCGCCGAGCCACATAGCCCGGAATATTTCGCTGTTCCGCGCGTTCCACAGCTAACGCCCCTTTATCGACTGCTTTGGTAATCGTTGAGCCTGCGGCGATAAAGCTCTCGTCTTCCACCTCAACCGGGGCAACCAGATTGGCATTGGAACCAATAAATACGTGGTCACCGACGATGGCCTTGTGCTTATTCTTTCCATCATAGTTACAGAAGATGACCCCGCAGGAAATGTTAACGTCCTTTCCCACTTCTGCATCACCGATATAGGCAAGATGTCCGGCCTTTGTTCCTTCGCCAAGGCTCGCTTTCTTGACCTCGACAAAGTTACCGATGTGCACATGCTCGCCGATGATGGCATGCGGACGTAAATGGGAGAACGGACCGATGTTTGAAGCTTTAGCCATCACAGATTCTTCAATAATGGAAGAACGGATGGTGACATTATCGGCAATGGTCGAATCCGTAATTTCCGATCCTTCCGTGATCAGACAATCTTCACCGATTGTGGTCTTTCCCATGATGCGTACGGTGCCGCGAAGCCAGGTTCCTTTACCGATGATGACTTCAGGAGCAATGCGCGTTAAGGTGGGTTCATCAATGCGCACGCCTTTTTCCATCCAGCAATAACAGATCTTCTGCGCCAAATGTTTTTCCGCCAGTTGCAAGGTCAAAAAGGAATTGACCACCGGAATATCCAGGAAAAGTTCATCGATAACAGGATCCGCATCGTCGGGCTTAGCGACATCCATCCAAGCCTCAAAAAAGGTGTCAAAATCGTCGGCAAAGGCATTCTGCAACAGCTTACGCTCTGCTTCGCTCACTTTGACTGCCGCCGGATGGCCGTCATAATCCGTCAATACACGTTGATCATCACTATAGAAGCGATACAGCATCTCCTCATCCAGTCCCGCTGCAGCTTCATGCACGACAAGCAGATCTCCCCGACACGTGTCAAGTCCGTCCTGAAGAATCGTCCAGGACGGACCTGTTGCGGCTTGCATAATCAATTCGCGAATCGGATGACCCAATATCCGCATTTGTGCTTCTTCCTCCGCGCGATGCGCGTTAAGAAAGGAGGAAGACAGAATAAAAAGTGAAGGCATACTCTCTCCTTATGGATTATCGTAAAATCAAAGTTATTATACACAAACCGGACGCGGAAACCAACCGACGAACGCTCTCTTCTATGGTATAATACCGACTTGAATAAGCGCGAGGAGGAGAAATGTTTCAATTTACTTTACAGCCTACAAAAATAAAAAAAGTCCATTTCATTGGCATCGGCGGCGTCAGTATGTCGGGCATTGCCGAGCTGCTTCATGATAAAGGGTTCACGGTCACCGGATCGGATATTCGCGATAACAAATATGTGCGCCATCTGCAATCTGTTGGCATCCCCGTAACGATCGGTCAAAAAGCGGAAAATATTACCGATCAGGAATTTTTCGTCTATACCGACGCCATTCTCCCGACCAATCCGGAGCTACAGGCGGCTATAGCTACGCGCAAGCCCTGCGTAACACGAGGACAATTCTTGGGCGCCCTGATGCAAAATTTCCCCGCTTCCATCGCCGTTTCCGGGTCACACGGGAAATCTACGACCACATCCATGATTTCGGATATTCTCATTCGTACGGATGAATCTCCCACAATTCTGTTGGGCGGAACGTTGGATGACATCGGCGGAAATGTACTTTCCGGAGACGGCCCGTTTTTCCTGGCGGAAGCCTGTGAATACAAAGGCAACATCCGCTATTATTATCCACAGATTGCCATCGTCCTCAATTTAGACGAAGATCATCTCGACTATTACAAGGACATGGATGATATAGTTAATGCATTTGAAGGTTATATGGAAAATATTCAGCCTGACGGTGTCGCCATTATCAATGCGGATGATCCGCATTCAAAAACCCTTCCTGCCCATGTAACGGGACGCGCAATTACCTATGGCATAAACAATACGGAAGCCGATTACTACGTTACTGACGTCACGTTCGATTCCGTCGGACATCCGGCGTTCACACTGCATTTCCCGGACGGCACCAGCGAACACTATCAGTTGGGGATTATCGGGCGCTTCAACATTTATAACGCCGTCGCATCCATTATCGCGTGTGATGTTACACACGTTGATCGGAAAATCATTAAGCAGGGAATTGAAGAATACCGTCCGCTGCATCGCCGCATGGAATACGTCGGCGACTTCTGCGGTGCGCGTGTACTCACCGATTACGGTCACCATCCGGTGGAAATTCGTGCAACCCTACATGCTCTTGCCGAACATAAAACGAAAAAACTCTGGTGTGTTTTCCAGCCCTATACCATTTCCCGCACCAAGACGCTGATGAATGATTTTGCCAAAGCCTTCAGTGATGCGGATGAATCGGTCATCACCGCCATTCAGGTGGCACGCGAAATTGACACCGGCGAAGTAACCGGCGACCATCTGGTGAAGCGTATTTGTGAAAATGGAGATAACGCCGTATTTCAGGAGACCTTTGCCGACGTGTGTGCATACCTGAAAGATCGGGTTGCGGAAGGCGACATCATCTTGACGACGGGCTGCGGAAACGTCGACGAGTTGGCGGAAATGTTGGTTCGTTATTAATCCGCAAGCTGTTCGCGAAGGCGCATGACTTCATTGAACAATTCATCCGAGAGATCGTCATACGAAAGAATCTCCGCGATGTCTTCCTGTGCCTTCTCTCTCTCCTTCTGATCGGCATAGAGTACCGCACGATTAAATAACAGGCGAAGTGCATCCGGGTGCAACGACAATCCTTCCGTTGCGGCGGCAATGGCTTCGCCTACTTTATTTTGTGCGTTCAACGCATAAACGAGGCCGTTATATATATCTTCCAAACTTCCTCCCTCTTCGATCGAGGTGCGGAAAGCTTCTTCGGCCGCCGCAAAATTTCCCGTATTTTGATACACCACACCGAGGTAATAGTCCGCATCGTAGCGTTTGCTTTCCGCCTTTGCCTTCATCAAGGCTTCCCTTGCCCGATCATAGTCGGCACGGCGCAGATAGTAGATAGCATTTTCCATCGCCGCATCAGGAGCAATGCGCGTGATGCTTTGCCGCAATTCTTCTTTCATCGTTTCACGCTCGCAATGTGCCAGCGCATGAGAATAATAGGCCGTCGCCTTCAAAAAGTTCCCCATATGTTCCTGCAATTCGCCCAATGCCGTATTGGCACCGACATGTTCTTCATCGCAGGCAAGCACCTGTTCCAGCAGATGATTGGCCTCGGCAAGAAAAATGGACTTAGGCTCACTCTGCCAAAGTAGTCGGGCATACTGCACGGCAGCAACCGGCTCGTTAGGATTCAGCAGATGGGCACCGCGAAACGAGAGAAGAGCGGCTTCCCATTCTTCGCTTTCTTTTTTATCCCATTCATCCGATTTCACCGTGCTTTCCTCGGTGAGCGTCTGCTGTTCCCCCTCCTCCTTCAGGGCATAGGCCTGGTTGACATGTCCCATACCCAAGTGAAGCGCGTAGCCGACGGGATCCTTTACGGACGTATTTAGAAATTCACGATAGATGGAAGTATAGCGAAACGTGGGATCAATCGCGATCATCCATACCATTCCATTCAGAATGGCACGCATGGGAATTTCCCGATCAAATGTTTCTTCCATGCCTACCAAAAAATCGCACATACGAATGGGTAGCGGAACACCAAGAAGCGACGATGGCGCCGACGAAGCCTGTTCTTTTAATTCAATAAAGGCAACTCTTGTATTTTTGGATCGAAAATAGCTCTCGACGTTCTCCGAATCTTCGTGGATATGCTTTCCGCAGCATTCCCCATTCGGGCCGTGGTGATGCTCTGTTTGGTGATCATGGTCATGACAACAACAGTCTTCACTGCCGTTATGGTCATGATCATCACACCCATGGTGATCTTGTGTACATTGGCAATCGTGATGCGTCATTGTTTTTCCTCTCGTTTTCGTCAACGTCTTTGTTGTAGATATTATCTGCGCTTTCGGTCAAATTGATGATGATAGGCGCGTGAACGTGGCGTCGAAAAGTACAATATGCGGAAAAGAATCCCTTTCGTCAGGCCATAAGCCGCATAGAGAACGGCTTGTAAGGCGATAGCGCCGGCGCCATATACGGTAAAGACCGCTGTGGAAAAAACAGCGGGGTAAAACAGTAAAGTCAAAGCGATGCATGCTGCACTATAAAGAAACATAGGCTGCCAGTTATCGCGCCAAAATTCGATCATCGCGGAAAAGAGGCGAGCAGATGGTTCGTGTGCAAGGTAAACCACTTCAAAAAGCGGTGCCGTAAACACTTTCCAGATAAGGCCGATGAATAAAAGCAGCTGTGCAGGAAGAAGTGGCGAAAGCACCCGAGAAGCAAAGAACTCGACGACAAAGAGCAGAAAGAAGGCCTGGGTCAAAGGGGGAAAAAAGTTTCCGTCAAACTGAACGAGGTCTTTGGGCATTAATTTTTCACGGGCAAAAAGTGCGGTCATAATCGTCGCAAAATGGGTCTTGATGGCCATCTCAATGAGCCACGCAAGAAAGCCCCCTGCCAAAAAGCCGGCAGCGGCCGTCACCGGCGAAAGCAGCTTCTGCGCAAGAGCATAGCCCAACGCTGCCAAAAGAAGTGTCGGAAACGCTTTGCTCAACACCTTCAAATCTTCCCAAAAGGTTGTATAGACGTTTTTGATGTCTTCCATCGTTCCTCCTATTTCAACACCACATCCGTAGCGCCTGTTCCGCCTTCTCGTACATCGGCAAAGGCGAAGGAGACGACACGGCGATCATGTTTTAACCGTTCATGAATGCCCTTACGAAGGGCTCCGGTTCCCTTACCATGAATGATACGTACTTTATTGTACCCTGCCAACACACAATCATCTAAATATTTATCCACCGTGCGCATGGCATCATCAAACCGTTCCCCGCGCAAATCCAAATACGGCAAGGAATTCTGTGCAGTATTAACCGATACGAAAGAAGAGGATGCTTTAGGGGTTACAATGCGATCAGGCTCGGCCACACGAGCCAAGTCGCGCACATTGGAACTCACCGACAAGATGCCCATTTGCACCTTGACATCCCCATTGCGATCCGGCCCTTCGACCAGAACACCTGTTTGATTGAGCGAAAGAATTTTTACACTCTCGCCCATCTGCAGATTTTGAGGACCCGGACGATTCGTATTCGCCTTGACCTTTTGATGTTTTTTCTCAAAGTCTTTAGCTGATTCATGCACTTTATTATAGGCGCGATCCAGCGCCGGACGCTCTCCTTTTAACGCATCTTTCGCATCGCGAAGCATATCCTGCGCAGTCTCACGCGCTTCTTTGATAATATCGCGAGCCTGCTGTTCCGCATTTTGCATGCGTCTTTCATAAGCTTGCTGCGCCTGTTCCAGCTCTTGCTTCATATGGATCAGTTTTTGCTGATAGGCTTCGCGTTCACGACGAATCTGCAGGCGTTCCTCCTCGGAAGCCTGTCGGCTTTTTTCAATGTCGGCCAATACGTTCTCGAAGCGAATGGTACCGTGATCCAAATAGCTCTCCGCTTCCCGGAGAATATCCTCCGACAGACCGAGCCGCTTGGAAATCTCAAAGGCATTGGATCGTCCGGGCAAGCCGATGACAAGACGATAGGTCGGCGAAAGGGTCTCCACATCAAATTCCACCGAGGCGTTCTGTACGCCCTCCTCCTGAATGGCGAAAAGTTTCAGCTCTGCATAATGTGTTGTAGCTACGGTCCGAATATCCTGATCACGCAGCTGCTTGAGAATCGCCATGGCCATGGCCGCGCCTTCCGTGGGATCCGTTCCCGATCCGAGTTCGTCAAACAACAACAGAGCATCACGATCCGCCGACGCTAAAATATGGACAATATTGGTCATCGATGCCGAAAAGGTCGAGAGACTCTGCTCAATCGACTGCTTATCGCCGATATCGGCATAAATGGACGAAAAGACCCCCACAACCGACGGTGTTCGTGCCGGAATTTGCAGGCCGGACTGCGCCATGGCTTGTAAAAGGCCAAGCGTCTTCAGCGTTACGGTTTTTCCGCCCGTATTGGGTCCGGTAATGATGAGCGTCGTATAGTCCTTGCCGAGGCGAATATCAATGGGCACGACATTTTTTCCCAACAAAGGATGTCGCGCCTGTTGCAAGGCGATGGAGCGATCCGTCGAAAACGTCGGTTGTGAACAGCCGGTGGCCAGCGCATATTGCGCCTTGGCAAAGGTGAAATCCAGATGGATCAGCACCTGTTCATTTCCGCCTAATTCCTCTTCAAATTCGGCGACTTCCTGCGAAAGATCAGCTAAAATGCGCTGAATTTCCTCTTCTTCCTCCCCCTCAAGCGAGCGAATTTCATTGTTCAGCTCGACAATGGCCAGCGGTTCGACAAAAGCCGTCTGTCCACTTCCGGAAGAATCATGTACAACACCCTTCACTTGGTTGCGATTAGCCGCCTTTACCGGCAAGACATATCTCCCGTCTCGCATCGTAATTAAATTTTCATTGAGGTATCCCGCCTGCGCGGCATGCGCCAAAATTTCATTGAGACGGATCTTAATTTGGTCATTTTTGGTTCGCAGTTTCTGTCGGATGGTATATAACGCACGTGAAGCCGTATCGGCCATCGTGTCCTCCGTTAAAATGGAATCCGAAATCGCCCGTTCCAGCCCATCCTGCAAAAAGAGACTGTGGATAGCGCGCACCATAACGCCATCTTCCGCTTCCGCCACATAACGCTGTAATTCGCGCGAAACACGAAGCGTATCGGCAATATGTAGAAGATCCCGCATGGATAACACACCCCCGAGCGCTGCGCGTTTCAGTGCAGCGCGAATGGGATAAATGCCGAAGAGCGGCGGATTTCCGAAAGCCAACAGAAGGCGCACGGCATCTGCCGTCTCCTCCTGCGTTTGCAGAACCGTTTCGCGCTCTGTTGAAGGGCGCAGAGCCAATACGCGATCACGTCCAACAGCGGATTGGGCATGATCCGCGACAAGCGCCAATATCTTATCGTATTCCAGCGTTTTTAATACGCTATCCTGCATGACTTCTCCTTACCGTTTTCAGTACTTCGTAGGTCTCCGACCCGACATCCACCACACGAAGCCAGGAAGGCTTGAGCCGGGAAAGCAGCGTTGAGCCTTTTCGCAAATCAATTCCGGTCGGCGAGAGCAGCTCCGTATAGCCTTTCTTCCGCACCATCGGCCGTTTACCGTAACGATCGACAAGAAGCACATCTCGCCGATACGCACAGGTCGCACAACGCCGCTCATCATGGCATCCCTTCAGGAGGGAGCAAGGACAATGACGCAAAAGCATACCCGGTGCAGGACCGAAATAGAGCATTTCCGCTTCCAGAGCAGAGGACGGGAAGACAAAATTTTCTTCCTCTTCGCATTCTACGGAAATCGCCGTACGAACGATCGGCATTTCTTTTGCCCAACGGGCGACTTCCAAAAACGCATCGCTGTTACGTAAATTGAAGCCGAAGCCTAAGGCGATCGATATCGGCTGCGGAAGTTGCTCCATTCCCCGCAGCACGTGCCCCAATTCGTTGAATGTGCGAACGGTAATGCCATCAAAAGGAAAGGATAACTCGCGTGCTTCATCCCAGCAGATACGTGCGGCATCGCTCTCCTGCAGGAGCGGAAACGCCCAGTCGACCGGAATTCCCGCGTTTTGCCAAGCTTTGGCATGGGTCAAATCCGACAGCAACACGCGATCAGCGGTCTCAAGTACGCCGGAGAATGCGGTAGGATCGCGATCCGTTTCGAGAAGAATACGCGGTGTGTTGGGCGCCTGTTTCTCCTTGTTATGTATGCAGTATGCACCGACGACGCTATTTTCCCCTTTTCTCCATTGAGGGGCGTCTTCCAAGAAAAAGGCGCTTGCCGGTGTCCCGTTCGGAAGCGACGGCTTATCGCGTAAAACCGAACGGCTTAACGTGCGAGACAAGGCAGCCAATGCATCGCGTCTTGCCGCATTTAATTTGCTGACCGGAACAAACGCCCCCTCCGCCAAAGAAAGAGTGAGTTCCTCCAGTGCAAAAGGCGTATTTCCCACTTTGCGAAATGCACGCTCTACCGTTTCGCGATCAAGCGCATGAGAACGCGCTGTCGAGACCATTTCCCCTTCCCACACCGTTTCCTGCCGACCGCTTCTTGCCGTCACACGAAGAGGCTTTTCCGGCGCAATCGAGACCGAGAGCTGAAGCGGCAGTCGGTCTTCCTTTTTCGTCTCCGCTTCTAACGCTTCCTGCAATTTTTTTCGCACCGTCTCGGTATACACCAGAAGAACCGGCGAATCCTTGGGGATGTCGCGCATCGGAAACAGCAATTTACTTCCTTTCGGCTGATCGACGGATACCGTGTACGGAAAGGTGCCGCGTTTTCCCTGCAGCATGAGCATATCTCCTGCGGCAAGCGACGTTTGCGTAACCACAAAGCGCCGGCCGTCCGCCTGCACGCCAATGGTTCCGATGCATTCGCCTCCGGATTGTTTTCGGTCAAAAGCTACATCCGTTCCGAAGGCATGAAAGAAAAAGCCCTTGGTAAACGGACGATTGGTCATCCGTTGCAGTCCTTTCGCATCATAGGGTTGCTGAAGAAGAGCATTTCGATAGGCCGATACGGCGGCAAAGACGTACTCCGGCTTTTTCATACGCCCTTCGATTTTTAACGCCTGTACGCCGAGGCGTGCAAATTCCGCTACACGATCAAGCGTCATCAGATCGCGTGGACTGAGATAGGTATTTTCCGCACCGAGGATTTCACCATCCGAGCGTTCAATCGTGTACGTCTTTCGACATGGCTGTGCGCAGCTTCCCCGATTTCCGCTTCGTCCTCCGGAAAAAACGCTCAGGTAGCACTGTCCCGAAACCGAGATGCAGAGAGAGCCGTGCGCAAACACTTCCACCTCGAGATCGGTTTCGTTCACGATGCGTTCCGCTTCTTCTATACTGGTCTCCCGGCCAAGTACCACGCGAGTATAGCCAAGACCTTGTAATGCCAATGCACCGTCCAGAGACGTAACGGACATCTGCGTCGAAGCATGACGTTCCAGATTCGGCAATTCCCGTTTCAGTCGGGCCATCAAGCCGAGGTCCTGCAAAATGACCGCATCCAAACCGACATCGGCAAGCGGACGCAATAACGCGAGCACGGCATCCATCTCGTCTTCCCGGATGAGCGTATTGGCCGTGAGAAAAACACGAACACCACGGCGATGCGCTTCCTCGATGAGCGCAATCAGCTCCGCCACTTCTAAGTTTTCCGAATAAGCGCGTGCGCCGAAGCGTTTTGCGCCCACATAGATCGCATCGCACCCTGCAGCAAAGGCGGCGCGAACCATCTCCATGTTGCCTGCAGGGGCAAGAATTTCCGGTCGGCTCATTGGTTCATCCCGGAGCTACCCTTTGCCTTGGATTGCATCGGACGTGCGCCAATCGTCTTTTTGAGCTGCTGTATCTGTTCCGTTAAGGCACGATTCTTTTCGAGACATTGTTTCGCTTCCGCTTGTGCCTTTTTCGCTTGCTCTTGCGCCTGCTTCACTTCAGCATGCGCCGCTTCTGCTTCCGCTTGCGCTTGAAGGCAGGCGTCGGCTAAATTCATGCAGGCCAAGGTTGCTTGCATGGTATTGTTGTAACGCGTCTGTGGAGAAGCGGAATCTTGGATCGCTTTGGTTGCCAGAGAGACCACTTTACGCATTTCCGCCTCGTCGCGCGCACTGTGTAACACATAACTCTGTCCGAAAATCTTGACTTCCATTCGATTGCGTGATGCCATGACAACCTCCTTCTCTTTTCCCTATTGTCCTATCATCTCATTATTGTGCCCGCAACGTGGCACCCGCATCTGCCAGCGCATCACGGATTTCCTTCATGTGCGCATGGATCTCTTCTGCCGTAAGCGTACCCTCATCGGAAGCTAATTCCACACGCAAAGTGACCGATTTGTGTCCTTCAGGAATCTGCTTTCCGCGGTATTCATCGACAAAGGCGATGGATACGGCACGATCGCCGATGGCTTCTTCCATTTGTTTCCATGTGGTCTCTTCACGAACCAGAAGCGACAGATCCTGGAAAACATGAGGATATTGCGGAAGTGCGGTAAAGGTATTGGTGCGCGAATCAAAAGCCTTCAGTTTCTCCATGTTCACAACAAAGAGGCAGGCCTCCTGATATTTGATATCGGCACGAGCCTTGGTACGTGTGGAAAGAAGTCCCATCACGCCGACGGCTTCTCCGCGAACCATGATCGTCAACCAAGCCTCGCGATCCGCCCAGTAAGGGCGCTCTTCACGTGCAAAGGAAAAGGTGTCGGTCTGTACCGCCTGCCCCAGTGCTTCCAGAACCCCTTTTACCGTATAAAACAGTTCCTGCGGATTATTGCCCACCACGGCACCGGCCAATTCGCGATGCATTGCCGGCAACACTTCATCCGGCGTGGAGGGACTTTGCGCACCGACGCAATAGACCTGACCCAGCTCAAACAGGCGGAACGCATCATAGAAGCGCACATTCTTCACAATCGCCTCGATGATATTGGGCACATGCGACGTACGCAATGTCGCCTGATTCGGTGCCGGCGGCTGTTCCAGACGAAGCATTTCCTCCGGATTTGCCCCGCAAAGCTCGGCGTATTCCTCTTTTACCCAGGGATACGAAAGAATTTCCTGAAAGCCGAAAGAATGTGCGAGCGTTTCACGGATCCTGCGTTCCAAATCCATCTGCGGCTGATGCAGTGCCCCCGTCAGCGTCACCTGTGGCGGAATGAGCGTAAAGTTTTCATAGCCGATCATGCGTGCGACTTCTTCCAGAATGTCATCCGGAAGAGAGATGTCGCCTGTCGAACGCCACGTTGGAGCGGTCACGATAAGCCCTTGTTCATGTTTGTTTTCCGTGTCGGCACAGGAAACCGTAAAGCCGAGCGGTTCCAACATTTCCGTGATCTCTTCAACGGAAAGCGACCGACCCAGCCGTCGGGAAAGCCATTCGCGACTAACGCGTACTTCGGCTTTTTCTGTCACGCGTTTCTGTTCCTCCGCAAAAGCGACAAGACGCGCTTCCGGGAAAATGTCGCGCATGAGTTTCTGCCAGAGGCCAAAGGTGGGATCCATACGTTGGGCATCAATGCCCTTTTCATTGCGAGAAGAAGCCTCCGTGCGAATGCCGAACTTCTGCGCGGTCTTGCGAATGGTTTCCGGCTTAAAATTTGCGATTTCCAATACCGTTTCACGCGTTTGCGCAGAAATGGAATCGTGCTTTCCGCCCATGGCACCCGCCAATCCCAATGCTTTTTGGTGATCGGCAATGACCAGATCTTCCGTGCTCAGGGTAAGCTGTTTACCGTCCAGAAGCTCCAACGCTTCCCCCTCTTCCGCACGACGCGCAAGCAATCCGCCCTCAATATGATCGGCGTCATACGCATGCGTCGGCTGACCATAGACCATCATGACATAATTGGTCATATCGACCAGTGCGTTGATGGGACGAATCTCGCATTTCATCAGTAACACGCGCATCCACAAAGGAGCTTTTCTGCTGTCCACCCCGGTATATTGTGCGGCGAGCATGCGTCCGCAAAGTTCAGGATGTACCAATTTGAGCGGATAGGCCGGCACATCGATATTCTGCACCGCATCCATCGGCTTCAGCTCGGCATGATAGATGGCGGAAAGTTCACGTGCAATGCCTTAATGCCCCCATAAATCGGGACGATTGGTGATGGATTTATTCTCAATCTCCAAAATCTGATCGTTAAGACCAAGAGCTTCCGCAATCGGCATGCCCGGCGTAAGCTCAACTTCCTGATCGATGCCTTCTTCGGTTAAATCCACGATATGATGCGATTCACTCGTGGGGAAAAGCGTCTCCAAGCCGACTTCCGCCGCACCGGCGATCATCCCGTAGGACTCTACGCCGCGCAGTTTCGCCTCTTTGATTTGCACCTGTTCGCCTTCTCCATGCCACACGGCGAAGGAGCCGGGAAGCGTAACGATCACGTTATGTCCTTCGACGAGATTGCTTCCGCCACAAACGATCTGTCGTACCCCTTCATCGCCTAAATCGACCTGCACCACGCGCAGACGATCCGCATCCGGATGCGGCGACACGGTCTTGATGTTACCGACAACGATGCGTTCATATCGCTTCGCCAAGTCCGTCGTTCCTTCCACCTCCACGGTGCGCATGGTCAAGTCATAGGCCAGCTGCTCCATGGTGAGATCTTCCGGAAGCGCGACGTATTGTTTTAATAAATTATAGGAAAGTTTCATGTCCTTCTCCTTAATGGAACTGCTTCAGAAAACGCAAATCATTGCTGTGGAATAAGCGCACATCATCCACCGCGTAGCGCATCATCACGAGACGATCCAGGCCGATATTGATGTAGAATCCCGACCAGACGGCGGGATCCAATCCGGCAGCCTTCAACACGTTCGGATGCGGCGATCCGCCGGGCATGACCTCAATCCAGCCCGAATGGTGACACGTCCGGCAACCTTCCCCATGACAAACCTGGCACTCCATATCGATTTCAAAGCCCGGCTCCACGAAAGGAAAAAAGCCGGCGCGCATTCTGGTGCGCACGGGATGGCCGAAGACCTTTTCCAGAATGGTATCAATGAGCAATTTCCCGGACGCAAAGGAAAAGTCCTTCTCCACAATGAGTGCCTCGTATTGCATGAACGCGCGTTCATGACGTGCATCGGTCGTTTCGTTACGAAACACGCTTCCGGGATAAATAAAACGTGCCGGCGCACCGTGTTTGAGCAAATAGCGCACGGAGGCACCGGTTAAATGCGGACGTAAAGCCAGTCTTTCTGCACCGTGCTTCTGTTCCGTTCCGGCAATCCAATAGGTATCCATCGATTCGCGCGCCGGATGATTCGGCGGGAAATTCAAATTATCAAAGATGTATTTTTCGCTGGAAATCTCGTCTTCGCTGAATAATACAAAACCCATGGACTGAAAGGCATCGTTAAGGTCGTACATCATCTGAATGCTCGGATGCAACCCGCCAAGAGAAGGAATCGTTCCCGGTCGGGTAAGGTCCAGAGGATGGTCCACCACACTCGCTTCATCCATCAACTCCTCTTTGCGTACGCGGATCGCTTCATGAAACTCCTGTTTAACCTCGTTTGCACGCTGGCCTACGGCGCGACGTTCTTCCGGTTCCAAAGTGCGCAGGTTCTTCAACAACTCCATCAATGGACTTTTCTTGCCCAGATACGCTACACGTTGTTGCTCCAGTTCTTCTGCAGAAGAAGCCTGCCGAATGCGCTTGAGCGCCTCTTCACGAAGGGCCTCCAGTTTTTCCAACATCATTTCCTCACTTCCTAATTCCGCGCTCTATTGAACGTCTATACACATTACACCGTTGCTGCGGTGTCTTTTTTGCTTTTCCTACTCATCACCGTTGTGCCATCGCCATGATCACCGATCCCGAAATGGCCGCATTCAGCGATTCGCCTTCTCCCTGCATGGGAATTGTGATCGGATAATCGAGTTCCGCACGCACTTCCGTAGAGATACCGTTTCCTTCATTGCCCACCGCTAAGATGAAGTGTGCCGGCCAATCGCAGCTTTGGACAGGTTCGCCTTGCAACTCCGCTCCGTAGAGCGGCAGGTCCAATTGCTTTTTCCACGTCGAAAATGAACCTTCTTTCAGGTTGGTTATGGTCAAACGAAAGGTGGATCCCATTGCAGCACGTAGACACTTTGGACTAAAAACGTCTGCTGAGGCAAGCGTTGCGACATGTGTAAAGCCGAAGGCTTCCGCACTGCGCAAAAGGGTGCCCACATTTCCCGGATCCTGCAGATGATCCAACAACAGCCAGCGAAAAGCTGCATGACTCACCGGACGTTCCTCGGGAAGGCGAACCACAGCGATGATGCCGTCGGGATGCTCCATGGTGGAGAGCTTCCGAAAAAGGGAAACGGGTAGTTCAATAATTTCCGCCGATTGCGTTTTCCCCGCTTTTCGTCGATAGGAGAGCATCCCCTTCCAGGCATCCCTATGGTCCTCAGAAAGCAAGACCGTGAGCACTTCTCCTTCCGCATCAAAGACATCGGCGACGAGTTTTCGACTTTCCACCAGACAACACCGTTCTTTTTTTCGGCCTTTCGGGGAAAGAAGCGATCGCCAGCACTTATAACGTGCATTTTGTGGACTTTCCAGACGATTCAGCTTCGACGTTGTGCAACCCATTGATCCAATCCTTGAAAATCTTCGTTTGAACCCAGCCCATACAATACATCATTCTGTTGAAAGACATCCTCCGGACCGGGGTTGATTTGCACTTCACCCTTGCGCTTGATAGCGATAATGCTGATATTCAGCAACTGGCGAATGTTCAGCTCATTCAAATTGGAACCGATCCACGTTTCCGGAACCGGAAACTCCTCAATGGAATATTCTTCCGACATGCGCAGATGCTCATAAATGGAATTCTCCGTCAACAAATGAGCAAGTCGTATACCTTCTTCACGTTCCGGAAGGATGACCTTCATTACGCCCATGCGGTGCAAAATACGACCGTGCCGCGAGTCCTTTGCTTTGGCGATCACCATGGGAATATTCTTTTCTCGACAGATGGTGGCCGCCATAATGGAGGATTCAAAATCACCGCTCATAGCGACAATGGCGACGTCCACGTCTTTCAGGCCGATGCCGTCCAAGGCTCCGTCCTGCGTGACATCCGCCTGTACGGCGACGGTCACGTCTTGGGCAAGATCATTGACCACTTCCGCCGACGCATCCACTGCCAGTACCTCCATCCCCTGTTTTGTTAACTCCAGTGCTAAACTTCGGCCGAAGCGTCCGCAGCCGATGACCGCATAGGATTTTTTCTTTGTTTCCATATTTTCTCCTATCCCACCAAAAGGTGTTCTTCCGCCAAACGATTGTTCTGTTGCCGCGCTTTAGGAATCAAGGCATGTAAAAGGGTTAACGGACCCAGTTTTCCATACAGCATCGTAAGCGCGATGATCATCTTACCGGCAACGCTCAGCTGCGGCGTGACATTTTGTGTCAAGCCGACCGTGCCGAAGGCGGAGACGGTTTCAAACAGCAAGTTGGCCAGCGGAATCGCTTGCTCGGTAATACTGAGGAAAAACAGTGCCAGGATGTTCCAAAGCGTTGCCAAGGCAAAGAGCACGAACGCGCTGTGTACGACCTCCTGTGCAATGGTGCGACGAAAGACCGATACATCACGCGACGAGCGCAGTGCACTGACTAAGCCCAAAAGCAAAGCGACCATGGTCGTCGTTTTAAGGCCGCCCGCTGTTCCGGCCGGCGATCCGCCGACAAACATGAGAAACATACTGCTCAGTCCGGCGGCCTGTGTCATTTTTTCCTGGGCAAAGGTATAAAAGCCCGCCGTACGGGTCGTCACCGATTGAAAAAAAGCATTCAGTCCCTTTTCCGGCAGGGAAAGAGCTCCCATCGTTTGCGGGTTATTCGCTTCCATCAGAAAAATCAAAACTGTTCCGGCAACCAACAAGATTGCCGTGGAAAACAAAACGATTTTTGAATGCAGGTGCAGCCGTTCCCCCTTTCGTGCATGCCATAGATCCAGATAAACGGTATAACCGATGCCGGCAAGGATGATGAGTGTAGCGATCGTTAGCAGAACCAGCGGATCCTGTTGGTACGGCATGAGGCTCTCCGAACCGATGAGATCAAAACCTGCATTGCAGAAAGCGGAAATCGCATGAAATACGGAAAACCACAGGCCCTTCACCATGCCAAATTGCGGAACAAAGCGTATCGCGAGCAAAATCGCCCCTACGCCTTCAATGGCAAAGGTGGCAAGAATGATGAATTTAATAAGGCGAACCATGCCGGTTAATTCATTTTGGTTTTTTTCTTCCATGAACAGCTTACGGTCCGCGATGGAAAAATGCTGATTGGTGAGCAGGCCGAATATGGCCACGAAGGTCATGATGCCCAATCCGCCGATCTGAATGAGCAGAATGAGGACGATTTGACCGAACAGAGTCCAATGCTCAGCCGTAACGACGGGAGAAAGTCCCGTCACACAAACGGCGGAAGTGGCTGTAAACAAGGCGTCCGGTAATGCGGTGATCTGTCCATCCTGCGCCGAAATCGGCAACATCAGCAAAAGCATTCCCAGCACGATGACGCCTAAATAGCCCAATAGAAAGTATAACGGTGTATTCCTTTTCAACTTATCCAGCACCGTCTTTTTCGGTTGTCGTAAATGATCCACAATAGCTCCTTCTTGGTCGCCGACGCTTTTCTTGCCGCCTGCCGACACATGTTTCTTATTATAACGCACTCTTGGTTTCAGCGCTTGACCAATGGAAGATAGTGCGCTATACTACCAACGGATCAAGAAGAGCTCCCACTCTCACCGACCGCCAACGGTTGTTCGGTTATTTCTGAAGACAAATTCCGTAGAATTTGCGTGTTAGAGTGGGCTTTGCCCGCTTTTTTTATGTTCAACAGGAGGTGCACTATTAAGGAACTGGCTATCAACGAGCAAATTCGCGCAAAAGAAGTCCGTTTGATCGACGCCGACGGCGAGCAACTGGGCATCATGTCCATTCAGGATGCCAACGCTAAGGCGGAAGACGAACATTTGGACTTGGTGCTGATTTCGCCGAATGCGAATCCGCCCGTCTGTCGTCTGATGGACTATGGCAAATATCGCTACGACACGCTCAAAAAGCAAAAAGAACAGCGCAAAAACCAGAAGAACAGCGAAACCAGAGAAATTCGCCTGAGTCCGCGCATTGATGATCATGACCTGGAAACCAAGTCAAAGAAGATCTATGAAATCCTGGATGCCGGAGATAAGGTCAAAGTAAGCGTTCGCTTCCGCGGCCGCGAATTGGGTCATACGGAACAGGGACGCGAAGTACTCGAACGTCTGTTCGCTTTGGTGCAGGATGTTGGACAGATGGATCAAAATCCGAGAATGGAAGGCCGCAGCATGGTCATGCTGGTGGAGCCGAAAACAGAAAGTTAAGGAGCGATCATGAAAGCAAAAATGAAAACCCATCGCGGTTCGGCCAAGCGTTTCAAACGCACCGGATCAGGTCAACTGAAACGCTTTTTCTCCGGAAAGAGCCATATGACCGGAAAGTACACCGGCAAGCGCATCCGTCATCTGCGTCAGTCGACCGTCGTCAGCAAAAGTGATATGAAGCGCATCGACAAGATGCTGCCGCGTTAAAGGAGGCACGAACCATGGCACGTGTAAAAGGTGGCGTCAACGCCAAGAAAACACATAAGAAAGTCTTAAAACAGGCGAAGGGCTATTACGGTGCAAAATCCAAGCTCTATCGCGTGTCGAAACAGGCGGTCATCAAATCGCTGCAATATTCCTACATCGGACGTAAACAGCGCAAGCGCCAGTTCCGTCAACTGTGGATTGCCCGCATTAACGCGGCCTGCCGCGAAAACGGCACCAACTATTCAACCTTTATGAATGGTCTGAAAAAGCAGAACATCAACATCAACCGCAAGATGCTCTCCGAGATGGCCATCCATCAACCGGAAGACTTCAAAGCGTTGGTTATTCAGGTAAAATAAGTTTCTACATTTGAACTACAAAAGCCCTCCCGTATCGGGAGGGCTTTTTGATTGGTTATCTATCCTTCCATCAGCGATCAGAGGACCGGCTCATCTCTTCACAAGAAATCGCTTTTTCTTCTTCGATGGGATCGCCCTTCGAAATTGCATAACTCCCCCGGCCGCGCAGACGCAGGATTTTCTGTACGATGAGCGCGATAAGAAATCCGACGATGCCGAGAAGGACAATGGTTCCGCCCGGTTTCCATCCCAAATAATAGGATGCGGTCAAACCGCAAGTGACCATGATAACCCCACTTAGCATGGAGGAAAACACGGCCTGACGATAGCTTTTGGCGAAAAGAAGCGCCGTCGCCACCGGCAAAATCATGAGCGAAGAAACCATTAACGCGCCTATGGTGCGCGCCGCCATCGCAATCGCTATGGCTAAGATAGCCGTAAAAAGGTTGTCCATTCGACGTATGGGTAGACCCGTCAGTCGCGCGCCGTGCGAATCCACACTCACATAAAGCAACGGATAGTACAGCGTAAAAAACAAAACTAACACCACGAAGCTGATCGCGATGCTGATCCACATTTCTTCCGGGCGAATGGTGACAATCGAACCGAACAGATACGTCTCAAATTTCATTGTCGTAGGCACCACATCCGATAATACCGAAGCAAGCCCGACGCCGATGGACATCACCATGGCCGTCGCCAGATCGCCGCTTTTCGGGAAACGATAGCGCACGAGCTCAATCGCGAACGCGCCAAGAATCGTCACCACAATGGATCCTACTAAGGGAGACAGTCCCAATAACAAGCCGAATCCGATGCCGGCTAACGACGAATGAGATAAGGCATCGCCTATCGTAGAGGTGCGTCGATTCACGACAATCACGCCCATGAGCGGAATGATAAAGCCGAGCAAAACACCGATGATCATGGCGCGCTGCATGAAGGCATAGTTCAGCATAAAGGCACCTCCTCCAGTCGATGATGCGAAACGCGCGCCAGTCGATTCCAATGGCCCTTGCCGATATCCATCTCATGGGTAACCAGGAGAATCGTAATGCCATGGACATGATTCATGTGATCCAGCGTTTGATAAAGCTGTTCCTTGCTCTCTTGATCCAGCGCTGCTGTCGGTTCATCAAAAAGCAGTACATCCGGCTCTCCCACCAGCGCTTTAGCGATCAGCACCCTCTGTTTTTGTCCTCCCGATAGATCATGATAATTGCGATCGGCGAACGCCAGCATCCCCAGATGACGGAGAGAGGCGGCTACTTTTTTTCGTTCGGAAGCGTTCAAAAAAAAGCGCGGCACGATGGAGCGCGTCAAGCCCAGCGAAACCATCTCCTGACAGCTGATCGGAAAGGTCATTCCGCTGGCCGAGTTCATCTGCGGCACGTAAGCGATGCGGTGCATCGCTTTTCTCTGTATGCCTTTTTCGCCAAAAAAGAACAAATCCCCCGCATCGGGAGAAAGCTCTCCTGTCAGCAGCCGGAGAAGGGTGCTTTTCCCTTCTCCATTTGCGCCGACAATGCCGACAAAATCGCCAGAATGCACACGAAAGGTAACATCTTCCAGAATTCTCTCCTGCGCATAGCGAAATTGTACGTGTTCCAGTCGATAGACTTCCTGCATTATTTTCCTCCGAATGAATCGACAAGGGCCTCCAGGTTCTTTTGCATGAAGGTGAAGTAATTTTCGCCTTTTGCACGATCTTCTTTTGATTCGGCTTCCAGCGTATAAAGCGGTGCGGTCTTTGCGCCGATTTCAGCGGCTACGGATTCTGCTTCTTTGTCATCACCGTATGCTTCATAGAATACGGTCTTGATGCCTTCCTTCTTTGCCAGATCAACAATTTCTGCAATTTTTTTCGCACTCGGTTGTCCGTCGGCAAGCATGCCTTCAAGGCCGATTTGCTTGAGCCCATACGCATCAAAGAGATAACCGAAAGCCTCGTGCGGAACGATAACGCTACGCCCGCTATACGGTTTAAGCTTTTCCGCATAGTCGCGCTCAAGCGCCTCAAATTTTTCCTGCAGTGCTTTATAATTGGCATCATAGACTTCTTTTCCCTGCGGGTCGGAGGCCACTAATGCTTCATAAATATTTTTTGCCTGAATCGCTGCTGCTTTCGGACTCAGCCAATAGTGCGGGTCAAATTCACCATGATGATGTTCATGTTGCTCTTTGTCATCGTGATCGGCGTCATCATGGTCTTCCTCATGATCATCATGGTCTTCCTCGTGATCATGGTCCTCTTCCCCTTTACGCAACGCTACTCCGTCGGAAAGATCCACGCTTTTCACCTTTCCCGTGAGGGAGGCCTGCACATCGGGCAACCAGCTTTCCAGCCCGGCGCCGTTGAGCAGAAAAAGATCTGCTTCATTGATTTGCATGAGTAATTTCGGTGTCGGCTCCCAGTGATGCGCATCCGCATCGCCTTCAATGAGATCCACAACTTCCACCCGGTCTTGACCAATCAACTTCGTAAAGTCATAAATGGCATCCGTCGATGCAATCACACGAAGCGTTACCGCCGGGGCTTCCTTGCTTTCCGACATCGTTGCGGAGATACTTCCCTGACTCGTAGCGTTCTTTTCCTCTTTTGGCGTGTTTTGACAAGCTGAGAGTGCCACCAGTAAGCCTAAAGAGATTGCCGCAACATGCATGATATGATTCTTCTTGTTTTCGTTGTTTCTGTTCATTTCTTCTCCTTATCTGATAACCGATTGATGATCAACCAGCTGTATTTTTTTCACCGCCTTCAAAAAAACAACGGCTCATTTCCAGTATACAAAACGATGCAACCCCCTAAGAGGTTGCATCGTTTTTGGAATAAACCTTGTTTTCCTGCGCCACAGACAATTTACGGCTAACTTTCGTTAAGCACGCGTCTTGATCTGCTCCGTAATCCAGTTCTTGAAGTCTTCCCAAGCGTAACTCTTGGCTTCTTTTTCGCCATGGATGCGGACGCTGACGGTATGCTCGGACATTTCGTTGTCGCCAACCACGATTTGCAGGAAGGATTTTTTAATCTGGGCATCACGAATCTTTTTGGCCAGTGTTTCTTCGCGCAGATCCACGTCGACATGAACACCGAGATCTTCGAGTTCCTTTGCCATCTGTTTTGCAAATTCACCATGCGCCGCATTGTTCACCGGTATGAGTTCGACCTGTACCGGGGCCAACCACAGGGGGAAGTTGCCCGCAAACTGTTCGATAAGATAACCGATGAAGCGCTCAATGGATCCGTAAATCACGCGGTGAATCAGAACCGGCTGGTGCTTTTCACCATCCTTACCAATGTATTCCGCGCCGAATCGCTGCGGCAGCTGGAAGTCCAGCTGAATGGTCGCGCATTGCCGGGTACGACCCAGCACGTCTTCAATCTGAAAGTCAATCTTCGGGCCATAGAAGGCGCCGTCGCCTTCGTTGATTTCATAGGGTTTGCCCAAGGAATCCAAGGCATTCTTAAGACCGGCAGTAGCTACTTCCCAATCCTCATCCGAGCCCATGGAATCCTCCGGGCGCGTCGAGATTTCCATCGAATACGTAAAGCCAAATTTCGAATAGACACGGTCGATCAATGCCACAATTTTACGAATCTCGTCCTCGATCATTTCCGGCGTTAAGAAAATATGCGCGTCGTCTTGCGTAAAGTTGCGCACACGGAAAAGGCCGTGAAGAGCACCTGAAAGCTCATGGCGATGGACATTGCCCAGTTCCGCCAAACGCAGCGGCAGATCACGATAGGAATGCGGCTTCGAATTGTATACGAGCATAGCGCCCGGGCAGTTCATCGGTTTAATCGCATAATCTTCCCCATCGATCTTCGTGGTATACATATTTTCACGATAGTGATCCCAGTGACCCGAGGTTTCCCACAGCTGGCGATTCAAAATCGTCGGTGTAGAGATTTCCAGATACCCTGCCTCTTTGTGCAATTCACGCCAGTAATCCAGCAAGGCATTCTTCAGGCGCATGCCGTTAGGCAGGAAGAACGGGAAACCGGGACCTTCTTCCATGAAGGCAAAGAGCTCCATGTCTTTACCGATCTTACGGTGATCACGTTTTTTAGCCTCTTCAATGCGTGCTAGATAGTCATCCAGCATGGATTGCTTTGGAAAACTGGTACCGTAAATGCGGGTGAGCATCTTATTATGCTCATCGCCACGCCAATACGCGCCGGCAAGGCTGGTCAGCTTAATCGCCTTAATGCCGTGGAAATTCATCAGATGCGGGCCGGCACACAGGTCTACCCAATCGCCCTGCTGATAAAAGCTGATGACCGCATCCTCGGGCAGATCTTCGATCAACTCCACTTTGTACGGTTCCTGATTTTCCTTGAAGAAAGCAATAGCGTCTTCACGCGATTTCGTAAAGCGCGTGATGTCCGGATTTTCCTTCACGATTTTTTTCATTTCCGCTTCGATTTTCGGCAGATCTTCATCGGTAAGCACTGTATCGCCAAAATCGATATCGTAGTAGAATCCTTCTTTAATAGCGGGTCCGATGGCTAAATGTGCCTCGGGGTAAAGGCGCTGCACGGCTTGTGCCATCAAATGCGAAGTGGAATGACGGAAGGCCAGACGGCCATATTCGTCATCAAAGGTGCAAATGGCTATTTTATCGCCGTCGTGCAAAACGGTGCGCAGATCCGCACCCTCTCCGTTAATCTCTGCTGCCAGTGCATTGCGGGCCAAGCCCTGGCTGATGGCCTTGGCGGCATCTAATGCGTTTGCACCCTCCTGTAATTCCAGGGCGCTGCCGTCCTTCGTGTAAACTTTCATTCGTTCCCCCTTCCACTCGCATCGCGCATGATACCAATTGCTTCCGCAAGCATCATTGTTGATTGTTCACCGCTTTGCATATCCTTAAGGCTGACGACACCGGCTTCCCGCTCGCTCTCTCCAATGATCAGAACGTAGCGTACGCCGATAGCATCCGCATAGGAAAATTTCTTTTTCATTCTTCCCGATTCGGTATACAGCTGCACCCGAATATTGGCATCACGCAGCGCATGCACGCATTCCAGCGAGAAATCCAATTCGGCATCGCTCATCGGCAAGACCATCGCCTGAATGTACTCCCCTTTTTTCGGCTGGATAAGATTCGCCTCACGCAGCTGATAAAAGAGTCGTGTCACACCGATGGAGATACCGACACCTGGCATCTTGAGCTTGGTAAAGTTGGACGCCAGGTCATCATAACGACCACCGGAAGCGACAGAACCGATGGATTCATACCCTTCAATGAAGGTCTCATACACCACGCCGGTATAGTAATCCAAGCCGCGCGTAATGGACAGATCCAGAACAATCGCTTCTTTCGGCATGCCGAAGCCCTGCATTCCCTTCATAATGAGCTGAAGATCCGCCCAGCCCTGCTTGAACTGTTCGGCGCCCGGTGCATCCGGAGCAAGCGCCTGATTGTAGGCTTCGAGACGCTCTTCGGCCGGACGATCGTCGGTTAAGCCGATAAAGCGGAAAATTTCTTCTTGTTGCTGTTTGTTGACTCCGCTCATCTCCAGCAGATCACCCACGGCATCCGGACCGATCTTTGCCAGTTTATCGATGGCGTGCAACACTTCCATGGCATCACGAATGCCGATGGAGGTAAAGAATCCGTTGAGCATGCCGCGGTGATTGATGTGGATGTGTACGACGGGAATCTCCAAGGCACGAAATACTTCGTAGATCACCGCCGGACACTCGGCGTCATTGATCACCGAGAGTTCATCAAGTCCGATGACGTCCACGTCGGCCTGATAAAACTCACGATAGCGCCCCTTCTGGTTGCGCTCCCCGCGATAGACTTTACCGATGTGATAGCGGCGGAACGGGAAGGACAGCTCCGATGAATGCTGCGCCACGTAGCGCGCCAGCGGAACGGTCAAATCAAAGCGCAACGACTGATCAACCGAATTTTCTCCCTTTTCGATATGATAGATCTGTTTGGTTGTCTCGCCGCCACCCTTGGCAAAAAGAATTTCATTCTTTTCGATTGCCGGGGTGTCCAAAGGCCAGTATCCGTAATGCTGATATGTTTTTTCAATCGCCTGTTTAACATGCTCAAACAGTACCTGTTCTTCGGGCAAAAGCTCCATAAATCCCGCCATAATACTCGGTTGAATCATTTTGGTCCCTCCTTTAGTGATACTGCTACTATTGTACAACTAAAACGCTGGAAGAGGGATATGGAAGCAACTCTTCCGGCACAAACGCTTCGATTTCGTTGCAAACTTCCTCTAAAGCGTGCATGGCTTCCCGCACTTCGTCCCGATAACAAATACTTTGGCTATGTGCATCATCCATGCCTTCCGCCTTTTCCAAGGACTCTTTGAGTGCCGTGCTTGCGGCGTCCAAGGCATCGATGAGTCGTGCGTTTTCCTTCGCTTTTTTCTCCAACGAGGTGCTCAAGCCGCCGGCATCAGCTTTTTGCAAACGAATCTGGTATTCCATAAGCGCCGGATATATCCCCTTTGTCGCCATACGTGCCAAAACCTGCCCCTGCAAGTTCACCGAATGATTAAAGCGCTCAATGAGGATTTCTCGCCTGGCGACCAATTCCTCTCGGCTGAGCACGCCGAAGCGCTCACACAGTCGCACAGTTTCTTCCCGCGTGGCGGCATCAATACTTTCCAGATAGCTCGGAACCTGTTCCAAACCTCTTCGCTTGGATTCCTCCACCCATTCCTGTCGATAGCCATCCCCCGTAAAAAGAATGCGCTGATGTTGCTGCAGAGCATGATGACAAATTTGCATGGTCGTATCATGTAATGCCTCCGGTGTTGAAGTGTCAGAGGCTTCCAATTGCAACGCTATCTCCTCCAGCGATTCCGCCATGCCGGCAAACAGAAAGGTGTTCATGGCGGAGGCATTCAGCGAAGAGCCCAACATACGCAATTCAAAGCGATTTCCGGTAAACGAGACCGGAGACGTGCGATTGCGATCCGTAGTCTCAATAGACAGATCCGCCAAGGTCACCACCGGTTCCAAAATCGAAGTGAGCTTAACCTTCGGAATTTTCGTGGTCTTTGCCAGCTCAACAAACAGAGAATGCAGCGTTTCTCCCAGATTAATGGAAATAATTGCCGGCGGTGCTTCATGGCCGCCCAATCGATGATCATTTCCTTCGTCGGAGGCCGCCATGCGCAGCAACGTCTGATACCGATCTACGGCAACAATAAAGGCGGTCACAAATAGTAAAAAGCGTAAGTCATGCGGTTGCTCATCACCCGGATCAAAGAGATTCTCGCCTGTCGACGTCGTTAACGATAAATTGCTGTGTTTACCGGATCCGTTGAGACCTCCGAAAGGTTTCTCATGCAATAGGCACTGAAAGCCGTGATGCGGCGCTACATTTTCCAGAATGTCCATCACCACCATATTTTGATCCACGGTCGTAATGGCATCGCCAAATACAGAAGAAAATTCGTATTGTCCGGGCGATACCTCATTGTGCTCAATAGAGGCATAGATGCCCAAATTCCAACAAGCGCGATTCACTTCATTCATGTATTGCTGTACGCGTTCATTCATGCCCTGGAAATACGTATCCTGAAGATGGCCACCCTGAAGCATTTCGCTCCCATACAGCGTACGCCCGCATAACTTAATATCCGGACGTTTTGCCGCCTGCTGGGCATCCACGAGGAAAAATTCCTGTTCAAGACCCAACGTCGGCTCCACCCAAGTCACATCTGTTTTGCCCAGATCGTGCAATACGCGTACCGCTTGCGCACTCAGGGCGTCCAAGGCTTTGATCAACGGCATTTTGAGATCCAGCGTATCGCCGCGATAACTCATGAATACGCTCGGAATATACAGCGTCGTTCCCCGCACAAAGGCATAGGAATTCGTATCCCAAAAGGTATAGCCACGCGCTTCAAACGTATCGCGCAGGCCGCCATTTGGAAAAGACGAACCGTCCGTTTCCCCCTTCATTAGCGCCTTCCCGGAAAGGCGAGACAGGGGCATTCCGTTGCGATCGGGTTGAATAAAGGATTCATGTTTTTCTGCCGTTCTCCCATTTAATGGCTGAAACCAATGACAAAAATGGGTTGCGCCCAGTTCCATTGCCCATGTCTTCATCGCATGGGCGATCGCATCGGCTGTAGTTTGGTCGATGAACTGCTGATGTTTCATCGCTCCTCTATATTTTTCATAAACCGGTTTCGGCAGTCGATCACGCATCACGCTGCGATTGAACTGATATTTCCCAAATGTTTCAAAAGGATGTCCCACATCACACCTCTCTTTCTCATCAATATCCATCATCATACCAAAAAATTTTTTTCATGAACGAAAAACCAAAAAAGAAAAAGAGATCCGAGACCGGATCTCTTAAAAAAAGGCGACACCCAGATTTGAACTGGGGGTGAAGGTGTTGCAGACCTCTGCCTTACCACTTGGCTATGTCGCCATGAACGAATCACGTGGAAAAGATTGTACCATGCCGAGGCATATCCTGCAAGAAAAGATTTCCCTCGCCAGCAGGAAATGGACAACATAGTGTTGAGTATAGTTTTCTCCTCAAGGTTAATAAATGTGCAGATTGAGCAACGTGGAGAGTCTCTCCAGCATACGAACACCTACGTAAGAGTTTCCGTGTTTGTCCAGTTTTGGGCTGAACACACCGATGCCGTAACCAGAGCGATTAGTCGCAACGATTCCCCCGCCTACACCGCTCTTTGCCGGCATGCCCACCAGTAGAGCAAATTCGCCGGCATAATCGTACGTACCGCAGGTCGCCATCACCGTCCGCAGGATGGCCGCGTTTTCTGCAGATAACACCTGCTCTCCCTGCGCATTTTTCCCATCGTGGGCCATAACAGCGCCAACTACGGCAAGATCCATCGTATTGACCAGGAGTGAACAGGCGCGAAAATAAGAATTCAGAAGATCTTCTACGTTCTGCGTTTTGGAAATGATTCCATCATTAAGCAACATATACGTGAGCGCGCGGTTCGCGTAGGCGGAGTTGCTTTCGGAAACATAAATGGCATGGCAATAATCGAGATCACTTCGCCCCGCCACTTCCCGTGCACGTTCGCGAATTTTATCAAACGTGTTCTCATGATAGCGCTGCATCAACAGAGAGGTCGCCACAATTGCCCCGGCATTAATAAACGGATTGACCGGAATGTTTTTATGGCTCAATTCCAGTTCAAGAATGCTGTTGAACGGCTTGGAGGACGGCGTCACCCCGATGAATTGTCGGACATAGTCAAGATCATACGCTTCCAGCACACATAGATAGATGAATATTTTCGCAATACTTTGGGCCGAGAACTTGTATCGATCATCGCCGATGGAAAACATCTCAAAATTCGGACTGATGAGCGTGGCACCGATCAAATCCGGATTCTGTTTCGCCAGCTCCGGAATATAATCCGCGACAGTTCCTTGATCCGTATACCTGCAACCGTATTGATATGCTTCCTGCAGTGCGCTTTGAATGTCCATTGTCCTCCTCCTTCCTGTAGATTGGTGAAGCGGACACATTTTGATTCCATTTCAAAAACGAGTATACAATAATCATATTCCGTTGAAAAGAAAGGATGCATCATCACAAAAATTCGTATATCATTACAGGGAGATGAATTGTTTTACAAGGAACGAAGATAACAGGAGGTGGCCATGAACGTAGCAAAGCGCGTAAAGGAATTACCGGTATCCCCGACTCGGCGATATCTTGGCATGGCGAAGGCGGCAGAGGAACGGGGAACAAAAGTCATTCGGCTGAGCATCGGCCAACCGGATTTGCCCACCCCAAGAGAATATTTTGAAGCACTGAAACAGATCCCGGAGGGAACCGTACGCTATCCGAACGCGACGGGGATCGATGACATGCGAAAGGCGCAACAGGCATACTATGCGCGCCATGGAATAGACTATTCTATGGACGATATTTTTGTTACCGCCGGCGCGATGGAAGGCATCCGTTTTGCCATCACCGCTACCTGCAATCCCGGCGACATCATGTTGTTGATTGAGCCGTTTTATACCAATTACAACATGATTACACATCTTTTCGGCGTTGAAGTGCGTGCGATCACAACACGATCCGAGGATAATTATGCGATCCCCGACGAATCCGCTTTTGAAGCGCAATATGACGAAAAGATGAAGGCGATTCTCCTTTCCAACCCCTGCAATCCGAATGGGCGCGTCTATCGTCGTGAAGAATTGGAAACCATTGTGCGCTTCGCAAAGAAGCACGACCTGGTCATTATTTCTGATGAGGTGTATCGGGAGTTCAATTTTACACCGCACCCCTTCATCTCTTTTTATGACTTCGAAGACATTCGCGACAATCTTATCTTGCTGGATAGTGCATCCAAAAAATACGCCGCCTGCGGTACCCGCATCGGTACAGCCGCGACGAGCAATGCCGAACTGAAACAGGCCTTTACGAAGCTCTGCCAGATGAACCTCGGTGTCTCGTCCACCGAACAGAGCGCTGTTGCCGCTCTTAGCCGCGTTGATGAACGTTATCATGACGGCGTTCGCGAAATCTATCGCTCTCGCCGTGAAGCAATGCTCAATGCCTTTGCCGAAATGAAAGATATTCGCTATTCCGAGCCGGAAGGCGCCTTCTATTCTCTCGTCAAATTGCCTGTCGATAATGCTGAAAAATTCATCCAATGGCTGCTCAATGATTTTTCTGTGGACGGCGAAACCGTTTTGGTTACACCTGCCGCCGACTTTTACTACACACCCGGACTGGGTGAAGATGAGATTCGTGTCTCCTACTGCGTGGACGAGGAAGAGTTGGTTCGCGCGCTTCGCATCATCGGAAAGGGCTTACAAGAGTATCCGGGACGAAAATGATGTGTTCCGTTCCCATTCGTACTAAGATCGCTTCAGTAATGAGGCGATCTTTATTATATGCGGAAATATCCTTGCAGGAGGCAAAAAGGTCTGCTATAATGCTTACAATTTTGGGCTAAGGAGCGCTCGGGGAAACCCGGGCGTTCGTACAGAATGGAGAGAATATGGAACGCAAGATCCCTTCGGAAAAAACGGACGTAAAAAACGTCACGCCGGGAGAAAACGCGATTTGGGACATTCGCACCATGGCGGTGCCCACAAGACTTCTTCTCGGTTTGCAACATCTGTTCGCGATGTTCGGCGCAACCATCCTCGTGCCGCTGCTCACCGGACTGGACATCTCAACAACCCTACTTATGGCCGGACTCGGAACCCTTTTATTTCATTTCATCACAAAGGGACGCGTACCGGCTTTTCTTGGCTCTTCATTCGCCTTTTTGGGCGGATATGCGGCCGTGGCTCCGCTCATTAACGGACAGCCGAATACAGAAATGCTTCCCTATGCCGGAGGCGGCGTATTTGCCGCGGGGCTAGTCTACGTCGTATTGGCTTTCTTCATCTATCGTTTCGGCGTCGAACGCGTCATGCGCTTTTTCCCGCCCGTCGTCACCGGCCCCATTATCATCTCCATCGGTCTGACGTTGGCGCCTTCCGCCATCGGCAATGCATCCACCGACTGGACGTTAGCCATTGTCGCCATCGCGGTCATTATCTTTTTCAATATTTGGGGCAAGGGCATGCTGCGCATCATTCCTTTAATCCTTGCCGTTCTGATTTCCTATGTCTTTGCTCTTTTTCTACATCGTGTGGATTTCTCCACCATCACACAAGCCGCCCCCATTGCCCTGCCGTTGCATCCCGAAGCGTTTATGAAGTTCGATCTCTCTGCAATTATCACCATTATGCCGATCTCTCTGGCGACCATGATGGAGCACATCGGTGATATCACTGCAATCGGCGCTACGGTCGGAAACAACTACATCCGTGATCCGGGGCTTCACCGCACCCTTCTTGGCGACGGACTCGCCACCTCGCTTGCAGCAGCTTTCGGTGGTCCGGCCAACACAACCTATGGAGAAAATACGGGTGTTCTGGCGTTAACGCGCGTCTATGATCCCAAAGTGATGCAGATCACCGCGGTCTTCGCCATTCTTCTCTCCTTTTTCCCGGTAGTCAGCGGCTTTATCCGCTCCATTCCGACGGCAATTATTGGCGGTGTCTCTCTCATTCTGTACGGCATGATTTCGGCCATCGGCGTCCGAAACCTGGTGGAAAATCATGTCGATTTCACCAACAGTCGCAATCTGATTGTTGCGGCGGCCATTTTCGTCTCAGCTCTTGGCTTTACCGGAGAGCATCCGGGATTAAGCTTTACAATCGGCGAATTGACTGTCTCGCTTTCCGGTCTTGCCATCGCTGCACTTCTCGGTATTCTTCTTAATGCGCTGCTTCCCGGCAAAGATTATGACTTTAAGGTCGAAGAACCGCAGGATACCGGCGTAAACTTCTCCGGAATAACGGAAAGAGGGTCCAAGGAACATTAAGAACAAGGGAATACAAAAAAGACCATCGGAATACGATCCGATGGTCTTTTTTTGATTAAAACAATTTTTTCATGCTTCACCACTTTGCAATTGATACTCAATCCCGTCCACAACGATGCTTGTCGTCGCCGGATTTTTTTCCTGCCCGGAGAACCAGACTTCGGCCCAATATTCCTCCATGGTCAGTTGAGGAGGATTCCCGTCGACATGACCGCCTTGTCCGTCCACAAAGGCGAGATAGATACGGTCATCCCGATAACCGATATGTTCAATGCCATAGGTTTCGGTAATCGCCTCGCTCAGATTGAGCAGTGCACGAACGGGCGAGCCGAGTTTGGCCTCATAGAGAATGCCGCTTTTTTCATCCAGAAAAAGAATACGGTCTTTGTAATATGCCGCATGGGCACGTTTCACTTGACGAATTTCCGTCACTTCTTCTGATGGCGCAGAAGATGTCTCTTCCGAGGAAAGTATCGATTCTTCGATTTCAAATCGGCGGTCTCCATCCGGATGACCGAGCAGCTGCAGAAGAACAAAAATGATGATCACACCGATCATGAGCGCGCCGACAAGGAGAAGAATGCGATTTTGTGACTCGCTTAAGTGCGAAATTTTGCTAACGGCACGATGATAAAGGACATTGCCCTGCAAGTCGTTAAGAATCTGTTCTTCCATTTCCGGCGCGAAAATATGTACATCCAAGTTCGAGACGGCCTCAACGGAATTAATGTGGCTCTTAAGCCAAAGATGCAGCGCCGTAACAAAGGAAGGATACTGCGGAAGTTCCTTTATTTGCTGCGGTGACAGATTATTTTGCTCCCCGATAAACGTCATGGCGCGTGTGCGACGCGAGATGACGGAACTTCGTTTCATGCGTAAAAGGGCCGAAATACGCTCATCCGGCAAGGAAAATAGGACGCTCAGTTGCAACACGATACGGTCCCGTTCAGGGATGCGTGCGATCTGTTCACCGAAGACACTCACCTCCGCATCGCCCATCAACGAAGGAATGGGCACTTCCGTATTTCTTTCTATCGGCGCCTGTGTACGGTTGGCTCTGGCGGCGACCAGAGCACGATGGCGCGTCACCAACACCAGAAGTGCTTTCTTCTCTTCCCTTGTCCAGTCGCCATCAAGGACGCCGCATTCGTGAAGGATGTTCATCACCTGGCGCACCACTTCCTCTGCACGACCTTCCTCCTGCGTAAAGGAATAGGCGATGTGATAGGCCAGGTTTTTATGTTGCTGAAAAAATTTCAAGCCCGCCTGAGAAGCCGTTTCGTTTTCCATCGGCATTTATCCCTCCTGTCCGTATTGCAACTCGTAAAGTACGCGGAAAAGGCCATTTTGGGCAATCAGTTCATCCTTCGTGCCCTGTTCCGCCACTCGTCCGTGATGCATGACGATGATGTGATCGGCACCGGCAATGGTCGAAATGCGATGCGCGACAGCCAGCATCGTGCGGTTCTTGGCCATGTTTTGAATGGCCTCCTGAATCAACTGTTCGGTTTCCGTATCAATATTCGCGGTGGCCTCATCCAAAATCAAAATGGACGGATCTCCAGCGATGGTACGCGCAAAGGAAAGCAATTGGCGCTGTCCGGCGGAGAGGGTTGCTCCGCGTTCGACGACCGGTTCATCGAATGTCTTCGGCAGTCGGTCGATGAAGCTGGTGGCATTAACCAGTTTTGCCGCCCACATCGCCTGTCGGCGAGTCACGTTGGGACGACCGACAGCGATGTTACTGAGAATATCGCCTTTAAAGAGGAAGACATCCTGCTGCACCGTACCCAATGCCCGACGAAGAGAAACCAGATCATATTCCTGCACGTTCACGTCGTCTATTAAGATTGCGCCACGCTCCACCGTATAAAAACGGGCGAGAAGACTGAGGATCGTGCTCTTTCCGGCACCCGTTGCACCGACAAAGGCCACAAACTGTCCGGGCTCGATAGTGAACGAGACGTCTTTTAATACCCAGGGCATTTCTTCGTTCTCCGAAAGCACTGCCGGCAAAACATCGTCCCCGTCATCTTCTTGCGCCTTGGGTTCCGGCTTGGGATAACGGAACCAGACATGGCGAAACTCGATTTTGCCGATGAATCCTTTTTCGTCCACCAGTTTTCCCTCTTGATAGGGTTCTTCCGGCGCATCCAGAAGTTTGAACAAGCGATCGGAAGAAGAAAATGCAGACTGCATCACATTGAATATTTCCGCCATTTCCTGAATAGGCATGAACAGCCGCTGCAGGTAATTGATAAAGGCATAGAGCACACCGAACGTCACCGCTCCCCGAATCTGTGCCCCGCCTCCAAACCAAAAGAGAAGAGCTAAACCGACCGTGCGCACAATTTCAATCGCCGGACGATAGATGCTGTAATACTTCACTTCACGACGCGAGGCACGATAGTAAGAGCGATTGGTTTCATCAAATTCGTCGTAGATCTTTTTCTCCCGGAAAAACGTCTGAATCACGCTCATACCGCTGATGTTTTCCGCTAATTTCGTATTGATTACCGAGCGAATCGCCCGCTGTTTATCGTACACCACACGGATCTGTTTCTGAAAGATGACGGAGATCAACATGACAAAGGGTGTCAACAACGTTACCAGAACCGCCAGGCGTACATCCAGCGCAAACATCATGGCCAAAATGCCGAAAAACAGCACCAAGTTGCGGAATAAATTGGTCAGAACATAGGTATAAAGTTCCAGCACCGATTCGGTATCGTTGGTCACGCGCGTCACAATACTGCCGATGGCATGATGATCAAAATAGGTCATCGGTAAACGTAAGACATGATCATAAATCTGTTGGCGCATATCCGTCACAATATACACGCCGGTACGTTGCGTCAACATGCCGGCCGCATACATCACAAAGAAGTGAAATACGATTGTTGCCAGATAGAGTAAACCCAGTCGCATCGCGGAAGCCATCTGTGCATCCGCCACATCCGGGGCAAGATCCTGTCTCTGTAAAATCGAAAGCGGGCCGTCGATCAATACCTGAATAATTTTCGGGCGAAGCAGAACCACGGCGGTACTCAGCAGCATCGTGAAAAAAATCAAAGCATACCAGCGCCAATACGGCATGGCATAGGCGGCCAAACGACGGAGGGGACGTTGTTTTTTCGGCATCACGCCCTCCCTTCTATCGGTTGTGCGGAAGAAACGACTTCCTCCGATTTATAGACGTCATCGTCGGAAGCGTTGACCTGACTTTCCAGTAACTGACGATGATAGAGGTCGCAATAAAAGCCCTCTTCATTCACCAGCTGTTCATGATTGCCGCGCTGGGTAATCCTTCCTTCTTCCAAAACCAGAATCTCATCGGCATGTTGCACGGTCGATACGCGTTGACTGATCATGATGAGACCCTTTTTGTGTTTCTTCAGGCCGGATAAGATGCGGCTCTCCGTCTCCGTGTCCACAGCCGAAAGCGAATCGTCCAACAACAACACCGGTGCCTTGCGATAATATGCACGTGCTATCGAAATGCGCTGTTTCTGTCCGCCGGAAAGCGTTACACCACGCTCTCCCACGACCGTGTCATACCCTTCTTTCATCGCTTCGATGTCCTTATCCACCTGTGCAAAGCGCGCCGCTTCGATTACCGCCTCACGGTCTTCCTCTTCCCCGCTGAAGGCGATGTTTCCGGCAATTGTACGCGAAAACAGGAAGCTCTCCTGGGCAACGATCCCGAAGGTGTCATAGAGACGTGCAAAAGAGCACTGGCGAATGTCCACCCCGTCCACAAGAATTTGTCCTTCCGTCACGTCATAACGACGAAGAAGGAGTTGAATGATGGTCGATTTACCGACGCCGGTTTTGCCCAAGATAGCCAGGGAATTTCCCGGGTGAAGGGTAAAACTGATATCCTGCAGAACCCATGGAAGATCCGGACCATAGCGGAAGGAAACATGCCGGAACTCCACCTCGCCTCGTCGGTCGCCGTCATCTACCGGATTCTCCACTTCCTGTACAGCGGATTGCATACGGAATATTTCATTCAAACGCGCCATGGACGATACGCCCCGCTGAAATTGCGAAACAATGAGCCCCATCGCAATGAGCGGCCAGACAATCATGTTGAGATATTCCATCGTTGCGACGAAGGCGCCGATGGTGAGCGCTCCGCTGCGGATCTGTAAGGCACCGTAAAGAATAAACACGACAAAGCTCAACCCTGAAATGAGTGTGACCGTAGGATCAAAAAGCATATCCATCATACTCCAGCGAATGAATTTTTTCGCATAATCGGTATTGACCGCACGAAACGAGTCGCTGCGATTATCCTCAATAGCGCACGCTTTTATGACGCGCATGCCGGATAAATTTTCCTGCGTTTCGCTGGTCAGATCCGAGAAAGCATTCTGTAGCGCACGGCTTCTGGTTTGAATGGGACCCATCAGTTTGGCAATCACATACGCAAGAAGCGGTAAGGAAACCAACGCCACCAAGGCGTTCACTACACCGATGGTGGAAATGAGCATAATAATGGTAAAAATAGTCATGAACAGGCTGTCCACCAACATCATGACACCGAAGCCCATGGACTGTCCCACCATCACCACGTCATTTGTGGCGTGTGCCATCAAATCCCCTGTAGAATGCATATTGAAAAAGCGCTGATCCAGCCGAAGATAATGACGAAATAATTTATCACGCAGCCAGTATTCGAGACGTCTTGCGGCGCCAAAAATGGCATTACGCCAGAAATATCGCCCAACCGCCATAAAAAGACCCAAGCCGGAAATCCAAGCCAATAACTCAAAAATGAGCCGTTCATTCAATTGACCGGCCTGCGCCAAATCGGCAAAGCGACGAACCACCTGTGGAGTGTATAAACTGGCGGCATCCACCAAAATAAGCATAAGAATGCCGAAAATATAATGGCGGCGATTTTCTTTAAAAAAGGGAAGGATGGTTTTGAATTCCCGCATATCGCTTCCTTTCGATAAAAAAGTCCTACATCAAGAGAATTAACGGTATAATTCTTCCTATAATGCGGACGGCGGATATGGTTGCCGTCTTTTCATTATACGTTTTTCTCATTATAAAGGAAACGGACCGAAAAATCCTTAAAGAGACGAGAAACAACGAGAAGAACGACACAAACAGGAGGGCACATGAAACAAAATGCCTCGCTTCCGAAAGGAAAAGATTATCTGGAGACCTTAAAGAACGTTCGCAAGAACGGCCTTTATCCCCTGCACATGCCTGGCCACAAGCGCAATCCTCGCTACGGTAATGAACTGCCTTATGGATTGGATGTAACAGAAATTGAAGGCACTTGGGACCTGCATCACCCCGATGCGGCTCTGCGTGCTCGTTTGCGAGAAGAGGCCAAAATGGTTGGAGCGGCCGCTTCGTTTTATACGGTGCAAGGCTCCACAGGCGGAAATCTGGCCGGCGTCTATACGCTCTGTCCTCCGGGTTCAACGATCCTGTTATCGCGCGCCAGCCATCAAAGCCTATATCATGCGGTGGAGTTGCTTCGCTTGAAGCCGGTGTATCTGATGCCGGATCTTGTTCCGCCGGGCATACCCGGTCCGATTCGGCCGGAACAAGTACAGGCGGCACTGGAGGCGTTTCCCGGCATAAAGACGGTATTGTTGACTTCGCCCACCTTTGAAGGACGGCGCTGCGATATTCGTTCGATTGCCGATCTCTGCCATTCGTATGGAGCGAAACTGATGGTCGATCAGGCGCACGGCGCCCACCTGCGCTATCTTGCCGACTTTTTGCCGCATTTTTCGGATGCGGTATCGGAGGGCGCGGATCTTGTCGTGGAAAGCCTGCACAAAACCCTGCCGGCGCTAACCCCGGCGGCGCTGGTCCATGCAGCGGACACCGTGGATTGTACGGAGCTTGCGCGTGCCATTTCAATTTTTGAGACCAGTTCCCCTTCACACCTTCTTTTGGCATCCATCGATCATTGCCTTCGCGTATTGGAAAAAGAAGGCGCAAGTCGACATCAAGAAGTACTGGAAGCTTGGCGTTCTGCGGCAAAGGGTCTTGACGCGCTGAACGTTCTGGAATGGATGGATTTTGATGTGCCCTCTTCCCTTCCGAGCGATCCGTTTCGCGTCGTTCTTTCAACCGCACAAGCCTCAATTTCCGGACCGGAGCTGGCCAATCGCCTGCGCGAAAAAGGCTTTGAACCGGAAATGGCACAAGCCGAACACGTGCTTTTGTTGCTGTCCATTGGCGATGATCCGTCCGTTTTTCCCTCGCTTGTCAAGGCGATCCTCGAAATTGATGCGCAGCTGACCAAAACGCCAAAAAAGCGTCCGGTCTCCACGCTTCCCTCCTTGCCGGTACAGGTGCTTTCGATTGCACAGGCAAGGCGCGCTCCCAAGTCCGATGTGCTGCTGTCGGATACAGCCGGTTACGTTGCTGCAGAAGCGCTTTGGACCTATCCGCCCGGCATCCCTCTATTGATGCCCGGAGAGCAGATACGACAAAATACGCTTGACGCTTTGCAAGGAATGGCCTCGCGCGGTGTTCGCCTTCGTACCGACCGTCGCCCGGAAGGCGTTCCTTTTGATGCCCTGTCTCTTTTTGTTGTCGGTGCGGAACTTGCGGAATCCATTCCTCAGGAAGAGGTTGACGCTTCGTCCGCTCGCACGTAAAATGAAAGAAACCCATAGGGGAAAACCAAATGACCGATGGTCATGATCCTGAGGAGGACAAGATGAAACATATTATCAGTTTACAAACCCGTGATCTCCAGAAAAGCGCGCAAGACGGCGGATGCGGTGAGTGCCAGACGTCCTGCCAATCGGCATGCAAAACATCCTGCGGTATTGCGAACCAGGACTGCGAACACGCTTCCAAGTAAGAAACGACATACGGATGATTCATTATTTTCAATCGCAAGGACAGAAAATCGCGCTGGATGTTTATTCCGGCGCGGTTCATCTTTTAGACGACCTTTCTTATGCGCTCTTGGACGAATTAGCAGTACTGCAGAACGAAGGCCTGTTCGTTCCCCAAAACGGCATTGACGATGCGACACGAGAAGAGGCCAAAGCACGTGTGCTTTCGTCCACTCCTGCATTTTCCGCTGAAGAAGCGGAGGAAGCATTAGCGGATCTGGCGACACTCATCGCACAAAAACGTCTGTTTACGGAAGATCCGTACGCGGATTTGGTGCTTAATCTGCGTGAGCGAAAAACCTATGTCAAGGCGCTATGCCTAAATGTTGCTCATACTTGTAACCTGGATTGCGACTATTGCTTTGCCAGCCAAGGTAAATATCATGGAGAACGTGCGCTGATGACCAAAGAGGTCGCCGAGCGCGCCATTGATTTTGTGCTGAACGCTTCCGGTCCTCACCGGCAGATCGATATCGATTTCTTTGGCGGTGAGCCCATGCTCAACTGGTCACTCGTAAAAGACACGGTTGCCTGTGCACGAGCGAAAGAGACCGAAACAGGAAAGCAGTTTCGCTTTACCTTCACGACAAACGGGATGCTGTTGGATGAGGAGGTAACGGCATTTTTGAACCGGGAAATGCACAATGTGGTGCTTTCGTTGGACGGCCGAAAGGAAGTGCATGACCGCCTTCGTCACACCATCGACGGACGCGGAAGCTACGATCGCATCGTTCCCCGTTTTCGCGCCTTTGTAAAAGAGCGCGGCGACAAAGAATATTACATGCGCGGCACCTTCACAAAAAACAATGTCGACTTTTTCCAAGATGTGCTGCATATGGCCAATCTCGGCTTCTATCGCCTATCGATGGAACCGGTCATCGGCGATCCCAACGAGTCTTATATGCTCGGTCCTGATGATTTGCCGACGCTTCTTGGCGAATACGACAAGCTCGCTGCAGAGATGATTCGCCGAAATCGTCTGGCGCGAAAAGTGACCCGAGAAGGCGGCAATATCAACGATCTGGCGCCTTCCGATCATCCCTTTGTGTTTTATCATTTTATGATGAATTTAGAAGGCGGTCCCTGTATTCATAAACGCATCGCCGGATGCGGCAGCGGCGTTGAATATCTGGCCGTAACCCCACAGGGTGAACTGTATCCCTGTCATCAGTTTGTCGGCGAAGATGCCTTTATCGTAGGCAATGTATGGGAAGGGATCACGAAGCCCGAGGTAACCGAACCGTTCAAAGCCTGCAACTGCTATTCGCATCCGGAATGCGCCGACTGCTGGGCAAAACTTTACTGTTCCGGCGGCTGTGCAGCCAATGCCCTTCATGCGTCCGGCTCGCTGACGGGAACGGTCCCGTTCAGCTGTACCCTTTTCCGTAAGCGTATGGAATGCGCGCTTGCCATTCAGGCGGATCTCGCCCTTTCTGCGCAGGAAGAAAATTAAGACGCTTTTTTCTTGCCATTTTTTCGCATAGCACCTAAAATAAAAGGCGGGGTATCACTCCCCGCTATTTTCATGGAGAAAGGAGTTCAACATGGGACCTGTGAACCATTCAGACAATGCAGAAACGCCACCGACTGAACCTCGAAGTTCGATGAATGAACGCCTTTTCATTGAGAACCGCTTGTTCTCTCTTTTTGTTGTTCTGCGCTGAGGCGCTCATTTTTCCGTTTAGTAGGAGACGTTTGCATTGCCGTGCGTACCATGACGGAGGTGCAAAATGGAAAATAAAACTTTTGTTGAGAAACTCAATGAGCTAATTGAAAAAAAAGATGTCGTCGGCGTCCGCAAGCATATTGAAGATATGCATGCGGCGGATGTTGCGACACTTCTGGAAGAGGAACCGGCAGAAGAAGCGGCCATGTTCTTTCGTTTTATGACGAAAGATAAAGCGGCTCATGTCTTTTCGTATTTAAGCGTACCGCGCGCGCTGGATCTGGTTGCTCTTTTCACCACAGAGCAAACCGCTTCTATTTTTGAAGGCCTGTATGTCGACGATGCGGTTGACCTTTTAGAAGAAATGCCGGCTAATGCCGTGCGAGCGGTTCTGCAAAACGCAACGCCGAAAAAGCGTGAACAACTTAATCGCTTTCTGAAATACAGCGATCAATCCGCCGGAAGCGTCATGAGCGCGGAATTTATTCAGATTTATCCGTTCATGACGGTGCGTGAAGCCATCGATAAAATTCGCAATGAGAAACAACTTTTAGACTCCTTTTCGGAGGTCTACGTCACCAGCAAAGATCTCAAGCTCTTAGGCGTATTATCTGTTCGGGAGCTGCTGTCTGCTGAGGATGACCAGAACATTGTAGACGTTATGCATGATCATGTGATCTCGGTTACCACGGATACCGATCAGGAAGATGCGCTGGATGTGATTTCCCGCTACGATTTCAGTGCTCTTCCGGTGACGGATTCGGAATCGCGCATTGTCGGTATTATCACCGCGGATGACGCGTTGGATATTTCCGAACAGGCCGCGAGTGAAGACTTTCAGATCATGGCCGCGATCAGCCCCAATGACAAGGAATATTTTGACACCAGTGTCTTGGATATGGCCAAAAGCCGCCTGCCCTGGCTGCTGTTTCTCATGCTTTCGGGAATGCTGAACGGTTTAATTTTAGGGTCATTTGAACATGCCTTTATGGCGCTACCCATCCTTGTCACCTTTATACCGATGCTCACCGACACCGGCGGTAATACAGGTGCGCAAAGTTCCACCCTCATCATTCGCGGATTGGCCACCGGCGATATTGATATGAAAGATGCGCCCAAGGTTCTCTGGAAAGAATTTCGCGTCGCCCTCTGTGTGGGTCTTGTACTGGGTTTCCTATCTTTCCTGCGTGTGGCCTTCTTCCCGCCGAACGATCCGATTGTCGGCATTGTCGTCGGCTTAGCCGTCATGGTGATTGTGCTCTTTTCCAAGCTGCTCGGCGGCATGCTTCCACTTTTGGCTGAACGCCTCGGCGTGGATCCGGCCTTAATGGCGGCTCCGCTCATCACCACCATTATCGACGCCAGCGGATTGATTGTTTTCTTCCTGTTGGCTAAAGCGATTTTACATCTCTAGCGATTTTACATCTCTGACAAACGAAAGGACCTCTTCCCGCTTTTCAGCGCACGGAAGAAGTCCTTTTTTATATTTTTAAACTCGCTACAATAAATCCTCCGGTCCAAAGGAATGCGGAAGCAGTTCATCCAACGTATATTCCACGACAACATCCTCTACGTTGGCTAAGTAGACCGGCATCTTCTTTGTGCAAAACTCACTTAATGCCTGTCGGCAGACACCACACGGCGTCGTAAATGACGCGGTGAGCATCTTCTCGCCCTCCTGCCGTCCCACAATGGCGATGGCCTGAAACGACCGTACTCCTTCGGAAACAGCCTTATATAGAGCCGTACGTTCGGCACAGGTTCCCGGAGAGAACGCGGCGTTTTCAATATTGCAGCCGCTCCAAATCACGCCGTGGTCATCCAAGAGGGCTGCGCCCACCTGAAAGTGGGAATATGGAGAATACGCATTAGCCAATGCTTCCTCTGCGGCATCCACAAGCGTTTTTTGGGGACAATTTTGCCTGGTCCATTTCTTCATCGTTTTCTCCTTATGCATTCGCCTCGGTAAGCGTCACGCCGTCTTTGCGTACCACGGCATACACCGGCGTATGCGCACGTTCAACCGGCTCCGTTGTGAGGGTATAGGCCGATTGGGCAAGCGCTACGGCTTCGGCTCCTTTTGTCTCGTCATTCGCTTCGACGGTAAACAGAACCTCGCCTTTTTTGACCGGATCACCCACTTTTTTGTACACATACAGACCTACCGCCGGATCAATCTGATCTTCTGTGCGCCGTCTGCCGGCACCTAAAAGAAGCGAGCTCTTTCCGATGGTTTCCGCATTGATGGCGGAGACGATCCCGTCCTGTTCCGCTCGACCGGCAAGGGAATATTCAGCTTTGGGGAAGCGAGAAGGATCATCGATATAGGTCACGTCGCCGCCCTGATTCTTAACCATGGCTTTAAATTTCGAAAGCGCCTTTCCGGAGGTGATCGCTTCGTGAACGAGACTTTGCGCTTCTTCTTGGCTCTTTGCGCATTCTCCGGCAATCAGCATCGCTTCTGCCAGCGCATAGCATTCCGCACGGAAATCCGCAGGTCCTTCTCCTCTAAGCGTATCCAGCGCCTCTTTGACTTCCATGGCATTGCCCACCGCGCAGCCTAAGGGCTGTGTCATATCCGTAACTAAAGCAATGGTTTTCTTGCCATTATCTTCACCAATGCCGACCATGGCTTTTGCCAGGCGGATCGCCTCTTCAGGCGTCTTCATAAAAGCTCCGGATCCGTACTTCACATCCAGAACAATCGCATCCGAACCGTCGGCTAATTTTTTCGACATGATGGATGCCGCAATGAGTGGAAGAGAATCCACCGTACCCGTCACATCGCGCAAGGCATAGAGGACCTTATCCACCGGCGCAATGTCGGCACTTTGGCCGATAATCGCAATTCCGTCGCGAGCAACAAATTGCGTAAACTCCTCTTCGCTGATTTCTGTACGAAAACCGGGAATGCTTTCCAATTTATCAATGGTTCCGCCGGTAAAGCCCAATCCCCGTCCGGACAGTTTGGCAATGGGCAAGCCGCAGGCCGCTACAACGGGTGCAATCACCAACGATGTTTTATCGCCGACACCACCGGAAGAATGTTTATCCACAATGGGATGACGAAGCTCCGGGAAAGAAAGACGATCCCCAGAACAGGCCATTTCCCGCGTCAGGCTGGCCACCTCTCGCCCATCCATCCCGGAAAAGTAAATGGCCATGAGCAGAGCGGAAATCTGATAATCCGGAATCGTCTTCGTTTTTACGCCATCGACAAAATACTGAATTTCCTCATCTGTGAGGGTCTGCCCGTCACGCTTCTTAAGAATGATATCGACGATATTCATGGTTCCTCCTTGATCAGTGAATGGACTGCGATGTCAACGTTACGACGACCAGTTCCTGGTCGTTAAACAGGCGAAAGGGAAACCGGGGGCCACCCATACCGGTGGACACCACCATGCTCTGTTTGCCGCTTTGATAGACGCCTTTACTGTACGCCGGAAAAAAGCTGCGCTCAGGCGACAGCAGACCGCCGATGAACGGCAGACGAATGACGCCGCCATGGACATGGCCGGACAGGATCAGATCCGCGCCCCAATCCACATAGGTTTGGAAAGGCAACGGATTATGTGCCAACAGAACAGTGTAGCCGTCACCTTTTTCTCCCAACAATTCGTCCATCTTCGGGGGTGAAGAGTACTCATAGCAGCCCAGCGGCTCCATCAGCCCGACAAGGCGAATGGTCGCTTCACGATGCATCAGTGTAACTGTGCGATTTTCGAGCCGAATGACGCCAATCGCATCGAGGTCTTTATAGAACGCCTCTGCATTTTCCATACTTTGATCACGATAGAGTTCGTGGTTTCCGCGAATATAATAGGTCGGATACTTTTCCGCAATCGGTTTAAGTTCATCGATTACCGCATCCGTATTTTGTGTGCGTCGGGAAGTAATATCACCCGTAAGCACGACTATATTGGGCTCAGCTTCGTCAATCGCTTCCAGCAGTTTACTTCCGTTTTGTCCGAAAACATTGTCGTGCAAGTCCGATATCTGGGCAATGCGGTAATTGTTAAATGCATTCGGCAGAAAAGGACTTTCCACCGTGTATTCTGTCGTTTTGAATGTCATATTACTCCGATATATGGAGAAAAGTACGCTGAACAGCAGGAGCGCACCGAGAACGAGCACAATCACACGATGCCACTTCCCCATCAAATCACTCAGCGGCCTTTTCTTTTTTCGTTTTCTCGTCGAAGCCATGCTTGCTCCGTTCTCTTTCTATTGCTTCTGATCCAAATAACGTCCCGCCTCAATCGCTGCCGTCGCACCGTCCGAAAGAGCGCCGACAATTTGACGCACAGTTTTTGTACGTACATCCCCAGCGGCGAATACGCCTTCCACATTGGTTTTTGTGTCCTCTCCGGCCACAATGTAACCTGCCTCATCCAAGGTAACCTGCCCCTGATAAAGCGAGGTGTTAGGGATCATACCGATGTATATAAACAGGCCAAAGTCTCCTTCAACCGTCTCTTCTTTTCCCGTGACATTATTGCGCATGACAAACGAGCTCAGCATCGGATCACCGCCGAGTCGAACCACTTCCGTGTTCAAAACGACGTGAATTTTACCGGACGCCTGCGCCCGTTCCTGAAGCAATTTGGTTGCACGCGGCGTATGCCCGCGATAAAGGATCGTCACGTTATCGCTGAGCGTGGAAAGATAGAGGCCTTCATCAAATGCGGCATCACCGCCACCGACCACATAGATGGGAAGGCCGGCAAAAAACGGGCCGTCACAAGTAGCGCAATAGCCCAAACCCCGCCCGACATACGCGTCTTCTCCCGGCAAGCCGAGAGTACGCGGATTCGCTCCCGTAGCAAGAATGACTGCTCCCGCTTCCCAGACATTCTCTTCGGTTTCTACGCGCTTCGGCGTCAAATCTAAGGCAACACTTGTCACCTCACCGCGCAAAAACTGCGCACCGAAATGTTCGGCCTGCTCTTTCATGCGATCGGCAAGCACACTCGGGTCGCTGTCCCCGCCGGGCATATTCTCAATGACCGCCGTAACCATCATTTGTCCGCCGATGGTCTCCTTTTCCAGCACGACGACTTTTTTTCCGCTTCGTGCCGCATAGAGTGCAGCAGAAAGTCCTGCCGGACCACCGCCAATGACGAGGATATCTACGCTTTTTCTATCTTTATTCAGTCCTTCGCTCATGACCAGAGTCCCTCTTCCTTCAGTTGCTCCAATGCCTGTGCAACACCGTATTCGGAATACGAAGACGTCACACGATCCGCAATTTCCTTAACTTCAGGAAGCGCATTTCCCATGGCAATTCCCATTCCGGCCTCAGCAATCATGCGGCTGTCGTTAGCATAATCCCCCATGGCACAAATCTCTTCGGAGGAAAGGTCGAGCTCTTGCGCAATCACCTGTATGCCGTTCCATTTGTCCACGCCCTCGGACATCACCTCCACAAGTCCCTTTCCGGACATGGTGATGGAAACGGACGACAATCCCCGCAATTCGCGAAGTAAAGCATTTTGCAGATCCACATCCTCCCCCGGAAAATACTGTATCTTCAGCATTTCCTGAGAGCCCATTTCCAGATCGGCACGCTCCTGAATATGGATGTTGCATTGCATACGCATACCATAATCGGTCTTCGAAGCAATCAGATGATCAAACCGTTCCGGCCAACAATAGGGCGAAAACAATGTCTCCTGCGAATAGAAATGAAAATAAATCCGGTGTCGAATCCCAATCTGAATGAGCTGAACAGCGACCGGAGTATCAATCGCCTCTTTGTAAAGCACTTTTCCGTCCGGAGTCGCGACTACCGCACCGTTTGAACCGATGCAATACGCGCGAAGGCCTGCCTGTGCAGCCAGAAATTGCGGCGAGCGCAAAACACGTCCCGTCACCAGCGCGACGGTCTTTCCCGCATTTTGCAAAGCGCGCAGGCTCTCCCGATTTCTTCCGTTGATACTTCCGTCAACCAATAGCGTATTATCGAGATCAAACGCGAAGAGCTTCAGCATACTTGCTCCTCGATGCCACTTACCGTATAGCCGGCATCCTCGACGGCCTGAATTAACTCCTCGTCCCGAATTTCTTTTGTCAACGTCACTTCGGCAATCGCCTTTTCTAAATCCACCTCGGCATGAACGCCTTCCAATGCGTTCAACGCATCCTGCACGTGCTTTTGACAATGGGCGCACGACATCCCCTTGATGGTTAATTGTTTTTTCACGATCTTCTCCTTTCCGACAAAACGCGCATTGGCACTTCTTCCATTCATCATGTCTTCCGTCTCTTTTTCAGGCCGTACGACATTCCTCTTTCGATCAACGGTTTGCGCTGTACTGTTTTTATTGTACCCAATCGTCCTGTTGAAGGAACGAATGTTGATGGTTGATTCCTCACTTTTTGACGAAGAAACAACCGCGTCCTGTTTCACGCGAAAGCGCTGCAGCGTAAGGGCGTTGGCCATAACAAACACGGATGAAAGGCTCATCGCCGCGGCTGCAATCATGGGATTAAGCGTCAAACCGAAGGAAGGATAGAGCGCTCCGGCGGCGAGCGGTATACACAGAACGTTATAGAAAAACGCCCAGAACAGATTCTGACGAATTTTGGTGGTCGTACGGGCCGAAAGATCAATGGCCGTCGCGACATCGCGCAGATCAGAACGAATCAGAACCATATCCGCCGAATCCACAGCCACATCCGTTCCGGCGCCGATGGCGATGCCGACATCCGCTCGCACCAGAGCAGGCGCATCATTGATGCCGTCGCCCACCATGCCCAGAAAGCCGTCATGAGTTTCCTGCCAGGTACGCAGAACCTTTTCTTTGTCCTGTGGCAGAAGGCCGGCAACAAAGCTGTCCATGCCGAGATCCTCCGCAATCGCCGCAGCCGTGCGCGGATTATCCCCCGTCAACATCATCGGCGTGATGCCACGCGCCGAAATTTCCTGTATGGCCACTCGACTGGTCGGTTTGATGACGTCCGCTATACCGAAAATAGCCGCCAGTTTGTCGTCCACTGCAAAATAGATGGGCGTCTTTCCCTCTTCGGCCAACGCCTCCGCGAAAGAAAGAAAATCTTCAATCGAAATACCTACCTCCTGCATCATACGTGCATTGCCGGCGACAAGCGAGAGCGTCGTTCCGTCTTGGATTAACGAGGCACGAACTCCCATTCCGGGATAAGCCGAAAACGCCTCTACCGGCTGAAAAGAAACCGAATACGATTTTGCCGCCTCCACCACGGCAAGCGCTAGGGGCTGTTCCGATTGCGCCTCAAGCGAACCCGCAAGCGTAAGAAGTGTCTTGCTGTCCAGATCCTCACGAAGGAACAGGTCTGTCACCCGGGGGCGTCCTTCGGTGATTGTTCCCGTCTTGTCCAGAGCGAGCAGCTCCACTTCATGTAGACGTTCCAATGCTTCAGCCGATTTGATCAGCAACCCGTTTTCCGCCGCTTTTCCCGTGGCGACCATTACGACCACCGGCGTGGCCAGGCCGAGCGCACAGGGACAGGAAATAACCAATACCGAAATAGCAAGGCGTAGTGCAAAGGTAAACGGCTGCCCGACCACCAGCCAGACGAAAAAAGTCAAAAGCGAAATACCGATTACCGTCGGAACAAAAATCGCAGAAATTTTATCTGCCAGCGCCTGCATCGGCGCCTTTGTCGCCTGCGCCTCTTCCACGAGGGTGATAATCTTTGCGAGTGTGGTTTCTTCGCCCACCGCCGTCGCACGAAAGCGAAAAGCACCGACGGTATTCATGGTGGCGCCGGTCACCCGATCCCCCACCTGTTTTTCCACCGGAATGCTCTCTCCCGTAATCGCCGATTCATCGACGCTGCTTTGCCCTTCAACCACTACGCCATCCAAGGCAATACGCTCTCCCGGCCGTACACAAAGAATGTCTCCCTTTACCACGTCTTCTATGGGAACGATGACCTCTTCTCCATCACGCCATACGCGCGCTGTCTTCGGCTGCAAAGCCATCAGCGAGCGAAGCGAATGCGTGGTTTTTTGTTTGCTTCGAACTTCCCCGTACTTGCCCAGCGTAATCATTTTCAAAATGGTACCCGCCCCTTCAAAATAGAGGTCATGACGATAGTGCATTGCGCGTTCGGCATCATCGAATCCCAGCCCGTAGCTGATCTGAAAGAGCGCAAATATGCCATAAAAAACGGCTGCTGCCGCACCAACAGCAATTAACGAATCCATATTCGGCTGTCCCCGACGAAGACTCTTAAAACCGCTGATAAAATAGATGCGATTGACAAACACAATGGGTAACACGAGCAGAAACTGCGCCAAAGCAAAATTCATGCTTCCGTTCAGGCCGAGAAAAAATGCCGGAAGAGGCAAGCCGAACATCGGCCCCATGGCTATGGTAAGCAGCAACAATAGAAAGGGAACGGAGATTTTTAATCGCTTGCGCATATCTTTTGCCTGCTGGGCAAAAGGATTTTCATCGTTCTCTCTGTGATCATCGGATCCGGTGTGCTTGACCGATGTGCTCTGTTTGCGATAGGCATGATAACCCGCTTTATCTACTGCCTCTTCGATGGCCTGCGCACGGACCGGTTCATCGTCAAACTCGACTTCCATCGCATTGGTCATGAGACTCACTCGCACATCCGCTACGCCATCAATGGCGGAAACTGCCCGTTCCACCGCATGTTGACAGGCTGCACAGGTCATTCCCTCTACGACAAAATGCTCTTTCTTCCTTTTTTCCATTCTATGTTGCTCCTATTCTTCTCTCGCTTTTGTTGTTGGCAAAGGAGTCGAGACGGGAGAATGGTTATCCTTCCTCTTTTTCTCCTTCTCTATTCGCTTCTTTTACACTATGAATACCCTTAAGCCAGCAAAAAAATTTTACCGTAAACAGACACAGAAATACGATTTTCGGGTATAGTGGGATCAAGATACAAGGGTGAAAAACGGCAAGCCAATGATGCCGTTTTACAAGCAGAACACTGCGGAGATCTTTTTCCGCCACGGTTCTCATCAGAAAGGAGCTTTTATGCCTAATGATTTCTACGGATCTTTCGGTGCTGCCTCTCCAACGGATGCTTTCCTTGAAGAAACGTCAGATTCCATCGCTGGATTCCTCGCCTTTTTCGGCGCATTTTATCTCATTTTTGTGCTTTTTTTCCTGGCCTTGGCGATTGTTTCGATTATCGCCCAGTGGAAGCTGTATCAGAAAGCGGGTGAAGCCGGCTGGAAATGTTTGATTCCCTTTTACAATGAATGGGTTCGCATACGCATTGCCCTGGGGCGAACCTCTGTCGGTTGGTTCATTCTCAGTCTTTTTCCCGGTTTGAACCTTATTGAGCGATATTATGTCGGTTTTTATTTCGCCAAGCGCTATTCGGGAAAAGACAGTATTGCATTGCTTTATCTGCTTCTCCCTCTTGTTACGGCCCTGCTGATGGCCTACAGCAACCGCTATCAGTATATTGCCAATCGCGATCGGGTAGACAGTGGACGTGGCGGTATTGACGGCGATTGGCCACTATGGGCAAATGAAGAAGCCCCCTATCGGGCGGATGATCTCTTTACCAGCTCGGTCGGTCCGGAAGAGAGAGTCGAAGAACAGGTGCGTTACGATTCGCGTTATGCAAGTCGAGAGGAACAGGCGCGCAAACCCTACTATACTTCAAACGATACGGCAAATGACAGGGAGAATCCAGGCGCTTCCGAACAGGAAACGGGTGAGGAATAAAAACTTCTGAAATGTAGAAAAAGTAGAAAAGGACAGGAAGAACACGCGTCTGATGTGACCCCAATCGTTAGATTTTGGTCTAACTTTTGGGGGTCGGTTCAGAACACGCGTCTCCCTGTCCCTTTTCATCAGTACTCGCTATGCAATAAAAAATTAGCCAACGATACAATCCGGACGCCGTTAATATTCCCTTCGGCTAATTCGTCCATCGTCACCACATACTTTGGATAATGGTCTTTGATCTCAAGAAGATTTGCAATCTCCCGATCAGACTCCTCCGGAAGCATATAACACACCTGAACATAAATCCGCTCATCTCTCCGCACGGCGACAAAGTCGATTTCCTTTGTGGCATTCTTGCCAATGTACACGTGATACCCCTTACGACGAAGCTCAAAGTAGACTATGTTCTCCAATGTAGCCGCCACCGATTTGGGATTAAAGCCCATCTTGCAGTACTTAAGAGAAACATCTGCAAGATAGAATTTCTCCTGCGTCTTAAGTACAGTCTTTCCCTGCATATCATAGCGTTGACAGCGATAGACAACAAAAGCCTTTTCCAGCCAGTCCAAATAATTATAGACAGCTTCCACTGAAAGAGGTCGCTTCTCATTTTTCAAGAATTTTACGATCGCGTTTGCCGAAAAAGTTTTGCCGACATTCTCCACAATATAGTTCACCACACGATTAAATAAATCAAAATTAGTGATATTGTGCCGTTTGGTGATGTCGCTGGTAATAACCGTATTATAGATCCCCTCGACGATTTGATATGAAGATCGCTCATCGAAGCCACCTAATGCGACGATGGGAAAGCCTCCCATACGAATGTATTCATTCAACAGATCTTTCGTTGAACGTGTATCGTCTTTTGTAAACGCCATATACTCCTCAAATGAGAGAGGAAAAACGGGGATAGGGACGTAGCGCCCCGTCAAATAGGTGGAAATCTCACCGGACATGAGTTTGGAGTTGGAACCCGTTACATAAATGTCGGTGGAAAAATCCTCTAACAAGCTATTGACCGCTTTTTCCCAACCTTCCACTTCCTGTACTTCATCCAGCAAAAGATAATAGCGATCGCCATCGGTTATCTTCTCTTTTATATCTCTATACATCTTTTTAGCGGTCAAACGATCATCCATCTCTTGTGAGGTATAGCGCAACTGGAGGACATGATCTTCCGGAATGCCGCTATTGATCAAGTCCTCTTTTAGCATAGCCAAAATGGTCGATTTTCCGCAACGACGAATACCTGCAAGAATCTTTACCAGCGGAACATTTCGATAGGTTCGCAGCTGTTCCAAATAGTAGGGTCTGACAATCATGGGAACACCCCCTCTTTTTTATTAGAATAGATGAAAAGTAATGATAAATCAATAGTTTTTTCTTATATTCCGTAAAAACTAATATATTTTAGAACCTTTTTCTCATACTTCCAGACATTTCACCATGATTCTATGTTGAAAGATTCTCTCTCCACAGACGTTTTCAAAATGGATTCAAGCAGCTATAGATACTTTCGGCATTTGGAGTTTCAGCCATATCACATCGACTTTTTCCTGTTTATGATAAATTCAATAAGATGTAAAGGAGCGCAAAAGAGCGCTCATGGCTATGTTTCAATCGTAAACAGCTCGTGCACGGTCTCTAAATCGTCCTCCGGACAAAGGACAAGAATCTCGTCCCCGCCCTTTAACGAGGTTTGTCCGTTCGGCGTAAAGGTGTGCCCATCTCGCGAAATGGAAGCAATGAGCATCGAAGGCGGAAGCGTCCAATCGGATAATGTACGCCCGATATAGGGCGCTTCATTGGGCACCAGGTAATATTGCATCGTCATATTTTCTTTCTTGCGATCGCTGGCCGCCTGGGACGGACGATCAAAACTCAGCGCAAATAAGGACTCATATACCGGATCGGTACGGCAAATTTTCGCCACAAGGAACGCTACAATGGCACAAGTTGTCATCGGTAACATGATATTGATCGAACCGCTCATTTCCATAACGAGCATAATGGACATCAACGGCGCCTGAACCACCGCAGTCAGGACGCCGACCATGCCGAGATAGAGAAAATTCGTATAATAGGCTGGCGCAAGACGTCCTGAAAATGCGGTGAAAAACAACGCGCCAACGAGCGCACCAACCGCCAAAACCGGAAGAAAAATGCCTCCCTGCGCACCGCTGCCGTAGCTGAGCCAAACGAAGACCAACCGAAGACCGAAAAAGATGACCAGCGGAAGCACATCCATGGTGTGTTGCGAAAGTTGCTCAATCAACGCATGACCGCCGCCCAAGAGCAGAGGTTGTACGCGCCCCACCAGAAGCAGTAAAGCCATAATGGCAAAAATGACAAGATAGCGCGGGATCGGTGCTTTTTTCATGGTCTTACAGGCATAGAGCAAACCGCGATTAAACAAGACACCGACCAGACCGGCCAATACGCCGATGAGAAGCACAAAGAACAATGCCGTCACCGGAAGCGTTTCATGAATCTTAAAAGCAAAAGCCGTCTGCAATCCGAGCACCGAGAAGCTGAAATAATTCGCCACGAGACAAGCCGCAAGACACGGTAGCAGAAAGAGATGCGATAGGCTTTTATGAATTTCTTCCATCGCAAAAAGCGCGCCAGAAAGCGGCGCGTTAAAGGCCGCGGCAAGACCGGCCGCCGCGCCTGCGGTAATGAGATAGCGCTCTTCCATTTCCGATGCGTGAAAGGTCTTTGCAATCTGTTTCGCCCACATGCCGCCGAGCTGAATGGACGGACCCTCTCGTCCAAGCGTCAATCCGCCGGCATTTCCCAAAATGCCGCCAATAAACTTTGAAGTGACCGTCGGCGCAACCTCCATATGAATTTTTCCAAGAAGTTCCGCGCGAATTTGCGGAATGCCGCTGCCGCCACTATACGGCGCCCATAGGAGCAGTCGGTGCATAAGGTACGCACAGACCAGAAAAAGCCCCAAAAAAAGCAGAACGCGGGAAAAGTCGGCACCGAAAATCCAAGCCGTGCGCAACTGATCGACTTTGGTGAGCAGAATGCGATAGCAAACCGCTACGACACCCGAAGCAAGTCCCACTAATAAGCCAAAAAGAGTTAAACGCCAGACCAGGCGTTTTTTTTCATAGGATTTTTTATTGTGGATTTCGGTCATTTCCGTCCTCCTTCGTTCGTGTTTTTCTTTTCGATCATCTCCGCTCTTCCCTCATGCAAAAGCAGACAGGAAATATCCTTCTCTTTTGCCCAGTGAACAAAGCGATGATGCGCAGTAAAAAGCAAGATCTGTTTCTGTTTTTCTTTGGCGTATCGAGCAAGAAAATCCATCGCTCGTTCGGCACGACAATCATCATAATAGGCAAAGGCGTCATCAAAGAAAAGAGGAAGATCTTGTTTTTCTGCCGCCACCTCCGCCAATGCAATACGCAGAGAGAAATACACCTGATCAATCGTTCCGGTGGACAGTACGCGCCAATCCGAAAAGCCCGAAAAATCCGTTTCATCCATGCGCACATCCATGTCCGTATCGACGCGCAACGTCCCCTCTCTTCCGCTCACTTCCTGAAAAATTGCCGATGCGCGGCTATTCAGTAAAGGACTGAACTGATGACGTGCTTTTTCCGTTGCTTCCTGCAACGCCTCTTGCGCCAACTGCACCGCCTGATATTCCTCTTTCATCTGCTTTTCTTTTTCTTCTTCCTGATGAAGCGTTTGAAGAAGGCTATCCGCCAGCGGTACCGACTTGTATTTTTCCTTGGCTTTCGCCTGCTTTGCAGCCAAAGCGATGGCCATCGCTTCTCGTTTCTTTTGCTGATCGGCATACGAGCGCTGTGCTTCTTTTAAGCGATCGGCCAGAAGGGGATCCGCTTCCGTAGAGAGACCCTTTTCGGCAACCGCCGCCTCCAGATCGGTCATCGACCAATCCACCCACTGCGGAAAGGTTTCGGTAAATCGCTTTTCTTCACGCGATAGCGTCCACGACAATTGCTTATGGTCATTCAGGCGTTCTTGCCAGAGTGAAAGCTGAGAAGCTGCCGCATCCGGATCGTCTGCACTACTTTCCAAAAGCGTCCTCAGCCTCTGTTGTTCCTTTACACAACGCGCCTTAAGCTCATCACGCTGCTTTTTGCGTTCTTCGCCCTTAGCCTCAAGCGCACGAAAACGGGATTCGTCTTCCTCCAGCGCCTTTTTCTCGCGGAAAAGTTCCTCTTCCTCACGCATCCATTTGGCTCTTTCGCTCGCCAGTTCTTTGTTTTGCCGTTGTTGAATATTTTCCTGCTCGCGAAAACGGTCCGGTGACAATGCCGCTTCTTTTTCCATCAAGTCCGCCATTGCCTGTTTTCGATGTGACGATTTTTCTGCAAACAGCGCTTCCTTTTTCTGCTCTTCCCTTCTTTTCCGGGAAGTCAGAAAAAGCCAAGTGATGCCGAAAACACCCACGATCGCTGCTGCAACGTAAAATAAGGAAGAGGCCGTATAGCCGAGCACAGCAAAAAGCACCGTGATAAAAAGCGGCAGAAAACGCATTACCCCGTCACCATAGGAAACTTCTGTCGAGAAATTCGCTTTTTCCTCCGCCTCCTCCTGTTCCAGCCGAGCACGTTCGGCTCGGATTTGTATAAGTCGTTCTTCGGCCAGCAGGCGCTGCTGTTCCAAGGTGATCCGCTCGCGCTCGAATTGTTCTTTTTTCTGCTGTCCATCCGCTTTTTTTGCCTGCAGCGTGTGTTCTTTGCGCGTGAGCGCATCACGGCGTAAGGTCAAGGCTTCTCGGTTTTCCGTTTCCGCTTCGTCCTCTTCGCCGTCCTTTTCTTGCAGCGATGCCGCTGCCTGCCAGGCGGAAAAGGCGGTGTTCGCCTCTTCCCATCGCTCTTCGGTCATGGTTCCGTCCTGCAGTTGTAAGGCTTCTTCTGCACGAAGAAGTGCTTCCTGCATTGACTGTTGTTTTTTGCGTTCCTGATAGGCGCGACGCAGATCGTCCGCTTCGAATTCCTGTTGTAACCGCGCAACGGTCTCGCGCTGTTCTTCCAGACGGCGATCACAGGTCTCGAGGGTTTGCTTTTCCTCTTCCAACGCCTGACGTTCCCGGCGCATTTCTTCTTCCTGCAAAAGCGCGTTGTTTCGCTCATTTTGCAAGCTGCGAATGCGTTCTTCCTGCGCAAAAAGAAGACCGCTCTTTCCCCGGCTCTTCACAAAAAGATGTTGGGCATCCTGCAGGCTCTTTGCGACAGCCGTAGCGGAGGTCGTCTCCTCTCCTGTTGTTTGCAGGTTCAACAGCCGACTCATCAGCTGATCGCCATTATTTCCTGTAACAGGCGGTAACACCGTACCGGTGGAACCGATGTACACACTGCGCTTAAAGGCATCGGCATCCAGGCCGAAAAACAGTTCCCCCACGGTCTGTTTCCGCGGCAGGGCAATACTCTTTCCGGTATCCTCTTCCGCCAATTGAATATCATCTTTCCCATTGGTTGCCCCGAAGCGCCGCGTAAGCCGATAGCGCTTCCCGTCCTGTTCAAAATGGAGCACCCCGACAGGTGATCTGTCCTGTTCGCCGACATAGCGCTTGCGGATATGTTCGCGCGGATCGTTTCCCTGTTTGGACGTACCGTAAAAGACAAGCTGCAGAAAATCCATGATGGTGGATTTCCCCGCCTCATTTTCTCCGTACACTACGGTAAAGCCTTCCGGAAGCGCACAGGAGAAATGGTCAAAGCGACCAAAACGCGTAAGATCAATCTGTAAAATGCGCAACGCGAAGCTCCTTTCCGTCAAAAGCATCCAGTCCCAGACGAAGCGCCCGATCAATTATGCGCTTTTCCTCCTCCGAAGCCTCTTTGCGGCGCGCATAAAGTGCCTCCACATAATAGCCCTTCAGACTTTCCTCTTTTCGTAACACGTCCCAGTTTACCGCCACCTGTCGTTCATCGCGAAGAGAGAGCACATACAGTTGTTCACGCAGCATTTCTTCCAAAAGCCCTACATCCACCGCATCCCGATCCGCCAATGCGCCGGTCAGGGTAAGTCGCAATGCGGTATCCGCCGGAGCAAATCCTTCCGCCGATTTGGTAAGCGTCTCCAAAATGTATTTTTCCGCCTCGGAGGTTGTCACGATGCCGGTACAATCCACCTCAGCATGCCGAAAAAGTCGCGAGGAAAGCGGACAAAAGGACAAGTCACAAGAAAAAGGCGAAACTTCACCGAGATAAACGCCTTTGAGCCCCGTCTCATCAAACCCGGATGCATCCGGACACCCGCTATAAGCGAGGGTCGTTTTTCCCAACGTCATCAGCGGACTGCGCTTGTGCACATGCCCCATCGCAATATAGGTAAAAAATTCCGGCGGAAAATCTTCGGCAAGAAGAGGGTGATAAAGGCTCTTCGGTGCGTTCCAGTCGCCATGAATCACAAGTAGACGCAGACGATCGGCCGTTTCCAACCGTTCCTTTTCCCAATCAGCGCGAACAAGGGAAGTAGGCTGATAGGTTCCGGTAAAAGCGGCGCCATAAACGGCCGTATTCCACTGAGGAAAATCCAATCGTGTCATTTCGCCCGTAAAAATATGCATATTGGACGGCCACGTGAGCGCATATGGACTGTCGGGAGACACATAATCGTGATTTCCCGGCGCAAGCACCACCTGAAGATCGGGCATCGAAGCGATACCGTCCATAACTGCCTGCACCTGTTCGGAAGTTATAGCAGAGAGCTCCAAAAAATCTCCGGCAAGTAACAGAAGTTGCGTTTTTTCCTGTTGACACAGCGCAAGCATCCGAAAAAACGTGTGCATAATCTCCGCACTGCGCGCGGTACTTTGGGCGCCGAGCCCGGTTATTTTCGCCCCGAGATGGAGGTCGGCGGCGTGCATGATACGTAGGGTTGACATCGTATTTTCCTTATCTTTCCTTTCCGGCGCTGGATAGCCGGAACAAAATGCGTTACCATGACGAGCAGGGAGGATGCTATGGCGAAAAATCATCTTGTACTCATCGAACCGGAAATCCCGTATAATACGGGAAATATTGCACGTACCTGTGTCGTCACGGGCAGTGCGCTTCACCTGGTACGGCCTTTCGGCTTTCGTCTGACCAGTCGCCAAATCGAGCGATCCGGCATGGACTATTGGGACAACGTAGACTTGACCATTTGGAACAGCTGGCAGGAATTTGCCGCTTTTGCGGACGAAAAAGAGCGAACCGGTACACAGGTTCTCTATGTAGAAACGCGCACGCCCCGTTCTCTTGGCGATCTTGCCGCTATGGATGAAGTCATGATGGTCTTCGGCAGCGAATCGTCCGGTCTTCCCCATGCCATGATGGACGCCCATCCAGAACGTCTTCTGCGCATTCCCATGCTTCCCGGTCAACGCTCGCTCAATCTCTCCAACTCGGCCGCCATCGTACTATATGAAGTATTGCGCCAGCAGGGCTATGCCGGTCTGACGCAATAGTCTTTTTTCTATTGTAACGCAAGAGACGGGAGCATCAAAGGATGTTCCCGTCTTCGATATATGCTCCCACTTTGTCCATCATTACGCGACGCGCTTCCCACCCCTGTGGAAGACCGTGCGCAAAAGCCGCATCCAAAGCCTCCGTCTGTTTTTCCTCGGCAAAGCATAAGAGGGTCGATCCGGCTCCGCTGATCACCACACCGAGCGCTCCGCCATGTCGAGCAATCCTTTCCAGTTCGGAAAAACCCGGAATCTGCACGCGTCGATACGGTTCATGCAGGCGATCCGTAAGCCCGGCGCGTAACACGCGACCGTCTCCTGTGCGCAAGCCCGAAAGCAAAAAACCGAGCGATGCTAAATTCGCCACCGCATCCGCGCGAGGGACCACTTCCGGCAACAGCGTGCGTGCTTTTTTTGTGCTGGATGAAAAATTAGGAATGACTACATAAAACGCAAGACGATCCGAAACCGGGCAGGAACAAGCGCGAACCGTTCGGCCTTCCGATTTGGAAATTTGCAATCCGCCGTAAAGCGCCGGAGCAACGTTGTCGGGATGCCCTTCCACCTCTGTCGCCACCTGCAGGATCGACGAATCACTGAACCCGCCGGCCTGCTCTTTTGGGGTAATCGCGCGCGCAACAAATCGCGCCGCTTCCGCCCCGGCAACAATACAGGCCGCGGACGAACCCAACCCCCGCGTCGAGGGAATGTCCGATGAAATATACACGCCCACATCCGGCAAAGCTATCTTTAAGGCTTTGCCATAGGCCCAGTACGCATCCAGCACGAGATTGGTGCCCGAAGCATAGCCCGCCTCTTGGCCGGAGTGATAACGCGGAAGAGAATCGAGATTTCCCTCCCCGCGCAAATGAAAAGTAAAGCGAGCATAGATATTCCAGGCGATGCCGAGGCAATCAAAACCCGGTCCGAGATTGGCGCTCGTTGCCGGTACCCGCACCGTTAACGACATATTAGACTCCTTTCGCAAAGGACAACACAGCATCCGTCACTTCCTGCAGACTTATCCGTTTCGGTTGTCTCGCTTTTCTTTCCGCAAGGCGCAAAAACGGCGCAGGAACAGAGGTATCAGAAATGTGGGAAAGTGCCGTCCACTGTTCTTCCAATGTTTTCGGAACATCCCGACCGAGCGCGGAAAGCACAGTGTTTGTAAATTTATAGGGGCTTGCTGTGGAAAGAATGAGCCCGTAGGGTAAGGTGCCTTTTCCCTCGGTTTCGCTCCGATACATTTCATAAACGGCAACACCACAGGCCGTATGCGGATCGATCACAATGTGGTCCCGTTTTGCCGTCTCGGCAATGGTATGCCGTACCGCATTTTCTTCCGCAAATGCCCAGTAGAGCCCCTCCATCGCTTCAAAAGACGAATCGTCCGTTCGCTTTTCCTGCCCGTCCTTCTTCGATGGGAACACAAATCGCCGTTCGTTTTGTAGCGCATCCATCAAAGTCTTCACGGTTTCTGTACTGCCCAATTCATGATACAAAAAGCGTTCCAGATTGCTGGAAATCAAAATGTCCATAGACGGACTTGTGGTTAAAATGAGCGGACGATTGCTGTCATAGACACCCGTTCGTCCGAAATCGCTGAGCACGTGATTGCTGTTGGACGCAACGACGAGAGTGCACAGCGGCAACCCCATGCGTTTCACATAATAGCCGGCCAACAGATCGCCGAAGTTTCCGGTCGGCACGGAAACATCGAGCAAATCTCCGTAGGCAAGTTCACCCTTTTTGACCAGCGCATGATAAGCCGTAATGTAATAGACCATCTGCGGGACAAGCCGACCGATATTGATCGAATTGGCGGAAGAAAGACGAATACCATGGCTTTTCAGCGTTTTATAAAGGGCGGCATCCTGAAAAAGGTTTTTCACCGCACGCTGGCAATCGTCAAAGTCGCCTTCCACCGCATAAGCGAATACGTTGTCGTCCTCCGTCGTACACATCTGTCTTTCCTGCGCATCGCTGACCCCATCCGCCGGATAAAATACCAACACACCGAAGCCGGGAACTCCGCTGAAGCCTTCCATAGCGGCTTTGCCGGTATCGCCCGACGTAGCCGTTAAAATGAGCACGCGTTCGTGGTCACCGACCACTTCCTGCGCCGCTCGCATCAGGTGCGGAAGAACAGAAAGTGCCACATCCTTAAACGCAAGAGTCGGTCCGTGCCAAAGTTCCAATAGCGCACGACGATCCGACATGAGCCGAACAGGACAGACATCCGGGTCGCGAAATCGATCCTTATAGGCTTTTTTTACAATCTGTGCAATCCGTTCTTTTCCCAGCGAAGGAAAATACAGCGCAAAAATGCGTTCCGCTACGTCCGCAAACGAAAGCTCCTTCCAAGATGAAAAATCGCATGTCGGGATCGTTTCCGGTACAAATAAACCGCCATCTGGTGCAAGCCCCTGCAAAATCGCCTGCGCATCGCTTACGACAAGGGATTTATTTCGTGTGGAATGATAATTCATGCCCATCGCAACACCGTCCTTCCGGATTCTGCGAGCGCAACGGCACGTTGTTCCGTTAAGCGCGCCCACTGCGCCCCCTGAGGAAGACCAAGAGCATCCTCGGTGGCATCGATTTCTTCCGGTAAAAGACCCGTGTTCGATGAAGATCCCGCGCGCACCAGGTATCGAGCGGATCCTTCCCTATCGGCTACCCCTTCTCCTGCCAAAGAAAAAGCAGGCGTCTCACGCGTAATGCGCAAGAGATCCGTCCATACCGCATCGGCGGTCGCTTCCTGTCCGCCACCCAATCCCGAAAAACGCAGCGTACCGCTGTGGTTTCCGTTCCATTCCGCCATATTGTAGATGCCGTCAACCTGTGCAAAGGGATCCTCGACGGAAATGGCTTCCGGCATAACGCGAAGCGCCGTCAACGCCGATGTAGGCGACGAGGAACGTTTGGAAGAGCTGTTCGCCACGTCCTCTTTTTCTCGTTCGCATACCGCCATCAGCTTGATCACTCGTCCCGCCTTTTTGGCCAGAGCAAAATCATCCGCATCAAGCGCAAGCATACCGATACGGGACACGTTTTTGGTGGTAACGCTCCGATGCAACAACATGCTCGCGACAATAGCGAGTTTTCGTTGTGCATCAATGCCTTCCAAATCATCCCGGGGATCTTCTTCCAGAACGCCCAGAGTCTGCGCTTCTCGTATCGCCTCCTCGCGCGTTTTTCCGCTCTGCATGGCCGTCAGGACATAGTTGGAACTGCCGTTAATAATGCCGCGAAATGCGACCACATCATTCACTGCCACCTGCAAGGTGAGCGGATCCAAAAGCGGAATGCCGCCGGCAACCGCCGCTTCAAAGCGCAAGCGTCCACCACCTTTTTCCGCCGTAGATAGAAGATCAGCAAGCGAATCCGCGAGCGCCGCCTTATTAGCTGTCACTACGCGTTTTCCTGCAGATAGTGCCGACGAAATGTATTGAATCGACTGTCGCGGGTCACTGGAGACCTCGACGATGGTATCAATGGACTCATCCTTTATCAGGCGCATGGCATCCGTGGTAAAGAGTTCTTCCGGTGCGGGAATCGCACGAGGACGAATCGTGCGCACGGCTATGCCGCCAAACGTGATCGCTTCACCCGCGGCATGTTCAAGCGCTTTGCAGCGCTCCGTGTAGAGGGCATATACCCCCTGTCCGACCGTGCCGTAGCCGATCAAGCCGATATGCATCTTAGGCCTCCTTGACGTTTCGGGAAAGCCATGCTTCCGCGATCTGCACCGTATTGGTCGCCGCGCCCTTTCGAATATTGTCCGCCACACACCAGAGATGAACCGTATTGGGACGGGAAATGTCCCGACGAATACGCCCGACAAAAATGTCGTCACGATGCTTGCAATCCAGCGGTGTCGGATACACGAGATTGTCCGGATCGTCTTTCACGACAAGACCTTCTACAGAAGCGAGTGCCCGACGAATCTCCTCCACCGAAAAGTCCTTTTCCAGCTCCACGTCCATGGCCACACTGTGACCGTAATCCACCGGCACGCGAACACAAGTCGCTGTCACCGGAAGGTCGGGAAGGGCTAAAATTTTTCGTGTTTCATGGATCATCTTCCATTCCTCTTTGGTATAGCCGTCCGGAAGGAAGACATCGATGCGGGGAATCACATTCTTCGGCAGGGGCACGTCAAACGTGCTCGTCGTCCCCTTTTCCAAATCCTGCAAGCCCTTCACCCCCGCACCGGCTGCCGCCTGATACGTGGAAAATACAACGCGCTTAAGTCCATAGGCGTCACGCAGAACACGCAAAATGGCCATACATTGAATGGTCGAACAGTTTGGATTGGCAATAATCCCGTGGTAGCCATCCAGCACCTCGGAATTGACTTCCGGAACGACCAGAGGAATGCCTTCCACCTGTCGCCACCGGGAACTGTTGTCGATGACAAGAACGCCTGCTTTTGCCGCAATGGGCGCAAAGGTTTCGCTCGTCGATGCGCCTGCGGAAAACAAAGCGAAGTCGATCGGCCGGGAAAATGAAGATTCGGTCAGCTCTTCCACCACCCATTCCTTTCCCTGAAAAGGCAACTTCTTGCCGGCGGATTTTTTGGTTGCCATCGGCACCAGATCCTTCACGGGAAAACGGCGCTCTTCCAGAACCTTAAGCATCGTTCTGCCCACTAAGCCCGTCGCACCGACCACCGCTACGTTATAGCGTTTCATAGTTCCTCCTTGAAAAATTCACGATACAAGGCCGTAATCGCCTTCGCAAAATCATCTTTGGCCACACCGATGATGATGTTGAGTTCGCTTGCTCCCTGCAAAATCATACGCACAGAAATGCCGGCCTTGCCGAGAGCGGTAAAGAGCCGAGCTGCAACACCCGCGCGCTTCGCCATGCCTTCGCCCACCACGGCCAACAAGGTGATGTCATCCTCCACAGCGATGGCATCGGGTTCGCAGAAAATCGAAATCTCTTCCAATATCTTTTTCTGTTTGCTTCGGAAAGGATCTTCTCGAACGATGACGGACACCGTATCAATCGACGACGGCATGTGTTCCACCGCACAGCCGTTCGCTTCAAAAACCGAAACTAGTCGACGCAAAAAGCCGGAATCGCCGGCCGCATGACGTTTTTCCACGTGGACGAGCATAAAGCCGTTTTTCCCGGAAATACCGGTAACAATCCGCGGCGAATCTTCTTTTTTCGGCACGATGCGCGTGCCCGGATCGTTCGGGGCATTGGTGTTTCGAATGTGAATGGGAACTCCGGCATGATGTGCCGGATAAACGGCATCCTCATGCAAAACCTGCGCCCCCATGTAACTTAATTCGTGCAACTCTTCGTAGGTGATGACTTCGATGGGCTTAGGGTCATTTACGATGCGTGGATCCGCAGCTAAAAAGCCGGAAACATCCGTCCAGTTTTCATACACCGGCGCATGCAAGGCAGCGGACAGAATCGATCCGGTAATGTCGGAGCCACCACGCGAAAAGGTCACGATATCGCCGTTTTCTTTCGCCCCATAGAATCCCGGAACGACAAAACAACCATCTTTTAACGCCTCCGCAGTTAACGCTAAACTTGTAGGCAAATCCAAATTTCCGGAATCATCAAAACGAATGATTTCCGAGGCATCCACAAAACGAAAATCCAGCGCGGCGGCTAACAGCTTTGCGGAAAGATATTCGCCACGGCTGGCGGCATAATCCGCCGAAGCGCCCGCAAAGATATGCCGCTTCACTTCTTCCAGATCTCTTTCCAGCGGATAGGCTAATTCCAACGCATCGCGAATCGTTAAATAGCGTTCAGCTATGGAGGAAAACACCTCGTTTCCGCCCATATCAATGGTCGCCAGTTGATGCGTGAGATAGAGCATGTCGGTCACTTTATGACCGTTCGGTGTTCGTTTTCCCGGAGCCGAAACCACAATGACACTGCGCTCTGCATCCTCTTGGACAATCGCCATCACTTTTCTAAATTGCGTATTGTCCGCCAACGACGAACCGCCGAATTTTGCGACCTTCATGTTTCCTCCTTTACTGCCAGCAAACGACGCTTCGCTTCGTTTGCCGGCAACCAACCTGCTTATAATGGACGTCCTCTCCGTGCGCAGGAAAGCGCCTCACGACAAGGACGATTTTCACTTTTTACAGTGTATCGGTTATTCATGGGGGCGTCAATGGATTTTCATTCGCTTTCCCCGATTTTTATTCTATTTGTCCGCATTTTTAACCGAATGGTTCTTTTCCATTGGGCAAACCCGTTTTTTGCGATAGAATAACGGTACTTGCCGTAGAATAACGGCAGAATAACGCCGATCGTATAACAGAAAAGCGATGCATGTGCGGTACGCGATATTTGTATCCGAAAATTTCCTGCGTACAATGCCGGCATCCAACCGTGTGCTCAAATAAGGAAAAATGAATGGAAAAGGTGAATTATCAAAAAAAGCTGGAGAAAACACTGGAAGCTCTGGAACGCAACCACGAAGTTCCACGCCTCCTTTTGCACAGCTGTTGCGGACCGTGTAGCAGTTATGTGCTTGAGTACCTGTCCCGCTATTTTGAAATCACGGTGTATTATTTTAATCCGAATATCTATCCGCCGGAGGAGTATGCGTTTCGCGAACAGGAACAAAAACGGTTGCTTTCAGATATGCCATCTCCCCATCCCCTTCATTTCCTGCCGGCTGCCTATCATCCGGAGGAATATTATGCCGCAGTAAAAGGCATGGAAGACCTACCGGAAAAAAGCGACCGCTGCCGTATCTGCTTCACGTTGCGTTTGGAAGAAACGGCAAAGGTCGCCAAAGAGCAAGGTTTCGACTACTTCACCACTACCCTTTCGCTCTCACCGCATAAAAATGCAGAATTGCTGAACGAAATCGGCGGCACATTAGCCGAACAATATGGGGTATCGTATCTCTTTTCCGACTTCAAAAAGAAAAACGGCTTCAAGCGTTCTACGGAGCTGAGCGCGCAATATGGCATGTATCGCCAGGACTATTGCGGGTGTCTTTTTTCTTACCGTGCACGGCGGGAAAAAACCACGTAAAAGGGTGCAGCAATGACAAGAGGCGTTTCCAGTCCGTCATCAACGGTACCGAAAGCTTCTAACAAAAGCGCACCTTCCTCTACTTTTCCCTCAAAATGGAAAGACAAATCCGGTGAACAAGAAGAAGCGTCTCGTTCCGTAACTGCAAGAACTCGATCATTCAAGGATAACTGCCATCGCTTAACCTGATACATCGAATTTGCGAAAACGGGTAAGTTGGCTGCTACGGACTGCACGTCCAGACAAATCTGATCTCCGGCAAAAAGACTATCCCCCGGTTGAATCGGTTTTCCCTCTACGGTGACTTTTAACGATATGCCAGGGCCAAGCGAACAGACGATATGCCCTTTTTGCAATGCCTCTTTGATACTTATTGCGCTGACGTTCCCTTCCAAGCCGAGAAAATTAATCGCGGGACGACATTTGGAGGCACTTTTCCTGTGCCAATCCCTGCCGGCTGTGGCAAAAAGGTGTTCACCAGCGCACACTTTTTCTTTCCAGAGCGCATAAGAACGCGAGCTGAAGGGACTGAGTTCTGGAAATTCCCCATTCCATATTTCGATCGCATCGACATTCTCCCAGTTATGCACTTCAAATTCCCAATGACATCCTGTACAAATCGGATTGCCCGGATCAAAGGGGTGCGCAATGCCGACCAGTCCGCCTTTTGCTTTCACCTCCGCTATCTTGGTATCAATGTTAAAAAGATCGGCATCACGCCAATCCACAATTTCCTCTATGCCGAAAACGAGCATATGACCATAATACGTGGTCCACTCCATCGACCGCAGCATGGGAAAGTCTATTTTCTCTTCTATATAGGCATCACACCCGCTACACGTATTATGGTCGGTAAGAGCCATTCCCTGATATCCGGCTTCCCGGGCCGCTTCCGATAAGGCTAACGGGGTGAACGTTCCATCACTGTGGTTCGTATGACAGTGCAGTAAAATCGGCGTCCCATACATCTTATGCTCCTTTCTCGGTCTTGACACAAAGGTGAGCTGCTATCTTCGGAGAAATGGCAGCATGAACATGAATCATCACCTCGAACGGGCCAGAAACGGAGGAAACGGACGAAAATCCAGCCGAAGAATATTCGCCAATTTTAATGCATTGCGAAGCATCCTTAGTGTGGTGACACCCAATATAGCCTTTTTTTTCGGAAGAACAAGAGATGGTCAACAAATTAGATAAAGGCATAAATGGGGTAACGCCTATTTCTTTTGCTTTCTCTGGCGAAAAGAATTTCGGCAGGGCCTCTTGAAGCGCGCGTTTTGCCACCAATTCTTCTACCTTTTGTGGCGCATAGGAAAAACAAATAGTGAGCGCCTTTGTTCCCTCCGGTACAAAGAAACGGTACACGAGGTTGGTTTGATTATCATTCGGCGTAATTCGTGGAAATACGTCCAAGAGCATGCTGTTCTCCTTTACCAAAAGAGGCCCATCTCTCCCTATAAAGGAAGAGACGGGCAATCTATTACCATTAATGTGTTGATTGTTTCACCGCTTGTAAATCGTTCTGATTGGCTCTCTCCCATGCCGGCCGCTTAAAATTCACCCAGACGTATACCAATGTGGCAAGAGCGGAAAAGAGAAAGATTAATACCGAAAACGCGGCTGCTGCTTCATAATCGCCCTCGTTAAATCGACGGAAAAGGCTAATGCCCAACATCTGCGGGAAGTTTCCGCCCATTAAGTATGGTGTTGTGAAGGAGGAAACATTGCTCATAAACACAAAGGTTAGAGCGATGAGCAGATCCCGATTCGTGATGGGCCAAACCATATCTTTCATAATGGTCGGTAAGCTTGCCCCCACATCCTTCGCCGCTTCAATTTGCGGATCTTTTATTTTGGCCAAGCCTGCGCCGAGCAACATCATGACAAAAGGAATATTAAACCATAAGTTCATCAGAATAATCCCCTTCATGTCATACATCAATCCCAACGTGACATTCGAACCCAAGGCGAGAGAAATACGGTTAATGAGTCCCGAATCACGAATGATGGTAATCATTCCGTTCACTGCCACTAAGCCCGGAATAAAGCGCGGAAGCATATATAAATTGTTCATCCACGCAGCAATTTTTCCCTTTGAAAAGCGCAGATAAAGAGCCAACAAATAGCCAAGGATTGCGCAGATCAGTACCGTGACATTCACGATGATAAGCGTATACAGAATATTTTCCTGCTGAATAGGGTCGGACAGAATTGCTTGGTAATGAGCCAGCGTGAATTGTCCATCCGCTCCTGAAAAACTGCGCACCATATTGAGAAGAATCGGATAAAAAATGACTCCCACAATCAGAATGGCAGATGGCAAGATAAAAACATAGGGTAACAGCCGCTCAAACCCGTTCTTCTTCATACATCCCCCTATTTAGACAAGACAGAAATCTCTCGTGTCCAACGGTCATTTAACGCCTTGCTCAAGTCGGAGCCGATGTTGCTGGCACGAAACTCCTTGATTTGCAAACCCTTTATTGCTTCCAAAAGATTCGGATCCAGTTTTGCAAAATCAATCACCGGAATCGCCGCCATACTGTCCAAGGCAATATTCTGTGCCTGCGCACTAATCATATAGTTAAGAAACGCATGGGCTCCTTCCTGATTTTGGGACATCGAGGGGATACCCAGTACAACCACATTTCCGGTAAATGCCGGATCGATCTGCGCCATTTGAATGGAAGCCGGAACGGTTCCCTTTTTCTTTCCCGACAGAAGCATGTCTGCCCACATAGGCGTCATATCAATTTCTCCACTGGACAAAAGATCCAGAGCGCCTTGATTCTTGTTCGGATAGACAACTTTTCCGGACGATTGATAAAGGGAACTGTGCAGGTCTTTAAGCAAGGCGAAACCCTTGTCCCATTGTTTTGCCATTTCCGAGTCGGTAGAATTCAGCGCTTCTTTATCAAGGAAATTGTACACACTTGTCACCACAAACGAACCGCCAGCTCCGCCGGAATCGGGTGTGTTATAGGCAAAACGTCCCGGATTTGCCTTAATCCAATCGTATAATTCCTTTGCCGTTTTCGGTGGATTTGCCACTTTTTCGCTGTTATAAGCCAGAACGACCGTCGTACCGCGATACGGAATGAATTTGTCCGTATTCGTGGGCGCTTCAAATTGCAACTCTGATTTGTTGGTCAATTGCTTGTCATCCAAGGGGATAAACAGGTCTTCTCCCCCCTCCTTCAGGTAGTTTTTAATTTCCTCACCACCCATTTCTACGACATCAAAGTCGGTGTTGGCTTTTCCGGCTTTTTTTGCCGCAATAATTTTATCCATCAAGCTTTGTGCACCTGTGCCGGACGTGATAAATTCCAATTTCGCTTCGTACTTGTCTTGGGCAGCATTAAAGGTTTTGATCTGTTCATCAAATTGCACGCGAACATTGTCTGAACCGCTTGCCCAAACGGTCACCGTCTTTTTCCCATCCGTACCGGCGGCTTTTTCCCCGCTTTTGTTTTGACCGCCACAAGCTGTAATCGTAAACAGCAATACGAACAAAAACAGGGGCGTCAAAACGCTTCTCCACTTTGATTTAGTGTTTTTCATTGCATCCTCCTTAATAGTATTCATTCCTTCTGTTTATTGTTCTATCGATACCGGCGCGAAAATTCCGGGCTCAGGAAAGGAATGAGGCGTCTTCGTCGTCGGGATTTTTTCTTCTTGGGATAAGCGCCCATTCTCTTCATAAGCGAGCGCCTCCGAACCATCTTCTTTGAACACCAAATGCCGCCGAAATCCCAGCTTAACCCGCTGGCCGGGGCGGAGCATATGTCCTTCCATTCGAGGGGAATTCGAGGTCATTTCTTGGTCCCCTACCTGCACCTTTATTTCATAGGAACGCCCTAACACGACGACAGAAACGACCGTTCCCATCCATTTTGCCTCTTCTCGATCTGTCGGTGTAAGAAGCAAATCTTCCGGACGTATCGCCCATTCTTCTCCATTTTCCTGCCCAATGAAGTTCATGTCGCCGATAAAGCTTGCAACGAAGCGATTGACGGGATGATCATAAATTTCTTCCGGTCTTCCGATCTGTGCGATTTTCCCTTTGTTCATAACGGCGACGCGATCCGAAAGAATCATCGCTTCTTCTTGATCATGGGTGACGAAAATGACGGTCGTATCAATTTTGCGTTGAATGGTTTTGAGCTCATGACGCATTTGCTGCCGAATTTTAGCATCCAAAGCGGAAAACGGCTCGTCCAAGAGTAAAACGGAAGGTTTAAGCAGGATGGATCGCGCAATCGCTACACGCTGTTGTTGCCCACCCGAAAGCTGGTCGGGATATTGCGTATCAAAGCCATCCATACGAACCAACTTTAGCCCTCGTTCTACCTCAGAGGTAATCTGTTCTTTCGGCATTTTTCGCAGTTTGAGTCCGAACGCAAGATTTTCATAAACGCTCATATGAGGCCACAAATTATAGTTCTGGAAAACCATAGACGTCGGGCGTTTTTCGGGCGGCATATCGTTAACACATGTGCCATCTATTTCAATTTTCCCGCCGGTTACCGGAGTAAAACCGCCAATCGCGCGCAAAATCGTGGATTTTCCACATCCGGACGGTCCCAGCATGGTAAATAATTCACCCGTATTCACAGTCATATCGATATGTTCCACGCCATCCCCGTTCGGATACTTTTTCGACATATCGATCAGTTGCAATTTTTCACGTGTCTGCATACTTCCTCCTATTGAATCGTCAGCTTGGTTCCGGATTTCCTTTGGTAACGGCGCAGTAGTACCAATATGATGATCGTCGGGACCATCAGCAGCACCGATAGCACAGGACCGGCCGTCGTCGGATATTCCATGATGATTCCGTAGAGTTGAGAGGTAACGGTTTTAATCTGAGGAAAGCCGATAACGAGGGTTCCTTGATCTTCTTGTAAAGAGCCTAAAAAGGTGAACAGCGTCGCGACGATGATGCCCGGAAGAGCCATGGGAAGTGTAACGGAAAAGAATGTTCTGAGTGGACTGGCTCCCGCATCGCGTGCGGCTTCTTCTTGCTGAATGTGTACATCCCGGAACGAAGAGACCGGAAGCATCGTCATATACATGAGCGTATTCAATACGTGGATGAGCACGACGCCAAAAAACGTACCCATCAGATTTAGTTGGTAAAACAATACGCCGATGGAGGTGTATAATCCCATTTTCGGAAACGCATTGGAGAGGAGAAAGGTGAACATGAACAGTCCTCTTCCTTTAAATTCGAAGCGCGCCAACGCATAAGATGCAGGAAGACAAATCAGCAACGATACAACGGTACTCGTGATAGCCAACAGCAGAGAGCATCCCATCGACGAAAGCAACACATCTTGTCCAAAAACGAATTGCCACCATTTGATGCCGAATTTTTGTGGAAAAAGAGCAGGCGCCTCATATACATCAGAAAAAGAAAGCATGATCAAATGCATTAACGGCAGAAAAAAGAAAAGAAGGAAAAGGATGAACAAAAGAACATGCAATATCCCTCTTTTCCCCACTTGATGGTAAAAACGTTTCATGACTGAGCCTCACCTTTCCCGGCCACCGCAACTGTCTTTTTTGTCTCTTTGTCGAACGTAGCCGCAAGAAGTTTTTCCTTCACCTGTTCCGCCAAGTGAACCTTTCGAGTCGTGATACTCTGTATTTTTGCGTCTTTCTCCTTAAGCAGTGTGTTTAAAGCCGATTCGTCATCAACCGTCCAAAGAGAGAGCGGATAGCGCCGAACGACAAACCGTTCGCGATTTTTAACATACCAGTGCCATTCCATATTCCATCCGACAAGGCCCTTCGGCTTTTTTCGCCACAATTCTTCTGCGGCGTTCCAAAGATTTTCCTCGTCGGTAAGGCCGGTATAGTTTGGACAATACTTTTGAAGACGTTCCCAATTAAAATACACTTGAACATCCCTTTGCCACGGTTCCTCGTGTGCGGGAAAATCCACGGTTCCGGTGTATAAAAGACGATGCTGCATATCGTAGTGCACTGCGAGCGAATGAACGGATTCTTCCAGTGCAGATTCTTTTAAGTCACAATTCACTTTCTTGTCTACGAATCGTAAAACAAGATCAAATGCCTCATCCAGCGTTAACAACATATCTTTTTCACCTTCCGATACTGTTGAAATCAACGGATCATGATGGAGATAGAGAATACCGTGCTTATCGCGGCGAACATCAATCTCAATCGTATCCGCCTGCGAATATAAAGCAGAAAGAAGATTTTCTCTTGTATTCGGCATTGTGCCGTCCATTCCGGCATGAGCTGTAATATCCATGAACTCTCCCCCTTCTTCACAATCTGTTCGCCATTATAAAAGAGGGATGTAAAGGGCACGTCTTGATGCTTGTAAATTGGAGATAAACGCTAAAACGTTTCCATTAAGTCTAAGTAAGAAAAAGATATAAAAAGGAGGGGAGACGTCCTGCCTAATGCAGAGACGGCATTCCCTCCCATAACGCAAATGTATCTATTGCGCCTCTATTTCGTGCGCCAAATCCCCTTTTCCGTCACGACAATGGGAAGCGGTACATCCCAGGGATCCATGGGCACGCTCTCGGAAAGCAATTGATGGAAACAGACCAACGCTGTTTTGCCGGAATATTCAGCTAAAAAACGATCATAAAAGCCGCCGCCGCGTCCCAGACGTGCGCCCGCAAGCGTTGCACTGAGACAGGGCACAACAGTAAAATCCACGTCTTCCGGCGATACCGTGGGGGTATCTTCCGCCGGTTCCGGAATGCCGAAGCGGCTTTTCCTCAACGTATCTAATGAAGTAATGGGATGAAGTGCCATCTTCCCCATCGCGAGAACACGCGGAACCACGAGAGTTTTACCATCCGTAAGAATGGCATTTAACAAGGTCGACGTATTCAACTCACGTTCCATGGACACGAAGCAAAAAACGGTCTGTGCCTTTTTATATTCCGGCAATTGCCGGATAGCGTCGCAAATGGTCTTGCTGGCTTCTTGCAGATAGGTTTCTTCCAGAGCCTTCCAGCGATTTTTGATTTCCTCACGAAAGGCCTTCTTTTCTTCTTTTGCCCGGGAAGGGGCGGAATGCATATCGTTCATGCGCTTCTCCTTTTTTCCGAAGTATGATACATCTCATGTTAAAATGGTAGCACAGACATGCGATAAGGAGGAAGATATGGCACGCAAAAGCTGGAACCAATACTTTATGGAAATGGCACTCACGGTGGCGGAACGCGGCACCTGCGATCGCGCCTACGTGGGCTGTGTGCTTGTAAACGCGGAGCATCGTATCGTCTCCACCGGATACAACGGCTCTGTTGCTGGCAATCCACACTGTGACGAAATCGGTCACACCATGCGCGACGGCCATTGCATTGCAACCATTCATGCTGAAATGAACGCCCTTCTCTATTGCGCCAAGTCAGGCATTTCGGTCAATGGCTGCACCTGTTATGTAACGCACTTTCCGTGCCTCAACTGCACGAAATCACTGATTCAGGCAGGGATTCGAAAAATCTACTATCGGGAAGGCTATCGCATGGACGACTATGCCCTGGAACTTCTTGAGCGCAACCATATTCCGTATGAACAGCTGAAAGATGAAAACGACGAAGCGGCCGACCACCAATAGGTGTTCGACCGCTTTCCATTTTTGTACATTACGCTTCAATCTCCGCGATGACCTCAATCATCCTTAAATCTCTGCAATAACCTCAATCTCGCAAAGAGCTCCTTTGGGAATATCTTTCACAGCGATGCAACTTCTGGCCGGTGTATTCGTGAAATAGTCCGCGTACACCGCATTAAAGGCGGCAAAATCATTGATGTCAGCAAGGAAACAAAGGGTCTTCACCACGTGCGTCATATCCGTTCCCGCGGCTTCCAAAATTGCTTTTACGTTCTCGCAGCTCTGTTTTGTCTGCTCTTCAATCGTCTTGGGCATCTCGCCGGTTTCCGGATTGACCGGCAGCTGTCCCGAAGTATATACCAGATTTCCGGTAATTTGTGCCTGCGCATAGGGGCCGATGGCTCCCGGCGCTTTTTTCGTGTCGACGACTTTCATTACACTCTCCTCTCTTCGTGTTTGCATATGTTCTGTATTATACTGTTCAGCATAATGAGAAGAATGCCGAATGTAAAGGGTGTTTTCCGGAGCTTACAGAAAAAGGCGGTCGCTCATGCGACCGCCTTTTTGTTTTGATATGAAAGTGATTGCTCTAGAATGCCGGAACGATCGCACCCTGGTACTTATCGTTGATGAACTTCTTCACGGTCTCGGACTGCAATTCTTCCATCAGAATCTTGAATTTCTCTTCGTTCTCTTCCCCTTCACGAACGGCAATAATATTGGCATAGGGGCTGTCTTTGTCTTCGATCACCAGATTGTCTTTAATCGGATTGAGGTTTTCTTCCAGCGCATAATTGGAGTTGATCAACGCGAGATCCGCATCCTGATAAGTGCGCGCCAGAGCGGCCGCTTCCATGGGAACGAAAGTCAACTTCTTGGGGTTTTCCGTGATATTGGCTTCGGTGACGTTGATGTTGGTCGGATCATCCAATTTGATGAGATTGTGTTTTGCCAGCAAAAGCAGCGCACGCGCACCGTTGGACACATCGTTCGGAATAAGAACCTTAGCGCCTTCCGGCAGTTCTTCCAATGATTTGTATTTTGCGGAATACGCCGCCAGCGGTTCCAGATGGATGGCGCCGATGCTGACCAGTTTAAGGTTGTTTTCTTTCTTGAAGGCATCCAGATACGGCAGGTGTTGGAAGAAGTTGGCGTCGATTTCGCCACTTGCAAGCGCCTGGTTAGGAATGACGTAGTCATCAAACGTGACGATTTCCAGGTTAATTCCGCGCTTAGCAAGATTATCTTTCACCGCTTCCACGATTTCCGCATGCGGAACCGGGCTGACGCCGATTTTAATCGTCTGTTGTTCCGTACCGGTTGAGGCTTCCTGTGTAACCGAGGATTCCGGGGCAGCATTCTGCGCTTCTTTTGATTCGTCATTCTTCGGAGCGGAATTTCCGCAAGCCGTAAAGATAAGCGTCAGTGCAAAAAGCAAGGCTAAAAGTGATTTTTTCATGATGTTCTCCTTTTTTGTTCAGCGCCCTTCCAGCAACTATGCCGTCCGAGTGCTCTTTCGTTTCGTTCCGTTTTCGTTTGTTTCTTCTCCATTACCGTTTATCTATGGATCGGGCAAGTGTATTGCCCGCAAGTTGAATAAGCTGCACGACCACGACGATGACGATGACGGAAGCCCATAGCAGATCTTCCTGACGTCGGTAGTAGCCGTAACGTTGCGCCACCGCGCCCAGACCGCCGCCGCCGAGGGCGCCTGCCATGGCCGTATAACCGATAAGGTTAATGATGGTGGTGGTCATAGCTTGAATGAGGCTCGGAAGCGCCTCCGGAAGCAACACCTGAAAGATGATCTGGCGATTGGTGGATCCCATCGCCTTCGCGGCTTCCAAAATTCCGCCATCCACCTCATTCAATGCGGTCTCTACCAGACGGGCAAAAAACGGTGCTGCCGAAGCGGCAAGAGAAAAAATCGTCGCTGTCGATCCGATGGCCGTTCCGATGATCGCGCGCGTCACGGGGATGAGCAAAATCATCAAAATAACGTATGGGATGGATCGGGCAATATTAACAATGGCGTCCACCACGCGATACAGTGCGGGCTTTTCCGACAGGCCTCCCTTTTGCGTCAGATAGAGCAGAATGCCGATCGGCGTGCCCAGGATAAAGGCAAAGGCGGCGCCGAAAAAGACCATGTACAATGTTTCGAGCGTGGCCTGCGTGAGAATTTCGGTCATTATTTCATCACCTCCACATCCACTTGTTTTCGAAAGGCATCCAAGGCGCACATTCGGTCGGCCTCCGATCCCGTCAATTCAATGATTGTATAGCCGATTTCACCTTGACGGAACGTATCAATGTTCGCCGACAGAATGGATATGCCGACCGGAATCTGTTTCAACACATCGGCAATCAGCGAGTGCTGAATGTTTTCCTTTCGATAGGTGAGTTTGACGACGTCTCCGGTAAACTCGCGATTGCGCAGAAAGTCGAATTCGTCGGCATCCTGCAATTTGGAAATGAACGACTTGGTTACGGGATGCTTCGGCTGAAAGAAGAGGTCCCGTGTCGTGCCCATTTCGACGATCTCCCCGTCCGCCATCACGGCGATGCGATCACATATCTCCTTTGCCACTTCCATCTGGTGCGTAATCATGATGATGGTCGTCTTATAAGTCTGGGCCAGATCGCGCAGCAGGTCCAGAATGGAAGCCGTGTTTTTCGGATCGAGCGCCGAGGTTCCTTCATCCGATAACAGGATCTTGGGCTGCAAAGCCATCGCTCGGGCAATGGCCACGCGCTGTTGTTGGCCACCGGAGAGTTCGGACGGATAGGCGTTTGCACGATCGGCAAGGCCGATAAATTGCAACAATTCTTCCGTTCTGGCGTTCGTCTTTTCTTTACTCCAACCGGCAATCTGCATAGGATAGGCGATGTTCTTGCGTATGCTTTTCTGTCGGAAAAGATTGAACGACTGAAAAATCATGCCGATGTCTTTTCGAGCCGTTAACAGTTCCTGCTGATTGAGATCGGTCACATTCACCCCGTCAATGGTAATGCGGCCGGATGTCGGCTCCTCAAGACGGTTTAACAACCGAACCAGTGTGGATTTTCCGGCACCGCTTAAGCCGATAATGCCGAAAATTTCGCCTTCATTTACTTCAAAGGACACATCACGCACAGCGTGCAGTACACCGTTGTCGGCGGAAAATTGTTTACTGACGTGTTCTACACAAATCATGCGTTCCTCCTTTCTCTTTTCCGGCCTGCACTTTACGGCCGGTTCTTCTTTGCGGATGGCATTAAAAAACGCCCCTTGTCAACGACAAAGGACGAAAAAATTTCCGCGGTACCACCTTACTTCGCATCCAACGATGCGCACCTTCAAGCACAATCATACTCTAACTCTATAACGGGAGTTCCCGTACAACCCTAAGATCGAATTGTCCCATCCGAGGCCATGTTCCTCTCGACTCCCACGCGCCCTTCTCAGCTACCGGGCTTCTCTGTAACGCTTCTTTCGAAAGTACTCTTCTCTTCTGCTGGTTTGTTATGAAGTTGTGGATACTATACGCGAGGGAAAATCATTTGTCAAGCCCATCCTGCTTTTTTTCTCCTCTTTTTTTCGGAGACATCCGAAAGCTTGTCCGGAACACGGATACAGCCCGAGATGGATGAAGCACGTCAAGAGATTGCCGCAAAAGCCCGTCCGGAACACGAATAAACCATTTTAACCGAGAAACAACGTATTCAGACAGCAGGCCCATGCGCTTGCAACAACTATCCCGATGAGCATGGCCAAAAAGCCATAGTGCATCATCCGGCGCGCAGTGGTCCATCCGCTCGAACCCGCTATGGCAACGCACGGCATAGCCGGAGGAGTCGCAAAGGCGTATGCGCTGAGCATGCCGATCATCGCGAGAAGAAGTTCGCCGGAAATTCCGGACAGTTTAGGCAATGCGCCGATCGCAGCCGCACTGACGACGGTTGCGGTGACCATATTGGAGGAAATATTGGTCTGCAAGGAGGCCCAGAGGGCAAAAAAGAAAAACAGCAGCGCCGGAGAAAAGGATGAAGCCAAAGGCGACAATTGTGTGGAAAGCCAATCGCTCCACCCGATAGATGGCTGTGTCAATGCCCAGCCCAGCGCGCCGGTTCCGGCACACATGAGAATCGCCGGCCAGGCGATGCCTTCACGAAACGCTTTTTCCAGAGAAAGTAAGGGTTCATCGTCGATAGAAAGCATGGCCAACAACACGCATCCGAGAAGCGGCGGAAATGCCGGGCCGAGACGAAGAAGAGCAGCAAAGAAGCGTTGTATGCCTTCTGTGGGCATAACACGAACGAGAAGATCCGGAGCAATCCACAAAAAGAGCACAAAGAGAAAGACGCCGACGATCATGCGCGTACGACGCGTTTCACCGGGGGTTGACGCCGTTGACACCGCACGTTCTCTCGATGTAGCCGTCACCGAAACATCCGCTGCGGTTTTTTCTTGCACAAGCTGTTCTTTCAGGTTTTTCGCACGATCCGGATGAAACGCACTCAAGTCCGGGCGAAGAAGAAAACGAAAAACGAGAAGCATAGCTGCCGCCGTAACGAGACCGACGGGAATCGCAAGCAGAAGATAATGAACCACGTTTACCGGCACGCCGGCATATGCTTCATAGGCGTTCATGGCAATGAGCGGAAACACATGGGCAATCGGCGTCATGCCGGAAGAGATGCCCGTCATGATCACGGTTCCCATCATGAGCATTGCTGCAGCGGAATCCCCTTTCTTCCAGCCGAGTACCTCATAGATTTCTTCCAACATGGGCAGATACAAAAAGAAAAGCACCGTGGGCGAAATAAAACAACCGAGAAAGAGAATGCCGGCAAAGTACAGTGTCATAAAATGCCATGGTCCTCGCCTTGCGGGACGGCAAGTAATAAACGCGACGGCAATGCGACGAAGAATGCCGGTTTCCGCCAGCGCGTGCGTCAGAATAAAGGTAAAAAGCAAAAAGAGAACCGTCGGGCTACTGAAGGAGGCGGCAAAGACGTCCGCCGTCTTCCATTCCGGCACAGTCATCAGGCCGGCAAGCAGAACCAGAGACGGCCAGTCAATGGCCACAAAAAGCCAGAGCAACAAGACACCGACAAATAACCCTAACACCGTCATCGCACTTTCGGACATTCCCGGAAACGTGGGAAGAAAATGGAAAAAGAGCATGAGGAATAGGGACAAGCCGATCCATAGCTTTCGTCGTAATGAGGTATTTTTAATCATCCTTTTTTCCCTTCCCTCCTGTCGCGTTGTCGCGGTCTTCTCTATACCAACAATGCTATAATAAGCGAAAACCCATAAAGAAAAAAGGAGACGACATGGCGGAAAACACAGAGAACGCGAAGATGAACGAAAATAAAGCGGACGCTATGGATTTGCCGTCTTCTCCCGAAACGCTGAACGCGATGCGTCGCCAGATCGATGCCATCGATCGGCAAATGGCACGTCTTTTTGAAGAACGTATGCAGATCTCACGGACCATCGGCGAGTGGAAAAAGGCGACGGGTAAGCCCGTCCGCGATGAAAAACGGGAAGCGGAAATGTTGGACTCTCACAGTCAATGGTTGACGGATATCTCGTTAAGGGAAAGTTATCGTACGTTTTTACAGGGCATTCTGCAGCTGTCCCGTGACGTACAACACCATGATCTTGACGAAGCGCATCCGAACGACGAAGGAGAGTGCCCATGATCACCTTCCTTTGCGGCTTATTGATTCTTGTCCTCGGTGGTGCCGTGTATGCTCTTTTTATCGAACGTCTGTTTTCTCCGGATGATCGTCTCACGCCGGCGATTGCCCGGGCGGACGGCATTGATTTTACCGGTATGCCGACGTGGAAAAATGCCCTCATCGAGCTGTTAAGCATCACCGGAACCGGGGTCATCCTCGGTTCCATTCAGGCCGTCCTGTTCGGCCCCATTGCCTTTTTGCTGATTCCTGTGGCCAATATCTTCGGCGGTGCCGTACACAATTATCTCAGCGGTATGATTGCTATGCGAAATCGTGGAATGCAAATGCCGCGCCTGATGGAGAAGTATCTTGGTCTGGGCATTGCACGCATCTTTCTCGTTTTGCTGATGGCTCTGCTGTTTTCGACCGGCGTGGTGCTGCTCTATACTACCGGCGATTACGTCGGCCAATCGTTTCCGGCTTCTCTGTCGCAAGGCGCCGGCATATATTTTCTGCTCTATGCAATGCTTCTGGTGTACTTCATCGTGACGACGCTATTCCCTATCGACCGCACTATCGGTCGCATTTATCCGCTCTTCAGCATCGTCCTCTTTGTGACCACCCTGGCGCTTTTTATCGGCATTTTACGGGATGGTCTCCGTACTCTTCCGGAAATCACCGAGATGACGACGCTCGGTCTTCCTAAGCAGGGTCCCATCCTTCCGATTCTTTTTATCACGCTAGCGCACGCAATTCTTTCGGGTTTGCATGCGAGCCAAAGTACGCTGGTTGCCCGCACGGTTTGTAAGGAATCCGATGGCCGTGCCGTCTTTTTTTACACCATGTTGGCGGAAGGATTTCTATCCATGTGCTGGGCGGGCGGCGCGATGATTCTCTTCGTACGTCATCCGAACCTGGTAAACACGCTTGAGCCGGTAGCGCTTGTTCGTGCCGTTTCTCGTGAATTCTTGGGTGGATGGGGAAGTATTTTCGCCTTCCTCTGTCTTTTCATTTTGCCCATCACAACAGGCGACACCGTATTTCGTGCCATTCGTCTGATCCTTGGCGAAATTTTTCACGTGAATCAGCGGCGCCCGTGGAAGCGATTTGTGACGACTGTTTGCGTTTTTCTTCCCGCTCTTTTTCTTCTCGTTCTGGCCAAAACCAATGTCGACGGTTTTTCGCGGTTATGGCGCTATTACGGCTTTCTCAGTCAGGTGGTGGCGACGTTCGGTCTGGCCATGGCGAGTGTTTACCTCCATGCACACTATAAAAACTATTGGGTGGCTTTTTTGCCCATGTTGGCAACCTGCTTTATCGCCACTTCCTATATTTTGCACGCGGAGGACGGACTGCAAATTGACGCATTGATCGGCAATCCGGACAGTTATCGCGCATCCTACGCACTGGCTTTTCTCTTCACTCTCCTCATCGGCATACTGGTTCGTCGGCATGCCGTGCAAAATGCGCACGCCATTCGCATACGCGAAGAGGAGCACAGATAAGAAAAATAATGAAAACTATGACAAAAAAGGAATACTATGCAAAGGAGAAACCATGAACAAAGGAAAGGAAGCCATGATGAGTGATCAAAAAGCATTGGACACGAAGCGCTATTTGGTTGAAGGAGATACTTTTTCCCTGGCCAAACACGATCCCGGTGATCGACAAGGATGGAAGAAAAAAGAGGGACGCGCCAGACTGCAAGTCAATCAGGAAGAAATGTTCATCTGGCAGCAAAAACTCTATGCTGAAAACAAGCAGGCGCTCATTCTGGTCTTTCAAGCCATGGATGCCGCCGGAAAAGACGGATGCATCAAACATGTCATGCGCGGGCTGAATCCTCAGGGTACGCATGTGGTGTCGTTCAAGCAACCTTCCAGCGAAGAGTTGGATCGTGATTATCTTTGGCGTATCAACCGTGCTCTACCCCGTCGTGGCGAAATCGGCATATTCAACCGATCACACTATGAAGAAGTGGTCGTAGCGCAGCTGCATAACCTGGTCGACAACCAGCAACTTCCCGACTTTGTATTGGAGAAGCCGATCTGGAAAGAACGCTATCGGCAAATCGGCGATTGGGAACGCTATCTATACGAGCAGGGCTACCACATCGTAAAATTTTTCCTGCATATCTCCGAGGAAGAACAGCGTCAACGTCTTCTCGCACGCATTGAAGAAAAGGACAAAAACTGGAAGTTTTCTGCTGGCGATATTGCCGAACGGGAGCATTGGGACGAATATCAAAAGCTGTATGAGAGAGCACTGCTAAAAACATCCACCAAAACGTGTCCCTGGTATGTCATCCCTGCGGATCACAAGTGGTTCTCCCGTCTTCTCGTTTCACAAATCGTACGGGAAACCTTGGAGCAAATGAACCCGCAATATCCCCGCCTCTCTCCGGAAGAGGAAAGCCGACTTGGCGAGTGGCGCGAGATCTTGGAAGCGCAGGCGTAGTATTCGCCTACGCTTGAAGCATCTGCACTAACCGCCCCAAAACGGGTTCAAAACGCGCACCGTACCAATGATCGGGATCCTTATGCGTTTCTTCCACGGCCAGGAGGGTAAAATCGGCAGCAATCTTAGCCGCCTCACCGAGTGATTTTCCGCGCAGAAACGCGCCGACGAATACCGATGCGAAAATATCCCCTGTCCCGTGGGTTCCCGGTTCCAAGTGGCGATGCGTATACACCTCTTCTCCGGATTCGCCCATGACCAGAACACCGGTTTTCCCCGGCTCTGTGCTGACGCCGGTTAATACCACATTTTTCGCACCCAAAGCTAGCAGCTTTTCAGCCAAGCCACGCATCCACTCCGCATCCCCATCTTCGCGATACGGCGTATCGGTCAGTAAGCATGCTTCGGTGATGTTGGGCAACAGCACGTCGCTAACCGCAGGAAGAGTTTTCATGGCGTCTACGAAAGCCTGATCAAAGCCGACATACAGCTTTCCGTTATCAGCCATAGCCGGATCAATGAACGTTTTTGCTCCTGCGTTGAGGACATTCTGTGCCAACGCCTTGACGAGCTCGATTTGCCGGATATTTCCCAGATAGCCCGTATACAGGGCATCGAAAAAAAGTCCCTGCGTTTGCCAATGCGCCATCATGGATGGAATATCTTCCGTCAGATCGCGAAAGGTAAAATCGGGAAATCCCGTGTGCGTGGAAAGAACTGCCGACGGCAACGGGCACGTTTCGATTCCGCAAACGGAAAGAATGGGCAACGCCACGGTCAGGGAGCACTGCCCTACGCTGGAAATATCCTGCATAGTCAAAATACGCGGCGTGGGGCTGATCGCCCTTTTCGCCGCTTCTTTTATTGCATTTTCGTTCATGTTTTTCCTTTCTCAATTCCGATGGGCTCGTTTCCGACGAGGCTCACTTCCGCCTGATCTCATTTTGACGAGGCTTGTTTCCGTTGGATCTCATTTCTACCGAATCTCGTTTCCATCGAATCGCGTTTTTGCGGTGTAGCCGGGCAAGATTACACCAACTTGCTTCCTCCGATAAATTCGCGCAAGATCGACGTATTCACCACATCAGAGGTATCCGTTAACGGGAGAAAATACTGTAATAACGATAGAATGCGCACCGCTTCAATGCGTTCAGGCTCCTCTTCACCAATGCCTCGAAGATGTTGTTCCAGGATCGGCTTAAGTGTTGCAATTTCATAGACGAAGGAAGAGTTGAACATAACATCGGCCAACTCGGAATACGGAAAGATGTTGCGGTCCTCTCCGCGGCGCACATCCGGCCACGTGCGGATTGTCTCACGCACATCCCGCCCACGGAACTGTAAATCGCGCGCCATGCGTCGCATAAGACGCAGATCCGTCGTCGGAATGCGATTGTGTGCGTCCAGATTGATCTGTGTAATGACGCTTAGCGCAATGCGGTATTTGTATCGGTTGTCCACTTCCGCACTGAGCTTGGGGTTAAGCCCGTGGATGCCTTCCAGAAGAACCGGTTCCTCCGCGCCGAGGCGAATCCGCTCATTTGTATGCACACGCTTGCCGGCCACAAAGTCAAAGCGGATGCGTTCAATTTCCTCACCGGTGAGCAGAGCGCGCATATCCGCGTTAAAGGTTCGTAAGTCAATGGCTTCCAGCGCTTCAAAATCCGGCTCGCCATTTTCGTCCAAGGGCGTATTTTCCCGATCGACAAAATAATCGTCCAGTGAAATCGCCACCGGTCGTTTACCCAACACGCGAAGCGACGTCATCAGCTTATAAGCGAAGCTCGTCTTCCCGGACGATGACGGTGCGGCAATGAGTACAATGCGTTTGTTTTTCAAGACAATGTCTTCCGCAATGTGCATGATTTTATGATCCAGAAGGGCTTCATTCATGCGACAGACGTCGCCGATAGTCCCGTTTTGGATGCTGCGATTGAGCTGTGCCACGGTATAGATGCCCTGCCGATCCGCCCAGTCTTCCGCTTCATTATAGGTGTCGGAGAGCAAATAGGTCGGAATGAAATTGTTAACCCGTCTCTTATCGTGTCGATCCACGCCGAGAAGCACAAGGCCATGATCAAACAGTTCCAGGTCAAAGACGGAGACATATCCGCTGGAAGGCGCCATATAGCCGAAGAAGGAATCCACCGCATTACCCATGCGATACACCGCCACACGCTTTCCCTTCTGCTGCGCATAAAGGTCCACTTTATCCGCTCGTCCCAACGTACGAAACAGCTGCTTTGCCTCTTCATAGGTCATGTTTTCGCGCACAATCGGGATGTCGGCCTCAATGATTTTGCGCATCTCGACTTTCAGCTCATCGCGCTGTCTTGTATCCAACATCAATACGTGCCCATTTTGATGCAGCACACAATACAGGCCGCCGGAAATGGAATGTTCAATCACCGTATGTGTATCCGGAAAAAGGCGATCAATGGCTTCCAAAAAAACAAAGGAAAGCGTGCGCATGTACACCCGATAGCCGTCCGTATCCGTCGTATCCATCAACACGATCTCTTCCGCTTCCTCCGGAATCGGCTGCGTCAGCTCAAACAGATGATTTTCTACCCGCGCCAAAACAATGCGTCCAAGCGCTTTCTCTTCCATTTTTTCCGCGCACTGCGCAAAGGTCGTCTCCGTAGAGACGGTAATTTCTTCTCCTTCTTTCTTCGAATAGAGCCGCATCGTACACTTCCGCACGGTGGCCTCCTTTCCTTTATTCCGTGTCTTGCTGTTAGCGTTCTTGCTGTTCCCGTATCTTGCTGTTTCGTTTGTTGGTAAGCGATGGATGGCGTTTTGCCTGCCATCGCGTTCTTCGTCATTTGTTGTTGGTGTCATGGTTGCCTTTTGGTAATTGGTGATGGGCGTGCTACGGCACCGTCATGCGTTATTTTATCATAGCCTGGTGATGGGCGGTTTGAGGTGGGGCGATGGGCAGGGGTGGAGATGTTGGGCAGGGGTCGAAGATGTTGGGTAGAGGCCGAAGATGTTGGCGGGGGCCGGCTTTTGTGTCCCTTTTTTGCGATTTTGTATTTTCGGACACACCGCTGGCGGATGAATCCCGGAAAAGTGTGTCCTTTTTTGGCGTTTCTCTATTTTCGGACACAAGAATTCCGGCATTCGAGGCGAATGTGTGTCCTTTTTTCGAGAATTTGCATTTTTCGGACACGAAAATGTCGGTCCAATGTCGGAAAAGTGTGTCCTTTTTTGGGCTTTTCTTTATTTTCGGACACAAAAATCGCCATTTCTCAGAATTATCTGTGTCCTTTTTCTTCGTTTCCTCATTTTCGGATACAAATTACCATCCTACAATGCAAAATTGTATCCTCTTTTTGTCGATTCCCGATTTTCGGACACAAAATCGCGATGATTTGACACAAACTTGTGTCCCCTTTTTTGTGTTTTGTGAATTTAGGATACATTGTTGTCCCAAAAGGAAAGACTTTGTATAGCTATTGTTTGTGGCACGCTAAAACGAGTGGAAGAAACGTAAAAGAAAGTAGAGGATGGTTATTATTGTCCTCTTACATGCCCCCTATGCATTCCATAACTGCTATTATCGAAACGAGAGCTTATTTTCGATGCGCCTCATATTCCTCCCTTGTAATGTCAATGGTGAAAATTTCACCGATGAGTATAGGCTTAAACCTCTTTTCATCAATGACTTCTTGTTTTCTGTCATCAATAGAATAGAATACGCCGCCTTCGCATTTCACGTATTTTCCGTAATCCGGACAATAATAATATTCTGTCGGGGAAAGGCTCATCTCATTACCTCGCTTTTTTCCTGAGGGCGTGCTTTGGTAAACTACAGTAAAGATTACGTTATTTTTCGTTTTCAATAATCACAAAATTTTCCGGTTCATAGAGATAGTCTTCGTCCGTGTCATCTATAATTCTGATAAAACCGCTCTCAAAACCTAAGGCTTCATAGATCTTATTTTCATCAACGCGAGCCTGATAGTATCTCCTGTATATTTTGCTTTCATTTTTTTATCCTTGTCACCTTTATCAACTCTTTTTACCATTCGCAACAAATCAATGAATATCAACATATTTGATTTTACCCTTTGCATTATGTCTGCTATACCAGATACTTTTCCTACCGCTTTGGCAGCTGAGGATGTGTTTCTTAAGGTCATCCCATTGCCGTACAGCACTTTTCACGTTTTCATCCGTTATGAGCATTACTTTTTCACCTTATTGCCGACAATCGCAACGTGAGCTAAGCTGATAGAACAAATAAGATTATTCTGACCGGATCTTAGTTTGCATTTATTAGAGAAAATTGAGTTTTCTTTATAACTCTCGGCTTTTCTTTATGATATTTCACCTTTTTCAATCTACTCATTATCCTGATCATTATCTCTATCTTTTTCCTTTTCGCCCTATCGGTCGGAGTTCTTTGTGGCTTCCACCTCCGGATGTTAAAAATCAGAGGGCATATTGATTATTGCTTTTATTTGCAAATATTTTTCTATTTCATTAGTTATCAAGAATCTCTAAACTCTTGATTTCAGATTGATTAATAATAATATTTCCAACTTCTATCATGTTTTCCTCATCATCATCTTCTTTTCTATAAAAGTTGGTGCACTTTACGCACTTCAACTCTTCTCCGGGAAAGAAAGAGAGGTTGATCATTTTACCGTCTGCCTGCCTCATAAGTTTCTCACTAATCATTGCCCCCTCCTTTGTAGGAACAGCATGAGCGCACTCCTATCTTTGTATTTTATGCGAAGTCAATGAGTTAAAGTGCCTTCAACCTTTCTAAAATCTCTTGTCTGAAATGAACTCTTGTTTTGTTCACTATCCTCTTCTATTACGTCTAAGCTCTCCTGACCCAGATTGATCATAAATCCATTCCTGTTTAACCTTTTCTAGAATACTGATCTGACACTTTTCAGGAGCACATCTTTCAAAATGCCCTGTAGTCTGGATTCTTTTGATGTCTTTCCTATTTACGTATCAGAACAGATCTAAAAATGTCCGCATCAAATTTCCTCTTAGGCGCTTCTTTTTGGCTTTTACGCGCTGTTTTCGGTTCTGAACAGCCTTCTCATATTTAGGCTGTGCTAACGCCGACAAGTGATCATAATATGTGGTAATTTCTTGAACAAAGTCTTTCGGAATCTCTTCCTTTTTTACCTCTGCCTTCCAAAAGTCATTGTATTTTAGTAGCGGGTCTTCTTTATATTGGTTATATCTAGCCCACTCAAAATAAGCTACTTTAAATGCTTCCCACCTCTCCTTGAAAGGTGCTTTTTCGACGATTCTGTTTTCATCGGTCATGATGCACCTCTCTTTCTTTAGTTTGGTATATACCCTTCTCAAACAGCCTGTCCATTGGTGTAGAAGAGCAAACAAAAAAGGTAAAAAAGCGCTGATCGTTTGCATGCGATCACATACGCTACATTACCTTTGGGCTACGATATTCCCAGCGTTTTCGTGCGCATGCGAAAATTTTTATCTTATTTCTCGAAAAATCTTGACAATTACAAATAGTCATGTATGAAATAGTTAAAAACAATAGTAAAGAGAGGGAGGGTAGAAAATAGAAAAAGGCATGACCGATGCGCAATTTAAGTACGCTGTAAAGATGATCCTTGATGCGGTAGAAAAAGAAGCGAAAGCCTTGAAGGATGAACAAGAAAAGGCGCACATGCTGGAAGTAGTGGAAAGGCTAAGACCTGAGAAGTAAAGAAAAAAAGAGCAACAAAAACCGAAACCCGAGCGGCGGACAGGCTCCCATCCACCGCTCAAGCCTTGCACAAAGTATATAGCAAGCGGGGAGATTTTACAAGATAAAAAGGAGGTGACCGCTATCGCTACCACTGAGGCACAAAAAAGGGCAACCGCAAAATGGCGTGCAAAGGCGACAAAGTCATATGCGTTCCGCTTTCATCGCGAAAATGATGCAGACATCATTGCGTATCTAGATGCTGTAGATAACCGCCACCAATTCATCAGGGACGCCGTTCGTGATACGATAAAGAAAGAGAAAAAAGGAGCGGATAACGCATAGTCGTGCTATGGGGAAATTATTAAGACAAAATAAGGGAAAAAGCATCTAGTAATCTGGATACTTTTAAAATATTGGGAACTATATATGTATAAGGTTTATTAAAGCCACTTTTAATGCTGTTCGTAGCCGTGTTTTTTTTGCTTGAACAGTCATTTTTCGCAATTTGGTTTCTCTATCATATCTTAATTGTGTTCGTTGACGAATTTTTAAACAAACTTGTCTTTTATCAACAAAATGCTCTGGCCAGTCATACTCTTTTTCAATTTTATTCCATATTTTATCCCATTTAGAAACAGGATCCTCTTTATATGGGTTATACCTTGCCCATGCAAAATACGCCTCTTTAAAGGCCTTCCATCTCTCCTTGAAAGGTGCTTTTTCAACGATTCTGTTTTCATAGGTCATGATGCACCTCTCTTTCATGTAATGCGTACATACCCATCTACAAGACTTTTTTCCTGTATGCGAAAAAACAAGATCGCCAAAGTTTTTCTGTTAAATTACACAAAACCGGCAGCCAATATGGATAACGATCTTTTCAAAGCGACGCTGCTATATTCTCACCAGAGATGCTTTAGAGGCTTAATTGTATTGTAGCTCAGCGAATAAAACTATTACTTGAAAATTGCGTAGTCGAAAATAAAGCAATCCTCGTTTCATTGCTTTCCATGCTTTCATTTGCGCATAAAAAAGCACACTGTAATCAAGATGCTTTCGATCTCTTTTCTATTTACGTATCAAAACAGATCTAAAAATGTTCGTTCAAATTTCCCCTTAGACGCTTCTTTTTGGCTTTTACGCGCTTCTTTCTAGCCTTCATCTCTGCCCAGTAAAGCCTATCTGCAATTGCACCTGCTTTAGCACTGGCATAGACATACTCTGTTGCTGTTCTCGGGGTCGATATTGTGCGACGTTGTTCTTCTAAACCAATCGTATGCCAATCTGGATATGGGTCCTCTTCGTATTGATTGTACAGTGCCCATTCATAATATGCCTTCTTAAAAGCTTCCCACCTCTCCTTGAAAGGTGCTTTTACAACGATTCTATTTTCTTTCATCATGGCATCTCTCTTTCTTTGGTTTGATATATACCCGCATTCCATCAAAACGTATTAAAATCGAATTGCCCTGCTTTTCGAACAGACTGCTCAGGATACCCCCCCCCCCGCTCGCACGGGAAGAACTTTTATCAAACTCCAGCTCAATCGGATCACCGTCTTCGAGTTTTACCTGCGACAACGGAATGATGTCGCCCTTCGCAACCTTAGTTCCATCAAGCGTAACGGAAGACTTGTATGTCTTAATCGTCGTTCCCGCTGCCATCGGCATTTTACGCTGCACGCCAAGCATTTTGAAAAGGCTCGTCAGCTGTTTTCCGTACTGCTCCACAAAGTCAATGCTCTGCGCTTTCACAAAGTTCGTTGTTAAATTCGCTTCTGCTGCCATGTTATTGCCTCCTAATTAAACAATTCCAAGTTCTCCGCAATGGCTCGGCGGCGTTTTCCGCTGTCCGGGATAGACAAGATTTCCTCTCGGCTCATCCCTTTTCCCACCATTTTTGTGGGCGTCTTGCTTTTTAGTCGCTCCGTCACTGCTTTTTCCACCGCATCCTGAAACAAAGAGGAAAACTGATCAACGTTCGCTTTTGTGGATTCCGCCTCGTCCGTAATGAGGATGGACACCAGATCGTCGCCGATAGCGATGTTCTTTTCCGATAGCATTGCCCGTGCTGTTTTGGCCATCTTTGCCCGCGTGTTTTCTTTCTTTAGCTCGGACAATTCACGCTTTAAGACATCACGTTCATACTCCGCCTTTTGGCGCTCATCCATCTGCGCGAGCTTCTTCGCCTCGTCGAGCTCCTTCTCTTTCTTGCTCGACCACTCGGCAAACTTGCGATTGATGATTTCATTCACCTGCTCATCGGTGTACTTTCCGTCGGCTTCTTTCTTTTTTCCGTCCGTCTTCGCAGTCTCTTTTTGCTCGTCTGCCAGCGTCGGTTCTCCCTGTTTTTCCACTTGTTTCGTTTCCTCAGCCATTTCTGCCTCCTTGTTTCTCAAAGTTATAGTCACCTTCCCGACTCCCCACAGTTTTACGTCATAAGGCTTGGACGTGGGATTCCTCCCAATAAAAAAGCAGTGGGCGTTTGCCTACTGCCTAAAAGATTTGCACATCTCTATGTTTTTAAGTATAATTGGATTTTAAAAGATCCTTTCCACCTTCCGCATATGTGGAGGGCTGAGTGAGGGTCTTTATTTTTCTCTTTGTACGATCTTAATTATTTCCATATCACTAACTACAATTATCTCTTCAACCCAGCTCCTTCTTTTCGACTCAAAAACAGAGTTAATCTGTCTGTATTTCTCCTCTGGCATTAAAGCAGTCCTGCTTATATCCAAGACAAATCTATGTGCTTGTCTTTCTTGCGCCTTTATCGCTCCATCGATAACATTTTTGCTCGTACCCTGAATTTCTTTCAAGTCATATTTTTTACCTCCAATAATGTAATCCGAAGTTTTTATGCCTTGAAAATATAATACTCTGGGCACTAAATACACATCTTCTTTAAGAAATTCTGATAACACTTTACCCACTTCTTTTTCGTGCTCAGAACGGTCCTGAATTACTTTTTTTTCATCAACTCTAAAAGAATCTTCTCCAACCTGTGCGGAATCCAACTCTTGTACACCATTTTCATCATCCACATACGCAGCCACCGAGCACCGGCAAAACGGATGCAACGGCGAAAGATTCGCACCGATTTCACTTCTGTCGATATCGAATACTTCCCCATCCAGAGCAGAGCATACAAGGCATGTCCGATCATCTATTTCTGTTATCCAGATATACTTTTTATATCCGCCTCTCTCGAAAGAGCGGAACTGAATTTCACTCATCACACGTGCCGATTCAGTAATGGCAAGGCGTCTGGCAGCAAAAAGCGCTCGACCTGCTTTCTCTCCCATTTCAGCGGAAAAGACAGAAAAACAGCTCGAGGAAATGGGCGTGAAATCCTATACAGGCGACCATTTTGGAAACACCAGCATCCGTCACATTTTAAGGCAGGAACGCTACACCGGAAATACGCTCTTTCAGAAAACCTATATTGACAGCGGCAAGACAAAATACAACAATGGGGAACTTCCCCAATACTATGCCAAAAATACCCACCCCGCCATCATCATCGAGGAAACCTTTAATAAAGTGCAGGAAATAATGCACAAGAAACGAAAGCTGGGTGCTTTTGCCAATCCGCATATCAAGACAAATACTTTGACGTCCAAAATCAAATGCAACATTGTAACAGGAGCTTCCAAAAGACTACCAGGAAACTCGTCAACGGCCGTAGCCGCTATTGGATATGTGCAACAAGGAAAGCGGGTCAAGGCAATCCCTGCGGAACAGAAGACCTATACGAGGAACAATTAAAGAAACTGATCTGCGAGGTTCTTGGGATAGACGAATTTAATGACAATCTCTTCCTTGAACAAGTCGACCACATCGAAGTTACAGGAAAAGACCAGCTGGAGTTTTTCATGACAGACGGCAACTTGATCAAACGCACCTATGTGTCCACTGCCAGAAAGGATGCCTGGACTCTGGAAGTCCGAAAAAAGGTCAGCTATCAAAGGCGACGAAAGGATACCCATAGAATCAAGAATGCCGCCAGTCCTTATACAGGTTTTATTCGGTGCGGTAAATGCGGCAACAGCTTCTGTGGACAAAAGAGCACTCTAAAAGATGTAACAAAGGTAAATTACCTTCGCTGCAGAACAAGAATTAGTGAGTGTCCGTCTAACGCAATCCAAGAATCAACGCTGAATGCTCTGGTCTGCGATGTCTTAGGGCTTGAGGAATATGACGAAGCAGCTATGGACAAGGCGATGGATTACTGTGAGATAGCTGACAATGCCGTCTCCTTTTACTTCCGTGACGGACATTTTGAAAAGAGAAGCTACGAGGAAAAGAAACGAGGCACGCCTTGAACAGAAGAACGACGCCAGAAAGCCTTGAAAGGAATGAAGGAATACTGGAGTGACCCAGAGCACCGTAAACAAGCAAGTGAACGCATGAAGGAAATCAGGAGGGAGAAAAAATGGTCAAGTCGGTAGCAACCATACCAGCAAAAATCAATAAAAGAACGGCTCTCCCGATTGACGCTCCCAGAAAGAGACGAGTTGCCGCTTATGCACGTGTATCAACCGACAGTGAGGAACAGGCAACAAGCTATGAAGCACAGGTCGACTATTACACCAATTACATCAAGAGCCGAAATGACTGGGAGTTTGTCAAAGTCTATGCCGATGAGGGCATCACGGGAACAAATACCAAGGGTCATGTTGAGTTTAAAGCGATGATCCAGGATGCTCTTGATGGAAAGATTGACCTCATCATCACAAAATCGGTCAGCCGCTTTGCAAGAAATATAGTCGATACTTTAACGACCGTGAGGAAGCTTAAGGAGAAAAACATCGAAGTCTGGTTCGAAAAAGAAAACATTCAACACTGGATTCCAAAGGCGAACTACTCATTACCATCATGTCCTCGCTCGCTCAAGAAGAATCCCGATCTATTTCTGAAAATTGCACCTGGGGACAAAGAAAGCGGTTTGCTGACGGAAAAGTCACCGTGCCGTTTAGTCGTTTCTTAGGCTATGACCGAGGAGAGGACGGCAATCTGGTTGTCAATCTCGAAGAAGCCAAGACCATAAAGCTTCTGTACGGACTATTTCTTGAAGGACGATCCTGCTACGGTGTCGCCAAAGAACTGACGGCTCGAGGAATGAAAACGCCCGGCGGCAAAGACAAGTGGAGTGCCGGAAGCGTTAAGTCAATCCTTACTAATGAGAAATACAAAGGTGACGCGCTCTTGCAAAAATCGTTCACCGTTGATTTTTTGACCAAGAAGAAAAAAGTTAACGAAGGTGAAATCCCGCAATACTATGTGAAGAATAATCATGAAGCGATTATCGAGCCGGAGACTTGGTACTTTGTGCAAACCCTACTTGAACATGATTATCGGAAATCAAAAAACAACGTCACTATCTTCTCGGGGAAGATAAAATGTGAAGACTGTGGAGATTGGTACGGCTCGAAAGTCTGGCACTCCAACAGCAAGTATAAACGGACCATCTGGCAGTGCAACAGCAAGTTTAAAGAGAAATGCCAAACTCCGCACTTTACAGAGGATGAAATAAAGGATGCTTTTATGAAGGCCGTGGGCATTCTGATTAAAGACCGTGAGCAGATAAGGGCAAACTTTCAGGCTATTGAGGACATCGCATATAGTACCAGCGATCTGGAAACTAAACGAGATAAGCTCTATGCAGAGATAGAATCCATATCAAATCTCATGGAACAGGCCATTCAAAATAACGCCAGGATGGTCTTAGACCAGGAAAAGTATAATTAGAAATTTGATGAAATGGCTGAGCGTTTTAACAGTGTGAAGAAAAAATACGATATCATCAATGAGAAAATTGAAGACAAGAAAACCCGGCATATCCAGGCTGGAAGATTTATAAAAACTCTACTATCCGAAGACGAGACGGCAACTTTCAGCCCGCTTCTCTGGCAAAGTCTGCTTGATTATGCCACTGTCTCAAGAGACGGAAAGCTAACCTTTATATTCAGAAATGGGATGGAAATTTAGGCTGATACTTTTTCTAAATGCCCAAAGACCTATGATGCTAGTTTCCTATACGCTTTCAACAAAACTTACCCTATTGTTGAAAAAACAAAGATACCGTGAAACCGCATTGCCAAATTGAAGAAACCTCTATTTCTATACTTAAATCGTCTGCTAAGTGCTTTACCAGGTATAAGCCCATCCCTGTTGATTTTCTTCTAACATCACCTGAGTCTCCTGTAAATCCTTTCTCGAAAATATACGGCAAGTCACATTTTTTAACACCCTGACCGTTATCTTTTAGGGTTAATCTTGTTTTTCCCCTATCAGTATCTATAGAAATATCCAGGCATGGGTTGTTACCGGAATACTTGAGTGAATTTGCGATGACTTGCCCGATAATAAATTCAAACCCCCTGCGGTCAGTATAAATCTTATGATTTAAATTCTGAGAAGTAATCTTTAAGTTCTTTTCATGAATCAAGGGAGCATAATCCTCCAAAATCTCGTTAACGCAGGTGTCCACATTCAGCTCCTCAAAGAAATAGTCCTTTTTCTCGCTCTTAACCCGGTAGTAGAGCAAAATCTGCGAAATATTACTTTGAACTTGATTTCTTATATAATCTAGTTTAAAAGAAAGATCTTGCGAAAGGGAATCAGCCTGATTATCTAAGATTAGAGTTAACAAGGATAAGGGCAGCTTAATTTCATGTGCCCACAGTTCAACATAACTCTCATAATCCGCCAAGAGTGAATCAGCCTTTTCTATTTCTTTTTCTTTCTTGTATATCGTCTCAGCCAACAACAGAATGCTTTCTTTATTTTCTAGTCCATAGGAATCAAGCAAAATTTTTTCGCTATTTTTGTTCGGATTCAGCAAGAATTCTTTGAATGCTTTTTCTTTGTCCTTTTCTTTTTTCATCAAGATATAGGATAGGACGGCAAATAAAAACAGAGTGAATAGGAGCAGCAATGGAAATAAAGCTTTAAACACCTGTATATCAGCTAACCAGAGGAGAACAACGGTAAATCCTTCTACAGCTAATATCACGAATAGCCAAGGAATACATTGCTTAATCGATTTAAAATATCGTTTCATCGAAAGCACCACTATCGTCTTTTTCACTGTTGTCTTGGTCTGAGTTGCCATCTTCGCCAATCAGTCTGTAACCCATACCTCTCACTGTTTCTATTTGCTGAACCATACCTACTTCTTTCATCACTTTTCTTAACCTTGTCATGTTGACTTGCAAGGCATTTTCGTCAATAAACTCCGTTGTGCCCCACAGTGCCATACCTAACTCTTCTTTGGTCACAATAGTTGAATCGGCAATTAGAAGGGCTTCTAATAACTTGCCTTGATTTTGTGGCAGCACGACAGAGTTTCCATCGATATACAGAGTGTAGGTGTTCCTGTCCAGTAAAAAGTTATTGCGCTCCAGAAGGTTTGCTCTGCCTTCATATCTTCTCAATAGGTTTTTAATGCGTGCCAAAAGCCGTTCTTTCCGGAAAGGTTTTGTCAAATATTCATCGGCACCTAATTTTAAAGCTTGAATTTCATCCTTTAATTGATCGCGGGAAGTAAGAACCAGGATAGGAAAAGAGCTTTTATTTTTCATACGCCTACAAATCTGAAAGCCACTCTCATTGGGAAGATTCAAATCCAATACAATCAAATCCGGTGACAAATTTATAATTTGCTCTGTCACATGATGAAAATCTGTAATCTTCTCTACTTGATATTCTGCTTTTTCCAGCATAATAACCAGTTCTTCTCTTATCAACTCCTCATCCTCAATCACTAAGATTCGCTTCAAATCTGTCACTTCCTTTCCCCCTCCTGAGTATTATTCGATTCTTTTCGGTTTCATCAATGTCCAGAGAAAGCGATCGCTACTCTTTTTAACTAAGGTCATATAGATGTATTCGATAATGGCTAAGACAAAAATGGCAACACCGGCAATCAGCAACTGCAATCCAAGATTTGCTTTCAAGCCGGATGACGGCAATAAAGCGGCAAACAAAGTCATAACACCAAAAATGCTGTTGATTAAGGCTATAGCGATTGGTAAACCAAAGTACCAGTTGACTTGCTTTCTTGCAGACTTGCACAAGGTCTGATAGGTCGCTCCCAGATGAACCAGAGTATGATAACGCTTGTGTGTTTTTCGTTGCCCCATCAAAAATTGAACGCCGATGGCTGTATTAGCTACAACAAGAAAAATAATGGCTAAATAAATCGTCAAATAGCTTGCCGCTACTGTATAAAACAATTGTCTGCCCATATTTTGTAGATAGCTTTCATAATGGATGGGCATTGGGTCTAAAGAACTATTGATCTCCATGATCGCTTGCATTAAGCCTTTTTCCTGAACAAAATCAGGATCCAACACAGCACTGACATAATTTGAATAGTCCCCCCCTGTGTATGAATCAAAAACCTGGTCAGGTACGATCAAAGCAAAGGCCAAGGTAATCGCACGATCTGTGACAATAGGTAAGGATTCAACTTGTCCGACCAGGGTCAGCGAGTTCCCCGACTGCTGAATGCTAGGTTCTGTTTTGATAATGGAGTTCAAAAGTGCTTCTTCAAGCAAGAAGTCCTTGCCCATATACAAAATCGCTTCATCATCTTGCAAAGCAAGTGGCTCAAGATTGGCGACTTTCCTTAGCTCATTATAGCCGCTTAAGGAAATGAAATAGCTATCCTTTCTACTCGCTAAATTGTGCAGCAGGGTATCTTGAGCTTCCGTTGAATCCGCCTTTTCGATTTGCTCGATTAGATTGTCAAGGGATAAAGCGTTTGTTTCTATTGGAGCCCCCACCCTTATTTCCAGCAGGCTTGAAAATTTGGAAGCAATCCCTCCGTTTTGGAGTAGGCTCTCCACCTGTTTTGCGTCAAGTTCTTTTTCCCAATCCTCACTACTAAATGTGTAATCTAAAATATGCGCATTTTCTGACCGATCTGTTGAAAAGGCAATCCCTGCTCCAAATAAGCAAAGGGCTGAAAATATTAAAAGAGAACAAATAGCTACCGTCGTAGAACGGCGAATGACTAATTCCTGAATTTGTCTAAAATTAAAGGCATGGAGTTTTTTCTTATTTCGATTTCCTGTGCCGGCTAAAAATCCAATAACGGTTCTTAAGCCAAAAAACAGGAGGATGGTGCCAAGACCGCCTAATAATAGGGTCACTCCCATCATTTTTATATTAAGCCAAGCATCACCGCTGATGCCGAGCTTATAAGCTTTGATCAGCATCAGGATACCTAAGATCATCGATGCAATATAGATGATTTTAGGAAGTTGCTTTTTGATTCCGGATGGAGAATCCGTCAAAAGCTCTCCAATTTCTTTACCCGTCACCTTGAAACTTAAAAAGATACAGGAGAGCACTTTTACCAAAAGGAAACCAATAACCGTGAAAATAACAGCGATAAAAGAGAAAGAAAATTGATGCCCAATGATTCCCAGGCCGACGACTTTTGCCGTTACAAGGCTGATCAATTCAGACAGCAGTACGGCAACAGGAAGGCCAATCGCAAGGGCAATAAAGCTATTACGCAATTCTTCCAACAAAAGCATGACAAACAATCGACTTCGTTTCATACCCAATGTTAAATATACGCCGAATTCGTGTTTTCTTCGCTCGATCTGAATGCTGCCTGCAAAATAGACCAAGAAGAATAAAATAAACAGACTCGTCAGATAGAAAACAGGAATAATGCTCATCAAGCGAGCGACCGCATCGCTTTCCATTTTCTTCAGGAAGGTCATCACATCCTGATTTGACAAGGAAAGGACAATATAAAAGGCAACGATTGAAATAATCATGGAGCTAAAATATAGCAAGTTGTCTTTTCGATTTCTTTTACTGTTTCTGGCCACTAATTTAGAAAACATACTGATCACCTCCGGCAAAGGTGGACATCACTTTCAAGATTCTTTGGTAGAAATCTTCCTGTGTTTCCCGTGGACGGTCTCGTCTGATTTCGTGATAAAGCTTCCCATCCTGAATAAAAAGAATCCGATTACAAAAACTTGCCGCATAAGAATTATGAGTGACCATGAGAATCGTCGTTTTTTCCATGGCGTTCATTTTGGCTAATCGTTCCATTAGGATTCTTGCATTTTTAGAATCGAGGGCCCCTGTGGGCTCATCCGCAAAAACAATATTTGGATTCAAAATCAAGGCACGAGCAGCCGCCACCCTTTGTTTTTGACCGCCCGACATCTGAGATGGGAATTTGTTAAGCACATCTTTTATATCCAAGCAGTCGGATAACAGATTTAATCTCTGTGCGCTTTCTTTCTCGGAAACATTATGCAGGGAAAGAGGCAAGAGAATATTTTCTTTAGCTGTTAAGTTGTCAATCAACTCAAAATTTTGAAACAAATATCCGATTTCATTGCCCCTGTAGTTTGCCAGCTCATCTTCTCTTAGGTTGCTTAGTTCCATGTTCTGCATATGAATGGAGCCCGCTGTCGGCTTGATGATGGTTGCCAGACAATTAAGGAGTGTCGTCTTACCTGAGCCGCTCGCTCCCATGATGCCTAAAAATTCGCCTTGCATGACTTGAAATGACACGCCATCCAAGGCTTTTGTTACATTCGGATCTTTTCCGTAATATTTTTTTAAAGACTGAACGTTTAGTATTGTTTGCATTAAAAACATCTCCTTTTCTTGAGCGAAGACAATAAGCTACTACATAAATCTGTCATGTGGGAGTCGCAGTAGATTTTCTAAAAATGCCTGCTCTTGATGTATTGATCGTAACATCGAATAGGAGAGAATAACACTTACAGTTGATGTAAGCTTTAGAGATAGAACCCGCAAAATGGTGTTTATGAAATCGGTTGATTTTTCTGCTTTTTAAGGCTTGCACACCCCAAAAACTTTTGAGTCCCCCTAAGCAACCGCTCTTTTATAATCGTTAAATTGTATCAATTTCGGTATTATCATTTCATATACTCTGCAATTCGAATAAGGCTTCAAAATTGAAACCAGCGTATTTACGATGCTTGAAGGTGTGTAGAACTCTCCACCGCCTTTGCCTTCCTTCTCGGCAAACTGGGCGATGCAGTACTCATAAGTTCTGCCAAGTACATCACGGTTTCCCTCGGTCTCTCTCATATCCATATTGGTAAAAAGATCAACCACATCACCCAGTACCCTTTTGTCTAAATCGGAACTGGCATAATTCTTAGGAAGGACGTCTTTCAATTTTGGATTATCTGCCTCTATCGCACGCATACCCGTAGAAATATATTTCAAGAAAATCAATCCGATGATGACGTTTCGATATTCGGATGCTGGAATATGCCCCCACAGAACACAAGCAGCATCCCAGATTTTTCTTTCAAAACCGATGTTTGCTGTGTTTTTTACAACCATTTCTTGGCCTCACTTTCTGTGCTCAACAGGAATCATCACCATAACAGTTGCAATGTGCGTTTGACCAGGTCATCAGAAACTCCGCCAAATGCGTTTTCGCACAAAAACCGGCGGACGCCCGGCGAAAGCCAATGTTCCCACAAGAGCCCGCAAATTTGTCGTGTATCTTCCAAGTGTTGCGAAAGCGGCAACCAGTAATATTGGCCGTACTGTTCTCCCTTTTTTGCCCAAAGCGAATCCCGGTTTGTCACCATCCACCTCACCTCTACGCAATCCCCTCAAAAGAAATTAAGGTTCCGCCTTGCTTTACTACTTTATTATTTTTAAATACGTGTCGAGCCTTGTGTTGAGGTACCCTGCGAACAGGTCTTCCATCGCAGAAAGATTGTGCTTCACATGATATTCGTCAAAAGCGTTGTAATAGGCAAGTCTGTCCGTGAATTTGATGTCGATCGGCGGGTATCCTGCCTTCATCAGCTCCAAATTCACAATAAGCCTGCCTGTACGTCCGTTACCGTCGATAAAAGGATGGATGCTTTCAAATTGGATATGGAAACGGGCAAGTTTGGTTACAATATGCTCTTCATTTGCGGCATAATCGGAAAGAAGCTGTTCCATCTTCGGTTCGATCAGATAGGGCTGCACAGGCTCATGATGTGCTCCCATAATGCGAACAGGAACTCGTCTATATACGCCACGGTCATCCTTCTTATCCCAAAGCACGAGAGAATGGATCTGCTTGATGACACTTTCGGTGAGGGGTGATTTCGCTGTTACCAGCTCACAAACAAGGTCGAACGCTTCTTTATGACCTACCGCTTCCATGTGATCCTTCAAAGGCTTTTTATCGATCGTCAACCCACGAAGAACCAGATCGGTTTCACGAAGCGTCAACGTGTTGCCTTCAATGGCATTGGAATTGTACGTGTACTCGATCGCGAACTCCTCGGTTAATCTCTCCAGTTCTCCTGCAGTCAGAGGCCGTTTTCCATCCAACTCCTGTTTCTTACGGTCAATCTGGGATAGGAGGCTTTCCTTTGACTTAAATCTACCATCCGTAGGCTTTTCAGCATCAATCGGTATCTTCCAACCGCGTCCTTTCTGATACGCACCCGAAATTTTCCCTTCCGCACACAATACTCTAACTCGTCTGTCGGAAATCCCCCATTTTTCTGCGGCTTCTTTTACGGTCATAAACATAAGTTCTCACCTCCCCTCGCTATTTTTACTATATCACTTTATCGGAACAATATATTCTATCGGAATGATGTGATGTCATTTATCGGAACGACATTTTTGGTTGCTCTTACCCCTAGGCATCACGTTTTTTACCATTCCCTCCACTCCAAGATTTGTGTTTTCATCTTTCTTGTCAATAGTAACTACGATCTTATTCATATCCGCCGCATCCGCACCACCGTCTCAATCTCCGGCGTATTGGGAAACATATCCGCCACACAGAGGCTGTCCAGGGTCCAACCTTGCTGACGAAAGTCGCGAAGGTCGCGGGCAAGGGTCTCGGGATAGCAGGAAATATAGACAAGTTCGCGAAGATCGGTAGAAAGAAGTGCACGGCGCACGCTTTCATCCAAGCCCTTGCGCGGTGGATCGACGAGAACGCAAAGGCGCTTCTTCGCGAAATCAGTTGTCAGGGGCGGAAGAATTTCTTCGGCTTTGGCCGCGATAAAGGAAACATTGGGTAGGCCGTTGCGTTCGGCATTTTGACGGGCATCCGCGACGGCGGCTTCAACCATTTCGACGCCGATGACGCGCTTCGCCTGCTGCGCAAGAAGCAGCGAGGTGGTTCCGGTACCGCAGTATAGGTCGAGGACGGTGGCGTCGGGTAAATCAGAAAAGAATGAAAGGGCTTTCGCATACAGCGCAGGTGTCAAGAATCGATTCACCTGAAAGAACGAAGGTGGAGAAACCGTAAAGAAGAGGCCGTGCAGCGTCGTTTGCAGGGTTTTCTGCGTCGTGGCGTAAACGAGTGGCTCACGCAGGCGCACGTCGCCCGGGCGGCGATTCTGTCCCTGGCAGAGCACCGTAAACGACAGAGGTTGCAGAAGGACAAAGAGAGCCTTGCGTTGTGCCGAAGAAAGCGGATCGGTAATGAGAGCCGCCAGCGTCTCCCCCTTTTCGTTTGCACGCAAAATCACCATGTGCACGGCGGAGAAGGTCTTGGCCCAGTTTGGAGTCTGCAAGGCCAGTGCATTCCACTGCTGTAGTTTTTGTTCTAAAATTGGCGCAGCAATAACATAGGAAGAAAGCGGACGTACCTTCCCGTCTCGCGCAGTATCGCCCAGACGCCCGTCCGACGCCAGACGAAGATTAATCTTATTGCGGTAGTGCGTTTCCTCGTCGGAAATCCACCCCATTTCCGGCAAATCCGAAGCGGAAAAACCGCCAACACGAACCAGTGCTTCGTGCACGCGTCGCATTTTCCACGCTTTCTGTTCTGCCGGATTCCAGGCAAGAAGCGGAAAACCGTCATGCGGAGAAAGCAAATCGTCCTCGGACTTGTCACTGAAAAAAGAGGTGCCGTCATTTTGGACATAGGGATTGGACGAGATCGAACGCCGCCCGGTCGAAGGTGTAAGCAGTTCCACCGCCTGCGCCTCAAGGATATTCTTTTTCCGTTTGTGGACACGAAGGCGCACGACATCCCCCGGTAAGGCGCCGTAGACAAAAACAGTTCGTCCGATGTCCTCTTCGGGCAGAGGAACGGAACCATGCGGCGTAAAAAAGACGTCCTGAGCCGTCAGGTGCCCGATGCCGCGACCATCCACCGTAAGGTCGGTCATGGTCGCGGAATATTCCCGATCGGCAAATCGATTGTCCAACTTATTGTTCATCGTTCAAAAAAGCGGTTAAGGTGCGAATCATGGCGTCGTGGTCGGCCACACCGCCCAATTCGCGCACGGAATGCATGCCGAGGACGGGGTTTCCGACGTCAGCATTTAAGATGGTTGTCCATTGCTCATCCATCGCGCCGATCGTGGCACCTCCACGCTTATCGGAATGATTGTGGAACGTTTGGAAGGTCACGCTGGCTTTTTTCGCGTAAAGGCGCACACGCGCACCGCCTTCCCCATCGGTAATGTAGCTCTTGGAGGCTGCATATTTCAGCACCGGGCCGTGATTGAGAAGCGGACGATTGGTCGGATCTGCGCAATCCGTATGATTGGGATGCACGGCATGTGCCATATCGCAGGAAACGGTGAAGCTCTTGGCTAACGCAATCGCGAAATCTTCCTCGTTGCCACCAAGACTGCGGACAATGCGCGAAAGAACATCTCGAAGCGTCGCCGAATCCGCCCCTTTACGACTCATTGAGCCGATTTCTTCATGGTCGTGCAAAGCGATGACCTGATGCACGTTTGCCGTCTTCGCCTGCGTCAGCGCCGTGGTCGCGGCATGGCACATGGCCAGGTTGTCCAGGCGTCCGACGGAAAGAAATTCTTCATTTTCTCCGAGGAACATTCCCTTTTGCACATCATAGAGGAAGAGATCCGCATCCAAAATTGCTTCGCGGGAAATGCCGACTTCCTGCGCAATAACCGCCAGAAAATCGCCTTTCTTACCCGATTCATCCGCCATACACCAAATCGGTGCCATGCCATTCTGCGGCCTAATTTCACCATTTTTGTTCACCTCGCGGTCCATATGGATGGCCAAGCTGGGGATGATCACCAGCGGTCGGGTGAGATGAGTTTTCTTCACGGCATATCCGCGCGGCGAGTCGTCTTTCACCAGCAAACGGCCGGCCACGGAAAGCGGACGATCCAGCCAGGTGCGCAAAATCAATCCGCCGTAGGGCTCAACATTGAGCTGACCGTATCCGCTTCGCGGCATATTCACGTTCTGTTTCAGCTGAAAACCCGGCGAGTCATTGTGCGCACCGATGATGTGAAAACCGGCATCCGCCTGTTTTGCTGTACGAAAGGCGAAAATTGTGGCATCCGAAATTTCCACATAGTACGTTTTTTCGGGCTCTAGTTTCCAGCGGGAAGTCAGCGTAAGCTGCGTAAATCCTGCTTTGTTCAGAAGCGCTTTTTCCTGTTCCGTCGCCTGGTAGGCGGTCGGGGAACCGTCAATAAACTGCAACAGCTCTTTTGCGCGCTGACGCGCCTGTTTCGTGATTTTCATGCTTTCTCCTTTTATTTCCTATGGCCTTTTGGAAGGCCTTGCGCCGTAATGCCTTGGATCGATTCGCTACACACCCTGAATCCAATGCGTAATGAATACGCGAATACCGATGAACAACAAAATCGCTCCGCCGACAAAGCCCGCCGGTTTTTGATAACGCTGTCCGAAATAGTGTCCGATATACACGCCGGCAAACGAGAACAGACCGGTGCATACCGTGATGAGCGAAATCGCCGTCCATAAATTCACTTCCATCATAGCAAAGGTAACGCCCACCGCAAAGGCATCAATGCTGGTCGCTACAGCAAGGGGAAACATGGTACGCCAGGAAAAATCGCCCGTAGGACAGATTTCCGGATTCAACGCCTCGCGTACCATCTGCACGCCCAAATAGCCGAGAATAAAAAGGATCACCCAATGATCGATGGCCTGCATGGACTGGGCAATCCATGAGCCCAACAAAAAGCCCAATAACGGCATCAGCCCCTGAAAAACGCCGAAATATGCACCGACAAGAAGGCCATGATGCGCCTTCAGTTCTTTTACCGCAAGTCCCTTACATATTGCTACGGAAAAAGCATCCAAAGAAACCCCCACAGCCAACAGCAGCAGTTCAAAAAATGTCATTATCTTCCTTTCCGGATTTTACAAAAACACACCGTTTTATAAAATCCACCTTCATCTCCAAATTATGTTGTTTTTTTACCCCAAAAAATGGGATTCTTCCGAAAAAACGGGTGATTTTCAAAAAATACCTCGATTTTTCCAAAAATTATTCTCCTTTTGTTGTTGTTTGTTTCCATTTTTGATAAACTATGACGGAAATTGAGAGAAAGAGAGTATTTCTTTCATTTTCACTGAACAAACAGGAGGGAAAAATGCTCAAAACGAAATACATTGTACAGTATCAAGGTCGCGAAGTCGATATGGAAGACCTGGTCAAACAGGCAAAACAATACTGGAAGCAGGGCGGTCATAAATTGGGCGAAATGGAAACGCTGGATATTTATGTTAAGCCGGAAGAATCTGCCGCCTATTACAGCATCAATGACGAAGAGCAGAAAGGGCGCATCGCCTTTTAACCAAACGACTTTCCGCACATTTTCCAACGGAAAAATGTGCCAACGACAACGTTACAAAAGCGAAGACGAGCCGCGCACGAACGCGCAGCTCGTCTTTTGTTTTTCTCTCGATAACCGAGAAAGAAGATTTAGGCTTCGGCTTTCCAGAGGCCATGCTTATTGCAATGCTCATAGACCGTAGCGGGGCCGTCTTCTACCAGGAATTCAGCCTTCGGCTCTTCGCCCGGCTTTAATGCGACGCTTTGGAATTTGTCGCCCTGTACAACGGCGATCATGGTAATGAAATGATCTTCTTCCATCGGATGAACGGTTTCGCCCACGACAACCGAAATCTTGTTGCCCTCACGTTTAACAGCGGGAACGTGCTTCTCTACTGCTGCATCTTGGGTGTTGGCTTCCAGCTTTTTCGTCGGCTCGCCACAGCATACCGGCGTTACTTTACCCACCTGATTGGCTTTGATATACATCGCGCCACAATGTTCACAATAATAAAACTCCATAGCTCCTCCTTCATGTGATAAACCATCCTGAACTTTCGGAAGGAATTTCCTAAACCGTAAGTCCTGACGAGCGTTTTCGCCCTTCGTTTCGTTTAATACCCTAAATCCGTCTTGTCACACGAGATTCTGCACGGTATAATAAAAGCGAAAATTTGTTCGTTTTAATAAAACCATTCCGAAAATGTTGACGACGAAAGAAACCAGACTTTCCGGCATGGGCTGTTCGACAAAGGAGGCGACAATGCAATCCCCGGTACAAAAAAGGCGTTCCGCGATGCTACGTTATATCTCTTCGTATTGGACGGAAAACGGCATTGCGCCCACCGTTCGTGAAATTCAGGAAGCCTTGAGCATTCGTTCCACCTCGACCGTCTCAAAGGACCTGCATGCGCTCATCGATGCCGAACAGATCACGATGACCAAAGGCTCATACCGCTCCATTCGCCCGGTGGAAGATCTTTCGGCGGCGGAAACAAAAGAGACACCCTATCGGGAAGATGTCTTTGATATTCCGGTCTATGGCCCCGTCGCGGCCGGACAACCCATCTATGCCGATGACTATACGGAAGAGTCCATCCCCCTGCCGACGGCGTTCTTTCATCAGGACGGAGGCGACTACTTTATATTGAAGATTCACGGCGAATCCATGATCGAAGCCGGTATTTTCGATGGCGACCACGTCATCGTTCGCCGCCAACAGACCGCCCGCAATGGACAACAGGTCGTCGCCCTGATCGAAGATTCGGCAACCGTAAAAACGTTCTTTCAGCGCGCGGGCTATGTCGAATTGCGCCCCGAAAACGCGGCACTTGAACCGATTATTGTAAACGAATGTCGTATTTTAGGCGTTGTCTGCGGACTCTATCGCCTCTATTAAACAGTAGCTCTTTTCAAAAAAGGAGGGGCTTTGCACAGCTCCATAATGTCGGATTGACGTTCCACGTTATGGAGGCTGTCTGCCCCTCCTTTTGCTTCTTTTTATTTCTCTTGTCCTCAATATGACTATCTATTTTCCAGCCAACGGCTCGCACCATCCAGCAGATAGAGGGATCCGGCCGCCACAAACATTGCATCCGGATGCGCAAGATAGGCTTCGTCCATCGCTTTTCCCATCGCGGTAATCACGGCATCGTCCTCTTCGTCCTGCACGGAGATGCGATAGACGGCATCAAACGCCGAAAAAAACTCTCTCTGCTCTTCCCCGCTCAATTTGCCGTCATGCATGCCGAACAGAAGAATGCGTTCTTTCCCTTGTGCCGGAGGGCAAGCGCATAGCGCATCCAGGTTTTCCACCAGCATTTCGGCCGCCTGATGATTGTGCGCACCGTCAATGAAAACGAGCGGATCAAAAGAAAGCATTTCCAGTCTTCCGGGAAGATAGGCTTCCGCCACGGCGGCGTGTACCGCATCGAGAATTTCTTCCGGACGAGGAAAATTCCCCGACGGGAAAAGAGCCGCCGCTGTCGAGGAATCGGGCGCAAGCAATTCTTCCAGCGCCGTCAAGGCGGTGCCGAAATTCTGCAGCTGATGGCGCCCGATGAGCCGCGCCCGGTACTCTCCGCTCAATAGTCCGCGTATAAAGGTGAACTGCAACGCCGGATGCTCCTTGGGCATCCAACAAAGCTTGTCGTTCGTCATCGTTGAAGGGGAAAAGAAAACCAATGATGCCCCCTTTTCCTCGGCAACCTTTCGCAGCACCGATTCCGCTTCCGGGCACTGATTCGCCGATATGGCAGCCGATCCCGTTTGGAGTACCCCCGCTTTTGCACGGGCGATCTCTTCAATAGTATTTCCAAGACGGTCACGATGATCAAAATCAATGGTCGTAAACACGGTCATGATTGTGGAAAGCAGATTCGTGCAATCATCCAGACCACCTATGCCGGCTTCCATTACCAGCACGCGCGCCTCCTCTCGATAGACAAGAAGGGCCTCCACCATACTGCGTGCAAAATAGGGAATGTACGGCAAATTTTCCGCCTTCCCTTTTTCCTCCATTTCCTGTTGAATGGCCATGGAGCGTGCATGAGCAATCGGCTTCGATTGCAGCATGATTCGCTCTTCATAGTGATGCACGTGCGGCGAGACGAAGTGTCCCACTTTTTCGGGCAACAGCTTTTCCAAAGCCAGGGCGATCGTTCGTCCCGTCGATCCTTTTCCATTGGTGCCGATGAGATGAATAATGCATTTGTCTTTTTCGGGATGATCGAACGCTTCCAGCCAACGATAGGTGGCCTTTTGCAACGCATTCCATTCCTGTTTCGGGCGCATGGTGTCCTCCTGTTATGGAGATCATCGGACTTTTTCGTTTAAGCCACGGCCGATGATCGCCTGAGCGCAGACGTTACGATTCATTTTGATTGGAGAAATCCTCCGCTTCGGTCGCAGGCATGACCCAGCGATCCGACGCGATGGGCTCCCAACTGATATCCTCCTGATCGAGAGAGGCGACATCAATGCCGGCCGCCTCGCAAAGTATGGTCTCCCATTGCTCAGGAAAATCCAGAAAGCGCGGTAGAAAATACGGATGGATGGCAAATGTTCGTCGAAAATGGACGATTATTTCCCGATTGCTCTGGGCATCCATCACGTGCATAAGGGCCAACAGCATGACAAAAAAGCGGAAAGGATCCGGATGAAATTCCGGAGCTACGCGCTCCATCGTGCGTCTGTCCGCTTTTAGAACGGCACAACCGTCCGTAAAGCGACGATTGGATAAACGACCATGGTGTGCACACGTATTACGCAATTTGGCCAGGCAGCTGAAAAAGGAATATAAAACAATTTCGGATGCCACCCCGTAAAAGGCGGAAACCCGCTTTTGTTCCGGGCGGCGCATATTTTTAAAAATTTTCGTAAGGGTTCCGAGGGTAATCACTTCCATGGCGACATAGACGGGAACATCCCGTGTTTTTCCCTCTTCCGGACAAAAACGCCGTACAAACGGCTCATTCGCTCTGGTCAACTCGTTTTCCAGATCGTTGATAAAATTTTTATGGTAGTCGTCCTGACGAAAATGGCCGGAATCCAAATAGCCGTACGCACCGAAACTTTCAAGCAGTACGGTGCCGATGACATGGCGCAATTGCACCTCATAATCGGCAAGATAGTCGAATAAAAAGTTTTTGATGCGACGGTCGGCAAGATAGCTGTCAACCAGCATTTCAAACGTTGTTCCGTCCTGATATGTGCCGTCCGCCTTTTTCCAAGTCAGACCGAAATTCTCCAGATGAAAGGGACTGATACGCTGAAAAACCTTCTTTGCATAATCCAAGTCTCGAATGATGAGCTTGTCCTTGATCACCATGTCATAGAGTTTCGCATCCGAATGCATCAATTGTTGTGGAGTCACCACGCTCACCACCTTTGCAAAAAGTCCCGCCGTTTTGCACGTCATTGAGAGGTGTGGCGGGATCCGTAACTACAGTATAGCATAGTTTATAAGGGAAAACGGAAAAACATATCCCACATACAAAAGCCCCTGTGATGAACCGTATCAGCTCATCACAGGGGCTTTTCTTTAGGACTTTCTTTAGAAAGAACCGTTTACTTTGTTTCTTTCTTTTTGGTCATCGTCAGAGCCATACCGGAGAGCAGAAGCACCATCGGTGCAAGGGTCATCACATCACCGGTCTTCGGCGCGACTTTGTTCGTACCGGCTACCTTGGTTGAAGGTTTCTCGGTTGCCGGCTTGTTTTCATTCGGTTTCGGCGTCGGTTTTTCTTCCGCCTTAGCTTCCTTCACACGACCGTCCGTGGCATACGTGAAGGTTCCCTTGCCGTATTTGGTCAATTCGGTCATATAGTCCTGAACAACCTGGGCAAGTGAGCCGTGTGTAGCCAGAAGCGTCTTTCCTTTGAACATTTCGTAGCCGTCACCACCGACTGCCATAAAGTCATTGGTTGCCAGTTTGTACGTTTTGGTCGGTTCAATCGGTGCATTCCCTACCATGATGTTGGCAGCAGCCGCTTTTCCGTCTTTCTTGGTGATTTCAAAACGCATACCGGAAATATGCGGGAATTTTCCTGCCGGATTGGGATATTCCGAAATCCCGTAATTGATCGCATCAATGATATCCTGGCCACTGACTTCGATAACCGTCATGGCGTTACCAAACGGCAAAACGGTAAAGACATGACCGACGGTCACCTTCCCCGCGGCAATGGAGGCACGGATTCCACCGCCATTGGTGATAACGACGTCGGCGCCGGATTCTTTGCGCATAGCATCGGTAATGAGATCGCCCAATGCGGTTTCCCCTGCGCGCACGTGTTCGCGTTCTCCGTCGAGGGTTGCGGCTAATGTTCCGACTTCCTGTCCGAGAACTTTTTCGTTTTCTTTATCGAATTCCGCAATCACGTCTTCGACTTCTTTATTTACCGGATATGTCTTGGCCTGCTCATAATTGATCAGTTCGGCTTTGGTCTCGGCTTTTCCTTCCTCATCGAAAGTAACTTGAACGATACCGACGTTTTTCAAATATTCACCGGTCGAGGCGCCTACTGTACCGTTTTCAAAAACGTGACCGTTCTGCCATTCGGTATGGCTGTGTCCATCGACTACAAGGTCAAGGTTTTTCAGCTTCGGTACCACTTTAAGCGTATTGACCTCAGACTCTTCATCGCTTCCCAGATGGCTGAGCAGAATCGTATAGTTCGCGCCGCGGCTGAGCAGCTTGTCGATCTCGCGCTGAGCGATTCTGACGGTCTCGTCAACGGTGTCGGTGAAGGTCAGTCCTTCCGTATTCAACGGATTCGCTTTGTACTTGGTTTCCGGTGTCGCCAAGCCGAAGACACCCACTTTGATTCCCTGTACATCCAGCACTTCCCCGCCATGGAAAAGGAGGTTACCGTCTTTATCGAACACGTTTGAGGCAAACCACGGGAAGTTGGCCAAACTTGCATTTTTCTTGGCCTGTTCCTGACTGTAATCAAACTCATGATTGCCGGGAACCATAGCCTGTACGCCAATTTTGTTCGCCAAATTGATGATGGATTCCCCCTTGGAAAGCGTTACAAAATTGGTTCCTTGCGTCAGATCGCCGCCGTCTACAACCAGCGTAGGCCCTTCCGCCTTTTTCGCTTCAATGATTCCTGCATAGTTGGCGTAGCCGATATTGCCTTTTTTTCCATCTTTGCTGGAATTCTCCACATGACCGTGCACATCGTTCGTGTGAAGGATTGTCAACGTCTTTCCCGCTACATCTTCCTTCGTTAATACGGCTTCTTTTTCTTCCGTCTCTGTTGCTTCTTTCACAACATCGACCTTTTCCTGTTCTGTCTGCTCTTCTTCCATCACCTGTTCGACAACATCGTCAACGAAAAACGTGCCTTTCGCTTCCGGATTGTCGGCTAACGCTGTATTCGGAAGAAATAACACTGCAGAGAGCAACATGGCTAAGACAAAACCAAACCGTTTCTTTTGCATACATCCTCCTTTTCCTTTTGTGCACTCTCCATCGTTCCTACTATACCCGAGTCTGTTCAACATACACGTAATACATAAAGATAAAAGTATGAAAAAAGTAAAGTCTTCATAAACAAAAGAGCTTTATCCGTACGTTTTCTCTTCATATTCCGAACATAAGGGCAGGATAGGATGGGAACATCTTAAGAATCGGCGAAAGCCTAAGGAATGAGGAGAAACGATGAAAAAAAGCAACACGCTATGTCGACGCCTTGCTGCCGGAGCGATGACCTTGATCATTGCGCTGACGAGCCTTGCTCAACCGGCAAAAGCGGATAATTTAAAACAGTCGGTTTATTCTTATGGACAGAGCCTTACTGCCGAACAAAAACAGGAAACCGCGCGTTTGCTCGGCGTTTCCGATAAAGCCCTGGAAATGCAGGTCAATATCGATGAGATGAACAGCCTGCTACATGACGACTATGATTATTATCAGGTATACTCTTCCGTTTATCTTGAACCGGCTAAGAAGAATACCGGGGTGCAGGTCGAAATTGTTACGCCCAAAACCATTACGGAAATTACCGCGACGCAATACGCTAACGCAGCCATCACGGCCGGTGCGACCAATATGACCATTCGCGTAGCTTCTGTAAAAGCAGTCGACGGCTCAGGCGCCCTTGCCGGTGTTTACAAGGCCTTCAGCGGCACGACGGGTACGTTGCCGGAAGAAAACATCAAGACAGCGCAGGAAGAACTGGAAGTAACTTCTAAGATTACAGCCGAAAATAGTGGAAAAGATGGTTACTCCGATGAGCTGATGAATGCCGCCCTTGCCGAGATCAAAGCGCAAATCGCCAAGCAAAAAGAAGAGAACGGCGGAAATATTTCTGTAGGTGACATCACCACCATTATCAAAACGGTGGTGAACAACTATCATCTGGATGGTGTGTTAAGCGAGGCGAATATCTCCTCGTTGCAGGACTTGATGGAACAGTTCTCCAAAATTGAACTGACGGATGAACAGCGGGCCAATTTACAGGAATTGGGACAAAAGCTGTTAAAAGAAGGCGGTAACCTGATGGAAAAAGTGCAGGCGGATTGGGCGCAACTTTCTCCGGATACCAAATCCGAACTTGGCGGATTTTTCGGCAATCTTTTTCAGGGGATTATCGACTTTTTTGCTAACCTGCTGAAATAACCTCTCTGCTAATCGATCGGCTCTCTATGGCTGTCGACGAGCACAACATCGAACGAGTCGGAAAGCCGCACGCTTTAAGCGTCACTCCTCCATGAGGGAGTGGCGCTTATTTTCTTGCTCATCAAATACCTCTTGTGCGATGTTCGTGGCAAACGTGCTGGATAGTTGAAGAGCACGAGCCATGGCGGGAAATTCCGCCGTATAATGACCAAGATCCACCAGCGCCAAGCCGTTTTGTACCGCAAATTGCGCCTCATGATATTTAATGTCCGCCGTGACAAAAACGTCACAACCCGCCCTAAGCGCATCCGAGGCAAAGTCCATACCGGATCCGCCAAGAATGCCGACACGCGAAACGGTCCATGCGGGATCGCCGTAGAAAACGATGGAAGACGTTGCAAAGGAAACGGATAGCGACTGCGCAAAGGAGGCAAGCGTCATGGCATCAATTTCTCCACATACACCGAACCCGGATGAATAGGCACAAAGCGGATCACCTTCTTCCCGTTTGCGAAGCGGACTACGATGGTGAAGGGCGATACGATCCGCCATTTCGGTATTGACACCGCCGTCCACCCAATCCCACGGTGTGTGCGTCGCATATACCGCGATGTTCTGCTCGAGCGCCTGCATCACGAGATCCTGTAGAGGAACGTCCTCGTGCAGAGCATGAATGCCCTCAAAAAGCACAGGATGATGCGTAACAATTAAATTCGCTCGGTTTTCTACAGCCTTATTAAGCGCACCTGCGGAAAAATCCAATGCAAAGAGAATGCCGCTAAGCGGTCGGGCAAAACGGCCGAACTGTTTTCCACTGTGATCCCACGGTTCCTGTAAAACAAGCGGTACACGCTTTTCCCATTCGTTAACCCATGCCTGAATTTCCATCCGATTTCCTTTCTCCCGCTTTCCTTGGGGCATTTTCGTTTTTTTTATCGTTTATGCAAAGCCATTATCGGGACAATAGTCCGTCCAGCATAGATAACGCTCTTTCGGCTTCCTGTCGGCGTTTCGCAGCACCCGGCGTTGTTTTTCCTTCCAGATGAAGAAGGAGCTGATGCCAATGCGCCTGATCTCGTCGAAGCTGCTTTTCCACCAAGGGATGATGACTTTGCAGCAGCTCAGGGCCATATTCCGCTTCCAACGCCGATAAGGGATGTGCATAACCACTTCCTTCGGGACAAGCCTCCCCCGGATAGACCAAAAAAAGCGGATAAAATTGTCCCTCTTCTTCGACCAATTCTTCTTCAATTCGACAGGAGAGTGCTTGTAAAAAGTGCCGAAAGTCGGAAATGCCGCTCTGCGGGGAGAGTATCCATGTCTTGGCGCTTCGGGCAAAGGAGAAGGATCCACATAGAATGCGCTTGATCAGTGGACCGCCCATACCGGCAATCAATATGGTATCGGCCGACGGCCAAGGCACATCGTGCAGTCCATCTGTCACAAGAAGCGTGATTTTCTGTTTCGTTGCCGGGTCCGCACTTTGCAAAGCTTGCTTCAGTTTAGCAAGAGATGCGGAAGAAATGTCGGTTGCCAATACGTGTTGAATATCTTCGCGCTTGGCTAAGCCGAGCGAAACCAAGCCATGATCCGCTCCCACATCAATCACACGGGAAGAAGGCGGAACAAGCTGAATAAGGGTTTGCAGACGATGCATACTGCCTCCTGTACCATGCGATCCTTTCCTATCGACAAGACGCATGGCCTATACAAAAAGCGCCTTCGCCGGACAATCTTGTTCTGCCGGGCAAAAGCGCTTCTTTCATCTCTTGTTCGTTATTCGAGAAAATCGCGCACCTTTTGGCTTCGCGTCGGATGTTTGAGTTTGCGTATGGCCTTCGCTTCAATTTGACGAATGCGTTCGCGTGTGACGTTGAATTCCTTACCCACTTCTTCCAGTGTGCGCGGTGTACCATCGTTTAAGCCGAAGCGCAACTCCAACACCTTGCGCTCTCTTGTAGAGAGCGTGCTGAGAATATTGGCGAGCTCCTCGCGGAGCATAATGAAGTTTGCGGCCTCATCCGGCGAGATGACCGTGTCGTCTTCAATAAAGTCGCCCAGATGCGAATCTTCTTCTTCGCCGATCGGGGTCTCCAGAGAGACGGGCTCCTGCGCAATCTTGCGAACAATGCGCACTTTTTCCACATCAATGTTCATCTCCGCGGCAATTTCTTCATTGGTCGGATCGCGATTGAGCTCCTGCAACAGCTGGCGCTGGGCACGGGAGAGTTTATTAATGGTTTCCACCATGTGTACGGGGATACGGATGGTACGCGCCTGATCGGCAATCGCGCGAGTGATGGCCTGACGAATCCACCAGGTGGCATAGGTGGAGAATTTAAAGCCACGATGGTAGTCGAATTTTTCCACCGCCTTCATTAAACCGAGATTGCCTTCCTGAATGAGATCCAAAAAGCTCATGCCGCGCCCGACATAGCGTTTGGCAATGGAAACCACCAAACGAAGGTTCGTCTCCGCCAAGCGCTGTTTCGCCATGGACCCCACGCGGATATCGTGCTTGAGTTGCTTCTCATTTTCCTCGGAGAGCGGCATCCCGACCAAAATACGGCCGGCCGGTTCCGTCTTAATCAAAAGCGCTTCCAACTTCTCACGTTCTGGTGCAAAATCATTTTTATAATGTGCCATGCGCTTATTGATGGCTTGTAACGCTTCAAGCAGAATGGCGTAATTTTCGGCTTCCTTCTCGGTTAAGGCATCCTTGGGCTGGCGCTTTCGCAAGGTCATATTGAGCTTATCGACGATGGTGTTGCGCTCAAAAAGTTCACGCCGAAGTTCGCCCGGAATGGTCTCTTCCGTCGTAAAAGGTTTCATCTGATATGCTTCAGCCAAGTCCAACAGCGTTTCCGACGATTCTTCGGTTTCATTGTTCTTTTTATAGAGTTGGTCGATGGCGTGCAGAATACGCTCTTCGTTCTCCAGCGCAATGGCCTTCCAATTTTTCTGCTTCACCGTCAAATCCTTCGGCGTCAAAACGGAGGCAACCAAAGCCTGCTGAATCTCAACGCAAAACGAAAGTTCACACGCTTCATCGCGAGTCAGGCGCATACGGCTCAAGCGACGGCGAATATAGCGTTCCACGTGTGCGGCAATCTTAACGGCATGATATTCCTCGTCTTCTTCCGTCACCATGACATTTTCCGGGGAAAGAACGATCGCCAATAAACGACGAAACGCACTGTACTCTCTGGCCTGAGCGGTCAAAAAACGCTTTTTCGCATCCTTGGTTGCCATTAAATCCAAAAGCATGGCCGCTTGCGTATTGTTAAGCGACTCTTTTGCAATCTCAATTTCTTCACGCAGAGTCGGCTTTTCTCCACGCAGCACTTTTGCCGCTGTTTCCGCCGACTCCATACGACGGGCAAGAAGCACCTCTTCATCCGCCGTAAGAAGCGAAACACGTCCGATCTCTTTCAAATACATTTTGACCGGATCATCCACCGCGATGTTCTGCAGCATTTCCTGATCGCTTAATTCCGCTTCCGGTTCTTCTTTCGTCTCCTCAAAATTCACACTGAGTTCGGAGAGAGCATCTAAATCGCTTAACGAGGATTCTTCCTCCTCATCATCAAGGAGTTCACCCTCATCTTCATCTTCTTCAATCCCCTCCGTGCGAACCGTTTCCGCCATGGTAATGCCGTCATCGGCCAAAATCTGTAAGATATCACGGCGATCTTCATCGCTTAGCTGTTCCACATGCTCCAGATTTTCCCAATCGTCCCGGTGAAAGCGGTCATGCTGAGCGGAAGCGATTTTGCGCAACTCTTCCACGATATCCTGCTTTATCTCTTCGATGTCCAGACTGTCGTCCTTCGGTCGATCTTTTCGATCCGTCATCTAAGCCCTCCCCCAGGCGCACGCAGGCGTTGTTCAATCTCCTGCAGTTCTTTTAACAATGCACTTTGCGACACGGTATTTTCCGCCTGCTGCGGATGATGCATAGCGTAAAGAAGCTGTGCCTTGCGCTCTCGCAGGCGAAAACGTGCAATCCGTTCTCTCAGCTCCTCGGCCATAGCAACCGTTACCGGTAAATTCTCACGGTCGAGCGATTCGGCAATCTCTCTTGCTTCGTCGGTTAAATCCGACTCCGTTAGCCAATCCTGTTGCGGAGAAATACCCACCTTACGCAGATGACGCACGGTCATGAGCAATTGCTTCAATCCCGGATTTTCAATAAAATCCTGCTCTGCCGATAAGACGCCATCGCATTGACGATCACCACGAATAAGCCGCACCATCTCCCGTTCAAGACGAAAACGTTCCTGTGCCATGCTTCTGTCGGAATACATACCCAAACTGTCGCTTCTGCTCTCATGCTCTGTCGCATATTCCGCATCGCTGCTCATCGGTTGCTCATCTTCATCATCTGCGTAGTAATACGACGGGCGGTCCGGCGCATCCCAATTATCCACCGTAAAAGCGTGCCCTCTTTCGCCCTCGTGCCGTTCTCTTTCCCTTTGCTTCGCCAGGAGTTCTTCCCTACGCTTTTCCGCGTCATGCTGGACGCTGTCCACATTCACCTCGGCAAGATCCGCTACTTGCTGGGCCATGACGTCCCGAAGTGTTTGTTTTTCGATCCCGGCTAAAAAATCCACGGCACGAGGAAGAAAATCCATACGTCCGGCGGTTTCGGTCAGATCATAGCCGGCCGTAAGCAGCTTCAATTCAAAATCAAGCGGATCCAGAGAAAGGGAAAGGTAATGTTGAAAGGCCTCCGCACCTTCCGTGCGCACCACGTCATCGGGATCCTTCCCTTCCGGAAGGACGACCAGCTTGGGCGAAACGTCGGCATGTTGAAATACATCAATAGCACGGCGCGCCGCACGAATGCCGGCGGAGTCACCATCATAGCAAAGATAGACTTTATCTGCATAGCGTTTGACCAATTTTGCCTGCTCTTCTGTAAGCGAAGTGCCGAGCGAGGCCACTGCATTGGGTACGCCGTGAAACGATAAGGCGGCCACATCCATATAGCCTTCCACCACGATCACTTCACGCGAATTCGGTTTTTTACGTACTTGCTGTAGATGATAGAGGTGTTCGCCTTTATGAAAAATTTCCGAATCCGGCGAATTCAGGTATTTCGGTTTGCCATCACCGATCGCTCGTCCTCCAAAGCCGATAATCTTGTCTTTCGTCGACACAATCGGAAACATTAGACGATCGCGAAACTTGTCGTAATATCCGGTACCGCGATTGGATCGCGCGATGAGCCCAAGTGCCAACAAATCCTCTTCGCGATACCCTTTCTCGGTTAAATGGCGTAAAAGCGTATTGCCTCTCGGCTCCGCATAGCCGAGAAAAAAGTCATTGATAATTTGCGCTTTAAATCCGCGTCGCGCCAAATAGCTGAGCGCCGCATCACTGGTCAGCAAATTCTTATAAAAAAAGCGTGCCGCATCTTCGTTTATGCGATAGTACAAATCACGCATCATGCGCTTACGCGAGTCTTCCGGACGATCCGCTTCCACGGGAATGTGATAGCGCTCGGCCAGAGCTAAAACGGCTTCCTGAAACTCGAGGTGCTCCATTTTCATCAAAAAGGTAATCCCGTCACCGGATTCACCGCAACCGAAACACTTGTACGTTCCGCGTTCCGGACGGATAAAAAAAGAAGGCGTTTTTTCCTGATGGAACGGACAACATGCCTTCTTCTGTTTGCCGGCCGGTTTCAGGGTCACATAGCTTGCGACAAGCTCTTCGATGTCGATCGCATCGCGCACCTGCTGAATGGTTTGATCGGAAATGCGCATACCCCTCCCCCTCGCCGATATCGGTTTCTTTTTTCTACTGTCTCTCTGTCCGCTTTCCAACCGCATTCCTTGCGTGTGCCAGCAACTACAGAATCGACCACGCCTTGGGAATAAACAGATTGCGGTAAGTGCGAATGAGAAAATCATCCGTCATGCCCGCGATGTAATCGATGGCCTGTCGACGAATATTTCCTTCGTCCTCGGTGTGCACATAGAGACCGCGATGGTCCTGCGGCATAACGTCCGGATTGGCCACCAGATACTCCAGAAGGTCCGTCATGATGTGTTCCAGTTTCGCGTTCTCGCCCTTCACCATTTCATTCGTATAGACTTCCCGGAACATGAAGGTACGCAAATTCTTGGAAGCCTCATAAACCGACGGTTCCATGATAATGTCCGGCTGATCCAGACTCGCTTCGATTATGGCACTCACCATGGTGCTGATTCGTCCCGAATGCGTATCCCCCAAAACGGCAATACTCTCTTTCGGCAAGTCGGCCATCGTCAGTACCCCGGCGCGTAACGAGTCGTCAATATCGTGATTGACATAAGCGATGCGATCGGCAAATTTCAGCAGTCGGCCTTCCAGTGTTGCTGCCTGTTGCTCGCCGCTGTGATGTTCAATTCCGTCCAGCACTTCCCAGGTCAAATTCAAACCCGGAACGGCATGATCGCGTCGATTTTCCAATAAACGCAAAACGCGCACCGATTGCTTTGCATGATGAAAGCCGGGATCCAGCATCTGTAAAATCTTCTCGCCCGCATGCCCGAACGGCGTGTGGCCGACATCGTGCCCCATGGCCATGGCTTCAATCAAGTCTTCATTCAGGCGAAGCGCACGTGCCATCGTACGCGCAATCTGACTGACCTCTAAGGTGTGCGTCAGGCGTGTACGGTAATGATCGCCTTCCGGCGCAATGAACACCTGAGTTTTGTGTTTAAGACGGCGAAAGCACTTGGAATGCAATATGCGATCGCGATCACGCTGATACGCCGTACGAATGGGATCTTCCTCTTCCTCCCGCTCTCTTCCTCGTGTGGCGTTCACGTGTGCTGCATAGGGAGAAAGCCACTCGTTTTCCCATTTTTCCGTCTGTTCACGCAGCATGGCCTCCTCCTTTCTCTACGAAAAAGCATGCTATTTTGTTCCGTAGGTATGGCGACACCGCTTTGCCTTACAAGCGGCGATTTTCCGCAATTACGCTTCCGGATTACGCTTCCCGATTACGCTTCACGCACAATGCGATGCGGAATCAATATCTCCTGAATCAGGGCGTTGACTTGGGCGAGCATGCCCAAGCGCGATGCCTTAAGGGCCTCGTCGTCGACCAAAATCATCGTGCGGTCAAGATACTCGTGAATGATAGGCATCCAGTTGCGAAGAAGGGCCAAAGCCTCTTCGTAATGATCTTTATGCAATTCCTCACGAATCGTTTCCGCACGGGAAAGCGAGGCCAACATGTCCTGATCTTCCGCTTGTAAACGATCAACATCCACCGCGGTCGACTCGGCATGCTCCGCCATGCTTTCGATGCGAACAAAGCCCGTAATGAGCTCGTTATCCGTATCCTGCTCCGTTAACGCCTGTACGGCCGCCGCCTTTTGCATTAAACGTAAATAATCGTCATCCTCGATGGCGAGAACCGCATCCGCCACATCATAGCGAATACCTTGTTCCTGCATTCTGGTGCGCAAGCGTCCGCGGAAAAAGTCACTCACACGGGACAGCACATCGTCATAATCGAAAACCAGTCCCTTCTGTTCCACGTACAGCAGAAGCGCGTCACGAAGGACTTCCTTTAACGGCAGGTGCAACGAATGCTTCTGCACAATGTCCAATATGCCGATCACCGCACGACGCAAACCGAAGGGATCCTGTGAGCCGGTGACATTGATATCTATCGCAAAGAGTCCGGCCAGCGTATCCAGTTTATCGGCAAGCGAAAGCACCATGCCTGCTGTGGTCTGCGGAAGAGCACCGCCCGACTGACGCGGCAGATAATGTTCTTCAATCGCCTGCGCAACCGCCGGCACCTCGCCATCTTCCGTGGCGTAGATACGCCCCATTGTTCCCTGAAGTTCCGTAAATTCCACCACCATTTTGGTGACTAAGTCCGCTTTACACAGATGCGCTGCACGTGCAATGTTTTGCTGGATGGACGGCCCGCAAACCAGAAGTTTTGCAAGCGAAACGCCGAGCGATTCCAGGCGTTCGGTTTTCTCGCGCATGGTGCCCAGCTGTTCATGGAATACCAGTTCATCCAATTTCGGAACGAGTTCCTCCAGTGGATGTGCCTGATCCTGGTGATAGAAGAATTTAGCGTCTTCCAGACGTGGAATGAGCACCTTTCGATTTCCTTCGATGACATTTTGCAGGCCTTTGTCGTTTCCGTTTCGCACGGAGAGAAAATAGGGCAAAAGGTGATTATCGTCATCCACGACCGGAAAATAGCGCTGGTGATCCATCATCGGCGTGATAATCACTTCCGGTGGAAGCGTCAGATACTCACGCGGTACGTCGCCCAAAAATACCGTCGGATATTCCACGATATTGACGACTTCTTCCAGCAATTCTTCGTTGTGCATGGGCACGCCGCCCTTTTCCCGGGCAAGGCGATTCAGGCCGCGCAGAATGACATCTCGACGCTTGTTTTCGTCGATGAGCACATAATTTTCTTCCAATTGCGCTTCATAGGAATGCACATCACGAATGACAAAATTCTTTTCTCCTAGAAAGCGATGGCCGTTTGTACGGTTGCCCACGGGAATGCCTTCCAGATCGATGGGCAGCACCTGATCTTCCAGGATCGATACGATCCAGCGAATAGGGCGAAGGAAGCGTAAGTTTTTGCCTCCCCAACGCATGGCACGGGGATTGGAAATTTTTCGTATTGCCTCCGCAATAATTCCCGGCAAAGTTTTTTCTATGGACACGGCTTCCTTCTTCAGCCGGGCAAAGACATACTCACTTTTTCCGTTGTCTTCAATAAACGTATCTTCAAGCGACACGCCCTTGGCGCGCAAAAAGCCCAGCAACGCTTTTGTCGGTTGTCCCTCGCCGTCAAAGGCCGCCTGTTTGGACGGACCGCGCACGACTTCCTCGCCTGCACCTTCCTGTGCGTTGATCTCTTCCAGCCAGAGAGCAAAACGACGGGGAGTAGCCTGTACGCGTGCATTTGAAACAGAAAGTCCGGCGTCAGCCAAGCCGTCTAAAACGTTCTGCTTGAGCTGTTGTTTCGTGGAAGCCATATAACGGGAAGGAAATTCCTCCACGCCTAATTCCAATAGATACGTAGTCATGCCCGCTTCTCCTCTTCCTCTTTTGCTTGCTTTAAGGGGCGTTTCGGATTTTCGTTCTTCGCCTCGGCAGGCAAAAGCGGAAAACCCATCTCTTCGCGTTTTTCCAGGTAACATTTTGCGACATCGCGCGCCAGATCACGCACGCGCGCAATGTAGTGGCTGCGTTCCGAAACGGCGATGGCACCGCGTGCATCCAAAAGATTGAACGTATGGGAGCACTTGAGCGCATAATCATAGGCCGGGAAAACCAGTTTTTCTTCGATCTGTCGTTCAGCTTCTTTTTCGTACAGATCAAAAAGCGTATGCAACATCGCGACATCCGCCGTTTCAAACGAATATTTTGAATTTTCGTATTCCTGCTGATGGAAAATATCGCCGTAACGCAACTGCTCATTCCATTGCAGGTCGAAGACATTGTCTACGCCCTGAATATACATCGCGATGCGTTCCAGTCCCATCGTAATTTCGCCCGCCTCGGGATTGAGCGTCACGCCGCCCACCTGCTGAAAATAGGTGAACTGTGTGATTTCCATGCCGTCAAGCCAGACTTCCCAGCCTACGCCCCAGGCGCCGAGGGTCGGCGATTCCCAGTTGTCTTCAACAAAGCGGATATCGTGTTCCAGCGGATCAATGCCGATGGTTTTCAAGCTATCCAAATAAAGGTCCTGAATATTGTCCGGAGAAGGCTTGAGAATGATTTGCAGCTGATGATGCTGATACAGGCGATTCGGATTTTCGCCGTAACGCCCGTCCGCCGGGCGACGCGACGGTTCCACATAGACGACCTTCCACGGTTCGGGGCCGAGCGCACGCAAAAACGTGTTCGGGTTCATCGTTCCGGCACCTTTTTCCGTATCATACGGTTCCAAAACGGTACATCCCTGTTTAGACCAGTAGGCCGTAAGGGTTGATAACATTTCCTGTAGATTCATTCAACCTCCTTCGCTCCCCATGCGAGCGGGCAGCGTTCTTTTTGACCGTCGCCTGTCGTTCTTCTTTACAGAAGACGGAGCTCTTTCATCATCGATAAGGTGCCCAACGTGTGGCGGCCGGTATGCGTTACATAATAACGAAAACAGACCCCGGCCAAACGCCGGGCATCCACAGACGAATCGTCACGTGCGTTCATTATAGCACGAAGCGGAAGGCGGAGATAACGGACGATCGCGGCATATTCCTCAGCTGAAAGAGCCTCCGCCCCTACGGAAGGCGCATGAGCCGAACAGGCCATTCCTCCCGCTTCGGCATCAAAAAAGACGTCGTGGCTATCGATCGGTTCTCCACCGTAAACACAGGTGGATACACGTGGTCGAAAGCCGGAAAAACTGCACAGTTTGAGCAAAAAGGCCCCGATGCCGTGAGAAAGTTGTGCCGGATCTCCTTCTTCAACGGCACGAAGAAAAGCCTGGAAAAGCAAAAACAAATCCCGTTCTTCACCGTCCATCAGTACGCCAAGGAGAGCTTCCGTGCCGAAGCGTGCAGTCGTCAGCTGTTTCAGTGAACGGCGAAGTCCGAGATGCGCATCGGTAATGCTGCCTTCCTTCAAGTAGTTCGTGGTGCGTCCGAAAACCAGATGAAACTGACCTTCCACATACGGAGCGGAAAGATTTAAAAAACGGCTTTTGTTTCTCTTTGCGCCGCGGACAAGAACGGAGACTCTCCCGCGTTCCAGGGTGAAAAGATCGATCATACGCGAAGAATCGCGCACGTCGTAGGCCTGCAAAACAATGCCTTGTAAACTTTTCTCCTCTTGCATAGGTTCCTCCGCGCCGCAGGCCGACTATCGATACGCCGGCCGTTCTTCCTTAAACTGCGGTTTTCACCACGTTGTATTGGACTCAATCAAAGCCCAGACGATTCACTTTCTGTTTGTTTTTTCGCCAGTTTTTATCCACCTTCACCCAGAGCTTCAAGTTGACCGGGCAATCCAAGAGCGCTTCAATGTCTTTTCGCGCCTCACGACCGATGCGGCCGAGTTTTGTTCCGCCTTTGCCGATAACCATGCCTTTATGAGAAGGTTTCTCACAGTAAATCGTAGCGAAAATATCGTATAATTCACGATCCGGTCTCTTTTTCATGGCATCCATGCCGACGTGAATGCCGTGCGGAATTTCTTCCTGCATATGGTACAAACACTTTTCACGAATAATTTCGGTAATGATAAAACGTTCAGAGCGATCCGTAACCATATCTTCCGGAAAATACTGTGGTCCTTCGGGTAGAAGGCGATAGATCAGGTCAAGCAGTTCATCCATATTTTCCTGCTCTTTGGCGGAAATCGGCAAAACGGCGCGAAAAAGATCCAGTTCCTCGTAGCGACGCTTTTCCGCCTCTACCGTTTCCGCCGGAGAAAGATCCGTTTTATTGAGCAATAACACTAAAGGAATGGTGTCAAGTGTTTTGAGACGATCCAGGATTTGGCGATCCAATGGCCCGATACGCGAAGAAACGTCGGTGACAAAAAGGCAGAGATCCACCCCGTCAAGCGCCTCGCGCGAGAGTCTGAGCATCGTTTCTCCTAAGGCATTCTTCGGAATCTGCACCCCCGGCGTATCGAGAAAAATGGCCTGCATGCGTTCATCGGTAAAAATGAACTGCAGTTTATGTCGGGTGGTTTGCGGCTTATTCGAGATAATGGAGAGCTTCTCTCCCAGCAGGCGATTGATCAGCGTGGATTTTCCGACATTCGGACGCCCGATCACCGCAACATAACCGGAATGAAACGGTTGAGAAAAGCCGAGTGTTCGCATAATTCGTTTCTCTTCATGACGCATTCTGCGCTTATCGTCTTCTTCTTCGTGATCATAGCCTAACAAATGCAACAGCGAGTGTACGGCCAGATAGATGGTTTCCCGCTCTTCGCTGTGGCCGAATTCTTCCGCCTGCGCCCGAACCCGTTCCATGTTGATGACGATGTCGCCTAAAACATCGAGTTTTCCTTCCTCGCGGAGAAGGGGAATTTGTTCCGCTTCATATACAGGAAAGCTCAGCACATCCGTTTCGCTGTCTTTACCGCGATACTGCGCATTCAGTTCGCGAATTTCTTCCCCGGTCACAAACGAAAGCGAGATTTCCACGTCATCCTGCACGTGTTGGGTCTGTAAAACAACCTGCAGCGCATTTTCAAGCGCCTTTGCCTTGGTATCGTCCCAAACAAGCGCGGGGTCGCGATTATCCACGAGCAGATTCATGCTTTTTTCCTCTTCCCATCCGTTTTCTCAGCAGACGCTTCCTTGCGGTTGTACCGACTGGTCCCGGGATCGGACGATGCGTGCGATTTTCCGTTTTCCTGTGTGTTTTCGTAGCGTTCGAACGCTTCAATGACGCGTTGTACCAGCGGATGGCGCACAACGTCGGCATGATGAAATGTACAGAAGGCCACACCATCCACGTGTTGAAGAATGTGCTGAATGGTTTTTAATCCGGACGTTTTTCCCTGGGGAAGATCCACCTGGGTGACATCACCGGTAATAACGGCCTGAGAGCCGTAGCCCATGCGCGTTAAAAACATCTTCATCTGGGCACTGGTGGTATTCTGTGCTTCGTCAAGAATGATAAAGGAATTGTCCAGTGTACGGCCGCGCATATAGGCAAGGGGCGCCACCTCAATCTGGCCTCGCTCCTTGAGTTTCAGATACGCATCCGCACCCAGAATTTCATACAGGGAATCGTAGAGCGGGCGCAGATAGGGATCGATCTTTTCCTGTAAATCGCCAGGCAAAAAGCCCAAACTTTCCCCGGCTTCCACAGCCGGTCGCGTGAGAATGATGCGCTGAACATCATTGTTTTTGAATGCCTTGACCGCCATGGCCACCGCTAGGTATGTTTTTCCTGTACCCGCGGGACCGATGCCGAACGTAAAGCCGTTATGGGCAATCGCGTCGACGTATTGCTTCTGTCCAATCGTTTTTGCGCGTATGGGCTTTCCCTGTGCGGTAGTGGTGATGATGTCGGTAAGCAGCTTTTCCACCGGCACATCCTCATGTTCCTTCTGCATCTGCAAAAGATAGGCAAGCTCTTCGGAAGAAATGTAGCCCTGTCGGGCGATAACGGCAAACATCTGTTCCATGACGGCCTGAGCAGCTTCCATTTCATATTCTTCGCCACTGAGCTGCAAAGCGTTATCGGTCAGCTTCATCTTGATGGCGAATGTATTTTCTATCGCCTTCGCGTGCGCATTCAGCTCACCGAAAAGAGCCGCCCAGTCCTTTGAAGAATGCTCATTGTTCGTCCAAAGCAATTTTTTCATGCGTCCGTATTACTCCCCTCTTTGGCGGTGCAAACGCCTCATCATCCTTTCGTGTCGTGCTTTTCGCCGCTCAGCCGGTGTGCTGAGCAGTTCTTTTGCCACAACGGCCTGCGTCAGCCATGCCCTTCTCTCCGTTCCGTTCGGTGTCGACAGCTCCCGAGCAAGACGTGGAAGCGGCGGCGAACAAGGCACTTCTTCCGTTCTTTTCGATACCGCGTTCTGTTTTCGTTTGTCTTTATCTTCCGCCACTGGTTCTTCGGGTGGCCCTTCCATAGAAATGACCGGCGGTACGACACCTTCCCCTTCCATGGAAATCACCGGTGGCACAATGCCATCCCCTTCCATGGAAATCACTGGTGGCACAATGCCTTCCCCTTCCATGGAAATTACCGGCGGAACGATGCGTTCCCCTTCCATCGAAATCACCGGCGGAACGATGCGTTCGCCTTCCTGCAAAGATCGCGATTTCTTTGAAGAATCACGGGAAACTTTTGAAGATGCTGTGGGCGTCTTTTTGATGGCGTGGCTGTTCCAAAACTCGTCGAAAAGATCCAGCAAAAAATCTCCTTGCTTCATTCCGTTCATGATCAGCCTCAGGCATTCTGTGTGGGATCCGCTCCCGGCTTCTGCTCTTCACCGGCGAGGGATTGGCGCATACGCGTGTCGGAAATCATATTCTGCATTTCATAGTAATCCATGACACCCATGCGGCCTTCACTAAGGGCTTTTGCCAGTGCTTCCGGCACAAGGGCTTCCGCCTCAACGACCTTGGCGCGTTGACGGCGAATCTCCGCAAGGTTCTCCTGCTCGGAAGCGACCGCCTGTGCGCGGCGTTCCTCGGCTTTCGCTTGAGAAATGCGCTTGTCAGCCTCGGCCTGTTCCATCTGCAATTTCGCTCCGACATTGCGGCCAATGTCGACGTCGGCGATGTCAATCGAAAGAATCTCAAAGGCCGTACCGGAATCGAGCCCTTTGTTCAACACCGTCTGCGAAATCAAATCCGGATTTTCCAGCACAGCGGAATGCGTCTGTGAGGAGCCTACCGTCGTAACGATACCTTCGCCAACACGCGCAATAATGGTCGCTTCGCCGGCACCGCCGACTAAGCGCTGAATATTCGCACGCACGGTAACTTTGGCCTTTACCTGTACTTCGATGCCATTCTTGGCTACGGCAGCGATTTCCGGCGTTTCAATCACTTTGGGGTTGACCGAAACCTGCACGGCTTCCAATACGTTTCGTCCGGCCAAATCAATGGCCGTGGCTTCTTTAAAACTCAAATCAATGTTGGCACGCTGAGCCGCAATGAGTGCATCCACGACAAGGTTCACATTTCCGCCGGCCAGATAGTGCGCCTCCAGCTCGTTCAACTGCAGGGAGAGACCGGCCTTTGTGGCCTTAATTAACGGGTTGACGATGTGCGATGGGGTTACGCGGCGCAGACGCATACCAACGAGGTCGCTGATTTTTACCGGCACCCCGGAAAAACGCGCTGTAATCCATAATCCCACCGGCACAAATACAAAGAAAATGCTCAGCAGAAAAATAGCAATGAGAAGAACCGGTATTGCAACAAAATTGTCACCCATGGTCAATGTCCTTTCCAGATTATTCTGATGTCTTACTCGTACCCGTTTCCGACAATTATCTTCGTTTCGCAGCTGGGAACAAAGCCAATCAGCACAAAGCGGAGAATGGCAAAACCATAAGGCAGAGAAAAAGGTACGGTATAAAAAGGAAAAGATGGCATCCTTCAGATGCCACCTTTACAAGACTTACCGTTTACGATTTTTACGACGAGCCGCTTCCGACTTCTTTTTGCGCTTGATGGACGGCTTTTCGTAATGTTCACGCTTGCGATACTCGGCTAAAGTGCCTGCGCGAGCGATGGAACGTTTAAACCGCTTCAGAGCACTTTCAATGGATTCATTGTCTCCGACGCGAATCTCCGGCATTTTTTCACCCCCCTCGGGTTAAATTCGTAACTTGAATTATAAGCGATGAGCATAAGAAAAGTCAACCGCGATTTTCCGCCGTCGGAAGCGGACGAAAAAAGGAATGGTTAAACGCCGACCATTCCCTCCGCCGACGATCATCACGCATCAAAGCCCGGAAAGCGGATGGGTTTTCCCGCCAGAACATGAAAGTGGAGATGATCAACACTCTGTCCCCCGTCTTTTCCGCAATTGCTGATCACGCGATAACCGCTTTCCGCAAAGCCGTCGCGTTTCGCAACGTAGGCAATCGCCTCAAAAATACGGCTGACAATGGATGCATCTTCCCCGTCGGCAAAAGCATTGGCCGAGGCGATGTGCTTTTTCGGCACAAAGAGAAGATGAACCGGCGCCATGGGCGAAATATCACGAAATACAGCAACATCCTCATTTTCATACACCAGTTCCGTCGGTATTTCTCCGTTGGAAATTTTACAAAACAGACAATCCATGATCGCTCCTTTCGTTTCAGGCTGGCCTAACCCGGTTTTCCCTGCCTTTTTCTTCCGGACATTCTTACCCTATTCCTTTTTCACTTTGTCTATCACCGTCATTGCTTCTTCTAACTCCATTATAACGTCATTGCTTTGTCTAACTCCATTATAACGAAAAGCTCACGGGAACTTAACATAGCACACCCCTACAATGGCTATTTTCCGCCATTTATTCGTTATAATGAAAGCAACCCCTTGCTTTTTCTACGTTGAAACATCTTCCGTATTTACTTGAAGCGAAAGGAAAACTCATGAAAAAATCGTCCTGGTTGGTTCTTCTTTTGGCCTTTCTTTTGGTACTTACTTCCTGCGATGCGCTTATCCCTCCTGACGAATTATCCCCCACGGGAAATAAAAGCAGGGCCGATTTCACCACGAATTCGGGATCCGGTGACCCTCTGAAAATTGTCGCCGGTTCCGAAATGAAGGTGTTGGAACCGATTATTGAAGAATATACGAAAAAGAGCGGCAAGCGCATCCAGATGGATTACCTCGGCTCGCTGGATATCATGCGCCTGATTGAGCAAGAAGAAAACCCGTACGATGCCGTTTGGCCGGCTTCGCTTCTATGGCTGAACATGGGAGATACCCGCCACACGCTGAAGCACATGGAAACCATTGCCGTCACTCCCGTTATTTTTGGCATTCGCCAGTCACTGGCAAAAGAGCTTGGCTTTGCCGGACGAAATGATGTTACCATGACCGAAATTGAACAGAGCATCACTAGCGGAAAACTAAAATTCGCTATGACTTCCGCAACGCAATCCAATTCCGGGGCAAGCGCGTATCTGGCCTTTTTAACCGCTCTTTCCCGTACTCCGCAAGATGGCATCACAAAAGAGGATCTGGAGGATCCCGTGTTGCAGGAGCGCATTACCGCTTTTCTCAGTGGTGTCAATCGTTCTTCAGGCTCATCCAACTGGCTTGTCGATTTGTTTTTGCAGGGCGGTTATGACGCCATGGTCAATTATGAGCAACTGATCATCCAAACCAATCAGGAGTTAGAACGCCGTGGTCAGGAAACGCTGACGGCGGTCTACCCCGTGGACGGGATCTCCCTTTCCGACTCTCCCCTTGCCTATGTGGATAAAGGTGATGCTGAGAAAGAAAAGGACTTTCTCGCTTTCCAAGCCTATCTACTGAGTGACGAAGGGCAGCAGCAGATCGAACGCACCGGAAAGCGCAATGCTTTTGGAAAAATCAGCCCGGCCAATCTTTCTATTTTCAAAAAGGAATGGGGCATTCAAGCGGATCGTCTTCTTTCGCCCATCCGTCTACCTCAAAACGCGGTCATTACACAAGCACTGGAACTCTATCAGTCCAGCTTCAAAAAACCGGCCTACACCGTCTATGTGCTGGACTATTCCGGAAGCATGAGTGGAACAGGATATAACGCCATGATGTACGCACTGAGCGAAATTTTGGTGCCGGAAAATGCGAAGAAAAACCTGTTGCAGGGAACGAGTAAGGATCGAACCGTACTCCTTCCGTTTTCTTCAGAGGTCTATCAACCGAAAGAGGTCACCGGAAAGGATCCCAGCGAGCTGTACACCTATGCTCGGAGTTTTTCGCCAAGAGGAGCCACTTCTCTCTATGAAGCGGTGGAGTATGCCTTGAACTACCTGGATGAGCGCCGCAGTGAGCTCGATAACTACATTCCCGCCATCGTGGTCATGTCGGACGGCATGGCCAATGGATCCATGACCGCTGCAGCTTTAGACGCCTCCTATGAAAAGCGGGGCCTCGACATTCCCATTTTCTCCATCCTGTTCGGCGATGCCAGTGAAGAGGAGATGAATGGCCTTGCGGAGATGTCCAAAGCACGGGTGTTTGACGGACGCGAAGACCTGATCCAATCCTTCCGTACGGTAAAGGGGTACAACTGATGGCGTTGTGGGATCGCATAAAACAGTTTCTTTCTGCAGAAAAGCAAAAACGCCGACGGGAAGAGGAGGAAGCATCGACCGGAGCCGTGCCAAAAGGGGGCACGGGAAAAGTTGTCTTTTCCGGTCTTGTCGGCTCCTTTCTTTTCCTGATCCTGTTATTTGTCTTGCATTGGCCTTTTCCAATTGCTCTTGTTCCGGGAATCGGCATTACCGTCGCTCTTCAATTTCTGACAAAGTCGGTAGAGCGCATAGGAACCACGCCGATTGATCGTCTGGAACATGGTGAAGATGCGCTCGCTCTCTATCGCGAAGCGCGTAAAACCATGGATGAAATGCGACAGTGGCAATATCGCATCACCGACGGAAAACTCTTTAAACAAGCGGATGAACTGGTTCGTGTGGGTGCGGACATTTTTTATTATCTCACCCGCCATCCTGAAAAGATTTTGCCTTCCCGTCAATTTTTAACCTACTATTTGGAAACCGCAAACCGCATTTTTCAAAACTATGTGGAAATGCAAAACGCACATCTTTCCGAGGATAAGTTCATCGCGATTCGAGAGCAAACGGCAGCATCGGTTGACTATCTGCATACCATCTTCGTCAGTCAACGTGATGGCTACCATCGCGATGCCATGCAAAATCTGGCGGAAGAATCGGAGTTATTGGAAAAAACCATCACGATGGGAGGAGGACGAAAATGAATCGCAATAAATGGATCGGCGTCGGCATAGTCGGTATTGTTGCCGTCTTTGCGGCGATTTACCTTTTCTTCGTTGCGAATCGGCCGAAAGAAGTAGCGATCAACGGCCTTTTAGGCGGTGAAAAAATTGGACTGTTCCAAAGTCAGGAGTTTCTGGACATGATGAAAAAGAGCCATCTTACGGTGGATTATCGCAAAGCCGGCTCCATCGCTATGGTCACCGAAACCGCACAAAATCAAAATGCACAACAGTACGACTATCTGTTTCCGGCCAGCAAAATGGCAGCTGAAATATATAAAGAACAAGGGGGAACATCCGTTGCAAGTGACATCGTATTCAACACCCCGCTGGTACTTTATTCGCGCAGAATGGTCGTCGATGCCCTGCAGAAAAAAGGCATTGTGACCACAAGTGACGGTATCTACTACGTTAATATGAAAAAGCTGGCCTTGCTCATTGCCGACGGCACTTCTTGGGAAAGCCTTGGTCTTCCACAACTTTACGGCAACGTATTGGTGGATACCACCGACCCTAACGCCTCTAATTCCGGCAATATGTTTTTAGGTCTTTTGGCCAACAGCCTGAATGACGGCAAAGTGGTTACACCGGACACACTCGATCAGGTAAGGGAGCCCATTCGTCGAATTTACCAGGAGATCGGGCATATGCAGTCCTCTTCGGCCGATATGTTTAATCAATTTCTCAAGCAGGGCGTCGGCGCCTACCCCATCGTCGCCGGGTACGAAAATCAGATTCTTGAGCTGACGCGCATGGAGCCGGATCTATTCCGTCAAGTGCGCGATGATCTGGTGCTTCTATACCCGACGCCGACGGTTTGGTCGGATCACGTGTATATCGCCCTGACGGAGAACGGCAAATTGGGGTTGGATGCTCTGCTTTCGAAAGAAGTACAAGCCATGGCATGGAAAAATCACGGCTTTCGCACCATTGTCGCCGGAACCGCGGATCCGTCGCTTTTCTCGGTGCAAGGCGTACCCAAGGACATTACCGGCGTGATGCCCATGCCCTCCTATGACGTCATGCAGGCGCTCATGCAGGAAATTCGTTAATCGGGGCTTCCTTCTTCCTTTGCCAACGGAAACAGAAGACGGCTATAATGAGATCGGTTATCCGATCTCTTTTTTTGTCCGATAACCCTACGGAAATATAGAACAGGAAGAACCTAAACAGAAAGGAAAACAAATGGCTTGTACCACCATTTTAGTCGGAAAAAAAGCCAGCTATGACGGCTCAACACTGGTTGCGCGCAACGAAGATTGCGGAAGTATCGGGTTTACGGAGAAGCGACTGGATGTCGTTCTGCCGGAACAGCAGCCGAAGGTCTACAAATCCGTCATTTCCCATGTGGAAATTCCTCTACCTGAAAATCCGCTGCGTTATACGGCGATGCCGGATGCCCGTTTACGGGACGGCCAGTGGGCGGCAGCGGGCGTAAATGCCTTGAACGTTTCCATGTCGGCGACGGAAACGCTCACGACCAATCCTCGTGTGCAGGGTGCGGATCCCATGGTGGAGCGCATTCCGGCAAAAGGAAAAGAAGGCGATCCCGATTACGTTGCGGAAGTACCGGGCGGAATCGGCGAAGAAGATTTCGTTACGCTCGTTCTCCCCTATATTCGCAGTGCGCGTGAAGGGGTTTTGCGCCTCGGCGAATTGCTCGAAACCTATGGAACCTACGAAAACAACGGCATCGCCTTCCAGGATGTGAACGATATCTGGTGGCTGGAAACCATCGGCGGGCATCATTGGATGGCGCGCCGCGTGCCGGAGGACAGCTATGTCGTCATGCCGAATCAGTTAGGACTGGATACGTTCGATTTTGCAGATGCCTACGGCGAACAGAAGGACTTTCTCTGCTCGGCGGATCTCAAGGCATTTACCGAAAAGCATCATCTGAATCTTTCCTACGGAGACGCCTTTAATCCGCGCGATGCCTATGGCAGCCATTCGGATGCCGACCATGTCTATAACACACCGCGTGCATGGATTGTTCAGCGCTTCTTCAATCCCACTGAGACAAAATGGGACGGTCCGGATGCGGACTACACCCCCATGGCGAATAACATTCCCTGGTGCCGTGTGCCGGAGCGCAAAATCACCGTGGAAGACGTCAAGGAAGTCCTCTCCAATCATTATCAGGGCACGCCGTATGATCCGTATGCGAAAAAAGGTGATCCGTCGAATCGCGGTCTCTTCCGCCCCATCGGCATCAATCGCAATGCGCATCTGGCCTGTGTGCAGATTCGCCCCGATCTTCCGGAAGCCTGCCGCGTCGTGGAATGGGTTGCGTTCGCCAGCAACGTCTTCAACGCCTTCTGTCCGCTCTACGTAAATGTTAACCGTGTCCCGGCGTATTTCACCTTCACGCCCGAAAATGTTTCAACGGAGAGTTTCTATTGGGCGAGCCGCCTCATCGGCGCGCTGGCGGATCCGCATTTTTCGGAAAACATCGCGCACATCGAGCATTATCAGGAAAATGTCGCCTGGCGCGGGCATCAGCTGCTCATTCATTGGGATGAAAAAATCGTTAAAGAAAAGCATGATTATTCCTCCGCGACGGCTTTGCTGGAAGAAGCGAATGAAGAACTGGCGAAAATGCTGCGCGAGGAAACGGATAAGGCGCTGGCTAATGTGCTGAATGAGACCAGTCGTTTGATGAAAAACGCATTTGCGCGCGCGGATCGGTAATCGTCGTTTCGTCGCTTTCCTTCATTCGAATGAACAAAAAAAGAGCTGCATGGGAACTTATCCCGTGCAGCTCTTTTTATTGACCAAATGCTTTCGAGGTCGCGAAATACCTTCTCGATCCGCTTCGGCTTCGGTATTATTCCTCGATCATCTTGCGACCCGAGCGCAAAAAGGTTGCCGTTGCACGGCCGATGAGCCGTTCCTCCACATAGAGCATGGCTTCGGTCACTACGACTTTTCGTCCCGCTTTGATGATTGTCGCCCGACAAAGTACCGTATCACCGGAGTGAACCGCGCCTAAAAAATGATAATTCATGTCCACCGTCGCTACCGCATCATTAAACGAGACCAGTGCCGTCGCCATCGCGGCATCCGCCATGGTCATGAGCACGCCGCCCTGCACCACGCCCTGCGGATTCTGATGTTTTTCTTCCGAGGTTACCAACCTCGTTGTTGCTGTACCTTCTTCGGCGTCGATAATCTCAATGCCGGCCTCAATCATAAACCGATTGGTTGTGCGACGAAGATCGACCAGTCGGTCAAATAATTCACGTGAAATCTCCATTTTTCCTCCTTTTCTTACGCTTTTATCATACCCTTTTCTCGTCAAAATGCGTTTGGCAACCCACGAAAAATGCGCTACTCTATTAAGTGAAGAGAAAGGGCGGTCGCTTTCGACCGGAGCAATGGAGGTTGTCCATGAAAGATGTATTCGCACGTTCTTTGGCACTGCACGCCGAATTAAAAGGAAAAATGAGCACAGAATTAAAGGCGCCCCTGGAGAATCAGGATGATCTTTCCCTGATGTATTCGCCGGGTGTTGCACAGCCCTGTCGCGAAATCGCTGCAAATCCCAAATCAGTATATAACTATACTTGGAAGGGCAATACCGTGGCGGTGGTAACAAACGGTACGGCCATCCTCGGTTTAGGCGACCTCGGTCCCGAAGCCGCTTTGCCGGTCATGGAGGGCAAATGCGCGCTGTTTAAACGTTTTGGTGGCGTCAATGCCGTTCCGGTGCTCATTGACTCCAAAGATCCGGAGGAAATCATCCGCATAGTCAAAGCCATTTCCCCGACCTATGGCGGCATCAACCTGGAGGACATCAAGGCGCCGGAATGCATTACCATTGAACAGAGACTGATTGAGGAATGCAATATTCCCATCTTCCATGATGATCAACACGGCACCGCCATTGTAACCACAGCAGCCGTCATCAATGCGTTGAAGCTTGTCGGAAAGAAAGCGGAAGACTGCAACGTGGTCATTTCCGGTGTCGGCGCGGCAGGCTCGTCCATCATCCGCATGCTCAAACGCATCGGCATCGCAAACTTCTATGGTTACAACAGCAAAGGTATTCTGAACCGCAAGCATGCGGATACATATACCAATCCGCTCTATCGGGAATTAGCGCAGATCACCAATAATGATGCGGAAGATCTTACCATTGCGGAAGCGATGAAAAAGGCGGACATCTTCATCGGCGTCAGCGTTCCGAACAAGATCGACAAGGATATGGTTCGCTCCATGCGCCGCGATCCGATCGTGTTGGCGATGGCCAATCCTGACCCGGAAATCACGTACGAGGATGCACGCGAAGCCGGCGCACGTGTAGTGGGCACGGGCCGCAGCGATTATCCCAACCAGGTTAACAATGTGCTCGCTTTCCCGGGACTCTTCAAGGGTGCATTACAGGTTCATGCGACGCAAATCAATGAAGAAATGAAGCTGGCGGCCGCCTATGCGCTGGCTAATCTTGTTCCGGAAGAAAAGCTGTCGGAAGAATACGTCATCCCGGCTCCCTTTGAAGCGGGCGTAGCCGACGCTGTGGCCGAAGAGGTCGCCGCCGTCGCGGTAAAGATGGGCGTTGTGCGAGCCGAATAAGCCTTCCGCATATTCCTTCCGGAGAGTAAAACGCCGGCTAAACTTTTTTTGATACGAAAAGGCCGGGACACTCCTTTTTGGATGTCCCGGCCTTTTTATAGGATATTCTTCGTCTTACGCTTTAATCCGTTCATCGTCCGCGTCATAGAATACGCGCGGCACAAGCGTCGTCTTCACGCCTGCTACGGTAACCGTGTCGCCTTCTTTCACATCCTCGAGATTCACCAAGGCATAGCCGATACCGCCGCCCAAGGTCAGACTCTCCGTGAACATCGTCACCTTGCCGACGCTCTTTCCCTCGGCAAGCACTTCTGCGCCGGGAGCAAGAGATAGCTCGGCATTTTCCATGCGGAAGCCGAGAAGCGCGCGTTTAGCTCCTTCTTTCTTGACCTTTTCCAATGCCTCTTTGCCGATAAAGTCCTTGCTCCAATCGACGGTCCAATCAAAGCCGACTTCCAGCGGATTGGTGCCTTCCAAATCGCTCATAAGAACATAGCCTTTTTCACGCGGAAGGCTGGTGAGAATCGCATCCGTTGTCATGCGAGTGACCTCGACGCCGCATTTCTTTCCGGCTTCTTCCAACGCTTTCATCGTCGCGTCTACGGTATCCGGCGCAAGATAAAGCTCATAGCCCAATTCTCCGGTAAATCCGCTGCGTGCCACGAAAATCTTTTGTGTGCCAAGCGTGTTGGGAACAATGTGGAAACGCTTAATGCCGTCCACCGCCTCACCCAAAAGGGTATTGAGAACTTGTCGTACTTTCGGCCCCTGTACAGCGATCATGGACGTTTCCTTCGTGCGATCGCGATAGGCAACGTCTTCATCCTGTTTCACCTGATCAAAATGCGCGATCATCTTGTCAATATAGAGGGTCGAAATCCAGTAGCATTCCTCCTCCATGCGGAAAATGATGACGTCATCGCGAATGATTCCGTCTTCATCCAACATAGTGGTGTATTTTGCCTGACCGACTTTGGCATGCGAGAAGCCGTTGACAAAAACCTTGTCTAAGAACGCACCCGCATCCTTTCCGGTCACTTCCAACAATTGATGCGTAAAATCATAAATTCCTACCGCCTTGCGAACCGCATCATGTTCCCTACATTTCAATTCCTGTGCCATGCGTCCTTCCTTTCTGTTCAGTTTTTTATTCCGTTGGCCTTCGCGCAGGCATCCACAACGTTTTTGGCAAGCACGGTGGTGGTGATACCGCCTATGCCGCCCGGTGTCGGTGTAGCCGCCTTCACGATCGGCGTAACTGCTTCCCAGTCGACATCGCCGCAGAGTTTTCCATCTTTACGGCTGGTGCCGACGTCGATCACAATCTGTCCTTCAGACACATAAGAGGCATCCACCAATCCAGCCACACCGGTGGCAGAAATAAGAATATCCGCTTTTCTGCTGATGGCCGGAATGTCTTTTGAATAGACATTGGTCATAGTGACGGTGGCAAAACGATCAGCCAGAAGCATGGCTAAAGGCCTTCCAACCACCAGGCCGCTGCCGATGAGAACCACATTGACCCCTTTAAGAGGAATCTTGTAGTAATCCAGAAGCGCCATAACGGCACTCGGCGCACAATAGGTATAGCCATCCGCATTGCCGGCAAGGACATGTCCCAAGTTGGTCAATGTAGCGCCGTCAACGTCTTTTTCCGGTGCAATAGCCGCTTTTACCCGATCCGCATTCATCCCCGGAGGCAGCGGCTGCATGAGCAGAATACCGTGAATTCCCCGGTCGGCGGAAAGCTGATTAATGGTTTGAATCAGCTCCTCTTCGCTTACCTCTTCCGCCATGGTCACCGAGCAAACCGCAATGGAAAGGGCATCCATCTTTTTCCGAATGCCTTTTTCGTAGCTCAAGTCTCCCGGCTTTGCACCGATACGAACAACAGCTAAGGTCGGAAGAATGTGCTTTTCTTCCAGTTGGCGGCGAATCGCACAAATCTCATCTTCTATCGATGCATTGACTTCTTTTGCCCATAACGTTTTCGTAGCCGCCTCCCTTCTTTACGCCGGCGTCTTTTCGATTATTGCTTGCCGACAAACCGTTCGCCGGTTCTTTTTTGTTCCTATGGATTAACATTTACTTTTTCTTTCCTTCTTCCGCCCACCGGCGCAGTGTCGGAAGAAAGGCTCCGCCGACGACATTGCCCGCTGTAATCACGAGAATCGCCGCAATTCCCTGCGCATTCCAGCCGTTGCCCATCCAGAAGTAAAACATATCGGCAATAGAATGCTCATAGCCGGAGAGAATGAATACAACCACGCCGAAAAACAGCGCTAAATAGCGACCGAGATCATAGCGACTCTTGTTGTAGCCTTCCACCGCGATATAAATGAGCAAATTACAGAGACAGCCCAGAATAAAGAGACTTCCGAGCGAATCACCGAGTTTGGTGGAGACCATCGTCACGGCACGCTCCGTCATGGCCGGAGCCAGACGCGTCGTCCGCAAAAGCAGGCTGACAAGGCCGGTGCCGAGGAGGTTGCCCACCCAAATAACCGGTAGACGCTGTACTGCCGCCTTATCGCTTTGCAGAAGATAACAGGCTTTTCCGGTAAAGAGGAAGAAGCCGAATTCCACAATGGTGAATAAGCCGACGGTAAAGAAGAGCGCTCCGACCAGAGGATTCTTTTGCGCTAAAAAGACCGCTCCGCCGATACCGATCATCACGCCGGCGGCAATGCTTTTTAGCATCGTTTCCTTAAACGTAATCATGTCTTTCCCAGCCTTCTATTGTCCGCTGACTTCTCCAACAACGACGGGCTCTTTTCCGGGTTTAACGGTCAAAAGGGCAAGAGCCGGCGAGGCGTTAATCACCAGCAGGCAGCCTTCGCCGACGGCAATCCTCGTTTCCTTGGACGGTTTCCCCTCCTGCGCACAGACCGAAAAGGCGGAGCGGGAATAGAGCAAAAGTGTTGCTCCTTCATGGGGCGAAATGCTTTTTTCTCCATGCAAAACATCGGTATGGGAAGAAAGGCCTTCGCGCGTAATGAGGTTGAAGTCCTGACAATCTGCCGTATTCGTGGAATCCGTCGTCCAAGATCCGGAGAAATTTTCAATCTCATACGGAGCAAGCATACGCTCATAGAGCGCTTTACCGTTGCAGGAATGATCGACACTCAGGTTGCCGACGAGCGGAAAAATCATCCGGTTGTAGCCGGAAAAATCACTGAACGTCGATTGCGTATCCGTAAACGTCGCGGAGGAAAGACGAATCGCAAAGGTACGTTTTTTAAAATCCTCTCCCTCCGGTGCAATGTAAAGCTGTGTGGTCCTCCCGCCCGTCCAGGTGGATACCTGGTATTGATCGGGCGTGATAATTTTATAATCCATCTATTCCTCCTCTTCTGTGGTTAAATCGGCAAAGGGTGCACCGATCATGGTCGAAAGTGCCTCCGGATTAACTTCCACCTGCACGCCGACCTGGCCGGCGCTGATCGCCATGACGGAAAGTTCTTTTGCCGAGTCATCAATCCAAGTGCTAAACGCTTTCTTCATGCCGATGGGCGAACATCCCCCGTGAATATAACCGGTGAGCGCTTTCAACTCTTTTTGGGGAAGCATATCGATCTTCTTTTCCCCCGCCACCTTGGCCGCTTTCTTCAGATCCAGATGACGCTCGGAGGGGACGACAAAAACGTGCGGTTCCTTTCCTTTCGTGACGAGGGTCTTATAAGAATGCGCCCGTTCTTTCCCTTCTTTGTCGATTAAATGCGCGCCGTACGTAATGCCTTCCCCCGTATCGTATTCGAAATCCGCATAGGGAATTTTAGCCTGATCCAGGCGACGCATCACATTGGTTTTCATGCCGTCCTCGTTTACTTCGTATAGTCGTAGAAGCCTTTACCGGTCTTGCGGCCGAGACGTCCGGCGCGAACCATCTTCTTCAGCAGCGGATGCGGACGATATTTCGTATCGCCGAATTCCTGATAAAGTACTTCCATGATGGCCAGAACGATATCCAAGCCGACCAGATCGCCCAATTCCAACGGTCCCATGGGGTGATTGGCGCCGAGTTTCATGGCAGTATCAATGCCTTCCGGTGTAGCTAAACCTTCCGCATAAATGCCGATGGCTTCGTTGATCATCGGAATTAGAATACGGTTGACGACAAAGCCCGGACCTTCTTTGACGACGACCGGCGTCTTGCCGATTTCCTCGGATAAGGCCACCACTTTTTCGACCATCTCATCCGGCGTATCCAAACCGGGAATCACCTCAATAAGTTTCATAACCGGTGCGGGATTAAAGAAATGCATGCCGATAATGGGACGAGAGAGTCCTTTTCCCACTTCCGTAATGGAGAGCGAGGAGGTATTGGAAGCAAACATCGTCTCCGGCTTGCAAAGGGCATCCAGTTTCTTGAAGGTTTCCTGTTTAATGGCCATGTTCTCAATAGCGGCTTCTTCAATGAGATCACAATCGCCGAGATCATCGTTGAGACACGGCGTAATGCGTGCAAGAATCGCATCGGCATCGGACTGTTCCATCTTGCCCTTCGTCACCAAGCGGGACAAGTTCTTGTGGATTTTTTCTTTTCCGCCTTCGGAAAACTCTTTTTTAATATCCGAAAGCATGACCTCATGGCCTGCCTGTGCAAAGGCTTGTGCAATACCGCTTCCCATCGTTCCGGCGCCAATCACTCCAACTTTCATCGTATCCTCCTTATAAGTAATAGCTTTTGTTGTTTTTCTTCGAACAACGGACCTGTCGTCCTCGTTCCTTGTCATTTTTATACCCCTTCTTCCGACGGTTACGCCCTTCTCCTTGGGAAACCGTCACGAGGGATGGTATAAAAGGGTACAAAAAAAGCGCATGCCGAGGCATGCGCTTTCCATGATGATTTACTTGTTGACAGCTTCTTTCAGGTTCTTGCCCGCTTTGAACACCGGAGCAACCGATGCCGGAATTTCGATGGTTTCCTTCGGGTTGCGGGGGTTGCGACCCGAACGAGCTTTACGCTGACGTGTTTCAAATGTGCCGAAGCCGACCAATTGAATCTTTTCGCCATCAACGAGCGCTTCGGTTACGGACGATGTGAAGGCATCCAGAGCGCGCGTAGCTTCCGCTTTTGTCAACTGGCTTTTTTCTGCGATTTGTGCAATTAATTCCGATTTATTCATACTATCCTCCCTAAAAATCAATTTCAGTGCAATACTGTAGTTAGATTATACCAAAACTCATCCATACTTCAAGCCGAAATGGCGTGATTTTGCGCTTCCAACTGATTTTTATACAAGATCGGCAAGCGATCATCTTCATTCGAGCAAACGGTTGTATCCCTTTTCTGTTCTATCGTCATGTGGAAGAAGGTACCGCTTCCGGATAAAAGCGCAAATCCTCATCTTTCGATAATTTGTTCAGGTAATCGAGATAACGCATCGTCTCGACTTGCTTCTTTACCACCTCTCGCACATCCTTCATTTCCTCTTTTCGTCCTTCGACGTAAACGACGAGATAAAGTTCCTGCTCACGATCGTAGTAAAAATCCACCGTGCCCAGCGTCTGCTGAAAAATGGCGGAATCCCTCACACGCTTATCCTCTATTCCGATGTCGATAAAACGCGAGAAGGAGGTCTTTTCGAAAAGATCGTTGTTCACGACACGCTCATATTCTCCAATTTCACGAGGGGAATCCTTCAGTTTCTCCACCATATCCACCGCTTCCGCTCGTGTAGGTACCGTTACCTGGCTATAGGTGAGCAAGGTGCACTGCAACGGGTTCTTCTTATAAAAGGTCAGCAGTTCCTCTTCCGTAATGGGATGGGCAGAAAAGTAAGCAGCACGGTGCGCCTGTTCCTGCGCTTCACGACGCAATGAGTCCAAGAAGGCATCTTTGGTCAAGTTCAGATTTTGCAGCTGCGTCATCAACCCCTGCTCGTCGCCGAAACGTTCCAAGGCCTCCTTCCAGGCCAATGTCGATAGCGAGGTACTGTCGAAAGAAAGCGCCGTATCCCCTTCAATCAGTTTATCCATCGTCAGCTGGTGAGCCACATCAAGCAGAAATTCTTCTCGCTCTTCTTCCGTCTTGCTCGGCAAAGTTGATTTTCCTCTATTTAAGACAAGGTCAATATCGTTTGCTTGTTGAAGAAGTTCGTCACGCGTTAAAATGACCTTTCTATGAAGCGTGGCGACCACATCCGCCTCTGTGCCGCAGGCGGTAAGGCAAACCATGAATAGGCTAAGAAGAAAAAAGCGAAGAACAAGTACCATCCCTTGACGGGGAAAAGAACGGTTCTTCCGCAGAAATCCGTTTCGATTCTTCATGCCGCACCCTCGCTTTCCGGCTCTTTCTTTCCACCAACCGGCTTTTTCACCATAAAACGGACATAAAAAGAATCGGTGTCATGCGACACCGATTCTTTCACGTAGCATTTCATCCATCTATAAAAATCGTTGCCGATTATAATTTCTGAACGTTTGCTGCTTGCGGGCCTTTTTCGCCGTCGACAATGTCGAACTCGACGCTCTGGCCTTCATCCAAGGTGCGGAATTCGCCTGTGTCGGGAAGAGCAGAGAAGTGAACAAACACATCGTTGCCGTCTTCCGTCGAGATGAATCCGTAGCCCTTTGTTGCGCTAAACCATTTAACCGTGCCTTTAACCATGTTACTAAGTCCTCCAAAATTTTTACTTCGGTCAAGATGACCCGGGTAAGATGGTAACACGAATCCCCTTTCCCGTCAATGTTGCGCATTGGCCAGCGCTTCGGTGTCGGCCAACGCCTGGAGCACATCCGGCAAGAGTGCTTCGTAGGAAGCCAGCTTTTCGCGTTCTTTCTCGACCACGGCTGCAGGGGCTTTCTCGGTAAATCCGGCATTGCTCAGTTTTTTCGTCAAGCGGGCAATTTCACCTTCCACGCGCTGCTTTTCTTTGGTCAGCTTTTCGCGCTCCGCTTCATAATCCACGAGACCGGCTAACGGTACGTAGATTTTCAACTGTTCCTGAACAATGGTGGCTGCCCCTTCAAGCTGTGGATCCTGCGCAAGAATCTCCACCTCACTTGCGCCGGCAAGGGTCATAATGCGGCTCTTCATTTCTTCCAAAATTTTGCGCGTATCGTCGTCTGCGGCGTAAAAAACCACTCTACCTTTCTTCGCAGGCGAAACATTACGAGACTGACGCTCATTACGAATGGCGGTCACCGCACGCAATACGCGGTCAATCGCCACTTCTTCCCGAGCAAAGCGGAAGGAATCATCCGCCGTCGGATACGGCGCATGAATAATCTTCCCCGTAGTTCCCGGTAACGCCGCCCAAATCTCTTCCGTGATAAAGGGCATCACCGGATGAAGCAGACGAACCACCGCACGCAGAACATAAAGGAGAACCGACAATGCACAGCGTTTGGCTTTCGGATCTTCTCCATACAGCCGTTCCTTCACCATTTCAATGTACCAGTCGCAGAAGGAGAACCACGTGAAATCATAGATTGCCTGTGTGGCCAAGCCGATCTCAAAGCGACTGAGATTTTGGTCGACCGTCTCTTCCAACGTGTTCAGGGAAGAAAGAATCCAACGATCCTCAACCGTCCACTCTTCCGGCGAAAGATCGTCAATGTGATCTTCCTCAACGTTCATCAACACAAAACGGGTCGCATTCCAAAGTTTGTTGGCAAAGTTGCGGCTGGCTTCGACGCGCTTTTCAGAAAAACGCGTGTCATTTCCGGGGGTATTGCCGGTAACCAGTGTGTATCGCAGCGCATCTGCACCGTATTGGTCAATAATTTCCAGCGGATCCACACCGTTGCCCAGCGATTTGGACATTTTTCTTCCCTGTTCGTCGCGCACAAGACCGTTGAAATAGACATGAGAAAACGGCGACTTGCCGAGAAAATGCTCAGCGCTGAATACCATGCGGATGACCCAGAAAAAGATAATGTCATAGCCGGTAACGAGCGTATCCGTCGGGAAAAACTTTTGCAGATCTTCCGTGTTTTTCGGCCAGCCAAGTGTGGAGAACGGCCAAAGGGCAGAAGAAAACCAGGTGTCCAAGGTGTCCGGATCCTGTGTAAAGGCCGTTTCGCCGCATTTCGGGCAAACAGCCGGCGCCGATTCGGAAACGACCACTTCGCCGCAATGATCGCAATAATAGACCGGCAGGCGATGTCCCCACCAGAGCTGACGGGAAATGGTCCAGTCGTGAATATTGTCGACCCAGTTGTTATAGATGCTCGAAAAACGGCTGGGAACAAGCTGCAATTCCCCGTCATCCAGCGCTTTCTTCGCACCTTGGATGTAGTCCTTCATGGCAACGAACCACTGTTTGGAAAGCAGAGGCTCGATAACCGTTCCGCAGCGTTCGCAATGCCCCACCGCATGGGTGAGATCTTCAACATGGTCCAATAGGCCCTGCTCCTCGAGATCCGCCACCATGCGCTTGCGCGCGGTGAACCGATCCAGGCCGGAATAGGGCTCATAGCCTTCGGCAATGGTGGCATCGGTGTTAATGACCACACATTGTCCCAGTTGGTGACGCTCCCCGACCGCAAAGTCGTTCGGGTCATGGCTCGGCGTAATTTTTACACAACCGGTGCCGTATTCTTTATCGACGTAGTCATCGGCAATAATCGGAATTTCACGACCCACTAAAGGCAAAACAACCTTTTTGCCGATAAGAGCGGTGTAGCGTTCATCTTCCGGATTGACCGCTACGGCCAAATCGCCGAGCATCGTTTCCGGACGCGTCGTCGCCACGGTCAGATAGCCATCGCCTTCCACAAACGGATAGCGAATATGCCAAAGATGCCCTTCATCGTCCGCATGATCCACTTCGGCGTCGGAAATCGCCGTCCCGCAGCTCGGGCACCAATTGACAATGCGATCACCGCGATAGATATGGCCTTCATTATAAAGCGTCTCAAAAACGTGATACACCGCATGAGAGAGCCCTTCATCAAGGGTAAAGCGCTCGCGGCTCCAATCGCAGGAAACGCCCAGTTTTTTCAACTGTTCACGAATACGTCCGCCGTACTTTTCCGACCATGCCCATGCTTCTTCCAGGAATTTTTCGCGTCCGACATCCTGCTTGGTCTTTCCTTCCGCTTCCAGCTTTTGAACGACCTTGCTTTCGGTCGAGATGGATGCATGATCCGTTCCCGGAACCCAAAGCGCTTCATAGCCGGACATACGCTTCCAGCGAATCAGAATGTCCTGTAGCGTGTTATTGAGCGCATGACCCATGTGCAGCTGGCCGGTAACATTTGGAGGAGGCATGACGATCGAGTATGCCGGCTTCTTACTTTTCGCATCGGCGGTAAAATCGCCGTCGGCAAGCCAGGAGGCATAAATGCGCTGTTCAAATGCCTTCGGATCATAGGTTTTTTCCAAATTCTTCATGATCCCCCCTTAGAAGCCCAGCGCTCCGGCACCGGCAACCAATACGCCGAGCACCATGGTGATGGCCAAAATAAGGGCAAGAACACGGATCCACAACGCATGGCCTTTGCGATTTCTGTCGGATGCCGTGTTTTTATTTTTCTTCGTTGGTGATTTCATGCTTTCCTCCTTTTTTCCTCCTTATCTTACCATACTCCTCACTCTTGCGCGCAGGGTTACCCCGCCGATGGCGCTTGCAAAATGGATCGTAAGTGTTCCATTTCTTTGCATGTGATCCTCCCCTTTTGCCGAAATGGCTCTGTTGATTTTTCTCCTTTTTGTCCCATAATATGATAGAATTTTTAATGTATGCGCCGGCTAATATCGGTGAATCGTATCGGTTGTCGCATATAACATTTCCTATTCCACATCGAAGAGAATGTCTCTTCGAGGGTATAGTAAGAACGTGGTTTTGTTTTCCGGGCTGACCCGGTGGCTACGGACCTCCTCTTTGTATTATGAAGAACGTCATCGTATAAAGAACGTCCGAAGAAAGGAGTACAACGAACGATGGGAAAGAAATTTGTTTATGACTTTAAGGAAGGCAATCGCGACCAGCGCCTCCTTCTCGGTGGAAAAGGTGCGAACCTTGCCGAGATGACGAACCTGGGCATTCGTGTGCCGCAAGGCTTTATCGTCACGACGGAAGCCTGCACTGAATTCCAAAAAGAGCAAAAACTCTGGCCGGAATTGCAGGAAGAGATCCGTGAGCACATGAAACATCTCGAAGAGACCACAGGAAAGAAATTTGGCGACGAGTCCGATCCCCTGCTCGTTTCGGTCCGCTCCGGTGCCCCCATTTCTATGCCGGGCATGATGGATACCATTCTGAACCTCGGTTTGAACGATGTTTCCGTCAAAGCCGTGGCCGAAAAATCCGGCAATCCGCACTGGGCGTATGACTCCTATCGTCGCTTCATTACCATGTTCTCCGATGTTGCCATCGGTCTGGATCGAAACAAGTTTGAAGCGATTTTGGAAAAAGAAAAAGAAAAAGCAAACGTGGAACAGGACTATCAACTCAGCGCGGAACAGTTAAAGGAAATCGCCGAAGAGTACAAGGTTCTGTATAAGGAACTGACCGGCGAAGAATTCCCGCAGGATCCGCGTAAACAGCTTGAAAAAGCCATTACGGCCGTTTTCGAAAGCTGGAACAATGAACGCGCCATTCTGTACCGCAAGATGAATGAAATTTCCGACGATCTGGGCACAGCCGTTAACGTGCAGCAGATGGTCTTCGGTAATATGTCCGATACCTCCGGTACGGGTGTTGCCTTTACGCGTAACCCGGCAACCGGTGAGAATGCGATCTTCGGTGAATACCTCATCAACGCCCAGGGTGAAGACGTCGTGGCCGGTATCCGTACTCCGTCCACCATCGCTCATCTGGAAGAAGAAATGCCGCATGTATATGAAGAATTCGTCAAAACGGCTCACCTTCTTGAAGATCACTATGCCGATATGCAGGATATGGAATTCACCATACAGGATGAGCAACTTTACCTGCTGCAGACACGTAACGGCAAGCGCACGGCGCAGGCTGCTCTGAAGGTTGCCGTTGACCTAGTTCATGAAGGCAAAATCGACAAGGAGACCGCGATTACGCGCGTCGATCCCAAGTCTCTGGATCAACTGCTGCATCCCACCTTCACTGCCGAATCGTTGAAAAACGCGACCTTGCTGACCAAGGGACTTGCGGCTTCTCCGGGAGCAGCTTCGGGCAAAATCTCCTTCAGTGCGGATGATGCGGAAAAACGTACACAAAACGGTGAATCCGTCCTTCTTGTCCGCAACGAAACCTCTCCGGAAGATCTGCGCGGCATGGTCTCCGCACAGGGCATTGTCACCGCTCGCGGCGGCATGACCTCCCATGCGGCCGTCGTTGCTCGCGGCATGGGCAAATGCTGTGTCTCCGGTGCTCATGATCTGCGCATCGACTATGAGGCCCAGACGCTTACCGTCAACGGTAAAGTCTTTACGACGAAGGATACGCTGTCGCTGGACGGCTCCACAGGTGCAGTTTATGAAGGCGAACTGACGACCGAAGCGCCGTCTCTCACCGGTGATTTCGGTGAATTCATGGGCTGGGTCAATGAGATCAAACGTCTTCAGGTTCGTACCAATGCCGATACGCCGCGTGATGCCAAACAGGCGATTGAATTCGGCGCTGAGGGCATCGGTCTCTGCCGTACCGAGCATATGTTCTTTGAAGGCGACCGCATCAATGTGGTGCGTGAGATGATTCTTGCCAAAGATGAGGAAACTCGTCAGAAAGCGCTGGATGAAATTCGTCCAATGCTGGAAGAAGATTTCTATCAGATGTATAAGATCGTCGGCGAACGTCCGATGACGGTACGTCTGCTTGATCCGCCGCTGCATGAATTCGTACCGCACACGGATGCAGAACAGCAGGTCGTTGCCGACATGATGAACATCTCGCTGGATGAAGTCAAAGCGCGTGTGAACGCCTTAGCCGAAGCCAACCCGATGCTTGGTCACCGCGGTCTGCGCTTAGCGATTACCTGGCCGTCCATCTACGCCTCCATCGCCCGTGCCATTGTTCAGGCTGCACTGCGCGCAACCGATGACGGTGTTAAGAACATCGTTCCGGAAATTATGATTCCGCTTACGGTAGATGACAAAGAATTCCGCTATGTCGAAAAGGTTGTACGCGACGAAGTCGAGAAGATCTTTGAAGAACAGGGCCGCAAGCTTGATTACCTCGTCGGCACCATGATTGAAACGCCGCGTGCTTGCTTAGTAGCCGGTGAAATTGCGGAAACCGCGCAGTTCTTCTCCTTCGGAACCAACGACTTGACGCAGATGAGCTTCGGCTTCTCGCGTGATGATGCCGGTTCCTTCCTGCCGGATTACACCGACAAGAAAATCTTCGAGCGCGATCCGTTCGTATCCCTTGATCAGAAGGGCATCGGTCAGCTCGTGAAATTGGCGGTCAAGAACGGCCGTGCGGCGAATCCGGATTTGCATCTGGGTATCTGTGGTGAACACGGCGGTGATCCGGCCACGGTTAAATTCCTTGACGGCATCGGCCTGGATTATGTATCCTGCTCACCGTACCGCGTGCCCATCGCCCGTTTGGCGGCGGCACAGGCGGTTGTGGAAGCAAAGAAAAACTAACGCTACAACACTATAGGAAAGAAAAAAGGAGGTGCCGATAACGGCACCTCCTTTTTATTACCTTTAGGTTTATTACCTTTAAGCTATTGCAATAGTCCCACTTTTCGATAGACCTTGAAAAGCGTTCGGCGTGCCGCTCGTTGCGCAGCAAGGGCGCCATCACGACTAATCGCCTCAAGCTCTTTCTTATCCGCCATCAGCGTTAAGAAACGCTGGCGAATGGGTTCCATCGTTTCCACGATCAGATCGCCCAATGCACGCTTAAAGGTTGCATAATCGCTGTCATGGAAGCGCTCCACCACATCTTTCGGCGTGCATTCCGCATAGGCCGCATAGAGGTTGATCAGATTCATCAGTCCCGCCTGCTCCGGTTGATAACAGAAATTTGCTTCCGAATCGGTCACCGCCCGAGCAATTTTACGGCGAATGGTAGCCGGATCATCTTTTATTAAGATATACGCATTTTCATCCGGATCGGACTTACTCATCTTAGAGGAAGGATCTTTTAAACTCATAATGCGCGTGGCATTTTCATCGGTGAGCGGCTCCGGCACAGTAAACGTGGGAGAATAACGGGAATTAAATCGTTCCGCCAGATCACGCGTAAACTCCAAATGCTGCTTCTGATCCGCACCGACGGGCACGACATGGCTCTGGTACAGCAAAATATCCGCCGCCATCAATACCGGGTAAGTCAATAGTGCGGCATTCAAATTGTCCGCGTGTTTTTGGGCTTTATCCTTAAATTGCGTCATGCGCTGCAATTGACCGATGGAACTGATGGAATTAAGCACCCAGGCCAGCTCCGCGTGCTCCGGCACCTGCGATTGAATGAAAAGTGTGGCCTTTTCCGGTTTAACGCCGGCAGCCACGATATAGGCGATGACTTCCAACGAACGGCGACGTAAATCAGCCGCTACCTGTGTCACGGTAATGGCATGTAAGTTGGCTACGCCAAAAAAACACTCATATTCATTTTGCATTTTCACGAAGCTTTTAATGGCACCCAAATAGTTGCCGATCGTTAAATCGCCGGATGGCTGAATCAGACTGAATGCTACTTTTCGTTCCATCCGTTCCCCTTGCGGCGCAGGGATTTTCGTATCCTGTTCGTTCATCACATCCTCCTTGCTTTGATCAATCCGGGAATTACCCGGTGCCGAAAGAAAAAGCGCTGTACCGAAGTACAGCGCTGTAAATACTGAAACTTCATCTACGGATATCAGTTGACCAGACGACGAGCGCCCATAAAGCGGCTCTGATACCAGTTATCGTAGATGTTGGTCATAATGACGCCGATGCCCGGCGCAGAAGCATGAACCATCATGCCGTCGCCAATGTACAGACCGACGTGACTGACTTCGCCGGTTCCATCGGTGGTGTAGAAGAGCATATCGCCCGGCTGGAGATTGTCCATGGAAACGGCATAGCCATACCTCGACTGACTCATCGCCGAATGCGGCAAGGAAATACCGATATTGCTGTAAGCAGTCATCACCAGACCGGAGCAGTCAAATGCATCGGGGCCGCTGGCGCAAAAAACGTACGGTTTGCCGACCTGCGCGCGCGCAAATTCCGCGATGGAAGAATAGCTGCCACTTTCCGCATTCTCACCGGCATTCTGTTTTTCCGGTTCCGGTTCCTGTACCGGAATCTTCTCGCTGCTAAGCAGAGCCGACGATATGTAGGCTTCCTGTCCGTCATAATCAAACTTAACCCAACCGTCGGATTCAACCCCTTCAACGTAACGGTTGATACCGAAGGTCGTTAAAATCTCATAATTTGTCCCCGGTCCTTTGCGGACATTAGAAGCCACTTTCACGTAGCCGGCAATATCCTTCGGCTTCTTGGCTTCCTCTTCTTGACGTGCTTTTTCTGCACTCTTGGGGGTATTCTCCGGTGAAACCTCAATTTTCACATCGCCGATTAAGTTGGCATAGACATAGCCCGTTGTTCCGTGGAAATCAAAGCGAATCCAATCGCCTTCACGCGTACCTTCAATTTCCGCATTGGCATACAAGCTGCCGATCACGGCCGATTTGAGGTCGGGCTTTTCGCGCACATTAATCACGTCGCAATTGACATAACCGGATGCGGCGGGAGCACTATTTTGGCTTTCTTCTGCCGGTTTTTGACTCTCCTGCTCCTGCGCATTTTCCTGCTCCTGAGCAGCTTTTTCATCCTGGGCTTTTTCTTCCGCTTCGCGCTGCGCCTGTGCTTCCTGCTCAGAGGCGGCTTTCGCCTCTGCCTCTTTCTTGGCTTGCTCCGCTTTTTCCTGCTCAGCCTTCTCTGCTGCTAAGCGCTCTTCTTCGGCCCTTTTTTCTGCCGCAATGCGATTCGCTTCTTCTTGTGCTTCCGCTTCTTCTTCAGTAACCGGCTGAACAAAATTGCGATTCACATAACCGACCAGCGCGCCGGAGCTTTCTACCGAAATCCAATCGCCGTCAATCGAACCGCGAACAACTTCCGCACGCAACATAACGGTCACGACATCCGCATTGAGCGTCGGTTTCTGACGAACATTCAATACATCGGTCACGACAACGCCGATGAACGGCTTGCTCGTTTCCTGTGAAAACTTAGGATCCTGGTGATTCTGCTCATCCGGAATCGTTTTGGCAATCTCTTCTTCCGTCGGAACACGTGAACCCTTGTTTCGGTTGTCTTTGGGCATATCTTTTTCGGATTCAACCACCGGATTTACACCGACAAAGGAAAGACGATCGCTGATCTCTTCGTCCTTTTTGTCAATCCTGGCCTCATCCGCTGTAGAAAAGGTATTGCGATTGGGCTTTTCCGCCTTCTCCTCCGGCTTTTGAAGCTCCTCTTCGCCGGAATTATCCGCCGTCGAATCGGCTTGTTTCGGGGTAGTAATGCGGTATTCCACTTTCTGTACCGGATCATAAACTTTTTGGGCAACATTGCCTTTTACTTTCTGATCCGACTGGGCTGCCGCTTTCGGGAGGCCCGCCTGCTCCATGACCTTAAGAGACTCTTTGTATTGTGCTTCAAGGTTCTTGGTCACGTAATCTGCATTTGATGCATCAATGTTGATAAACTGCGATGCTGCGATAACGCCGGCAACCCCTGCCACACCGACGATAGCACCTACTCGTTTCTTATCCACGACGTCCTCCTTATACATAAACTGCCTTTGGCGAGTAAATTTTTCATTAACTACAGCTATAGTAACGGGATTGCAACGTTTTGTCAATAGTAGTTACAAAATAATTACAAAGAATAAAACGTTCATTTTTCTTGCCTGCTGAAGCGTGGAATCGAAGCATAACCTGTTGGATAGGCAATGGATTCCAGCACCAAGCCTTTTGCGTCGGCCGAAAAGGCAACAGGTTGGTCATGGTGCGTGGAGAGCGCAGTAAGGATGGCCTCTCTTGTCATGATTCCCCTTCCGGCAAGAAGAACGGTGCCTACCATCATGCGCACCTGATATTGTAAAAAACTTTCTGCGGAAAAACGGAAGCAATAGCGGCTTCCGTTTTTTGTTACCTCGGCATGAAGCAATCGGCGACGAGCGTTTCGATGTGGCGAGGCGGAGGAAAAGGCAGAAAAATCGTGTTCGCCTTCAAAGCACTTAATTGCCGCCTGCATGTTCTCCATAGCAAGAGGAAACGTATAAGCGAAAACCGTTCGTCGTTCCGTGGGCAACACCAGTGGCCCGTTTTCAACCGTATAGCGATAGGTGGTGATATGGGGCGTAAAGCGCGCATGAAAGGACAACGGCACGGTTTTCGCCGAACAGAGCAGAACATCCTCTGGAAGCTGATTTCGAAGGATATGGTAAAACGCCTCATCCGAAAGGGTAAGAGATGTCAGAAAGTTGACCGCCTGTTCCTCGGCATGTACACCGCGATCGGTACGGCCTGCGGCAATAAGACGCGTCGTTCGACCGGTTACCGTCTCCACTGCATCGCGAAAGACCCCCGCCACGGTGCGCTTCCCGGGCTGCTCCTGATAACCGGCAAAGTCCGTTCCGTCATAGGCTACGCGTAAGAGGATGTTCTTCATGCTGTCTCCTGATCGTTAAAAGAAAACGCTGATAGCGATGAACACGCAAAAGCATAGGACGAAGACGATGCCGTCCCGAGTCGTCATTTTCAGCGGGTTCAATCGCGTACGAATATTGCTTCCCGTATAGCAACGTGCCTCCATGGCAATGCCCAGCTCATCCGCGCGATTGATGGCATTGAGAAACAGCGGGACGAAAAGCGGAATCATCGCTTTGGCACGCTGTAAAATATTGCCTGACTCAAAATCGGCACCGCGCGCTTTCTGTGCTTTCATGATTTTGTTGGTTTCCTCAAAGAGCGTAGGAATAAAGCGCAGCGCGATGGAAATCATCATGGCGATGACATGTGACGGAAAACCCGTCCAGTCGAGCGGCTTCAATAGCCAAGCAATGGCATCCGTAAGCTCCAGTGGGCTCGTCGTGAGCGTTAAGAGGCTTGTCCCCATCACCAACAACATCAAGCGGATGGCGATGAAGGTAGCGCGGATGAGCCCTTCCTCGCTGACGGATATCGGACCGAAGGTCCAGATCACTTTTCCGGGCGTAAAGAGGACGTTGATCACAAAGGTGAAAACCAGAATCAAAAAGATCGGTTTCAGTCCTTTCCACAGGCGTCCCATGGGTACTTCGGCGAGGATAGTCACCAAAACGATCAGAGCAAAATAGAGCGCATAGCCCATGAAGGTCTCCACCAAAAAGGCGGTGACCATGAACACGAGTACAAGCACAAGCTTAACGCGCGGATCCAAGCGATGAATGGAGGAATCGCCTGGCAAATATTGTCCAATGGTAATTTGGTTGCCCATGTTACGCCTCCTTTCCCTGAAGAAAAGCGGAAAGCGCGGAAACGGCTTCCTCTACGGTGATCGCTGAAGCATCCACGGGAAGCCCCTCTTCCTTAAGGCGTTGCATGAACAGCGTAACCTGCGGCACGGATAAGCCGATGGCCTCCAGTTCCGCACGTCGAGCAAAAACAGCATGGGGTGTATCATCCATAACCAGTCTCCCCTGATCCACGACGATAATGCGCTTGGCATGTTCTGCTATGTCTTCCATGGAATGGGTAACCAAAATAATGGTCATATCCGGGTTCGTATCATACAGATGGTGAATGGTGGAGAGAATCTCTTCGCGGCCGTGCGGATCCAGCCCGGCCGTCGGCTCATCCAGAATAAGATAGGTAGGACGAAGGGCGAGAACGCCGGCAATGGCGACGCGACGCTTCTGTCCTCCGGACACCTCAAACGGCGACTCTTTGCCGATCGTATCCGCATCCAAACCGACCGCCTGCAGCGCCCAGCGCACACGCGCGTCGATCTCCTCAGAGGGAAGTTTTAAGTTTTTCGGGCCATAAGCGACATCCTTAAAAATGGTTTCCTCAAAGAGCTGATCTTCCGGATATTGAAAAACCAAACCCACGCGCTGGCGCAGCGTAATAAGCGATGCTTTGGGATCGCTGGTGGTGATGCCGTCAACGGTTAACGTCCCCTGCTGGGGAAGATTCAGTCCGTTCATATGTTGCACAAGAGTGGACTTTCCCGATCCCGTATGACCGATAATGCCGACGTATTCGTGCCGATCAATGGTCATCGTGATGTCATCGAGAGCCTTCACTTCGTCTTTTTGGCCTTTATTATAGAAGAAGGAAAGGTGATCAAAAACCATGCTCATCGCACACCCTCCTCTTCGCTTATAGAAAAATCTGTGGACTCGTAGGTTTCCGACAATAAAGCTTTCGCCTCTTCCTCCGATTTCGACGTATTTCCGCTAAGTGTAACCAGCGCCTGCACCAATTCCTCAATGCGCAGGCAATCGGCGGGTACGTCAAAGCCCTCCCGACGCAGCCGATACCCTACTTCGGTCACCTGCGGGACATCGAGTTCCAAACGACGCATCGTTTCCACGTCCGAAAAGACTTCCTTCGGCGTTCCCTCCAGGACAATCTCTCCTTCGGAAAGCACGACAATGCGATCCGCCTCGACCGCCTCTTCCATATTGTGCGTAATCAGAATAATCGTTTTGTTCTGCTCATGATTGAGCATATGAATCGTATCCATAATTTCACGTCGCCCGATCGGATCCAACATGGCCGTCGGTTCGTCCATGATAATGCACTCGGGCAACATCGCTAATACACCGGCAATCGCCACACGCTGCTTTTGTCCTCCGGAGAGCTTATACGGTTCACGACGCTTATAGGGCGTCATTCCCGTTGCCGCCAACGCCGCATCCACGCGCTGACGCAACTCGGGGTTGGGTATGCCCAAATTCTCGGGGCCAAAGGCGACATCTTCTTCTACGATAGATGCCACAATCTGGTTGTCCGGATTTTGAAAGACCATCCCGCAATGAGAGCGAATGGACCAAATCTTCTCTTCGATGCGCGTATTCATTCCCAGAATCAGAATTTCGCCTTCCTGCGGCAACATTTGCGCATTCAATAACCGAGCAAGTGTCGATTTCCCAGACCCGTTATGGCCCAGCAGCGCGACAAACTCGCCTTTTTTGACGTGCAAATTTACGTCTTTGAGCGTGGGTTCTTCCCGTCCGTTTTCTTCATATTGCGGATAGCGAAAAGTAACCTGCTTGACGGCAACCACGGCATCGTCTTGTGCGCAATGCGGTGGTCTTTTTGCTTCGGTCGTCTCTTCGGCATTCGCCTCATCAAGCAACCGGTTCGCTTTTGTCATTCGTTTCTCCTGTCTTCTTAAAAGGTATGGTCTGCCGGCGAGTAGTTCGTCGTGCTTTCATAGATAACCACCGGCGTACCGTTCGTATAATTCTCGTAGATGGTTTTTGCTGTCTCTAAGTTCAGGTTGATACAGCCGTTTGAGCCCGAATAGATATAATAGTCTCCGCCAAAAGCCGTTACCCACGGGGCATCATGCAGACCGACACCGCCGTAATTAATCGGCATCCAGTACTCCACTTTGGAATCATACGGGGTACCGTCCTTGTAACGTCCCTGCAGTTTGCGTCCTTTTTCGCGGCTCCAGATCATATGCACTCCGCGTGGGGTTTCATTATATTGATTGACCTTTCCGGTGCGAATGGCGCTGTCCAGCAAAAGACTTCCATCAAGATAGGCCCACAGATGCTGCCGGGACAAATCAATCTCAATATAGGTGTTACCGATGTCATTCACTGCACCTCTTGCCAGGCCGGTATGATTATACACGGGCTCTGCATCCGCATACGTTCCACCCGTTTTAAGCATTTCCTTCATGCTCTCTACGGTTTTCTTTACGTTGATCTGCCAGCCATAAATTCCCGGTGGTACGGTTACCGTTCCTGCCCCCGTGGTTTCAAATTCACGTGATGTTCCATAGGTGTCCGTTTCTTTCGCCATCTTGACCACAAAGGAGGTAATGCCGTCATCAGGCAGAGAATATTCACCGGAATCATTGCGCTGAAGCAACGGGAAAATTTCTTCGGGACCGAAAAGATAGGTCTTATCGCCAAGAACGTAGGTAATGGAAGAGGCCAACAATTTCTCGACCTTTTTCCGATCTTCTTCCAAACCGGGATCGTCCTTGGTCACCTTTGGCTTCTCATAGGCCTCTTCTACATCAATCGTCTGCTCCTCGCTGGAGATGGTCTTGAAGATGATTGAAGTTAGCGCCTTCATGTTCACGCGGTCGCCCTGCTCTTCCGGTTTTATACGCACCCCCTGCGCAGTGGCTTCCAAAGCAGCATCTTTGGGCGGTTCTCCATCCGGATCAAATCCTGCTTCTTTGAGCAGATAGGCCAGACGTTCTTCATCGTAATCCACCTTGTATCCTTTAAGCGAATAATTGTGAGCAAAGAAGTATTCCAGGGGCCACTTCCAAGATGAAGGCTGTTGGGGTGCTTTCCCTTCCAGAAGATAGCGCAAACGAATCGTCTTGGCATCCAGCGTAATTTCCGCATTTCGTCCGATGTAGCGGTGCGCTTCACCATCCGGATAAATTTCCTGAAAATCCGACAAAGGCCTGCTGCCTAATGCATAACCGTTAATCGCCGTCTTTGGATAGCTGTGCCGTGAAAAATAGAAGACACCGATCAGATAACCGAGCGCAAGAAAAAGAACCAATACCAGAATCAGCCGCCGTTTCCATCTTCCCGGCGAGTGCGTTACACTGTTCTCCTCGGTTTGCACGGAAACTTCAACCGGCGAATCTTCAGAGGAAACGGCCGCTTCCGTCGTTTGCTTATTCTGCATGTCGTCCATAGTGAATCCTTTCGTTAGGGGCGCATTACGCGATCCCGGTCGATGGTAATAAGCACCTCATCTTCCGGATAAAGCGAGTGTATTTGCTCTTCCAGCACAGATTTCAACTCTTCCGTGTTTATCGTCTTATCCCACGGGATCAGAACATCAAAAAGGATATTTCTCCCTTTCGCCTGCGTAACCAGACGAAAATCGTGAATGGAGAAACGCTCATCATGCTCCTGCACCAACTGACGTATGCGTTTTTCCATGGCCTGTACTTCATGCGTACGCGGTTGCAAAGGATCCATGTGAATAGTGATCTCCAGCTGATACTCTTCCGCAATACGACGCTCAATACGATCCACCAATTCATGGCTTTCGATGGCGCTTTTCCTTCCATCTACTTCCACATGCACGGTAACAAAGCGGTTTCCCGGTCCATAATCATGGACAATCATATCATGAATGCCCAGAACGCCGGGAAAAGAAAGAAGGGATTTTGTCAGCGCGTCGACAAAACGTGCGTCGGGCGCTTTTCCGAGCAGAGCATCATAGTTCGCACGCAAAATATCGATGCCGTTTTTGCCAATCAGAACAGCTACCACCACGGTAAATGGACCGTCCAGAGAGAAACCGACCACGGGCGATAGGATGAGAGCTAAAAGGATGGCGGATGTCGCAAGAATATCTGACTTCGCGTCGGCAGCAGTCGCCAGAAACACGTTGGAGTGATAGCGTTTCCCCCATCGTGAATAGAGAAAAGCCATTGCCAGTTTTACGCCGATAGATAGCAGAAGGAGAATGAGTTGTAGGGTGGAAAATTGTACGGGAACCGGGTTCACGATTCGTTTGATGCCTTCCAAAAACAAGCTGATCGCCACATAAAGAATCATGATCGCGATAAAAAAAGAGCCCATGTATTCTACACGTGCATGCCCGAAAGGATGTTCTCGATCTTCCGGCTTTTCCGCCAAGTAAAAGGACAGCAGCGAAACAAATGAGGACAGGGCATCAAATAAGTTGTTCACTCCGTCCCCAAAAATAGAAAGGGCTCCACTGATCAAACCGATGACCATCTTTGTTCCGGCAAGCGCTGCATTCGCAACGATGCCCAAAAGGCTGCCCTTACGGCCTACTTCTTGGCGTCTTTGCATCATCTTTTTCTGCTTAAGCGCATCGTTCATGTTGTCCTCTTTATCCTAATCGCCAAGGCAGGCAATTACTCTTCTGTAATCGTTAGGCGTACCCGCCAAAAAATCTCCGCACCCGGAGCAATACGTCCGACTTTATTATTCGCAATCGCCCGATCCAAACGGTCATAATAGCCGTTCGTCGGCTCGAGTGCGATACAACGTGAACCTGCACTTCCGCCGGTGTTGATCCATCCTCCGAGATAAGGAAACTGCGTAGCATCCCATTGCTGCGTAATACGCATACCCTGCGTCGGATAAATGATTGATGTTTCTCCTACCGAAACCGGATCCGTCAAATAAAATTTATATGCCTGCTTTTCCGGTACCTCCGTCAATTTGCGCATATCAAAAGCAAACGGCTCCTCGCCATGCGCATTCATCAAAGAATACGGTTCCGGCCAAGAAAGAATGGCATCCGGTTCATAGCGACACAGACCGTGCAACGCCCACAGCCAGGGATGTTCATCGATGGACTCGTTAAGAAGCCGATAGTCCAGTTGAATCACATTGTCTTCAATATGAACGTGTCGCTCAAAATACAACGGAATCGAAGAAAGCCGAAAAAAGGCTTTTACCGAGCGGGTAGAGCGATCTTCTTCAAACACATTCCACGGACGACTCCAAGCATCCCCATGATCGGCAAATCGGCCGAGATTCTCCACGCTGCACGCATCAATAGTCGGAATACAGTCATCTATGCCGGACAAATCAAACTGATCAAAAGGGGCGCCGGGATAGGCGCGGGCATACAATTTTGTCTGCTCTTTCGCAGTTTCATGGCCAAGCGGACGGGCAAGCGCTTCAAATTGGTTGGGTTTATAAATAATGGAAGCAATTTTGCAACCGATTTCCGGCAACAGGGTAACGCGTAAACAATCCGTTTCAAGATGAACAACATGAAGATCACCGCGATTGTTGGGTTTCGTCTCCATCAGCATTTTCCCCTTTTCCTCCTCTTCCCTTCGGTCTGCATTTCTCCACAAACATGGACGTTTTTCTCTCCTTTTTCAGCACCTTAATGATAGAAAAGGGGATGTGGACTGTCAAGGCGAAGGAGATGTAACAACCGCAACGAAGTACAAAACAAGATACAAAAAAAGACGGTGGCGAGAACGATAGGCTCCTGCCGCCGTCTTTGAGAAAGCGGAAAATTACGCTTCCGTTGTTTCTTCTTTTTGTTCTTCTTCCTTCGTTTCTTCGGCTTCTTCCACCTCAGCGGTTTCTTCCGTCTCCGTCTGCTCAGCAGCTGGTTCTTCCTTCTTCGTCTCGGCCGGTTTTTCTACGTTTTTCTCCGTCTTTTTTGACGAGGCGGGTTCCATGACCAGTTCAAGAATCGCCAAGTCCGCTGCATCACCGCGACGCCGACCCACTTTGAGGACACGCGTATAACCGCCGTTACGATCTTTCATCGCCGGAGCAATTTCTTCCACCACTTTACGGGCTACCTCATTGCTGTAGAGTTCTGAAGAAATCGCACGATTGCCGGCTAAGGTTTCTTTTTTTGCTTCGGTAATCAGCTTTTCCGCCATCTTCTGCGTTTCTTTGGCGCGGGTGACGGTGGTCGTAATACGACCGTGCAGGAAAAGGGATGAGACCTGATTACGCAACATGGCCGTGCGATGATCGGTTCTTCTTCCCAACTTTCGTAAGTTCGCCAATGTCTCCTCCTTAATGTTACTCTTGCGAATGATTCAGTTCCAAACCGTAGGATTGTACTTTTTCTTCTACCTCGGCATAGGACTTCTTGCCAAAATTGCGAATCTTGGCCAACTCATCCGCAGGTATACGGATAATGTCGCCCAGCGTGTGAATATCCGAACGCTTCAGGCAATTATAGCTGCGCAGAGTTAAATCCAGATCTTCGATGGGTTTCTGCAGCAGCGTGTTCTCTTCGGACTCCGGTTCTTTTGCCTCATCATTGTCTTCTACGACAAACGCGGGCAGCTCGGTAAACAGGCGCAAATGATCCATAAGAATCGTTGCTCCCTGTGACGTCGCTTCTTGAGGTGTGACGGTACCGTCCGTCCATACTTCCAAGATCAGCTTATCGTAGTCGGTGATCTGCTGAACGCGTGTATTTTGCACCTCGAAATTGACTTTCTTCACCGGAGTGAAGGAGGAATCAATGGCAATGGTGCCAATCGGATCATCCGCATCTTTGTTTTGGTCGGCAAGGGCATAGCCTTCGCCATCAATGACGGTCAATTCCATGTGAATTTCGCCGTCCGCATTTAATGTGCAAAGGTAGTGGTTTGCATTAACAATCTCTACCTCTGTGCTTTCCTGAATATCACGAGCCGTAACAATCTTCGGCCCCTCCACATCCAGGCGCAACGTCACTTCTTCTCCGTGTCCCTGCAAGCGACGCACCGCAAGGCCCTTAATGTTTAGGACAATTTCTGGTACATCCTCGAGAACGCCGGGAATGGTGGTGAACTCGTGCGGAACACCTTCATCAAACTTGATGTTGGAGACCGCTGTACCCGGCAAAGAAGAAAGCAGCACACGGCGAAGCGAATTCCCTATTGTGGTCCCGTATCCGCGCTCTAACGGAGACATACTAAAGCGTCCATAGTTCTTGTGTTCATCCAATTCAAGGATTTCAACTTTTGTATTGAGTCGATCTACCACGGATCAGCCTCCCCTTCTGTTCTGTCGAACTCGATTCCAACGTCGCGCTACGGGGGAATTACTTCGAGTACAACTCGACAATCTGTGTCTCTTCAATCGGATAGTCGATGTTGTCGCGCATCGGCTCGGAGAGAATACGACCCTGCAATTTTTCTGCGTCCACCGAGACCCAAGGCATCTGGTTCCAGATGTTCTCTTCGGTGTTCTTGAAAAATGCATTCTTACGTGAACGCTCACGAACGCTGATGACGTCGCCTACCTCCAACGTCATGGAAGGCACGGTCGCTTTGTGGCCGTTCAGGTCAAAATGGCCGTGAACGATCAGCTGACGTGCCTGCGCACGTGTCGACGCAAAGCCCATGCGATAAACCACGTTGTCAAAGCGCAGTTCCAACAGTTTCAGAAGATTCCAGCCGGCCTGTCCGCTCATGCGCGTAGCACGGCTGAACAGATTGCGGAATGACTTCTCGGAGACGCCGTAAATGAATTTTGCCTTCTGTTTTTCACGAAGCTGCATACCGTAGTCGCTCAACTTGCGTGTGTTGCGCTTCGGATTGCGGCGGCTCTTCTTATCGATGCCGACAACCTGGGGCTCGATGCCCAAGGCACGGCAACGTTTCAAAATCGGTCCGGTATATCTTGCCATGATTGCCTCCGTTAAACTCTTCTTCTCTTCGGCGGTCTGCAGCCGTTGTGCGGAATCGGTGTAACATCTTTAATCAACGTTACGCTAAGTCCTGCCGTCTCCAATGCACGAATGGCGGATTCACGACCTGAACCCGGTCCTTTGACGTACACTTCAACGGTCTTAAGACCCTGTTCGATTGCTTTCTGCGCCGCCTCTTCCGCACACTGCTGCGCGGCATACGGCGTCGATTTACGCGACCCGCGGAATCCCAATTGTCCCGAAGAAGCCCACGAAATGACATTTCCGTTTAAATCGGAAAGCGTCACAATCGTGTTGTTGAAGGTCGAGATGATATGTGCCTGACCGTTCGTAATATTCTTTTTTACGCGGCGTTTTCCACCACGTCTGGTGACTTTCTTTTGCGCTACCATAACATCCCCCCTTATCTCTTATGACCCTTGCGCGTGCGGGCATTGTTTTTCGTGTTCTGCCCGCGAACCGGAAGGTTGCGACGATGACGGTTGCCACGATAACTGTTGATTTCACGGAGACGTTTGATGTTCATCGAAACGTCACGGCGAAGGTCGCCTTCCACGTGATACTCCGCGATTTGTTCACGAATACGCTGCACTTCCGATTCGGAAAGGTCGCGTACACGCGTGTCCGGATTCACATCCGCATTCTTTAAAATTTCGTTGGAACGTGAACGACCGATGCCGTAAATATACGTTAAACCGATCTCTACACGCTTTTCTTTGGGTAAATCCACCCCGGAAATTCGAGCCAAAGTCGCACCTCCTTAGCCTTGACGCTGTTTGTGCTTCGGGTTCTCACAGATCACCATGACGCGACCTTTGCGTTTGATGATCTTGCATTTATCACACATCTTTCTTACTGATGGTCTGACTTTCATTGCTTCCTCCTATTTCTTTCTCCACGTGATGCGTCCCTTGGTCAAATCATAGGGAGACAGCTCCACGGTCACGCGATCTCCTTCCAGAATGCGAATGTAATTCATGCGCAACTTTCCGGAAATGTGGGCCATGACATCGTGCCCGTTTTCCAGCTCGACGATGAAGATGGCGTTTGGAAGTCGCTCTTTGACGACGCCTTCGACTTCAATCACGTCTTTTGATGACATCAGCTTTCCTCCTTCGTGTGTGCCTCCTCATAGGGGGCTAACCATTTTCGGATTGCGGCATCATCAAACACCGCATCCTCGCTCATCGTCTGTAATTCGGACACTACAGCGCGAAAAGGCTGTAAATGAATCACGCGTTTTTTCTTGGGATGGGCAAGCGTTCGTGTCCGCCCGTCCACCACGTGAACATGCTTCGCATCACAACAATCCAGTACGAGAAAGACCTTGCCTTTATCGTGTCCGGCCTTGGATCGCACCACTTGGCCGGGAACGAGAGGGCACGGCTGATTCATGTTCGCTTCTAACGTCATGCGTTTAACGCCGCTTCAATGGCGTGAAATACGATATCAACCGGACGATCGCCATTGATGTGCACGAGGATTCCCTCTTTTTCGTAATACGCCACAAGAGGTTCCGTTTGTGCCCGATAGACATCAATGCGTTTTTGCACCGTTTCTTCGCTGTCATCGGGACGCTGAACAAGACTTGTTCCGCACTCATCACAGACGCCCTCTTTTTTGGGCGGTTGATCAGTAATATGGAAGGAGGCGCCGCAATGCGGGCACGTTCTGCGGCCCGCCAGCCGCTTGACTAGCACCTTCTCCTCCACTTCGATGGAAAGGACGGCGTCTAAGGGACGCTCGCGTTCAGCAAGACCGACCTTTAACGCATCCGCCTGTTCCAGCGTACGCGGAAAACCGTCCAGCAGAAACCCCTGATCCTCTTCCCGGTCGAGACGATCCCAAAGCATGGCGATCGTCAATTCATCCGGAACCAACTGTCCGGAGGAAAGATAGCTCTCGACCTTCCTGCCTAATTCGGTTTGGTTCTTGATATTTGCACGGAAGATGTCGCCCGTAGAGATATGCGACAGGTGAAAGCGCTCTTCCAGTTTTTTTGCCTGGGTGCCCTTTCCCGCTCCCGGAGGACCAAGTAATACGAGCCTCATCATAGCCTTCCTTTCTTACCGCTTTAAGAAGCCGCGATAATGGCGCATCTGCAGTTGTGCCTCCAACGTACGCACCATTTCCAGCACGACACCGACCACAATGATGATCGACGTACCGCCGAAGCCGAGACTCACCGAGAAGATCATATTCACCAGGCCGGGAATGATCGAGAGAATCGCCAAAACAATGGCGCCGACCAGTGTGATGCGTCCGACAATGCGCTGGAGGTATTCCGTGGTCGGTTTTCCCGGACGGATGCCCGGTATAAAGCCGCCGGATTGCTGCAGGTTACGTGAATACTCATAGGCGTTAAACTGAATGGAGTTGTAAAAATAGGCAAACAGGACAATCAACAGCGCCTGAAAAGTATGCTGTACGATGAACCCGATCCATCCTTGCGGGGTGAGATACTGCGCAACAAAACGCTGTACACCGCCGCCGAAGAGCAACGCCATGGTTTGCGGAATGGCCAGCAATGCCGAGGCAAAAATGATCGGCATAACGCCCGCCATGTTCACTTTGATGGGGATGTGCGTCGCCTGTCCGCCATACATCTTACGGCCGACCACGCGCTTGGCGTATTGTACCGGAACCTTACGCTCACCTTCATTGAGCAACACAACAACGACCGTAACCGCAATCGTGATCGCAATGATGAGCAGAAGAACCAGAACATTCATTTGTCCGTGAATGACCGCTTGAATCATTCCATACAGTCTTCCCGGCATCTGTACAACAATGCCCAGGAAAATAATGAAGGATACGCCGTTTCCGACCCCGTGTTCGGTGATCAGATCGCCAATCCATACCACGAAGGATGCGCCGGCAACCATGACCAGAACGGCAATCGCCTTTTCCAGCGCGCCGCCGTTACCGAAGGCGCCGGAGAAAATACCCTGAACCAGCGCGAAGGCTTGAACCACCGCGAGAGCGATGCCCAAATACTTCGTATACTGCTGGATCTTCTTTCGGCCTTCTTCTCCTTCTTTGGAAATTTCCTCCAGCTGCGGAATCGCGAATGTCAACAGCTGGATGACAATGGACGACGTAATGTAGGGGCCCACACCCAAAGCCAAAACACTCAAGTTCGCCAATCCGCCACCGCTGATCATGTTCATGATGCCGAGAAGGCTTCCCTGCATCGAATTATAAATCTGGTTGATAAGCTGCAAGTTGGCAAACGGAATAGGCAGTGCATTGCCGAGTCGAAGAACAATCACCATCAATACCGTGAACTGGATACGCTTTCTTGTCTGTTCTGTTGCCCATGCATTCTTGAGTGTGGAAAGCATCAGACCACCTCAGCCTTTCCACCGGCCGCTTGAATTTTTTCTTCGGCGGACTTGGAAAATTTCGTAGCCTGAACCGTAAACTTCTTTTCCAGTTCCCCATTTCCGAGAACCTTTAATCCGTCCACTAATTCGTTCTGACGGATCACTCCCGCCTCCACGAGCGTTTCGGCGTTGATGACGGCACCGTCTTCAAAGCGGTTCAGATCATCCAAGTTGACCACGGCATACTGCTTCGAAAACGGATTGTGGAATCCGCGCTTCGGAAGCGTGCGGAATAACGGCATCTGACCACCCTCGAAACCCGGGCGAACACCGCCGCCGCTTCGCGAATTTTGGCCATCGCGGCCTCTGCCGGCGAATTTACCCCAACCGGAGGAATGACCACGGCCGACGCGTTTGCGTTCTTTGGTCTCACCGCCACGTGCAGGCTTTAATTCATGTAATTTCATGATCGACCTCCTATTGTACTTCCTCGACATCAAGCATGAAACCAATCTTTTGGATTGCACCGCGAATGGACGGCGTATCCTCATGCTCAACCGTGTGTCCGACTTTCGTCAGACCCAACGCTTTCGCCGTTTTAATCTGTTTATCTTGGCGGCCGATGAAGCTCTTCTTCAACGTAATTTTTAACTTACTCATGCTCGGCCTCCTACTTCAAAATTTCTTCTACGCTCTTGCCGCGCAGACGAGCAACCTGTTCCGCCGTTCTCATGGTGAGCAGGCCGTTCATGGTGGCATTAACAATGCTGCGCGCATTGGAAGATCCCAACGACTTTGCACGAATGTCGGTGATGCCTGCCATTTCACAGACCGCACGAACCGGACCGCCGGCGATAATTCCGGTACCTTCTTTTGCCGGCATCAGCAGAACGCGGCCTGCACCGTCACGACCGATGATCGTATGCGGGATCGTGGTTCCGACCAGCGGCACACGAACCATTGAGCGCTTCGCTTCTTCGGATCCCTTGCGAATGGCATCAGGAACTTCCAGCGACTTGCCCGTACCGATGCCGACGCGGCCTTTTTTATCCCCAACGACAACGATAGCGGCAAAACGGCCCGTACGGCCACCCTTGGCCGTCTTGGAGACGCGGTTGATCGAGACGACTTTTTCTTCAAGCTCTTGCTTGTTGTCTTCTTTATACATGATTCCTCCTCCCCGGTTACAGCTTGAGGCCGGCTTCGCGAGCGCCTTCGGCGACCGCTTTCACCTTGCCGTGATAGATGTAGCCGGAGCGGTCGAAGACGACCGTCTCGATGCCCTTTTCCAGAGCCTTCTTTGCCACAGCTTCGCCCACCGCTTTAGCGGACTCTACTGAGGAACCTTTGACTTCTACATCTTTGTCGAGCGTCGATGCCGAAACAAGCGTTACACCGGCTTCATCATCGATAATCTGCGCATACATGTTCATATTGCTCTTATAGACGTTCAGGCGCGGACGATCCGCAGTGCCCGAAATCTTTTTGCGAACACGGGCATGACGCGCCAACCGATTTGCATTTTTTGTAGATTGTGCCATCTAAGCGCCTCCTTACTTGCCTGTTTTACCTTCTTTGCGACGTACCTGTTCTCCTTCGTAAAGAATGCCCTTGCCCTTGTACGGTTCCGGCAGGCGCCATTTACGAATGTTGGCCGCATAGTTTCCGACTTGCTGTTTATCCGCGCCCTTCACGATGATGGTGCGGTCATCCGGTACTTCCGTCGTAATGCCATCCGGATCTTGCATTTGTACGGGATGCGAAAAACCGAGGTTCAGCACCAGCGTGTTCCCCTGTTTCTGTGCACGGTAACCGCTTCCTTCGATATGCATTTTCTTGGTATAGCCGTTCGTTACACCTTCAAGCATATTCGCAATCAACGTGCGATAGAGGCCGTGCAGCGAGCGGGTTTTCTTCTCATCATCCGGACGAACCACATGCATCACATTCCCGTCCTGTTCTACTTTGAACGCGGCAGGAAGCTGCTGTGCAAGTTCGCCGTTCGGTCCTTTGACCTTAACTGTGTTGGTGTTGTCGACTGAAACGTCCACTTTCTCGGGGATGTCAATCGGCTTCAATCCAATTCTTGACATAATTACCTCCCCTTACCAAATGTAGCAGATCACTTCGCCGCCGACACCCTGTTCGCGTGCCTGCTTGTCGGTCAATACGCCGTGGGACGTCGACAGAATTGCCACACCCAGACCATCCAATACGCGAGGAACCTCGTTGGCGCGCACATAGACGCGACGACCGGGTTTGGAAATGCGTTTGAGGCCGGAGAGGACGCGCTGATCATCCACATATTTCAAATCGATGGTGATCATGCCCTGTTTATTGTCTTCCACGACGTTGAATCCTTTGATGTAACCTTCGTCCAAAAGAATCTGTGCAAGACTCTTCTTCATGTTGGATGCCGGCACTTCGACGGATTCGTGTTTTTTCATATTGCCATTGCGGATGCGCGTGAGCATATCCGCGATCGGATCTGTCATCATGTTTCTACCTCCTCCTCAGCTTACCAGCTGGCCTTTTTTACGCCGGGGATTTCCCCGCGATAAGCCAGTTCGCGGAAGCAGATGCGGCAAATACCGTACTTCTTGAGGACAGCGTGCGGACGACCGCAAATGCTGCAGCGGCTATAGGCGCGCGTCGAGAACTTCGGCTTTCTCTGCTGTTTCGCAATCAATGATTTCTTTGCCATTTCTCCTCCTCTTACTTTGCGAACGGCATGCCCATGTGGCTGAGGAACGATTTGGCTTCCTCGTCCGTTTGAGCGGATGTGACAATGATAATGTCCATACCGTGAATCGTATCCACATCGTCATAATTGATTTCCGGGAAGATCAGTTGCTCTTTCACGCCCATGGCATAGTTGCCACGACCGTCAAAAGACGTAGCGGGAACCCCGCGGAAGTCGCGAACACGCGGAAGCGCGATCGCAATCAACTTTTCGAGGAAATCATACATCTTCTTATGGCGAAGAGTGACTTTGGTCGCAATGGCCTGTCCTTCACGCAATTTGAAGTTTGCCACCGAACGCTTCGCTTTGACGATCACCGGCTTCTGACCGGTAATGACCTCAAGCTCATGAGCAGCCGATTCCAATACCTTCGGGTTGTCTTTGGCTTCGCCCATGGAGCAGTTGATGACGATCTTCTCCAACTTCGGTACCTGCATAATGTTGTCGTAGGAGAATTCCTTCATTAAAGCGGGTACGACCTCGTTTTTATAATGCGTATATAGAGTATTATCCATGGTCGTCCCCCTTACTGATCAAAACGGGTGTCGCTCTTGGTGGAAACACGAACTTTTTTCCCGTCCTTGATTTCTGTGTGTGTGCGCACACCGCGCTTAGCCGCTTCATCATAAAGCAGAACATTCGATGCATGAATGGGGCCTTCGCGATGGATAAGTCCACCCGGCTCCTGCAAACTGCGCGGTTTCTTATGCTTCACCTGCATATTGACGTCCTTAACGATGACCCGGTTCGCTTTTGGAAAAACCTGTAATACCTCACCGACTTTTCCTTTATATTTGCCGGAGATCACCTGGACTTGATCACCTTTTTTAATGTGCATAGTCCACTCCTTACAGTACTTCCGGTGCGAGCGAAATGATCTTCATATAGCCATTCTGGCGAAGCTCGCGGGTAACCGGTCCAAAAATGCGTGTGCCGACCGGATTCTTATCGTCCTTGACAATGACCGCCGCGTTATCGTCAAAGCGAATCACGCTGCCGTCGGGACGAGAAATACCGTCTTTGCTGCGCACCACTACGGCAGTGACGATATCGCCCTTCTTCACCGTACCGCCCGGGGTCGCATTTTTGACCGTGCAGCGAATCTGATCGCCGATACGCGCGTATTTACGACCGGTGCTGCCGATGACGTGAATGACTAAGAGTTCCTTGGCGCCGGAGTTATCGGCGACTTTCAAACGACTTTCGTTCTGTAACATTGAAGCCCCCTCTCTTACTTCGCTTCTTCGAGGATTTCAACGAGGCGATAGCGTTTCGTTTTCGACAGCGGACGCGTCTGCATTACCAGAACACGGTCGCCGATTTTCGCCTGATTATTCTCGTCATGTGCCTTGATGCGAATCGTGCGCTTCATCATCTTGTGGTATTCGGGATGCTTGACCAACGTCGCGATTTCCACCACGATCGTCTTGTCCATACTATTGGAGACGACCATACCGATCTTCTGTGGACGTTTGGATGTACGATTTTCCATCGGTTAAGCCTCCTTTCTTGCCGCAAGGGCACGTTCCTGTTGAATCGTGCGTACACGCGCGATGTCTTTTTTTACCGAACCGATCGCATTGGGATTTTCCAGCTGACCGGCTGCGATCTGGAAGCGAAGATTGAACAATTCCTGCTTCAGATCCTGCAGCTTCTGGCTGAGATCCTGATCGGAGAGATTGCGAATTTCCGTAGCTTTCATTATTCTTCACCTTCCTGTCCCGCTTGTTCACGCACGACGAATTTGGTCTTCATCGGCAATTTCGCAGCAGCAAGACGCATCGCTTCTTTCGCCACATCGTGGGGCACGCCGGCCATCTCAAACAGCACGCGACCCGGCTTAATGACGGCGACCCAATACTCCGGAGCACCTTTACCGGAACCCATGCGGACTTCCGCGGGCTTTTTCGATACCGGCTTATCCGGGAAAACTTTAATCCAGACGTTTCCGCCACGCTTGATGTAACGGGTCATGGCACGTCGAGCCGCTTCAATCTGATTGGCCGTCATCCATGCCGGCTCAACAGCCTGCAGACCGTATTCACCGTAAGTGACGGTGTTTCCGCGCAGTGCCATTCCCTTCATACGACCGCGGTGGACGCGACGGCGTTTTACTCTTTTTGGCATTAACATAGTGCTACCTCCTCACCCGGTCTATTGCTCACGCTGGGGACGCTCGCCGCGACCGGATCCTTCGCGACGGTTTCCTCGACGCTCTCCGCCTCGACGGTTATCCCGGCGATCCTGGCGATTGTCATCGCGACGATCGCGGCGTCCGCGACGCGGCTCACGACGCGGCGGCTTCGGCATTTCGGCTTCCTTCATTCCCGGAAGCACTTCACCGATATAGATCCATACCTTGATTCCCACCGCACCGGCAGTCGTTCTGGCGACCGCCTGGCCGTAGCGAATGTCGGCACGCAGCGTCTGCAGAGGAATAGTTCCTTCGGAATAATGCTCGCTGCGAGCCATATCGGCACCGCCCAAACGACCGGCAGCAACCGTTTTAATTCCTTTGGCGCCGGCACGCATACTGCGCTGAATCGCCTGTTTCATCGCACGACGGAAAGTCACGCGGTTTTCCAGGTCAGCGGCAATACGTTCCGCCTGCAACTGCGCATCCAGGTCCGGATTACGAATTTCTTCGACATTGATCAAAACCGTCTTATTGGTCAATTTTTCCATGCGCTTTTTGAGCTCTTCCACCGCTGTACCGCCCTTGCCGATGACTACGCCCGGCTTGGCCGTATTGATGGTGACGCGTACGCGTCCCATGGTGCGCTCGATTTTGATATCGGAGATACCGGCGTCGAACAACTCTTTCTTAACCATTTGACGGATCTCATGATCCTCTTTAATCAGCTTCGGAAACTGTGCGCTGCCGGCGAACCAGTTGGAATCCCAATCCTTAATAACGCCGACGCGCATTCCCTTCGGATGTACCTTTTGACCCATTAGCGCTCTTCCTCCTCTTTTTCACTGACCACAACGCCGATGTGCGACGTTCTCTTGAGAATCGGATATGCTGCACCTTTCGCCTTCGGATGCCAGCGCTTCATGGTCGGTCCGTCGTTGGCCCATGCCTGACTGACGACCAATTCTTCGCGATCCAGGCTGAGGTTGTTTTCCGCATTCGCAATCGCCGAACGCAGAACCTTTTCCAGCACTTCCGCGCCTTTTTTCGGGGTGAAATGCAGAATGGTCAGCGCTTCATCCACTTGCTTGCCACGAATCTCTTTGCAGATGTAGTTCACCTTGCGGGGAGAGACGCGAACATATTTTGCTTCTGCTCTTGCTTCCATGTCCTACCTCCTAGCGTACGCCACTCTGCTTGTCTGATTTCGCGGCATGGCCTCTAAATGTACGGGTGGGTACAAACTCGCCGAGTTTGTGTCCGACCATATCTTCCGTGATATAGATGGGTACGTGTTTTCTTCCATCGTGAACGGCGATCGTGTGACCGACAAACTGCGGGAAGATCGTCGAGCGACGTGACCACGTCTTGATCACCATTTTCTTATTGGATTCATTAAGAGCCTCCACCTTTTTCATCAGGTGGTCATCAACAAAAGGCCCTTTCTTCAAAGATCTGCTCATGCCATCCTCCTGTTACTTCGTGCGACGGCGAACAATCATCTTGTCGGATTGTTTCGCTGTGCGGGTCTTCACGCCACGTGACTTCTTGCCCCACGGGGTCATCGGTGCCGGACGTCCTACCGGAGCGCGTCCCTCACCACCGCCGTGCGGATGGTCAACCGGGTTCATCGCTGAACCGCGTACATGAGGCTTGCGGCCCAGATAACGCTTCTTACCGGCTTTGCCCAGACGAACCAGGCCATGATCGGGGTTTCCGACCGCGCCGATCGTCGCTTTGCAATCCAGCGAAATTAAGCGATATTCGCCGGAAGGCATACGAAGCTGCGCATATTTTCCTTCTTTCGCCATCAGCTGTGCTTCAGCACCGGCTGTACGCACCAGCTGCGCACCTTTTCCCGGCTTCATTTCGATGTTATGAATCGTCTGGCCGACCGGAATAAAGCGAAGCGGTAATGCGTTGCCGACCGTAATGTCGACGTTTTCACCGGATTCTACGTGCTGACCGACTTGCAGTCCGCGCGGTGCCAGGATATAGCGCTTTTCACCGTCGGCATAGACCAACAGGGCGATATTCGCGGAGCGGTTCGGATCGTATTCGATCGAAGAGACCTTTGCCGGAATGTTGTCCTTGTTGCGCTTGAAATCGATGATGCGGTAACGACGCTTCGCACCGCCGCCACGGAAACGCAGTGTAGTGCGTCCGTTATTCGTACGACCGCCCGAACGCTTCAGGCTGACCGTCAGCGATTTTTCCGGGGTGGATTTGGTGATTTCCTCGAAGGTCAATACGCGCATGACGCGGCGGCCTGCCGAGGTCGGTTTATATCTTCTGATTCCCATTGCATCCCTCCTCGATTACATTCCTTCGAAGAACTCGATTTCTTTCGAGTCTTCCGTGAGGGTGACGATGGCTTTCTTCCAATCGGAGCTCTTCGTCTTGTGGTTCCCCACGCGTTTGGTTTTCCCTTTCATGGTAATCGTGTTGACACGCTTAACCTTGACGCCGTCAAAGGCTTCTTCAACGGCATGGCGAATTTCCGCCTTATTGCTCTTGGCATCGACGCGGAAGGTGTATTTGTGCTCTCCCATATCCGCCATGGATTTCTCCGTGATGACCGGAGCAATGATGATATCAAATGGAGATTTCATTATTGAAAGACCTCCTCTGCCTTTTTCACCGCATCCTTCGTCATGATCAGAGAATTGAAGCGCATAAGATCGTAAACGTTGATGCTGTCGACCTCAACGGTTTCTACCGTCGGGATGTTGCGGAAGGAACGAATCAGCTTCTCATCCGCCTCATGAACAACGATGTAGGCTTTTTTATCGGCATGAATCGCATTGAGTACCGCCGCGGCCTGTTTTGTACTGAACGCATCCAGGTTCAGCGCATCCAACACGATGAGTTCATCTGCACGAACCTTGGCCGTCAATACCGACTTGAGCGCTGTACGACGAATTTTCTTCGGCGTCGTATAACGGTAGCTGCGCGGTTTTACGGCAAAAACCATGCCGCCGCCACGCCAGTTCGGTTGCGTTCTCGAGCCGGCACGCGCACGACCGGTTCCCTTTTGGCGATACGGCTTGCGACCGCCACCACGAACCTCGGCACGTGTCTTGGCCGACTGGGTACCCTGGCGTTTGTTCGCCAGCAAGTTCTTTACTACGGTGTAGACGGTATGCTCGTTGACATCGACGTCAAACAGCTCCGGAGCCAGCTCCAGTTCGCCGACAACTTCACCGGTCTGCTTTACTACATTCACTTTTGGCATTTCCGTCCTCCTTACTTCGTCCGGGCTTTCTTCGCCGCACGAATCGTCACCAGTCCACCCTTCGGGCCGGGCAGTGCACCTTTGATGAGGATCATGTTGTTTTCCTCGTCGACGCGCACTACGGTCAAGTTCTGTACGGTTACCCGATCATGTCCCATTTTTCCGGATCCCTTTGTGCCCGGGAAAACACGCGCCGGATACGATCCTGCCGCACGCGCTCCGCCGACACGGTGGGATTTGGAACCGTGTCCCATCGGTCCGCGGCCATAGTTCCAGCGGCGAATAGCGCCCTGGGTGCCTTTTCCTTTAGATGTGCCGATCACATCGATCACATCCCCGGCGGCAAACAGAGAAACGGTAAATTCCTGTCCCGGTTCGAACGTTTCGCCTTCGTCTACGCGAATTTCACGCAGCGTCTTTTTATAGGCAACATTCGCTTTATTGAAATGGCCTTTCAGCGGTTTGTTGATCTTCTTTTCCTTTTGCTCCGCAAATCCGACCTGGATGGCATTGTAGCCGTCCTTTTCGGCCGTTTTGACCTGTGTGACCACCATGGGTCCGGCCTGAACGACAGTCACCGGCGTGACAATGCCGTTTTCATCGAAGATCTGGGTCATCCCGACCTTCTTGCCTAATATACTCTTCACGAGTTCCTCCTTTACAGCGGATCGCTTTCGCGATCATTCTAATGGGGTTACAGTTTGATCTCGATGTCCACACCGGCCGGCAGGTTCAGCTTTTTGAGTGCTTCCAGCGTCTTGACATTGGGGTTGACAATGTCGATTAAGCGCTTGTGCGTTCTCTGCTCGAACTGCTCGCGCGAGTCCTTATATTTATGGACTGCACGCAGGATGGTGATGACTTCTTTGTCTGTCGGCAGCGGAATCGGCCCGGAAACTTCTGCTCCGGAACGCTTGCACGCTTCAACAATTTTCGCCGCTGACGCGTCGATGACTTCATGATCATATGCACGAAGCCGGATTCTGATCTTCTGATTCGCCATTTTTCCTCCTTGGTTTTGCGCTCCTTTCGGCAGAGCCCCATTCTCTCACCCGTTTTCGGGAGAGTTTTGTCTTTGCTCCGCCCTTCCCATTTATACTAAGGAAGGTTACAAAAGGTTTGCGCCGGTTCGCCGATACACTGAGCCGGGCGTGTCCTATGCCCGCCTAAAAAAAGAAATACCGGTTTTCCGTCGTTCGAATGCTATCGAACTGCTCCACGAAAATTCCCTCGACCTACGTCTTTTCCCCTAGTGCGTTGCATTTTCAACGCCTTTAGGGGTCCTTGGACGTTCGAGCAACCTCTCGCTTCATCGCCCGTATTTCTGGACACTCGATTATTTTACACAACATTGTCTGTCTTGGCAAGTCAAAATAGAAAAAATTCCGATCCAGTGGATCAGAATTTTTTCTCTTCTTCTATGCGCAATGTGCGCAGGGCATTCACCAACGCGCGCTTTTCCACATTCCAATTGAGCGTTTTTTTTGCCTCGACCAGACGCTTCGGGAACGGCTCCTTGGCATAGTCCTCCGCCAATTGTTCCCATTTTTGCTGAATATCTTCCGGATTCTTGATGTCGCACAGCATGCCGATACCATAGGTGTTCACCACGCGGGAAATTTCCGGCAAATCGGAGGCCAACACGGGATTGCCCGCATGAATGGATTCAAAAAGTTTGTTCGGCTGCGCGTAATAATAACTTTTGGATATCGGATAGATGAGCACGATGCCGATATCGGCCGCTGCCAAATAGGTGCAAAGTTCCGCTCCGGGCACCGCTTCATGAAAAAGAATACGCTCCGGTTTCGGTATTTGCCGACGAAGATCTTCCAACGTCTTTTTGTACGAATCCATCCCGTAGCCCATGATCACCAACCCGCCACGATTCGTAGCGGAAAGCGCCTGAACCGCTTCTTCAATGCCGCGGCCCGGTCCCACCAAGCCGTGATAGATGAATATCGGTTCCGATTCGTTCAGTCGCATCGTTTCTTTCCATTGCGCTCGAATTTGCAGACTCTTATCCGGATCCGGTTCACGAAGCACCGGAATATTGCCCGCTATAACCGCCGGAAAATCCAGTTGATAATCGCGCTTCATCTGGTCATGAATCGACGGATTGACAAGAATGGTTAAGGTGCAACGCTTGAGAAATTTTTTTTCTAAGCGATAGATAATCGCCGAGGTCAGGCGACTTCTGCGCTTACCGGTAAAGCGGCCAAGTTCATACTCATGCGCATCATAAATGAGACGCGTCTTCTTTCTTCGACCGATGCTTGCCAAATGTGCAAGCCATACCCCCAACAGATCATGACCCGAGATCACGTCCGCTTTCTGTTTTCGTATGCGCACAACATAATGAAGGAAAGAAAATAAACGCCCCAACCTCCGGCGAATGCCGCGATCTCCGAAGGGATGCGGATCAATTTCCTCTACTGTCCAGGAATGGCCGTTGCGATGTCGCTCCTTTAGTCCCTTCGGGCCAATGACATGCAGGTTCTCCCATCCGGCTTCTTCGGCGGCAGAAAGCTCACGCTCGTCACGGCTGTTTTCCCCGAAAGAGGAAACGGAAACTTTAAGATACAGCGGCTTGCGTTTGGTTGTCATGTTCGCCGCCTCACTCTGTTCCGCCCAATTCCGTTCAGTTTTCCCTTGCATGACCAAGTCCTTCACTCAACGCGCAATACAAGCGGTACAGACGCTTTTCGTCCTGTTGCCAGCTAAAGCGTTCTTCTACCAGCTTCCTTCCGTTCTGTCCGAGACGCTCGCGAAATGATGCATCCCGCATTTTTTCCATCGCATCCTCTAACGCATGCGCATCCGCCGGATCAATCAAAAGTGCAAATTCCGCCTCGCGGTTAATGCGTTCCGGATAGGCAAAGCGTGACATAATCACCGGAAGGCCAACCGCCATGGCTTCATACACTTTCGTGGGAAAGTTTTCCAATTTCGCGTACTGTCCCTTGTCTTGAATGCCGGAAAAGCAGTACTTGCTCCGCCGGACGATGTCACGAATCTGCGTCGGCGGACAAACACCGAAGTAGTTGACGCCTTCCAAAAGTCCCTGTTCCTTCAACGCATCGGCATAGTTGGCCGGAGAAAATGCCCCTGCAAGCGCTACGCACAATCCTTTCTTCTTCGCTGCGGTCAGAAGCGCCGTAATGCCGCGTTCAGCCGTCAGGGATCCCGTGCAGCACACGTCATATTCCTTTTGTACGCCTTCTTCCGGCTTCCAAAAAGTCAAATCCGGGAAATTGCCGATGATTTCGGTTCGCTTCGCCTCTTCGGCAAAGGGATGCTTCCCCTCAATCGTACAGGGGAAAATCACCGCATCCAGTTTTCGGCAGTTCTTCTTTTCCCGCCAACGATAGAAGCGGGCTACTCCCTTACGCAGAAAACGGGGAATGTAATTTTTCAGCAGAATTTGACTGGCCGTGAATTCATGACTGTCAAAAATGACAATTTTTCCATGACGCTTCAGCTTTATCGCTTTGCCCATCAGTTCCGGATCATGAAAGTGATAGATGTCGGCGTCTACGCGAAGCGCCTCCTTGTACACCCGCTTCGTAAATAATAAGAAGCGTTGTATACGGTTTATCGGTCGCGGTCCAACGCCTAAAACCTGTACACCCTTTTCTTCCCGACTTTCGCCCGGAGCAACCAAGGTCACTGCGAACTCGGGATGAGCAGCCAACGAAACGCATTCCTTCTGGAAAACGCGCACATCCCGGCTATCGTGAACGCTGGTCATGTGACAAATTTTAATTTTTTGCTCTCCCATCCCGTCCCCGACTTCCTTTCGTCCTCGAAACCCTTATCCATATCCATAGAATCTTAGCCGAAGAACCGATTGCGCAACTTACGAACAGCTGTTGCGAATTTTTCTGTCTTATAGTCCGTGTGCTGTTTTACCGGCGCCTCCATCAAGTGCACAAATTCTTCGTCACCGATACCCATGCGCTCCTTAATGATCGCAATATAGGCGTCCATTTGCTGCGGATCATACATCGGTTCTTCGAGTGCCTGCAATGCCTCTTCTCGCGTCATCTGTCCTGACACAATCAGACTCGAATAATGCGATTTCCGTTTGTCAACATGAAATTTTTTCGGCAACCAGTATAGTTGCAAAAACGTCGTGAAGAGGTTCTCCTGATGTTTCCCACCATAGTACTCAAAATCGCAAAATGCTTTCAGTTCCTGAAATGCGCGTTTGCGATTATAGTCCAAATAATTTAATGGACGATATTCCACCAAGTTTCCCGTTTTGTCCGATAGCCATTTTTGGATGGAGGTGATAAAACGCAGCTTATCGATCCCCTCCGTTCCAAAACGGTGGTGAATGTCTTTAATGTTCACGACATCCATCGAATTGTATGTGTTGCCCTGCTGCAAAATGTACTCCAAGGCATAGTTTCCACCGGAAAGAAAGTAGTGGACATCGTGTTTTTTTGCCTCAGCATGCAAAAATGCCAGCAGGATATTGTCTTGGGGAATGGCGAGATTCGGCACGCCAGCTTTCATATACGCATGAATGAGCGCATCATATTGAACGCGATCCGGTCGAACCGTCTCCATCACCAAATGTGCCGCTTTCGTCAGATTTTCAATATTGCGAATGGAAATCGCCGTATCATAGCCATCATCGATATGAACCGCTAAAATCCGCAGCCCCCATTGGCAACCGAGATACGCCAAATAGGACGAATCCAAGCCGCCGGATATGCCCATGATACAATCAAATTTTTTGCCTTTCCCCGCTTGTTTCAGTTTGCGGATCATGGCTTGCAATTTTTCTTTGCCTTCCGCATTGGGAAAGTACACTTGATCCTTTTTTGCCAGCGCATCCGTACAATAATTGCACTGTCCCAGTTCGTCAAAGCGAATGGTGGGATCGGATGTATTATCCATTACGCAACGCGTACAGCGCTTAACGCTCATAATTCCTCCGTTACAACGGTGCAATGATCATCTTTTTTCGTTTCAGGCAAAAGGTAAGCGTTGTTCTTTTCTGCCGAGACAAGTATTTTCTTTTCTTTGTCATGGAGGCACAACGTCTCTTCCGATCGGTTCGGGCATTCTTTGTTCTCCTCGGGCAAAAGGCCGTGTGGAAAGGAAGCCATTTGCCAAAAAAGGAGCGAATGAAAGGTGCTGTTAAGCTCATACGTTCCGGAAATGTTGGCGACAATGAAGAACGTGGCCGCGGTAGAAACCAGATATAACGTATAGCCGTCCAACTTCCCAGTCATCACCACCCGCACACAGTAGCGAAGTATCTCCCAAACATACAGAATCAAAAACAGAGTCATTAACACCATCCCCGGAATACCGTAATAGTATCCCATCTGAAGGAGAATGTTGTGCGTGTTGTTGGTGATGTGTACACGGTTGCTGTATGTCACCGCAAAAGTGCTGTACTGGGGACGACCCAAAAACGATATTTTTTTTATGGCTACACTCCAGATCGCAAAGCGCCCGGAACTGGTATCCGCTTCATCGGTAATGCCCTTACCGATGCGATCCATAAAACTCTGTGTCTGCAGGGACAAATCAATATCCTGTATTTGCTCATCCGCACTTGCCGTATAGGTTTCAATCTCATCACCGATGAGGCGCTGGGCCGAACCTTTTGTACGCAGTTCCCATTTCAGCAAGCCGTAGCCCACATCCTTGAGCATAAACAGGGTGGGAGAAAGCATGAGGAAGGCAAGTACCACCAAGACGGTCGTCTTCCATAAAGAAACGTGCGTTTTAAAATGCGCATAAAGAAAGCAAAGCGCGACGACAACCAGTAGAGAAAGCAGTCCTGTTCGGCTTTTGGTAAAGATCATGAAAGAGATACTGATGCCAAATAGGACAATCGTTAGAACGCTCTTTCCTATTTTTCCCCACATTGTTTTCTTGGGTTGAACGAGATTTTCTGCGAACAGACACCCCGTACTGACCACCATCGGAATTAACGCCTGGGCTAACCCGTTGGGATTAAGCAAGATGGACGAATACTGCCCGGGATAGATCGGAACAAAACAAACGGAAATCACCAAGAGGAAAAGAAGTGCACCGACGGCGGCAAGCCCCGACGCCCGAATCAGTTCTTTTTTACTCTCGCGGTTGGTGGTCACGAGCCATGATGCAGGAACGAAAATCCCGAGGAATGCGCCCTGAAACACTTGACCTCGTGAACGGGTGAAAAAACCCGTGACAATCATCCATAAGCCGAGAAAAAACAAAACAAAGGCGATTCTCTTCCGGTTTTTCGGAACCCCTTCGATATCCGTTTTCATCCCCCGATTTGCCACCAGCGCCGTGGTCAAGCCGAAGACAAGCAACGCATAATACCCTAAATAGCGTAACGCAAGAAGGGGCTGTAACAAAAGCAGAATATAGTAGCTGAAATAAAGAAACGTCAAAAGAGCGAAGCGCATTTTCTTCGACATCGCTTCATTTATCGTACAGAGTACGTTTTTTGTTGTCGTCATCAAAGGTCTCAAAAAAATCTCCCGTTATCAGCGTTTACGCTTCGTCTTTTGTTTTCTCATCCACGCCCCGCAGCAAGCGGTTCCAATCTGCGCGCAGGCCCTGCCAAGAAAATTCCCGTCCCATTATTTCGTGATTACCTGCGGTGTCCATCACAAGGCGATGATCCAATAGTGCGGTAAGAAGCTCCGGCAATTCGTCAATATGATCGTATTTTACATACTGCACACCGAGGGAATCGAATTCATGGTAATGAATCCAGCTCGGATTAATTAATATCTTACCGGCATAGAGCATTTCCCGTATCGTCGACGAGAGTGCATCCGTTAGCTGGGCATGGATCAAGATATCCGTCGCCTTGCGCAATCTTGCGATCTCATTCAGATCGAAAGTCTGCGTTGACAGGACATAAGAAATGCCCGTGGTTTCCAATTTTTTCTTCAGTTCTTCATCATAGCCCGGCTTTGCGCCATACGCGATATGCACGAGTAATTGGATCTTCTCCTTGTGTTCCTCGTCCAACCGACAAAGCACATCCAAAACCGGCAAGTGTTGCTGGGCGCGATAGCCATTGTGCCCCACGGCGACGATCACTTTCTCCGGATCCAAACCGAACTGCGCTTTCAACGTTTTCTCATCTTCCGTAATCCGGTCAATCGCATCATAAGCCAGACTGCCCAGTCGGACACATGCGATTTTTTCATCGTAGACATGCCCGTAGTGCTGAATAAATGCCTCTTTCAGCTGCAACACCTGCAGGTTAATACGTGTGGAACGGGCTAACAACGGCTTTAACGCAGGGGCATTTTCCGGGGAAAGGCGAAGAATTTCCGACCCGTGAAACAGGGTAATGAGCCTTCCTTTATATCTATTCAACAGCCGGTAGAGCAGCCGGTATAAGCCGTACTGTTTCGGTCCGTGCAGTTCCACCAGATCATAAGCATTAAAACGGTTTTTTTGGTGGAAAAAATGAAGAAGCCATGTAATTTTTTTTGCTTTATCGAAAAAATGGGCGGAATACTTGAGAATATGAATGGTTACCCCCATGTCCGCATACTCTTGAAGAAAGTCGGCATTAACCGGTTCAAAAGAAAGAATTTCAATCTGATTTGAAAGAGGAAGGTGAATATGTTTCACATACTCTTTCGTCCATATAGAATCTGCATTGCAGATCAGTAATACCTTCTGCACCTTTTCTTCCCTTCTTTTCTTCTCTTTCGGGACATTTGCTCAATAGGCACATTCTAATGCAATTCCTCGTTGTAGACAATCCCCAGCTCTCTTCCGAGAAAACATTTAGAGATAGTAGAGATGCAATTGATATGAGACCAAGAAGAAAAAAATAGAGAGAGTATTCCTGTGCGCGCTCAGCGCCCCGCTGGGTCGCCTTCCATCTTTACCAATCGCCGGCCGTAGGCCGGCTCCTTATGGGCGCCGCGGGCAGATTACGGCGGCTTTTCACACTTTTTCGTTTTACAGCCGTAATTATCCCGCCCGCTTTACGGCAGCTTTCTGCGCTAAAGAGAAAACAGTAATTTTCTATAATTACCAGTTAGCAATAACCAGTAAGCGTATAACCAGTAAGCACCGGCACTAGTATCCCTCACCAAGTCATCACTTTTTTACGAGCTAACAGGATCTCTACTTGACGCATACCGAGTCGCTTGTTATTCCTGCTGCTGCACAAATTGCTGTAATGCTTCGCTCTTAGGATGCAAGAAGATCTCCTCCGGTGTGCCGATTTCTTCAATATATCCGCCACGCAGAAACGCCACCCGATGGGCGATACGACGTGCGAAAGAAATGTCATGCGAAACAACCATCATGGTCATGCCGCCCTTCGCCAGATCTTCTATGATGCTGAGCACTTCCCCGACATTTTGGGGGTCCAAAGCGGAGGTGGGCTCATCAAAAAGCAGAACTTCCGGATCCATCGAAAGAGCGCGGGCAATGGCCACACGCTGTTGTTGGCCGCCCGAAAGCTGTGCGGGTTTGGCCCGATCATAATCCGCCATACCCACACGTCGGAGATTGTTCATTGCCACATCGCGTGCTTCCTGTTTTTCACGCCCCAACACCTTCACCTGAGCGAGCGTGCAATTTTCCAGTACACTCAGATTGCGAAAGAGGTTGAACTGTTGAAACACCATGCCTACCTTTGCATGATAGCGCAGCAGATCGAATTTGGGCGCTAAAATGGACTGGTCATGAAACAGAATCTCCCCCGCCGTCGGCTCCTCCAGCAGATTGATACAACGCAGGAAAGTGGATTTTCCTGCACCGGACGGCCCGATGAGCGAAACCACTTCTCCCGGATGCAACGTGAGCGAGACATCCTTCAGCACTGTTTCAGCACCAAATGTTTTTTCCAAATGGTTAATCGTAAGAATTGCTTGTTTTTCCATACTATGCCTCCGTTGCACTCTTAATGGTAAACGGCACATCCGGACTGATCTTCCTGCTCAGCGCTCGAATCACAAAGTTGGCTAAACGTGTCAGAACAAAGTAGATGAGCGCCACAATGAAGTACGCCTGGAAAATCTGGAATGTCGATCCCGCAACGCTTTTTGTCACAAAGAACAGCTCTGTTACGGAAATCACATTTAAAACCGACGTGTCTTTAATGTTTACAACCAGCTCATTGCCGATGGACGGCAGAATTGCTCGCATCGCCTGGGGCAAAATAATATGCGTCATCATCTGTCCGTGGCGAAGACCGATGGCCTGCGCCGCTTCAAATTGACCGCTATCCACGGCATCAATGCCGCCGCGAATTGTCTCGGCAAGATAAGCACCTGTGTTAATAGAAACAATGATACATGCCGCAAAGAGCGGATCCATATCGAGGTGGAAAAACTGCTTGCTGCCATAGAAAATCAACATGGCCTGGACAATCATCGGCGTGGAGCGGAAAATCTCAACATAGGCTGTTCCCAGAAGTTGAAACAGGCGAATCAGCACTTTTTTCATGCCCGTTTTCTTTTTCGTCGGAATGGTGCGAATCACTTGAACGATAAAGCCGATACCGAGGCCGAATGCCGTGCCCAGAAATGAGATCAGAAGCGTCACGCCCGTACCGCGCAGAAAAAGGGAAGAATAGGTATCCCAAATGGCGCGCACCTCATCAAGAAAAGATGTGCTGTCGTTTTCACCGCGATTCTGCAGGGTGACCATGGAATCCATAGCCTGTTGGCGTTCTTCTTCCGGTATTTCCGCAAGAATATGGTTAATTTGCTCTTTTATGGGATCTCCTTTGCGCACGCCCACCGCAATGGTGGTGTTTTCAGGATCCGCAACAAAGCCTTTCCCCGGAGCAAATACGACCATCGCTAAGCCCGGATTCGCCATAACCGCCGCTAAAGCGCCCGGTCGTTCGGAGACGTAGCCGTCAATGGATCCGGCATTCAGCGCCGTAATCATCGTGGAAAACGTATCAAGCGGTGCCTGTTTGGCCACGCCTTCGATCTGATCGATCACCTCGTAGTGAAAGGTGTTGAGCTGTCCGGTAATCTTTGCGCCGGCAAAATCACTCAAGCTCTCGGCATGCGCAAACTTGCCATCTTTCTGCACAACCATCACCAAATCCGAAGCATAGTACTGTTCGGTAAAGTCCACTTCTTTTTTGCGTTCCGGCGTCGGGCTCATGCCGGCGATGATGGCGTCAATCTTTCCCGACGTTAGAGCCGGCGGCAGGCCGTCCCATTCAATCTTGCGAATCACCAGCGTTTTGCCCAGTCCTTCCGCAAGACGTTTCGCCATCCATACGTCATAGCCGTTGGCGTACTCGCCTGGACTGTTTTCCACCGGAACCGCCCCATCGGCATCGGTCGTTTGCGACCAGTTAAACGGCGCATAATTGACTTCCATGCCCACGATGAGGGTTTCGGTTTCTCCGCTTGCCCTCACCGGAAGGGGCAGAAGCAAACAAAGCACCAGTAACAACAAGCCCCATTTCTTTTTTACCTTCATGATCTCCTCCTTCTGTCGTTTTCTGCTCTCCCTCGACAGCTATTAGGATCCGAAAAGAAAAAAGAGAAGGCTGCGCCTTCTCTCCACATCTCGAATCCGATAGCGCACCACCGTTTTTTCGGTGACAGTGCGACACCTGTTTGGTGCCGCCCCAACGACGTCCCGTGTCCGTTTCGTCATTTCGGCGAGATTGCCTTTCTCTTCCTTCCCCGGCTACCGCCTCCGGAAAATACTCATCGCTCCCGCGCCTCTACCTCCTTGTTTTGTTAAGGAGTTCAATTTCGTACCAGTATAGCGGTCCATTTATCGTTTGTCAAATACTTGCTTTTTTGTTGCATAATCCGATGATTCACCGTTGACATTCCTCTCTTCATCGTTCCTGCGTATTCGTCTTTTTGTTTCCTTCTCGTATAACAAAAGTTACGATAGGCATTTTCTGTGCGGACGTTATGGCTTTTGCTATACTTTGAATAGAAGAAATCGTTCCTGTTATTTCCTTTCCGGTTTTGTTCGGAATGCGAGCACGGAAAGAGATCATCATGAGAAAGGAGCCTTGTGTTGAAGCAGGATATGCTTATGCGCATACTGGCCAAGCAGTTTCCGAACCGTCGAGCGGCGATGGGCGAAATTATTCGGTTAAAGACGGAAATGCTGTTGCCGAAAGGAACGGAATACTTTTTCAGTGACGTACACGGCGAAGATCGCGCATTTATTCATCTATTGCGTTCCGCATCGGGCAATATTCGCCGAAAGGTACGAGATGTCTACCGCACACGCCTTTCGGAAGACGACCAGAATGAAATTGCGGAAATGATTTACTATCCCGAGCTGACCTTGCAAAAAAAGATTGATCGTCTGGATGATGAGCGTTGGGTGCGAAAAATTATTTTGGAGCTGATTGAAGTGGCGCGCTTTATCGCCTCCAAATATCCGCGTGAACAAATCCGGCGGAAACTGCCGGAGGAATATAAAACGCTTATCGGAGAACTTCTCGAAATTAACGACGGTGAAATTGACCGTCGCAACTATTACTATTCCCTCATTGATGCGATCATTGAGGAACAGGACGCTTACGATTTTCTTTGTGCCCTTTCCTATACCATTCAGCGCATCTGCGTCAATCACATCCACATCGTCGGCGATATTTTTGACCGCGGCCCCGGTCCGGATAAAATCATTGAGGAGCTCATCGCTTTTCGAAACGTCGATATTCAGTGGGGCAACCATGATGTCGTCTGGATGGGCGCGCAATTGGGGAATGAAACCTGCATGATGGCTGTCCTGCGCAACGCCATCAAATACAACACCTTTGATGTTTTGGAGGATGGCTATGGCATCCATCTGCGTGCGTTAAACGACTTTGCGATGAATGTGTACGGCGATGATCCCTGTACCTATTTTCAACCGAAGATTTTTGATGAAAACGTCTATAATATCTGGTCCATTGAACGTGCGGCGCAAATGCACAAAGCGGTGGCTATTTTGGAGAACAAACTGGAAGGTCAACTCCTTGAACGCCATCCCGAGTACGGCATGAATGAGCGCATCGTTTTGAAAAAAGTGGACTGGAAAACGATGGAATACGTCGACACCGATGGTACACGCTATCCTCTTCGCGACACCAACTTCCCCACCGTAGATCCGGAAGATCCTCTCAAACTCACCAAAGAGGAAGAGGATCTGGTCTTTAATCTGCGCGCTTCCTTCGTGCACAGCGAGCGCTTGGCACGCCATATCGGCTTTCTCTTTCAAAAAGGGTCCAGCTACCGCTGCTACAACGGCAATTTGCTCTATCACGGCTGCCTTCCGTTAAAAGAAGATGCCACATTTGATTCGCTCGTCATTGACGAACATCCGTATGCAGGAAAAGAATTGATGGATTACGTCGATTACATGATGACCACGGCCTATTATGGCGAAAAAGACGCAAAAAAAACAAAGAGCGCGATTGATTTCACCTGGTATCTCTGGTGCGGCCCAAAAAGCCCGATGTTCGGTAAGAGTAAAATGGCAACTTTCGAAAATTACTTTGTCGGGGACAAGACACTGGGAAAAGAAAAGATGAATCCCTATTATTCCCTCTGTGATAATGAAGCCGTTGCGGATTATCTGTTGGAAGCGTTCGATATGAAACAGCCGCATGCCCACATCATCAACGGCCATGTCCCAGTAAAAAGCAAAGAAGGACAAAGCCCGAAAAAAGCAAACAACAAACTCTTCGTCATCGACGGTGGCATTGCCAAATCCTATCATTCCAAAACCGGCATCGCCGGCTATACATTGATCTTCAACTCGCACCATATCGCTCTGGCCGAGCATCAGGATTTCGACGGGCTGACCAACGGTCTCGAAACGTACTCTCCCCATGTCGAAACGGTGGATCGCTATGAACGCCGTTTCCTCATCGAAGATACCGATAAAGGAAAAACCGATCAAAAGATGATTGATCATTTGCATGAGCTCATTCGCGCGTATAAACGCGGCGAAATCAAAGAGAGTATGCCGCGCACACGAGAGACGCTGCGCTAACGACAAAAAAGGAGTTGCTGAGGCAACTCCTTTTTTGATTATTCACTTTATTTGTTAGCCCAATGCCACATCCAAGGCCATCATCACGGCAAAGCCCACAGCAAAGGCCAGTGGACCGACGTCTGAATGCTCACCCTGACTCATTTCCGGAATCAACTCCTCCACAACCACATAGAGCATGGCCCCCGCCGCAAAGCTTAAGAGATAAGGCAAAACAGGCACAACCAGTCCGGTAGCAAAAATGGTCAGCGCGGCACCCAGCGGCTCAACCGCACCGGACAGTGTGCCGTACCAGAATGCATGATGCCGTTTCATTCCCATCGCATGAAGCGGCATCGAAATGATGGCGCCTTCCGGGAAATTTTGGATCGCAATGCCAAGAGCGAGTGCCAATGCGCTGCGAGCGCTAATTCCGTCCACCCCCGCCATCATACCGGCAAGTACCACACCAACAGCCATACCTTCCGGAATGTTATGGAGCGTAACGGCAAAAAACATCTTGTTGGCTTTGGCCAGTTGCACATCCGGCCCTTCCGCCTTCTCGCTGTTCAAGTGTTGATGCGGGATAACATGATCCAATAGGAGAAGAAACAATACGCCCGCCATCAGTCCGACGACAGCCGGAACAAACGCCCATTTTCCCATCGCCTCTGATTGTTCCATCGACGGTATGAGCAAGCTCCATACGGAAGCGGCAATCATGATGCCGGCAGCAAAGCCCTGCAATGCGCGCTCTACCGTTCGGTTCATCTCGCCACGCATAAAAAATACGCACGCCGAACCCAGTGTCGTCCCCACAAAGGGAATCAAAAGTCCTAACAGTACCTGTTCAGTCATTGTTCCTCTTTCTACTTTCTCAGTCTATTTTTCTCTATCCGCTGATTTTTACCTATCCTGCGCGGACATACGCTTATTTTCGGTTCATCTCTATACGTCTCGCTTGCTCACGCTTATCCGACAACAGGCGAAAAACGATGCCTAGAAGAATGACGCAGAAAAGAATGGACGGTGCACCGATCCAGTCAACGAGCCGACTCTCAACAATCGCACCCAGTACAAAACTGACGATTAGACCGCTGTAAAGCGCCATATGCCGCAGAGCATCATGCGAACGCGAACGCAAAAAAGTCTCGGTTGCCGCTGTGAAACTCCGTAAATTACCGATGAGCATTGTGGTCGCCGCCGCCTGCCCGTGAACCGAGCGAAAACTCTCTACTTGAATGCCGCAGGCCAACGATAACAAAGCATTCGCAAGTGGATCCCAAGCGTTGCTCATATTGCTCACAATGAGAAGCAGTGCCATTTCCACTGCCAACGCCCACTGTCGCCAATGAAGGCGGGAAAATGACCAACGGTAGCGAATGTGATCTGCCAGAAAAATGCCCACCATAAAGGCCAAAATCGGCCAAAAATGTGCGAGCGCAAGTGAAAATTCTCCTTGTGCCGCATGCACACCGAAAAGGAGGACATTGCCCGTCTGTGCGTTGGAAAAAACATTGCCGCGAAACAGATACGAATGGGCATCCATTGCTCCGCCTGCAATAGCGAGCAACACTCCCGTGCGCATAGATTCGGACATCTGTTTTTCTTTCAATATCTTCTCCTATACTTTATTTTTCGTGGGGCAACTCGTATCGAAAGCCACCCGTTCTCCTTAGAACAGTATAAAGCGTTTTACGAAAAAAGCAGCCCCTGTACAACATTTCTTTGGAGCTGCCTTTACATTTCTTTTTCGCGCAAAACACGCGTTTCTCGGGATGCTGCTTAGTTTTCACCGTCCATATTCTGATCTTTATAGCCTTCCCGAATGACACGGTATTCGCCCGTTTCGACGTTCAGATCGTAGATGTCGAAATTGTTGCGCATATCGATACCGTCTTCACGGGTGGCGAGATTGATGGAACGTGAGCCTTCCGGGCCGGATTGGACGCGATGAAAAACATAGGTCGGCCAAATCAGGATACCGCCGCCGTCCAATACGCGCTTTCCGTTATGCTCAATATAGTCCGGTGTGACGATGAAATTTTCCACTTTTCCGTGTTCCGGCGTATACAGTTCGACATGACGTTCACCATAGAGAACGAAGAGATTGTCCCACTGCGCCGGATGCATGTACCAAGGGCGCTTAACCTCACCCACTGATCCCGGACTGATCGCCGGACCTGTGTGAATGACACGATCCAAGCCGTCTACGCGAGGAATAAGTTTTGTCGGCATCACGTCAAACACAACGTTCGGCGTATGGCGAAAATCTTTCAAAGCAATAATGGTATATAGCTTAGGCACTTGTTCAATAATATAGTCTTCCGCTTTCATGATTGTTCCTTTCTTTCTATTTTCGGAAAAGAGATATCGGATCCGGAAAGACGCACTGCAAAAGGTTTCGTTTGCCATGCGACTTTCTTATGCTAATTCATTTGCATTCTACTCATACCCGATTCGACACAGAAAGGAACGAGAAAACCGTTATTTCCATTGTCCATCGTTACTGAGTTTGGCGACCTTGCCGGAAAGAGCCAACAAGGCAATCAAGTTGGGAAAGACCATAATGGCATTAAAAAGATCCGCCAGATTCCAGACCAGATCCACCTTTAACGTGGCACCAAGGACGATCATCGACACAACTACGATTGCAAAAGGCTTTACGGCGTGTTTTCCAAAGAGATAGAGCATGTTTTGTTTCGCAAAGAAAAACCAGCTGATAATGGTGGAAAAAGCGAAAAACATGAGCGCAATGGCAATGAATGCCGCCCCGAAATTTTTGCCGAAAGCCATGCCTACTGCCCGCTGAACCACCGGCGTACCGGTCATGCCCTCACGAATCATCTCGCCCAGTTCTCCCGAAGAAAGAACGATTAACGCCGTCATAGTGAGCACGATGAAGGTGTCAAAGAAAACGCCGATCATGGCGACTTCGCCCTGTTGCTGCGGCTTATCGACCTTAGCCATGGCATGGGCATGCGGCGTAGAGCCCATACCGGCTTCGTTGGAAAACAAACCGCGCGCTACGCCGTAGCGCATAGCTTGACGAACGGTAATACCGATGCCGGCGCCGAATACCGCTTGCGGTTCAAAGGCCCCGACAAAAATAGAAGTGATAGCCGGAAGCAAATTCGCACGATTGATGACAAGACAAACGATGCCACCCACCAAGTAAAGAACCGCCATGATCGGCACAATTTTTTCCGTAACCTGCGCAATGCGCGAAATACCGCCGATAAAGATAAACCCGGCGACGACAGCAACCGCCACACCTACGGCAAGGCGATTCCAGCCGAATGCAGAGTAAAAGGCATCACTGATGGAGTTGGATTGGACCATGTTGCCCATCAGACCCAAAGCCAAAATGATGGAAACGGAAAAGAATCCCGCTAAAAAGCGACCGAATTTTCCATGAAAAGCTTCATGGATGTAGTAAACCGGCCCGCCGATAACCTGTCCATCTTCATCTTTTTTGCGCGTAATTTGCGCCATGACCGCCTCGGAATAGATGGTAGCCATACCGAAGAAGGCTGCCAGCCACATCCAGAAAATTGCTCCCGGTCCGCCGGAGACCAAGGCGGATGCACAACCGGCGATGTTTCCCGTGCCGACCTGCGCGGCAATGGCTGTCGCCAGGGCCTGAAATGAGCTTATTCCTTCTTTTTCCGCTTTATCGCCGAACAGGGTCAGATTTCCAAAGACGCGCTTCCAGGCTTTTTTGAACCGGCGTACCTGAACAAAGCGTGTGCGAACGGAAAAGAAAACGCCGCTTCCGACTAGTAAGATCATCAGCACAAACCAGATTTTATCGGAAAGCATCTTCACCAAAGTATTGAGTAGCGTCATTCTTCCTCCTCCTTCGCCCAATTCATCGCGCAACGCACGGCATGATGCCAGCCACGCTGCTTCTGTTCACGCTGTTCTTCGGTCATCGTCGGTATAAATGTCCTCGCATCCGCCTGCAGGGTACGCAGTTCATCCGTATCCTTCCAGAACCCTACGGCAAGGCCGGCAAGGAAAGCTGCCCCTTTGGCGGTCGTCTCCACGGTTTTCGGACGGACGACCGGCGTGTTGATCATATCCGCCTGAAACTGCATTAAAAAGTTATTTTCGGTTGCGCCCCCATCGACGCGCAATGCGGAAAGAGACAACCCGGCATCTTCCTGCATGGCTTCAAGCACATCCAAGGACTGATACGCCATGGATTCAAGGGTGGCGCGTACCAGGTGGTTCCGATTCACGCCGCGGGTAAGGCCCACTATGGTTCCCCGTGCATATGGATCCCAAAACGGAGCCCCCAGGCCGGTAAAGGCCGGCACGACATAGCACCCGTTGGTATCCAGCACGGCCAGCGCCAATTCTTCGGACTGCGGTGCGGTATCAATCACGCGCAATTCGTCGCGCAACCACTGCACCGCCGCGCCGGCGACAAAAATCGAGCCTTCCAGCGCATAGGATACCTTGTTTCCGCGTTTCCAGGCGACGGTCGTCACCAGACCGTGACGGGACATCACCGGTTTGTCGCCCGTATTCATCAACATAAAGCACCCCGTGCCGTAGGTATTCTTCACGTCACCGGCGGAAAAGCACGTCTGACCGAACAACGCTGCCTGTTGATCGCCCGCCACGCCGGCAATGGGAATGGGCGCGCCGAAGAAGGACAATTCACTTTCTCCATAAATCTCGCTTGAGGCGCAGACGCGCGGGAGCATGACTTTCGGTACATGGAAGAGCTCCAACAGGTCGTCATCCCAGTCCATAGTATGTATATTAAACAGCATTGTGCGGGAGGCATTGGAGACATCCGTCACGTGGCAACGTCCCTGCGTCAGTTTCCAAATGAGCCAGCAGTCCACCGTTCCGAAGAGAAGATCGCCCCGCTCCGCTTTTTCCCTCGCGCCGGGAACATGATCCAATATCCAGCGAATTTTAGAGGCCGAGAAGTACGCATCCAGTTCCAATCCCGTCTTTTCACGAATGTGCTCCGTAACGCCCTCCGCGCGCAGCGCATCGCATTGTTCAGCGGTTCGCCGGCACTGCCAGACAATGGCATGCATAACCGGCTCACCTGTATGCTTATCCCAGACAATGGTCGTTTCGCGCTGATTGGTGATTCCGATCGCGGCGATTTCTTCCGCCGAAACGCTGACACGCTGCATCGCTTCGATGGCCACCGCAATCTGCGTCGCCCAGATTTCCGCAGCATCATGCTCCACCCAACCGGGGTGCGGATAATATTGCTTGATCTCTCTCTGTGCGACACTGACAATCTTTCCGCTATGATCAAAAAGCAGGCAACGTTGGCTCGTAGTTCCGGCATCAAACGCTAAAATGTACTGTTTCACCGTTTCCTCCGTCTCTTTTTTACGCTGACTTGGTTTTTTCTATTATCCCCTATTATGTACCTTTTGACCATAGTTAGACGTCCACAAAAAAGGGACGCCTTTTCGGCGTCCCTTTTTTATGCCATAAAATCAGCAAATTACTTTTTGTCGTATGCCCTTGAGGGCATCATGTCGTTCTTTTACTTGATCCAGTCGGCAATCGACTTCGCGCTTTCTTCGCTGATGGAGGCCGGTCCGCCGACGAGAATCGCCTTTTCCAGAGACTTCGTGTCCTTCAAATAGCTCTGAACGCCCGCATCAAATCCCTTCGTGCGCACCAGAAGAATCGGAAGCTGATCACGCTGAGAAAGCGGACCGGACGTTAACGCGTCCGAAGGAACAAGGCCGTTCGCAACCATAACCTGCTTCGGTTCGTTAAAGAGCTTGGCCACTTCTGCACTCAAGGCAAAACGATCCTTACCGCTTACACGCTTGGCGTTCAAGCGGGTCACGCCTTCCAGAGCAAGTTTGGTCGTATCCGTCACTGTTCCGGGGCCGCCGATGATGGTCAGCGCTTTCAGATTCTTTGCCGCCGTCAGGGAGGCTTTCGTCTCGTTCGGAACGCTGTCCTTCTTCACCATGAGAACCGGAGCGTTTACACTCTTGGCATACGGTACCGCCATTAAGGCATCCGCAAACGCATCGCCTGAAGTAATCACGGCATTTGTATAGTCCTTATAGCCGGCAAGTGTTTTGGCATTGACCGCATAACGGTTTGCACCGCCGATGCGTTCAACCTTCGTATTAGCCGACAGGGTTTTGATTTCTTGTTCCACAGCCGGAGTAACTGAAGCCGGACCACCGACGATAATGACTTTCTCCGGTTTGGCCTGTGCCAGATAATCCGCCGTCACTTTGGCCAATTTATCCGCCTTCGTATACAGAATGGGCATTGTACCTTGCGATACGTTCGATGCGCTGAGGGCATCACCGGATGCTAATCCATTGACCAAAAGAATCGTCTTGGACTCGGCGAAGTTGGCTTTTGCCGCTTCAACGGCAACTGCATAGCGATCCGCGCCACCGTAACGAACGACGTTATCAACGCTACCGACCACGTCAAATACATAGAGTTTCTCATTCTTCAACTTCGCATCGACTGTTTTTCCGTTAAAGGTCGGTTTCAGCGCTTCAAACGCCTCTTTCTTCATCGAAATGGTGAGTTTCACGCCTTCCGGAATCTTCACCGGATTGCCATACGCGTCGACGATGGAAAGATCATGATTTTTCACATCAATGCGAACCTTCCAAACGACGTCGGTCGTATTGGCAGGAACCGTCAGATAGACATCGCTTCCCGGAAGTTTGACATCCGGGCTCTTGCGTACGCGTTCCGATCCAGAGGTATAGCCGTTCTTCAGCAAGTCGGCTTTCAGCTCTTTCTGTACCGCCAAAAGCATCTCATGGCTCTTTTCCGCCCATTTCGTGCTTATTGCGGTATTTTCCGCTGCACCCTTGTCGCTCAAGGTGACGTCCTTGAGAATGTCCGCCTGAAGCGCGCTGCGTTTTGCATCAACGATGGGCTGATATTTTGCACGGTTGGTTTCTACCATGTGCAGAACATCCATTGCCGTCCAGTAAAGTGAATCCGGCGTATATTCATTGGAGACGTTCATGGCCGCTTTTGCCCCGTCGGTCTGGTTCAGATAATACGGTACAAAGGGCGATACCAGGGTCGATCCCAGCGCGGTGTACTGCACACCGGGGAACGTGTCCGTTGCATCCTTCGGAACCTGGAAAATATGCGCTTCCATTACGTTACGGTTGCCGATGGGATAATATCCTTCTTCACCGGTATCGTTCGTCGCAAGGTTGCCCATGTTCTCAAAGCGATTGCGGGTGAAATCAATAACTTGCTGCAGCGTAATGCTTCCTTTTTCGGCCTCTTGCAGGAACGGGAAGTGCGTATCTTCAACCGATACCGTTGCGTTCGGGTTGAGCACTTTAATGCCGGAAGCGGCACGCGAAGCATTACGAGCGCCGGCTTCGGCTTCGGCATATGATCCAGAAGCATCAATGATTCCCTTCGCTTCGTCGCCCTTAAACGTTCCGGCCTCTTTCGCAATCTTGAACAGATCTTTTGAATAGATGTACTGGTTATCCTTGGAAACAATGTAGTTCTCGTTTTCTTCGCCCTTTTCCAAGGTCACTTCGTTAATCCAGAATGTGTTCGGGAAAACCGAGAATTTATCTTTGGGATAGCGCATCGCGAGGAATTGATGACCGGTATAAATTTCCATATACCACAGTTCATCCTTGTTGGCGACCACAAAGCCGTTTCCCTCAACCGATCCCTTTTTCGCTACTTCCGTAGCGATAAAACGAATGGCATTTTCCGGCGTATCGCATTGGGCAAGAACCACAGTCGGCATGATGGCTTCGCTGATTCCGGATGGATCCACCAGGGGGTCTTTCTCCAATACAGCCTCATTTGCATCCGCGGAAACGGTCATATCGACCATTAACCCTTTCTCATTAAATCCGGCTTCGTCAAAAATACCATATTCCGGTGTCGTATCATGAACGCCGGTAAAGCGGTACGAATCGTGCGTAAAGGTATAGCTGTATCCGTTTTCCTCATCATAGGAAACGTCCTTAATGGTGCTATCCTTTTTGTATTCCCCTGCCTCATGAATCACATATGCCTTATTATGATTCGTTTCCAAATCTTCGGTACGACCAAAGATCGTGCTTCCGTCCTCTGTCAGATCGGATCCGACAATGACGCCTGTGCAGGCGAATGCCACTTCCGGCATCGTCAACAAAAGCGCAAAAGCCAGAGCGAAAGCGGCGATCGCTTTTTTCATTCGCATAGTTCCTCCTTTTGTTCTTTCCCTTTTTTGGTTTCTCACCAATAGGGAAAACCCTTTTCTTCCATAGGCCAATTACAAGGGTAACGAAGCCCCCCTCGAATGTCAATACGCCACGATGTGCCAAGTCTAACCGTCATGGATTCGCCCTTCGTTATAAATGGCTGCATTACCGTATCCATTTAGCCGGAGACAACAAAAGCTGGAAAAGGAATGCACAAAGTTGACGGTTAATTACAATATTATCGGTTATTAGGGTAAGAGAGAAAGAACAGAAAAGGAGGGCTTGAATGAGTACCATCACGATTACCAATGGACCACAAAATGTTTCGCGGATGATCCTCGGCTGTATGCGTATGCCGGATCTTTCCGTACAGGAAGCGGCTTCCATGCTTCAAACCGCTGTTGATCTCGGCATCAATTATTTTGACAATGCCACCTGCTATACTCAGGGCGTTGCCGAAACGCGCTTTGGCGAGGCGTTAAAGGCATCCGGTCTTCGCCGGGAAGATCTCATCATCCAAACGAAATGTGGTCTCTGCTTTGAGCGCAATGAATTTGATTGGACGAAGAAGAACATTCTGGAAAGCGTCGATGACAGTTTGCGCCGGATGCAACTGGACTATCTCGACGTTCTCCTTTTGCACCGTCCCGATCTGCTTTATGATCCGGAAGAAGTAGCAGAAGCCTTCGATCTTCTTGAAAAATCCGGAAAAGTACGTCATTTCGGCGTCAGTAACGTACCGCCGATGATGCTGCAAGTACTTCGTAAAACCGTCCGTCAGCCTCTGGTCATCAATCAGCTGCAACTTTCTCTGGAACAGTCTCAACTCATTGACCAGTCGCTCTATGTCAACAACCTTTCGGCGGATCGCTCAACGGATCGTGACAACGGTCTTCTGGACTATTGCCGCCTGCACGACATTACGATTCAAGCATGGTCGCCTCTGCAATATGGCATGATCGACGGTTGCTTCCTGGATCATCCCGACTATCCGGAACTGAACGCCGGACTTGCTAAACTGGCTGAAAAGTATAACGTCACCAAGGCTGCCATCGCTTTAGCTTGGATTCTTCGCCATCCGGCAAATATGCAAGTCATCGTCGGAACCATGAACCCCGAGCATCTCAAAGAATCCGCAGAAGCCATGAACATCCGCCTCACGCATCATGAGTGGTATGAACTGTATTTAGCTTCGGGGAAATACTTGCCATAAGAAAAACGAATCATCTGAACGATAAACAAAGCAGCGGCAGAACATCTGCCGCTGCGTTTCTTTTCCAACCTTATGGTGGATTCCCTTAATCCTATGCCTTTTGGCCTTCTCAAGTCGTATTTATCGGTCTTGTTCACCGTAAACTTGCCTTAGCGTTATCGGCTTCTTTCCCCCTACTTCACCGGGAAAATCGCCTTTACCGCATTACGCACACTCTCTCCCACCGAAGCCGGTCCGCCAACGATGAGGATCTGCTCAAGATTGGTATGCGTATTCAGGTAGGCATCAATCGGCATCGGCAAATTCGCCTGTTTCGTTAGGAGTACCGGGGCATTCAGCTTCTGCGCCACGGGACCCGCGACCAACGCATCCGACCACTTCTCGCCACTGGTAATGATGGCGTTTGTCGGGTTCATCACCATCTCCGCCATCTTTGCCGACACCACATAGCGATCCGCACCGTCCACTCGGGATACGGTTTTACCGATCATCGCTTCAATCGCCTGTTTTGTCTCGGGAGCGATCGTTCCTTCGCCGCCGCTGATCACGGCATCGCGAATGCGTGCCTTTAAGACATCCGCCACAAACTCGGGAACACGATCCTCACGTACCAGAAGAATTGGCGCCTTCCACTGATGCGCATACGGTACTGACGAAAGGGCATCCGTATAGATCATACCGCTTGCAATCACTGCATTCGTGCTCTCCGGCAGATACGCTGCAGAGTTCTTGTTCACCTCGAAGCGGTCAATGCCGCCCACACGCGTGATCTTTGCATTCGTCATAGCCTTAAGCTCGTCAATGACCTTTTCGGAGATGGTTCCCGGGCCGCCCATGACGATAATCTCGTCACGCTCGGTACGAAGAATTTCCTGTTTCGTCACGTCAAAGAGCGCATCCTTCTGCGTATACAGAATCGGAATGTTTCCCTGGGAGACGTTCATGGCACTCATGGAATCGGCATAGGCCATGTTCTGGACAAGGATCACTTTTTTGGCATCGCCGAAGTAGGTCTTGGAAATCGTAGAGGCGATATCCTGACGCGTCGGGTCATCGATAGGTTTGATGACATCCGGTGTTTCTGCCTTTTTGTCGTTCTTCACATAGATGGTGCGGACAATTTGATTCTCGTAATGGACACGCCCGTCCTTAACGGAGAAGGAAAGCGGCTTATCCAGCGGGATATAGCCTTCCGGCGTCTTGATTTCCTCCAACGAATAATCCCCCGTCGCGAGGAACTCAACCTTGGCTTCGCCCGAGGTATCCGTCGTGACCACGCGGTTGATGGAAGAAATCATCTTATCCGTAATCTTAAACGTTACGGGCAGCGGAATCCGGTTGCCGTCGCCGTCGATCTTTACGATGCGAAGGATCGGGGTAGTGGGCTTGGTGCCCGGCGTGGTGGCTTTCTTCCACTGGGCATAGACGGTCATATCCGCGTTTACCACGCTAGTGGCATCAAACTTCGTTCCTTTGCCGTCAGTTTGCGTATTCCATCCCGTAAATGTATATCCCTGTTTCGTTGGTGGCGTAACAAGAGTTACCGTTTTTCCTTTGATCGCCGGAAGATCCTTCGTCGTGGTCTTGTCTGCAAATGCACCACCATTGGCATCAAATGTCACCTTCACTTGATTCGGATTCTTGTAATTGACATCGTAATTGTTCAGAAGGCTCTTTTCCGTCAGCACGCCATGCTGAACGTCGGAATTTGGATCGAACGCAAGATTCGTAAAAGCAGCATAATCCGAAGGTGGTATAAAAAGCCCCTCCCCGGAAATATTGTGCTGAAATAGTGTCGTCTTATCCGTTGTCAATGGTGAATATGCGCTACTATCGTTGATCGGAGACCGCCATTCACCTGTTGTCTTGTTATTCTGATCCACCGGTCCATACGGAGCTACATAGATAGCGCCACCCTGGCCTACTTGCGTTGTATTCGCTATGAATTGTGTCTGATTTGTAATGGAGACACCGATATTCTTTTTGATACCAGTGATTTCTCCGTTGTCATTTCGTGTCCAGCCGTTGATCGCTATTGCACCGCCGGAACCATAGGCACTGTTTTCCGTAAAAGTGCTTCCCTTGATCTGCGTCTTCTGATCCATCACATAGATCGCGCCGCCAGTACCCGACTGATGCGGGTTGGTCTGATCATCCTTAGGATGAACATTGCTAGTATTCTTTGTGAAGGTGGTCTGATCGATCTCTGTGGGGAAGGCAGTAAAAACACCTGCCCCTAGCAATGCTTCATTTTCGCCAAACGTACTTTTGTTGATTGTTATGCTCGTCGCATTCGTGTCCATACCGGCTGTACCACCGGCACTGGAAATACCCGCGCCAAATGCTGCTTCATTCTTCGTAAATTCGGACTCATTGACTCCTAATTTCACATTCCGTCCAAGATATATGCCTCCGCCAAATAACGAAGCATTTTCAGAAAACGCGCTTTTTGAAATTGTTATCGTTCCATTGCCATCCGGTGCAGCAAAAATCGCTCCGCCACTACCATTTTGTACAAGGTTGTTCGTGAATTTTGTTTCTGTTGCGCTTAAATCACCTTTATTAAGGTAAATTGCACCGCCCTTTTGCGAAGCAGTGTTTCCGGTAAATTGAGTCTCTTGGATTTCCGCACCGCCGGACAGATATGCCGCACCACCAGCTGAATTTACTTGATTGCCTTTAAATGTAGTATCCTTGCGTAGTGTCAATTTCTTAGCGCTAAAAACTGCTCCGCCCCAAGTGGCCTGATTGCCTTCGAAAGAAGAATCGGCAATGGTTAACGGTCTTAACGCATAAATGGCTCCTCCCGTAGAAGCTTTATTCGCTTTAAACGTTGCCTTTTCGATGCTTCCACTGCCGTTTGCCCCAACGATAATCGCACCGCCGGTTTTTTTTGCGCTATTGCTATCAAAAGAGCCGCCGGTAATGTTTAACTCGCCATAGGCCGCTATCGCTCCACCATCGCTTGTATTGGATGCATTATTGCGAAAAATGCCACCGTTAATGTTTACTGTCGTCCCCTTACGGGCCTGAATCACGCCTCCAGGTTGCTCCGCGGTATTGTTTTGCAAAATGGCACCGTCTTCAATCGTCAGCGTTCCGCCTGTCATAAATATCGCCGGACCATCAAAGGTAGGCGAATCTACAAAATTTTGAATCGTCGTTTTCTCGCCTATCGTCACCTTTCCATTATTGGAGATGAAAAGGCATTCCCCATCCTTGTTGCCATCTAAAATGATATTGTCGATGGTTAACGCCGCGTCCTGTTGAATAGCAATGTAATTCTTCTCGCCTTCTCGGGTTAAGGTAAATGGACCTGAAGATCCCGAGGTTAAGCGAATCTTGTTATTGCTACGATAGTGACAAGATTCGGAACTGGGAATTGTTGTGTCCTTATTAAGGTATATTGTATATAGACTGGTTGCGTCATTAATGTCCATTGCACTAATAACGTCCATAAATACATCATAGTCCCCAATGGTTGTTTCCGTTCCATCTGCGGTTTTCGTCAATGTGAAGTTCTTCGACGCCGCAGGACCTCTAACCGGTGTACCGGTAATCGCTTCGGTCGTCTCCTTCTGTACCGCAACATTTTCCGTCGTCTGCGGAAGGGAAAGTGCTTTTTGGTTCTCCTGCATTAGCGACCCCTGATCCGCTAAAACATGCAACGGAAGGATCATTAGAACGACCAAAGCCACAGAAAATAGAAAATAACGTAATTTTTTCATGGTCTCCTCCTTTATTTCTCGAAATTTTCATCCTCTCCCCCTTAGCTTTTTTTCGAAAAAGAACAGATTAACCTTTGTGACGCGATGATGCAAGCGTGACTTTTCGATTAAGGAAAAGAATATCATTTCATTTTTATTGTACTGTACTTATCTCAAGTGCACAACGTAAAGAACCACTAAGCTTAATTGGTAGGAATGCAATGGATATGCAACAAAAGGACAGATCTCTTTCCCGCTATCTGTCCCTATATGTCATCCAATACATCTTCGCGCAAGCAAAGCCAGGAGTAGAATGGCCGAGTCTTTCTCCGCTTTTCAAAAAAACGAGGGAAAATGCAAATCCACATTTTCCCTCGTGTCCTTCGTTCTTTTTTATCGCAACTGCGTTATCGGCTTCTTTCCCCCTACTTCACCGGGAAAATCGCCTTTACGGCATTGCGCACACTCTCTCCCACCGAAGCCTGTCCGCCAACAATGAGAATCTGCTCAAGATCGGTATGCGTATTCAGGTAGGCATCAATCGGCATCGGTAGATTCGCCTGTTTCGTTAGGAGTACCGGAGCATTGAGCTTCTGGGCCACCGGACCGGCGACCAACGCATCCGACCACTTCTCGCCACTGGTAATAATCGCGCTTGTCGGATGCATCACCATCTCCGCCATCTTTGCCGACACCACATAGCGATCCGCACCGTCCACACGGGATACGGTTTTACCAATCATGGCTTCAATCGCCTGTTTTGTCTCGGGAGCAATTGTTCCTTCGCCGCCGCTGATCACGGCATCGCGAATGCGTGCCTTTAAGACATCCGCCACAAACTCGGGAACACGATCCTCACGTACCAGAAGAATTGGCGCCTTCCACTGATGCGCATACGGTACCGACGAGAGGGCATCCGTATAAATCATACCGCTTGCAATCACCGCATTCGTGCTCTCCGGCAAATACGCTGCGGAGTTCTTGTTCACCTCGAAGCGGTCAATGCCGCCCACGCGCGTGATCTTTGCATTCGTCATAGCCTTAAGCTCGTCAATGACCTTTTCGGAGATGGTTCCCGGACCGCCCATGACGATAATCTCGTCACGCTCGGTGCGAAGAATTTCCTGCTTCGTCACGACGAAGAGCTCATCCTTTTGCGTATACAGAATCGGGATGTTTCCCTGGGAGACGTTCATGGCACTCATGGAATCGGCATAGGCCATGTTCTGGACAAGGATCACTTTTTTGGCATCGCCGAAGTAGGTCTTGGAAATCGTAGAGGCGATATCCTGACGCGTCGGGTCATCGATAGGTTTGATGACATCCGGTGTTTCTGCCTTTTTGTCGTTCTTGACGTAGATGGTGCGGACGATCTGATTCTCGTAATGGACATGACCGTCCTTAACGGAGAAGGAAAGCGGCTTATCCAGCGGGATATAGCCTTCCGGGGTCTTAATTTCCTGTAAGGAATAGTCACCCGTCGCCAGGAAGTCGACCTTGGCTTCGCCCGATGTATCCGTCGTGACGACACGGTTGATGGAAGAAATCATCTTATCCGTAATCTTAAACGTTACGGGCAGCGGAATCCGGTTGCCGTCGCCGTCGATCTTTACGATGCGAAGGAGCGGCGTAGAGGGCTTTGGATTGGGGTTTGGTGTCGGCGTAGTAGGCTTCTTCCACTGGGCATAGACCACTAAATCATCCGAAACCACCGTATTCTCATCAAAAGCGTCCCCGGTTCCGTCTTTCTTCGTATTCCATCCTTGGAAAACATAGGTCTGTCCATTGATCGTCACATCCGAAAGATCGTCCGCCATGGCATCGCCCGGCTCTTCGGTTGACGGTTTCTTGCCCTCATCGAAACTGTCCCCGGCAAGCGTCCCGTTATAGGCGACAATGGAGGTGCCAAGAACCTGTTCTTCGCTCGGTTGAAAGTCGTCGCTGTTTCTTGCAAACTTTACTGTGGCCGGAGCAAACTTAATCGACAGAGGAAGACTTCCATCAATCGGAGGAATGGGGCGTGACAAATTAAAGATAGACACCTTAGGCATCTTGACATAGCCATCGACCATACCGCTTACCGTAATGGTTTTTGCCGTATCTAACACCGTCTTTTTTGCCTCGGCTTTAGGGATGGTAATTGAGGATTCTGCGGAAAGCAGCATTGCACTGTTTTCCACCGTTCTGGCATCGACATTTTTGATCCGTTTTCCACCAAACCCGCTATTCGTACGTACAATCGTACGAATGGTAATCTGATGAGAATGATTCGGATTTTTTATGGTAAACGTCGTGACCGGATCGGTGTCGGAAACGAAGGATTCAATCTTCCACGGGTCAGTCGGCGCTCCTTCAATCGCAAATATTTCTCTTGTATCCGTATCGCAGGCTAAATAGGGCTGAAAATAGTAGCTGCTAAACGAAACGGTCAGCGTATCTTCCATCGCAATGGCATCATCCAACGTAACATTCAAGTCGACATGCGTGTATTGCGCTTTTTTCGCCGCACTTCCCTTGTCCCCTTGCGTGTTCGTCATGATGCTGAAGCCGTTTCCGGTATAAAGCCAATGAGCAGCTACTTTATTCATTCGAAAGCTGGCATTAAGATGCAGCGGGTATTGCTCTTTGGTCTCATCAAACTTCTCTAAGATATTATGATCAGAAGAATCATCATCTTTTCTGTGTAAATCACTATTCGGTAAGGTATCTTCATCACCAATGCCATCGTTGATGGTACAGCTGTTATTCGTCATTATTCCTGTAACGGATAACTGACTTAAGTGTGCCGGATATAAATCTGTTACGCCGTCATCTAACATCGCTGTTGGATCTTCGCCGGAATAATACAAATTCGCCTCATCGTTGCTCGCGTAATCTTGCTTATCACTCCAGCCGAGAAAATACTTTTTACCGGTTCCTCCTCCAGAGTTCCACGCTTCACCGCGGTTATTCACCCCCCCAATGGTCGTTTCCGCTGAATCCGAAAAATCAACGGTCACCTCGCCATTGGTTGTATGAAAGACAACCTCTTGTCCTGCAGCAGAGGAGGAGAAAGAACTGAGGTTAAGCACCGCAAAAAGAGCAATCACAAAGATTGCCAACTTCCCCCATCGATTCACTCGGTTTCTCATTATCATTTCCTTTCTTAATATTTGATCATTTTTACAATAAAAATATACACTTAATTATATCATATTCAAAATAAATTCCACAATTACAAGTCCCTATACAAATACCTGTGTTTTCTAAAAACTGTATTTGGAAAATACGTTATATTTTTTATACGTTTCCAAATTTTCTTTGATCGTAATATGGGGATAGAGAAAGCTTCTGTACAAGGAAAGGCGCGATTATATCCTTTAGAAACGATGGATACACCTCGACCGGCGGACGCTTCCTCTGTCATCCAGGGTTGATAAGGGGTTGACCGGCCCTGGCTGGGACGTGTGCATTTCACTAGCCAGGGTTCTGCTGGAAAAATTTTCCCTGGCTGGTATGATCTTTTCCTCCCAGCCAGGGTTCATCAGGGGTTGACCGGCCCTGGCTGGGACGTGTGCATTTCACTAGCCAGGGTTCTGCTGGAAAAATTTTCCCTGGCTGGTATGATCTTTTCCTCCCGGCCAGGGTTCATAAGGGGTTGACCGGCCCCGGCTGGGACGCGTTCATTTCGATAGCCAGGGTTTTTCGAGCAAATTTAACCCTGGCCAGCAAAACTTGCTCTTTCCAGCCAGGGTTCCACGACAAAAATCGACCCTGGCCATTATGCTATCTTGCGCACAGCCAGGGTCGTACATATTGTTCAAGCTATAAACGAGAGGTCAACAGCGTTGTCAGCAGAGCTTCACTCACAGTCGAGCCATCAACAGCATCTCCCGCAGCGCTCCACTCGCACCCGCGCTGCCAGTGATATTTTCAGCGGCGCCCAATGACATTTTCAATAGCACATCACCTGACTCCGCCGCGCCAAACACTACCTCGGTCTCCGTCGTTTCCTTCGCCTTCACTCACCACAACCCCCCGGTCTTGCCCCGTCGTCTCTTCGACGAGCCCCGACCGCTGAGAGGAAAGGAGCGAAGGGACGAGGAGAAGCGTGCGACGGGGCAAGGCCGGGGGTTGTCTTACATGCGTGCAATAAACGAATGTCCGCAACTTGGGCAATGAATTTTCACCTTCCCTAAGGTTTTGGGGATGCGCACCGTTTGCCGACAATTGGGGCAAGTAAAGTAGCGATGGGTTTTGCGGTCACGCCACTTTCGTTTGGTGAGACGAAGGCGGGAGCGAATCCCGTCGGTCGCGCGCAAAAAAGCCGCATTCTCACGCTGTCGAGCAGAAAGGTTTCGTGAAAATACACGAAACAGACTGTAACCGAGGAAAAGCAAACCAAGATAATACAAGGCTCGACGAGGAACAATCCATTGCAAGATAAGCAAGCCAAGCCCCAGAAAATACATGACGCGGGCCAAAGAATCTAGACCATTTCGCCCGATCAGAGCACGTTGTAAACGGACACGAAGACGTCCGAAAAAGTCTTTCAAATCGATTCCTCCTGTGGCAATAACCGTTTTTTCTCTTTCAGCATATGCAGCATAGTCCAGACCACACCAATGCCTAAGAGTATATGACCGATACCGGCCATGCCGGAAAGCATGGCATCCGGAAAGAGCGCAACGCCTTCCGCGGTAATAGTATATATACCGCGCACCATAAAGGCAACGACCGTCCAGGTCAAACCGGTAATGTAGACAATGAGCGGGCGGCCATAGGTCGGAAGCTGTTTTTCCTTCTCCAAAAGAAGAAACAGCAACAGAAAAAACAGAAAGCCTAAGACCAAAAGATGTACATGCACCACGCTAAGCGCTGTGCGCCCCGTCCATCCGAACGCTTTGGTAAATTCGCGGTAAAATACACCGCCGCAAAGACCGAGCGTTAAAAAGGTAATCGCCTGCTTAAGCAGCGCCTTCGGTTGAAGAGCCGGAATAAAGTGACGATACCCGACATAAACCAGAAGCACATAGGCAACGGTTTTCGGAATCATCAAAAGGCCGAGAAGGGGAACAAAGCGCGCACCGATGACCACGGGCGCATAAAACAGAAAGCTCGCGGCAATCAACAGAGCGGTGTGCTGAAGGCCCGGTTTGTCCTTGGCCTTGGCCGTCCAGATTACGAGCATCAGGCCGAGAAGGGCGAAGGGAACATTGCGGAGAAGGCCGAAGAAGTAATTGCCTTCCGTTCCCCACTCGTTTTGCGGCAAAAGGACAAGAAGAAGGCGAAGTGCAACCAGAATATAAACCAGCCGGCTCTTTCGTTTATCCTTATCGCCGCTCATGCTCTGATAGTAGCGATAAAAGAGAAGATAGAAGATGGTCATCGTGATACTGGTGACAAATTCTCCCCAAGAAAGCAGCGGAATATAGCAGCTGAATCCATCCGGTGTGAGATTGCTCATCACGCGCGGAATCAGGTGAAAAGCATCTCCGAGGCCGAGCAGAACAGCCATCAGACCGAATATTCTGGCGTCATTTTCCTCTTCCAGTAAAAGACGAATGCCCATGCCGAGAACAACGCCCAAATAAGCAACATCAAAGAACGGTTCCATCAAGTACATCATTTTTCAATCCCCCTTTCAGCCAACAAAGATGATGACGATAATGCGAAAGGAATTCCTCCCGACTCCATTCTTCGGAAAATAAACGCCGAATCAGGTGATGCACCACGGCGCGCAGAAAATCAACTTTCTCCGGATCCACCCAGTGTTCGATGTCACGGGAGTAGTCTTCGCTCTCTTCACGGTAACGACGCCATTCCCGCTCCAAAGCAGCATTCATAAACAGATAGCGTTGACGATATAAACCATAGCTCTTGGCATCATACAAAAGATCCGCCACCGCATCGCCAAACGCATCCAAGGCTGCAAAAAGATCTCCTCCTTTTTTCTTGATCAAGGTGGCAAAAAGCGCATGCACCTCCGTCAGTTCCTGATCCAATACGTAGAAATAGCAATCATTTAACGAGGAGAAATACTGATAGAAGCTGCCGCGCGGAAGATGCAGCCGTTCCACAATGCGCTTTATCGTGATGTCTTCCAGCGGATGAGACTCAAATTCATCCACCAAAACACGGTAAATCGCCCGGCGTTTATCTTCTCGCAAACGAAAATACGTTCCTGTCGGCATAATGCCTCCTTTCGGTCATGGATATGAATAAGACGGCAATTTTCTTTGCCACACATGCAGACAAGGCAACATAAGATTTGCGCAAATCTTTGTCCGCAAAAAATGACACCGCGTCATTTATGACACGGCGTCATTTTAAGTCGTTGTTCCCATCTTGTCAAGAACGCTGTTCTCTTGGTTTTGCCCAAGCAGCGCGTTTATTCGCCCATCACCACAATCTTAATTTTGCGACACCGAGGACGTGTAATGTCAAAGTCAACAAAATAAACGTAGCCGGTCTTTCCCGCCCAGAGCGCGCCGTCTTCCACGGCGAACGTTTCACTTGCGCCGAGTAACGTTGCTTTCAGGTGTGCATCGCCGTTCCATAAGGCTTTACGATCCCCGTTCGGAAGATAGGAGGCCGCATTCGGCCAGGAAGCCACTGCCGCGTAATGTTCCTCTCCGGGATAATGATACGTCGAAGCATCTGTGTGGCGCGGAAAGAGCTTTTGCAATCCATTTTCCAAATCCACCTGCAACGATTCCAGGCCGGACTCCTCAATATCATGTACAAATTCTTCATAAAACACACTGCACGTCGTATGAATCGTAACCACGGTACAGGTTCCGTTTTGAATGCCGCTATTTTGGACAGCGTCTCGTACTTCTTCCGTAATATTGGCAAAGGTCGGCTGACCGCCCGTCGATTCGACCTCGATGGTCTTCATAAATACGGTCATTGCTGTGCCTCTTTTCGTGCACGCTCCACTGCATCCAACATTTGTGCCAACATTTCTTTTGGATTTTCCGCTTTCACAATTCCGCTGGTGCAGCCGGTGCCGTCCGCTCCCATACGAATGACCTGATACACATCATCCGCATTGGAAATACCGGCGGCCTGCATAATAAGAACATCCTTATTGACCGCTTTAATTTGTTCGTTGGTCGTATGCACATAGGATGCGTCGCTCGTTTGACCCGTGCCGATCAATTCCGTCGGCTCACAAAGAACGATGTCCGGATTAAGCAGGGCCACCGCGCCGGCTTCTTCCATGGAGTTGGCGCATACAATGGTGATCAATCCCAGGTCTTTTGCACGATGAATGGCGCGAACCAGTTGATCAATGGTCAACGGATTTTCGGCATGATTCAAAAAGGTTGCCTGTGCGCCGGCTTCTACAAGGGATTCCGGCAGAACCTTGCCCATTCCGCGACCTTTTTCGATGCCATCCATGTGCTGGGCACAAATCACGATATGGGAGGTATTTTCCTTTAAAGCGCGCAGATCTGCAAAAGGAGCCGTAACCATCACGGTAAAATCGACATTGGCGGCTAAGCGATCCGCTTCCATGGCCAAGTCCAACATTTCCTTGCCCGTCAAATACGATTTCGGGTTAAAGATGAAAAAAGGTGTCTTCAACTGCGTCTTTTTCATTTTCTCCTCCTCATGCCGTGTGAAACACGTCGTAATACTTTGCAAGTACCGCTTCCACCGCAGCGCGAACCTTGTCTTTTCCATCGAAATAATCGGCAAAGCCGCCCTCGTTCAAGGCCTTCTTGGCCGCCACGACAAAGTCGGTATAGATGTTGATCTTTGCAATGCCATTGAGCGCACACTGTTCCAGATTGTCATAACCCGACGAAGATCCGCCATGAAGGACAAGCGGAATATCCGTCACTTCCGCAATCTCTTTCAGGCGTTCGATATGAATGTGCGGCTCGCCATGATAAAGGCCATGCGAGGTTCCGATGGAAATGGCCAGGCTATCTACTTGCGTTTGTTCCACAAAAGCAACCACATCTTTGGCTTCCGTATAAATGGAATCCGTGATTTCCTTTGCCTCCCCAATATCGTTGGATCCGACATGCCCCAATTCCGCCTCCACCGTTACGCCGCGTGTATGCGCTTCTTCTACGATGGCTTTGGTCTTAGCGACGTTCTCCTCGAACGTCTTTTGCGATGCATCAATCATGACCGAGGTAAAGCCGAGATCCATGGCACGGAAAATAATATCTTGATTGGTGCCGTGATCCAGATGCAACACCACCGGAACGGAAGCACGATTTGCAAAATAGCGGCCCATTTCCGACGCTTCTTCCAAAGACAAATACGGAATATGAGACTCGGCAAATGAAAGAATCAGCGGCAAGTTCTTTTTCTCCGCACAGTTAACGTATGTTTCCGCGGTGAGCCAATCCACAAAATTGGTGGACGGCACCGCATAATGCTCACGTCTTGCTTTGCACAACATTTCCTTTGCATTGACTAACATAGATTTTCCTTTCCAACAAGCTTTCTAACGCCTGTTATTCTCCCATCACCGTAATAATGCACTTTCTCGTGCGTGCGCGACAGGTGTCCCAATCGACAAAATAGATATAGCCCCATTTTCCCGTTTGCACTTCTCCGTCGATGACAGCGAACGTTTCGCTCGCGCCGATAAGCGTCGATTTCAAGTGGGCATCGGCATTTAAAAGATACGAGAGATCCTCTTTTACATCGCCATCGTTGTCGACGCCGAATTTCTGGTGCAGTGGGCCCGGATATCGATAGCCGAAATTTTCCGATTCCTGTTTCGGAAAGAGTTTTGTAAGCCCGTGATTTAAATCCACCTGCAGGAACTCGTCACCAGTAAAATCATAGTCGTGGACCATTTCTTCAAAAAACACCGAGCATGTCGTATGCGGTGTTTGTACGTTCACTAAACCGTTCTTAATGCCGCTCTTCGCCACTGCTTGTAGTACATCTTCTCGAATATTGAAGAAGTCCGCCTTTCGATCCGATGTTTCCAGTGTCAATACGGTATGTTGAATCATGACCAGTCCCCTTCTAAAAATTTACCGTCTCGGAAAATCAAATGATCATCCAGATAGACTTCTGCTTCCGTACGCGTGTCTTTTACGATATCCCAGTGAATCGGCGAAGAATACGAACCGTCGTAGGGACGTCCTAAGGCCAAATGCATCGTTCCCGCCATTTTCTCGTCGATCAAAATATCGGTCGTCGGAAAGGTAACAAACGGATTGGTTCCAAAGGCGATTTCCCCCACACGATCCGCGTTTTCGTTGCCATGAATAATCATCTTGACAAAATCCAGGTTGGTGGCCGCTTGAATATCGACGACATGTCCATCTTGAAAGGTCAAAGCCAAGTCATGGATGACACGTCCGCCCAACGTGGCGGGGAATTCAAAGCGTATGTGTCCCTGAACAGAATTCCAAACCGGGGTAACAAAGGTTTCGCCGTCCGGAATGTTTTGTGTGTTGTCCATGACGGTCCAAGGGCCTTGAAAAGAAAACGAGAGATCCGTATCTCGTGCACAAATGCGCATTCGCTTTCCACGGTCAAGACGGTCGGCAATACGCTGGTTTTCCTGTACATAGCGAGGCCAATCCAGTGTCGATGCGGAAAAGAACATATCCATCATTTTTTCTTCACTGACGCCCGCCTGCTGTGCAAAGGCCGCATTCGGTACACGCACAAGCGCCCATCTTGTTTTTTGCCAACGCAGGGTGGAAATCTTTCCCATCGCCTTTTGGTAGGTGGCAACATCTTGTGGCGAAATATCTTCACATTCCGACAAATTGAATCCGCCACGTAAAGCGATATAGCAGTCGGCCCATTCCATACCATAGGCCTCAATTTCCGGAACCCAGGAAATCTGCTCCGGATTGCCCCATTGCAGAATTTTGTGCTTGAGTTCTTCGGTCATCAGCTGAATCTGTGCAAAGCCGCCGGCTCGAATAACTTCCGTATACACTTCTCTGGCCAACGGATAGGAAGTCAACTCCAGCATCATGATCATGACTTTTTCACCCGGTTGTACGTTTAGTGAGTAATTCACCAATGAGCGGCCGAGTGTACGCCAACGTTCATCAAAACTATTCATTCCACGCTCCTACAAAACCAGTTCGAACTTTTCTTCCTCCGTCAGCTCATGGAAGCAAAAGTCGTTGGCATAGGCTCTTTCCGGGAGCAGGATTAACGCGTGCAGAGCATCCGCCTGCTTGGGCAACGGCGTCAAATGGAAGACGCCCGGATGCAAGCTGACAAATGTTCCCTTGGGAACGAGGAATGCCTTTGTTTGCGCGACATCAAAGTCACCGCCGGCCGGAGTAACATGAAGAATCGCGTCATCATCCAACGGAAGAATGCCTTCACAAGTGTGATTGTGCCATTCCACCCCTTCCACCACATTGCCATGGTTTTGAACAATTAAGGGAGAAATGCCCAAAGGCAGACCGCTCTCCGAATAATGCAGGGCAATATCGCGATAAAAGGTATGATATTCGCCTTTCAAGCACGGTCCCTCCGGGGACAACACGTCAACATACGTGCCGAACGGGGCAAAGGCCTCCGGCGTAAGTGCTTCTACCTTAATCTTCTTCATGATTTTCATCCTTTCTTTCAAAGGGAAAATAAACGGCATCCAATTCATGACGCAAAAAACGCGCGACCTTTGTAGCGTGTGCAATATAGTCTTCTTCCGGGTTACAAAAGATTTCCGCCGTAAACAGATGGACGTTCGCTTGTTTCGCCGCCTGAAGACATTGCGAAAAATCGACCATTCCATCTCCAATGGCATGATAGCGATATTCTCCGGGCACGCCATCTTTCAGGTGAAGAGAGGTCAGATAACCCGTTCCGGATAAAATATCCTGCTGTGCCCGCGAAGCATCCCCGTCAGCCGCAATCGTCGCATTCCCGATATCGCCATAAACGGCAAGATACGGAGAAGGGACCTTTTCACAAATCGCGACTGCATCCTTGATGCGCGAACAGAAGGCTTTTTCCGCATTTTCGATGCCCACAAGAACCCCATAGCGCGCACAAATCTGCAATACCTTTCGCAAATTACGATAGAAACGTGCTCGGGTCTCCGGCGTGGATTCCTCATCGTATACGTCATAGCCGTTGATCAACATGATACGGCTTCCCAAACCCACTGCCAGCCTGCACGCTTTCTCGACAATAACGAATGATTGTCGATTGCGTTCTTCATCTGGGTGACCCAAAGGATATTTGCGCAATAAACTCAAGGATAGCGTTGTAAAGGGAATCTCCTGTGCTTCGGCAATCTGGCGCAATTCTCGAATGCGATGTTCTTCCCAATCCAGACGCTTGACCCGTTCCGCATTGCCGTCCACACACAGCTCAAGGGCATCAAAGCCGCATGCCTTTGCCGCCTCGATCTTTTTGGGCAAAGGCATGGCATCCGGCATAGCTTTTTCATACATGCCTAAAGCATAATCCCGCATGACAACCTTCTAACGACTCAGTGCGGAGGTTTCACGCATCCAGGGGCTGAAAAGGCCGTATACCTTCTGATACTGCTTGAAATACTCCTGATAACATTTATGATTTTCAGCATTGGGCAAAATGCGTTTCTTGTACCGCACCATATGCGAAACGGCGTCGTCGATGTTGTCATAAACACCTGCCGCCAATGTAGCTAAAATGGCCGATCCCAATGCAGGCGACTGCGGATCCTCCGGCACATTTACGATCACATTGGAAACATCCGCATGAATTTGCATGAACAGATCGCTGTTCGTCGTTCCGCCGCCCATATAGATTTCTTCTACCGGATAACCCGACACACGGAACGATTCAAAGACGTTCTCTGTGCCGTACGCGACGCCTTCCATAATGGCGCGGAAAAGATGCGCCTGCGTATGGTTCAACGAGAGACCATAGATATTCCCGCGTACTTCGCCATCCGTATACGGCGTGCGATTTCCCTGCCACCAGTCACTGACCAAAAGGCCGTCAGATCCCGGCGGGAGTTCCGCAGCTAAGCGGTTCAGCTCACCATAGGCACCACCCTCTTTATCCGCCAGGTCACCGCAGAACCGATTTTTGAACCACGACACAATGGAGCCGGATGACGTCTGTCCACCTTCGACCATGCCGAAGCCCGGCCGAATGGCATCCGGGAAGGGACCAAAGCAACCGTTGGAGGAATACTCATAGCGATCGGTCAATCCGAGAATCAAATGACTGGAACCCGTGATGAGTGCCACCTTTCCCGGCTGAACCACACCCAGGCCGAAGCATCCGATGTAGGCATCCGGACCGCCTTGTGCGATGATGGTTTTTTCCGAAAGGCCCAAAAAGGCAGCAGCTTCTTTCGTAATGGGACCCAGGTTGTCGCCCAAATCGTGGATTTCCTGCGGAAATTTATCCAGCGCATCTTCCAGACCGATGGCTTCATACAGACTCCGTGGGAAACCGCCACTGCGGCGATCATAGTACCACCGGGCGGCAACATTCGAAATCGAAGCTGTCCACTTTCCGGTCAGTTGATAGTTAATCCAGTCTGTGCATTCGCAAAGTACATCCGCTTTGGCATAATTTTCCGGTTCATGCCGTTTGAGCCACAGGGCTTTACACGGCATCCATTCCGGGGAAACATTGCCAAAACCGTTGAATTTCAAAGCCGGATCTTTCGTGGCCGCAATTTCATTGGCTTCTTTTGCAGAACGCACGTCCATCCAGAGCAGGCAGTCCCGAAGAGGTTTACCATCTTTTGTGCACAGCATGACCGAACAACAGGTCACGTCGTAGCCAAGGGCAATGATATCTTCCTTGTCCACGCCGGAAAGAGATAGCGCTTTATGCATACTCTGTTGCAGGCAATTCCACCAATCCTCCGGTTTTTGTTCCGCCCATCCTGCATGAGGATGATACGTGGGGTATTCGGTTACGGCAAAGCCGACTTCATGCCCATCCAATTGATAGATGCCGACCCGCACGCTCCCGGTACCCATGTCAAAACCTACAATATACTTATCTTTCATTTTGTCTCCTTTGCGTGCGCTTCTTCGAAGGAGCACCGATGAAAGTGCTCACCGAGCACAGGTAAAGAAATGGTCTTACCTGTAAAAGCGATTTATTCCAATGCTTCTTTCCAGGCGCGATACAGTAAAGCACCCACAACCGCTCCCTGATCGGGAACGCCTTTCAGCTTGTTGCGATGGACATATGCCTTGCCATGCACCGGAGCCATGTCACGTGTCGCTTCCACGCCGGCCAATGCCGCTTCATGCACCGCCTTCGTGAGTTCGCTCCAATCCTCTTCTCCGCTTTCAACCAGCTCTTGTGCTTTATCCGCAGCGGGTTTGAGGGAATCCAACACGGTGCGTTCACCTAAATTGGCTTTGCCCCGTTTTTGCACTGCTTCGAAATAGGCCATGGCAAATGTTGCAAAGTCCTCACCGCATAATGTCTCCTTGCCTTTGAGCGCTTTTCCGGCTCCCAGGAGTCCGCTGGACATCAGCGTGCCCATTGTCGAAGGAACGGCCGCTGCCATTCCTCTTCCCGCCATAAATAGAAGCGTACCGATGTCTTTATCCTGTGCTTCTTTCGCACATTCATTTGCCGCAGCAAAGCCTTTGCTCATGGTGAACCCCAGATCACCATCCCCCGAAAGGGCGTCCATCTCAATCAAATGATCTTTTTCCTGTGCCATAATATCGGCCAGGCACGCAAAAAAAGTCAGTACATCCGATTTTTGCAGTTCTTTCATTGTTCTCTCCCGTCTGGTATGCCGTCTTATTGCAACGCGTTCTGGTGAATAAACGGTGTGTCGGCCTCAGTGGAGAGATACGTTTTCAGCTCGTCGTCCAATGTCATTACCGAGATGGACGCGCCGATCATATCCATGGAGGTTGCCAACTCACCAATCTTCGTAAAGTAAACGGAAATCTTCTTCTCTTTGAGAATCTGTGCCACGCGGCGATAAAGGATGTAGAGTTCTTCCATCGGAGTGGAGCCCAAGCCGTTAATTAAAACCGCTACTTCGTCACCTTCTTTGGTTTCCAAATCCTCTAAAATTTGCGGCAAAATCGCATCGACCGTGTCGTCCGCGGTTTTCAACGGGCAGACTTCAACACCCGGTTCCCCATGAATGCCCATACCGATTTCCATCTCTCCCGGCTTGACCTCGAAATTCGCTTTTCCGTTTTCCGGAATGGTCGTCGGAGACAGAGCGACACCAAAGGTGCGTACATGATCCGCCGCTTTTTGCGTAATGCGGGCCACTTCATCCAAGGGCAACATGGCATCCGCCGCAGCACCTGCACATTTAAAGACAAAGTAAATACCGGCTACGCCGCGGCGCTTATCCTCTTCCCCTTTTGGTGCGGACGCAACGTCATCGTTTCCTACAACGTGCTTGCAGGTGATATCGTCAAATTCAACCAACTCTTCCGCCATTTCAAAATTCATGATGTCGCCGGAATAGTTGCCGTAAACATACAGAACGCCCGCGCCGGAATCAATGGCTTTGGTGACATTGGCAATCTGCTCCGCTGAAGGAGACTGAAATACGCCGCCGATCGCGCAACCGTCCAGCATACCGTCGCCGACATAGCCTAAAAACAGCGGCAGATGACCACTTCCGCCACCGGTCATCAGACCGACCTTACCTTCTTTTTTGTGCGTGCTCACATAGCAGCGCGGGTCATTTTCCACATAGGTCACACGATCCGGATAAGCGGCATAAATGCCTTCCAGCATATCGTCTACATAGTGTTCCGGGTTGTTCAATAGTCGTTGCATATTCGCTTCCTTTCTCTTTCAGCTTTTCGTGGGATTTTCCTTATCGCTTTTTTGTTGTAGCAGCCTTTTCTTCTTATTCTCCGCCAGTTGCTGTGCGACGTAATTGAGAATCATGGCGCCAATCAGTACAGCACCCCAGATAAAGGTTTTAAAGTAGCTGTCCACACGCAACATATTGAATCCGCTGGACAGGAACTGTAACGTCAGAACCGCCATAACCACGCCGGAAACTTTACCGTAACCGCCTGCGGGGTTGATACCACCGAGGATGGCGATAATCAAGCATTGTAAAACGTAGGAAGAGCCGTAGCTTGCCTTCGCCGAGTTGGTACGTGAGGCAATAATGATGCCGGCAATTGCGGAAAGCACGCCGCCATAAATATGCGTCATAATGATCACTTTGTTATTGTTAATGCCGGAAAATCGCGCTACTTTCGGGCTGGTACCGACCAGGTACAGCTCCGCACCATACTGCTTTTTTTGCAAAAGAATGGTAAACGCAATGACGACAATAAGGAAAACAATCAGCGGTCCGGGAAGGCCCAAAACGCCTTTTCCGCCGATAAACGTAAATTCATCCGGCATGCCGAAGACGGCGGCTCCGGATGTAATACCGATGCCCAATCCGCGGAAAATTTCCTGACTGCCGAGTGTGGCCAACATAGCCGGTATACCGACATAGGCAATCAAAACACCATTAAGCAACCCACAAAGAATACCGGTGAGGATGGCAACAGCGATTCCGATCACAATAGCCGGCCAAGTGCCAATACTTGGTTCCAATCGAATGGTCGTTAAGCAGCAAAGAATGCCGCTCAGGTTGGCGATGCCGACAACAGACAAGTTAATGCCGCCCAAGACCATCGCCAGGGAAACGGCAATAGCCAATATCCCGATTTCCGGAAACTGGGTTGCCATGGATTGTAAATTCGTCAATGAAAAGAAGGTGTTTCCATGAATCGCCGTCATGAGCGCGAAAGAGGCGATCATGATGATAAACAGACGAAGGAGGTTCCTATCTTTTGTTATCTTTTTGACCCATTGTTCCGCTTTAGTCTGCCGCATGCAACACCTCCTGGTCTTCTTCCACCAAAATCTTCGGATTCTTGCGACTATTGCGCAATTCCTTATACGCTGACAATGCAGTTCCGGCGACGATGATGATACCGACAACTAAGCTCTGCCAGGTGGATGTGATCCCGACAAGAATAAGCGAGTTTTGAGCAACGGTGAGCAGTGCGAGACCCAATACCGTCCCCAGAACGGTTCCTTTTCCGCCGCTGATATTGGTACCGCCCAAGACAACTGCGGCAATACATAGCATCTCGCAGCCGATCAAGTCCGTTGGTTGCGTCATACGCGCCTGCATGGTATGCGAAATACCGGCCAAACCGGCTGCAGCGCCGATGAACGTATAGACAAAAATCAGCGTCCAATTCACATTAATGCCCACGCGCTCTGCAGAAACGGGATCGCCCCCTACCGCATATATGGAACGACCGAGCATGGTGTGATTCAAGATGAAATAAACGAGCAAAGCGACTCCTATCATGAATAAAAAGGTGTAGGAAAGGGTCGCCGTTGTCGGGCCCGAAGTGACTTGTAACATTACCGCCTTGCCGAACTGTTCCATGGGTGGAACCAAGCGGTTCACCGGCTTAGATCCCACAAGGGTGACCAAGAGGCCATAAAACAGAGAAGATGTGCCCAGCGTCACAATAAACGCCGGCAAGCGGAAGCGAACGATGATTACACCGTTAATAAAGCCAAGAATGGTGCCAATGGCAACAGCCATCAAAATCGGCAGAACCACCGGACCGGTATAGGAAATTTGCTGCATAAGCTTACTCGTGAGATACATGGAGCAAACAGCAATAGAAGGAAAGGATACGTCGATACCGCCGGCGATGATGCCCAGCATGAGCGCGAAAGACATAATCCCCATGATGATGGAATTCTTCAGCAGACTGACGAAGTTTGCTGCGGTAAAGAACACCGGGTTGATGAATCCGATCACTAAACAAAGTACAAGGAGTGTCACAAAGACGAAAAACTCATTTTTTTGCATCAGCTTTTTCATCTGATCACCTCTTCTTCCCGGTCAGCAGAAAGAAGCGCTTCAATCTTTTCTTCATCTGCATTCTTCGCATCCATTTCACCAACCATCCGGCCACGCTTCATGACGATGAGGCGATTGCAGTTTTCCAGCACTTCCGGCAAGTTATCAGAGATGAAAATTACGCCGATGCCCTGTGCGGCAAGAGTCCGTGTCAGTTGATAAATGTCCGCTTTGGCGCCGACATCGATACCCACCGTCGGACAGTTGAGAATCAGCACTTTGGGGGAAATTTCCAACCACTTGGCCAACACGACTTTCTGCTGATTTCCGCCGGATAACGCCTGAACCGGAAGCTCAGCCGATGGGGTAACAACTTTTAAGTCACGGATCCAATTTTCAGATCCTTCCTCAACACGTTTTTGATCGATGAAGCCAAATCGTGTAAGGTAGTTTTTCATAACAGCAGAGACCATGTTTACCGAAATCGCCTGCGGCATAAAAAGGCCTTCCGTTAATCGATCTTCCGGAACATAGGCAATTCCGGAACGAATCGCTTCTCCAACATTCGCCGGATGATGTGGCTTTCCTTCCAGCAAAATCTCCCCTTCCGTAATTTTTTCCATACTGAAAAGGGCTTTCGCCAACTCATTACATCCGGATCCCAAAAGACCGGTGATCCCTAAAATTTCTCCGGGATAGAGGGCAAAAGAAATATCGCGGAAAAGATCTTTAATGCCGATGTTCTTCGCTTCCAACAAGGGCTCTGTTCCGATCTCGGTCGGCTCAAATGGTAAGTTTTCAATTGCACGTCCGGTCATGTGAAAAACAAATTTTTCACGGTCGAACTCTTTTATCGGTCCTTCAATGACTTTCTTTCCGTTGCGCAAAATCGTCAACTGCTCCGCAATTTCGTATACTTCTTCCAGCTTATGGCTGACAAACACAACCGAAATCCCTTTTGCTTTAAGGTCGCGAACGACACGGAAAAGAGATTCCACTTCGGTACGTGTAAGCGCGGTCGTCGGTTCATCCATAATGAGAAGACGCACTTTTAGAAGAAGAGAACGACAGATGGCAACCAGTTGTTTTCCGGCTACCGGCAAATCCCCAACGAGCATATCCAGATCCAAGTCCACACCGATCGTATCCAGTGCTTCCTGTGCTCGTTCGCGAACGTTCTTCCAATTTACGATGCGTTTCCCTTCTTGGCGCTCCGCCATTAACGCAATATTTTCCGCCACCGTAAGATTGGGAAAAACGGAAAAGTCCTGATAAATAACCTGTATGCCTAAGTCAATTGCTTGTTGCGGCGTCAATGACGTGTATTCGTTTCCGTCAATTTCAATCGTTCCGCTATCCGGCTGATAAAATCCGGAAATAATCTTAATCAAGGTGGATTTCCCGCCGCCGTTCTCTCCTGCGAGACAACGCACTTCACCTTGTTGAATTTCCATATCAATATTTTGTAAAGCTCTGACGCCGGCAAAGGATTTGCTGATTCCTTTCAGTTTAATGAATGTATTCTGCGTCATACCTTCTCCCATCTTGTCAAAGAGAGAAACTGTTAAAGCAATTTTTTATGAACGGCTTTAACAGTTTCTCCATCACTACCATGCTATTGTCGGATGAAAAAGTTGCCTGTTACTTAGAAATCGTAATCATTCATGTTGTCTTTTGTGACGTCGATCCAAGCTTTTCCGTAGAATACTTTGTCAACAAGTTTCAGATCCTGATAACCTTCCGCCTTTAAGCTCATGCCATCCGTCGGGGTTTCGCCCTTTAACATCATAAGAGCCAGTTCGTTCATGGCATAGCCGGCCAGTGCCGGATCCCAGAAAGAAATGGAGTCGATCGCGCCTGTTTCCAGATATTGTCCGGAAGCGGAAACCAAAGAGGTTCCAATGACAAACGTTGAATCGGCCTTGCCGGCTTCTTCAATGGCACGGGCAATGCCCGGAACATCCGTCATCGCGGAGCCCTGGAAGCCAATGAGGTTAGGATATGCGGCCAATAATTCTTTTGCTTTATTGTAGGCAATATCCGAGTCTTCGGTGGATTCGTTCTTGTTCGAGACCAATTCCATGTCCGGATATTCCGCTTTCTGTTTCTCTACGGAAGCATCTACCCACTCGTTATGCGAAGTCGCCGTCAGCGAGCCGACGAACGTGGTGTACTGGCCTTTTCCGTTCATCATGGGGCCGAGCTGGTCCATGAAGTGTTTACCATAATCAGCATTGTTGAACGCTTCGATATCATAGTCAGCGTTCTTGACGTCGGAAGCTTCATGGGTGATAACGATGATGCCGGCGTCTCTTGCTTTTTTAAGTACCGGCTCCAGCGATTCCGTGGAGTTCGGAACAACGCAAATCGCATCGACGCCCTGTGCAATCAAGTCCTCAATGACCTGTGCCTGAGCAGCGGGGTCTCCCGTGTTAGCGCCGGTCTGGAACGCATCAATACCTGTATCTTTAGCAAAATTCTTTACGCCCACTTCCATACGGTCAAACCAAGCTACACCGGTTAATTTGACGATGGTTGCAATCGTAAAATTGTCCTTCTCTTTACCATCTTTTGAATCTTTTGAATCTTTGTCATCCGTCTGCTCTGACGCAGTAGGAGCAGGCGTTTCGCTTTCCGCCGGTTTTTCGCCGGATTTGCATCCAACCAGTGAAAAGACCATCAAGAACGCCAATAACAACGATAATAATCTTTTCTTCTTCATACTCTCCCCCTTAATTTCCTTCCTTTTTTCGATTCAGCTGTTTCGGCAATGCCTACACAATCGTTTTCATCCAACAGACAATATACCCATATCATGAAATGTTTTACTCGATGGACGACACCTCCTTCGTTAAAAAAGGCAATTTCTTTTTCTTGCACTTTTTTATCTCTTCTTCTGTCAAATAGTCCGTGATGAGCAGATCCAGCTCATGAAGAGTACAAACACGAGCCATTGCCATCTGATAAAACTTGCTGTGATCCGTCAAAGCGACAACTTTTTTTGCTGCATGAAGCATCGCTCGTTTTACGGCAACTTCTTCAAACGAATGATTCGAAATGCCGAACTCCCAATCAATGGCATCGCAACCGATAAATACCGTATCCGCCTGAATAGACTGGAAAAAGTTGACCGTAACGCTACCTTTTAATGTTAATACATTGCGCATCGCTACGCCACCGGACATAATCAAATTCCCTTTTCCCTCAGCGGCAAGGAGATGGCCGATGTTAATATCGTTGGTGATAACCGTCACGTCCATGTTCTTCAGCAGCAGAGCGAGCTGATAGGTGGTGGTTCCGGAATCCAGAATCACGACATCCCCTTCATGAATATAGGGAAGCGCCATCGCTGCGATGAATTGTTTTGCCTCGGTGTTCCGCTTTGTTTTTTCCGTAATGGGAATTTCCCGATCCAGCTGCATATGCGTCGAAATCGCCCCACCATGCACTTTCCGGATTTTTCCCAACTTTTCCATTAAAGCTAAATCCGATCGAACGGTGACGCGCGAAACGTGAAGCAGGCGGCTTAACTCCTCTGTGGAAACATTTTGTCTTTCATTGACAATCTCTAACAGTTGATCTCTTCTTACTTCCGCCAACAACTGGATTCACCTCCCGCTACGCTATGCGGTTAGCGCGTAATTTCGAGCTTACGCGTTGTTCTCGTTACTATTGCGGAAGGCATTCACCACCGCCATAAATTCCTTCACTCGTTTAACATCGGTTTGATTTTCAAACACGCCGTCATACTTAAAGGCGGTACCTACGACAGCACCATCCGCAATGCGCAGGAGATCTTCGATGGTATCAATTCGACAGCCGGTATTGACAAAAACCGGTGTGTCTTTTGCTTGCGCTTTTGCCGCTTTTAAGATCATGGGGTCTGTGCTTGCTCCCGCTGTTGCACCGGATACGCACAGGCCGTCCGGTTTGGCATTGAAAACGGTCGTTTTTGTTACTTCGCCAACCTCGCGACCGCCCAAATAAGAAGCTGCTTCCGGAACAATATTAAAGAGTAAACGGACGTTTTCCGCATCGATCAACTTGCGATGACGGACGGTTTTGCCGACATCGGTATCCCATAGGCCGAAGTCACTTCCATAGACGCCGGTGAAAATTTCACGAACAAATTGCGCCTCGGTTGCTACCGCCAAATCCAATGATGCGACCGGATCCCACAATACATTAACCCCGTAGGGAATATGAATTTCCGGTAACACTTCACCGATCGCTCTGGCCATAGAAGCCACCGTAGAGGCCTCTACCTTAGTCAAATAAGGCAGGCTGAATTCATTGCTGAACATGATGGCATCCACGCCGCCTTCTTGCAAAGCGAGAGCATCTTCGCGCATCATATCGATGACCTTACGCATACCTCCCTGCTTGTCATACCCGGGATCGCCGGGCATTGCCTGCATATGGCACATCGCAATAATCGGTTTTTCCGTTCCAAACAGTTCACGAATCCATTTCATCTGCATTCCCTCCATGCCTTCGCGGTATGGTTTTCACCGCCTGTTCCCGTCCTCTACTGTTTCTCATTGTAGAAGACCGTTCCTTCCCTCATTCCTTACCGATCATGATAAAACGTTTTCACTTTCTCTATTTTACGTTTTCTTTCTTTTTTTGTCAATGTGTTGCTTTCCTTTTTTCCTTTGCAAAAGAACACGCTGAGCATTTTCGGCTAAAGAAAGGCCGAGGAAACACCATATGAGAGAAGTAATCGGCTCTTAGCGCAAAAGCAATTTTCTGGCAAGATCGCGCATACGCCGTCCCAGTTCGTCATTTTCGCAGAGCACATCATAGGGCAAGTCTTCAGTGAGAACACCCTGATCAATCTCTTCCGGAATGATGCCAAGTGAGGACGCCTCATAATCATCCATCCAGTCTCGCGAGGAGTAATATGCGTCAAACGCATCGCTTTGTTCTTTGAAGGATTCAAAATGATCCAGAGCCTGATTGAGTTCCGCCTGCAACGAAGCCAATTCGTTCATGACCCTTTCCATCCGTTGAACGCGGGCAACACGTTCCGGGCGGTTGCGAATAAGCGCCTGTCTTCTCTCTTCTTCTGTCGAACGGGACGAATCGTTGTCGTCCGACTCTTCTTGATCTTCGTTATTTAGACCGGTTGCGAAGGCTTCTCCGACACGATCGCCCACTATGTTGTAGCATTTCTCCGCCGGATTGTAGGTGAGCAGAGCCATTTCGTCTACATGAAGGTGGCCGTACGAGTCCAATAAAGTTTCTTCCACCAATACATTCTGCACTTCGCCCACCAAATGGCCATCTTCCGGATCATAGGAGAGCAACGTACACGCCATCACTAAAGGAAAAGAGGCAAAAACCGGCGCCTCGACGTCTTCACTTTTTGTCGCCGACCAGCCAGTCTGTTCCACTTTATCCGCGACACGGTTTCCGGAAACACAACCGACAAAATCCGCTTCCTGTCGATTTTCCCCATTCGCCAGATGAATCGTGAAAGCCTTCGTCCACAAAATGTTGGCTATCGTCTTTCGCTTCGCCTGCACATACAGCGATACGGTTCGGCTGTCGCGCATGGAACCATAGGCGGCGTTCATCGCATTGGACGTTCCGTCTTCATTGTAGGTGCCGATAATCAGCACCGGCATGGGCATGAGATAGGGCTTTACGCCGATCGATTTGTACATTGTGCCTCCTGTCTTGTCTTCATGAGGAAAAGCCTGAGAGCAGATTCCTCTTCCCTCAGGCTTATTCCTGACAAAGCATATTCGCATTCGCTACGTTATGCTTCCTCAATTTTCTCGACACGGCGGCAATGTCTTCCGCCTTCAAATTCCGCGTCAAAGAAGGCGTCCACGATACACATGGCCAATTCATCTCCTACGACGCGCGCACCCATGGCGATAATTTGTGCATTATTGTGCCGTACGGCCATCGCGGCTGAATACGGCTCGGAACATACCGCAGCGCGAATGCCCGGCACCTTGTTGGCTGCAAGCGAAATGCCGATGCCTGTACCGCAAATGAGTACGCCTTTATCGACCTCACCTTCCGCCACCTTGTGGGCGACGAGATGACCGTAATCCGGGTAATCTACACGTTCCCCCGCATCCGTGCCATAGTCGATACAGGTATAACCTTTTTCTTCCAGGTGTGCCATCAGCGCGTGTTTTAAGTCCACACCGACGTGATCACAACCAAAGCCAATTTTCATCCTGTTCCTTCTTTCCGCATAAAAACGTTCTTCGGAAACAGTTTACTTCGTGATGAGTTTGGATTCAACCGGCAATACTTTCGGTTCCGCATCCGGATCAACGGTGATTTTGTTGTTCACGGCATCTACCATTTCGCGCAATGAGGTGCGACCGATACCCGCGGGATCCTGTGCGACTGTGGCGGATAACTCGCCTTTTTCAATCGAAGCAATCGCTTCCGCGTCACCATCCGTACCGACAACCAAAATTTCACCTAACTTATTGGCATTCATCACCGCCTGCAGAGCGCCCAGAGCCATACCGTCGTTGCAGCAGTAGATTGCTTTCAGGTCCGGGTTCTGTTGAATAAAGCTGTTGGCGACGTCCAAAGCTTTCTGACGATCCCAGTCGGCGGGAAGCGAACCGACCAATGTCATGCCCGCATCTTCAAATGCTTTCTGTGCACCGTTTTTACGGTCCTCACCGGAAACGTTGCCCGCTTTTCCTTCTACAATCGCTACCTTATCACCCTTTTGCAGTTTTTCTACGATGAAATCGGCCGCTTTTTTACCAACCGCTACGTTGTCCGTCGTCGCAAAACCGATGACTGCACCGCCCTGCTGTTTGAGTTGATCCATATCCAGCTTCTCATCAATGTTCATGACATAGATGCCCTTCTTATAGGCATCCGCAACCGCGGATACGGCGTTGACCGGCGAAAGCGGCGCAATGCCGATCGCTTTGTAGCCCTTGTTGACTGCGTTTTGCAGAATATTGAGCTGCTCTTCCGTATTCTCTTCGCTCTGGGCGGAGAAAATATCTACTTTAACGCCGAGTTCCTTGGCTTCCTCTTCAACGCCTTCCTTCATCTTGACCCAAAAGTCCGATGCTTGCGTTTTCAAAATGACTGCATATTCCGCGTTTCCGCCATCTTTCGGCTCCTCAGCGGCTGTGCTTTGTGTTTCTTCGCCGGATGAAGCGGGTTCTTTTCCCTCGTTACTGTTACCGCAAGCTGCAAGGCCAAAAACTGTAACGAGACACAACAACATCAGCAATAAACGTTTTTTCATGGTTTCCTCCTTTTTTCATTACCAACCATTTTTCCTTTGTCTACCGACTATCTTTCTTCGTATTAATCTTCATAGAAGAATCTTGCGATTGCTGCACCGATTACTCCATTCTCGTGTCCTGTTTCCGGAAAAATATACTCCAGATCCTCTGCGGGAACAGGATGCTTTACGCGCTTTTTCACCTCCTTAATGAGCTCGTCTTTTGGAAAATCATTCATACCTATTACACCACTGGACAGCACAATCAAATCCGGATCCAAAATTGTGATTTCTGTCGCTAAAGGATAACTCAAGGTTTCAATAAAATGCCGTATCGGCTCGGTTTCTCTGTGACGAGTAAAAATATCACCAATAGGGGTGTCCGGGAAATGGCGCTGCTGTATGCGCTCCAGGGCACGACCGGACGCCAGCATTTCCACGCAGCCTTTTCCTCCGCACGGACAGTCGATGTCTTCCCCGTAAAGCGGAATATGGGCGAGTTCGCCGGCTACTCCATGCTTTCCCCGGTAGATGTTTCCGTTGATCCAAACGGGATTTCCTAAGCCTGTACCGATATAGAACCCAAGAATGGTCTTGTTTCTGTGGGGATCCAGACCGGATTCGTGAATGTCATAGAGCAATAGATGGTTGACATCCCGATCGACAGCGACCGACATATGCAAAGCATCGCTGAGCAATGTGGCCAAATTGATTTCTACCAAGCCACCTAAGTTCGGCGCGCGATAAACGTAATCGCGATCGCGATCAACCATGGAAGGAACACCGATACGTATCGCCTCAATATCGGTAGGGGCGTAACGCTCGAGATAGGCGCGCAGGAAATCAACCAATTTCTGTGATGAATCCGGCTCACGCAGAAAAGCGCTGGATGACTTCTCGAAATGCGAAAGATGAAGGTCCTCGTCAACGACACCAAGGCGAATATTGGTACCGCCAATGTCGACGCCAATTACTTTGCGCATAATGTTTCACCTGTTTCTTCCTCATACGTTCGTGCCATCTTTTCCCAAGCTTTTTCCAGATTCTTGTCCAATCCGAACAAACCGCTGCTGCCGACGATGAGAATTTCCGCTCCTGCAGCACGGAGACGCTGGTAGGTGTTTTTGTTACAAGAACCGTCCACTTCGATCAGAAACTTTGCCCCCGTTTTTTCTTTATAGGCGCGAATTTCTGCAATTTTGTCCAGCATTTCCGCGATAAATTTTTGCCCCGCAAAGCCGGGATCAACGGTCATGACGGTGATCTTATCGATCTTGTTGACATAATGGCGGATGGCATCAAACGGTGTTTCCGGGCTGAGCACAACGCCCGCTTTTTTGCCCCGGGCATGGATGTGATCGATGAGGCGAAACGCCTGAGCAACAATGGTCTCGGATTGCATACAGATCCACTCCGCTCCCGCATCGATCAGAGGATCGACGTAGTCCGCCGGATCGGTGACCATCAAATGACAATCCAAGGGGAGCTTAGCGATGGGCGCAATGGCCTTCACAAAATCCGTTGATAAGGCAAGATTCTTGACAAAATGTCCATCCATGATGTCCACGTGAAAATAATCCGCACGGGTGTTCAGACAGGTGATTTGCTCCTGTAGGTGCAGAAAATCCATACACATAAGTGATGGTGAAATTTGAACTTTCATAATTTTCCCTTTCTTTGCTTTTCAAACCGCTTTGATTTACGACATGGAACGAAATGTTATTTTCTGTAACGCATTAAGCATTACGCTATGCCTTTTTCGTTCCGATGACACGGTCAAGCGTAACGGAGATAATAATGAGCGATCCCATGACGATCTGCTGATAGCTGCTGGGAACCGTCATAACGGTCATCGCATAGTTGATCAATCCGATGATGAGGCCGCCGACGACAACGCCGGGAATCTTGCCCTTCCCACCAAAGAAACTGGTTCCACCGATAATGGCCGCCGCAATGGCATAAGTCTCAAATCCGCTTGCCGCTGCGGGTTCTGCAGCACCGACGCGGCCGAGAAGAACGATTCCGGCAACACCGGCACAAAAACCGGAGATAATAAAGACGATGAGCGTATGCAACGAAACATTGATGCCGGAATACCAGGCTGCCTCTTTGTTACCGCCTACCGCATAGATATTGCGGCCAACCTTCAGGCGTGTGGTGAAATACCAGAAGAATCCGGCAACAAGAAGTGCAATAATCGCGGTTACCGGAATAATAAAGATGCGTGCAGCCATAAAGGACGAGAAGGCACCGGAGAAGCCAAAGACCGAGCGGGCATTCGTGCCGATTAAGGTGATGCCGCGGAAGATGGTTTGTGTACCTAAGGTGATGATAAACGGATGCAAACCGGTTTTATTGACCAGAAAACCGTTCAATGCACCAAGCAGGGTGGCAATGATAACTCCAAGGAGAACCGCTAAAACAATGGGAACTTCCATAATCATGAGTTTCGCCACGACAAATCCTGTAAATGCGGCAATCGAGCCGATCGACAAATCGATACCGGCGATCAGGATGGCAAAAAACTCACCGACAGCAAGCAGAATATTGACGGAGCTCTGCGCTAAAATCTGCGGTATACTGGACGGATTAAAAATGGCACTCGGACGCAAGATCATAAGGATCAGCAATAGGATGCAGAAAATACCTATCGTTCCGTACTTGCTCCACATCGTTTGAAACGAGCGACGTTCCTTCATAATTTCCTCCCTCTATGCCCCGGTTGCGGCTTTGATAATCTTTTCTTCACTGGCTTCTTCGATGCTGAATTCGGCTTCCGCTTTGCCTTCATGCATAACAATAATGCGATCACATACGGACAGTAATTCAGGCAATTCCGAAGAGACCACCAGAACGCCCTTACCACTGTCGGCTAATTCAAAGATCAATTGGTAGATCTCCGCTTTCGACCCTACATCGATGCCCTTGGTCGGCTCATCAAAAATGATCAGTTCCGAGTCTGCAGCGAGCCACTTGCCTAAAATAACCTTTTGCTGGTTTCCGCCGGATAATTCAGTAATATTTTGATCCATTGAACGACATTTGACCCGCAATCCGGTCAATTGTTCCTCGGCCCATTTCCGTTCATCGGCAAAGTTCAGCTTGCCCAGAACGCCCTTACCGCGTGAATTTTTGATAAACGACGCAATAGAAATATTTTGTTTCAAATCAAAGTTGTCTAAAAAGCCCAGTTTTCGGCGATCTTCAGTCACCATAGCAAAGCCGTTCTTGATCGCCAAATAGCTGTCACTGTTCTGAATGGGTTTTCCTTTGTACAAAAGACTGCCTTCACTCGGCTGATCAATGCCAAAAATGAGGTTCATTAGCTCAGTACGTCCGGCGCCGACCAGTCCGGAAAAGCCGAGCACTTCTCCACGGTGAAGCGTGAACGATACATTTTTGACCATACCGTCTTTGCGAGAAAGGTTTTTCGCTTCCAGCATGACCTCCGCGTTGGAAAAATCGTGTTGACGATTGGCTCGATTCGTTTCATCCAGCTCGCGGCCTACCATCATCGAAATGAGTTCTGAAACCTCCACATCGCATACCATCTTTGTTCCGACGAAGGTCCCGTCCTTTAGTACGGAAACACGGTCGCCGATCATCTTAATTTCACGCATTTTGTGCGTAATGTAGACGATCGCTTTTCCTTCCTCTTTCAGCTGATGAACTAAGGCAAAGAGAGTGTCCACTTCATTTTCGGTCAGCGATGTTGTCGGCTCGTCCATAATAATGACATCCGCATTGGTTAACAGCGCACGCGAAATTTCAACCAGCTGTTTTTCACCAATGCTCAAGTCCTCTACCGGAGTGTCCAAAGAACGATGGACGCCGACCCGTTCCAATAGCTCCTGTGCTTCTTTTCGCATCACGGCATAATCCACCACGGAAAGCCCCATCACTTTTTTACTCTTCAAACGACCGAGATAGAGATTTTCCAGAATCGACAGTTCGTTGATAACGCTCAATTCCTGGTAGATAATGGCAATACCGTTTTCTTTCGATTCATTTGGCGTCATTGCCGAATACGTCTTTCCGCGGATGATCAGTTCTCCTTCGGTCGGTTGGTAAACACCGCTGAGAATTTTCATTAGCGTGGACTTGCCTGCGCCATTTTCACCGAGCAAAATATGTACTTCGCCGGGATAAAACGACAAATTGATATTGGATAATGCGACCACGCCGGGAAATTTTTTCACGATATTCTTAGTTTGAATAATTGCGCTCATTGTCTCCCTCTTTTCCATAGTCCACCAGTTGAACCGGGACAATTTTACTTGTCCAATCGATGTTCTTTCCTTCCATCATGCGCAGAAGAGCTGAGCACGCGTTGTGCACCAGTTGTATTGTGTCCTGGCGAATCGTCAGCACAAATGGAAAGGCTTCACGAATAAAGGCGTTATCATCGAACCCGATGACGGTGACATCCTGTGGTATACGTCTTCCGGCGGAAAGCAACGCCTGACTTACACCCATGGCCAACGGATCATTGGTACAAAATACGCTGTCAAAATCTTCTTTCTCTCTCAGCACCTCTTCCATACATTGAAAACCTGCCAAGCTGACGGGAGAGACTACCGAATGCACGGGCACGGTAATGTCGTTCTTTCGCATTATTTCCAAAAAGCCGGCACATCTTCCTTTTACTGCGCTCGTCTCACAGGCATCGCGAATGAGCAGCGGTCGATTTCGTCCCCTTTCCAGCAGTGCTTCAGCTGCTATTTTTCCTCCTGCCGGGTTGTCGGAAACGACACAAGGTCCGCTTTCGTCGGAATAACGGTCAATGTAGACAATCGGCACATTCTGTTTCGCTGTGGTTTCGACCGCTCGCTTCCGTCCTTGAATATAAAGCAGGCCGTCCACACTTCGATTTTGCAGCTCCCGAAAATATTCCGCTTCGATCTCCTGGCTTTCATCCGATGCACAGATCAAGGTGACATAGTTTCGTTGCAAAAACCAGAGGCTGATTTGTCGCGCAATACGAGCAAAAAACTCGTTACAGATGTCCGGAACCAGCAAGCCGACGGTTCGGGTTTGCCCGGTACGAAATGCCCTGGCCAATGAATTGAGGGAAAATCCCGTTTCTTCAATGACGTGTTGGACACGGCGATATGTTTCCTGAGAATAGCCTCCTTTGTGATTCAGCACACGCGAAACGGTGGCGATCGAAACGTTTGCCTTATCCGCAATATCCTTTATAGTCGGTTGCACGTCGGGCCTCATTTTCCTTTTTGTCGACGAATGGAAGGTTTTATGCCGACATTTTCCTTTTTAACCGGATAAAAATTCTTTTTCCGTTTACGTAAACGTTTACGTAAAGTTTGTCCATCACTACGATTAAATTTATTATAGCGACCCTCCCCGCATGCGTCAAGGAAATGTTTTCATACGTGATTGCGCATTTCTCTTCGCGACCATATTCATTCGTCTTGTGAATTAAAAAATACCAAAAAAATCACTCGCGAATGTTATGAAATTAGTAATATAATGGCGTATACTAACAAAAGAAGTGCGCTTGTCCGATAAAAAGACGGACGAGAGATAGAGAAGGGAGAAAACTATGCGCGAATTGATTTCCAATGCGGAGAACCGTCGACTGATTATGCTGGAATATTTTATCTATGGGAATCCTCGGATAGCCATGGAGGATCTCAAGAAGGCCTTAGACATGACGGACAGCACTCTCATTGCGGACGTTGAAAAAATGAAAGCGATGTATCCGGGGCTAAGCCTGCGCATTTCGGACGGCTACCTTTATGCGTCCTTTTCGCCCACCTTTGAACCAACCGAAATTTATGTTCCCATAACGCACAACAAGCTGATTTTCCGTCTTGTTCGTCGTATTTTCTTTGAAGAAGATCTGTCGTTAACAACGCTGGCGGCACAGGAACACGCATCCGTTTCTTCCGCCTACCGACTTGTCCATGAATTTAATGCAATTGCCAAGAAGCAATACCATCTACAAATTGAAAGCAGCCCCTGCCGTATGGTCGGTGCGGAAGAAGCGATTCGCGCGTTTTATCGTGATTTCTTCCTGGAACTGTATCCGGGCAAATATCAACCGTTTTCTGCGGAATTTATGGATACTTGTTCTGCCTTTGTGCACGACTTTTCTCCTTTCTTCGGCAATATGACGACGCTCTTCCCCTTTGAAATCTTTTCGCTTCTGATTGCCATTGCCGCTACACGCTATCGCCAGGGACATCGAAAAGAAAATTATACGCATTCGGACGATTTTTGCATGCTTTATGACCAATGCATACAGGAAAAAGACTTTGCTGAAAAATGTGCGCACTATAGCGAGGCATTCGGCTTCCCTCTGGATAAAGAGGCCTTGTTTGACCTGTGTTATCCTCTCTCCGAACAGGGCTATCGCTTATCCCTCTCCTCGAAAAAAGCGACCGAAAAAGATCGCGCACTGGAAAAATCTTTGGTGGCCTTGGCAAAGCGCCACGCCATTCCGCTGGAAGACAGCCTGATGCTTGCCTGCCATTTGAACAATGCACTCTTCCTTGCGCAACGGTCCTGTTTTCATCCGATGATCATCTTCAATTCGGCCGCGATTCTCTGCATGAGTGCCTACGTGAATCACCATGCATTCACAATCGATGCCATGAAGGAGCTGTACTCGCTGCAGGAGCGTGTTCATGGAAAAGCCACCTCCGCGAACACCATCCATCTCTTTTATGTTCTTATGCAGTACTGGACAGGGCTGTTGAACAATCTTCGCCGTCAATATGGACGTTTGAACATCAAAGTCGAGAGTCATTTCGGGCCTTCCCATGAAGCCTTTATGACCGACACCCTCTCCTCTATCTTTTCGGTGTTTGCCGATTTTACCTCCCATACGAAAAGCAAGAGCGAAAAAACGCCGATGGAGTCGATTGATCTGCTCATCACCAATCTTCTCAAGCCGAATCTGGATGGCGATGACGTTGGACAAATTCTTCGGGTACGCGATAGCTTTTTGAGCAGCAATGCGCTATTTGAAATCGGCGATATGATTCAGACGATTTATGACAAGGAAAATCAGTTAACGGTAAATATCGAGACGTTCTTGACCACTTTTTGTGCCTTTCAAGGTGCGGAAAAAAGTATTTCCCTCTGTAAGCCGTATGAAACAGAGTTGTTTTAGTCCCCGGTCTTTATCGTCATAAAACTGCAAATCGAAAAGGCCCGTCTGCATAACCGCTGCAGACGGGCTTTTTATTCTTAAAAGGCTTTTTTCTTAAAACCGGTACGAATCAATCCAGTCGATTTCCTCGTTTGTCAAGGACGTATTTTCCTGTTCCGTCAACACTTCCGGGCCGTCCGGTCGGACCGCAATGGTATGTTCATATTGACAGGACTTCCTGCCATCCTTTGTACGGGCCGTCCAACCGTTGGCATCCAACACAACCGGCCAGTCTCCTGCATTGATCATGGGTTCAACGGTGAGTACCATGTTCTCGCGCAGGCGAATGCCACGTTGTTTGGTGACATAGTGTAAAACTTGCGGATCTTCATGCATTTCCTTGCCGATGCCGTGACCGATAAAGTCACGAACCACCGAAAATCCCTGTTTTTCGACAAAGGGCTGAATGGCCTGTCCGATCGCAACCAGACGATTGCCGACGCGAACCGCATCCACGCCGCGATATAGTGCTTCTTTCGTCACGTCCATGAGCTTTTGATCTTCCGGCGACAGGGTGCCGATGGCATAGCTCCAGCAGGAATCCGCCAAATAGTCGCGATAGCGCACAACGTTATCAATCGATAAAATATCCCCTTCTTCCAGGCGCCGCTCGCCGGGAAAGCCGTGACAAACTTCATCGTTTACACTCATGCACAGGGCGAACGGAAAGCCCTGATAGCCCTTCTGTTCGGGAGTGGAATCCTTATAGTGCATGAATGCTTCGGCAAAGGCGTCCACGGACAGCGTCGTCAAGCCAGGACGCAGGATGCGCCGAATAGCCAGATGCGTCTTGCACAAAATTTCACCGGCCGCCTTCATCCCCTGAATCTGTTCTTCGGTCTTAATGGTAATCATTCGTCTTCTCTTCTCCTCTTCCGCATCGGCAAAAGCCCGATGGATATACCGAGCGCCTCGTCAATGGACGCCATTGTTTTCTCGTCAAACGCGCCGATTTTCATCTGCAGGCGCTTTTTATCTATTGTACGCAACTGCTCCAACAGCACCACCGAATCTTTGGGAAGATCGCTGCGCTGCGTGACATAAACATGCGTCGGCATGTGATTTTTGTTGCGCTGGGAAGTAATCGCCGCAACGATAATCGTCGGACTGTATTTATTTCCGACGTTATTCTGCAAAACGACCACGGGACGCACGCCGCCCTGTTCGGAGCCCTGTACGGGATCCAAATCGGCAAAAAAAAGATCACCTCTGGTCACCTTTTGCATGCACATCCCCTTTCCCTTCCCGATCATGTTCTTCCTGTTCACGCAAAACATGAAACAACCGAAATGCTGTCGGTAAATACTTTAGCAAATCGGACGCAATCATGCACTCTTCGCCCACCGCTTCCGCGGCAAACTCACCCGCCAAGCCGTGCAAATCACAGGCCAGACGCGCCGCCGTTCGTGTGGGATAGCCCGCACCCAGAAACGCGGCAAGCATACCCGTCAACACATCCCCCGAACCGGCCGTTGCCATGCCCGGCGTGCCGCTCGGATTGAATGTAGTATGTTTTCCGTCCGTAATGACGGTATCCGCTCCTTTTAATACCACAAAAGCACGAAAATCCACAGCAAATCGCTCCGCTGTCTCCCTGCGATGCGCGCGCAGAAGATTCAGTGGTTTGCCGCTGATACGACTCATTTCCATTTCATGAGGAGTGAGGACAATGTCCTGTTCGAGCGTTTTCAGCCGTTCGGGACAGGGCGCGAGAGCGTTGATGGCATCGGCATCAATGACACAAGGAACGGCAAGACGTTCCAATACATTGGCCACAAATGAGGTCGCCTCGGAAAAACGGCTCATGCCCGGACCGATGGCCACGGAAGAACAATCCGAGACGGCTTCCAAAATATGCGGCAGGTGGGTCACCGTAAAATGACCGCAGCCGTCATCCGGAATCGGACGAACAATGGCTTCCAACAATTTATTCTGCACCGCTGAAGCAATACTTTCCGGCACTACGGCATAAACAAGTCCGGCACCACTGCGAAGCGCCGCTTCCGCTGCAAGGCACACTGAGCCGACCATCCCGCGAGATCCGCCGATAACGGCCACTTTTCCGTATTGTGTTTTGTATCCCGTCCGATCGCGATGCAAAAGAGAGGCCGCAAGCTCACGATGTTGTCCTCCCGGCGCATGCAGCAACGCCAAGGCTCTCGCCGAAGGCCATGCCGAAGAAGGCGACAACCGGTTTCTAAAAAGGGGGGATTCCACAGCAAAAGACGGATCCGCGGTTTGATTCGTTATTAATACGCATACCGCCACGGCTACACCGGCATCGTGGGTGATGGCGATCTCCGCTTGACGCGCACAACAGCGCTTGAGTTGCTCTGATGCCTCGCCGTACAAACGAACCTGCGGACAACCGGTTTCATCATGGATGATTTCCATGGCATGAAATGGGACGGTTCCGATGCCCGTTCCCAAGGCTTTGCCGATGGCTTCTTTTGCCGCATACAGGCCCGCTATGGTTTCAACGGGATGCGGACTGTTTTCTATATAGCGACGTTCCTCTTCCGTAAATACGCGGTGTAGAAAAGACGATCCCTGTTTTCCGGCAGAAAAGCGAGCAATATCTACGACATCGATGCCGATCATGCGTGTTGTCCCTTCTGCTCATGCAGCTTCCGCCAAGCGTTCTCGGCCTCCTGACAAATTGCTTCCTCGTTTTGTCCCGGAAAACGGCCATCCTGCATCCGAAGAACGCCGTCGACCATGGTCAGTCGAACGTCATCGGAGGCTGTAGCGTAGACCAGCGCCGCTTCAATATCTTCAGGCTTTGGAGTATGGCGCACATGACGGAAATCCACCAGAATCAGATCCGCTTTCTTCCCTACTTCAATACTGCCTAAATCCTTCTCTTGGCCGATCGCAAGTGCGCCGCCCCGTGTCGCCATCCACAACATGGTGTGCGCGTCCGCAGCGGTTGGATCCAGCATATGGCCTTTTTGGATGAGGGATCCGATCAGCATTTCCCGGAACATATCCTGCGTATTATTGGAACTGGGGCCGTCCGTACCGAGCGCAACCGTCACTCCCGCCCTGTGCAGTTTTTCCAAGGGCATAAAGCCGCTTGCCAATTTCATATTGCTCACCGGATTATACACACAACACGCTCCGCGTGCCGCGATACAGGCGATGTCGTCGTCATCCAGCCAAATCGCATGGGCAAGCATCGTCTCCGGACCGAGAAGTCCTGCACGATCCATCAGCATCGTCGGCGACATACCATAGGTTTTTCGGCACTGTTCATCTTCTTCGCGCGTCTCTGCAAGATGAAGGTGAAAGCCAATGCCCCACTCGTCTCCCAAGGCTTTAACTTTATGTAACGTCTCCGGTGAGCAGGTGTACACCGCGTGCGGAGCGAGACGCATTTGTATGCGTCCTTCCGGCTTTTGGTACGCCGCAAGGCGTTTCACTTCTTCCGGCCGCGTAGCGATACTGCCGTCCGTGAAGGCAGGACACAGTAAAGCGCGAATCCCCATCTCCTTCACCGCTTCAGCGATGGCATCTTCCTCCATATACATATCCGCAAACGTCGTGGTTCCTCCGCGCAGCATCTCCAGAATACTGAGCTTTGCTCCGGCGACTATCTCTTCACGCGTCAGATGCGCCTCGAGCGGCCAGATATAGTCCTCAAGCCATTCTTTTAAGGCCACATCGTTGCCGTAGTTGCGAAAAAGGCTCATGGCCAAATGCGTATGGGCATTGATCAATCCCGGAAGAAGCACGTCTCCTTCCGCATCGATCTGAACGTCCGCGGATCTTCGTTTCTCGACCGACGGATACGCTTCCTCTCCGGTAAGGGACGAAAAAAGTGTCACAATTCGCCCGTCTTCAATCACAACGTCGGCTTCATGTAAGATATCTCCTGCATCATTCATCGTGACGACGGTTGCATTTTTAATCACCGTTCTCATGTTTTTCCTCATCTTCTACCGTTTCCAGCGCACGCAACGGATAAAAGCGCCGAAAATGTGCCAGGATGGCCTCTTTGTCGTTCGGATCTTCTGTTCGAAGGGTGACTGAAACGTTACGTTTAAGCGAAGCAGTGCCGGCACGAATAAAATCCTGCGGAAGCAGACGAGCCATCGTTGCATGTTGCAGATAGCCCTCCGTCATGGCATCGATCAATTCCTCCGCTTTTTCCACGTTCCGCCCCTCTTCACGGTATGCTTCGCGAATCGCGTTGATCACGCGAAAATAAAGATAATCCACAAAAGTGCGGAAGAGCTCGCGCGGTTTCATATGGGTGTTCAAGTCAAAAAGAATGTGCACCAACAGATTCCAAAGGATATCTTCGTTCGCAATTTTTTCCAGTCGTGCTCCGAACCAGGCAGTCATAGGATCATGATAGTGAATCGGCGGATCAAACGTAATGCGTTCACCGAAAAGTTCCAGTACATGCTGTCCGCTAAAGGCATCATCCATGATGCGCAAAAACTCCGTCGCATACTGTTCGCGTGATTCGTATTCCACCCGTGCAAAAAGGAAGTCGGTAAGCAAATCAATTGCCAGACGAAAATCAAAACTGACATGGTACTGTTCCCGCAAAGGCAGGAGATAGGCATCCTGCACCAAACGGCCGATCATGGTCTTCAGCTGATCGCGCGCCTGAAACTGATCCGGCGAATCGAGTGTTCCCAACTGATCGTAAAGCATCTCCATTTGCCGATCAATGATGACCAAATCGCCCATGATCGAGTCCATAATGTCATGCACAAACTTTTCCGTCAGCACATAATTATAGTTTTTATACAGTATCTTATGGTCAATTTCGTTCCAAAAAACGTTGACGATACTCTTAATCTGCAATTCAAAATTGAGTACATGTTTGCCCAGAAAATGACCGTCAACACGATAGGAACGATAGCCGTTCTTTTGATTCTTCGGCTGCGGCTCATCCAAACGCAATTCAATACGCGGATCGCGATCGCATTGGTAAAAGCCGTCGGAACGTTTTGTGGGGAAAAGTTTGAACAGCGTACGATAAATTTGCTCTTCATCCCGGATGAAACGGCATTCGATACGACTTCCGATCAAATCGGAAATATGCCCGAAGAGCTGCTCCGCCGAAACCGTATACAACAAATTCTGACGAATAATTTTCTCTTTTAAGCTGTCATCCGCCTTCACGCGCGAGGTGTAATTGACAAAGCTGTCCATATGTCCGAAACTCTGCTCAAAAAATGAGTCAATCGCCTGCTGTGCTTCTTCAATCTCAAAACGCAACGAATGCTTGAGTTCGATTGCTTCATCAATATAAGAAAAAAGAGGTATTTTCACGATAATCTCCTTTGTTCTCCGCTTCACTGCCGTATCCGCTGTACTTCCCCTTCGCTATGCCTTGGACGATTCCCTATCTTCCGAAAAAAGTTGAAATCCTGAACGGGACAAAAATGACAAGAGCGCGTCACGACCGTTTGCCGGACCGGAGAAACTTCGAATGGCTTGGTCTGTGAAGGAGGGAAGCGTCTTATCCGGATGACGAAGGTCCGTATAGGCCTGCATTTGTTCGTCATAGGCGTCCCACTCACCAAGATAAGTGTCATCTGTCGGATAGGTGTTTTCAAAAAAGCGCATATTCTGCGGCATCCGCGGTTTTTGCTCGGGCGTCTGATCCGGATGGCCAAAAATCACCGCAAGAGCGGCATAAGTACCGTCCGGCAAATGAAGTGCCTGTCGAACACGCGAAAGATCATTCGCAATACTGCCGATAAAAGCTCCCCCGAGGCCAAGAGCTTCCACGGCGTTCATGACATTTTGTGCCATAAGCAGAGCATCCGCATAGGCAGACATGAATTTTCCCATGCCGATGACGGGCTTCTTTCCCGTTTTTTGTTCCACAATGGTCGCATTGCGATGGAGATCCGCGACGAAGACCCAAAGTTCCGGTGCATCGGCGACATAGGGCTGGCCTGTCACTTCACCAAAAACGGTTCGTATCGATTGGTCGGTAATACGAAGCACGGAGGCCATTTGTAAGCCCATGGAGCTCGCTGTGCGATCGGCGACCGCCTTAATTTCCGCAATTTGCATTTTGTCTATCGGTTCATCGGTAAACTGACGAATCGTGCGATGATTGCGCTGCACCGCCAAGACATCCGATATCCTGTCTTGCTGTCTTTCGTTCTGTTCTGTCGATTTCATTCTCTCTCCTTTTATCACTTGAGTAACGTTCAATTGGATAACGTTTTCTTCATGCTTGAAAAAAATCGCGCCGACGTGCGACTTGGTTTCGTCTCCTCAAGGTCTATGCTCTTGCTGCAGGACGCGGAGAAAAGTCAAGTTCAAAACTGCTTTCATCCTCATTTTGTTGAAGAGTTAAATCCTCCACCTCGGCAAATTGTTGATCATTCTTCTTGCGCATAAAAGTACCTACCGAGCGAATAATCACTTTTGCGGAATGCAACATTTCCGGATCGGTGATGGGGACGGATTCCATGCTCAAGTTTCCTTCATCCAGCTCCAAGATGCGAATCACGGGCTCATCCAAAATATCGCTGAATTGCAAAAACGCCCAGTTCTTGTCCACATGGTAGCAGTCTTTATGCTTGTGGCCATTGATATAAATTGCCGTACCGCTCTTGAGTTCGAGCACATCGTCCAGTGACATATGCGTGAGATAACGTCCTTGACTGTCGGTCATGCGAACATGATTACATGGATGATGCGCGAACACCACCACCGGTTTTGACCCGGCGCTAAGAAGTTGGTCGCAAATCCAACGGGACTGTTCTATGCCCATGTAGGATGAATTCTTGCGAAATGCCGCAACGCGCGCGGTGTCCAAATACAGCAAGCGCACATCTTCCTGATCGTCCGCACGGTAGAGCCAGCGCAATCCGCTGATGGCTCGAAAGGTTTCTTTTCCGCCAAAAAGGATATCATGGTTGCCGATAACCGGTTCAAAACGCTGGTCTTCCCGCTTTGTCTCGTTGATAATCGAAAAAATTTCACGCAATTGCCGTTTTGTACCGAAGTGCGTCAGATCTCCAAGACAAACATAGCGATCCGCCTCGACGGAAAAAAACGTCTGAAAGAAACGCGTATAAAATTGTCGATTTAAATTTCGTTTGGCTGATCCGTGCAAAAACATGGAGGTATAGTGCACATCGCCGATACAGGCAATTCTCATCTTTCGTCCTTTCCGATCCCGACAGATCTTCCTCTGCCGAACCGCCCATACTATACCATGGAATTGTGAAGGGTGCGTGAAGGTGGAATTGCCTTTCCTCGTCGATGTACATTACTGATTGGTTTGCAAAAGCACCTCAATGTCTTGACGGCCTTCTTCCCGCGCTTGAGAAATAAGATCTTTGATCTTTAACAGGCGAGTAATCGTCGCACGATCCTCTTCTTCCAATTTCATGCGAATATAGGTGATGGTCTCTTCCAAATCGGGAATCGTCCGATACTCCAGGGCATTCACGCGCCGCCTTGTGGATTCAATCTCCTTTGCCATCAGCTGACAACTTTTTTCCAGCTTGGCCAACTCCAACAAGCGGTCCATAACGTCGTTGAGTTTTTTCAACGCCACGTCCAGTTCAACCGAAGTCTGCGCGAAGCCATAGGGATAGATGTTCGCTTCTTTTCCCTCTTCGACGCCGCTACGTTCAAAGGTGAACGCAGGAATGCGTACGCTCATAATGTTTTCCACGCGCACGTCCACGCCCATGCGCTGTTTCGAGCTTAACAGCGCATTTTCCAGCATCGGGTCGGACATCACGGCACTGGCCATGGCGAAGGCGCGAAACGCTTCTTGCAGTTCCTTTTCCACCTCTTCACGCAGCGTGCGGTTTTCCTTCGCCAGCGCAATAAAGCGACGCATCAGTTCGTCCTGCTTATCTTTTAGCAATTTATGGCCGCGCTCGGCGGTTTTCAGGCGTTCCTTCAGGCCCGTCATCACCATGCGCGTTGGATTGACATTCAGGCGCGTCATTGCGCTTCCTCCTGTCCCTTTCCGCGGTTTTCTTCATGTGCGGTCTGTTCCTGATAGAATTGCTGCTGCTTCATCATCGCCACACGCGAAACGGCATCCGTTTCGGCACCGGTTCCCTCCGGACCGAAGTGTTCGTTAATCATGTCATCCTTGATACGCTTGAGCTCTTCGCGTGGCAACATACGCAACAGTTTCCAGCCCAGATCCAGTGTTTCTTCAATCGTGCGGTTGGTGGTAAAGCCCTGATTGACATATTCCGCATCAAAGGCATCCGAGAAATGGGCAAAAGCGATATCCGCATCGGAAAGAGCCGCCTCGCCGAGGATGGTGGAAAGTTCCTTGGCATTGCGCCCGCGAGCGACGGCCGCGTAAATCTGATTCATTGTGGCCGCGTGGTCTTTTCGGGTCTTGCCTTCGCCGATTCCCTTATCCTTCAAACGCGAAAGAGAGGGCAAAATATCAATCGGCGGGAAAATACCGCGGTTATAGAGACTGCGATTCAAAATGATCTGTCCCTCGGTAATGTAGCCTGTCAAGTCCGGAATCGGATGGGTAATATCGTCCTCCGGCATGGACAGAATCGGGAGCTGTGTGATGGAGCCTTCGCGTCCCTTAATTCTTCCGGCGCGCTCATATAACTGTGAAAGGTCGGTGTAGAGATAGCCCGGGAAACCGCGACGTCCCGGCACTTCTTTTCGTGCGGCGGAAACTTCACGCAAAGCCTCGGCATAGTTGGTCATGTCCGTCATGATGACCAAGACGTGCATTCCCTGTTCAAAAGCGAGGTATTCCGCTGCGGTTAAAGCGATACGCGGTGTCGAAATACGCTCGATCGTCGGATCGTCCGCCAAATTCATGAACAGTACTGCACGGTTAATGGCGCCCGTCTTCTGAAAATCTTTAATGAAAAACTGTGCTTCTTCAAACGTAATGCCCATGGCGGCAAATACGACCGCAAATTTTTCATCCGTACCACGCACCGTCGCCTGGCGGGCAATTTGCGCAGCCAATTGATTGTGCGGAAGTCCGTTGCCGGAGAAAATCGGCAATTTCTGTCCGCGAACCAGTGTGTTCAGGCCGTCAATAGCCGAAACGCCGGTTTGAATAAATTCAGACGGATACTGGCGCGAATACGGATTGATGGCGGAGCCGTTAATGTCCAGTCGTTTTTCCGGCAGCAACTTGGGGCCGTCATCAATGGGCTCGCCCATGCCGTTAAAGATGCGGCCGATCATATCCGTGGATACGCCGATTTCCTGCGGATGCCCCAAAAAGCGTACCGAGGTATCACGCATATTGATACCTGCGGAACCTTCAAAGAGCTGAACCAACGTCGCTTTTTCGCTGACTTCCAATACTTTTCCGCGTCGACTTGTCCCATCCTGAAGCTGTACTTCGACCAGTTCCTCGTATTTCACGCCCTCCACGCCGGTCACCAGCATGATCGGGCCGGAAATTTCGCGAACGGTTTGATAATCCTTAATCATTGACGACCTCCTGCTCCTGCATCAGCGTTTGAAACGCCGCTGTCATCTCCTGACGGAGGGAATCCATTTCGTCCAACTTATCTTCGGGAATTTGGCGCATGCGAACGATACGCTGACGAATCGGCATACTTTCAATTTCACGCAGATATACGCCATGCTCCAGCGCTTCCTTCGCTTTCTCATGGAAAGCAAGAATCATCGTCAACATAGCAAACTGCTTTTGCGCCGAACAGTACGTATCCACATCATCAAAGGCATTTTGCTGCAAAAAATCTTCGCGCAGCGATTTTGCGGTGAAGAGTTTCAGCTGATCAACCGGTGAAAGAGCATCTTTCCCGACCAGACGTACGATTTCCTGCAAACTCTGTTCTTCCGTGAGAAGCGCCATAGCTTGCTGGCGGTGTGCTGCAAATTGCGGATGCACCGCTTCACAGAAATAATCGTCCATTTTTTCCTGATAGAGAGAATAACTCTTCAGCCAGTTGATGGCCGGGAAATGGCGTGCATAGGACAAGTCGTAATCCAGCCCCCAGAACACCTTGACTATGCGCAAGGTCGACTGGGTAACCGGCTCGGAGAGGTCGCCGCCCGGAGGAGAGACCGCGCCGATGGCGGTAAGAGATCCTTCACGTTCATCGCTGCCGAGACACTTTACAATCCCAGTGCGCTCCTAGAAGCTTGCAATACGCGACGCTAAATAGGCGGGATAGCCTTCATCACCGGGCATCTCTTCCAGACGACCGGACATTTCACGAAGAGCCTCCGCCCAACGTGACGTGGAATCGGCCATCAGCGCCACCGAATAGCCCATATCGCGATAGTATTCCGCAATCGTCATGCCGGTGTAAATGGACGCTTCACGTGCCGCAACCGGCATATTAGAAGTGTTCGCAATCAGAATGACCTTCTGCATCAGGCTCTTTCCTGTGTTCGGGTCAATAATTTCCGGAAATTCATTCAAGACGTCGGTCATTTCGTTTCCGCGTTCACCGCAGCCGACGTAGACGATAACCTCGGCATCCGCCCACTTGGCCAGCTGATGCTGAATAACCGTTTTGCCGGAGCCGAACGGACCAGGAATGGCGGCCGTTCCGCCTTTTGCTACAGGAAAGAATGTATCGATGACGCGCTGTCCGGTGACCAAAGGTACCGTCGGATCCATCTTTCGAGATACCGGGCGTGCCTGACGAACCGGCCAAGTTTGGGAAAGATGCAGTTCATGCACCTCGCCGTTTTCGTCTTCCAGCGTGCCGATGACGTCTTTCACCGTATAGGCGCCGGAAGTCAACGCAGTAATCTTTCCCTTCAGTTTTGGGGAAACCATAATTTTATGCTGCAGCACTTCCGTTTCCTGTACGGTGCCCAAAATATCTCCCGCCGAAACCGTATCGCCAACCTGTGCGGTTGCAACGAAATCCCATTTCTTCTCATGCGAAATGGCCGGTGCGGAAACACCACGCTCCAAAAAGTCGCCCGCTTTATCCGCCAAATCATCGAGCGGGCGCTGGATACCGTCGTAGATCTGACCGACCAGTCCCGGTCCCAATTCGACACTAAGCGGTGCACCCAACGAGGTAACAGGCTCTCCCGGCCCGATGCCTGTGGTCTCTTCATAAACCTGGATAAAGGCGACATCGCCCTTCATCTCGATGATTTCGCCAATCAGTCCTTTATCGGAGACTTCCACCACATCCTGAATGTTGGCGTCTTCCATTCCGCCGGCCTCAACCAGCGGTCCGGATACCTTAATGATTGTTCCTTCTTTCAATGTGCCCTCCCGTCTAAAAGATATTCATGCCCACGGCTTTTTCCACATTAGCGGAAATTTCACGCATGCCGATGCCCTTTGAGCCGCTGCTGTTCGGAATCATAATAATGGCCGGAACGGCCGCATTTTGATAATGTGAAAGCGTCTCCTCCGCGCGTTCAGCCAGTTCCTCCGTCATAAAGATGACGGCGTAATCGTTGCGGGCAAGACGTTCAATGGTATTGCGAATCTCATGATCTTCGGTCGGTGTAAAAACCTCTAAGCCGAGTGCCTCAAAGGCCAGTACCGAATGGCGATCGCCAATCACTGCTACTTTATGCATGACGGCTCCTTTCCCCTTGCGTTCCCGGCGTTATCGTACGCATATATATCGCGATTTTGTCCGCGGGTAAGCCGATACGCTTCGCGCCCAGAACGATATTCACATCCTGTATTTCCGTTCGCACGCGCACCAGATAGGAAAAGAGTAGCGCCAAGCCGGATTCTTTTCTTCCGCCTTCGACCGCCAAAAGGAGCGATACATGATCGCGCACCCTCTCCACTTCATTCATATCTCCTGTTTGTGCAAAGGCTTCCCAAGCATTAACTGTGTCATTGGACGCACCGGCTCGATGCAACATGGCACAAAGTTTTTCCCGATCCACGCCGCTTAAGGCATTGGATCCGTCTTCCACCACGGGCGAAGACACTTTCGGCGACAGCAGATCTTCGACACGAATGGTGCCTCCGGGTAAAAAGACGTGCGTCAGGAACGATTTTGGTTGCTGTTGTACGCGAGCGCGGAAAAAGGAAAGCAGATTGGTAAAATCCGTCATCTCCTGCGCATAACGAATAAAGAATGGGCTTTTACTTTTCTTGCTCAACGCATGCAATTCCGTAAAATAGGCACGATCCAGCAGGAAATCCACCTCCTGCGCATCTCCCGTTTCCGCCCAGACCTTAGCGGCCTCGACCGCCGTCCGTTCCGCCAAAGTGGCTACGCCAAAAGTTTTCTTCTCAGCAATTTGCTTCTTGATCTGCGGAAGAAACAAGGTGCCGAAGGGAAACAACAACGACAGAAAACGATCCGGTTCGGTCGACGCTTTGACCAGAATCTTCAGATTGTGGTAATCGTAGCGAAGAAACAGCAAACGTCTGAGTTCCGGCTCTCGCACGAGATCAAAGATGAAGTCGGCCTGTTTCTGCAATTCGATTTTGAGCACCTCGGAAAGCACGGGAAACTCGCCTTCCGTGAAGAGCGCTCCATAACGGGTTTCTTTTAATACTTGTATCGCGGTGGCGTAGTCCGGCGCTTCCCGCATACGGTCCCATTGACCGGGTGTGATTAGCTCCTTTTCAGCCATATGAACGCGCATGGAAGCAAAGGCTTGATTATCCATCATTCCTCTCCTTCCGCCATCGCGCGAATGACCTCCTGCTCCAGATCATGCCGCATATACTGCAGAATCTCGATGTAATCGAAGTTTTCGCGCATCCCGGCGCGACGAACGCGAAAGCCGCTCATGAAGGTATCGGATCTTTCCACCTTTACACCCGGAGGCGCTTGAAGGGTGCTTTCTTTTGGCAATTCCAAAACCGCATCTTCGGCCAAGGGATGTGCAGCAAGATACACATCAAGTGCTTCCTGCAACTGTGTAGGCTCTAAATGTAGAAGCTTTTCTTCCGCAAGAGCAAACACTTTCTGCACGAGTTCCTGCTTGGCACATAGTTGCGCATTGCGCTCGTCACGTTCCTCTTCCGCCTGCACGCGATCAACAATCGCCGCTTTTTCGCGTTCGGCATGGGCAAGAATATCCTCCGCCTCAAGGCGAGCCTTCTTCAGCGCACGTTCTTTTTCTTCCTGCACCTGCTCCCTTGCCGCATCAAATAGTTCGGTTTTCTGTTCGTTCGCATCCCTGCGAATTTGTTCGATCAATTGTTCCAGTTGGGCCATGTCTTCCTCCTTTCTTTGTGGAGAAATCACGCCTGCAACACTAAAATCAGCGAGATGATAAAGGCCAAAATCGCATAAGTTTCAACCATGACGGCGTAAACAATGCCCTTGGTGAACTGTTCGTCATTTTTCGCCAGAATTTCAATGCCCGCATACGCAACATTGCCCTGGGCAATGGCCGAAAAATAGCCAACAAAACCGACCGGCATACACGCAAACAGAAGATGCAATCCCTTTTCCAGGCTCATGCCCTGCGAAACGCCCAGAAGCAAAACCACCAAGCCGATAACAAAGCCATAAAGGCCCTGCGTTCCCGGAAGAAGCTGTAGAACCATGGATTTACCGAATTTCTCCGGTTCGTCGATAACAACCGCCGCCGCCGCTTCACCGACATGGCCAACACCTTTGGCCGACCCGGCTCCGGAAAAAATCACCGCAATGGCAATGCCCAGAAAGCTAAAAATCATTCCTCCGTTTTGTAAGAAAAACTCCGTCATTTCATCCTCCTCCATTTTTGTCTTTGCCGTGGATTAACGCTCACGCGGCGACTGCAAGTCAACATATTTCGGCTCAGGACGCAACCCGCGGAACGGCTTGCCTCCCCCTTCAAAAAACTTTCCAAAAAATTCCACATAAATCAGGCGCATCGCATGGACATACGACGACAGCGAGCTCAAGAACAGATTGAACAGGTGGGCGCCCACAATGATGAGGGCGGCAAGCACAAAGCCCGGAACGCCGAGCCCGGTGAGCATTCCTCCAATCATATTCATGGCATAGCCGATGTACGCACCCGCAAGCATAATCGCGGTAAGACGCGTATAGCTGACCAGATCGCCGATATAACTCGTTGCGCCATAGAGATTATAAAGTCCCCAGGTAAAGCGACCGACGCCTTTTTCGTCTCGTGCAGAAAACAGCAACACCAATACAGCGCCGACAATGGCCATGACAAACCCGATCGTTTTAAAGAGCGGATTCCCGTTCAGAATCGTCGTCAGAGCGACCATCAATAAACCGACGAGAATAAACATCCATGAAAACACGTCATAGACGACCCCCTTGGGATTGCCTTCTCGCATCAGCTGTACACCCTTTAATCCAAGGCCGACCATCAAATGGACAAAGCCGAGCGCGACGGATGCAACGATCATGGTCATAAAGTCCTTCATCGGATCCAGCACCAGCGCCGGAATGGGAATCAGTCCGCCAAAAAGCGATCCGAAGCATAGACCAACGATCATCGTCGGTACGCTTAACACCTGAAAGAAACGCAGCGACATCTCCGTATTAGGCTTCCAATCGAAAAAGTGCAAGGCAAGGGTCGTTCCGAGGAAAAGCAGCGCCCCATAGCCCAAGTCACCAAGCATGATGCTGAAAAAGAGAATGTACCAAGGTGTGATCAGCCCGGTAGGATCCATCTCTTTATAGAGCGGAAGCGAATAGGTCTTGACAATATTTTCAAACGGCTTTGCGATGGCATTGTTCTGCAAAAGAATGGGCACTTCCGGGTCGTTGACATCCGCCGGCGTAATATCCAGCAAATAGCGTGCCGGATCCATATCTCCGGCGACCGCCTCCTTAAAGGCATTCACCTCTTCTGTCGGAACATAGCCTTTCATAAAGCTGAGTCTTCTGGAATACAGCAGGCGATCTTCCGCATTCAAAAGCGCAAATTGCTCTGCTTTTTCTTCATATACCACTTCCAGAGACGTCAACCATTTTTCGCAGAGGCGTTTCAGATGCACTTTGCCGTCTGCGATGGTCTTTTCCTGCGCCATGGTATCTTTATCCAGCGCTTGCAGTTGCTCTGCGATCGTACCGCCTTCTTCGAGCGGAAACGGCTGGAAGCTCGCATCGCGCAGAACGGTGCCCAATCCCTCGTCCTTTCCGTTGGTAAGAACGAGTACATAGTATACCTTGGCGTCCGCATCCAGAAATTCAACGGTCGTTCCCTTCGCTTCGGCAGAAATAAATTTTCGCACATCATCCGCCCACCGTTGAGGAATGGTGCCTACCATCGCTTGGATACTGCGCATAGCAGACAGCTCCTCTTTGGAAACGTCCAACGCCGCCCAATGGGAAAGCTCCTGTTTCTTTTCGGCATTGGCTTTGATTTTCTCGATAGCGCGATGGATGGTTTCCTTTTCGTCGTGAATTTCATCGATCACTTCGTCGACAAGAAAATCCACATTCGCCGTTGCTTGAGGAAGAGCATTGCCAAGCTTTTCCGTCCAGTGTGTCGGTACAGGAACGTAGGCGCGCAACGTTTCTATGGCTTCCTCAAGGCGAGAAATCTGACTCTGCAGGGCATTATGCTCTTTCGCTAAGGACAGGGCATGAATACCTTCAACCGTCGGATCGCCCTGTTCAACGATATGTACCTTGTTAAACGTTTGCAGACGTTGCAACAAAGCGTCTCTTTCCGAAGCAAAAAAGGTAAGCTGGAATGCAGACATTTTAACGATGGCCATAGCGCAACACCTCTTCTACCATCCGGTCAGCCATGCGATCAACCCAGGCAGCATCCTGCTGGCGAATTTTTTCGACACGCGCATTTTTCTGCTCCGACGTTTCTGCCACAGCAGCTCTTGCCTCCTGTTCATACTTCTTTTTGAGAGAAGCGGCCCGCTCCTTGGCCTCGGCAATAATCGTTTCGGCTTCCTCACGATACGCACCACGTCCTTCATCAAGCATGACTTTTGCTTGATTTTTCGCTTCCGCGACAAGACGCGCCGCTTCTTCTTCGGCAGCCAATATCTGTTGAATCGCTTCTTTCGCCATTTTTCCTCCTTCCCCTTTACAATAACCTGCTCGTTCTATACCCGATTTTAGCGAAAAGTGACCACAAAAAAAAGCTTGTCGGATGGCGATCTTTTTTCGGTGGACGACGGATAATGCAAGGGACGGTTTAAAAAGGGCTCCTTTCTGACACTGCTTGTTGCTCGATCGAGGAGTCCAAAAACCCAATTCCCTAAATTTCTCCTTTGAATATGCTCCTAAATCTCCTTAGTATTTGCTCCTAAATGTGGAAAAAGGAGCCTTAATTGAGAAAACATCGAAATGGACTCCTTAGCATTGACTTCAAAATGTAAAAATAGGAGCCCTAATTACGAAAACGTTGAAACAGGCTCCTCGTTATTTGCTTCGAAGTGTTGGAATGGAAGCCTGAATTACGAAAACGTTAAAATGAGATCCTTAGTGACATGACTTTATGCCCTTTTAAGGAGCCCAAAATCGGAGCTTCTAAAATCGGGCTCCTTTTTGACGGGAGAATTACGCAAAAATTGGAGCTTAAATTTTAAAAGCATTGAAAAGGGCTCCTTTTCAGCCCTCCTTTTTTTTACATCGAGGAGACCACAATGGATAAATCGTAAATTGGGCTGCTTCTTGATATATTGTCTTCTTTTTCGCCTTTCTCGTTTTTCGGACACACTTTTCGCTCCAAACGGCTAATATCTGTGTCCTTTTTTTACAATTCCCGTTTTTCGGACACACTTTTCTCTTCGAACGGCTCAAATTCGTGTCCCTTTTTTTGCCTTTCTCGTTTTTCGGACATGCTTTTCGCTCCAAACGGCTAATATCTGTGTCCCTTTTTTTCAATTCCCGTTTTTCGGACACACTTTTCTCTTCGAACGGCTCAAATTCGTGTCCCTTTTTTGCCTTTCTCGTTTTTCGGACACACTTTTTGCCCCAAACGGCTAATATCTGTGTCCCTTTTTTTCAATTCCCGTTTTTCGGACACACTTCGCTTCCCGAACGGCCCAAATTCGTGTCCCTTTTTTGCCTTTCTCGTCTTTTCGGACACACTTATTGCTCTGAAAACAGGACACCCACTAGTATTCCGGCAAGAAGCACCAAAGCACTCTAAACGCTGGTGGACACAAAGATATACAAGCAACACTCACCTACTATGTCGATTTCTCCAACACGATGATCGATAAGACGAAGAACAGCATGGATAAAAGATTGAATTTTTGAGGTGAGGGCAAAATTGAGGACAAAATGCAAAAAACGAGAATTTTGAGAAAAATAAAAACCGCTGAAATCAAGTGATTCCAACGGCTTCAAGGCTATCCACCCTCAGGGACTCGAACCCTGGACACCCTGATTAAGAGTCAGGTGCTCTACCAACTGAGCTAAGGGTAGTCACTGCACGCAAGGGCTTGCGTGCATAGAAAGCTGTCTACCGGGATTGAACCGGTGACCTCAGCCTTACCATGGCTGCGCTCTACCTGCTGAGCTAAGACAGCGTTCCGCGTCAATAGCGTCATTTGCGTAACATGGTTATTTTAGTCAAGAAGAGCAAGCTTGTCAACACCTCGTCCATGATTTATCGTCCCTCCGTGATAATGCCACGATATAAGAGATCCGCGATAGCATGATGGTTAAGGAGGACCATGTGCTGTGATGAAGGTGGCTCACCGTAACGCCATGATTAAAGGGAAAGGTGCAAGCTTTTCTACTTGTCCATCATCCGCACGATGGCTCCTTCTCATCTTTTTTTATACATTCAAAATGTACTTTGCCCATTCCCTAATGGCTTCATTTGAGCGAATAGTTATGGCTTTCCGAAAAAGAAGAAACCCCTGTTCATCCTCTTCTTGGAGATAACGAATCGTCTTTTTACTGCCGAAATAGAACCGATCGCGCAAAAAACAATAGTCTTCCATGCTCTCGGCAAGAAATGCAATGGCTCGAAAATGACCTTCCTCATCCGATTTTTCCATTCGCTTCATGGTTTTCTTGATCCAAGAAACCAGAAAGTGCTTTTCTTCAGGACGATGTACAGTATGGGATTGTATATAGTTTCGAACCTTAGACTGGAGCGCTTGTCCAATACCGGTGTCATAGACCAACTTTGCCTCATATAACGGCACAAAAGTCTCGACATTTTCTTGCCTGACCTCTTGTTCACTGTAGAGAAAGCAATCCAGTAGCACGCCGTCGACGACCGTATCATCGTGCGGCCTATCTTTGCTTTTGACAATCAACAGACAATCATAATCACTGTGTTGATCATTTGTTCCCTCTGCATAGGACCCGTATACGGCTATAGTAAGCGGATCATAACGTTCTTTCAAATAGGCGATAATGTTCTGTTGAGTGCTCATTCGTTTCTCCTGTTTTTTCATTGATTTAGAGGGCGAATTTTGTTTTTCTTTTTGTTCGGAGACAATCCGCCTGCTCATTGCGATTTTCCTACACGGAATCGTTAAAATTCTTGATGATCGTAAATCCGATAAGAGAGGCCGAAAGAAAGCGCATTGCATAGCAGGGTCAACAAAAAGAGTCCCAGGCTGATCCAAGTGATGGGAACGGACGCCAGACGTTCCGATAACGCAAAAGGTTCGATTTTCGGGCCTGCCCAGGAAAAGAAAGCGAAGAGCAGAAAATAGAGGATCACAAAGAGAATGCGCGCTTTATCCTCATCAAAGCGATACATCAAGGGCAGTTGAATCGCCGTAATAACCGTGATTAGGAAAAGCAGTGCCGATACGATTAAATGCCACGGCAACGACAACATCTGCTCCGGAGCAAAGAGCGCAAGAACAATCGATACAAGGGCACCAATGCCGGCAATGATCCAGACGAATGCATAACGGCTGAATACGACTATTTTGCGAGAGATCGGCGTGGGAACCAAATACGCGTCCATTTTATTGAGACGGTCGTTGCCGAAGAGCATACCGATGAGAATCATGGGAAGGAGCACAAAGACCATGGGAAACACCAACAGTTTCTTCTCGATGAACGAATAGGCACCAATGATGGCGACAAGAAAGGATACGAGAAGCAGCCCTCTTTTTACCGTGAGAAAATCTTTATATAGCAACGCCTTCATGACCTCGCCCCCTTAATCCAGTACACCATAATGTCCTCAATACTTGCTTTTTCCACATCCATATCCTTTGGCACCATTTGTCTCTTGATCAACACATCTGCACCGAAGGCATGTACGCGCTTGCCCACAATAGCCGCCGGATCAAGGCCAGCCAATTGATCTAGGCTCACCGTTACGATACCGTAACGCTCCTCCAGATCATCCTTTGCTTCCAGGAACAACAATTTTCCCTCGTGAATGAAGGCAATGTAATCCGCCACTTTTTCAATATCCGAAAGAATGTGCGAGGAAATGAGCACCGTATGGTCGTCCTGCTGGATAAAGTCCAATAAAAGATCCAGGACATCATCGCGAATCACCGGATCCAAGCCACTCGTCGCCTCGTCCAAGAGAAGCAGTTCTGCCCCGTGGGAAAGTGCAAGCGCCATTCCGAGCTGCATACGCATACCGCGCGAATATTGGCGAATGGTACGATTCTCTGGCAGATGAAACCGCTTAACCAACGCATAAAACGTATCTTTTTCCCACGCCTTGTCATACAGGGCACGATGAAAAACTTCCGCATTTTTTAACGTCATTTCGCCGGGAAGATAGAGATCATCAAAGACACAGCCAATCTTCTGTTTATCTTCCTCCCGCATTTGCGCCGTTCCCCGACCCAAAAGACGGATTTTCCCGGCATCCGGACGAATCATCCCCAGCAGCAACTTGATTGTCGTACTCTTTCCCGCCCCATTTTCACCGATATAACCGACGATGCAGCCCTTCGGTACAGAAAACGTGATCGGTCCAAAATGAAATCCTTCAAATTTCTTTTCCACGTCCTGAAGACAAATCGCTTCCGTCATGGTCTTCCTCCACTAATCGTAACAATTCATGGACTTCCTCTCGGGAAACATCTGCAAGATCCGCATAGTGCAGTGCTTCCGCAAAACAAGCTTCCATTTTTCGCAACAATTTTTCTTTCATCAACGCCCGATTTTGCGCTGCGACAAAACTGCCTTTTCCCTGTACCGAGTGCAGAAACCCCTCCCGTTCCAGTTCATCATAGGCTCGCTTAGTCGTAATGACGCTCACGCGAAGCTCCTTCGCCAGAAAGCGAATAGAAGGAAGCTGCGCATCTTCCTCCAACTCTCCACTAATAATGGCGTCTTTGATTTGCTTTTTTATCTGCAGGTAAATTGGTTCGTTACTTGCATTCTTAATCTGAATATTCACTTTTTCCTCCTACAACGCTGTATGTTTATATTGTATATGCACAGTTAATAACTGTCAAGGATAGGATGCAAAATGTGTGCGAAGGCGCGGCGTGTCCTGGCTACGGGCAAAGTCTATCGATTGCCAGGGTCACTGACCCTGATGGAGGTCGAAATTTGCTGTTTGTCAGGGCAGCGGCCCTGACGGAAGGCGAAATTTTCTGTTTGTCAGGGGCGACGCCCTGACGGAAGCCGACATCTGTCGTTTGACAGGGTTTGCTGACCTTGACGGAAGCCAAAATCTGTCGTTTGCCAGGGACGATCAACCCTGGTTAGAGCTAAAATTTATAGTTTGTCAGGGGCGGCGCACCCTGGCGGTGACCAAAGTTTGCTGTTTACCAGGGGCACTGACCCTGACGGAGGTCGAAATTTGCTGTTTGCCAGGGACGCGAACCCTGGCTGGAGCCGAAATCTGTCGTTTACCAGGGATGGCAAGCCCTGATGAAAGCCAAAATATATCATTTGTCAGGGGCGACGAACCCTGGCGATGATCAAAATTTGCTGTTTACCAGGGACGCGAACCCTGGCTGGAGCCGAAATCTGTCGTTTACCAGGGATGGCAAGCCCTGATGAAAGCCGAAATATATCATTTGTCAGGGGCGACGAACCCTGGCGGTGACCATAATTTGCTGTTTGCCAGGGACAGCGATCCCTGGCTAGTGCTTAAATCTGTCGTTTGCCAGGGGCGGCGGACCCTGGTCACGGCTAAAATCTATCATTTAGCCAGGGGCGACGAACCCTGACAGAAATCGAAATCTGTCGTTTGCCAGGGTCGGCGGGCCCTGGCGGAAGTCGAAATTTACTGTTTATCAGGGACGCAAACCCTGACGGAAGATAAAATCTATCATTTACCAGGGACAGCTGGCCCTGGCCCAATTCGAAATCTATTAATTGCCAGGGTCGGCGAACCCTGACAAAAACCGAAATCTGTCATTTGCCAGGGTCGGCGGGCCCTGGCCACGGCTAAAATCTGCCATTTCCCAGCCCCCTTCGCCCGAGCGCATTGCGCAAACCGGATCGTAATGGGTATAACCAAGCCGACAGAAAGGTAAGGTGAACCATGGAAATACGGAAAAAAGAAAATGACCATCGTTTCGTTCTTTACGATGGAGAAAAAGAAATCGGCTACCTGTCTTACGATGTCGAAGACAATGGTGATTGGATCGCGGAGCATACCGTTGTAGACGAAGCTTATGGGGGCCGAGGATTAGCAAGAAAACTTGTGGAAGCGCTCATTGATGAGGCGAAACAACAGGAGATTCGCGTTCGTCCCGTTTGTTCCTATGTAAAAAAGGTCTTTTCAGCAGACCCGGAACGTGTAAAAACAATTTGGAAATAAACGTGTGAAAACGGTTTGGAAATAAACGCATGAAAGCAGTTTGAAAAAAGAGGAGAATAAGATGGAACCAGTGGTCGAAAAACTAAAGCGTTATGCGGCGTTGGATACCCAATCGGATGCGGATTCGGAAAGTTGTCCCAGCACGGAAGGACAATGGGTGTTGGCGCGGATGCTGAAACAGGAAATGGAAGACATGGGGCTCACAGAGGTCACACTGGACGAGAACGGATATCTCTTCGGCACCTTGCCGTCCACATTGCCGGCGGAACGGGAGAACAGCGTGCCGACGATCGGCTTTCTTTCCCACATGGACACCGCGCCGGATTTCCGCGGCGGTGCAAAGAATACGCGCATCGTAAAAGCGGACGGCAACCCAATCCCGCTTGGGAACGGCCGAACACTGACAAAAGAGATCTGTCCGCTTCTGCCTTCGCTGGCGGGAGAAGAACTGCTCGTTACGGACGGCTCCACCCTGCTTGGTGCGGATGATAAGGCGGGTATTGCCGAAATTCTTTGTGCCATGGAATATCTTCTTGCCCATCCGGAAATTCCGCATGGCAAAATTCGCATCGGATTTACCCCGGATGAAGAAATTGGTCGAGGCCCGCATCGCTTTGATGTCCAAGCCTTCGGAGCGGATGTCGCCTATACCATGGACGGCGGTGTGCTCGGCGAATTCAGCGCGGAAACCTTCAATGCGGCCTCCGCAAAGATTGTGATTGACGGCGAAAGTATCCATCCCGGATCGGCAAAGGACATCATGATCAATGCGTTGCTGGTGGCGATGGAATTGAATGCTATGCTCCCGGCACATATGCGTCCGGAACACACGGAGGGTCGAGACGGATTTTTCATGCTCGAGACGCTGAACGGCAATTTGGCTCATGCGGAAATGGAATACATTATTCGTGATCATGATAAAACGAAGTTTGAAGAGAAAAAAGAACTGTTGCGTCAAATCGTTTCCTATTTAAACGAGCGTTACGGCGAACGCATTGTGTTATCGATCGAGGATTCCTATTACAACATGCGCGAAGTGATTGATCAGCATCCGGAGCTGGTCGATATTGCTCTGGCTTCCATGGAGGGCTTGGACATTCCGGCAAAAGTGGAGGTGACCCGCGGTGGAACCGATGGTGCGCAACTGTCATTTATGGGGCTTCCTACGCCCAATCTCTTCGTCGGCGGTATGAATTTCCATGGGCCGTATGAGTTCGCCGTCGTCGGATGGATGGAAAAAACGGTCAAGCTCATCATTGAGATCGTAAGACGCTTTGCCGAGGAAGATGACCGTCAGTAGAAGCGCTCATGTAAAAAATGATCCTCCATGTCCTCATGGAGGAGGATTTTTATTGTGAGCAGACCACGAATTCGCCGTACCGTCAGGCCTGTTCTTCTTCCTGCATAAATGACAATATGGAAAAGAGTACGATTGCCGCCTGAACGCCTTCAGTAACCAGATGATTGACGAAGAACAGAGCATTAAGCTGGTCGGCATCAACGCCCTGTTCGCGATAGGCTAAATCAGCCAACTGCTGCACTTCGCGATACTGCTCCTCGCTCATCTCCCGTTTTGTACTTTCATCGTCTATTCGTGCCAACAAAAAGAGACTAAACGCATCCGGGTCGGAAAGGGCATCCGGCTGCGACGCAAGAAGATCCCGCAAGAATAACAGACGGCGACCGTGCGCACTATCCGCCGATACCGGTAACAGCCGTGTGAGGGCCTCTTCCATGGCGGAAAGCGGAACCTTCTGTTCATAAAGACACGCTAGAAGCAGCGCAGGAAACAGCGTTTCTGCAAAAAAGTCGGGTGTCCGGCCGATTTGTTGTAGCGCTTTTGCCAGCGGATCGGCGACAATATGCAGTTCATGGGCAGAGGAAATGTTGGAAAAGTCGAGGCTCGAAAAGCTGCGCTGCAGCAATTCCAGCCCCTGGACCACATGATAAAAGTTTACCTTTCCGCGACTGTCCTCGGCGTCCATACGTGCACAGCCATAGGTATGACGACGCGTATACGGTAACAAGGCGGACGATAGAAAATAGCGGGAAAAGCGCAGCGGACGTGAACCCATGCCACGATGCGCTGAGGCCAACGCACTCAGCATTTCCTTCGAAAGAGGAGACGTCAGGCGCCCATCCCCCGCCACCGTTGATACTCGCGCACCGTCAATCAGCACAAGATCCCAGGCGTCGCCGAGAACGTGAAATTTTTTCGTTTCCGACAAATAGCTTCGCACCACACTACGACTTTCGCGCACGGAAAGCGAAAACACCAATCCGTCCTTTTCGAGGCTGTGACGAAACGATAGTACGGAAAGATCACGGAGCAACTTAAATAAGCCGATGAGTACCAAATAATAGGCATCCGGCGTCGTGCAAGCTTCACCACGAGCATGAATCGCCAGACGGATGTGCACCGGATCATGAAATGGAATCGTAAACGGACGCTCCTCCACCAGAGGATCCGCCGTCAGCAACGCACTCATGCCTGCTCACCCTGCGAACTGTCCTGCGCACGACCGCGCAGCACTTCCGCCATGAGCACGGTCGCTGCACAGGAGGCATTCAAACTGTCCATGGGACCGACCATCGGAATGGATACCAGCACGTCGCATTTTTTGCGCGTCAATTCGCTGAGCCCCTTTCCTTCGTTGCCGATCACCAAACACACGCCACCGGAAAAATCGGTTTGCCATATCGTCTGCTTGGCTTCCGCCGCCGCACCGTATACCCAAAGGTTCGCCTTTTTGAGTTCCTCAATGGTTTGATTCACGTTATTGATCTTGGCAATCTTCACATAGTTGGTCGCACCGGAAGCGACTTTCTGCACGATGGATGTCACCGTCGCCGCACGACGCTTCGGCAGCAACACACCGTCCGCTCCGAAACAGGCGGCACTGCGGATGATGGCGCCCACATTATGCGGATCGGTCAGTTCATCCAGCAAGATTACAAAGGGCGCATGGCCCGCATCCTTAGCCGACTGTAAAATCTCCTCCACGTCAGCATAAGCAAAATCCGTTGCCAGAAGCGCAACCCCCTGGTGATTGCCGCCTTCCGTCATACGATCCAATTTGTTCTGATCCACTTCAATAACCGGAAGTTTGGCGTCCTTGGCCATGGCAATGATGCGATGTACAACGCCCTGCAGTTTTCCCTTCTGGACGTACAGCTTTTCAGCCTCATTGCCGCTTTTTAAATGTTCCAATACCGCATTGCGGCCAAAAATATAATCGCTCATAGTTCCTCTATTCCCTTGTCCAAGTCACGCCCGTGCGTGTATCTTTCAATAAAATGCCTTTTGCGGCAAGTTCATCGCGAATCGCATCCGCTCTGGCAAAGTCTTTTGCCTTTCGCGCTTCTTCCCGTTCAGCGATCTTTCGTTCCACCTCTTCGTCCAAGGCATCATTTGCGCTGTGATCCGCAATGCCGAGCACGTCCAATAGTTCAAGCAACTTCCGGTAGACTCTTTCCACCGTCCCTTTCGCACTTTTTTCATTCAGGGTACTGTTCGCCATGCGCACAATCTCATAAATAGCGGTAAGCGCATCCGCCGTGTTGAGATCATCCGCTAAGGCATTCGTAAAGGCATCTTCTTCTTCAATTACCGCTGCGAGGAGCTTTCGCTCCGCTTCTGTCGGCTCTGCTTCCACATTGTGAGCAAGCAACCGATCTAAATTGTGTTTCCCGTTCATCAAGCGCTCATAGCCGTTTTTCGTGGCTTCCATGACTTCACGCGAAAAGTTGATGGGCGAGCGGTAATGTGCCGAAAGCAACCACAGTCGCACCAAAATGAGGTCATAGGTTTCGGCAATATCCTTGAGCATGAAAAAGTTTCCCTTGGATTTGGACATTTTTTCATGCGCTCCGTCCGCAGCGGATACGGTAATCATCTCATTGTGCATCCAATAACGTGCAAAAGGATGATCCGTCAGCGTTTCGGTTTGTGCAATTTCATTTTCATGATGCGGAAATTCCAGATCGCTACCGCCGGCATGAATGTCGATGGTTTCGCCCAATAACGTCTTGGACATCGTGGAGCACTCGATATGCCAGCCCGGACGTCCCGGTCCCCAGAGGCTGGGCCATGCCGGTTCATTGCTGTCTTTCTGTTTTTTCCACAAAGCAAAATCCAACGGATTCCGCTTGGCTTCATTCACACGAATACGCGCCCCGGCCACAAGGTCCTCAATTTTTTTGCCGGAAAGTTTACCATAATCTTTGGCTTTGGAAACATCGAAATATACGGCATCCTCGGCATCATAAGCGGCTCCCTTGTCGATGAGCCCCTGCACAAAGGCAATGATGGCTTCTATCATCTCCGTAGCACGCGGATGAATGGTTTCTTCCTCGAGTAAATTGAGTTGCTTCGCCTGATCCATAAAGGCGGCGATATATTTGGCGGTAATGTCCGTAAAAGGCACGCCTTCATCATTTGCCCGATTGATGATCTTGTCGTCGATGTCCGTAAAATTGACCACATAACGGACGTCAAAGCCTTGCCAGCGCAAAAATCGATGTAAGGTATCAAAAACAACGAGCGGTCGGGCGTTTCCGATATGAATAAAATCATAGACGGTCGGCCCGCAGACATACATGCGCACCTTGCCCTTTTCCAGAGGAACGAATTCCTCTTTTCGTCTCGTCAGCGTATTGTAAATTTTCATGCGTTTTCCTTTCCTGCAAGCGTCCGTTCCAGACGCGCAAGCACTTCATCACGCCCTAAAATGAGAAGCGTTTGGCCAAAATCCGGTCCGGAGGTGGCGCCAACGACCGCCGCACGAATCGGAAACCACAGGTTTTTCCCCTTGATTCCGGTCTCGGTTTGGATGGCCTTGACCACGCTGTTCGCAAATTCTTCCGTCATGCTCGATTGAGCGCGCACCTTCTCCGCAAAACGAGTAACCAGATTCTGCGCCTCCGGAGTCGAAAGAACGGCTTTCGCCTCCTCTTCATAAACCAAATCCTCCGCCGTCACAAAGAGATGCTTTGTCAGATCCGGAAATTGCTCGAAATAGTCCACGCGGTTCTGATACAACGCCGCAACCCGACGCAGCTTTTCCGCGTCCGTGTTCTCATCGATAAATCCCGCTTCTTCCAGGAAAGGCCGCATAGCCTCTACCACCTCTTCCACAGGCATGGCCTTGATGTACTCACTATTCATCCAGTTGAGCTTTTTCACGTCGAAAATGCCACCTGTTGATGAAATGCGGTCAAAGTCGAATTCCTGAATGAGTTCCTCACGGGAAAGAATTTCCTCGTTGCCTTTCGGCGACCATCCCAACAGCGCAATGTAATTAATGAGCGCCTCCGGCAGATACCCCTTTGCAATATACTGTTCGACTGCCGCATCACCGTTTCGTTTGGAGAGTTTCTTGTGGTCTTCCCCAAGCACCGTCGGCAAATGCACATATGTTGGTTCTTCCCATCCGAAATTCTGATACAACAGAACATGCTTCGGCGTGGAGGAAATCCATTCTTCTCCGCGAACAATGTGCGTCACCCCCATCAAATGGTCATCCAATACCACCGCGAAATGATAGGTCGGATAGCCGTCGGATTTGATCAGCACCTGATCATCCAATTCATCCGTATTGAAGGTGATGTCTCCCTTGATGGCATCATGAAAGGTGATGTCCCGATTACGCGGCAGTTTCATACGAATGACGTATTCTTCGCCCGCATCCAAGTGCTTTTGCACTTCTTCCGGGGAAAGATCACGACAATGGCCGTCGTAGCGCGGCGTTTCTCCTTTTTCCTTCATAGCGTCTCGCACGGCATCCAGACGCTCTTTGGAGCAGAAACAGTAATAGGCCTGTCCCTGTGCGATCAATTGCTCGGCATAGCGACGATACAGTCCCTGTTCATGGCGATGCGATTGAATGTAAGGGCCGTGTTCCCCTTTTTCGGAAATATGGTCGCCGTCAAGAAATGGACCTTCGTCATTATCCAGCCCCGCCCAGCGCAACACCCGCAATAAATTTTCCAATGCATCGGGAACGAAGCGCGTGCGGTCGGTATCTTCGATACGAAGAATAAAACGGCCGCCGTGATGGCGAGCGTAAAGATAGTTGAACAAAGCGGTGCGAAGCCCTCCGATATGTAGATAGCCGGTGGGGCTCGGTGCAAATCGTACGTTAACTTGGGACATGCTTTCCTCCTGTGTTTTTATGGCGGCTTTCGCTCGCCCCCGGGGCTTTCCCCGTTTCCTGTCGGTCTTTAGCGGCACATTTCTTATGCCTTCACATTGCCGACATATCCCATCTCTATTCTAATACGCAAAAGTTCATCGTACATCGTGGTAATGATTTTCCTGTTTCCTTCAGGAAAAATCGCATAGAAAGGGCAATTATGATTGTCGGTATTTTACTGTTCAGCATCGGCGGACTTATGGTCTTGACCCAACTGCTTGGTGAAAATTTTTTTGCGCTGTTCGGACTCTACTGGCCGATTCTCCTCATCGTTTACGGAATCCTGCGTCTGCTTACCAATAAACATCAGCGTAGCTTTCCCCTGTTTATGATCGTACTCGGCGCGATCCTGCAAGCATATCATTTACGTCTGTTCCGCGGAAGTATTCTACTCATTCTGATCGGCATCGGTCTCGTTCTTCTGGGTCTTCGTCTCATTCTCAACCGTTTCGCACAGAAAAAGGCGGTCTACTCCGAAAATATCTTCTCGGATGATGACGTCCGGGGAAAAGCGAGCTACGGCTATGAAGAACGCGATATGCTTAACGATCGCTTCCTCTTCGCCGATGCACATCGCGTATTTCGCTCGGATTCTTTCTCCGGCGGCGATGTCGAGGTTGTTTTTTCTTCCGTAACCATCGACCTGAAAAATGTGCTTCCTTTGGATAACAATGTCCGCATTAACGCAAGCGTACAGTTCGGTGAACTGGTTCTACAGGTACCGGCCGATTGGCACGTTATTGTCAACGGCAAACACTATTATTCAACTCTGGAACAGAAGGAAAATAGGGAGGCGACATCCACCCTATACGTCGACAGCGAGGTCTTCGCCGGTTCGCTCAAAATTCTATAACGATTTGACGCCGTCTCTCCTCATTCCACATTCATCAACAGCTGCGCCGGTTTAATTTCTTTCAGCACGATATCTCTGGGCAAATTCACCTCTAACGGCAAAGTTTGTAAGCCCGTTCCTGCGCCACTGAGGTTGGCGGTAATCACCATATCGGAATCATGCAGTGCATCAAGATCATTCTTATAGCCCTCAAGGCGTAAGGTGATCGTCTTCACATCCCCGGCGGGTCTCGCTTTCAGCGAGCCGCCATTTTTGGATTGAATGCGATCAACATTCACGGAAAATGAGCGCTCTTCCCGCATATCCAAGGTAATCTGTGCTTTGTACTCCAGCTTGTCGTTTACCGGGGTGATACCGTCCGGAAAGCGAAGCGTCACCGGAAAAAGACCGTCTTTGGTTAGTTTGCCCAATGCTAACGGTTGTGTAGGGATGGACGTCAACTTATCAATATCCGCCGTTTTTCCCATAACCAACACGGTATTTGGCGTGACTGCAGACTGACGTATGCGAACCTTCGGTTCTTGGCCCTTCGGCGTACCCAATTGCAACTGTACAGGAACTTCCTTCTGCTTGGAAATCGTCGCGCTGACATTCACCGAGGAAAGAGAGAGTGTGACGCCTTCCACAGCATTTTCGTTTTCATCCACCGGGTGCACCTGCAAATTTGCCGACGTATCGGCAGTAAGGCCATTCAGATTGATGACGACGTTTACCTTCGCCACACGCTCCACAGCAGAGCGCGGGCCGGTCACTTCAATGCTCTGTGGCGTAGCGGCAAGACCGCGTAGCACATAATTATCGGCAAGTGTTCCGGTTTCTTTAATATTCACCGTTCGACTTTTGGTAATCACCTTCTCCACTTGCACTTGGACTCTCGAATTTGCGGTCTCATTGATCATCACATTCGCCGGAACCGAGAAGCGAATCGGCACGGCCTGTGTACCTTCTTTTAAGGTTCCTGCGTCAATTGAAGCCACCACGAAATTGCGATCAAGACTCCCCAGATCGTTACGCTTTCCTAAAATACGAAGAGAAGTCTGCTCAAACTCCATCTCCGTAATTTTCAGTTCTTTTTCCTCCAAGGCATCCTGGTTGATGATGCGAATCGGAATATCCGATAGCGTAGCCGATTGCGTCGGGTTCACGCCCGCCGTGATGTAGCTCCACATGAGAATGCCGATGATGAGCGAGGTCAACTTCCATTGCCAATTGTGTTTAAGCAGTTTCATCTTGACCTCCTTTATTCTTTTCTTTATTTGCCGGCATCGAAGGAATCAGTAATGTCTTCTCTCGTTTGCCGGGCGAATCGTCCGGTAAATCGGAACCTGTTTCCTCGTTCGCCTCATTCTTTTCCTTCTTCTCTTCTCTTCTCTCATTGATGAATGTAAACAATCGGCTGAGGCCGGATGCGCGCTGTGTCGTCGACCCGTTCTCATAAAATGCCGTCAGATTTTCACGCAGCGTGGATTCATCCACATGACGTGAAATTTGACCGTTGGAACAAAGCGAAATCATGCCCGTTTCTTCGGAAACCACCACAACCAAAGCATCCGAACGTTCGGAAATACCTAATGCTGCACGATGACGCGTACCGAGTTCTTTATCCAGGTTACGGTTCTGTGTTAACGGTAAAAAAGCACCTGCGGCCAACACGCGATCGGCACGAATCACCACCGCACCGTCATGCAGCGGAGTGTTCGGAATGAAAATGTTAATCAGCAATTCCGCCGTGACCAACGCATCCACTTCCGTACCGGACTCGGCAATTTCCTTCAATCCCGTTCCGCCCTCTAAGACGATGAGCGCGCCAATCTTTTGCCGGGAAAGCGAAGTTGCAGCACGGACGATTTCTTCCACGCGTCCGGCGCTTCGCACGCGCTCGCCACCGCTGTTCATCAAATTGCTCAACCACCCTTGAGATCGCCCCAAACGTTCAAAGGCACGGCGAATTTCCGGTTGAAAAACAACAACGGTCAACAGAAATCCCGCGGTAAGAATATTGGAAAGCAGCCAGTTAACGGTATACAATTTCAGGCCGTCACTGATCTGCGCAAAAACCAGAATGACAATAAACCCTTTAATGAGCTGCTCAGCGCGGGTCTCACGAACCAGCAAGATCAGATAATAGACGATGACGGCAATGACAAGAATGTCTATGACGTCGGTAACCGAAAAAGTCACCAGCAATTCGCGAAGATTTCGAAAATAGTTCATGATACCCCCTCTCTATCGTCCTATTTTAGCACAAGCCCCGCATACGGACAGCGCTCATCTTGGCTTTTCTCCTCTTCTCCTCTTTACCCGCATTCGCTCTTTTCCAAGGCAAATTTGCTCTTTCTCAAGGAAAAAAGGATAAAAAAAAGCTGTCACTGTAGGAAATACAGCAACAGCCTTCTCCTGTTATTTATACGATACACGCTTCTCCATGGTCATGGTTTATTTTCTTCGGCAAAAGCAAAAGAAAGGCCGTCAATAAAGCGTAATATCGTGCTTTAAATACGTCAGCAGCGCTTCAAGCGCCTCTTTCTCATCCGGTCCATCCGTGCGCAAGGTGAACTTCGCGCCTTTTCCGGCGCCCATACTGAGCACACTCATAATGGATTTCCCGTTAAACACTTTATGATCGCGTTCCAAATAGACGTCTGCAAGGAATTTTTTTGCCGTCTGAATGAAATTGGCAGCAGGGCGTCCCATAAGCCCGATATCATTATCCAATACTACTTTTTCTTCGACCATGGACTTCTCCACTCTTCAATACAACACGATCACAGCAACCGGATTATAAATTCCGTTCTCAGTAGGCGATAAACTTCGTTGCAGCACAACCGCAAATCGGGCAGTTCTCTTCTTTAGAGAGTGCAACAAAACCGCAAACCGGGCAGAGATAGACCGCATCATTGACTTCGAGGTCTTTACCCTGTGCAACCGCGTCCTTCGCCAGACCGAACATCTCGGCATGTACTTTTTCCGCCTCAATGGCAAAACGCATCGCGCGAACCGCCCCTTGCTCTTCCTGCATTTCGGCTACATGAATATAAGCCGGATACATTTCGGTAAACTCAAAGGTTTCACCGTCAATGGCGCCCTGAAGATTTTCCTCTGTTGTACCAATGCCGAAACCGCCGCGCGTTGCGACGTCAAAATCTCCACCAATATCCTTCATCGCTTTATAGTGCAAGCCCGCGTGAATTTTCTCTGCTTCCGCTGTTGCGTCAAATAAGCGTTTCACATTCGGAAAGCCTTCTTTTTCTGCCACCTGGCCCCAAATATTGTAACGATTGCGCGCCATGGATTCGCCGCCGAATGCGGATCGCAGGTTTGCCTGTGTCATGTGATGCATAGAAGCCTCCTATTTTCCTTTTCTCCTTCTTCGTCTCTGCAAAAAAAGAGACGGTTTCCCAACTCTCCCACATCTATCATATGAAGGAAACTACTACTATAATAAGGGATTTACATCAAAAAGTAAAGGGAAAGGGCAATCGTTTCCTCGTAATAATTCTTAACTGTCAAGACATATGTTACACATTCCACTTAAGATGCATCTGACACAGTTAGCTTTTTTCCGGCGGTTCTTTCACAGGCACTTCCTTTCGACTTGTCAAAGGCGAAGAGCGACCAGAGGGAGCGTCCCTTGACTAGGAGAAAGGAAGTGCCTATCCTTTTCACCCGGAAAAAGCAGTATCCTAAGCGACGGAGGCTTCAAAATACTCCCGCACAATCTGTTCCGGGCTTTTGAAATTCGGTAAGTATGATACCTGCGTGCCGCCTTTGTCACGCCGTGCTTTAATGCGTATTCACATACTTTTTGACGGTATCGCATTTCTTCAGTTATAATCTTACGCAAGAGGTGCTCCTTTCGATACAAAGGGTTTGTGTTAAACACATTGTATCAGAGCACCTCTTTTCTTATGTTGAAAGTGTCACATATGTCTTACTACATTACAGATGTAATAAAAACAACAAAAATGAAAGGGCCAGCATATCGACTGACGACATGCTGGCCCTCTGCACCTTATTTTTCGGCGCGGGTTTGTAGCGTATGATACCCGGAAAGCTCCCTAGCCTTTTTGAGGGAGGTCCCTTTCTTCAGCTCGTTCCGGATGAACTGCTCCTTGGCCTCAATTTCTTGCGCCACCTTCAGGACTGCCTCCGCATGGTCGAAGGGAACAACCACGGCGCCGGAATCGTCGGCGACCATCAGATCACCGGGTAGCACCTGCACATTGGATACGGACACGGGGACATTGATGCCATCTACATAGACCCGGTCCTTTCCGGTCACCATGTAGGTGCCCTTTGTAAAAATTGGATATTTCAGATCCTCGATGGTGGGAATGTCACGGCAGACGCCATCGATCACTGTACCAGCAATCTGGTGAGTGGCTGCAAAATAGGACATGATGTCGCCCCATACCGTGCAGTGCATGCGACCGCCGTTGTCGATTACAACCACTTCGCCGGGCTCCACATCGTCCAGAAAATCACCGACCGTTCCGTGTACCTGCCCGCAGGCGGTGTAGTGAACGGTAAACGCCTGCCCGCACAGTTTGGTGCCGGGGACGACGGCCTTGATGCCCAGCAGGCCGCCGGTAAGGCCCAGCCGATCCATGGCATCCGTGATAGAGGGGGTATCCAACTGCTTGTACTGCTGGATCAGCGTCTTCGCCAGCTTCTTCTTTTCCATATCGCTCAGTCCTTTTTCAGCATATTCTCGTAGTCGAACTTATGGTCCACGGCGCCGGGGTCCGCACCAGCGCGGATCTCAGCGGTCATGCGGTCCTCGTTGTCCCGCAGCTCCTCGGCCTTGGCCAGGACCTCTTCAAAGCGGCTCTGGGGCACGATGACAACGCCACTGCGGTCACCAATCACCACGTCGCCGGGCAGAACCTGAACGCCGCCGAACTGGATCATGCCGTTGATGAGGTAGGAGATGGTCTTGCCCCGGGAGGTTGCCACCACGGCGCCGCGGGAGTAGACCGGGAACTTGATCTCCACATACTCGTCGATGTCACGGGTCACACCGTCGGCCACCACGCCGGACATGCCTGCCACCTGCGCGGTGTTCGCCATGATCCCGCCGAAGCAGGAAACGTCCATCCGCCCGCCGTGGTCCACCACCACAACGCTGCCGGGCTTGCCGGCCTTGATGGCGCTCAGAACGCCGAGGTGGGTAGTTGCGGACTCAGAGAAGCCTGCGGGGCCCATCTTCACGGTGATGGCCTCGCCGACGATTTTGGGGCAGCCCTCCCAGATGGGACGGATGCCATAGGTGGAGCCCTTGATATTCAGTGCAGTCATAGCGTCGGAGACATTGTTGCTGGACAGTGCCATCATTCTTTTACGCTGTTCCTGATCCATAATAGAATAAACTCCTTTCAAATGTGCGGTTTTTACTTCTTGTTCTGCTGCAGCCAGTGGACATAATCGTACTTCTTGTCCACCTCGAACATATTGGCGCCTGCGCCCACATCCTGCATCATCTTCGCCTCGTTGGCCTCCAGCTCCTCGGCCTTGGCAATGACGTCCGCCAGACGCTCCTGGGGAATGATGGAGATGCCGCTGTGGTCGCCGACGATGACATCGCCGGGACGGACCTGCACATTGCCGAACTGGATCATGCCGTTGGTCTCATACTCCATGACCTTGCCCCGGGAGGTGCGCACGGCGGTTCCGCGGGCATAAACAGGGAAGCCGCACTCCATAAAGTAGTCAAGGTCGCGGGCCACACCGTCAACACAGACACCGGCAATGCCCTTGGCCTGGGCACCGTTCGCCAACAGGCCGCCCCAAGAGGAGGTCTCCATATCGCCGTGGTTGTCAATCACGATAACGTCGCCGGGCTTGGCGGAGTTAATGGCATCCACGCAGAGGTGGGAGTTCTGAAGGCCGACCTCACCGGTGGGGCCAAGCTTGATGGTCACAGCCTCGCCCACCAGCTTGGCACATGCCTCCCACAGAGGACGGATCCCGCAAGTGGCGCCCTCAAAGCCTAGGGCATTCATAGCATCGGACACGGTGTTGCTGGAGAGCTTCATAAGCTTTTCACGCTGTTCGTTGGTCAACATAGTTACGCTCCTTAAAAAAGATTTGTAGTGAGTTTATATAGCAATATGTAGCGTTTACAACCCGATGATAGCAAGAAAAACTACAAAAGTCAAGCGGCTTTTAGCCAATCCAGCGGCGCGCAATGCACAAAAATGCAGCGCAAGTATTGGGTATATCTAACGAAAACGGCTGCAGTCTAGAGAAAACGCTCTTTTCTGTATTGACATTGAAATATTTATGAGTTAAGTTTGCTGTAGTGAATTTATGTAGCAGAAGCGTTCTTTTTAATGTAGTAAACATATTCGTTTTACAATTAGGAGGGAGATTTATGGAAGCATTGGGTTTTATCGGCTTCGGCGAAGCCCCATATAACTTTACCCGGAATCTGAACCGGAGTATGGTAAATGTATTTGCGTTTGATGTGGCCGCCAGCAGTTCAGATGCCCGCGGTGAAAACATTCGCAAGAACGCAGCGGCAAACAAGGTCACCTTGGTCGACTCTTTGGAAAAGCTGGCTGAGTGCTGCGATATCGTTTTTTGCTTTACAAGTGCAAACAGCGCACTCCCTATCGCACGCCAGGTCGCGCCGCTACTGCATCAGGATACGATTTATGTGGATCTAAATTCTACGTCTCCAGCAACCAAGGAGCAGATTGGAGAGGCCTTTGTCGGCAGCAAAGCGGACTTCGTGGAAGCTGCCGTGATGGCTTCCGTACCTGCAAACCGCACGAAGGTTCCTATTTATGTATGTGGAAAGAAGGGACCTTCTTTAGCGGAGAAACTGAACCCGGCAGGGACGAACATTCGTTTTCTCAGCGAAAAGCTTGGAGCGGCATCCGCAACCAAAATGCTTAAGAGCGTGCTTTTCAAGGGATTTATCGCACTGCTGACAGAGACCGTGTTTGCTACAGATCACTACGGGATCACAGAAGAGGTCCTTGGTGCGCTGAAGCATATGATGCTCGAAGAAATGACCTATGAGCAGTGCTGCAACTACTTTGTGGAAGCTGCGGCAAAGGACTCCGTCCGTATGGGGCAGGAGATGGAACAGGTGGTAGAGACGCTAGGCTCCATGGGCGAAAACAGCATTATGGCTCAGGCAACACAGAAGAAGCTGGAATGGCTCACCGAGCAGGGCTACTGCAAGCATTTCATCACTCGTCCCAACGGCTACGCAGAAGTATTGGCATATAAACACGAACTGGCACAGAATAACCCCCAATAAATATATTTAAAGGAGAAACAAAGATGGAAAGCAAAGGATTTCTGGGCAGAAAAGACTTGTTCGGCTTAGCGGTTGGCCAAATCATCGGTTCCGGCATTATGACAATGTCCGTGATTGCCCTAGGCATGACCGGACGTTCCCTCTTTCTCGTGTTCCTGCTTTGCGGTGTCCTCTCCCTGGTCGCGCAGATCCCCACGGCGTTTCTGGGCGGTACCATGCGTATCAAGGGCGGCACCTACTCTCAGGCAGTCCTGTTTCTGGGTGATTTCTTCTCCGGATTCTATATCCCTGTTTTCATTCTGGCGAATCTGACAAAGGCAACGCTTGCCATCGGCTTCGCCAATTACCTGACCTATATCATTCCTGCTCTGCAGCCCTATAAAAACGTTGTTGCGGCGGCCGTGATGCTATTCGTGTTTGTCGTCAACTATTTCGGCGTCAGCAAAATGGCAAAGGCCCAGCAGATCATGTTCTACTTCATGCTGGTTGGCTTGGCAGCCTTTGTTGCCTTCGGCCTGCCGCAGATCACCTGGGGCGGTTTCTTTGGAAATGAGCTCTTCAGCGAACCCTTCCTACTGAAAGGAAAGGCCGGCTTTATTGAGGCGGTCGCCTATCTGATCTTCGCAAGCAACGGTGCCCAGGTGCTGCTGAACTTCTCCGATGAGTGCAAGAATCCTGAAAAGGACATCCCCGCTATGATGATCGCCTCCACTCTGTTCGTGTGCGTGGTCTATGCCCTGATTGCCCTGGTCCTCGGCGGCGTTCTGCCCACCACGGAGGTTGTCCCCTTTGAGAGCCTGGCGCCTGTGGCGGACGCGATCATGCCCCGTCCGGTCCTGTTCCTGTTCATCATCTTCGGCGCCTGCATGGCCCTGCTGACCACGCTGAACTCCTCCCTTGCCCAGCTGTTCAACCCCCTGCGCCAGGCCGCCCAGGATGGCTGGCTGCCCTCCGTATTCGCCAAGACTAACAAATATGGTACACCGATGGCCGTTCTGGTGTTCCTGTTTATCATCAATATGCTGCCCATCGTGTTCGGTGTCAGCCTGACCGCACTGAGCAAGTGGGTGGTGGCCCTGAACAACCTGATGCGTCTGATGCTGTGCGTAGGCATTTTCCGCCTGCCAAAGCTGTATAAGGACCTGTGGAAGAAGTCCAGCTTCCATGTTGGAAAGGCCGCGTTCTATGTGCTGATGATCGCCGCCACCGCCATCAACGGCTTCCAGGTCTACGCCAACACCAAGACGCTGACCCCGAAGCTGGCCATCATCAATCTTATGGTGCTGGTACTCTCTGTTTTATATACGCTGTTCAGAGTCAAGGGCGGCCATACCCATATCGACCACAATATCGAGGTCACCGCCATTGGTTCCAGCAATGACAACTGAACGATAAAAAGGAGCGGTAAAAATGAAACTAACTGATTTGAAGAAAGTTGACTGCGGCTTCTTCCCCACGCCCCTGCACAAGCTGAACAATCTAAGCAAGGAGCTGGGCTGCAATATCTTCATGAAGCGGGACGATCTGACCGGCATGGGCGCTAACGGCAATAAGATCAGAAAGCTCGAATATCTGGTGCGGGACGCGCTGGACCAGGGCTGCACAACGCTGATGACCTTCGGCGGACCGCAGACGAACCATGGACGCCAGACCGCAGCGGTCGCCAAAAAGTTCGGAATGCGCTGCATCATTGTGGCAACCATGGAGGAAAGCGGTCCCAACGAAAAGCTAAGCGGCAACCTGCTGCTGGACGCCATCTTGGATGCGGAGGTGATCTTCCTGGACACCTCCTCCATCGATAAGACCCCCGGCAGAAGCCCGGATGACATCAAGGCCGATACGCTCCGACTGCGCAGAAAGGTAGCCGATCTGATCATTGCTGAGTGCGCCGAAAAGGGCGAAAAGGTCTACGAAATGCCGGCAGGCGGCAGCACGGAGATCGGCTGCATGGGCTATTTCTTTGCGGTGAAGGAAATTTTGGACCAGCTGCACGAAATGAATCAGCCCATCGATTATCTGATCTGTCCCAGCGGTTCCAATGGAACCTACGCCGGACTGTGGCTGGGCGCCCATTACTACAAGGCCCCTTTCCAGGTAATCGGCTCCTGCGTCAGTCCCCATGACCCGGTATATGTGGAGAAAATGGCGGAATACATCAACCGGGCCAGCGCCAAGTTCGAGCTGGGCGTGACCGCAAAAGCCGAGGATATTCATATGCTCTGCAAGGAATACGCAGGCCCGGCTTATGATACCCCCGATCCGGTCACCTTTGAAACGATCTACCGTCTGGCACGTTCGGAAGGCCTGTTCGTGGACCCCTGCTATACCGGAAAGGGCTTCACGGCCGTCATTAAGGAAATTGAAAATAGAAACATCCCCCAGGGCTCTAACGTCCTCTTCGTGCATACCGGCGGCCTGCCCGGTCTGTACAGCCAGCAGCACCTAGAGAAGTTCTCTAAGGATCTTTGGGAGGGTCGTCCCCACAGAATCATGGGATAAGATTTGCCGAAATAAGTGAGGTATTTAAAATGATCTATAATTTTGATGAAGTAATTGAACGCCGGGGAACTCGGTCCTCTAAGTGGGACAATGTGGGCGTCCGTGTCGGCAATCCCAACGCGCTGGCTATGTGGGTCGCCGATATGGATTTTCGGTGCCCACAGCCGGTGATCGACGCGGTCATGAAAAAGGCTGAATTCGGCATTTACGGCTATCCGTTCGTCCCCACCGAGTTCAAGGAAGCGGTGGCCGAGTGGGTGGATAAGCGCCACGGCTGGAAGATCAACCCGGAGCATGTAATCTACGCCGCCAGCGTCATTCCGAGCCTGTTCACCGCGGTGCAGGCCTTTACCGAGGAGGGCGATGGCGTTATCCTTCAGCGGCCGGTCTACTATCCGTTCTCTGACGCTTTCCGTGAAAACCGCCGGGAGATTAAGAACAATGCGCTGATCTTGAAGAATGGGCATTACGAAATCGACTTCGACAATCTGGAAGAGCTGGCAAAGGACCCCAAGACCAAACTGATGCTGCTCTGCAGCCCCCATAACCCCACCTCCCGTGTGTACACACGGGAGGAATTGCTGAAAATCGGCGAGATCTGCTGCAGAAACCATGTGGTCATCTTCAGCGATGAGATCCACTCCGACTTCGTGTATGAGGACTTTAAGCATATTCCTATCGCCTCCCTCTCCGAAGAGATCGCACAGAACACCGTGACCGCTGTGGCCCCCAGCAAGACCTTCAATCTGGCCGGCCTGCGGGCCGCCTCTCTGGTGATCGACAATCCCGACCTGCGGGCGGCGATCAGCAAGAAGTTTGCGGAAAACCGCTCTGCCCTGGGCTCTGCCATCGGCATTGAGGCCTTTATCGCCGCTTACAAGTATGGTGAGGAATATCTGGAGCAGCTGCTAGCCTATTTGCAAAAGAATATCGCCTATCTGGACGGCTACCTGAAGGAGCATATGCCTAAGATCCATCTGACCAAGCCCGAGGGCACCTATCTGATGTGGCTGGACTGCCGGGAGCTGGGTATGAGCAACGAACAACTGGATGATTTCTTGACACAGAAGGCTGCCGTAGCCATGGACAAGGGCTTCTGGTTCGGCGAAGAGGGCTCCGGTTTTGCACGGATGAATATTGCCTGCCCCAGGGCCACCATTGAGAAGGCTCTGCATCAGATCCAGCATGAGTATGACAAGCTTTGATAGCAGAGAGGTGTAAAATGTCAGTCGGATGTAAAATCATAAAGGACTTTCAGCGTCCTGCACCGGAGCTGGTGGCGCTGTTTAAGGACATGCCCGTTGCCAATATCGATGACAACATGAACCGAATTGCTGCGGTGGATACCGCCATTGAACCCATTGGCTATAAAGGCCAGCTGCTGGGCACGGCCTGCACTGTCCGGGTAGCGCAGGGCGACAATCTGATGTTCCACGCGGCGATGGACCTGGCCAAGCCCGGCGACGTCATTGTGATCGATGCCGGCGGCTTCACTGACCGCGCCATCTTCGGTGAGCTGATGGCAACGTATTGTAAAAGCCGCGGTATCAAGGGCATTGTCTGTGACGGTGCCATCCGGGACCGGGGCGGTCTGGCCGCCATGGAGAATTTCCATGTGTACGCCCGTTCCGCCACGCCCAATGGACCGTATAAAAACGGCCCCGGCGAGATCAATGTCCCCGTGGTGATCGGCGGAAAGATCGTCTATCCCGGCGACATCGTGGTGGGGGATGATGACGGCGTGCTGTTCATACGTCCCTATGAGGCCGCCGCCCTGGCGGAGGCCACCAAGGCCGTTGAGCGGAAAGAGGCCGGCATCATGGAGCATATCCTGAATGACGGCACCTATATCCGCCCATGGGTCAATGAGAAGCTCAAGGAGATTGGCTGTGAGATCGTAGAATAAGGCTTTGCAGGAAATGCAATATACTCTCTCATATTGAGATTTCCGCCTTGCTTGAAAATTCGGTTTCAAAAAGCACATAGAAGGCCGCAGGAAACGGACACACATTGATGTGTACATCCGTTTCCTGCGGCTTTGCTTTTTATAAAGTTGTGGTTGCGGAACGGTCAAAAGGCGGGATTGGCCGTTATGTAATTGCGTTGTTATCACTTTCGGAGTTTTTCCTATCCGGCTGCTTTTGCAGATACTTTTCCCGCAGGCTGGCGTGGCCGCCGCGGGCGAGATTCTCCTTTTCCTCTGGCGTTCAAACCTTCCATTCCGCGTTCTCTTCTCTCAAGTCCAGCAACATGAAGCCCTTGTAGTTGGCGGCCGCATCAAAGTCCAAATACCCTCTGATATTCTGCCGCCATGTAGTACTGTTCGGCTCCGGCAGAGACACCTGCTCGACATCATAGGTTTACAGTTCTTCAAAGGAATCGATCTCCCGCAGGAAATCCGATGCGGAAATTTTCCCTTTGAGATACCTCCCTCTGACCTTGACCGCAGCCCTGACCCATTCCTGATAGCGAGCGTCGCTCACAGGCTTCAGCCGATCCCGCTGGTCTGGCGGAGCGTCCTCATAACGGTTCCGCCGTTCTTCCATCCTATGCCGCAGAGTATTGTATATCCGCAGCGCCTCATCCAATGCCGCACCATCCTCGCCCTTGAGCTTTGGCCCCAGTGCCTTGCAGGACAATCCGTCGATCACACGGTCGCAGTAGTGCGTTTCCGCAGAGGTTTTCGGAATGAAATACTGTCAGCAGCACTCACACCGTGCGATACGCTTTTTCTTCTGACGGAAATAAAGCTGCAATTCCATCAGGTACAGCTCAAAGGTGTTTCAACCGTATACCGCAACCGGTTTCCGAACGGCAACGGTCTGCACGGAAAGCATTGGTGCATCAATGCGGGGTATGCCTCCTCTAACGCTCCATATCGCTCCCACTGTGCGGCACGCTCATAATCGGCAAAACCGATCTCCAGCAGATTCCGAATACGCAGCTGCGCCCTGCACGGTTCGTCCAGCGCCCGAAGAACTGCGACACCTTTCTCGGACGGAAAAATCGGCGAACCGTTGTCCTGCATTGCCATTGCGTCCCGAAGATGTTCAACGGCATAAAAAGCGGATATGGTATGAAGTAACGCAAAAACAGATCCGGCTCCTTGTACGGGGAACCGGGGCTGTTTGCTGTGAACTGCTGCTGTTTTTGTAAAAAGCGAGACATATTTTGCGCCGTTGGAATCAGTGATAGCTACCTGACCGCAAAAAAAGGCAAATGAGCCCTTTTGACAAGCGGTCGTCCGGCGTTTCGATAACACGCAGAGTACGCCGAGGGTAGTGATACCACCCCACCCGAAACGCCCCGTGTTTCGCCGTGTAAGCAGTTGTGTGCGATCCTTCGAGCAAAAGGCGATTGTGTGCCTGCGAAAGTGAACGTGGGGCGTTTGTGGCGGAGATGTTGAAGGCCGTGTAACCAATGTGTTGGAAACGTTGGTATGACTGCGTTTCCTGCGCTTTTCGAGCCTTTTTCGAGGACGAAAAAGAAAACAAGATAAAGAGATGTGCCCGTAATCGGGCACATCTCAGCCACAAAGCCCCACAGTGCGGGGCTTTCCGAGGATTTGCAGCATCAGTCAAAGCTGCTGGAATGGAAAGGCAACCGGCATCGGCTGGCTGCTGGTGAATGCGGCGTGGACTGCTGTCAAGCACCACCTGTCAAAAATGGAGCGGGCCGCTGCGGCCAAGGAGTGTTCATGAAAGCCTGCGGAGCCACACACTACAAGCACAAAAGCGGCTGGGCTGCTTACCTCTGTTTCGGCTCGCTTTTGTTCAGGTAGCGTTCGGACTGCTCAATGCGGTTCCGGCTCCCCTCCCAATCCCGTTCCGAAACGGCGCTGGCAATACATTCAGACAAGGCGACCGTCGCCACGGAGGAATAAAAAGGCAGGTTGATGTCGCCCTCACAGAAAAGGAGCAGATCGGCCGCCTGCGCGGCACGGGACGCCTTTTTATCCGTAATGACGATCATCTGGGCACCCACGGATTTGACCTGCTCCAACAGGGCAGACTCGAAATTGGAGAACCGTCCAAATGTAATAAAAACAACACAGTCCTCCGCTGTAAGATCCAGAAGCCGCATGTAAGAGGCGTAGTCCTCTGTTGTGATCAGGGAAACTCCGGACATGACCATGCGGAGCAAGGTGGCCATGGAGTTGGCGGCTGTGGACCGCGTGCGGATGCCTACGATGTATTTTCGATTGCTGCCGCAAAGACAGTCCACGGTTTTAGACAGCAGGTCCTGTGTCAGGCTGGAAAGCGTTCTGCGCAGCGTCTGGCAATAGGTGTCCTCCGCATACGCAACGCTGAAGTTTGCGGTGTCGCGATGATAATGCTTGCGAGTCAAGAATTTGGCCACGGGGTTGACGCTGTCTGCTCCGGCATCCACATGCCGGCACAATTCGTCCTGCCAGGCGCGCTTTAGATCGATGAAGCCTTCATACCCCAGCGCACGGGCAAAGCGGATGATGGAAACATCACTGACGCCAATACAGGAAGCCAAATCCGCCGCTGATTGAAACGCAATAGAGCTTGGGTTGCTGAGACAATATTCGGCGATCAAACGGCTTGATTTCGTCAATTTGGTTCGCTTTACGCGATCTTCAAAAGAATCCATGATACCTCCTGCTTCCCTATTTAATCTTAGGGTAAGCTTTTTACTGTACTACTTCTAGTATGCCATAAGATTGTGAAGAATCAAGAATGTACAAAAATGATCTTAACTGTCAAGACATATGTTACACATTCCACTTAAGATGCATCTGACACAGTTAGCTTTTTTCCGGCGGTTCTTTCACAGGCACTTCCTTTCGACTTGTCAAAGGCGAAGAGCGACCAGAGGGAGCGTCCCTTGACTAGGAGAAAGGAAGCGCCTATCCTTTTCACCCGGAAAAAGCAGTATCCTAAGCGACGGAGGCTTCAAAATACTCCCGCACAATCTGTTCCGGGCTTTTGAAATTCGGTAAGTATGATACCTGCGTGCCGCCTTTGTCACGCCGTGCTTTAATGCGTATTCACATACTTTTTGACGGTATCGCATTTCTTCAGTTATAATCTTACGCAAGAGGTGCTCCTTTCGATACAAAGGGTTTGTGTTAAACACATTGTATCAGAGCACCTCTTTTCTTATGTTGAAAGTGTCACATATGTCTTACTACATTACANATCTGTTCCGGGCTTTTGAAATTCGGTAAGTATGATACCTGCGTGCCGCCTTTGTCACGCCGTGCTTTAATGCGTATTCACATACTTTTTGACGGTATCGCATTTCTTCAGTTATAATCTTACGCAAGAGGTGCTCCTTTCGATACAAAGGGTTTGTGTTAAACACATTGTATCAGAGCACCTCTTTTCTTATGTTGAAAGTGTCACATATGTCTTACTACATTACAAATGGCAATCGTTTCCTCGTAATAAAAAACACGGGCGAAGGCATGTTGTCTTGGCCCGTGTACGGATTTCGTTATTCTCTAGTGAAGTTATTCTCTCTGACCCAAATAATGATCGATCTGATACAGTGCACCCCAGTTCGATCCGGCGCGATCTAACTGCTTGACCAACGACTGGAACGTTGCCTCTTCCTCTACCTGCTCTTGAACGTACCAGTGCAGGAAGATTTCCGCCGGCTTATGGTCTTCTTTTTGTGCCAAATCGATGAGCTTATAGATGTTTGCTGTCACGACTTGCTCATGCTCCAGAGCCTTTTGGAAGACGTCCAGCAGGCTGTCAAATTTGCCGTCTCCCGGATTAAGCGGGCGATAGTGTACCGGATAACCGACTTCCTCAAGAAAACCGATCATTTTCTCCGCGTGTTCCACTTCTTCTTTCACCTGCATATCCATAAAATGCTTCATGCCCGCCATATCCTCTTCTGCTAAATAAGCGGACATCGTCCGGTAAATATATGCCGATTCCAGTTCAAAGTTTGCCTGTTCATTTAAGGCTTCTAAAATTTTCATGTGGTCCTCCTCATGGTTTTATTCTATCGATTCTTCTGAACCGTTATTCGTAGTGTACCCGTATTTTCGCTTGCCTAACCGAAACACTCCTTATCGGAGAGAATCTGCTAAAATGGAGAAAAGAAGGCACGGAGGAAATGATGAGGCGAAACCCGAAAAAAATGACGGCCTTGGAACAACGCGTGGCGGAAAGCCAGCGCCGTCATGATCGAAAGCAGGTCATGAAGCGCAATCTAAAGCGTCGACGCAGGCGTCGTCGCGTTTTTGCCTTGCTTTCTTTGCTGGTTCTTTGCGGTGCCGGCTATGGTCTCTATACGGTCGTCCGACGCACCTTTTTCAATGCGCGCTTCGACCAATTGCCCACGCTTCGTGAACAGGCGAACCAGGCGGTCGTGGGCGAACTGTTGCCCTCCGATACAACCGGGCGCCCGCTTACGGAGGCGGAAAAGAATGCCGATGCACGACAGTTGCAGGCGCTGCTGAAAAAGATCCCGGCCGCGCTATGCCCAACAGATTCGGATGCCGTCAAAGTCACCCTCGACAATCTGGTCGATCGTGCCGCCAAAACCGCCACGGACGAAGAATTCTTCGGCGTTTTACAGGAAATGGTCAAGGCCGCCGGCACGCCGACTTCGGCCATGCTTCTTCCTAATGACTATGCAAATCTCTGCCGCAACCTTGGCAGCGGTTTTTATGTTTCCGACTCCCCCTATGCCGAGGCACTTTCAGATGAACGAGTGGCCGCACGCTATGCCCGTTTTCGTGAGGAAACAGAAAAAAAGAAAACACCGGCGAAGGCAGCTCATTTTTCCCTTCCGACCATGCGTATAGACCAAAACACGGATACTGCCATCCTTTCAGATTTTTCTTTTGAGGATGGCGCCTATCGCACACAAAAAGAAGATCTCGCGCGTCTGATGAAAGAAGCGCGGGAGCATAAGTATGTACTGTTTGACTTGCGCGACACCGGGGGAACGTCGATTGAATACTGGGCGGAAGGCATTTTGCCCTATCTGACCACGTCCACCTTCGGAGTGGAGACACAACTGTTCTTTCCCAACGGGTTTGATGATTATGTCGATTATCTTTCCGTCAAGGAACGTATGGAAAGCATGGATCTGGAAGATGAACGCCGAGATGTGACGGGGCTGCATAACGAAGAGACGAAGAATGCCGTAAAAGATACCACCTACGCCAAAACGCTTACTATCACGACCAGGGGAAATACGGAAACCCTTGCACCGGCCAATTTGGTGTTACTTGTTGACCGCACCACAGGCGGTGCAGCGGAAACGTTCGCCGATTTTTGTCAGCGTATGCAAAATGTCGAGCTGATCGGAAGAACAACGGAAGGCAGCGCGTGGAAAATTCCCGCTTTTCCGGTCAAACTGCTGCATTCCGGCTTCATCGCCCGACTTGATCCGGTCATCGCGCTCGTACCCGATGACGAGCTTTTACAGGCGAAAACCGGTGTTCAGCCGGACACCATGACGGACGAAAATGATCTTCTTTCCTTTGCACTGCGCCTTCTCGCCACTCCCTGAGCGTAATCGCACAAAAAGAGCAAAACAAGAAAACCGCAGCGATCTTCTCGCTGCGGTTTTCTTCCAAAATAAATCCAAATAAATTAGTCTGGAAGACGTGTGAAAATCATCTTTCCTGCAGATGTTTGCAACACCGAGGTGACCACCGTGTCCACCGTATTGCCGATTTCTTCATAGCCGTTTTCTACAACAATCATGGTTCCGTCATCCAAATAGCCAAGTCCCTGACCGGGTTCCTTTCCCGCCTTTATAATGCTCACGCGCATATGTTCGCCCGGAATGACAATCGGCTTTAATGCGTTCGCTAAGTCGTTGACGTTTAATACGGGAATGTTCTGAACGGTCGCCACCTTGTTCAAGTTAAAATCGTTCGTAACCAGTCGCCCCTGATAGCGTCGGGTCAACACCAGAAGCTTGAGATCCACTTCTTTCGGCTTGGCAATCTCGGTATTGTCGATGTGAATGTCCTGACGCGACTGCGTCTGCATCTCATGAATGTGATCGAGACCTTTTCTACCGCGCTCACGACGAAGGGCATCCGACGAATCCGAAATATGTTGCAGTTCCTCCAACACATAATGTGAAACGATGATGGGACCTTCCAAAAAGCCCGCTTTCATCACCTCGAAAATGCGTCCGTCAATGATTACTGACGTGTCCAGGATTTTCGGACGTGCTTCCGAAAATTCCTCTTCTTCCTCCTCTTCCTCGTCGTCTACCTCAGAGGCCTTGGCCAGACGCTTTTTTCTCTTTTTTTCATTGCTGCGTTGGACACGCTCTTCATCCTTGCGCGTGAGATTGTCTCTGAACTGCTGGATCCCCTTCATGATGTCATCATGATACATCGTAGCCAATCTTACGCCCAACAAACCGAGCACCGCATAAATCGTAATCGCAATGATAACGCCGATCACATTGCCTACGCGACTGATACTCAGTTGAAGCACAGGATTACTGATAATGCCGGCAATCAACAAGCCGATAATCAACCCGATCGTGCGCAAAACAATTTCGCTAAGCGGCACTTTACGAATTTGTCTTGATAGGGCATCCACCCGATTGCGAATGAACCGTGCCCATCTGTCCGCCATGGCAAAAAATAATCCGAAGCCGATGGCCGCGCCGACCAGGTAGCTTATCACACGCTCCTTCATGCCCCATCCCTGAATCAAGCGAAGGTCAAAGATGAGGTAGACCAGCACTGCTCCCAACGCGGCGCCGAGTATGCCGAATACGGCCCGCATAACTTGTTTCACCGTTTACTCCTCTTCCGCGCCGCCTTCCGGCGCTACATCTTCATCCAAAGTGATGGCTTCGTCAATCATCTCTCCGGCTTCCTCTACTGATAACGAACCAACGATGATGAGTTCGGAAATCAGCATTTTTTTCGTCTTGTTCAACATTTTTTTCTCGGATGTGGAAAGTCCCTTTTCCATATCACGAATTTGCAAGTTGCGAACAACATCCGCCATCTCGAAGGGATCCCCCGTTTTTAAGTTCTCCAGGTTTTCCCGATAGCGCTGGCTCCAATTTTCCGCCATTTTCGTGGAGTCCTGACGAAGAATATCCATCACGCGCTCCCCGTCTTCATGACTCATGACCGGCCGAATACCGATCTTATCCATTTGATCCACCGGGATGGAAATGCGAATGTTGGCGATGGGCATCTGCAAAATAAAAAACTCTTGTTTCATGCCCAACAGCTCTTTGGTTTCTTTGTCGATGATGGTCCCGGCACCCTGCATCGGATAGACGACGCGGTCTCCGATTTTATACATGGCTTCACCCCCTCATCATCAATTATAGCGAAAAATGCGTTTTTTCGCGAGGGGTGTGTAAAATTTTAACATTCTATCGAACTCTTTCCGTCTTGTCAAGACGAAACGTCGATTTATTTTCCTTATTTATTTCCTTTGTTGAAGGATGCGCAGCACATCCATGAGTGTCTTTACACAGACCATCTCCATCTGTAGCGACTTTTTCATGCGCTTTGCCAAGCCGGCATGTTCTTCGGCAATAAATGCACGACGAAAGCCGAGACGATCCAATTCCCGCAAACGTCGTTCCATTTCGGTTGCCCGCTTCAGTTCCCCGGTAAGACCGACTTCCGCGCAGAAGGCATCTTTGCCGTCGATCGGCCAACCGCCTGAGGCGGATGCAATGGCGACCAAAATCGCCAAATCACAGATCTTTTCCCGCAAGGCAAGACCGCCGGTAGCCTTTAGTACCACGCTCTTATCGTGTAACGGTTCATGCGCGCGCTGCGCCAGAATGGAAACCAAGGTATTCAAATCATCACGGTGAAGGGAATCGCCGATACGAGTAGGATACGCATCATACGATGGCGAAACCAACGCCTCGATTTCAATAGGAATCAAACGGGATCCCTCTTTTTGCAAAGATACCGCCGCACCGGAAATGGGATGGTCACGCCGCGTTAAAAAAAGATCATAGGGATTGACCACATCGGAAAGACCGTCTGCACTCATCTGAAACAGGCCGACTTCATCGGTGTAGCCGAAGCGGTTCTTGGTGGAACGCAATAAGCGCAACTCATCCGAATAACCGCTTTCCAGATAGAGCACCGTGTCCACCTGATGCTCCAATGTCCGCAGCCCCGCCATAGTCTCCTCTTTTGTCACATGTCCCACGACAAAAGCGGCCATGGGCCGCTCCCCCTGCTTGCAGGCCGAAACAATCGCCGCAGTACACTGCACCGTTTGCGTCGGTGTTCCCGGACGCTGGGCAAACTCCGCCAGCGCCATGGTTTGAATGCTGTCCACGATGAGAATGGCGGGTTTCAGACGCCGACTCTCGGAAAGCACGGCATCCAGCGAACTTGTAGAAAGAATATAAACGTTATCGGAACATGTGCGGAGAATACGCTCCGCGCGCATTCGAATCTGCGGTGCACTTTCCTCTCCGGAAGCATAGAGCACACGCACGCCCCGTGCAGCAAGTTTCCCGGCAACCTGTAAAAGAAGCGTAGATTTCCCTGCTCCCGGTTTTGCTGTCAGCATAGTGACCGCATCGGGCACCAGTCCGCCGCCCAGAACCCGATTCAGCTCCGGAAGGCCGGTATCTACCCGATCGGATTGCGACAGCGGCACCTCGGGAAGCGGCATGGCCTGTTCTTCCGCCACATCCTGCATCCGCTTCGCTACGGCACGCCCGGTTTCTACGGCCACCTCTTCCATCGTTCCCCATTCGCCGCATGCCGGACATTTCCCGCTCCAGCCTACAGCAAAGTGTCCACAGGCACTGCATTGATAGCGTGTTTTTATCGTCATGCTTCCTCCGCCGAGGTTACGACCACTTCATTCTTTTCCATACGCAACGTATAGGCGTTGCCCTTTTCCAGCGTCCCGCTCAACATTTTTTCCGCCAGCACGTCCTCCACTTTCGTACGGATGGAACGTTCAAGGGGACGGGCGCCGAATTCGGGCTGCACCGAAATTTTTGTCAGATGGCGAAGCACCGGATCTGTATAGCTCATGTGATAGCCTAACGATTCCACGCGCGACATCAGCTCGTCCATCAACAATTCCGCAATGCGCAGAATGCTCTTCTCGCTTAAGCGATGGAAGACGATGATATCATCCACACGGTTGAGAAACTCCGGACGGAACGTCTGCTTGAGTTCCTCATGCACCACTTCTTTCATGCGGTCATACTCGTCCATCTCGACGGTTTCTTCCACGCCGAAACCGAGCCGTTTTTCTGTCGCAAGCTGTGAGGCGCCGACGTTGGAGGTCATAATGATGACGGTGTTGCGAAAATCGACCAGCCGCCCTTGGCTATCTGTCAGGCGCCCTTCGTCGAGAATTTGCAAAAGGAGATTGAATACATCCGGATGCGCTTTTTCCATTTCATCAAAGAGCAGCACCGAATACGGTTTTTTACGCACCATCTGCGTCAGCTGGCCACCTTCTTCATAGCCGACATAGCCCGGCGCAGCGCCGACCAGTCGGGAAATGGCGTATTTCTCCATGTATTCGGACATATCAATACGAATTACGCTCTCCGCCGAGCCGAACAGCTGACGAGCAATTTCTTTGGCCAAATACGTTTTTCCTACACCGGTGGGGCCGACAAAGATAAACGTGCCGATCGGCCGATTGGCTGATTTTAGCCCTACTCTGGCGCGCTTTAGCGCCGAGGAGACGGTTTCGACGGCGTGGTCCTGGCCGATGACGGTGTGCTTTAACGCTTCGTCCAGATGAAGATACTTATCAGCTTCTTTTTCCGTCATGCGTGTCACCGGAACATTTGCCCACTGTGAAACGATGGCCGCAATCTGATCAAAACCGATGGTAGGCCATTGTTCCTCTTGTTCTTTTTGTTGCTGCAAAAACTCTTCATGTTGCTTTTCCAACGTCGCTAAGGCATCGCGCAGCTTTGCCGCCTCTTCAAAATTCTGTGTGAGCGCAGCCTTCTGCTTCGCTTCTTCCAGTCGTTCGCGTTCCTCACGATAGTGCATTTCCTCTTGGGGGATGTTAAAGGTTTCCACATGGACGCGGGCAAGTGCCTCGTCGATAACGTCAATCGCCTTGTCCGGCAAGAAGCGGTTGGTCAAATAGCGATCCGTCAGCTCCGTCGCCGCCACAATGGCATCCTCCGTCAGGCGGACGTGATGAAATTCTTCATAGCGCGGCTTGAGCCCTCGGATGATGGCTTCGGTGTCCTCTTTTGTCGGTTCCTCAACCATGACCGGCTGAAAGCGTCGTTCCAGCGCTGCGTCTTTTTCGATGCGTTTATGATATTCGTCAATCGTTGTCGCACCGATGATCTGCAAACTCCCCTTGGACAGAGCCGGTTTCAAAATATTGGAGGCATCCAGTGAGCCTTCCGAACTTCCCGCTCCGATAATGGTATGCAGCTCGTCGATAAAGACTAACGCATCTTTTCGAGCCATCAACTCTTCAATGGTGTCCGAGAGGCGCTGTTCAAAATCGCCGCGATACTTTGTTCCCGCCACCATGGTGGCCATATCGATGGAAAAAACGACTTTATCGCGCATGATATCCGGTACATTGCCAGAGACAATGCGCTGGGCAAGCCCCTCCGCAATGGCGGTCTTGCCGACACCCGGATCGCCGATGAGAACCGGATTGTTCTTTGTTCGTCGTGAAAGGATCTGGATAACACGATTGATTTCGCGATCACGACCGATCACCGGATCAATTTTTCCGGCTTCCGCTTCTTCATTGAGATTCTTGCCGTATTCGCTGAGATTGGATTCCTGATCCTGCTTATGGTTTTCTCTTAACATGCCGACCAAGTTCTGGTAAACCATGCGTTTGTCCACGTCGGCAATGGTGAGCATAACGGAAGCCATACCCGACTTATCGTTCAGGATGGCAAAGAGCACATACTCCGCAAAAATTTCCTGTTCATTGTTTTGTAAGGCAATCTGACGTGCCTGTTCCAAAAGGCGTCGAACCGACGCGGAAGTCTGCATGGACGGGTTTTCATCCGTCCCCGGCTCATTATTGTTCAGCACGATTTTGCGCAGCGTATTGTAATTGGCACCGGCACGCAGCAGCGCTTGCGTCTCCATGCCGCCCGTTTTCATCATGGCCAGCAAAACATGCTCGGTATCAATCACGCTGTGTCGAAACGAGTAACTTTCCGCTGCCGCAGCCTGTAATAATTGTTGGACGGAGGTCCTTTTATACTCCATAAGGATCCTTCCTTTCTTCATTCAGGAGAATCAGATCATCCCCGATTTTATTCAACTCATCACGATATTGCGCACAGAGTTCATAGTTTTCTTCCTGCAGCGCAAGCTGCATTTTCTCCAGCAAGGTACGACGACGTTTGCGCAATTCCCGACGTGTGCGGGCAAGCGCCAAGTCCCGTGCATTGGTCGTTTTTTCCGTATTTTTATCCAGATTATCGCTGCGTTCCGAGGCAAACAGCTTCTGAAACGGATTGAATTGGAACGGATTTTCGTCATGACCTTCTTCGCGATCGTCCGCCTCTTCTTTTTCCGCATCCTCAGCAGAAGTCAATTCCTCCTCGTTTTCATCGTCACGGATGGGAGGAATATTCGGCTCGTCCGGTTGCAGGAAGGACACCTCCATGCCCGGCATCATGCCGCTCTCCTGCGCTTTCTCAAGCATTTCCTTCAGCTGATCGGTCAGCTCTTTTCCTCCCCATTCCTTGGGAATCTGTCCCATCATCTCGGCGAGTTTTTCCTGATAACAGGAGGCGCACATACGCACCTTCTGGGCTTTTCCATTGACAAAAACCACGATTTCAATACTGGCATCGTGATCGCAAAAATCGCATTTCATCGTTTCCCCCTATCTGAGCAAAATGATCAACATATTGCGCATGATGCGTGCGCGTACACGGTTCCGTTCGGCAAAGGGCACATCCACCAATGCATGGTCATCCATCGCCAGCATCATCAGTTGACACTCCCTATCGGTCAATAGACCCTGATCCAAAAAGGAATCTAAAATATGACGCGCCTTATCAGCCGTCACTGCATCCTGTACAACATCATCCAACACTTCTTCGACTAATTCTTCCGGCGATCGTTCCAGGCGAATAATGCGAATATAGCCGGAGCCTCCGCGCCTGGATTCGGTATAATACCCATGATACGGGGTAAAACGCGTAGTTAAGACGTAGTTAATCTGGGATGGCGCACACGCAAAGCGTTGTGCGAGATCGTTACGACCGATCTCAATCATCCCCTCATCTCCTTCTTCCATCATTTGAAGAAGAAATTGTTCGATACGATTGGTTAAACCCGCCATAGCTTTTCCTTCTGTGTTTCTCATGCCGAGCGGCGCTTCCGCTTGGCCGTCGGTTCCGTTTACTGAAACCGCATCCGGCGATTCGCTCGTCATCTTTTGTTTTTTATTTTACGCAAAAATTATGCGTTTCCCGTGAAGATGTCTCTCTTGACCTACTCTGACCTTCAGAGGCGGAAACACCCGCTCTCACGGTCAGTTTTAGAATAAACGGAATCCCTCCCTTTGTCAAGGATGGTCAAAATGCAGCACCCCCTCCCCAAAAAACAAGGGGAGGGGGTGCTTACGAATGATCAAAGATGCAACGCTTACGCTTCCTCTTTATTGGCTTCTTCAATCACCTTCTCGGCAATTTCGTGCGGAACCTGTTCATAGTTCTTAAAGGTGGAGGTAAACCATCCGCGTCCCTGCGTCATGCTGCGCAGATCGATGGCATATTCCTGCACTTCCGCATAAGGTGCTTCTGCGTTGACAACCTGGTTGCCGTCTTCGTCCTGTTCCATACCGAGAATGCGTCCACGACGCTTATTCATATCGCCCATAACATCACCCATGTACTCATCCGGAATGGTGATCTTCATAGACATAATGGGTTCAAGCAGAACCGGATTCGCCGCTTCCACACCTTTCTTAAAGGCGATGGATGCCGCGATCTTAAAGGCCATTTCATTGGAATCCACCGGGTGATAGGAGCCGTCATAAAGCGTTGCTTTGATACCCGTGACGGGATAGCCGGCCAATGGGCCTTTCGACAGCGATTCTTCAAGACCTTTTTCGACCGCCGGGAAATAGTTCTTCGGTACGGATCCGCCGAAGACTTCTTCCGCAAACTCGAAGCCTTCTTCAATCGGTTCGAAGCGGATGAAGACATCGCCGAACTGTCCGGCGCCGCCGGATTGTTTCTTGTGACGACCTTGCACATCACTCTTTCCGCGAATCGTCTCGCGATACGGAATGACCAGCGGTACACGGTGAACATTGACGCTGTACTTGGTTTTGAGTTTATTCATCATGGCTTCCAGCTGAACATTGCCCACGCCGCGAATGAGCAGCTGATTGGTTTCTTTGTTACGCTCCACCGAGAAGCTCGGATCCTCTTCCTGCAATTTGGAGAGGGATGGAGACAATTTGTCGTCATCGTTTTTCGTATCGGCCTGAATTGCAAAGGTCAGGGTCGGTTCCGAATGACGAATGCGTTTAAACGGAACGGTGTCACGATCGGAGGCGATGGTATCACCGGTGGTCAGTTTGTCCAACTTGGAAAAGGCACCGATATCGCCTGCGACAATTTCATCGGTTTCGATGTGATTCTTTCCCCGTTCATAGAACATACCGGCTGGTTTCAGCGTTTCTCCGCTGCCTACGCGAACGAGGTCTCCACCCTTTTTCACTGTACCGCTGACCACTTTGACCAGCGAAACTTTACCTACGAAGGGGTCAACGATGGTTTTGAATACCGCAGCACGAAGCGGCGCGTTCGCGTCCATCGCGACGGGCTCGCCCTCTTCCGGACGGAAGCCGGCATGCGCACGCGGATCATTCGGTGCCGGCATATATTTGACGATGGCATCCAGAAGCAGATCCAAGCCTGCGCCGCTTGTAGCACAACCGGCAATCAGTGGAACCGCGGAGCCGTCCAGCATCGCGCTGGTCATGCCCTTGGCAATTTCTTCATGGGTGAAGGCTTCGCCTTCAAAGAACTTATTCATCAAGGTGTCATCGGTCATCGCAATGAGCTCAACGATTTCGTCGTAGGCCGCATCGACCTCAGCCTGACGAATTTCAGGAATAGGAACTTCCGTTGCTTTGAAACCGTCATAGCGGTAGGCCTTTTTATCAATAATATCGATAATGCCTTCAAAGTCTTCTCCGGCGCCTAGCGTCAGCGTCAAAGGAATGACTTTCTTTCCAAATTGCTGATGCAGGTTGGATACCTGGACATTGAAGTCGACATGGGGCTTGTCCATCTTGTTCAAAAAAATGATGCGAGGAAGGTGAATTTTTTCGGTGTAGTGCCAATAAATTTCCGATCCGACTTCGATACCGGCCGAAGCATCAATCACCATCAATGCCGCCTCCGCAGCGCGCAACGCAATCAGCACCTCGTTTTCAAAATCGAAATAACCCGGCGCATCCAGCATATTGATCTTGTGGTCTTTCCATTCCACCGGTAATACGCTCAGTCCGATGGAAATGCCACGCGCCTGTTCCTCGGCATCGAAATCCGAAACGGTGTTCTTGTCTTCAATGCGACCCATGCGATCTGTCGCATGCGTTAAGTAGAGAAGCGCCTCAGCAAGGGTTGTCTTGCCGGCGCCGCTGTGACCGACAAAGGCGAGGTTTCGAATCCTCTGCGTAGTGTATTTTTTCATTCCTTCCTCCTCATCGCCCGATAAGGGCGGATACCATTTTCCAATCGTTTTCCAATCGCTGGCCTCATTATAGCAAAGATTTTTCCTCCCTGACAACCGAATCGATGACAATCCCGCGTGGAAAGAAAATGAAAAAACCGCTGTCCGGAAGACAACGGTTTCTGATTCTGTTTTCTACCTTGTATTTCTCTGCATCCTCTATTCGTGTTTCTTCACTTCATAAAGAGCACGGATCGTAGCATTCACCGATACGCTATCCTGTGGTAAAATACAGATGATGCAGTATTAGCTCAGTTGGATAGAGCGTCCCCCTCCTAAGGGGAAGGCCGAGGGTTCGAATCCTTCATACTGCGCTTTTCGCCCGGTTGCTTTTGCTGCCGGGTTTTTTCGTTCTTGACCCCTTCCCTTCCATTTCAGCAAAAGCAAAATAGGATTCTTTTTCCCGTTCTTATCGCTGATGCAAAATAGGTCGCTTTCCCCGTCACAGCAAGTTCAAAACAAAGTGGGCAAAATCCGTTGTGGCACGCTTGAAGCGCGTCCAAAAGCCGGCTTTCTTCGTCGGCTTATGTGCGATGATGTCAATCATCTTAATCATTTCACCGTTTTGATAAATCAGAATTTCCCCGAACTTTTCCTCGGCAGCTGTCGGCGCTTTTTTATTTTTGTCTATTTGATAGCGGATCGAAAACGTCTGATTGGAATACGTAAATACCGAGTAGGAACTTGCCGGATACAAAATGACCGCTTCTTCTTCTGCGGAGGGCATAGCATAACGTTTCACCGGTTTCGCCGCATCCACCAAAGAAAGATGGGAGAAGGATCCGGCCGCCAAATCTGCCAATTCCTTTGTTGTGCGCCAGCGCGAATCATTGCTTCCCGCGCCCATAACGACGGTAATCGCCTCGAAAGGTATACTGTCCGCACTGGAAGTCAACGATAACGCACCGGTAAAGCAATAGCCCGCTTCCTCCGTTACGCCGGTTTTGAGTCCTTCCAATCCGGGAATCTCCACGGTTGCCTCGGTGAGCGTCGACCGTCCGGAATAATGGCGTTCCGGCTCATCAATGGCTTTCATTTTAGCCAATTCCCGAACCTCAGGAAATTCTTTCAACAAAGCAGAAGCCAGAATAAACATATCGCGTGCACTGGCGGTGTTGTATTGTCCGTTAACAGTAAATCCGCTGGCGTTCACAAAATGGGTATTGCGCATGCCGAGCGCTTCCGCTTCCTGATTCATGCGTTCGGCGCAGGCGCGCTCATCGCCGGCAAGGATTTCTCCGAGCATGGCGGCCGCATCGTTTCCCGAAACGACCATCATCCCTTTTAACAGCTGGTCAATCGTTCGCTTCTCCCCTGCTTTTAAGCCGTAATTGGAAGAACCGGGGACGTTAAACGCCGCAGCGGAAGGCGAAATTTTCACGGTCTGTTGCGGATCAATCGTTCCGTCAGCAATGCCCTTCTTAACAAGATAGTACGTCATAAGTTTGGTCATCGAAGCGATGCCCAACGGCTTTTCACTGTTTTTTTCGATCAGAATTTTTCCGGTCGTAGGTTCACCGATGAGCATGGCATCCACGTCATCGTAATAGGAGAAGGAAGAACGAAAGGCATCTGCACTGTCTCCTCGATAGGGGGAAAGCGTAACCATTTGTTCGGCGCCGTCGGCAAGAACCGGCGATGAAGTAAACGTCAATAACAGGGCCAGTGTAAACCAGATGACCCGCATAAACTTTCCGTTTTTCTTCATCGCGTTTCCTCCCACGTCTTGCGCAAGTAGCGGAGTATTTCGACATCAAGCCTCTTGGGATAAGTAAAGTCATCCAACTCGTTCAGCTTGAGTCCCGCCTTGCGGAAAAGCATGCAGGACTGAAAAAGGGCATCCCACAATCGTGCCTTCTCCGTCGGCGCATACGAACGGGCCAGGTGGTCGTATTCCACTTCGCTCATGTACGCCCTTAAATTTTGCCCGTCATTTCCTACGTTAATGTGGAAAGAGGAATCGGAAGCTACCGCCGCTGACGTCATGGCTAATAGTGCCTCACGCGCCCGTCCAAGCGCAGCCTGCGCAAGCATCTCCTCTTCTTCCGTTAGCGCCAGCGCTACATCCGTAATGTTGGCAAAAAACTGCTGGCACCATAAGTCATACTCTTCGCTTGTCGGTTTCTTGCTTCGCTGGGAAAGATCATTCGGATTTTCACGATTGGCATATTCCTCGTTAGGATCGTAGAGTACCTTGGCAAGGGTGTCTTTTTCCAGAATTTCCTTTGCATCCTCGGGCGTGAGCACGGTAATGTTGAGCCGTGTGGCATTGGCAAGAAAAATACGATAACGCGAGATTTTTCCCTCTTGTACACAGCCCGCCTGAAGCACTTCTTCGGAAAACTGCGCGCTCCAGTCTTCCTGTAACAGCGTATCTCCGCTTTCCCGGGTGATCAATAGAAAATCATACGGGTCGGTTTCCCGTTTCACTGCCGCCGGATTGACACGTGTTCCTGTCATCAGCAGGGCCATTACAGTGGAATTGGTCGTTGCCCAGGAAATCATGGCATGTTGGATAAACGTCTCCATAAGCTCCTCTTTCTGTCGTTCTGCCTGTATTATAGCGGAACGCAAAATGAATGAAAAGAGAACGTCTTTTTGCAGAGGTCTATCCCTCGTTGCAACAACATTACGTTCAGCGTTCATCGCGTCGTCGAATGACTTCCATAACAATTAGCCCAACGCCGGCAACCACTGCGACCGTTCCCCAGAGAAAAAGGCGCAGCGTGTCTCCGGTAATTGGCGGAGCAGAAATGACATTCCCGGATCCGCCTGTTCCCCCTTCCTGCAAAGTAATGGACGGAGATGCAGAGTCGGCTCCTTTTGCGAACTTGCTTTCCTCACCGCTATTCTTTGCCGGCGGGTTTTCGATTGTTCCCTGAATAAGGGGAGTGCGGTTGCAGGACGATGTAGAAGAAGAAGTCATTGACTCTTCCACAGGCGATTCCTCCGATTTTTTCGGTTCCACCGTTGACGGCACGGTCAGTACGGAAGAGTTCGGGTTCGCCGTGGATATAGAAGATGACGAAGAGGTTAGTGTTGAAGAAGACACCATTTTTTCAGAGGTCGTCGGGGCTGCTGAGGACGTTGCTGTTTCCGATGACGCCGGGGCCGATGACGAAGCCGGAGCCACTGAAGACGTTGGCGCTTCCGACGATGCCGGAGTCGCTGAAGATGTCGGAGCTTCTGACGAGACCGGAGCTTCTGACGAGACCGGACTCGCTGAAGATGTTGGCGCTTCTGAAGATACCGGTGTTGCTGAGGATGCAGGAGCGGCTGACGAGGTCAGCTTTATGGAAGATGTCGGGCTTTCCGAAGAAACAGGCATCGTAGAAGTTTCTGATGTTTCTGAAGAAGGGTTGTATTCTTTTCCCATCGCCAACTTGACCACAAAGCGATCCTCTTTCATGGGCAAGGTGTCATCCACAGAAGCGCACCATTGTGCACTTTTTTGCACATCGGTGTCGCTGGAAAAGCCGGTCCACTTTGGAATAACCGAAAAGTCCGGCCGTTTAACGCTAATCGTATACGTACCATTTTTTGCCGTCTTAGGTACCTCAAAGGACAGAACGTAACCGCTGTCATCCGCCAAAAGCGCTTCCCTTTTCATGGGCTTCGTTAATGTTTCCGGCAAGACAAGGTCAGTCGAAACCGCTTTTGCCGTCATCCCCGGTATGGCATAGCCTGCAATGGAATCAAAGCGATAGTTTCCCGGCTCAGTGATCGTTTTTGTTTTCTGTTTTTCCGGCACTACCGTAGCGATTCGCTTTTCCATTAACCGGGCTTCCGAAAACATATCCACCGCCAAATTCCAGTCCGTAAACGTTCCATGCATGCCTTTGTTTTTATCGGAAATGGAAGCGAGGGGTTCTGTCGCCTTACTCGGCATATACGCTCGATCAGACTCCGTCGTTTGCTTTAACCCGAGATAAACAAACACCTGATTCAAACGAGGCTTTACCGCCGCATAACGATTGTACGAAAGCACATGCCCCGTAAAGATCCAGTCTTCTTTTGTTGTGCCGAACGTTTTATTTACTTCGGGAATCACTCTGTCATGAGCGGTGTATACGCTATTTCTTCTACTTAAATCCACTCCTTTCATAATAAAATGTGGCTGTCCGGTTCCCTCAACACAATAGAGGCGATTTTCATCCTTCCAAAATGGTTTGGATGCTTCAAAGTCCTCAACATTGAGCGGGAGCGCATAAAGAAAGAACGGTTGCATCATCTTTCTCGTTCCCGTTTCCGTAGATGAGGATCGGTGCGCGTCACGCAGATAATATTCGATGTTCAATTTTTCGTTTTCGGGATGCATCATCACCGCATGATAGCTTTCTCCTGCAACCGGTATAGCCTTTACCTTTCCGCCCCAAAATCCCGTCAGAAACAAAATCACCATTCCGATCAGGAGCCAACGCAAAGCGAATATCTTTCTTGTTTTCATTTGTTTTGAACCTCACTTTCTATTTGTTCGCAAGGCGAATTTCCTTCGCTAAACTCATTATGCAAGGTTCTTTTTTTCACTGTGTCCCCTTATTCGGGCTGCGTCGTTCTCTCTTGCCCATGCCTGTTTCATGTCGATTCACCGTATCCCGGTGTCTCTCTTTTCGCTTGAACGATTCAACGCTTAGGTGAATCTGGGGAAAAAGCGTTTCTCCTTTTCGTACACACTTTCCAACAAAAAACGGGCGGTATCGATCGATTTTCTCGTTCGGATACTGCCCGTTCGGCGATGCGGGAAAAGGGACTCGAACCCCCACGTCAAGGACACCAGATCCTAAGTCTGGCGCGTCTGCCAATTCCGCCATTCCCGCCTATTATATTTTCCAAGTCATCATGCCTATTATATTTTCCAAGTCATCATTTAGGCACAAAAAAAGGGTGGGTGAAGGGATTCGAACCCTCGATCTCCAGAGCCACAATCTGGCGCCCTAACCAGCTAGGCCACACCCACCACAGTCACGGTTGTTTCATTATAATGGACGTTTCATTGCCTGTCAAACTGTGCGATGCGATAATGATCTATCGCCGACGCGATAATCATTCAGCACTGCTATTCCCTAATTGTCATCCTGCTGTTGCCTAATTCTCCATCCTGCTGTTCCCTAATTGTCCATCTCGCTGTTGCCTAATTGTCCATCATTGCTGCGCTATAATAAGTGAAGAGGAAAACCCGCGAAAGGAGTAATTATGCGATTTGATACAGATTATATTGAAGGCTGTCATCCGGCCATTTTAGAGCGCTTAAGCGAGACCAATTACTGCAAGCAACAAGGATACGGTCTGGATGAATACTGTGTCTCGGCAAGAAAGCGCATTCAAAACGCTTGCCAGGCGCCAAACAGCGACGTGCATTTCGTTACCGGCGGAACACAGGCGAATGTCACGGTCATCTCCCATTCCCTGCGGCCCTATCAAGGCGTGTTATGTGCCGTGACCGGTCATATTAATGGTCATGAAACCGGCGCTACGGAAGCGCGTGGGCACAAGGTACTTCCCCTGCCGGAAAAAGACGCCAAAATTACTGCCGATCAGGTGGATGACTATCTTCGTCACTATCGAAGCATGGACTACCCTGAACATGAAATTGAACCGAAGATGGTCTATCTTTCCCAGCCGACCGAACAGGGAACGCTCTACTCCTTAGCTGAATTGGAAGCCTTCCGCGCAGTATGCGATCAGTATGGGCTCTATCTTTTCATCGACGGAGCGCGTTTGGGTTATGCATTAGCGACACCGTCCAACGATGTCAAACTTCCTGATTTGGCTCGCCTTACGGATGTCTTTTATATCGGCGGCACAAAGGTCGGCGCCATGTTCGGTGAAGCCATCGTGATTCAAAATGAGGAAATCAAGCCACAATTTCGTTACTCCATCAAACAAAATGAAGGGATGCTGGCTAAAGGCCGCTATCTCGGCCTGCAATTTGATACGCTCTTCACAGATGATCTTTACACGACTATTGCCGCAAACGCCATCACGTTGGCGGATCATCTTCGTGACGCTCTCCAAAACATGGGGATAGCGTTCTTTTCCTCTTCACCAACCAACCAGATTTTTCCTATCTTTACGTTTGCACAAGTGGAGGCGCTTGAAAAGCTTCATGTCTTTGAGCGCTGGGCGGAGCTTCCGGATGGACGCTGCGCAATTCGCTTCTGCACAAGCTGGGCAACGGAGAAAGCCGACCTGGATCAGCTGATTGCGGATATTCAGCAAATTGTAGATACGGTGCAATAATGTCGACAAAAGGCAGCGCTCCTTCAACGGCGCCGCCATCGGTCGTTCTAACGCATACTATTTTGAAATCGCGCCGCCGGCAGCGGTTCCAGCGGTGCTCAGCTTTCCATAGCGTCGCCAATAGTTGGTCGAACTGCGCTTCATTTGGAACCGCGCCGCCATTGATGGTTCCAGCAGTGCTCCTTCTGGGGATGTCGGATTCTGGAATTATCACGAAATTTTCCTTTGTCAGGGATGCGAACCCTGATAACATTTGTATTAACCATTCGTCAGGGACGGCGGCCCTGATAAAATCATAATGTCGAACGTTGTCAGGGGCCCATCTACCCTGAGGAATAATGAAAATGGAACATCGTCAGGGGCAGCGGCCCTGATAGAGACGTAATATCGAACGTTCTCAGGGTCCGCTCATCCCTGAGAAATGACAGAATTGGAGCATCGTCAGGGGCGGCGACCCTGTCAAAGACATAATATCGAACGTTAACAGGGCTCGCTCATCCCTGAGAAATGACGGAATTGGAACATCGTCAGGGACGACGGCCCTGATAAAGATGTAATATGAAAGGTCGTCAGGGGTGTCACCCCTGATATAAGCGTAATATCGAACATCGTCAGGGGTCGATCTGCCCCTGGGAAATGACGAAAATGGAACATCGTCAGGGGCGGCGGCCCTGATAAAGACGTAATATCGAACGTTCTCAGGGCTCGCTCATCCCTGAGAAATGACGGAATTGGAATATCGTCAGGGACGGTGGCCCTGATAGAGACGTAATATGAAAGGTCGTCAGGGGTGTCACCCCTGTCAAAGACGTAATATCGGACGTTCTCAGGGTCCAATAAACCCTGCGGAATGACGAAAGAGGAGCCGGCCTACGGCCGGCAGTTTGAAAACGCCGCCGAAGGCGGATCCACTTGATAACTGCGCCGCCAATGATGAGTTAAGCGGCGCTCCGCTTTTCCGACCCTGGCTACAGTATTTTTATTTTGCCAGCCAGGGCTCAAAATAGCATAGTTTACCCTGGCTGGCACATGCGGATTTCCGTAGCCAGGGTTTGTGCCAAAAATTCGGCCCTGGCTACGACGTTTTGTTTTTGCCAGCCAGGGCTCGAAATAGCATGATTGACCCTGGTTGGTGCGCACGGATTTCCGTAGCCAGGGTTCGTGCCAAAAATACGACCCTGGCTGCAACATTTTAATTCTGCCAGCCAGGGCTCGAAATAGCGTGATTGACCCTGGCTGGCACACATGGATTTCCGTAGCCAGGGTTCGTGCCCAAAAATCGACCCTGGCTATGCCACCTTGTTTCATCCAGCCAGGGTCGCGTACAATTTGCGACCAAAACTGTGTTGTCGACAGCGAGTTCAAGTGAATAAAATCAGGGGCAAAGACGGGTTAAGTCAATCAAGACACAAAAAAAGCCGCTGGAATCCAGTGATTCCAGCGGCTTTAACAATTCGTGCCATCGGGGATTCGAACCCCGGGCCTCCACTTCCGGAGAGTGGCGCGCTTCCACTGCGCTAATGGCACACGATGGCTTAAGAGCCGCAAATTCATGAACAGCCTGCGACCGGCAAACACAACGCCTGTGCTTACCTCATAAAAAGCACTCGATACGCCCTTGCCTGTCGTCCCATTTTAATCGATGCGGGTTGATTTTGCAATGCAGGAGGCGTCATGCAGCACAGAGGACGATTTTGCAACGCAGTAGAATTCTTTGCAACGCAGGAGGCATGCGACACAAGAGGCATCTTTGTAACGCAGGAGACTTGCGACACAGGAGACGTCTTTACAATGCAGAAGGCGTTAGCTTCTATTTACGAGCATCCAGTTTCCAGGCTGCCCGAACAATCGTGGCGGCGCCCGGTGCAAGCATAAGAAGGCAAGAACGTGCAAAGGAATCGGGATTGCGGAAATACGTAAAAAGCAGAAAGGCAACCACAACGCCAAGATAGATGAAAAAGCCTTTTTTCGCTTCTGCCGGATCTTCTTCTATAACAAAGTATGAAGCATAGGTGGCGACAAGGGTAATGCTCAGCAAAATACAGGCGAGGACAGGCGGAACCGGCTGTGAAAAACAAACAAACACTAAAACAGCACAAAAGGCGACTGCCATTATTTTGCTCCAATGTTTCATTTCAACGTCCTTTCCGAGGAGAAAGTCCTCAACTACATATCCTTACTAAGAAAGATGTCTTCATTAGCCTAAGAGAGACGCCCTCATTAACCTAAGGAAGACGCCCTCATTAACCTAAGGAAGACGCCCTCATTAAACTAAGGAGGATGCCTTCATTCCCTGTTCCCTCTTTTCGAAGAAAGCGCCCTTTCCTCCAAACCGATTGCGCTTATTCCTCATCCAACACCACATGCTCCACTTGCGGTTCCTCCCCTTTGGTCAGCGTAAGAATGGCACAGCTTGGCACACCATCATAGGGACGGCTCGGTGAACCGGGATTGATCGCCCAAATGTTGTTGATTTTTTCTACTGCAAAGCGATGCGTGTGTCCGTAAAGGACAATGTCGGCAAGCTGTTGCCTTGCATGATGAACCAGTGGCAGGCGATCAAAATGTACGCCGTAGCGGTGACCGTGCGTAAGGAGAAGCGAAAAGCCTTCCACAAAAAGCGTATACTCCCACGGTGCCGGCGAACCCCAATCATTGTTTCCGCGAACGCCGAGAACCACACGTCCGAGCATCTGCTGCATTTCTTCGGCATCCCAAGCATGGTCCCCCATATGAAGAATACGGTCAATGCTGGGCGTGTTGCGGATATAGGAGAGAATGGCCTGCAAGTCGCCGTGCGTATCCGAGACCAACAAAAGGCGTTCTGTCATAGCAAATCCCCCGGCTCTTCCTTTGCCAGCCGGTCAAGCAGCGCACGATATGCACGCGAACGATGGGAAAGATGGTTCTTTTCCTCGTCCGTCATTTCCGCCAAAGTTCGCCCCTCTTCCGGAACATAGAATACCGGATCATAACCGAAACCGTTGGTTCCGCGCGGCACGTTCAGAATTCGACCATCCAGAACCCCCTCGACGGTCTCGGTAATACCGTTTCGGCAAAGCGCAATCACCGTCTTAAAGTGTGCGCTGCGGTTAGCCCATGCTACGCCCTGCATCTCGCCAAGCAACTTGTCTACATTGTCCTGATACGTGGCATGCGGACCGGCATAGCGCGCCGCATAAATGCCCGGCCGTCCCTCCAGAGCATCCACAAAAAGCCCCGTGTCATCGGCTAAAATCCAGTGTGCATCCGGATCTTTCCCTGCCAAAAGCAGTGCATGATACAGCCCACTCACTTTAAGAGAAGCATTTTCCGCCAAGGTATTTCCCGTTTCCTTAATATCCAGATCCGAAAATCCCGCATCCGTCTTGGTTTGCACCAAAAAGCGCTCCCCCAGAAGCGCACGGAGTTCCTTCGCCTTATCCGGATTTCCGGTGGAAAGAAGAATCGTTATTTTTTCGTTCATCGCTGCTCCTTTTTCCTGCGCCGGCATTTCCACCTCCCAAGCATGGATCGATGCGGAAATGGGGACGTCCTTTTTCCCTGCGCAGGCGATCCTGCCGTAAGCACTCCGCTTGGAGAGTACGGACGCAAGTCCTTTTCCTTGCATAGGCGTCCTCGCCCACGTCTTATTCCTGTGAAGGTGCCAATTGCTTCAACCACTCCGCCAGCTTCTCGCCTTCCAGAAGAGGAATCGAAAGATCCAGCGCCTTCTGTCGTTTTGAACCGGCCGCCTCGCCCGCCAGCACCAGATCCGTTTTTTTCGAAACCGAGCCCTGCGCGCGCCCGCCAGCTTCCTGAATGGCTTTCTCTATAGCGCCGCGCGTCCAACCGGGAATCGTCCCGGTAACAACAATCTTCTTGTTTGCAAGCCAGAGCGAATCATCCGTCTTTTTTTCAGGATAGCGCAGGACAATCCCCTGCGCAAGCAACGCATCAATGGCTTGAGCAATATGTTCATCATGGAAAAATTCCACAATATTAGCCGCCGTCGTCTCCCCGATGTCCGGAATGGTCATGAGTTCCTCCGCCGAGGCATGGCGCAAGGCGTCAAACGAAGCGAAATGCGCCGCCAAATCTGAGGCTGTGCGCTCACCCACTTCGGGAATGCCGAGGGCAAACAGGAAGGCGGAAAAATGTGGCTGTTTCGAAGCTTCAATGGCCGAAAGCAAATTCTGCGTTTTCTTTTCTTTGAAGTTTTCCAGTTGCAAAAGATCATCCGCCGTAATACGATACAAATCCGCCATCTCATGAAAGCCGGAATCCAACAACTTTTCCAGCGTTTTCTCAGAAAGTCCCTCGATATCCATCGCATTGCGGGAAGCAAAATGCACCAGGCGCGAGATGAGCTGCGGACGACAGGAAAGCGAGTTGGGACAGTAAATATGCACGCGGTCGTAGATCAGCTCCGCCCCGCAAGCCGGACAGTGGGTCGGCTTCGCAATGGCTTCTGTCTTGATTTCCGGCGTCTCCAACGTTTCCAGAATTTCCGGAATCACCTCGTTGGAACGACGAATCTTGACGCATGCATTCAAGCGTACGCCTTTGCGTAAAATATCATCGTAGTTGTTGAGCGTCGCCCGCAAACCCTGCGCCCCGCCGATATCCACAGGATCAAGCACCGCCGTGGGCGTCACCTTTCCCGTGCGTCCTACATTCCACTCCACCGCCTTCAGCGTGGTCACCACTTCCTGCGGTGGGAACTTAAAAGCTATTGCCCAGCGCGGAAATTTCGCTGTAAAGCCGAGCAAAGTCCGTGTGCGCAGATCATTCACCTTGATCACGACGCCGTCTGTTTCCACGTCAATTTCCTCGCGCAACGTTTTGACCTCACGAATTGCGGAAAGCACTTCATCTGCATTATGGCAACGACGCAAAAAGGGATGCACCTGAAAATGGTTAGAACGCAAAAAACGGAACATTTCCTCTTCGGTGGAAAACGGCGCTCCGGCAAGCGGATCGCCCGTGCCGGATGCAGCGCGTTCTGCAACGACACCCGTGCCCTTCGCACGTTCCCATTTTTCCGCATCCGCGATAAGCGCAACCCGTTCCATATTTTCCAAATAGCCCACCTGATAAAAAAAGGCATCCAAACGGCGAGAGGCCGCCACGGCAGGGTCCAGCGAGCGCAAGGCACCGGCTGCCGCATTGCGTTCGTTTTTCAACGGCTCCTCCGCTGTTTCGTTATAGCGGCGCAGCGCCGAACGCGGCATAATGCCTTCGCCTTGAACCTCCATCGTGCCTTGAAACGGAATCTGGAAGGGCACCGTTGGAATAGTGCGTACCTGCGCAAGAATTTCCTCACCGATCGTCCCGTTTCCACGGGACGAGGCCATCACGAGAACCCCCTCGCGATACGTCAGATTTACCGTCAGCCCGTCGAATTTGAGCTCTGCAAAGTATTCCGGTTTCGGAAGCGGCGATTCGGGATGCTCCGCGTTATAGCGTGTTACCGCCGTTTCCACGTCAGCCATCCACTTTCGGACCTCTTCCTCGGTCTTGGTCTTTCCCAAGGAATACAAAGGGGCGAGATGACGATGCTTCGTAAACTTCTGCAAAACTTCCCCGCCGACACGCTGCGTCGGTGAGGCGGGAAACACAATCCCGGTCTCTTTTTCCAGCGCGACAAGTTCATCATAAAGGACATCATATTCTGCGTCGCTTACCAGCGGATCATCGAGGGTGTAATAATGCACGTTCAGCTGATTGAGACGTTCCACCAGCTCCTGCATCCGTTCGGCCATCTTGGAATCCATGGCTTCCTCCTACTGTTTTTGCATGGGCGCAAGCGCCGCATTCAACCGTTTGATACCTTTTCCTTCAAAAGCAACCGTCACTTCATCGCCGTTCGGCTGCGGAACCACCGAAACAACCGTGCCGTGACCGAACTTTTTATGCTGTACCGCATCCCCCACGCGATACACTCCGGTCAACTCCTTATCCCTGAGCTTCTGCTGCTCCCGAATCTTCTCTCGAAACGCCTGCCGTTTGCGATCGTATTCTTGTCGCAGCTTTGGATCCGCCGTATTGCTTCGTCGAGCGTAATTGCGATCATAGACATTTGCCCGATCCAACACCGAAGGCATATCCTCCGCTTCGATCTTCCCCTCCAATTCTTTCAGAAAAGAAGACGGCATGGCCGCCATTGGTGTGCCGAAAATGCGTCGGCTCTGCGCTTGCGATAAGTAAAGGCGACGCATTGCGCGCGTCATCGCCACATAAAGCAGACGACGTTCCTCCTCCAGATTCCCTTCTTCCATTGAGCGACGGCTGGGAAACAGTCCTTCCTCAAGGCCGACAACGAAGACCACTTCATACTCCAGTCCCTTTGCGGAGTGAATGGTCAACAGATTCACGCCTTTCTCCTTTTCCTCGGTCTTATCCAGATCGGAAAGAAGCGACAGACTTTGTAAATACGCTACCAAGGACGGTTCATCCTCTTCCTCTTCATACAACGAAACCGCATCCAGAAACGCCCCCACATTTTCCATGCGTGTCCGATCTTCAACCGTTCCACCGGATTCCAGCATGGCACGATAGCCCGTTTTTTCATAAAGATACTCCGTCCATTTGGTGAGTGGCAACTCCTCACGCATAGCATTCAAATCGGAAAGAAGATCGGAAAAGGACAGCAGCTTATTTCGCTGTGCAGGAGTGAGAGAACTGAGCGCCTCTTCCTCCTGTATCGTCTGTAAAAGGGACATGCCCAGGTCAAGCGCCTCTTCGCGCAGCTTTTGCAACGTCGCCTCACCGATGCCGCGCTTGGGCTGATTAACGACACGCGCAAAAGACACATCATCCAGCGGATTGATCAGAAGATTCATATAGGCGACCAGATCCTTAATTTCGGCACGGTCATAGAATTTAAGGCCGCCAATGACACGATAGGGAATGCCTTCACGCAGCAGCGCATCTTCAAAGGGACGGGATTGCGCATTCGTGCGATACAAAATGGCCATGTTCTCCCAATCCACTCCGCGTTGCCGTTCCTCACGCATTTTCGCGGCTACCAACGCTGCTTCCTCGTTTTCGCTTTGTACACAACGAAAATGAACCGCTTCACCTTCACCGTTAGCTGTCCAGAGATTTTTAGCCTTGCGCTCCTTATTATGGGCTATCAGCTGGTTTGCCGCGTCCAGGATATGCGAAGTCGAGCGATAATTTTGTTCCAGCAGAATGGTTCGTGCACCCGGAAAATCGCGTTCAAACGACAGGATGTTGCGAATATCTGCGCCGCGCCAGCCATAGATGGATTGATCGGCATCGCCCACGACGCAGATGGACGCCTCTTTCCCGGTCAACAGACGAATCAGCTCATATTGCGGATGATTGGTATCCTGATATTCGTCCACAAAGATATGCGTGAACGTTTCCTGATACCGTTGGCGTATTTCCTCATTCTGTAGCACCGCGATGGCCTTTAGAATCAGGTCATCAAAATCGAGTGCGTTGTTTTTCTTTTTCTCCGCCTCATAGCGCTGAAACACGCGAGCAATCACCTTTTCGCGATCCATCGTGGCATTCTCCAGCACCTCATCCACACCGACGCCGCGATTTTTATAATCCGAAATGCGCGCCAGCACCATCTGCGGGCGATAATCCTGATTTACCCGTTGCTCTTTTAAGAGCTGTTTCACCAGCGTGCGCTGATCCGCCGTATCGTAAATTGTAAAATCCGAGCCGTAACCTAAAATGGCAATTTCCCGGCGCAATAAGCGCGCACAAATGGAGTGAAAGGTGCCCATCCACATGCCGCTCGTACTACGTCCCAAAGCGTGTTCTACACGATCGCGCATCTCCTGTGCCGCTTTGTTCGTAAACGTGAAAGCAAGTACGTTCCATGGCGCAACCGCCTGTTCTTCCAACAGACGCACAATTTTTGTCGTCAGCACCCGCGTCTTTCCTGAGCCCGCTCCGGCAAGTACCAGCAGTGCTCGATCTTCCGCCAACACCACTTCCCGTTGCGCACGGTTGAGGTTTTCGTATTCCATACCTTCTCCTAAATGGCGAAGCCCAGGAGGCTTTCCAGTTTATCCCAGGACGTATTAATAATGAGTTCTTCGGGAAAATCCAACTCGTCCAGCAGCGTCTCGGCTAACGAAAAATCGCCAACGCCGGTGCTCATGTGTGCATCGCTGTTGACAATGATGGGCACTTCATACTTTTCGCAAAGGGGAAGATAAAGACGTTGATTTTCTTCCGCATTCAATCGAAAACCGCTGACATCCAAAGAAGAGCAGTTGACCTCCATGGCGACATTGTGTTCCTTACAGGCTTTCACCAACACTTCGTAATCGATGGGATAGCGCGCATCGTCCGGGTGCCCAAGAATATTGATTTCCGGATAGCGCTCCATCGCCTTTACATACACCGACGTGAAGTCCGTAGCACGCGTTTCTCCAAAATCAAAAATATTTCCATGAAGGGAAGCGATGATGTAATCCGTTTTGCCGATGAGCTTCTCCTCGAAAAGGCTTCCCTGCATATCACAGATGTTCATTTCAATGCCGCGTAAAATGCGCACCCCTTCCAGATACGGCGGAATAACCGACAGATTCCCCCAATATGCCGACAACGTTGTATGCGGCATTCCGTAGCCGTGATCGGACACCCCCAATATTTCCAGACCGTTTTTCTTCGCCTCGCGAGCGTTTTCTGTCAACGTGGAATACGCATGAACGCTGGCCAGCGTATGCGTGTGCAAATCCATTAAGGCATGCATGACCTACTCCTCTCTTTTCTAAAGTCCTAAATCGGGGTCGGCGGCAAAATCGAGCGATGACGCACCCCGTTCCTGATACTGGTAATAGCCGGCACAGCCGATCATGGCGGCGTTATCCGTACACAGAATGGCCGGCGGAACAAAAAATCGACAATCGTGCTTCGCGCACATGGCGGAAAGGGCTTCCTGCAGCGGACGATTCGCCGCTACGCCCCCCGCAAGGCAAAAGGTTCGCATCTCCGGCATGGCTTCCAGCAAATGTTCCGCTTTCTGTACCAGCACGTCAATCACCGCCTGTTGGAACGACGCGGCAATATCTGCCACCGGAACGAGAAGATTTTGTTGCTCATGGTGATGCACTTCATTAATTACCGCGGTTTTCAGGCCACTGAAGCTGAACGCATAGCCGTCTTCTTTGGAAGACATCGCGCGTGGAAAAGCAAAGGCCTGCGGATTCCCCTGTTCCGCCATACGCTGGATTTTCGGTCCGCCGGGATAGCCTAGCCCCAGAACGCGCGAGACCTTGTCAAAGCTCTCTCCGGCGGCATCGTCCACGGTGGAACCGACCACTTCATAGTGCGCATAATCCTTCACTACACAGAGATATGTGTGTCCGCCCGAGACGACCAGACCGAGAAAGGGCGGTTCCAATTCCGGGTGCGCCAGATAATTGGCGCAAAGGTGTCCTTCCATGTGGTTCACGCCCACAATGGGAATATTGCGTACATAGGCCATGGCTTTGGCTGCAGAAATGCCGACCAAAAGCGCACCGACCAGTCCGGGGCCGCGCGTAACCGCAATGAGGTCCAAGTCTTCCGCTCGCACATTCGCTTCATTAAGCACAGCCTCCAAAAGCGGATTGATGGCTTCCAAATGCTTACGTGAGGCGATTTCCGGCACAACGCCCCCGAAAAGCACATGATCTTTGATTTGAGAAGAAATGATCTGCCCGAGTAGCTCGCGCCCGTCGCGCAGGACCGCTACACTCGTCTCATCACAGGAAGATTCAATGGCTAAAATGAACATGACGTTCCTCCCGATGGCATTCGCTCTCTTTCGACAGCCGACAATGCATAATCAACGCATCGGCCATTTCTTCCGCGTAGTATTGATGCCTTTTTCCCACAACAACAAAACCGAACGCCTGATAGAGCGCTTTTGCTGCGGTATTTCGCTCATTAACCTCCAAAAACGCCTCTTCGGCACCGTCTCTTTGCCCATCGGCAAGAAAGCGCGCAACCAGGCGCTTGCCTATGCCTCCTTTTCGGCAGTCTTCCGCGACGGCAATGCGGTTAAGACTTAATTCGCCGGCTATGGCGGAGGAAAAGAAATAGCCTAAAATACGCGCATCCATCTCCGCCACAACTGCGGTGTTAAAAGGGTGAGCGAGTTCATTTTTCAGCTGTCGCACCGTCCATGCCTTTTGAAACGCTTCGCGTTCCAGCTGATGGATCACCGGCACGTCCTCTTCGGTCATCGGCCGAAGGTGCACTGTTTGTCTGTTTTTGACACGCATCTTTTCCTCCTTTCATTTCTTTTTTCTTTCTTCTTCCGTGAACGTCTCCCGGCGTTCACGATCCAGTTCCGCTTGTGATTTTCGTTGGTAATTGGGAACGAGATGCAGGACGTCATCGCTTTCTCCCCGTGAAAAACGTTCCGCTGCAATTTGCATCATCGCGGCAATGGGCGATAATGCCGCCGGAGAGGAGAGCTGCACGCTTTCCTCCGAAGAGAACGCCCCCATCAGTGCCGGATGACGTGCGATGCCTGCTCCTGCCCAGCACAAAAACGGTTGTGTTTCGTCTTTTTCCCCAACCGCATCCTTTTCGGAAAACAGAAAGGTCTGCAATTGTTCTTCGGTGTACAGACCTTCCTTTAGAATCAATACCGGTTCATCCGCATCCATACGATAGACCGACGCGAACAGGCGATTGGCTCGTGCGTCAATAACAGGAACAAGAAGATGCGCACGATGTTCCGCCTTCGCGGCATACGCGAGTGCTTTCAGCGATGATACGCCTAAAATCGGCCGATGCATAAACTGCGCCATGGTCTTCATCATCGTGACACCGATGCGAAGGCCGGTGAACGATCCGGGGCCGATCGCTACGACAAATGCATCTGCTTCGGCCGCGGCGAGCCCGCTTTCCCGGCAAAGAGCGTCCAAGACACTCAAAAGTTCTTCCGCACGCAAGCGATCCTGTTCGACAACCGCGGTGCGCAGCGGCTTTCCCGTTTCGGCAATGGCCACTCCCGTTGCTCGCGTGGAGGTATCTGCTCCAATCAATCTCGCCATACGCTAACCTCCCTCGCTTCCCCTTCTTTGACGACAATCTGCACATGCACCATGCCGTGCGGAAGATAGTCCTTCGCCTTTTCCGCCCATTCCAAAAACGTAATAGCCTCCTCCGGGTAAAAATACGTCTCGTAGTCGATATCTTCCAGTTCGCTCGGGCTTTCCAGCCGATATAGATCCAGATGGTAGAGATCCCGATTCGGGGTACGATAGTGATTTACCAGCGAAAACGTCGGCGACGACGCCGGTCGGTCGGCGCCGAGCGCCTGCGCGATCCACTGCACCACCTGTGTTTTCCCCGCACCCAGCGTTCCCTCCAACGAAACGACGTCTCCCGAACGCAATGTATGCGCAAAGCGTTCGCTCCACTCCCGCATCGCTTGTTTTGAGGCGATATACACGTATTTTCTCCTTCTTTCCTAAGCAATAAAAAGAAGGTGCCCCGCAGGGCAACCTCTTCTCTTGTACCTTTATTGTAATCGACTTGCTTCGGCAGGTCTATTCTTTTTCCGAAGCGGATGCGTCGACAACGCAACCATCCCTGTACATCGTCCCCGTTTCTACCTTATGACCAGCGTTTGAGAATTGGCGAAATGCGTTTGTAGAGCAAGAACGTCACCACACTCTCCAGGAAGGTTTTGACCAGATTGAACGGAAAGACCGAAAAGAGCATCAAAGTCATGTAGTTGGTCACCAGTCCGTTGGCCGCACCGATCTGTGTAGCCAACACATCCAAATCCAGCTGAATCGCCGCTGCATAGGCCGGAAAGATGAAGAATGTGTTGGAGATCACCGCGATACAACTCATGGCCAGTGAACCGGCAATCAAACTGATGATGGCTCCCTTTTTGGTATGAGAGCGACGATAGATGATGGCGGACACCAAGACAAAGGTGCTTCCCACAATGAGATTAGATAATTCCCCGACACCGACGGTTTCGGACGTAAATAATTTCAAAATATTTTTAACAAGCTGAATGAGAAAGCCCGCTACCGGCCCCATGGCGAAACCGCCAATCAATCCGGGAACATCACCGAAATCCACTTTCATAAAGGCCGGAGCAAAGGGCATTGGAATCTGAAACAGTTCCATTATTACAAAGCCCAACGCACCCAGTGCAGCAATTTTTACCATATTGCGGACGCGCGTCGCATCCTTAAGTTGCTGTAACACCGTTCTCGGTTCCGCCCATTCGTTTATTTGTTTTGCTGTCGTATGTTGTGATTGCATAATCATTCCTTTCTATATTAGGGACTATGTAATGGCTTCTGTCCGCGAAAAGAATGATATCAGTTTAACAACCTCTGCCATTATAAACGATCGGGTGCTATCTGTACAGTCAAAAGCCGATAATTGTCCAAAACCATTCCTTTTCGATTCCGGAATACAGGTTTCGAGACCGAATAAGGCTATGCACTGCAAGAAAATGCAATTCCTCCGCCAAGCTGCGTTGTAAAAGGAAAAAATATGGTAGACTGAATCCGATCAAGGGAGGGACAAGTATGGGTTCGATCACCTTTCAACTGATGATCATCACGATCATCTCCAAATTTACCGGATTGATTCGCGAAGTGAGCTTCGCGAAATTTTTTGGTACCGGTATGGTAACGGACATATATGTTGTTTCCGAAAGCATTACGGCCATGGCCTTCAGCTTTCTCTTTATGTCCATCCAAACCACCTTTATCCCGATGTACAACAAAGTGTTGGCCAAAAGCGGTCGTCGGGAAGCGGATCGCTTCACCGCCAATTTAACGAATACCGTGGTCGTTCTTGCCGCCATCATTGCCGGCATCGGTTTTCTCTTCATGCCGCAGATTATGCACCTCGTGGCCGCCGGCTTCGATGGTGAAAAGTTCGAGCAGGCCGTTCTCTTTACGCGCATCGTCCTGTTTCGTATTCTTTTTTCGGCGCTCAACGGTGCGTTCATTAGCTATTTGAACAACTACAACAACTTTTTAACCCCGGCGACAACGGGCATCATCATGAATATCGTGATGATCTTCTTTTCGTACCTGACCGCTAAGACGGGCAATCTTCAACTTCTCGCCTTCGGCAGCATTTTCGCCGTGGCGATTCAGTATGTTTTTTTCCCCGGTGCCCTTCGCCGTGCAGGCTATCGACACCAGTTCCTGTTGAAACCTAATGCGCCCGCCATTCGTGAATCGTTGGCCATTGCCATTCCGGCCATATTTTCCATCCTGGTCAATGACATTTCCATCATCGTGGATAAAGCCTTTGCCACCTCTATTGTCCCCAACGGCGGCGCATCCGCTCTCAATTATGCCAATATGATTTTTATGATGGTTGAAGGTGTCGTCATCGTTTCCATTGTTACCGCTTCCTACCCGGGAATGTCCCGTGCCGCACAAAAGGAGGATCTGCATCCGTTCAAACGCGTCATTCATCACTCTCTGGTACACGGTATGGTCTTGATTATTCCCGCTGTCGTGGGCATGATGCTCTTCGCACAGCCCATCGTTCGTCTCTTCTATGAGCGCGATCAGTTCACCGCCACCTCCACCCTGATGACGACCGGCGCCTTATTCTGGTATACGCCGGGACTCATCGGATTATTGTGTTCTCAAATTTTTATTCGTGCCTTTTATGCCCTGCACGATACCAAAACACCGCTTCTCATTTCCGCGGTACAAGTTGCCGTAGACATTACACTGGATTTTCTTTTGTCCTATTTCTTCGGCTTGAACGGTCTTGCCGCCGCCACCATGGTTGGCAACCTCGTCGGTGCTTCCATCATGGGATGGGTTCTGCACAAAAAATATGGCCGTTTTGAATTTCGCTCGCTTTTCTTGTCTATCGCTAAAGTGGTTGCCGCCTCCGCACTCATGGGGCTGATTACCTTCCTGCTCTTTCACGGTCTTCCGCTGGCAAGCGAAACCATTCGTCTGCTGCTTACCATTTTGGTGGGGGCTGTCGTCTACCTTATCGTCATTCTCTTTGCCCAAATTCCTGAAGTTCGCCAACTGGTCAATCAAGTTTATCATCGTATACAGCGCCGCAAAGCGTTGCCGCGTCGATAAGAACTTCCTATAAAGCTTACTTACAAGACAAAAAGGGACGCCGCAACGTCTGCGGCGTCCCTCTTCTTTTCATGATTTTCCCGGTTCTCGTCCGGTTCCGTTATAGGCTGTCGTTCACGTGTTGTTGGAAATACCAGGACGATGCGCATGCCTCTTCAATACTGTGCGTCGCTTTCCAGTCCAGTTCACGCTCCGCCTTGGACGGATCCGCCACAACGGTATCAATATCTCCCGCACGGCGACCCACAACGCTGTAGGGAATGGTCAGGTGATTGGCCTGCTCAAACGCATGAACCAGTTCCAATACGCTGGTTCCCTTGCCGGTGCCCAAGTTGAACGCATGTGCTCCCGGACGATCGGCCATTTTTTCCAAGGCCGCCACATGTCCTAGCGCCAAATCGACGACGTGCAGATAATCGCGCACACCGGTACCATCCGGCGTATCGTAATCATTGCCGAAAACGCTGAGTTCTTTACGCGTACCGTCTGCCACCTGGCAAATATAGGGCAAAAGGTTGTTGGGAATGCCTACAGGACGTTCGCCCAGCAGCCCGGAATCATGCGCACCGATGGGATTAAAATAACGCAGTAGAATGGCGGAAAATTCCGGATTTGCCGTCGCAACATCCATCAGGATGCGCTCAATCATCATCTTGGTCCACCCGTAGGGATTCGTGGCAGCAAGGGGCATCTCTTCCTGCAACGGACTGCAGTTCTCGGGCGCATACACCGTCGCGGACGAGCTGAACACCATTTGCTTAACGTGATGCTTTTTCATCGCCTCCAAAATCACCATGGTGCTCAGCAGATTGTTATAATAATACATCAGCGGTTTTGCAACGGATTCCCCCACCGCTTTATAGCCGGCAAAGTGAATGACGCAATCTACGTGATGGGAGGCAAAAATCTTTTCCATGGCCTCCGCGTCGGTACAATCCGCAACATAGGTCGTCAGCTTCTTTCCTGTAATTTTTTCAATGCGTAACTGCACATCGGCATCGGCATTATAAAGATTATCTACCACCACCACATCGTGCTGTCGTTTGATCAATTCGACAACGGTATGGGACCCGATATAGCCCAAGCCTCCACTGACTAAAACGTTCATTTTTTCTCCTCATCCTCTCTTTTTGCCAAAAAAAGACCGCCGGCAACTTCGTTACCCGCGGACTTCGGTTTACCGGATTTTAATTGACACCGTAGAACACTTCCATGGTAAGGCCATCGTTGCTGATCAAGGAAGCATCCTCCACGCCCACATAGTAGAAAATGGTCGGATCGGCGCGATAGCCGGTGATGGACTCACTTCCTTTCGGGTAGCGCAGAACAAAGCCGTATTCTTGCGCATGCGCTTTCAACCATTGAAACTGCTTCGTATTTTCAAAGTGATTTTCAATGCGCGGATCGGTATTCGGTGCATTAAACTGCACACCATAGCCGGTCTGGAACACCGCATGTCCCGGTTGTGGAACATTAGCGGGATTTCCACGAAGGACGAGTTCTTTCTTTTCCTCCTCCGCGCCACGATAGGTGGTAGCTACCTCAACCTGTACGCCGTCACGCTGCATCGCCTCGAGCATGACCTTCAAGCCCGCTTCAGCATCCGGATGAAACACAGTTTCGTAGTCTTCGGGAAGGCGATACGTCGCATTGACGATCACTTTTCCTTCAACGGTTTTGCACAATGTGGCATCGGTAATCATCGCCAGATCAACATTGCGCACATAACCCGTGCGTCCTTTGCTTGTGACCTTGGTCCATTCGCCGTTCGTACCATATGTTTCGACGGTCGTTCCCGCGGCAAGCGGAGCAACAACATGAGACTTTGTCGAATCACGCGTAAACAAGGTGGTGTCGCGACTTACCCGTAAAAAAGTATCCAGCCGATCGGTATATCCGTCATGCTGTTCTTTTTCTTGGGGACGTTCCTGCTTCTGTTCTTCAATTTCGACACGCGTCTTGTATTCAACGGAAACGGATTCGTTCTCTTTCGATACGGCCTGGGTATCCTGCACCAGCTGTGCAGAAGTCGCTAATGCGGCATGCGTATCGACAGCGCTTGAGCTGTTCATAAAATGACGGAGAACAAAGCTGCCGGACAATAGCAGTAGCACGCCGGCGCAAACTCCAATAAGTGCACTTCTTTTGTGACGACGACGCTGAAGAGCTTCCCGCCGCTTACGGCGCGCTCTATAGCGTTTCTCAATTGACTGATCATTTCTCATCGACACACCTCTATATTCTTCCGCCATTCATCTACGATTCTCCTGTGTCTTTCAGGATGTATTCGTATGAAAACGGTATCCTATCAATATTCCTGCTACACTACAAGTATTATAACGAACGCCGAGGTGATGTTCAAGCCACTTTACGAAAAAAAGCGGCATAAATGGCGAAAAATTCTGCTAATGAATGTGTTTTCTTCGAATCGTTCCACCACATGTTGTGGAAGTCCATGAAGACGGTCAATGGCCAAATAGTCATTCATTTTGGATATTTTTCCGTTTGCAAACCTTTTCTTTTTCGATTACCGTATATGCATTCAGTTTTCGTCCATTTTCACACGGTTCTGGTCAGCAAAACAAAGGGATATCGGTTCTGAAAATGCGTATAAGCGTCCTCTGCCTGTTCCATGGTTTCATATAAACCGAACATAGTTGGACCGCTGCCACTCATGAGCGCCGCCAGCGCACCGGATTCCTCTAATTTTTTCTTTATCTCCGCCAGTTTAGGAATGGACTCAAAAGATACGCTCTCCATTTGATTTTTCATCATGGTATAGGCTTTGAGGTTATCGTACTGCAACAAATCAATCATTTTCGAGACCGGAATTTTTCCATTCGCCTCCACGCGATCGTACACATAGCGTGAGCTGATGGTGTCCCCCGTGTTGATCAGAAGTACCGGCTTCTGTGAAAATCTCGGCAACGGAGTCAGAACATTCCCTCTACCCTGCGCACGCTGCGTACCGCCGCGGATAAAAAAGGCGGTGTCCGAGTCAATGCCGCCGGCAATTTCGATCAGCTCCTCATCGGTCAAATTCAAATTCCATAAGCGATTCAATCCCACCAACGTCGCAGCGGCATCCGCACTCCCTCCACCAAGTCCGGCCGAAAGCGGAATGCGCTTTTCCAGTTCGATGATGATTGAGTCGTCTTCTACGCGATCACGAAGCGCATCCCAGGCCTTGTAAATTAAATTGTTTTCGTCCAGCTTAAGGTGCGGGTGGTCGCAAAACAGAACGAATCCGCCGCGTCCGTTTTCGATCGTCAGGGTATCATGAAGCGCAATTTCCTGCATCACGCCGTCCAGGTCATGATATCCGTCATCGCGCACGCCGAGAATATCCAGCGTCAAGTTAATCTTCGCATTGGCCTGTACTTCCAATTCCATGCCATCCTCCGTAGTTTTTCTATGCTGTGCCTTGTTTATCACCGAGCCCGCAGCGATACGTCGCGTCGCACGCAGTGATACGTCGATCAGCCGCAGGGATGCGTCAATCAGCCGCAGGGATGCGTCGAAGTGTACGCAGTGATGCGTTCCATTTCCTTCAGCAAGGCAAACAAGAAAAAAGAGCTCTACTGAGCCCTTCTTCGATCAATACACCGTCAGCTTTACGGTAGAGGTTAAAACATCCGTATACGTATATGATACGGTTCGTTCCATATCAAAGGCATTCGAAATGCGAACGGTAAAAACGTCATCAAATGCATTCTCAATGATGCCCTCTTTTGTGACGATCCGCTTTCGTCCTTTGTCCGCGCGCACAACCACAGTACGTCCGATATTTTGCTCGACTTCACTGCGGATGGCCTGAATCAAACTGTTCTCCTGCATACCACACCCACCTTCCTACTCTGGGTACAAATAGCATTCAAATTATACAGGAAAATTATGATTTATGCAAATTTGGTTTTTGGTCTCACATCATTTACAAATGTACACCGAAAAAGAAAAACCACGTCTTTTCATCGGAGACGTGGTTTTTTTCACTTAAAATCGAAGAGAAAGGCAGGTCAGACTGCCATCAATTTTTTTGAACTCGTCGGTATCGACTACTTTAACCGGATAGCCTGCCTCTTCAATATGCTTTTGGGTTTTGGGATTGCCCTTCGGAACGAGGACAGTTCCGTTTATCCAAAGACTATTGATGGCGTATAGTTCTTCCCGAGGAACGATAAAGCGATCAAAATCAGCAAAGGCCTCTTGCTCGTTCATCACTTCACTTACCAACAGATCGCGATGATCCAAATAAACCGCAAAGTCCTTCAAATGCAGTCCTTCCGTTACGGGAACCGCGATAACGGTATAGCCGTATGGCGCAACAATATCGGAAAATTGTCGTACGCCTTCCGCATTGGTACGATCGGAAAGCCCAATGTAAAACTGCTTGCCCACTTGTAAGACATCTCCTCCTTCCATATTTGCCGGAGGAGTAAGCGCAAAAATTTGTTCAGGAGGATAATACTTTTGTAGGGCAACGAGGATTTCCTGTTTTTCGCCGTGGCGCGTTGTTGCCGGGGAATTGGTGACAATGGCGCATTCCTTCATGACCACTGCCGGATCTTCCACAAAGCATGAATCGGGATATTGTTCCAACGGCTCTAACACCAGCACTTCCACGCCCAGTTCCTGGAGTGCGGAAACATAGGCATCGTGCTGCAACAGTGCTTTTTCATATACCGGCGTTTCCGTGCTGAACATGCCGGTCGTAATGCCTTCAACCATGGATCGAGCAGGTTTGCGAACGATGGCGTGATGATACTTCATGTTGTCTCCTTTTCACATTTATGCTTCAACTTACTCTATCAGACGAAAGAAAGCGTAGCAATCACAAAAAACCCTGCGCACCGATCGGCGTGCAGGGTTTCCTTTACAAAAGGCCATGTCTCGATGACCTTAATTGTTTGTTATTGCTGCGCGTTCTTCGCGCGGTCTTCTTTGACCTTCTCGGTCAGCTTCGGCACAATCTGGAAGAGATCGCCGACGATGCCGACGTCCGCCACGTTGAAGATCGGAGCACCCGAATCTTTATTGATGGCGATGATGTAATCGGATTCTTCCATACCGGCCAAATGCTGGATCGCACCGGAGATGCCGCAAGCGATGTAAAGCGTCGGGCGGACGGTCTTTCCGGTCTGTCCAACCTGGATTTCCTTCGGCGTCCAACCGGCATCAACCGCAGCACGGGAGCTCGATACTTCGCCGCCGAGGGCATCCGCCAGATCTTGTAGAATTTTGAAGTTCTCCGGGCCGCCGACACCACGACCGCCGGAAACCAGGATTTTGGCTTCCTGAATATCCACTTTCTTGTGGATGGCTTTTACGACGTCTTCGATCTCGACAAAGCAGTTGTTTTTCTCGATCGGCTTTGTGTAAGCAATGATCTCGCCCTTGCGGTTGTGATCACGAATCTCCTTGACCATAACGCCCGGACGAACCGTCGCCATCTGCGGACGATGGTTGGAGCAAAGAATCGTCGCCATGAGGTTGCCGCCGAACGCCGGACGGGTCATGCGCAATTCTTTGTTTTCCGGGTCGATTTCCAGTTTCGTGCAGTCTGCCGTAAGACCGGTATGAATACGTCCGGCAAGACGCGGACCAAGGTCACGGCCGATGGCGGTTGCGCCGACCAGCATCGCTTCCGGTTTGTATTCGTTAATGATGTTCGCCAGCACCTGTGTGTAGGGCTCTGTGCGATAGTATTTGAGTTCCGGATCATCCGCAACGATAACGCGATCCGCGCCATATTCGATGAGCGTCTTGGCTAGATCCGCCATATTTTCCCCGACGAGAACGGCTGTAACGTTGGTGTTCAGATCTTTGGCCAATTCACGACCTTTGCCGATCAGTTCCAACGAAACATTGGTCAATTTGCCTTCCACCTGCTCGGCGAAGGTCATGACCCCTTTATAATCCTGTAAATTCATCCCTGACCTCCCTTACAGTACGTACTTGTCATGCAGACGGTCCATAATGAACTGGACCGATTCATCGACACCTTTTTCAATCTTCATGCCCGGCGCCTTAACCGGCTTCGGGAAAGACTGTGCCACGCGCGTCGGCGAACCGGCAAGACCGATGTTGGAATCGTCTACGGGTACGTCCTCACGGGTCCAGCGCGTGATTTCATAGTTATCGAACGAATCGAAAATGGCGCCCGGCGTCATATAACGCGGGGAGACCGCTTCCTGCAAAGCCGTCACGAGGCAGGGCATCTTGGCACGCACCATGTGGTAACCATCATCGTATTGACGCTGAACGAGAACACTGTCTCCATCCACTTCCAGGCTTGCCGCGTAGGAGATGTTGGGGATGCCGAGATGTTCGGACATTTCCGGACCAACCTGCGCCGTATCACCGTCGATCGCCTGACGACCGCAGATAATCAGGTCGTAGTCAATTTTGGAAACGGCGGCAGCAATTGTCGAAGACGTTGCCCACGTATCGGCACCGCCGAATGCACGGTCGGTAACGAGATAGGCATCATCCGCGCCCATGGCGAGCGCTTCGTGCAGAATGGCTTCCGCTTGCGGCGGTCCCATAGAAATGACGTCAATGTGCGCATCCGGCGTTTTGTCTTTAATGGAAAGCGCAAATTCGAGCGCCGCTTTATCGTCCGGATTCATGATCGAGGGAACGCCGTCGCGAATAAGGGTGCCCTTTACCGGATCGATGCGCACCTCATTGGTGTCCGGCACTTGTTTAATGCAAACTACAATTTTCATGATTCCTCCTATTTCAACAGGTCGCCACCGACCACCATGAGCATAACTTCCGACGTGCCTTCGTAAATCTCCGTGATCTTGGCATCACGCATCATGCGTTCCACATCGTAATCCACCATGTAGCCGTAGCCGCCGAGCAACTGTACTGCGCGGTTGGCAACCCAGGAAGCCGTACGTGCCGCCTTCAGTTTTGCGGTAGCTGCTTCCACGCTGTAGCGTTTCTGCGTATCTTTCGCCATAGCTGCGCGATATACAAGCATACGGGCAGCCTGCACTTCAATTTCCATCTCCGCCAGTTTGAACTGTGTGTTCTGGAATTTGGCAAGCGGACGTCCGAACTGTTTACGCTCTTTGACGTACTCTTTCGCAACATCCAAGGCACCCTGTGCAATACCCAATGCCTGTGCGGCGATACCGATACGGCCGCCGTCCAAGGTACCCATGGCAATGCCGAAGCCCTTGCCTTCTTTACCGACCAGGTTTTCCTTAGGTACGCGTACGTTATTGAAAATCAACTCGCGCGTGGAGGAGGCGTGAATACCCATCTTGTCTTCAGCAATACCGAAGGAGAAGCCTTCCATGCCTTTTTCCAGAATGAAGCAGGAAATGCCGTGGTTGCCCTTGGTGCGGTCTGTCATAGCAAAAATGCAGTAAACATCGGCGTAACCGGCGTTTGTGATGAAAATTTTGGAACCATTGATGACGTATTCGTCGCCATCCAACACGGCTGTCGTCTGTTGGCCGGCTGCATCCGTACCGGCTTCCGGCTCGGTCAGACCGAAGGCACCAAGCTTTTCACCTTTTGCCAGCGGAATAAGATATTTTTGTTTTTGTTCTTCGGAACCGAATTTTTCGATCAGGCTTGCGCAAAGCGAGGTGTGCGCCGAAACGATAACACCCGTTGATGCGCAATGACGAGAGAGTTCCTCAACGCATAAAACGTATGTAAGCGTATCACAGCCCTGTCCACCGTACTCTTTGGCAAAGGGAATGCCTAAAAATCCATATTTTGCCATCTTCGCCACCGTTTCTTCCGGGAAACGATGCTCTTTATCGATTTCCTGGGCAAGCGGCTTCACCTCTGCCAGAGAAAAGTCACGAAACAGCTGTTGCGCCATCTTGTGCTTTTCACTTAACGTAAAATCCATTCTTTCCTCCTCCATGTGTCGGGTTCTTGCTTTCCCCATGGAAAGCACGCCAATCCTGTTAAATTTTTATCCCATAAGCTCAAGAGGAAGAGACCCGAAGACGGGTCTCTTCGTCTTACGCCTATTGATTGGTGAAATTTTTTTCTTTTCGCTTTTCCAAAAAAGCGGTCATGCCCTCTACTTGATCGCGTGTGCTGAAGCAGTGTGCAAAGGCGTCCACCTCTTTTTTCAAGCCTTCTTCCAGTGGAAGATCCATTCCCTGCTGCAAAACTTCTTTTGCTTTCCGAACGGCAATGGGCGCATTTTTGGCAATCGCCTTGGCCAATTTTTCTGCTGCCGCCATCAGTTCCTCCTGAGGGAAGACCGCACTGACCAGGCCGATGCGCAGAGCCTCTTCGGCGTTGATATTGCGAGCGCCCAAGATCATTTCATTGGCGATCGAGCGTGAACCGATGAGACGCGCGAGACGCTGCGTGCCGCCAAATCCGGGCGTAATGCCGAGGCCGACTTCCGGTTGTCCAAAAACAGCGTTTTCGGAAGCGTAGCGAATGTCACAACTCATTGCCAGTTCATTTCCGCCGCCTAACGCATAGCCGTTGACCGCGGCAATTACCGGAATGGGCAACGTCTCTATTTTTCGCATGACGCGATGTCCCAACTCCGCATAGGCTTTTGCTTCATCTTCCTGCAAATCCTTCATCTGCGCGATATCGGCGCCGGCAACAAATGCCTTGTCGCCCGCACCGGTTAAAATTACCACGCGCACCTGGTCAAGGTCAATCGCATCAATTGCGTTTTCTAAGTCCTGCAGTTCGGCACTATTTAAGGCATTCAGCGCCTCCGGCCGATGTAACGTGAGAATCTCTATCTGGCCTTTGCACTCACGTTCAATAATCCCCATATTTATTTCACTTTCTTGACAACAGCTGCACAACCCATGCCGCCGCCGATGCAAAGTGTCGCCAGACCCAAATCCGCTTCATCACGGCGCAGCATCTCATAGATGAGTGTCGTCAGGATACGAGCGCCCGAGCAGCCGACGGGATGACCCAGGGCAATTGCACCGCCATTGACGTTCACTTTCTCTTCGTCCAGCTTCAGTTCCTTCACGACCGCAACGGACTGCGCTGCAAAGGCTTCATTGGATTCAACCAGATCAAAGTCGGTCGGTTTCAAATCCAGACGTTTGCAGATCTTCTTGGTCGCTTCAATGGGGCCGACGCCCATAATCTCGGGCTCGACACCGGCGAGCGTTCCGCCCAGCCATTCCACTTGCGGTTTCAATCCCAATTCCTTCATTTTCTCTTCTGAAACAAGTACCATCGCCGAAGCACCGTTGTTGATGCCCGAACTGTTTCCGGCCGTCACAATGCCGTCTTTCTTAAAGGCAGGGCGCAATTTTGCCAAAATCTCCGGCGTCTGTCCTTCACGGATACCTTCATCCGTGTCGAAGGTGATCGTTTCTTTCTTAAGTTTGATTTCCATGGGAACAATTTCATCTTTGAAACGACCGGCGTTGCGTGCAGCTTCAGCGCGATTCTGGCTTCTTGCCGAGAAGGCATCCAGTTCCTCACGCGTAATGCCGTATTTTTCCGCCACATTTTCCGCCGTAATACCCATGTGATAGTCGTTAAAGGCATCCCACAACGCATCGTTGACCATGGTATCCACGATCGTAGCGTTGTTCATACGATAGCCGAAACGCCCCTTTGTCATGGCATACGGCGCCATCGCCATATTCTCGGTACCGCCGGCGATCACAATGTCCGCCTCTCCCGTTTGAATTAAACGGGCAGCCGTATTGACGGCTTCCAAACCGGAACCGCAAACGACGTTCAGCGTAACCGCGGGTGTCTCAACGGGAAGTCCCGAATTCAGGGCAACCTGTCTTGCCACGTTCTGCCCCTGACCGGCCTGCAGAACGTTACCCATGTATACAAAATCGACCTGCTCCGGTTTTACGCCGGCGCGTTTCATTGCTTCCCGAACGACAACCTCGCCCAGTTTAACTGCCGACGTGTCCTTCAAGACACCGGCCATGGTTCCAATTGCTGTACGCGTAGCGCCTGTGATAAATACTTTGCGTGTCATGCTTCCCCCTTCACTCTCGTTTGAATGTTCTTCCTTTTCCTTGCAAATGGGCTCCGAATCGGACGGCCCACGGGTTATCATGCCTACCTTTTATTTTATCGCTTTCCTATATGTTGTCAAATCATTCACAATGGCATAACGGGCAATGTCGCCCGTTGCCGCAAGGCATTACGGCCGTCTTCGGCGATTGCTGAAGACGGCCTTTTTCCTTGCGTTTTCAGCCATGCACTCAACGTTTGTTGCTGTTGCGCCAAATGTGCAGACGCTCTGCTTCCTGAATCAGCTCGTCGCGCATATCCGGATGGGCAATGCCGATCAGCGCTTCGGCGCGCTGCCATGTAGCTTTTCCTTTCAGGTTGACAATGCCGTATTCCGTGGCCACATAGTGTGTGGTAGTACGCGGATCCGTCACAATTGTTCCGGGGCTTAGCGTCGGAACGATACGGCTCTGCATTTTGCCCTGTTTATCGGTGCGTGAAGACTGGAAGGCCGTAATGGATTTTCCGCCTTTAGACATATACGCGCCCATGACGAAATCCAGCTGTCCGCCCGTTCCGGAAATCTGATGGAAGCCGCCCGATTCCGCGTTTACCTGACCGAAAAGATCGATCTCTACGCAGTTATTGATGGCAATGAAGTTGTCCATTTGGGAAACCACATACGGATCATTGACATAGTCGACCGGCGCTGTGGCCAGAACCTGGTTGTGATCCATCCAGTCATACAGCTCCTTAGAGCCCAGGGAGAACGAAAAGACCTGTTTCCCGCGATGCAATTCTTTCTGCATACCGGTTACGACGCCGGATTTTGTCATGGCCATCATGGAGTCCACGTACATTTCGGAGTGAATGCCGATGTCCTTTAAATCGGATTCGGCAATTTTATAGCCCAATGCATTCGGCATTCCGCCGATACCCAGCTGCAAGGTTGCGCCGTCCACGATTTCCTTAATGAGCATATCGGCAATCTTTTCATCGGTCGCATCCGGTTGAATCGTGGGAATGGTATCAATCGGTTCATCCGATTCCACCACGGCGTGAACTTCAGTGATATTGATGTAGTCGTCACTTAATCCATAGACCACCGGCATATTCTTATTGGCTTCGACAATGACATATTTTGCACGCTTAATCGCTTCCCTTGTGGAAGCAATGCACGGACCGAGGTTGAAGTTTCCATTTTGGTCCATGCCGCACGTCTGAATAAAGAGCACATCTACGGTCTCGACATCATCCGGACGGCGATACATCTCCGGCTGCTCGGCATAGCGCATTGGTACAAAGAACGCGCGCGCTTCTTTCGCCATGCGGCGATCCTGCCCCTGCATGAACCAGCTGTTCCAGACAAACACATCCCGATTCAGGCGCTTGTTGGCTTCCAAAATCTGAATGGGGTGGTAAATCAGATAACCGCGTACAAATACTTCATTGAGTTCTTCCGCACGTTTGGCAAGCGCTTTGTCCAACAGGTTCGGCACAGAAAGGGCATGGGCATAATCCAGCCACATACCGTCCTTGACAATTTTGACCGCCTCCTCAGGCGTGGTCAACTTCTCCTCATATTGCTTGCGATAATCGATCATACGTTCTCCTTCCCTCCGTCTTCATCGGAAACGTTGTCCTGAAAAACGTTATCCTCATAAACCATTTTGTATTTACCCTTTCGCGTACTTTCCACACCCTAAACGTCGACAATAGCAGATAAAAATCCTCGACTTTTGTCCGCCCGGCTGCGAGTCTTGCACACAAAAAGAGGTTGTGTCGAACACACATAGCGTTCGGACACAACCTCTAAGAAAAACAATGTTTTTACTAAACTTCTTACTTAACCTCGACTTCAGCGCCGGCTTCTTCCAGCTTCGCTTTGATCGATTCCGCCTCATCCTTGGAGACCTTCTCTTTAAGCGGCTTCGGCGCTTCATCAACGAGCGCTTTGGCTTCTTTCAGGCCGAGACCCGAAATTTCTTTGACGACTTTGATGACGTTGATCTTCGAGGAGCCCGCGCTCTTCAGGATGACGTCAAATTCCGTCTGTTCCGCTTCCGCAGCACCGGCAGCAGCACCGGCAGCCGGCGCAGCAACGGCAGCAACCGGAGCAGCAGCGGATACGCCGAATTCCTCTTCCAGCGTGGAAACCAGTTCCGACAATTCCAGAACGGTCAATTCTTTTACTTGATCAACTAATGCAGTAACTTTCTCAGATGCCATGGTATTCCTCCTAATGGTCTAACAATAGGTTGCCGATAACGCTAAGCGATTAAGCGGCTTCTTCTTTTTTCTCTTTGATCGCATTGAACGCATAAACCGCTTTGCGCAGAACGCCTTGAGAGGCATTGGCCAGGCCGGAAATGGGGCCTTGCAGACCGCGCAAAACCATGCTGAGCAACACTTCTTTCGCCGGCAGTTTCGAGAGTGCGACCATTTCTTCGCTGCTCATCGCATGGCCATCCATGTATCCGCCGAGGATCTGAAACTTCTCTTTGTTGTCTTGAGCAAACTTGGCCGCGATCTTCGGACCGTCCACCATCTCTTTATTGGAGAAGATAAACGCATTCGGACCGTTCAGCAGGTCATCCAGCTCGGTTACGCCCATATCGTTGAACGCACGACGCACCATGGTATTTTTATATACCTTGTACACCACGTCTTCCGCACGGAATTGATTTCGTAAATCCGTAATGCTTTCGACCGTAATGCCTTTGTACGCCACAATCGTTACCGACTGCGCCTGCTCAATCGCTGCTTTGATCTCATCGACCACCGCTTGCTTTTTCTGCAGTGTCTGTTCTTTCATTCGTTTCACCTCCTTCGGCTACAAATTGAAAATCTCCCGGCACGACGCACCGGGAGAGGAAAAACAGTTCATTCCCACCTCGACAGGAAATTAAGCCGGAAACATCACACGATATTTCGTAGCACCTGTGGTCTTCGGTAGCCGAATAGTAGATTAGCACAGGTTGTGCTTATTAGCAAGTCGTTACTTGCCCAATTCCATCAATGCCGTGGTCTCCAGCGCAATGCCGGGGCCCATCGTGTTGGCAACCGTTACGGATTTGAGATACTTACCTTTTGCAGACGCCGGCTTCGCCTTAACGATTGCTGTCATTACCGCCTTCAGGTTTTCGCTGATCTGTTGTGCATCAAACGAAGCCTTGCCGACAAGTACGTGAACGATGTTCTGCTTATCGGTACGGTATTCAACTTTACCGGCTTTGACGTCTTTAACGGCCTGCGCCACGTCCATCGTGACCGTGCCGGCCTTCGGGTTCGGCATTAAGCCGCGGGGACCGAGAACGCGACCGATGCGACCGACCTGACCCATCATATCCGGGGTAGCGATGGCAACGTCAAAATCCATCCAGTTTTCTTTTTGTACCTTCTCCACCAGGTCTTCTCCGGCGAAATCGGCGCCGGCGGCAATCGCTTCATCCGCTTTAGCGCCTTTGGCAAAGACGGCGACACGCACCTCTTTACCGGTGCCGTTCGGCAGAGCGACCGTACCGCGAACCTGTTGATCGGCATGACGGGAGTCAACGCCCAAACGAGCATGCAACTCGATGGTTTCGTCAAACTTGGCCGTTGCCGTTTTCTTTAACAACTCGGATGCTTCATCGATGGAATAGGTCTTCGTCGCATCGATGAGCTTTGCTGCTTCGATATATTTTTTGCCTCTCTTCGGCATAAGATCCTCCTTGTGGTACGAGCGGAAATTCCTCCCACTGCTCCATTATTCCTCGACGGTAATGCCCATCGAACGCGCTGTTCCGGCAACCATGCTCATCGCCGCTTCCAAAGAAGCCGCGTTCAGATCCGGCTCCTTGAGCTCCGCGATCTTCTGTAACTGCGCTTTGGTAATCTTGCCGACTTTTTTCTTGTTGGGTTCACCCGAAGCAGCCTGCAGACCCAGCTCTTTCTTGATCAGAACTGCGGCCGGCGGGGTTTTGGTGATAAAGGTGAAGGAACGATCCTGATAGACCGTCATCACCACCGGGATAATCAAGCCTTGCTTATCCGCGGTTTGCGCATTAAATGCCTTCACAAATTCCATAATGTTGACGCCGTGAGGACCGAGCGCGGTACCGACCGGCGGTGCCGGGGTTGCTGCGCCGGCAGGAATTTGCAATTTGACAATCGCACTTACTTTTTTAGCCATAGTATCCTCCTGGGATTTCTATCGTGGTCGGAGCGGGGATATCCCCCTTCCACTAACGACTATTGCACCGACACGCTACAGCGTCTCGATGTCGTCATAGGACAACTCGACGGATGTTTCACGCCCGAACATATTGATGAGCGCTTTAATCGTCTGTTTATCCGGTTGCACTTCTTCGACTTCTGCGGAAAAACCGGCAAAAGGGCCGAAAATAATTTCGATCGCATCGCCCGGGGCAACGTGAATCTCACGTTGTGCCATCTGCTCGCGTACGCCAAACTGTGCGACTTCGCGCGCGGTGAGCGGAATGGGATCCGATCCAGGGCCGACAAACCCCGTAACGCCATTGGTATTGCGGATCAGGAACCAGGACTTCGGGGTGATGTTCATCTTCACCAGCACATAGCCCGGCAGAATTTTACGTTCCTTAATCACGCGTTCATTATTACGAACCTCTGTGTACTTTTCCATCGGAACGCGCACGTCAAATACATCTTTATCCTGCTCGTTCTCGATAATCATTTCGATCTTATCTTTTACTTTGTTTTCGTATCCGGAATACGTATGAATGACATACCATTTTCCTTCCAGGGTGTCTTTTTCCTGTTCCGACATCATTTCCCCCATTCTACGAATCAAATGACAAGACCGACCAACCAACCATAAATCAGATCAAGTATCCAACCGAACGTTGCAACCACTGCGGCAATCACCAGCACGATAGTGGTGTACTGAACGACTTCCGAACTCGTGGGCCACTGGATCTTACGCATTTCCGCGCGCATACCGTCAATGCGGCTCGGCGCCTTCTTCTCTGCCATAGATCCTCCTTACTTCGTTTCGCGATGCAGGGTATGCTTCTTGCAGAACGGGCAGTACTTGTTCAACTCAATACGCTCCGTGTTGTTCTTCTTGTTTTTGGTGGTATCGTAGTTTCTGTTCTTGCAAACGGTGCAAGCTAATTTCACTTTATCAGCCATTGTTTCCTCCTACTCCCAAAATCGTATCCCTCCTTCGCCTGCCAACGGAGGAACCCTGTCGGTGCTTTTTTGCGCACTCAAAAAAACCTATCCCGACGGATACGTTTCATTAGTGTATCACGACGTCGTTCTCTGTGCAAGTCAGGAATAAGAAAAAACGAGGAAAAATGCGGGTTCGCATTTTTCCTCGTTTTGCCTTCTTTTCTCTTCACCGTAAACTCGCCTTAGTGTTATCGGCTTCTTCCCCCCTACTTCACCGGGAAAATCGCCTTTACCGCATTGCGTACACTCTCTCCCACCGAAGCCGGTCCACCAACGATGAGGATCTGCTCAAGATCCTTATGCGTATTGAGATAGGCATCAATCGGCATCGGCAGATTCGCCTGTTTCGTTAGGAGTACCGAGGCATTCAGCTTCTGCGCCACGGGACCCGCGACCAACGCATCCGACCACTTCTCTCCACTGGTAAGGATGGCGCTTGTCGGGTTCATCACCATCTCCGCCATCTTTGCCGACACCACATAGCGATTGGCACCGTCCACACGAGATACGGTTTTACCAATCATTGCTTCAATCGCCTGTTTCGTCTCGGGAGCGATCGTTCCTTCGCCGCCGCTGATCACGGCATCGCGAATGCGTGCCTTTAAGACATCCGCCACAAACTCGGAAACACGATCCTCACGTACCAGAAGAATTGGCGCCTTCCACTGATGCGCATACGGTACCGACGAGAGGGCATCCGTATAAATCATACCGCTTGCAATCACCGCATTCGTGCTCTCCGGCAAATACGCTGCGGAGTTCTTGTTCACCTCGAAGCGGTCAATGCCGCCCACGCGCGTGATCTTGGCATTCGTCATAGCCTTAAGCTCGTCAATTACCTTTTCGGAGATGGTTCCCGGGCCGCCCATGACGACAATCTCTTCACGAGGCGTGCGAAGGATTTCCTGCTTCGTCACGTCAAAGAGCGCATCCTTCTGCGTATACAGAATCGGAATGTTTCCCTGGGAGACGTTCATGGCACTCATGGAATCGGCATAGGCCATATTCTGCACAAGGATCACTTTTCTGGCATCGCCGAAATACGTTTTGGAAATCGTAGCGGCGATATCTTGACGCGTCGGGTCGTCGATGGGTTTGATGACATCCGGTGTTTCCGGTTCTTCCGTCTTTTTATCGTTCTTGACGTAGATGGTGCGGACCATATTATTGTCGTAGCGGACACGACCATCCTTAACGGAGAAGGAGAGCGGCTTATCCAGTGGGATATAGCCTTCTGGGGTCTTGATTTCCTCCAACGAATAATCCCCTGTCGCGAGGAACTCAACCTTGGCTTCTCCCGATTTATCCGTCGTGACCACGCGGTTGATTGCGGGGATCATCTTGTCCGTAATTTTAAACGTTACGGGCAGCGGAATCCGGTTGCCGTCGCCGTCGATCTTTACGATGCGAAGGATTGGGGTAGAGGGCTTTGGTGTCGGCGTGGTGGGTTTCTTCCACTGCGCATAGACCTTCATGTCCGCTTTGACCGTCGAATTTGCCGTAAAGGCTTCTCCCGTTCCGTCGGGTTTCGTATTCCATCCGGTAAAGAGCATGCCTTCGCGTGTGGGATTGTCCGGCAAGTTCTTTGGCAAACATGTGCCATTGGATAAGCAATTATCCGCTAAAGAATGCTTATAGTATACCTGTCGCGTGTCTAAGAGCGTATTGTCTGCTTCCTGCTCGCTACCTTCATTTTGATAGAAGCTCACGACCGGAATACGTTGTTCCAAAACGAGTGTGAAGATACTGGATGTTCGGAATTTTTTAGAGGTGTTTATTTCTTTTGTGTCTTGCCAATATTTCAGAAAGTCATAAAAAGGAGCCTGAGGAGGGAGAGCTGCTTGAGGCAACTTTAAATCCGGCTTGCCGTCCTCCTCAGTGTAATAAAAGTAAAATCCCACCGGCCAATTGCCTTCATCTACGAGCTGTTCTTTTTCTGCTTCGGTAAGCTCAGGCAGTTTATGATCCGTTCCTAGCGTCTTAAGAAGGTAATCCTTTCCTTCTTGATATACAGTATTTCTACCGGTTACCTTGCCTTCACCATTAAATGTAAATTGATTTTTGCCAACATCCTCATTTTTGACAAAAGCGAAGCTCACAATATCCATGTGAAAACGCGTTCCCGCGTATGTTTCTGTTCCATTTCCATCATAAATTGCTTTTAAACCGCCCCTGGGCGTCTCTGTGGATAAAACATATTCAGGAAAATGGCCCGCTCCTCTTTGTGTAAACCAAGAGTGATAATACGGAGGAAGCGTAGATGTGTCGACCTCAATCGTGTACTTTTTCCCTTTTTCGAAGGGGCCAAGATACTTTGCTCCACCCCAACGCCCATGATTTCCCAGCGTGCCCTTCGTTCTCACATTAAGAGAACCGTCCTCATTATAGACGTTAAAATATACGTTTTCCCAAGCTACCTTCGCTACATTGTTCGGCGTACCACCATATACATCCGCACTGCGTCGAACGCCCACCGCAGTGTACGGGGTTAACAATTTAGGCATATCCGGATTACCTGAGTGATCATTTTTGAGAAAAATCTCCGGCAAAATCTCAAAATACACCTCATCCTGCGTCGCCCTTGTTTCTCCTTCCGCAGCCATGACGCGAGGAGCAAATCCAAGTAGTCCGAGTGTCATGAGCAAAAAGAACGCTATAGCATAGCATCGTTTCACTGTGTTTCTCATCATCTTCTCCTTTCCTGTGTAAATCAGATTTTCCTTCTTTTTATAGATTTTATATCTTTTTTTCTTGACAAAGTTATCTCTTTTCTGATTATAACACTCCCATTATGCTATTTCTATCATTGCGATGTGGTATGGCATCAGCTGAACATCATATCCATAGAGAATGCTCACATACCAGAAACGCCAAGCGTAGCGGCAAATAGAACGCATTCATCGTAAAGTCTACGGACAATTTTTTCCGGCCAGCGGAGATCCCGCAGAAAAATCGCCCCGGCAAATGTGCTATCTCGTGCTCGGCCAGGGTTAACGAGGGCCTGAGCGGCCCTGGCTGACGTTCGTTAATTTCGCTAGCCAGGGTTTTGCTGACAAGAATTTTCCCTGGCTGACAAAACTTGTTCTCTCCAGCCAGGGTTTATGGGATACAGATTGGCCCTGGCCGACACGCCTTGTTTTTTCTGGACAGGGTTTTGCCCGAAAATTTAACCCTGGCTGACAAATCGTGCTTTTCTCAGCCAGGGTTTCGCGACAAAAATTTAACCCTGGCCGACAAAGTTTTCTCTTTCCTTCCGGGTGCCGCCAAAAAAATCGACCCTGGCCAATACGCAATTTTGCGTCCAGCCAGGGTCTCACATCTTTGCTCACCAAAATCGCGCCGCCAACAGCGCGCCCATCAATTGGCCCAGGTCAACAGCGCCTTTACAGGATAGCCGGCTTCTTCCAACGCTTTCCTTCCGCCGAGATCGGTCAGTTCGGTCAGGAAAAGTGTTCCGGCGACCACGCCGCCCGCAGCTTCTACCAGTTCGCAGGCTGTTTTCGCTGTGCCACCGGTGGCCAGAAGATCGTCCATAACGAGTACACGTGCGCCTTCCGGGATGGAATCGCGATCTACTTCAATCGCCGCTTCCCCATATTCCAGCGTATAGGATTTTTTGATCAGGTTTCCCGGTAGTTTTCCCGGTTTTCGTGCCATAATAAAGCCCTTATGTAAAAGAGCCGCAACGGGCACCCCCACGATAAAGCCGCGGGATTCCGTTCCCAGCACATAATCAAAGTCCCATTGCTTTGCCGCGTCGGCAAGCTGTTCCACCATCGCCTGCAACGCTTCAGCGTCGGACAAAATCGTCGTAATGTCCTTATAGCTGATGCCCGGGCCCGGAAAGCCTTCGATAACACGCATTTTCTTCTTCAAATCCACTTGCTTATTCATCCTATTCTCCCGACTTTCGCCTTTCTGTTCATTTTTCCCGTTGACGCCTTTCGTTCTTTCCGTCTTCCGCTCCGTAAATAGAGCCATTCAACGGAGCAACTCTTCTCTACCCAAATAGAGCACTCTCTCGACAAATTGGAAAATTATCCCGTCCAACCGTCTTTTGTATTCAACCGTACCGGCATCCAACCTATTATATGTAGAAAAATTTGTTTCCTGCAGAAATTTGTGGTACAATGCCATGGTCAGCAATTCGACGGGGTGTAGCGCAGCTCGGTAGCGCGCCTGCTTCGGGAGCAGGAGGCCGGAGGTTCAAATCCTCTCACTCCGATTTTTCTTTTTCTAAACGTTGAAAACAAGCCATTCTTTTCGTTGAATGATACTCGTTTGATACTAAATTTCGAAACCGGGACGATCGTCCCGGTTTTTTATTTCTCCCTAACTGATTACCTGCCGACCTTCTTTACCTGAAACTGCCTTGTCGACCTCTTATCGGCATTCGATTTTTGCTTCCGGTTCTTCCTCTGATCACAGTTCATCGGTATCGATCCAAAGGGTGAACGGGCCGTCATTGACCGATGAAACAAGCATATCGGCACCGAAACGACCGGTCTGTACATCCGGCAAATCTTCCCTGATCAAGGTAATCATCTCATTATAAAGTGCCTCGGCCAAGGCCGGAGGCGCAGCCGTCGCAAAACTGGGACGATTGCCTTTTTTGATGGAGGCAAAGAGCGTAAACTGCGAAACCAGCAACACATTTCCCTGTACCGCAGCCAAATCGAGGTTGGTCTTGCCTTGGCTATCCATAAAGACGCGCAGCTTGCGGATTTTCGTCCACAAGCGCACGACTTCCTCTTTGGTATCATCGGGCCCAACGCCCAGATAGATGAGATAACCGCGGTTGATGGCACCGACAATCTCGCCGTCGATGGTCACCGACGCCTCTTTAACGGTTTGTAATACGGCACGCATCGCAATTAACGAATGGTAAAGCCAAGGTCGGCAATATCGTGATTAAAACCGATTACCGTATCTACGGAAAGCTCTTCCGGAGTTTTGTCCCCGATTTTGGCGAGTTTCTGCAACACGCCATCCGGGCAAGTGATGATGTCCACACCGAGACGTTCCGCTTCATAGACATTCCACACTTCGCGCGTAGACGCCCACAGCAGGCGTACATGATCGTATTTTTGGCAGATTTCGGAAGCTTCGGTCATGACGGGAATGGGATCCAGTCCGTTGTCGGCCAAGCGTCCCGCAAAAATAGAAACGTACGTGATGGCCTTATCGCTGACCGCTTCCACAATGGCCTTCGTCTGGGCAACCGAATAAACGGCTGTCACGTTCAAATTTACGCCTTCCGCTGAAAGACGGGCGATGAGAGGAATCATGCTCTCGCCCTTGGTATTCACGATAGGAATTTTTACAAAGACATTTTTTCCCAATGCAGCAATTTTACGCGCTTCCTGTTCCATGGTTTCCATGTCATCGGCAAATACTTCAAACGAGAGAGACAGATCCGGAATCGCCTCAACCACCTTTTTGGCATACGGCGTATAGTCCTCAACGCCCGCCTTCTTCATCAGCGACGGATTGGTCGTAAAGCCGTCCACCAAACCGCTTTCATACTGTTTTTTCATCGTTTCCAGCACTGCACCGTCCGCAAAAATCTGTACGCGAAAATCTTTAAACATCGTTTCCCCTTTCTCCTCAAATAAAGGCCGCTTCTTGAAATTGCCTCTTCGAACACCTTTTCCAAACGCCTTCGTTTCAACGTTTCCAACACATCTACTCGGGGTGACAGGATTCGAACCTGCGACCTCATGGTCCCAAACCACGCGCGCTACCGAACTGCGCCACACCCCGAAAAGCAGGGTTATTTTACCATACTTCCACCCTGCTGTCCTATGAACTTGCTTAGCCGATGAGGGAATCTTGGAGACTGCGCAGGCGATAAACCTGCGTGGACTGATCCAGCTCAACGTCTTCTTCCGTCAGTACGCTGTCTTTCGCGATGTTGCGTTTCGCCACGGCGTTGCCCACCAAAAGGCCGATCGGAATGTGACGTTCCTGTTTCTGCGTTTCATGCGTTTCAATGCGCCCACGCACACAGAAGCCGCCAATACCGTCGATGGGTTCTCCCTCCGCAATGTCCTTTTTCGCCACGGCCACCGTCTCGGAAACCGGTTTGGCCAGCGGAACGATAGCTGCCTGCCCATGTAACGCCGCACGTGCAATGGTCAATGGCGTTTCCAAACTGCCGAGGTGGAAGGGCCGATAGAGAATATGATGATCGCGCTCGCCTTTTTTCAACATATAATTCATTTCGGCGGCAACTTGTTCATTTTGCCCTTTTACGATCACGAAAACACCGGGAGCGATACCGTCCACATAATCCACTACACCGAAATTACTGAGAACGCCGCCGTTTCGCACAAGATCGAACTGTTTTACCGTTTCATCCAAGTCACCCGCTATGCCGTGCATGCCCTCCACATCGGGCACAAATCCCGTAGCATTGGAAAGTAGCGTCATTTCGGCCATGGTCTTGGTACCGTCCTGAAACGCCGCCAGCATATGTGGATTCATCCCGCGCTCTTCAGCCTCTTGACGGGCTGTATCCGGGTTTGCATAGGGCTTTAACTTATTATTCTTGCCCTTGCCGGCAACAAGCACTTCCATCCCCATGGCACGAGCAAAATTGAAGAGGCTGAACGTGGCCGCCGGTTCATCGCCGTCAGATCCGGTATAAATCAGCCCCGCCGCATCAAAAAGCTGTTTCATCAGCACGCCGATCGTAATGTCCACTTCGACATTCAACAAGACCAGGTGTTTCTTGGCTAACAACGTGGCCATAGACACCCGCGCGCCGATTTCTGTAATACCCGTCGCTTCGACAATCACGTCTACGTCTTTCGCGCGAATGACTTCCGCATAGTCCGTACTCGTAATGATGTTGTGCGGGTCCTGCGAGCCGGCAAGATAGATGCGCTTTGCTTCTTCTGCGCGTTCCGCTACGATATCGCAAATTCCGGTGACACACATTCCCGGGATGGTGGAAATCTGGGCAATCATACCCGTCCCCATCTGTCCCGCGCCGATCACGCCTACGCGAATCGGGTGGCCTTCCTGCTCCCGCTGAACGAGTTCCTCAAATAAATTCGCCATGTTTTCCTCCTCGGATTACCGCTTGCGTAAAATTTCGCGGTTCATCACTTGTTGTCTCGTTTTATCCGCTAAAAGATCATCGCTCGTGCGCATACGACGAATCCAAGTTAAGGCTTTTCCGGTTCCACGCACAACAGCACTGATCGGTTGTTCGACATAGTTTACGCGAATGCCACAACGTTTTTGAATGCACTCGCCCAGGCCTCGTACAAGTGATCCACCTCCGGAAAGTAGAATACCCTGATCGAAAAGATCCGAAGAAAGCTCCGGCGGCGTTTGCGCCAATACACGATGCACCGTCTCGGCAATGTTCTGAAATTGCGAAGCCAGGGCTTCGTCCAAATCGTTTCGCGTCATATATACCCGAACCGGCAAACCATTGGCACGGTGGCGACCTTTCACCTCAACCCGTTCCGGAGCATCAAGCGCCAAAACCGAACCCAGGCGAAGCTTAATCTCTTCTGCCGTCTGTTCCCCAATCATCACTTGATGTTGATCAAGAATATATCGCGCAACGGCTTCGTCGAATGCATTACCCGCCGTCGTCGTCGATTCGGCAACCACAATACCGCCGAGGGAAATCAACGCGACATCGGTGAGTCCGCCACCCACATCCACAATCAGCGTTCCGCGCGGATCGGAGACCTCAACGCCGGCACCCAATGCTGCCGCCAACGGAGCTTCGATGAGATAGGCTTCGTGTGCCCCGCCGGCCGTTGCGGCTTGCGTAATTGCACGCTTTTGTACTTGTGTGGCACGGGAAGGCACGCTGATCATCACGTCCGGGTGCAGCAAACTTTTATCGACCGCCCGATGAAGAAAGGCGCCCAGCATTTTTTCCGTTGCACGATAGTCGGCAACAACACCGCTGTGTAAAGGGTGACGTGCAACAATATTGCCGGGTGTGCGACCGAGCATGTTCTTGGCCTCTTCTCCCACCGCGACAATCGCATCGGAGTATAAATCCAAAGCAACCACCGAAGGCTCCTGGAATTTAATGCCTTCTGCCCGGGTGTACACCAGAATATTTGTCGTCCCTAAATCGATCGCTAAATTTTTCCGTAACCAGGCCATGGTCTACTCCAAATATTTCTTTAACGTGTCCACTTGATCCAATTCTTCCCAGGAATAGCGGTTGTCGGTTCGTCCAAAATGGCCGTAGGTGGCCGTATGGGCATAAATCGGACGGCGCAAATCCAGTTTCTTGATAATCGCTGCTGGGCGGAAATCAAAGACTTCGCGCATGATTTGCAAGAGTTGTGCATCCGAAAGTTTTCCCGTACCGAATGTATCAATGCTGATCGAAAACGGTTCCGCACGGCCTATCGCATAGGCAACGCAAATCTCCGCTTTATCCGCTAAGCCCGCGGCAACAATGTTCTTGGCAACATAGCGCGCATAGTAGGCTGCGGAACGATCCACCTTCGTCGGATCCTTTCCGGAGAAGGCACCACCACCGTGATGTCCCGCTCCGCCATACGTGTCGACAATAATCTTTCGTCCGGTCAGACCGGTATCCGCATTCGGACCGCCTTGCTCAAAACGTCCCGTCGGATTGACAAAAAATTTCGTGTGCGAATCAATCATCAACGGATCGATGCATTCTTTAACCACATGATCCCATAGCGCTTCTTTAATCGCTTTTTGATCCGCCTGGTCGTCGTGTTGTGTGGAAATCAGAATCGCATCAATGCGTTTCGGACGATCCTGCTCGTCGTACTCCACCGAAACCTGCGTTTTGCCATCCGGCCGCAGGTGCGGAACGATCCCTTCTCGGCGCACCTTTGCCAGACGTTTCGCCAATTGGTGCGCAAGCATCAGGGGCATGGGCATATATTCCGGTGTTTCCTTCGTGGCATAGCCGAAGACCATCCCCTGATCCCCCGCTCCTTCGCCGGAAAGTTGTTCCTGTTCTCCTTCACGCGCCTCTTCGGAATGCAGAACGCCACAGGCAATATCCTGTGACTGTTCACGAATGGTCGTAATAATGGCACAATGTTCCGCATCAATGCCACTTTCAGCATCGGTATAGCCGATTTTGCGCAGTGTTTGCCGCACAATGGCATTGATATCCACATCCGCCTTCGTGCTCAATTCGCCCATAACGAAAATAATGCCCGTTGAGGCCATGACTTCGCAAGCGCAACGGGATTGGGGATCCTGTCGCAACACCTCATCCAAAATCGAATCCGCGATCTGGTCGCAGATTTTATCCGGATGCCCTTCGGTGACGGATTCCGACGTGCGGATGTGTCCTGTTTTGTTCTCTTCCATAATTTCCTCTTCTCTATTCCTTCCGACACGGTTGCCGGCTGTCTTCTTTCTCGTTTTGTTCGTCTATTATATCTTTATCGCCTTTTTCGCTTTATACGCAGCGAATCAACAAAACCTGTGCCATGCAGCAGATGCCCTCTTCACGTCCGACAAAGCCGAGCCGTTCCGTGGTCGTCGCTTTCACCGCCACTTGCGTAATTTCGCAGTCCAACGTACGGGCAATCACCTCGCGCATAGCCGGAATATAAGACGCCAGTTTTGGCCGTTGCGCCATAATCACACTGTCGATATTACCGACGCGATAGCCTTGAGCAGAAACCAACGCCATCACCCGCTGCATCAAGAGCAATGACGAGATACCTTCATATTGCGGATCGGTGTCCGGAAAGTGCTGACCGATGTCGCCAAGAGCCAGTGCGCCAAGAAGTGCATCGTTGATGGCATGGATCAGGCAATCGGCATCGGAATGGCCGAGCAACCCCTTCTCAAATGGAATCTCCACTCCGCCGAGGATAAGTTTTCGTCCATCAACCAGCTGATGCACGTCGTAGCCGAGCCCTGTGCGAAACGCGATATCATTCATCTAAATCCTCCCGTTCCGTCACGATACGTTCACCGAAGAGCAGATCCATGGGCGTGGTAATCTTGATGTTCGCCTCATCCCCTTCCACCGTCGCGACCTTTCCGCCGAAAATTTCCACCATCTGCGCATCGTCCGTAATGGGAATCTGTTCCCAGATCGCCTTTTCATAGGCTTCAAGCAATACCGATTTCTTAAACATCTGCGGCGTCTGCGCGCTGAAGAGGTGTGCACGGTTCGGCGTATTTTCGATCACGCCCTTTTCATTCACAAATTTGATGGTATCCTTCATCGGTAAAACACAGATTGCACCGTCCACATCGCCCTTTTCGACACGAGAAAGACAACGGCGAATGACCGCCGTGGAAACAAAAGGTCTTGCCCCGTCATGAACGGCAATGATGTCGGTTTCTTCCGGCAAATGGGCAAGGCCCATTTTTACCGAATCCTGTCTGGTCGGGCCCCCAAGACAAACGGTCACACGTGAAAAATTCTCCCCGAAAACCTGGGGGAGAATATCTTTCTTTACGGTTTGTAGAATATCTTCCTTGACAACGACAACATAAGCATCAAACGCTCCGGATCGGCGTAAGGCGCGCAAAGCGCGCTGCAGTACCCGACCGCCGTCGATTTCAATAAGCATTTTATTTGTCCCGCGACCCATGCGCGTGCCTAAGCCCGCACCGGTCACTACAGCTGTCACAAACGGTCGTTGCATCATCCCCTCCGCCGGTTCTCATCCCATCTTAACACACTGCGTGGCGCATAAAAAGGCGAGATTGTGAGGAGAAATTCTTTTGCCCGTCGAGAGCCCAACAATGCGCTTACTCTGTGCGAATCGCTTCAATCGCGGAAATTTGCGTTGCCCGTTTTGCCGGCAGGTACCCGGCAACCAAACCAATCAACGCAGAAAAGCCGAACGCAGCAAAAGGCAGCCAAAACGGAATCAAGCTGATCTTCTGCTCGATATCATAGCCGTCGCCGAGCATAGACTGGGCGAAGAAATGATTGATGCCGAACGAAAACAGATAGGAGAAAAGGACACCGATAATCCCGCCGATGATGCCGATGAGCATGGATTCCACAAGAAAAATCAGCCGTATATCGCCGATTTGCGCACCGATGACCTTCATGACGCCAATTTCCCGCGTGCGTTCATGAATGGACATAAGCATGGTGTTGGCAATACCGATGGCGGAGATTAACAAGGAAATCGAGCCGATGCCGGCAAAAATCCAACGCACCACGCGCATCGCTTCCTCCTGTCCGCGGATGGAATCGGAATTTGCGTACGCATTCAATTGCATGTCATTGATCTCATCGATGACTTGCTGGGTGTAGCTGATGTCGTCCACCGTCACAATGGCGTTATCGTAATGCCGTGTTTTCTTCCCTCGCGTCAGCCTTTTCGGCGGTGTGGCGGAAGGGTCATCCGGATTCGGATTGTCTCCCCTACTGCGTTTTTCTTCTTCTTTTTGCATGCGTTCCAACGTGTCAAAGGAAATATAGATTCCTCTGGGCACGAGCAGATCGGACTTGGAAAACGTTCCGGCATAGGTCAACGGCAGCTTGGCCGCCTGGTCCTGATTGCCGATCATAATGTTGTTGTCGGGTGTACCGTCGGATTTGCCGTAATCAAACGAGCGCAACATCACTTTTTGATGGGTAAAGTCCAGATCCTTTACCGGTTTGGGCATCTCGCGGAAATTCTTTGTATTGTAACGAAATACCGTAATCGCGTTTCCCACGATAAACGGGTTTTTTTTGGTATCTCTCGGAAGACTTCCTTCTTTCATTTCAATCTGTGTTTTACGCAGGGCATCAAAATCAATCGCCGCCATTTCTCCGAACATTGATAATGCGGGATCTTTGAAGACAATCTCATAGGGCATGTACTTCATGCCCAGCGCGTCTTTCACGTGCGCGATCTGCTTGATCTTTTTGATCTCTTCATCGCGCAAATAGCCCTGACGACTTCCCATCTGGCTATTGCTCGGATCCTGATAAGAGGTCGGCTCTACGCGAATGGCATTGAGCTGTGCAAACTGTTCCATCTGGCGGCGATTGCTGTCCTCTATGCCGTAGCCGAAAGAAAGCATCAAAATGATGGCCACTGCGCCGATCACGACGCTGATGACCGTAAGGATCGTCCGCGATTTTCGGCGCATCAGATTGCGCCAGGCCAACAGTAAGAGCTCGACGTTACGCATCGAGGTTCAACTCCTTTTCCTGTTTCTTTTTCTTGCGATGACGATGAATGAGAATGGCCGCCACAAGGGCCACCAGAACGCCGATACCCACCGGAATGAGGGGGAAATTACCTCCCTGTGGAGCAGGAACGGGTTCAAGGGTGTTGGCATCATAATATTGGCTGGTTTCGTCGTCGATCAGAAGGCCTGTTTTCTCGTCATGCCGCAGCTTTGACGGATCTACCGCCATCCCTTCATCAAATCCTTCGATCTTGGCCTCAAACGGCTGCTTCTGTTCATGTTTCTTCCCCGTAGAATCTTCAAACGTAATCACGATGTTGCCGGAAATTTCGTTTTCCTGCGGAACAATTTCTGCGGAAAAATGATCGGCCCCGCCAGGCGCAAAATTGCCGACAAAATAGCGCGGAGAGCCGTTGACTTTGAATCCCTTTCCTTCAATAGTCACCATGTACGTCGTCAACTGATCTTTGCCGATGTTATACATATCCATATCGACATTGGTGGGATTGCCCATCATGAGCATTTCCTCCCCACCGCCGTTCATTTGCACATCGCCCAACAGGATATCCGCCGTCTGTACGACCGGAATACCGATGGTTTCCGTTGCCGTGAACTCGTTGCCCAGCAAATCTTCATACTCAAACGATACGTTGATGGAATAGTTCTGTGCCGCCAACGTCGGTGCGGTCTTCAAATGAATGGTCTTATTATCCGTTTCCTGCGGACGAATACGTGAAATATAGAACGTATTGGAAGAACCGACTGGGGTAAATACCGACCCAGCGCTTCCCGAAGGAGCAGATACCTGACCTTGTCCCGTCTGGGTCGCGGAAGGAATGGCTCCAGCTTCACCGCCGCCGATGCTGATTTTAATATTGCGCACGGATTTCTCCGCATTCGTATTATAAAAAGTAAGATAGACCGCAAATTCTTGTCCTGCCTGCGGCATTTCCGGATCAAGGCTGTAATTGGAAATGATCAGTTTCGGTTTATTGGTGACATTTGCCATACCATTTCCGCCATCCGAAGGCACATCTGTTACGCCCGGAATATACGTCGCTCCGCCCATGTTCTCTCCTCTCCGCTACGCTCTCTCGTGAACGCGTTCAATTTGACCGTCACGCATATGAAACATACGATCGGCATAGCCGGTCATCTCTTCATCGTGCGTGACCATAATCACCGTAACTTTTTCTTCTTTCGCCACCTGCGAAATCAGATCCATCACTTCAAAACTTGTCTTCGTATCCAAGTTTCCTGTAGGCTCATCTGCAAATAGAATCTTGGGATTGCCGACCAGTGCACGGGCAATGGAAACGCGTTGCTGTTGTCCGCCGGAAAGTTGATTGGGTCGGTGATAAAGACGCTCCCCTAACCCGACCAATTTCAACACCCGCTTGGCAGCCTCTTCATACTCTTTTTTCGGTACGCCCTTAAGCATCAACCCGAGTGTCACATTTTCCATGGCATTTAATGTCGGAATCAAGTTGTACGATTGAAACACAAAACCGACATTCAGGCTGCGAAATAACGTGATCTGTGACTCGGACAGCTGTTCCATATGCACGCCGCCAATCACAATTTCTCCCTTGTTTGGCCGCTCAAGGCCGGCTAAAGCATTCAGCAGCGTGGATTTTCCGGATCCCGAAGGGCCGAGCAGACACACCATCTCTCCGCGCGCAATATCCAAGTTGACGTCACGCAAGGCATACACTTTTTCTTCACCCATGCGAAATACTTTATAAAGATGGCGCACGGAAATAAATGCGTCTTCCACGGTGGCCTCCTTTCTCTCGATTAGGTTCCTATTGTTTTCCTCTATCAGTATAAACGAACAAAAGGTTTTTCTGATGGCTCCATTCTTAACAAATTCTTAAGATGTTTCAACCGGACAATATTGTACACCATGTTCAGTGCGTGGACTCGTCCTCTTCCTTTCCCGCAATGCCGGGATGCGTCATTTCATAAGGATTAAAAATGCGATCCAGTTTCTTTTCGCTCATCAGCTTTTCCTCCAACACCAAATCGCGTAACGACTTGTTGGTCGCAAGTGCCGTCTTCGCCAATCGGGAAGCGGTTTCGTAGCCGATGTGCGGAGCAAGTGCCGTCACAATGCCGACGCTGCGGTGGACTTCTTCTTCCAAACTCTTTTTATTGGCCACCAGCCCTTCGATGCAATGTACGCGGAACGTATAAATTGCTCCTCGCAAGCCGCGAAGCGACTCGAAAATTTTGTAAAAGCAAACCGGTTCAAAAGCATTAAGTTCCAATTGTCCTCCCTCAACACACATCGTGACCGTCATATCGTTGCCGACGACGGCGAAGGCCATCTGGTTGACCACTTCGGGAATAACAGGGTTTACTTTTCCCGGCATGATGGAGGAACCGGCCTGCCGTGCCGGCAAGGTAATTTCATGGATGCCGGAACGCGGCCCGGAGCTTAAAAAGCGCAGGTCATTGGCAATCTTGGAAAGGGAAATCGCATAATTTTTCAGTACCGAGGAGGCGAACAGAAAGCCATCCAAATTCTGTGTTCCGTCGATGAGATCCGCACTCTGGACAAGCGAAAGGCCGGTCACTTCATTCAGCTTAGGAACAATATTCTTCACGTAATTCACGTCAGCATTCAATCCCGTACCGATGGCGGTACCGCCCAGGTTGACCACAGAAAGCGCCTCAATCGCCGCATCAAAACGCGTGACGTCCCGTTCGAGTACCGCAGTGTACGCGGCAAATTCCTGCCCCAGGCGAATAGGAACGGCATCCTGGTTCTGGGTTCGCCCCATTTTAATGTAGCCGTCAAACTCGCGACTTTTCTTCTCGAAGGCGGCATTAAGTTTTTTCGCTTCTTCTTTTAAATCCAAAAAATAGCGAATCATGGCAATTTTTCCGGCGGTCGGAATGACGTCATTCGTCGACTGTCCCTCATTCACGTGATCGTTGGGATGAACCGGATGATACGAGCCCAACGCTCCGCCGAGCGATTCCGTCGCCATGTTCGCAATCACCTCATTCGCATTCATATTAAACGAGGTACCGGCACCGCCCTGAATGGGATCCACGACGAATTGATCCATGTTCTCGCCGGCCAGGATTCGGTCACAGGAAGCAACAATCGCCTTAGTTCGCTTTTCATTGAGCTGATGCACTTCATAATTCATCAGCGCCGCCGCTTTTTTAACCTCCACGATAGCACGAATAAATCGACGATCAATCGGATTTCCCGTAATCGGAAAATTTTCCACTGCTCGCATCGTGTTTGCTCCGTAATAGGCATGCTTCGGCACGTTTACTTCTCCAAGGGAATCATGTTCCACGCGAAACGCTTCTGCCATTTTCTTCTCCTTTTTCCTCGTTGTAGTGCGTTCCTGTTCAAACGGCAACAGGTCGCCGACAGAACCTTCCCTTTTTTTGCCGACGTGCCCGCTATGGCGCATAAAGAGACCTCATTTCGTCATTTTTTCCTCCCCCTACGATACCATAAAGTGAAAGATATCGAGGTAAAACTGCCGCTGTCCGTTCGCCATTCCCGCCTCGTTTAGGTATAATAGCGAAAGAATACGAGAAAACCGATCAACCGGCAGGACTCTATTTTGCCGGTGTTCTTAACGAAAGGAACACCATGAAAACGCAGGAAAAGCGATTTCAACCAAATTCAAAATTTCTTTCCCTTGCTTTACTTTTCTTTGTTCTCCTCATGGCCGTGTTGTCGCTTCTTCCTCAAAAGCCACGCCTCTATACTTCCTATCCGCTGGAGGGAGGAATTCGGCTGGAAGGAAAAATTCTTATGCCGGGAAAAAATGGAGAGGGCGTAATTACCTTTCCGGATAAAACGATATACCGAGGGGCTTTTGCCGACGGCCATTTCGATGGAAAAGCAGAGGTGGAACTGGATCCTGCCTATCTTCTGAAGGGAACCTATAAACAGGGAAATCTCGTATCCGGTGAGATGCAAGTGAAAGCGGAGGGAACCTATGTCCTGAGCGATGAGGGGTTCTGGACGAAAAAAGAAGAGAAAAAGTAGAACGAAAAGGAATTGTCATGAACAAGCGGCTACCGTGGTTTGACTCGTTGCGCGTCTTCGCCTTTGCCATTGTTGTATTGTATCATCTGGAAAAGGCCAAGCTGCCCGCCGGTTTTTTCGGCGTAAACCTATTTTTTGCCTTGTCCGGTTTTCTGCTGACGGCAAAAGTATTGGATCAAATCGTTGATTCTGATCGGCAATGGTCCTTTTCCTCCTATCTGAAAAGCCGCGCAGAACGCCTCCTTCCCGGCCTTCTGCTTATGTTGATGGTCAGTGCCCTACTTCTCTTTTTCGGCTCTCCGGACTTGCGCGTGGACTATTCCCGTCAACTTTCCGGCGTTCTGGGCTTCACCACCAATATCTATGAGATTGTTTCCGGTGGCTCTTACGAAGCGCAATTTTCACCGCATGTTTATGTGCACACCTGGACCCTCGCCATGGAGGTGCACTACTACCTCTTTTGGGGCGCTATTCTCTATTTTCTGCTTCACTATTCTGCCAAGCGGCATCCGAAAAATCCGGAAGATCGGCAAGAGTGGGTGCGTTTATGCATTTTCTTTCTTTCTCTTCTGCTCCTTGCCTTGCCGACCCTGATGATGCTTTTCGGTTCGTTCCGAGGACGGTCCACGGCTTTCTTGTATTTTTCGGATCTGACCCGCATGACGCCGTTTTTCGTCGGCACGCTGGTCGCAAGTATGACGGGCATGTCTTCTCTGGCTTACCCGACAAAGAAATGGGCAAAGGCTTCACCGCTTGTGACGCTTCTTGTTCTTATCGGATCGGTCGCTCTGTACCTGCTTCTCGCCTTTAAGCTGAGTTATTCCCGTCCCGCAACGTATCGTTGGGGCTTTTTCGTTGTGGATGTTCTCTGTTTTCTGCTTTTATTTTCGGTTCGCATTCTATCCTTACAGCGAACAAGCGGCGAAGATCCTCGCCCGATTCGCTTCCTGTCTCAAATCTCCTACGGATTTTACCTTTTGCACTGGCCGATTTACGTGGTGCTTTCTTCGACGAGTCTGCCCCATCTTGGTGTTCTTTTCCTTACGCTGACCTCGGCCTTCCTTCTGTCCTGGTTTAATCTTGTAATCTGGGAACCGTTGATTCTGCACCGGGAAGGAATGGAGAGCCGCTTGCCGACAATCCTTTCTGCACATCAGAAAAAAAGTAAAGTGCTGGCGCAATGGAGCATGGCTATTGCACTTGTCCTGACCTTAGCTCAAGTGTTTACCGCTCCGTCTGCCCTCGCCCTGGAGAATCGTCTCTGGGCTTCGTCTCTGCAACAGGAAATCGACAGCGTGAAACAAGCCGGCACAACGGTGCGTGGTCTCATTGCAAGCGAAAAGCAGGCCGTACAGCAACAAAAGGAAGATGAAGCGCAACAGGCCAAAGCACGCGCCACGGGTTTTTCCATGGTTTGTGACTCCATCGCCCTTGGCGTGCGCGATCAAATATTGGCCTCATTTCCCTCCTCCCAGGTCGACGGAGAAGTTTCTCGTTTCCTCCATGAAGCGCCGGATATCATCCGTTCCATGATCAACAGCGGACAGCTGAAAGAAATGCTCATTGTCGCCCTAGGCAATAACGTTTATCCCAACTTTGCAGAGACCAGCGAAGAAATTGTGTCTCTCGTGCCCTCAGGCACCCGCATTATCTTTGTCAGTCCCTACGACAGCAGCGAGCCGGCCGATTCCGATTTAAATAAATACGCGGATTATCTGCCCTCTTTGGAGAAGAAATATCCCTTTGTGACCCTCGCTAACTGGCACAAAGTCTCCCAGGAACATTCCGCCATCTATGACGGCACGGATGGCGCGCACTTCTTTGCCCGCAAAGAAGGCGCCCCACTCTATATCCAAACCTTAGCCGAGGCAATTGCTCGCTCGTATCAGAAGCCGGCGAAGAAATGAAGGGAGTTTAGTAAATTAGTCTACGGTATAAAATTGTTGATTCCGACTTTTCGGCTTTTCCGGAATGGTCATGGCTAATTTCCCGGAAATAAGTAAAGGTTGAACGTAGCGCTGCATGGCATAAAAAATGGTTTTTATCCCCAAGTACTCTGCAATTTCTTGGCGCGTTCTGGGCTGACGACAGAATTCCAAAAGATCGCCGTTTAATTCATTCGTAGGATGATCAACGGCCGTAGATTCCATCCTGTTATATAGTGTGACTACAAACTCATTGCGGCGATTCTCAAATTTTGGCTCAGGCAAACCATATTCCTTCATTGCATTTCGCATTGTAGGAATGCCGGAATACCTATGCTCTGCGGCTGTCAACGTTTCTGCCATAATCGCTAACGCCGGATTTCTTAAGTCCGGTTTAGCTATGCCCAACTGTTCCACACGCATGCGACCATATAAACTACCGGGACTATGAATTTCGACTCGATCCAAGAAAAAATTGATCTGAACCGGCGTGCCCTCTGTGTGAATGCTATAGTCACGATGAATAAGAGCATTGAGAATTGCCTCGCGAAGAGCTTCTATCGGATACTCTGTTTGATCTGTACGAATCCCTGTGTTCTTGCTAATAATGGTCCTTACCTTCATATTCCGCCGACAGAAATTTAGCGCAGAATCAACCATTTCCGCGATCGGTCCGTTAATGCGTTTATTATCAATGAACCGCGCATTATCCTTATCAACATCTCCAATCATCACACCGGGAACGACAATCGCGGTAATGCCCAACTGCGGAAAGAATCCCTGCGGATAAAAGCAAAAATTCAATACTGCTGCTAGAGTCAAAACGCCGTTTCTCGTAATATTTAGCATTTCCAAGGTTTGTTCCCACATTAATCGAGAAAAACCCGGACGGTCAACGCGCATTTTTGCAATATATTCCTGAATTTTTTCTTCATCGAGTAAATCAATGGTCGCACGTTCTACCGGCCGCTCATCGTCATGCAAATGCTTTCGAAATGCTTCATAACTGTACAGCTCATAATCAGTTAGAGGAAGATCCGCGTCCCCTACACGTATAAATGATCCTTTCACTCGCCCCGCTCCGCGGTAATAGCAGGGGCGAGCAGAAAGATCGATTGACGGGATCTCGGCAGAACAAATGTGTTTTCCCTGATACTCGGCAAACGTAAACACTGCCCGAACCGGTGGTTCCATTTGCAGACACTGTTCCATGACTTTCTTTTGCAAATCTTGCGGATCGTATACTCCAACTACGCGATAATCTGAATCCTCATCAATACCAAACAAAATAATGCCGCCGCTATCCTGGTTGGAAAAGCTCGAAAGCGTATCATATAAGCGCTTTGGACAACCGGTATGTGCTGCTTTCAACTCAATTGTCTGCTCTTCCGCTTTCATTTTGCAAACTTTAATTGCTAAATCTTTTAGTTCTTCGGTTAACAAGCTAACACCACCTTTCATTAAGCAAAGTATAGCAAAATGATTTTGCTAAATTCAAGCAGATTTTGCTTATTGAGCAAATTTAGCAAAATTAATTGATGGATTTGTTTGCTTAATTTGATGTTACTGCTAACAACCAACAAAAAGGGAAGAGCGGCCCATCGGGCCACTCTTCCCTTTTCTTCATTGCGGGGGCAGGATTCGAACCTGCGACCTCCGGGTTATGAGCCCGACGAGATGCCACTTCTCTACCCCGCGATAGAAAGAAAGGACACCTTCGTGCCCTTTCTCGTTTTATTTGGCGACTACCTA
>JAIKLF010000018.1 GCA_019753405.1 Murdochiella sp. Marseille-P8839 | reverse complement strand
CAAACTTTAGCGTAACCGGAAATGACAGAAAAGCGCTGGTAAAGGCCATCGCAGACCTCACCGGCGACAAGGCGGTCTACAAGTTCATGCCGACCTGCGCCTACGAGATCGGCGACATCACGGTCGAGAAGGAAGGCGGCGTCACCTGTGAGGACGCAGACAAGCTGGAGCGCATCATCCACAGCCTGATCGCGGACGGCTTTACACCGGAGGATACCGAGGAGGTCGAAAGCACCGACGAAGAAACTACCGCAGAAAACGACGACGAAGCTACCGGCCTTACGGTCAGCCTCCCGCTCGACAAGGTGGCGGTCGGAAACCTCACCAACCTCCTCACCGCCAAGGAAAGCCTCATCAAGAAGGCGCTCGGCATTGACGACCTTGGCATCGAGATCACGGAAGATACGGTCAGCTTCCCTTGGTTTACCGAGATGCCGGAACCAGACGCAGTCAAGGCTTACACCCACTTCATCGCAGCCCTTGGCAAGATGAGCCGGAATTTGAAGCGCATCAGCGCCACGGAAAAGGAAGTCCACAATGAGAAGTACGCATTCCGCTGCTTCCTCCTGCGGCTGGGCTTCATCGGAAACGAATATAAGGCAGAGCGCAAGATTCTCCTTAAGAACCTCTCCGGCAACTCCAGCTGGAAAAACGGCGCACCGGAAAAGGAGCTGACAGCATGCGAATGATCACGAAAGAGCAGTTTGAAGCTCTCCGCTCCCGCTACCCGGCAGGCACCCGCGTGGAGCTTCTCCAGATGGACGATGTACAGGCGCCGCCCATCGGCACCAAGGGAACCGTCACCGGGATTGACGACACCGGCTCCCTGCT
>JAIKLF010000017.1 GCA_019753405.1 Murdochiella sp. Marseille-P8839 | reverse complement strand
TTCCGCATTCACCACAGTAGACCTTGCCGGAGAAAAGTCTCACGCCACTGTGTCTTCCTTTTTCGTTTTTGCGCCGTTCCATCTCGCGTTGTACGAGTTCCCACACCTCCGGTTCAATGATGGCTTCGTGGTTTCCGGAGACGTAGTACTGCGGAATTTCGCCTTCGTTTATCTTGTGCTCTTTGGTAAGAAAGTTCGTGGTAAAGGACTTTTGCAGGAGCGCATCGCCTTTGTATTTTTCGTTGGTAAGGATGGATTTATGGCATGGGCAAAAAAGCGAGGCGATATGGAGTGAACAACGATCCATTTAAGGAATATATCAAAGAATCCGAGCGTGCCTTCAGCTTTACGCCGAATGACTATATCTCCATTCACAGAAAGCTGTTTACTGGTATCTATTCCCACGCCGGATGAGATCATCTACCACCTTGCGTTTTTTGTTTCCAGACTGTGGCAGATCTATGTTTTCGGTGAGGGCAACACCAGAACGATGGCGGTATTCTTTCCGCTGCAAAACCGGACATTGCATAGTAGCGGCACTTTTAAGGAAACAGAAAAACCGGACATTGAAACTGCAAAACCGGACATTGACGATCTAAAACCGGACACGGAAAAGGCAAGTATCGCTTCCGGCAGCAGTAGAGTTGAGTGGATGGGAAATCACAGGTTTTCGGACATATTCCCTCAGAGCGAAGTCTTGAGGCGATTGGGAAATCTGTGCGGTTGCTTTATTATAGTAGGAACAAGCACATCGACCTGTTTCCGAGAACGAGCGCGGTCGAGAAAATGGCAATTTTGAGGTTAAAATGGGTGTGGATATGTTTCCGAGAACGAACGGACTGATTTTCCGTGGATTGCCCGATTATTTGACATCCATCTGGAGCAATCGAGCCATGTCGAGACGGTAGTATTGATGTCACGCAAGATGTAGTGTTTTGCGAATGTTTATCCCATATATGTTGTAAAAACGTGACTAAGAACTCCAAAATAGACTACTGCACATGTCTCACAAATTTCGATATAA
>JAIKLF010000016.1 GCA_019753405.1 Murdochiella sp. Marseille-P8839 | reverse complement strand
ACATGTGAATGTTAGGCTATTTCAAATATATGCCACAAACCCTTAGTATTCAATGCTTCGTATGCGTTCCGACATCCATCCTGTAGTCTCAGTAAGGTAGGCTATTTCTCTTTTTTGAGCTATACTTTGTGTTCTTCCTCTTCCGTTCACCCGTCTCACTGATCGTAATATTGCTTCGTTTCTCTCTGGCTTCTTGTGCCGCATGAAATACATCCTCTGTGATAATCGGTGGGTGGCTGTCCTTCATCTGAAACGTCTGTCCCTCTGTTACGGAATCTGATAAAAGAACGGTTCCTATATACTTTTCGCTCGTAAGCAGTTTATCTATGGTCCTCTTGCTCCATTGTTCTTTTCCCGTAGGAGAGGGTATACTCTGCTCTGCAAGCTTTTTTTGAATTCCTAAGATGCTTGCCCCATCAATATACCAGCGGTATATATCACGAACCACCCGGGCCTGCGTGGGCTCAATTACAAGATTTCCGTCCTCATCTTTCACATATCCATACAGTCTTTTGCGGTAATTGCCTGAACTACCATTTAGTGCATGATTCCGAAGCCCCATCCGGATGTTCATACTTCTCGACTCGTTTTCGGCCTGTGCAAAGGACTCTGCCACTGATATCAGTAGCTCATCATCAACCTCATCTGTATCCAACCCTTCTTCGTCAAAAATAACACGTACACCGGCTACCTTTAATCTGCGTAAGGCCTCCAGCGTATCCACAGTGTCTCTTCCAAAGCGACTGATGCTCTTGGTCAGAATTACCGATATATGATGTGCCTCTGCTTCATGAAGCATACGCTCAAATTCTCGCCGTGGCGATTCTCCCCTAGCAGAAGCAATATCAATAAACACATCTGTCAGCTTCCACTGGTCAACATTGGCAACGGCTTTTGTAAGTGCTGATACCTGTGCAGAAAGGCTATAGAGCTGGTTCTTCTCGCCGCTGCTAACTCTGCAATAAATGCCTACGTTCTTTCCCGGCTCTGTCCGCTTTGACGGTATATACCATACTTTTGGACTCATTGCACTGCCTCCATTCTTTCAATTTAGCCTAATTATATCGAAATTTGTGAGACATGTGCAGTAGTCTATTTTGGAGTTCTTAGTCACGTTTTTACAACATATATGGGATAAACATTCGCAAAACACTACATCTTGCGTGACATCAATACTACTGTCTCC
>JAIKLF010000015.1 GCA_019753405.1 Murdochiella sp. Marseille-P8839 | reverse complement strand
ATGAACTGTCCCCCAAATGGTAGAGTGTAGATTTGCCATTTCTACCTCATCCGTAATAAGCCTCATAAGGGGTTTGGTAGCCATTTGCTGCATGCCTTCTTTCTTTCGCATAAAAAGCCCATACATATTCGTAGACTAGCTTCCTTGCTTCTCGAATGGTTTGTGGCATCTGGTAAAGCCACTCGGTTTTCATCTTACCAAAAAAGCTTTCCATCGCTGCATTATCCCAACAGTCTCCTTTCCTACTCATGCTACAGCGGATATTGTTCTCTCTTAGAAGCTTCTGGTAGTCCTCGGAAGCATAGGTCGACCCTCGATCGGAATGCCCAATGCATCCAGGCTTTAAGGTATGCCTTGCTAGCGCATCGTCTAGGCAATCCATCACCAGCTGTTTGTTGTTCTTGGTACTCATGGCCAAACCCAACGGGTATCGTCCATAAAGGTCTAAAATTACAGAAACATAGAGCGTTCCTTGCGGCGTTGGGACATAGGTGGTATCACTGACGAACTTTTCCCCTGGTTGTTTGGCAACAAAATCCCTCTGAAGAAGATTCTCCGCTGGCCTTCTTGTTTTCGAGGAATCGGTGGTGACGATGAATTTTGGTCGCACTCTGGAATGCCAATGATTTTCCCGCATGATGCGTTCCACCCGCTTGTGATTCACAGGCGGTTTTCCTACCTTCTGTCGCTGAGAATTCAACTCCGCCGTGACCTTTCGTATCCCATAAACGGCTTTACTCTGATCGTAAATTTTTCCGATCTCTTTTGAGAGCTGCATGTTTTCAATTTGACGCAGTGTCTGCGCTTTCTGTGCGTTTTTCCACTTGTAATAGCCACTTTCAGAAACTTCGATAACTTTGGCCATTCTAGCGATTGCATGTTCATGACGAAAGCGATACATGAATGCAAATTTTAGTCTCGGGGCATCTTGGCTAGAAAGGCCGCGGCTTTTTTTAAGATGGCAATCTCCTCTTTTAATTCCGCGATTTCTTTGTCCTTAGCGGCTTCCCTCTGCTTCTGCGTACGGGTGAACATGCTCTCTTTCTTACGAAACTGTTGGATGTTATCTGCTAAGCCCATCTCCCCATAGTTGTTAAACAAGTCCATCCAGCGCACAAGCGTTGAGGTTTGGATATGGTATTTCTCTGCAACAAGAAATTCTTTGCCTTCGTATTCCGGTTTTAATGCCTCTTCCACTACGCGTTTTCGAAAAGATTTCGTGTATCTCCGTCGTGTCATGTCATCCTCCTTAAGCCTTTCTTCATTGTATCTTTTTGCTCTTTAAGGCTCTACTTTTTGGGGGACATGTCAT
>JAIKLF010000014.1 GCA_019753405.1 Murdochiella sp. Marseille-P8839 | reverse complement strand
TGATTTAGATGGATACGACAAAATTTGCTCAAGTTCCAATCGATAAGCTCATTCCCTATGCGAGAAATGCCAGAACACACTCACCGGAGCAGATCGCACAGCTTCGCGCCTCGCTTCGAGAGTTCGGCTTTGTGAGCCCTGCGGTCATTGACGCGGATTACAACATCCTCGTCGGTCACGGTCGCATTACGGCTGCCCGCGAGGAAAAATACGAAACCGTGCCCTGCGTCTTTGCAGAAAACCTGACGGAAGCTCAGAAGCGTGCATATATCCTCGCAGACAATCAGTTGGCGCTGAATGCAGGCTGGGATGAGGAAATGCTGTCGGTCGAATTATCCGACCTGCAGGATCAGTCCTTTGACCTCTCGCTCCTCGGCTTTGATGCCGGTGAGCTGGATAAGCTGCTCGGCACTGGAAACGAAAAAGACATCGCGGATGATGACTTTGACCTGACTGCTGCTTTGGAGAAGGCTTCTTTCGTGAAGCCTGGCGACATCTGGACGGTAGGCAGGCACCGCGTGATGTGTGGCGACGCCACCTCTCCGGAGGATGTGGAAAAGCTCATGGACGGCAAAAAGGCAAACCTCGTCCTGACCGATCCGCCCTATGGCGTTTCCTTCAAAGCCTCGGACGGCCTCACGATTCAGAACGATTCCCTTAAGGGCGAGGAGTTTTATAAGTTCCTGCTGGCAGCCTTTAAAAACATGGCTGACCACCTCGAAAAAGGCGGAGCCGCCTACTGTTTCCACGCGGATACCGAAGGACTGACTTTCCGAAAGGCATTCATTGACGCAGGCTTCCATCTCGCCGGTGTGTGCATCTGGGTAAAGAACAGCCTCGTGCTCGGTCGCTCCGATTATCAGTGGCAGCATGAGCCGGTGCTCTACGGATTTTTACAAAACGGCAAGCACCCGTGGTATTCCGACCGAAAGCAGACCACCATCTGGAACTATGATAAGCCTAAGCGTAATAAGGATCACCCGACCAGTAAGCCGCTTGACCTTCTGTGCTATCCGATCCAGAACTCCTCTCAGGAGAATTCTGTGGTTATTGATACCTTCGGCGGCTCCGGCTCCACATTGATGGCCTGCGAGCAGCTGAACCGTATCTGCTACATGATGGAGCTTGATCCGAAATACGCCTCTGTCATCCTCCGGCGCTACGTGGAGGATACCGGCGATGAAGAAAATGTGTATGTAATAAGGAACGACAAAAAGCTCCTCTATTCCGCTCTGGCAAAGGAAGTGGGAACCTCCTCGACGGCGGGTGTATAATACACAATTTCCGCCCGGATTATTTGACGATTTTCCACCTCAGAAAATGTTGGAAATCGCTTGATAAATAAGGCTTTCAGAGTGATGTATATACATGCCGAAAGAGCGCGAGTCTCCAGTGGAGACCTCTTCCGAAAAAAGAAGCGCTGGCAAACAACCACATTTTCAAAGGAGGACACCACTCATGAAAGCAAACTTTAGCGTAACCGGAAACGACAGAAAAGCGCTGGTAAAGGCCATCGCAGACCTCACCGGCGACAAGGCGGTCTACAAGTTCATGCCGACCTGCGCCTACGAGATCGGCGACATCACGGTCGACAAGGAAGGCGGCGTCACCTGTGAGGACGCAGACAAGCTGGAGCGCATCATCTACAGCCTGATCGCGGACGGCTTCACACCGGAGGATACCGAGGAGGTCGAAAGCACCGACGAAGAAACTACCGCAGAAAACGACGACGAAGCTACCGGCCTTACGGTCAGCCTCCCGCTCGACAAGGTGGCGGTCGGAAACCTCACGAACCTCCTCATCGCCAAGGAAAGCCTCATCAAGAAGGCGCTCGGCATTGACAACCTTGGCATTGTGATCACGGAAGATACGGTCAGCTTCCCTTGGTTTACCGAGATACCGGAACCAGACGCAGTCAAGGCTTACACCCACTTCATCGCAGCCCTTGGCAAGATGAGCCGGGATTTGAAGCGCATCAGCGCCACGGAAAAGGAAGTCGACAATGAGAAGTACGCATTCCGCTGCTTCCTCCTGCGGCTGGGCTTCATCGGAAACGAATATAAGGCAGAGCGCAAGATTCTCCTTAAGAACCTCTCCGGCAACTCCAGCTGGAAAAACGGCGCACCGGAAAAGGAGCTGACAGCATGCGAATGATCACGAAAGAGCAGTTTGAAGCTCTCCGCTCCCGCTACCCGGCAGGCACCCGCGTGGAGCTTCTCCAGATGGACGATGTACAGGCGCCGCCCATCGGCACCAAGGGAACCGTCACCGGGATTGACGACACCGGCTCCCTGCTGGTGGACTGGGACAACGGCTCCGGCCTCAATGTCATCTACGGCATCGACCTTGTGAGAAAGGTGGCGGAATGATATGGATGAAAAGGTAAAAGAACAGATACTCGCCATCCGGGACACCGGCTTTACAAATATGTTTGATGTGAACATGGTGCAGCGGCTGGCCTACGAGAGAGACTTCTACGAGCTGGTTTTATACCTTGAGGATCACCGGTCAGAATACGCGAAATTCATCCTGACCAGCGAGGCGTAAAGTACACAATTTAGGCCTCAAAACTTCCCGCAGGATTGTCACATATATTTCGAGAAAT
>JAIKLF010000013.1 GCA_019753405.1 Murdochiella sp. Marseille-P8839 | reverse complement strand
ATTTCTCGAAATATATGTGACAATCCTGCGGGAAGTTTTGAGGCCTAAATTGTGTACTTTACGCCTCGCCGGTCAGGATGAATTTCGCGTATTCTGACCGGTGATCCTCAAGGTATAAAACCAGCTCGTAGAAGTCCCGCTCAAAGGCAAGCCGCTGCACAGTATTGACATCAAACATGTTCGTAAGACCGCTGTCCCTTATGGCAAGGATCTGTTCTTTTACTTTTTCGTCCATTTCTGAATTCTCCTGATTTTATCAATCCCGAAGATGACGTTTAGACCGGAGCCGTTATCCCAATCCACGAGGATGGAGCCGGTATCATCGACTCCTGTGACGGTGCCGCGTGTTCCTGCAGGCGGTGCCTGTACGTCGTCCATGTGAAGAAGCTCCACACGGCAGCCTTTAGGAAAAGTAATCCGCAGCAGTTCCAGCGTTTCTTTCGTTGGCATTTTCATTTTTCTGCCTCCTTCTGGTACTTGAAAGCGGAGGAGCCTTGAAGATGGCTGAGCAGGATTTTCCTTGCTTCCTTGTAGGAATCACCGATCATCCCAAGGCGCAGAAGAAAACAGCGAAAGTAGTATTTTTCGTTTTCGACTGCGTGGTCTTTGCCAGTGATGCGCTTGGATTCCTTTGCCGCCTTGCCCAAAAGGGAGATGAAGGCGGTATAGGCGGAAAGCTCTGCAGAACTTGGCATCTCGGAAAACCACGGGAAGCTGATCTTTTCCTCGTCCACCTCAAAGGCGACGCTTTCTGTACCAAGTGCATGCTTGATGATGCTTTCTTTTGACGTAAGAATCTCGGAGAGCCTTTCGAGGTTCTCATCGGTGAATTTGTTTCTTGGAAGCGAGATCGTCACCGCCATGTTTTCCTGTTCCTCCGGCACAAAGCCGTGTTCCGATAAAGTCAGCAGGATGCTGTTTTCCTGCTCTGCGTCTTTGACGCTGAGCACGCCATGATTGTCCAGTGTGATGTGCTCGCCAATGTGGTAGCAGAAGGTCGGCGCTTTGGTGCAGGTGGCTTTCTCTTTTGTGAAGTCTTCCAAGGCTTTCACCAGCGGCCGCCTTGCCGAGCCTGTTAAATTGAAGTGGTAATCCATGTCTTTATCCTCCTTTGCAGGTGTTTTCTTGGTATGTCTATACATCACTCTTACCGGGAGGAATAGCAAGTTATTTTTGCAGGTAAATACCACTATTCTTTTTGATTGCGGCAAGTACGAAGATGGCGCACGGAAGCGCGATGCCATTTCCCCAGAGCTTGTAGGCGGCACTGTCCGAGTAGGGATTTTTAAGCCACTTTTTGATCTGCTTGTCGCTTTTTCTCTGGATGGACATTATATCGGTGTAGCGGTCAAAAATCTCACGCCAGAAGGTAAACTGAGCCTTGCTCGGATTTTCTTCTGCAAGACCATCGCACCAGCCGTCCGGAAAGCCCTGAAGCCGGGCACACTCGGTCGGAGTGAGCCTCCTTACGATATAGCCGCTCTCGTTTTCGGTGGCAACGGCACCCGGACCTTTGGCAACCATTGTCGGCTGGCATTCTTTTTCCACGGCAAAGTCGTAGGCGGCGTTTTGCCCCTGATTAAAGGAAGCCCGGTCAAGCCCATAGGAAAGAACCGCCATGCCGCCTTGATTGCAGACGGGATCGGAGCCTCTCGTATCCAGTGTGCGGGAGGTCTCGGTTATCTGGCTGTTGTCTTTGATGTCCGAAAACATCGCCTTGTTCTTCTTGGAGCAAAGCGAATAGGCGCACGGCAGATCAACCACAAGTGGCTGATTGTTTCCGCCCGTGCCGAAACGGGAGACGATGGTCTGCGCCGTATCATTGGGGCCTGTGTATCTTGCGTCCTGTCCGTGGTTTTCAAAGATCAGCGGAGGATGGTTTGACTGTGCACGCAGGGTTCCCGTGACATCTTCTGAGATGTCCATGCGCGATCCTCCCTGATCGTTTAGAACAAGCTTGCCTGTTTCATAAGCGCCTCTCTTAGGATTTCCGGCAGGTCTTTTCCTTTCGTCTTGGCACGCCTCAAGATCCCCAAGCACGCTCTCGGACTCAAATAATATTTTTCCGGCACTTGTGTCTCCAAAATCTGCGACAAGAAAGATTCTCTTGCGTCTTTGGGGGACTCCGAAGTGCTGAGCATCAAGTACCCGCCAGCTGAGAGAAAAATGATCTGCCACGATCTCTCCGGCGGCATGCCACTTTTGAGGTCGAGGCGCATCAAGCGTATATCCTTTGACGGAGAGGAAGGCTTCAAGGACTTTTTCGAAGTCCGCTCCTTTGTGGGAGGAGAAAGCGCCCGGGACATTTTCCCAGAGCGCGTATTTTGGGTAGTTCCCATTGGTTTTCCACCTCATTTCTTTGATGATTCGTATCGCCTCATAGAAAAGCGACGAACGGGAACCTTCAATCCCGCTTCGTTTTCCGGCGATGGATAAGTCTTGACAGGGACTGCCGAAGGTGATGATGTCAACAGGCGGCAAATTTGCTCCGTCAAGGTTTCGCACATCTCCCATGTGAGCCACGAAAGGCAGTCGTTTGGATGTCACCCGTATGGCAAAAGGCTCGACTTCCGATGCCCAGAGCGGTTTCATCCCGACGGTAAGTCCGGCAAGTTCAAAACCTCCCGATCCGGAAAAGAGGGAGCCGAGCGTTAAGACGTTACTCATCAGTTGCCTCCCGTTCTTTCAGAAGGTCGGCATAAGGGGTGTCTTTGCCGTCTCTGTGACAGATGATGCCGTCCGTTGTTCCTTTCAGCTCGGCATAACGAGCACAGGCCACATCGACGTATTTCGGTTCCAGCTCAATCCCATAGCAGATGCGGCCAAGCTCCTCGCAGGCGATGAGCGTCGATGCGCTGCCTAAAAAGCCGTCCAAAACAAGAGCGTTGGTTTGTGTGGACTGCTTGATGAGGTGCGCGATCAGCGGCACCGGCTTGGAAGAGGGATGCCCGAATCCTTCGGTTTTGGAGTTTTTCACCGAGTCAAAATCAAAGCAGGCTTTCTGCTTCTGGTCACCGTACCATTTGTGTTTTCCGTCTTTTCGCCAGCCGTACAGGATCGGCTCAAAATTAAACTTCCAATCGGTACGCATGAGAGGGGCCCGCTCTTTTCGCCAGATAAGGCCGGCTCCGAGCTTAAAGCCCGCATCATCAAAAGCATCGTAAAAAATACGAGATTTAGATGTGGCATAAAACTCATAGATCGAGGCGTCTTTTGCCATTGCTTCTTTGAAACAGGTAAAAGCCTTCATGAGGAAGTCGTAAGCTTCTTTATCGGTGAGATCATCGTTTTTGATCTTTCCGGACGCGGATTCGAGGTTCACAAAATACGGTGCGTCCGTGCAGACGAGATTCACCTTGGTATCGCCGAGCAGTGCCTTGTATGTCTTGGGATCGGTTGAGTCTCCGCAGATGACGGTGTGCCTCCCGATCGTCCAGATGTCGCCGTGTTTGGTGATGGCGGGCTTTTGAAGCTCTGCGTCTACATCAAAGTCATCTTCGGTGATTTCATCTTCGGAAATATCCATCAAAGCGGAGAGTTCCTCGTCATCAAAACCTAAAAGGGAGAGGTTAAAGGCTTCACCGGATAGGTCAGATAATTCTACCGAGAGCATTTCCTCATCCCAGCCGGCATTTAAGGCTAAGCGGTTGTCTGCCAAGATGTAGGCACGCTTTTGCGCATCGGTTAAGTTTTCGGCAAAGACACACGGGACGGTTTTGTAGCCTTCCTCACGGGCTGCCGCGATACGTCCGTGTCCGACTAAGATGTTGAACTTGTTGTCAATCACAGCCGGTGAGATAAATCCGAACTCTCGAAGCGAGGCGCGAAGCTGTGCGATCTGCTCCGGTGAGTGTGTTCTGGCATTTCTCGCATAGGGAATGAGCTTATCGATTGGAACTTGAGCAAATTTTGTCGTATCCATCTAAATCA
>JAIKLF010000012.1 GCA_019753405.1 Murdochiella sp. Marseille-P8839 | reverse complement strand
ATTGCGGGGGCAGGATTCGAACCTGCGACCTCCGGGTTATGAGCCCGACGAGATGCCACTTCTCTACCCCGCGATAGAAAGAAAGGACACCTTCGTGCCCTTTCTCGTTTTATTTGGCGACTACCTACTCTCCCAGGCCGTTTCCAACCAAGTACCATCGGCGATGTGGGGCTTAACTTCTGTGTTCGGGATGGGAACAGGTGTATCCCCCGCGCTATCGTCACCATATTCACTTCTTAACAAGACAATCTTAATAGGTATTTCTGGTCAAATGTTCGAGAGATTAGTATCCGTTAGCTCCACGTATTACTACGCTTCCACCTCGGACCTATCAACCGGGTTTTCTTCCCGGTCTCTTCGAAATCTCATCTTGAGGGGGGCTTCGCGCTTAGATGCCTTCAGCGCTTATCCCGTCCGAACGTAGCTACCCGGCTATGCCCTTGGCAGAACAACCGGTACACCATCGGTTCGTCCATCCCGGTCCTCTCGTACTAGGGACAGCTCCTCTCAAATTTCTTACGCCCACGCTGGATAGGGACCGAACTGTCTCACGACGTTCTGAACCCAGCTCGCGTACCTCTTTAATGGGCGAACAGCCCAACCCTTGGAACCTGCTCCAGCTCCAGGATGAGACGAGCCGACATCGAGGTGCCAAACACCCCCGTCGATGTGAACTCTTGGGGGGTATAAGCCTGTTATCCCCAGGGTAGCTTTTATCCGTTAAGCGATGGCCCTTCCACGCGGTACCACCGGATCACTAAGTCCTACTTTCGTATCTGCTCGACTTGTGGGTCTCGCAGTGAAGCTCGCTTTTGCCTTTATACTCGTTGAATGGTTTCTGTCCATCCTGAGCGAACCTTTGAACGCCTCCGTTACTCTTTGGGAGGCGACCGCCCCAGTCAAACTGTCCGACTGACAGTGTCCCCGAACCGGTTCACGGTCCTAGGTTAGAACCCTAGTCTGTAAAGGGTGGTATCCAAAGGGCGACTCCGCATCATCTGGCGACAATGTTTCCTAGTCTCCCACCTATCCTGTACATTACAAACCAAAGTCCAATGTCAACCTGCAGTAAAGCTCCATGGGGTCTTTCCGTCCTAGCGTGGGTAAGTCGCATCTTCACGACTACTACAATTTCACCGGATCCTTTGTTGAGACAGTGCCCAAATCGTTACACCTTTCGTGCGGGTCGGAACTTACCCGACAAGGAATTTCGCTACCTTAGGACCGTTATAGTTACGGCCGCCGTTTACTGGGGCTTAAGTTCACTGCTTCGAATTGCTTCTAACAGCTCCCCTTGACCTTCCAGCACCGGGCAGGTGTCAGCACCTATACTTCGCCTTGCGGCTTTGCAGATACTTGTGTTTTTGGTAAACAGTCGCTTGGGCCGATTCTCTGCGGCCATCCGAAGATGGCACCCCTTCTCCCGAAGTTACGGGGTCATTTTGCCGAGTTCCTTAACAAAGGTTCTTCCGCGCGTCTTAGAATATTCTTCCTGCCTACCTGTGTCGGTTTTGGTACGGGAGCAAAAAATCTCGATAGCGTCTTTTCTTGGCAGTGTAGCATCAGCAACTTCTCTACTCTCATTTCGATCCCCATCCGCGCTTAGCACCATCCGACGGATTTGCCTACCGGACTAGCCTACTGCGTTGGACGCGCTTACCTTCTACGCGCTTTGCTTAGCTTCCTGCGTCAACACTTCTCTCAAACGATTCTTTACTGTACCGGAATTTCCACCGGTTGTCCATCGCCTACGCCCTTCGGCCTCAGCTTAGGTCCCGACTTACCCTGAGAGGACGAGCCTTGCTCAGGAACCCTTCGGCTTTCGACGGGTGAGATTCTCACTCACCTTCTCGCTACTCATGCCAGCATTCTCTCTCGACTGCGCTCCACATTGGGTTACCCCTGATGCTTCTATGCCCAGTCGATGCTCCTCTACCGATGGTCGAGACAAAAAGTATTCTATGAATACGCCTTCCCTTATATTAGCCCAATGAAATTGATGAATGATATCTTGGAATAACCTTATACCATTTGGCTCTTTGTTCTGTCGTATCTCATGTTTGTTGAAATTTGACTCTTTGTTTGCGATATTTCTCATCAATTTTGGAAAGCTTTCATAAAATACTTTTTGTCTCGATCCATCCCATAGCTTCGGTATGACGTTTAGCCCCGTGTATCTTCGGCGCAAATTCACTCGACCAGTGAGCTATTACGCACTCTTTAAATGTATGGCTGCTTCTAAGCCAACATCCTGGTTGTCCAAGTAAACTAACATCCTTTTCCACTGAACGTCATTTAGGGACCTTAGCTGATGATCTGGGCTGTTTCCCTTTCGACGATGAAGCTTATCCCTCACCGTCTCACTCCCATGGCTAATGCACGGAATTCGAAGTTTGATAGGTGTTGGTAACACAAAGTGCCCCGCGACCAGTCAGTGCTCTACCTCCCTGCATCGTCTCATGAGGCTTGCCCTAAAGCAATTTCGAGGAGAACCAGCTATCTCCGAGTTCGATTGGCTTTTCACCCCTAACCACAAGTCATCCGAAGCGTTTTAAACCGCTCCCGGTTCGGTCCTCCATTGAATTTTACTTCAACTTCAACCTGCTCATGGCTAGATCACCCGGTTTCGGGTCTATGTCCACAAACTTTCGCGCTCTTCACACTCGGTTTCCCTCCGGCTCCGCCCCTGTAAGGCTTAACCTCGCTTGTAAACATAACTCGCTGGCCCGTTCTACAAAAAGTACGATATCACCCTGTAAAAGGGCTCTATCTGCTTGTAAGCACAAGGTTTCAGATTCTTTTCACTCCCCTCTCGGGGTTCTTTTCACCTTTCCCTCACGGTACTTGTTCACTATCGGTCACATGATCGTATTTAGGCTTAGGAGGTGGTCCTCCCCTGTTCCCACCAAATTTCTCGTGTTCGGTGGTACTCGTTCGTGATGATTCCTTCCTCTTTCGTGTACCGGACTATCACCGTCTTTGGTCATCCTTTCCAGAATGTTCCACTAGATTTCAAAATCGTGATTCACAGTTGGCCTCTTCCCCGTTCGCTCGCCGCTACTGAGGGAATCGCTGTTGCTTTCTTTTCCTCCGGATACTGAGATGTTTCAGTTCTCCGGGTCTCCCCTCCTAACGTTATGAATTGGCGTTAGGATGACAGGATCTTCTCCTGCCGGATTGCTCCATTCGGAAACCGACGGGTCATCGCTCTGTGCAGCTCANCCGTCGTTATCGCCTGCTCGCGTCCTTCTTCGGCGTCATGTGCCTAGGCATCCGCCTCGTGCTCTTCTCTATTTGACCAGAAATATCTATTAAGATTGAATTGTCAAGGAACAGTCTTCCTTTCGGAAATGCCGTGCGACGAAGCCGTCTCCGGCATGGAGATAAAGGGAATCGAACCCTTGACCCCCTGCTTGCAAGGCAGGTGCTCTCCCAGCTGAGCTATATCCCCACAATCACCTGGATGGGTGATTTGCGAACCTAATCAATCAATAAACTCTGAACGGCTCATAGAGCCTTGTTTGCAAAAAGAATTCCGAATGGGTTTCACGGGTTCGTCCTCCGTACTTCTTCCGTTCGAAACGGCCTTTTCCGAATTCCTTCCTCCGTGTATCGCCATCCTTCCTCTCTTCTCGCTTCCTTAGAAAGGAGGTGATCCAGCCGCAGGTTCTCCTACGGCTACCTTGTTACGACTTCACCCCAGTCATTGATCCTACCTTCGACGCCTGCGTCAATTGTTCGCTCAGCGGCTTCGGGTATTACCAACTTCCATGGTGTGACGGGCGGTGTGTACAAGACCCGGGAACGCATTCACCGCGACATGCTGATTCGCGATTACTAGTAACTCCGACTTCGTGTAGGCGAGTTGCAGCCTACAGTCCGAACTGAGACCGACTTTTCGTGGTTCGCTTGCTCTCACGAGGTTGCTTCACGCTGTTTTCGGCCATTGTAGCACGTGTGTAGCCCAGGACATAAAGGGCATGATGATTTGACGTCATCCCCACCTTCCTCCGGTTTATCACCGGCAGTCTCGCTAGAGTCCCCATCTTAATGCTGGCAACTAACGACAAGGGTTGCGCTCGTTGCGGGACTTAACCCAACATCTCACGACACGAGCTGACGACAACCATGCACCACCTGTAGCAGTGTCCCCGAAGGGAACGGTTAATCTCTTAACCCGTCACTGTTATGTCAAGCCCTGGTAAGGTTCTTCGCGTTGCTTCGAATTAAACCACATGCTCCGCTACTTGTGCGGGTCCCCGTCAATTCCTTTGAGTTTCACACTTGCGTGCGTACTCCCCAGGCGGAGTGCTTAATGTGTTAACGGCGGCACCGGGATTTGACTCCCGACACCTAGCACTCATCGTTTAGGGCGTGGACTACCAGGGTATCTAATCCTGTTCGCTCCCCACGCTTTCGTACCTCAGCGTCAGTATGTATCCAGACAGTCGCCTTCGCCACCGGTATTCTTCCTAATCTCTACGCATTTCACCGCTACACTAGGAATTCCACTGTCCCCTCTACTACTCAAGGTCGCCAGTTTTCAACGCTTGCTGGGGTTGAGCCCCAGAATTTAACGCCAAACTTAACGATCCGCCTACGTACCCTTTACGCCCAATAATTCCGAACAACGCTCGCCCCCTACGTATTACCGCGGCTGCTGGCACGTAGTTAGCCGGGGCTTCCTCCTGAGTTACCGTCATTATCTTCACCCAGGACAGAACTTTACGATCCGAAAACCTTCTTCGTTCACGCGGCGTCGCTGCATCAGAGTTTCCTCCATTGTGCAAAATTCCCCACTGCTGCCTCCCGTAGGAGTTTGGGCCGTGTCTCAGTCCCAATGTGGCCGTACACCCTCTCAGGCCGGCTACTGATCGTCGCCTTGGTAGGCCGTTACCCCACCAAC
>JAIKLF010000011.1 GCA_019753405.1 Murdochiella sp. Marseille-P8839 | reverse complement strand
TCGAAGGAAAGCTCAAAAAGATGCAGGCGACCAAAGCCGATATCAAGTTCTGCCTGAAGCAGCTACAAAAACAAGACAGGCTACTGCAAACATTCGACGAACAGAGCTTCTGTGCTCTTGTAGATCACATCACGGTCTACAGTAAGAATGATATTAGGGTCACTTTCCGGAACAGCACGGAAATCCGTCTATAAACGGATATATACCGGCATTCATTCGGCTTCCACAAACAAAACAACGAAAATCTTGATTTACAAATACATACATGGTATCATTTATAGAACAGCATTCTATAAATGATATGCAGAGGTGGATACCATGATTATTTTGAATGAGCAGATAGATATTCGGGCGCCATACGAGAAACTTGCTGCATGGCTGGCAAATTTTGAGGAGGAGTTTGTCCGGTGGAGTCCCTACCACATTGAATGCGAGCTTTTGAACGGCGGATGCAACGTCGGAGACAAGGTTCGCTTTCGTGAGATCGTCATGAATCTGGACTACAATGTAACCGGCACGATTACGGAAAGCATACAGGATGAGGACCATTTCCGTATTGTGTTCCAAAGTGACAAAAAAACAGCTTTTATCACATTTGAGGGGAAACGAACTACGGAGGGCTGCCACTTTTCACACACGGAAGCTTTTGGAATGAGTACCCCGGTAATCGGACCCATCTTGAACTTTTTGGTTTTCAAAGTATTTTTCAAACGAAAGGCAAATTGGCAGGTCATAAGGGATGACATGATTCTGGATAATCAATATCTGGCTGAGATTCTTACAGAAAGTCGATATCCGGAAAGGATCCCCATGGAAGAGTTGCTCAAAGGTGTTAATTAAGTTTTAAGAGAGTGAGGGAAATGAGACCAAAAAAAGATCCGGGGATACGAAGAGAGCAGTTTATTGATGCTGCTACAGGGTTGTTTTTACAGCATGGATACGAGGGCGTTTCCATCAAGTCCGTATTGAATGCAGTCGGAGACAGATCTATATCTCCCAGTGTGTTCTACTATTATTTTGCCAGTAAGGATGAATTATATCGAGCTGCTGTGGAAGGCATCGCCAATTCTTATGTTGATGACTTTAAAAAAGTGTTTGCTAATGATAGCCTTTCTCTCTATGAACAGTTTCTGAAGCTTGTTGAGGTAATGCATAAAAGTCTCATTGCGAACAGAATGCTTATTTCCACAGATATCTCCGATAAAAACAGGTCTTTTATTCTTGATATGAAAGAGCAAGTGACAGCCTCTTTTACAGAAATGTGGGAGCAATTTATTTTGCGATTCGGCTTTTTAAGAAATCAGGAGCCAAGGAGGCCGGCACTGTTCATATCAGGGGGCATTTCAGCAATGATAATGGAGTATATGATGCAAGGCGTCCGTAACGAACAAACAGAAATAACACTTGTAAAGGAGATCATCATTTTTTCAGCATCTATACTCGGATTTCATGACACTGAGAAAGAGATGTTAATTCAAAGCATTGAACATGGAAAGGCGGAATAAATGGAAAGATTAGGAACCGTAGAAAGTACCCTGTTTGTGCCGATGCTCGGCAGAATTTATGCAAGTGAGAACTTTCCGAAGATACTTTATGATGAGAAAGCTCTTGAACTTAAAGAAAAACTCCCGAAGGATGTTGCAGGCCATGACACACAAAACCAGTATACCTATCTGGCTTCAGCATCGCGCAGTGCAAATATGGACCGTTATATCAGGAACTTCTTAGAGCGTAAGCCGGAGGGAGTTATTATTCAGCTGGGATGTGGTCTTGAGACAGCATTCAGCAGAAACGATAACGACAGAACGAAATGGTATGATGTTGATCTGCCGGATGTGATTGAATATAGAAAAACACTTTTGACTGAATCGAAAAGGGAACGGTATATAGCTGCCGACGCGTTCTCAGAACTATGGCTTACTCATATTCGTGAAGAAATCGGCAATGCACCTGTTCTGGTGACGGCAAGCGGGCTGTTTTATTATTTTGAAGAGAATAAGGTTCTTGATCTGCTTAAGAGATTTTTATCTTACGGCGATATTGAGGTTGTTTTTGATACGGTCAATAAAAGTGGTATGAAAATGATGCGAAAAAAATGGATGAAGAAGGTCGGACATGAAGATGCGAAAATGTTCTTCTATTTAGACTCAGCCGAGACTCTGGTATCAAAGATTGGCGGTAATGCACGCGTCCTTGCTGAAGAAAAGTATTACAGATATATAAACAAGAAAGGTCTTGCATTTGCCACAAAAATCAGCATGATCGTTTCGGATATGCTGAATATGGTCAAGATGGTTCATTTGAAATTATAAGCCTGCTAAACCGGACTTTGCCATGCGCCTCTTCGGAGGTGCTTTTTCTGTTTCGTTCAAACAAGAAAAAGTGGATTTGAACCCGTCCGAGCGAATTTGAACCCGTAAGAATGTAAAAATAAAATTGTATCAAAGACGGCTTTTAGATAGACGAAGGGATCACCGGTACCAATACCAAAAAGCGAGAGGGCTTCAAACGCATGGTCAAAGATGCCCTTGACGGAAAAATAGATCTTATCGTCACCAAATCGGTCTCGCGTTTTGCCAGAAATACCGTGGACAGCTTAACCACCATCCGAAAGCTTAAAGAGCACGGCACCGAGTGCTTCTTTGAAAAAGAGAATATATGGACCTTTGACTCCAAAGGCGAGCTTTTGATTAGCATCATGAGCAGCCTTGCTCAGGAAGAATCTCGCTCAATATCCGAAAACTGCACCTGGGGACAAAGAAAGCGCTTTGCTGACGGCAAAGTGACCGTGCCCTTCAAACGTTTTTTAGGCTATGACCGCGGAAAAGACGGAAACCTCGTCGTCAATCCCAAACAGGCAAAAATCGTCAAACGCCTCTATGCGATGTACCTGCAGGGAAAAACCTACCACCTCATTGCAAAGGCGCTGACCGAAGACGGTATCCCGTCACCTGCAGGAAAACCTCGCTGGAACCCAAGCAACATCAAATCCATCCTTACCAATGAAAAATATAAAGGCGATGCGCTCTTGCAAAAGTCGTTCACCACAAACTTTCTCACCAAAGAGCACAAGATAAACGAAGGCGAAATCCCGCAGTACTATGTGACGGGAAACCATGAAGCCATCATTGAACCGGAGGTGTGGGAACTCGTACAACGCGAGATGGAAAGACGCAAAAACGAAAAAGGAAGACACAGTGGCGTGAGACTTTTCTCCGGCAAGGTCTACTGTGGTGAATGCGGAACAAGGCTCGGTTCAAAAGTCTGGCATTCCAACGACAAATACAAGCAGGTCATCTGGCAATGCAACAGGCACTGCAAGAAAAACTCCCCCTGCAAAAACGGCGTGCATCTTACCGATGAGGAGCTAAAAGCCGCCGTCCTTTCTGCGACCAACAAGCTCATAGAGAATAAAGATGAGATTCTTAATAGCTTTCAAGAGATTGTCGGAGGCGTTTATGATACTCATACCTTAGAAGGCGAAAAAGCCAAGCTGGAAAGTGAGATGGATGTCTGTGCCAAGATGATCGAAGACCTTATCCGCCAAAATGCTGCCATCCCGCAAGACCAGAGCGAGTACCAAGCAAAGTACGAAGATCTGGAACGCTTCTACAATGAAAAAAAGGCGGCCTTATCGAAGGTAGAAGGAAAGCTCAAAAAGATGCAGGCGACCAAAGCCGATATCAAGTTCTGCCTGAAGCAGCTGCAAAAACAAGATACGCTTCTGCAAGCATTCAATGCACAAAGCTTCTGTGCCCTCGTGGATCACATCACGGTATATGGAAAAGACGATATCCGCGTGATATTTAGAAACGGCTCAGAAATCAAGGTATGAAAAAGAGCGTACTTATGCAACAAAGCACACTCTCAGCCATTCTTATTTCATCATATGCTCAAAATAAGAAATAAGCTTGCGGCAATCATCCGTCTGTAAATCAAGTTTCTCGTACCCGTCATGCTTAAGCAAAAGAACCGTACGGCAGACCTTAAGCAAGAGCTCGATGTCATGCGTAATAATCATTGTCGGGCGACCTTTGGAAAGTTCAAAGATAAGCTCGGCGATTTTATCCATATGCATATAATCCAAACCGCTGGTCGGCTCATCCAAGACAAGAATTTGCTTTTCGCTCAAAAAAGCATTGATTAAAGCCAGCCTTTGCTTTTGTCCGCCGGATAGGTTTTGGGGATGTTCGCTGCGTTTGTCCCAAAGATCAATATGCTTAATGATATGAGAGACAGCCGTCAAATAAGCTTCATCTGCATTTTTCCTGTTTGCAAGCACCTCATTTTCCACGGTATCAAAAAACAGCTGATAATCTGCATCTTGCATCATGTAGTAGGCATTCTTAAGGCGCTCTCTTTGAGTTTTTCCCCATGAAATCTCTTGTCTTTTGCCGTTAAGACCGCATAAGACCCGCCCCAAGCTGCTTTTTCCGATACCATTTGTGCCGACAATCCCCATGATTTCACTGGCATGAAGATCAAAGGACAGGCCGGATATCAGCTGCTTTTTCCCAACGGACACATGAACGTCATTCGCATAAAAAATACGTTGTTTCATCTTTGCCATGTTTTGCGGAACAAGTGCGGAAAAGTCGATTGCCCGAAGTCCGAAGTCTTTGCAATCGGAAGTCTTAAGTTCTCCGGCATCAAACTCTTTGATAAAAGTTCCGTCTTTCATGACATAAAGCTTATCGTAGAGTTCTTTCAAAAAATACAGTCGGTGTTCGGCAATGACGATGGTTCTACCCGACGCTTTAAGCAATTTGAGGATGTTTTGCAAATCGCGGATCCCTTCTTGATCAAGGGAAGCTGAAGGCTCATCAAAGAAAATAATCTTTGTGTCATAAACCAAGGTTGAAGCAATAGCTACCCGCTGCTTTTCGCCGCCAGAAAGCTCATTCAAATTTTTATCCATGAGATGAGGAATGCTCATGTACTCAAAAGCTTTCTTCACCCGTTTTCTCAGTTCAGCCTGCGGCATGCCGAGGTTCTCTCCGACAAGGGCGACCTCATCTTCTGCCTTGCGGGTAAAGAATTGATCGGATGGATTTTGAAATACGTTGCCGATGACCTTAGCCAAGGTACCCGTCTTAAAAT
>JAIKLF010000010.1 GCA_019753405.1 Murdochiella sp. Marseille-P8839 | reverse complement strand
TTCTGCTCCTTGATAGGTGAAGCGCTCAATATTGACTTTCATGATGTCCATAGTGCAACTCCCAAAAGCGCCACGCCGGCAAACAGGCTGATGCCATCTGCGAATTTAAAGCGCATATCATAATAACAGGTTTTTTCTCCTTCATACTCGATACCTTTGGCAATAATTGAAGAGACGAGAGTTTCGCTGACATGCAGACATTTATAGACCAAGGGAACAAAGTACAGCTCAAAAGTACGGACGGGGTGCAAAAGTGAAGCATGAAAACCGCGGATTTTCATTCCGGCTTTAATTTCCTTAAGGCTAAGCAGTATTTCGTCAAGAAAGCGCAGCGCGGTAACAAGACCGACCGATAGACTTATGGGTAAATGCAACTGGCGCATAGCCGTAAAAATTTTAGTCGAACTTGTCATGACCAGTGCACGACCAATATTCATGATCGGAAACAACTGAAGAATTAAAATAGCAAGTCCTAAAAAAGCTCCTGTTGTAAAACCTAACGAGGTATGAGCCAGAAGCACTGTCACACCAAATATGCCTGCATAAAAAACGAGATTTTTTATGCAGGTTCGAGCGGAACGAGACAGCAAGATTAAAAAGCTTGCCGCACAGGTGATTCCATATAACCATGGATTGCGAGTAAAGACCAAGAAGGAAAACAGGATCGTTAAGGCAAATAGCGTAAGCGGATGAAGATATCCCTCTTGGTCTTTTCTGCGGGAAAATGATCGGCTCATCTTATTTGAGCTTGCTCTGCTGAGTGCTTTTCTCAAAGAACTTATTGTTGATGAATGCTCCGAAAAATCCGGCTAATAAGCACAGCACAACATTAACGGCAAAAGCTATCAAAATCACTTCATTTGTATAGGCGGCAACCATTTGTGCTGCTTGTTCTGGAGAAAAGGTAGATGACGCGTATTTTACTAAACCTTCGACGCCTAAAATTTTTGTTAAAAGAATGAGGTGCGTCGAATCGATAAACATGGCAACACTAAAAGCAATGGCGATGCGTTTGATAGTATCGTACTTTCCGATAATCAGCTCGCAGACAATCCCTGCAATCAGAGTAATCGGAATCATGATCCCATAACCTAAAATTGCATATACCAACCCAAGCACAGCCCAAAAGAGAAGCGCTGTGCCACGCTTTTGTACTTTTCGAGCCGCAATCACAAAGGTCGGTCCGATCGCAAAAGCGGCAAACCCGGCTGAAATGTAGAGGGAAGCCATGCCTAAAAGTCCCGTCAGCATACTGATTCCAAAGGAGACAACACAGCCAATTACTGCCAATACGGCGATCTGTACAACATTTTTTAGTTTCATCATAAAATTCCTTTCTGAACATTTAATTTTCGACAACATCAGGCACAATCATTTTTATGTCGAAGATGTTGTTGTTAGTTCCAAACTTTAATTTGCGAATCTCCAGCTTTCCGCCTTGCTTCTCGATTCGATAAGAGCTCGATAAAGACCTCCTTGCAGCATCAATTCATCATGTGTACCGCACTGCTCAATCCCTGCTTTGTTCAGTACCAAAATCCGGTTTGCATTACGGATCGTCTTCAAGCGGTGCGCGATCATGATGACGGTTTTGTTTTGAGTAAGGGCTTCAATGGCTGCTTTCAGCTTGTCTTCGTTTTCCGGATCAACATTTGCAGTAGCTTCATCAAAGATGATAATCGGTGCATCTTTCAGCATTGCTCTGGCAATGGAGATGCGCTGTTTTTCACCGCCGGAAAGACTTGTTCCACCTTCTCCGATCATGCTCTGATAGCCATCGGGCAAGGCGGAAATAAAGTCATGGCACTGGGCCTTTTTTGCCGCCGCAATCACATCATCGCGGCTGGCATTTGGGCATCCGAATTTAATGTTGTTTTCAATCGTATCGGCAAAAAGATAGACATCTTGGAAGACCATCGAAATATGATTCATGAGATTTTCAAGGGAGTAATCTTTTATGTTCTTTCCTCCAAGGCGAATCTCTCCTGAATTGACATCCCAAAAGCGAGAGATCAAATTGCAAAAAGTTGTTTTCCCTGAACCAGACGGCCCTACGATAGCCGTCATTGATCTTTCGGGGATATAGCAAGACACATTATTTAAGATTGGCTTTTCGCCATAGGCAAAGGAAACATTTTTAAATTCAATATCGTGTTGCTGAAGTTCATCATTGATATGACCTTCCGGCATATCTTGCATTTGATTGACGTAATCATAAGAATCCATCGCGTTGTCAATGGTTCTAAGCATGGCCATAGCACTACCAGAAGCCAATAAACTGTTAAAAATCACAAAACTGGCAACCAGCGTCATGATGGTATAGTCCAAAGAAAGCTCTCCCGAAAAGTAGCATGAAAGTGCTGTGGCAATCATAACCGAAATCGTGATCGCAATGATGATTTTCAGCAGTACCGTGTAAGGCGTAACGGCCTTTTCAAGGCTCAACGTCGATTTTTTTGTTTCTTCAAAACTTTGATCCAGCTTGTTGTTATTTTGTCCTCCCAAGTTATAGGACTTGATGATCTGCATACCTTGCAAGGTTGCCAGCACTTCTTTCGTGAGATCGTTTTGTACAACAGAAACTCGATCCGAACTCTTTTTAGATCTTTGCTGCATTAAAGCGGCCGCCGCCAAGAAAATCAAAGACCCAGCGATAGCAATGAGTGCAATTTTCCAATGCAGCATAAAAAGGGACAGGATAAATACCACGGTTACAAGCAGACCGCCGAATACCATAATAAAAAGTGTGGGCACCCAAGTTTCGAGACTGTCCAACTTTGTCGTCGCAATGGCCGTTAAATTTCCTAAGCTAAAATCATTGAAAAAGCCCATTGGCACTTTTTTGATTTTTTCTCCCATAGCGATACGCTTATTTGCGGCTGTAAAATAGCCGGCATGCGTTTGCTTAAGCATGGAATTTTTCTTAGAAATAATGATGCCCAGTAAGGAAAGCAATAAGAATGCGCTGCACATACCAATCGTCTGCCACGTAATTTCCTGCTTTATAATCGCCGCAATGACCAAATAGATGGCCATAAATTGAAAAACGTTAAAAATCGCGCCCAAAAAACTCCAGATCACCGAGGAGCGAATCATTCCTTGCTCACGCTCTGCAAATTTCCATAACTTCTTAAATGTATTAATCATTTTCTTCACCTCGCATGGCCGCACTCCACAATTCTTGGTAAACCGGAGAATCTTTTAATAGTTCATCGTGTGTTCCGTGATTTTCAACATATCCATCATGGATTACAAATATTTGATCCACATCTGCAATGGTTTTCAGTCGATGGGCGATAATAATGAGCGTTTTGCCTTTTACCAATGCGGCGATGGCATCTTGCAAAATAGCTTCATTTTCTGGATCGATATAGGAAGTGGCTTCATCCAAAATGACAATCGGTGCATCTTTGAGCATGGCGCGTGCAATAGAGATGCGTTGGCGCTCACCGCCGGAGAGATGCCCGCCACCTTCTCCGGCAACCGTTTCATAGCCTTGTGAGAGCTTCATAATGAAATCGTGGCAGCCCGATTTTTTAGCGATTTCTATAATTTCCTCATCCGTTGCATTTTTTTTGCCGATGCGAATATTATCTTTGATGGAAATATCAAACAAATAATTGTCTTGAGATACATAAGAAATAGCATCCGAAAGCTGTTCTAAAGGCATATCCTTGAGAGCTATGCCACCAATTGTTATGGTGCCACTATCGGTATCCCAAAATCCGGCGAGGAGCTTTGCAACGGTCGATTTCCCTGAGCCAGAATACCCGACGAGTGCATTGACACTGCCTTCATTGATGTGCAGATTGACATCCTTGATAACCTGTTTGTTGTCATCGTAAGAGAAATTCACGTGATCGAAAGTGATGTCATAGCGTGAAATGTTTTGTGTACCGGTTGCGTGGGATAACTCTTTTGAGTTGAGAACTTTTTCAATCTCACCGGCAATGGTTTTGATGCGACCCATATCGTCCTCATAAGACATCACCTGCATGATATTTGAGATTGTGCCAAACGATAAAATAATCAACATCAAAAGATGAGCGCCGCTTAGGCTACCTTGCATACAGAAGAAAAGGCCAAACGGAATGATGGTTAAAATACCCATCGGTGCAAGCGACATGCTCACCGCATAATCGTTGTTGTTCAAGCCCATCCACTTGCAGTAATAATCTGCTTTGGCATAAACATTATCGCTGTATTTTTTATAGGATGTATCGCCTTGATTAAAAGACTTAATGACCTCAATGCCGTTGATATATTCCACAATCGAGTTGTTCATGTCTTGACCAATTTTGACTGCTTTGGGAAACATTTTAGGCATGCGCTTCATCGGGCCGGCCATAAAAAACATGCCGATCACAAGAGGAACCAGTGCCAAGAGCGAAACGCGCCAATCGAGTACAAACATGTAAACAAGAAGTAAAACCGGGCCAACAATATTAGCGGTCATTTCAGGAATCAGGTGAGCCAGGGTTGTCTCCATGCTGTCAACTTGATTCACGATGACATCTTTTAGCTTTCCTGTGCTTAAATTCAAAATGTTTCCTAACGGCATTTTGAAAAGTTTGTCCATGATATCTCGCCTGATTTCACACAAAGCACCATAGGTCGCCGTATGAGAAATCGTGGTGGAAATACCCATAAAAACTTCTTTTGCGCACAGCAGCGCGAGAATACTGAGGACTCCTTTAGTATAAAAAGCAAAATCTGTATTCCCTGCAATGAGGGCAATGATCATTTTGCTCAAGAGCACATAGGTAAAAAGTCCTGCCAGTACACCCAAAACGGCAAAAAGAACCGAGAAAAAGTAGCCGGTCTTATTTTTGGCGATGTACTTTTTCAATAAGTTCATATCAAAAAACCTCCTTAGTAAATGAATGAAATGCTGAAATTGATGGAAGATTTTAGAGTCCGGAAACTTCCGCTTACTGAGAAGTCGAACGAGTAAAATAACCTTCAAGCATGGATACCAAGTGCTGTCTGTTCTTTAGAAAATTTTCACGCGTATCTAAAATTTCACAGGATAACAAGCTTGCATTGATGAGATTCGTTACAAATTCATAGTCATCATCAGTAAGCAATCCGCAGTCGTACCCATTCATAAAATGCTTAAAGTAAGTAATCGAATCCCTCTTGAGTTTTTCATATAATGCGTTAAGCTGTTCATTTTTCTTAATCTCACCAAGAAACATGACATAGATAGGCGTAAAAGGATTATTCGCCAACATTTTATCGACGACAACTTCAGCCAAGACATGTGGTGTAAGCCTGTTCCCCATATGTTGAACCGTGTTTGTTACCGTCGCTTCACGCATCCTGCTTCCTCTGTCCATAATGTCGTAGAGGATTTCTGCCGTATTTTTGTAGTAGTAGTATAATCCGCCGGCTGATAAACCGGATTTTTCACGAACATCATCCATCGTCGTATTGTTAAAGCCCTTAGAAGAAAAGAGTGCCATAGCAGCCTTTTGAATGTCTTCCTTACGCATTTCCGGATCTAATCGTTCTCTGACCATCATTCCCCTCTCCTTACCGAGATTATTCTCGGTAAATAGCAAGTTATCATAGACTAACTTGTTTGTCAAGAATTTTATGCGGTAATGGCAATTCGCCTAATATTGCATAAAAAAGAACCCTGCCAGATAGAACAAGATTCTTGTAACGCGTAATGCCTCTTAGTTTAATTTTAGGATGAACATCGCTGTGAGCTTATTAATTTTCGTACCACATACTAAATTTTCGTACCCCTTAGTATTAGGTTCGTACCCTAAGCGGCGATGCCGTTAAAATGTATCAAATATGGTGTTTTGTTCTCTGCAACTTTAATTTTCTTGATCGCTTGAGGTGCTTTATCGTGGCATACCAACGACATAGTTTTCTCAACCATGTATTTAACTATCTCGGTAGGTGTGGTAACGACAGATCGATTGA